>DASTYC010000038.1:0-686174 GCA_035765195.1 Streptosporangiaceae bacterium
CGGGTGATGTCAAACCTTGGTAAGGTTCTTCGCGTTGCGTCGAATTAAGCAACATGCTCCGCCGCTTGTGCGGGCCCCCGTCAATTCCTTTGAGTTTTAGCCTTGCGGCCGTACTCCCCAGGCGGGGCGCTTAATGCGTTAGCTACGGCACGGAATCCGTGGAAAGACCCCACACCTAGCGCCCAACGTTTACAGCATGGACTACCAGGGTATCTAATCCTGTTCGCTCCCCACGCTTTCGCTCCTCAGCGTCAGGCAAGGCCCAGAGAACCGCCTTCGCCACCGGTGTTCCTCCCGATATCTGCGCATTTCACCGCTACACCGGGAATTCCATTCTCCCCTACCTGCCTCCAGCCCACCCGTATCCACCGCAAGCCCCCAGTTAAGCCGAAGGTTTACACGGCAGACGCGACAAGCCGCCTACGAGCTCTTTACGCCCAATAAATCCGGACAACGCTTGCGCCCTACGTATTACCGCGGCTGCTGGCACGTAGTTAGCCGGCGCTTCTTCCCCCCCTACCGTCACCCACCAGAAAACCAGCAGGCTTCGTCGGAGACGAAAGAGGTTTACAACCCGAAGGCCTTCATCCCCCACACGGCGTCGCTGCGTCAGGCTTCCGCCCATTGCGCAATATTCCCCACTGCTGCCTCCCGTAGGAGTCTGGGCCGTATCTCAGTCCCAGTGTGACCGACCACCCTCTCAGGCCGGCTACCCGTCGCCGCCTTGGTAGGCCACCACCCCACCAACAAGCTGATAGGCCGCGAGCCCAACCTCAACCAGACCCCAAAAGGGCCCTTTCCACCCCCCAGCATGCGCCAAGAAGTCCTATCCGGTATTAGACCCAGTTTCCCAGGCTTATCCCAAAGTCAAGGGCAGGTTACTCACGTGTTACTCACCCGTTCGCCGCTCGAGCACCCTCCAAAGAAGGGCCTTTCCGCACGACTTGCATGTGTTAAGCACGCCGCCAGCGTTCGTCCTGAGCCAGGATCAAACTCTCCAACAAGGCCCAACAACCAACCCCACCCACAAACAACAGGCAGAGCCGAAAGCCAAACCCACAAGAAGAATCAAACCCAACAACCCCCACCCCCAACACACCACACCACCACAAAGGCAATGCCATGCACACAGGGGCAGAAGCAAAAAAACCAAAGGAACCCCAACCACAAACCCCCAAAAAGAAGGCCCATGGCACAGGGACCAAACGCACTGGCTCATTCAAGCACGCTGTTGAGTTCTCAAAAAACGGACACCCACCGCAGAAACCCGCACCACGGGCCCCATCGGGGCAATCTATTTCAAACTTATCAGAGCCTCAGTCGTCGTCTGACCAACTTCTTGGTATGAAGATGGCGACTCAGACTGTGCACTGACACCCAACCCAAGTGGACGGCTCGGAAACCTTCCGTTTGGCTTGGGATTCGGGCCCTGGACCGGCCGCCGCATCGGCGTCCCGCATCCCTTCGGGCCAACAACTTCAGTTTACACGGACCAGATACCGCTCGGACCATGCTTGCCGAAGTCAGCCCCTCCAATATGGCCGTCCGCCGACGTCCCATCGGTTGGGGCGAAGAGAACAGTAAGCCTCCTCGTGGCAACGGTCAAACCGGACCCCGGGCCCCGACCAGCCGAATGGCGGTCGACCCCCTGTCCGGGCGTCTCGGGCGGCCGCACGGGCTCCCGCCGTGGCGGTCATGATGGTGACGTGCTCAGCGCGATCATCGACTATCTGATCTGCCCCGTATGCGGCGCTGACGTCCATCTGGACGGGCGCTCAATACGTTGCGCGAGCAACCATTCGTTCGACATCGCCCGGCAGGGTTACGTCAATCTGCTCCCCGGCGGTGCTCAAGCCGGGACGGCCGACACCGCCGCGATGGTGGAGGCACGCGCCGCCTTCCTCGCCGAAGGCCACTTCGCCTCCCTGGCCCGCCGGCTCACCGATGGCGTGACCGCCCGCACCGACCTCTCCGGCGATCACGCCAGGGCTCCGTTGATCATCGATGCGGGCGCCGGCACCGGCTACTACCTCTCGACCGTCCTGGACCGGTGTCCCCATGCGGTCGGCGCCGCCATCGATATCTCCAAGTTCGCGATTCGCAAGACGGCTCGGGCCCATCCGCGGATCGGCGCCGTGGTCGCGGACCTGTGGAGTCCGCTGCCGATACGACCGGCCGCGGCCGACGCGATCCTCAACGTCTTCGCGCCCCGCAACCCCGAGGAGTTCCATCGAGTCCTGCGCCCCGACGGCGCGCTGCTCGTGGTCTCCCCCACCGCTCGCCACCTCCAAGAGGTCGTCCGCCCTCTTCGGCTGCTGACCGTCGACGAGGACAAGGCCGGGCAACTCGACTCGGCGCTCGGTGCGCGTTTCGTCCTCGTTGACAGGGACGAGCACGAGATCGACCTGTGGCTTTCCCACCCAGCCGTAGCGGCACTCGCAAGGATGGGTCCGAGTGCTTGGCACCGCACCCCCGCCGACATCGGCCGCCGGCTGGCCGGCCTGCCCGAGCCGCTCCGCGTGACCGCTTCGTTCACGGTGTCGACCTATCAGGCCCAGCCGATGACTCGGCCGTGATCGGCTTCTCGCCGCGGGCTGTCCGGATGCGGCCATCGCCAGAATCGTCAAGCGCCGGACGGCACCCACCGGCCGGCAAGAGGAGAGACGTACACGCCCATCCCGCGCGAGCGGCGATAACGTCGCGACCGACGAGTCAGCCGCCCGAACCCTGCTCGGCGACGCGCTTGCGCAGGTCGTCCATGTCCAGCCCGCGCACCTGCTCGATCACGTTCTCCAGTACGGGCTCGGGCAGCGCGCCGGGCTCGGCGAAGACGATGATCCCGTCCCTGATGGCCATGAGCGTGGGGATCGACGCGATGCCGAACCGCTCGGAGAGCTCCTGCTCAGCGTCGGTGTCGACCTTCGCGAAAACGATGTCGGGATGACGCTCTGAGACTCGCTCGAAGATCGGGGCGAACATCCGGCAGGGCCCGCACCACGCCGCCCAGAAGTCGACAAGAACGATGCCTTCCTGCTGCGCGACATCGTCGAAGGTCTCCGCGGTCAGGGTCGTCGTCATGTCTCACGTCTCCTCTTGGTTCGCGCAGTAGAGCGGTGGGGCCACACCGGATATTCCCGTCCGCCCGGGCCCGGTGCCCCACCCTCGCCGGCCACCCGAGCCGAGACCTACCATGGTGGTATCGGTGGAGTGCTCCCACCCCGCGACACTCCCATGGCGCCGAGCCGGCGGCCGCATTCTCGCGAAGCCGTAGTTGAGACCGAACGGCGGGAATCACAGATCCGTAATTAGCGTTTGAAGCATTGAGAGAAGTTCAACCCACCGGAGAAGGGTCAGGATGGCTGCGACCGGCCGCATGACGGAGACGCTGGACAAGGACCTTGTCGGCGCCTACCTGGACGCTATCGGCCGTACTCCGCTCCTCGACGCGGAGCAGGAGGTTGAGCTGTCGAAAGCGATCGAGGCGGGGCTGTACGCACAACAGTTGCTGGACGAGGGTCAGGTACCGGCGGAGATCACCCGCGAAGAGCTGACCGAGCTCGTCGAGCAGGGCCTGCGGGCCAAACAGCGCTTTGTCGAGGCCAACCTGCGCCTCGTCGTATCGATCGCGCGCAAATACCCCACCGATGCCCTCCCCTTTATCGACCTGATCCAGGAGGGCAACCTGGGCCTCATGCGCGCCGTCGAGAAGTTCGACTACCGGCGCGGATACAAGTTCTCGACCTACGCGACGTGGTGGATCCGCCAGGCCATCGGACGCGGGCTCAGCCATACCGCCCGGGCCATCCGGCTCCCCGTACACGTCGAGGAGGAGCTGTCCCGGCTGCGCCGGACGGAGCGTACGCTCAGCCGCGATCTCGGTCGTGAGCCCTCCGGCGACGAGCTGGCCAAGGCCATGGGCGTGGCTCCCGAGCATGTGGCCGACCTGCTGCGCTGGCGGCGGGATCCGGCCAGCCTCGACGCCTCGGTCGACGAGGCCGGGGAGACCGCGATGGGAGACCTCCTCGAAGACACCGAGACGGTCGACCCGGAGACCGAGGTGCTCGCGCTCGACGACCTCGCCGGTCTCGACCGCCTGCTGGGCCAGTTGCCGCCCCGGGAGGCGGACATCGTCCGCGCCAGGTTCGGCCTCGACGACGGGGAGCCGCTCTCCTACGCGCAGATCGGCGCCCGCTACGGCCTCAGCCACAACCGCGTACGACAGATCACCGATCGGTCGCTGCGCCGGCTGCGCCAGTTCGCCGCCGAGACCGAGCTCACCCGGCACGGCGACCGCGCCGCCGCCTGACCGGCCGGTGCTCGTCCGGCCGGTGCTCGTCCGGCCGGTCTCGGCCAGTCCCCTCGACCCTGTCGCCGGCCCGGTCGCCGGCCTGGTCGACGGCCTGGTCCACGGCCTGGTCCACGGTCTGCCCGCGGGAGCGCCCGGCACCGGCCCGACGGCGCCGTCCGGGGCCTCCACGTCATGATCATCGCCGCCCGGCGACGGGCCGCCGCGCTGCCGCACCAGACGTACCGCCGGTACGCACCGTAGCCGGTGCGGGGCACCGCGGGGTGGCCTAGCCTTGCGTCTGTGAGCACACAGTCCGTTCTCCCCCGCGACATCGACGCCTGGCGCGACCTGTCCGCGGCCCAGCAGCCGGACTGGCCGGACGCCGCCGAGGTCCGCGCGGTCACGGCCGAGCTGGCGACGCTGCCGCCGCTCGTCTTCGCCGGCGAATGCGACCAGCTCAAAGAGCGGCTGGCCGCCGTGGCCGGGGGCGAGGCCTTCGTGCTGCAGGGCGGTGACTGCGCCGAGACCTTCGCCGGGTCCACCGCCGACGCCGTACGCAACAAGCTCAAGACCTTGCTGCAGATGGCGGTCGTGCTCACGTACGCGGCGAGCGTGCCGGTCGTCAAGATCGGCCGGTTGGCGGGGCAGTTCGCCAAGCCGCGCTCTCGCCCCACCGAGGTGCGCGACGGGCTGGAGCTGCCCGCCTACCGGGGCGACGCCGTGAACGGCTTCGACTTCACCCCGGAGGCGCGCCGCCCCGACCCGCGCCGGCTGCTGCGCGCCTACCACTGTTCCGCGGTCACCCTCAACCTCTGCCGGGCGTTCACGACCGGCGGTTACGCCGACCTTCGGCAGGTGCACGCCTGGAACCAAGACTTCGTGGCGCAGAGCCCGGCGGGCCGCCGCTACGAGCGGCTGGCCGGCGAGATCGACCGGGCGCTGTCGTTCATGAAGGCCTGTGGCGCCTACCCGGAGGAGCTGCACGGGGTGGAGCTGTACTCCAGCCACGAGGCGCTGCTGCTGGAGTACGAGCGGGCGCTGACCCGCATCGACACCCGCAGCGGACTCCCGTACGACGTCTCGGCGCACCTGGTGTGGATCGGCGAGCGAACCCGGGCCCTCGACGGCGCGCACGTGGAGTTCTTCCGGCACATCCGCAACCCGATCGGGGTCAAACTCGGCCCGACCACCACCGCCGACGAGGCCCTCGCGCTCATCGACCGGCTCAATCCCGGCGACGAGCCGGGCCGGCTCACGTTCATCACCCGGATGGGCGCGGGCCGGATCCGCGACGTCCTGCCGCCGCTCGTCGAAAGGGTGACCCAGCGCGGCTCACCGGTCGCCTGGATCTGCGACCCGATGCACGGCAACACGTTCGAGGCGCCGAGCGGGCACAAGACCCGCCGATTCGACGACGTCCTCGACGAGGTGGCCGGCTTCTTCGAGGTGCATCGCGCGCTGGGAACCCACCCCGGGGGCATCCACATCGAGTTCACCGGCGACGACGTCACCGAATGCGTCGGCGGCGGGCATGAGATCGTCGAAGGCGACCTCTACCAGCGTTACGAGACGGCCTGCGACCCGCGGCTCAACCGCCGCCAGTCACTCGACCTGGCCTTCATGGTCGCCGAGATGTACCGGCGCCAGCACTGATCTCGGCCCACACCACCTTGCCGCCGGGCAGCAGGTCGGCGCCCCACGCGCTGGCGTAGTGGTCGACGATGAGCAGGCCCCGGTGTTCTTCTTCCTCGAACCGGGGGACGCTCATCCGGGGCAACTGGCTGGCGCGATCGTGCACCTCGACGCGTACGCCGGCCGGCCGGCGCACCAACCGCACCTCGAGCGGAGTCCGCGCGTGCCGTACCGCGTTGGCGACGAGCTCGGCGACGATGGCCATCACCGGCTCCTCCTGGTCGCCCAGGGACCACTTGCGGAGCGTGCGCACCACCAGGCCGCGCGCGCGGACGACCGCTTCCGTCTGGGGGGCGGCGCGCAGCGTCGACTCGATCATGATCACCCCTCGGCGGGGTCTCCCGCGGAGGGCTCGCCGATGAGGAATCTGTCCAGCCCGGTCGTGCGCAGCACGTTTTCGACGCGACCGCGCGCCCCGGCGACGGTGACGGTCACGTCTTTGGCGCGTGCCTGCTTGTACGCACGGACCAGGACGTTGAGCCCGGAGGAGTCGCAAAAGTCGACCCAGGTGAGGTCGACCACGATATGTCGCTCCCCTGCGTCCAACAGCCCGCCAAGGCACTCTCGCAGCTCGTCGGAGGAATGCAGATCGATCGAGCCGCGCGCGGACACCGTCACATGCTCGTCCTGTCGAGTCGTCTGCAAAGCAAGACCCACACGGTCACCCTAACCCGGATCGCGGAATATCACCCGGCGCGTAGCACGATCAACGCGACGTCGTCGTTCGACGGATTCGTCCCGAACTCGCGCACCGCACGCTGAACGCCCGCCGCCACGGCCCCCGCGCTCATCCCGGTGAACGAGCTGAGCAGCCGTTCCAGCCCTTGGCCGTCGCCCAGCATACGGTTGCCCTCGCGGCGTTCGGTGACCCCGTCGGTGACGCACAACAGCAACTGCCCCGGCTCCATCGTGAGCCGCTTCGCGCGGAAGTCCACGTCTTCTTCGAAGACGCCGAGCAGCGGCTGCGGCTCGATGGGGCCCTCGACTCGGCCGTCGGGATACAACAACAGCGGTGGCGGATGCCCGGCCGAGACCACCTCGAGGTGCATCTCGCCGCGCTCGTCCACGCTGATCTCACCGTGCAGCAAGGTGAGCAGGCGGGCACGCGGGCCCTCAGCCAGGATGAGCCGGTTGAGCCTGGCGAGTACGTCCGGCACCGGCAGGCCCTCGCCGGCGAGGATGCGCAGCGCGTATCTGGCCAGCCCGGTCACCGCCGCCGCCTCCGGGCCGGTGCCGCAGACGTCGCCGATGGCGAACCGCCACCGCGGCCGCCCGATCGGGTCGGGCCGGCTTTCGAACACGTCGTAGAAGTCGCCCCCGACCTCGCTGCGCTGGCCGGCCGGCTCGTAGACGACGGCGACGTCGAGACCGGGGATGTCGGGCAGCTCGGGCGGGAGCAGGCTGCGCTGCAACGACCGGCTCATGGACGTCTGCGCGGTGTAGAGCCGGGCGTTGTCGATCGCAAGGGCGGCGCGCCGGCTCAGTTCCTCGGCCAGATCGAGAATGCCGCTGTCGAACCGGTCGCCGGGCGGCCGGCCGATGACCATCATGCCGATGCGGCGGCCGCGTGCGATGAGCGGGAACGCGTAGACCTCGTCGGAGGAGCCGCCGGGCACCAGGCCGTACCACGGACCCGGGTCCTCCACCGGCGGTCCGAGCGCGACGTGGGCGAGCTGTTCGCGCAGGGTGTCGGCCTTGTTCTCGTCGGCGTGCCAGATGTACCTCGGCCGGGCCGCGCCGACGTCGTCCACTCCGTACACGGCGCACCACGCCGCCAGCCGCGGCACGACGAGCTGTGCGAGCAGCGCCATCGTCCGTTCCTGGTCGAGCGTGCCGGCCAGCAGATCGCTCGCCTCGGCGATGAACGCGAGCCAGCCCCGCAGGTCGGACGGCACACCGTCGCCCACCCGCCCGGCGGCCACGTCCGGCGGTACCGGGCGCTCCACCTCATCGGGCGCGCCGCGGCCGCCGGCCGCGGCGGGACCGCCGGCGGGGGCGACGGCGTTGTCTGCGGCCCGCGAAGTATGGGTGGCGCGCGAAGTGCCGGTGGCGGCCGTGGAGGCCGTGGAGGCCGTGGAGGCCGTGACGTCATCCGTGCCCGCCGTGTCCCCGGAGCCCGCCGCGTCTCGGGAGCGCGCCTCGTCGCCGGTACGAACCTCGTCCCCGGTTTGAGCCTCCTCCGCGGCGCGCGCGGCTTCGGTCGTCCCCGCCCCGTTGCGGCTGCTGGGCAGGCGGAACCAGACGCTCTTGGCCGTACGCTCGTAGGTCACTCCCCACGAGTCGGCGAGCCGGGCGGTGGAGGGCAGGCCCCGGCCGCTGGTGGCGCCGATGCCCGGCATCGCGATCGCCCGAGCGGGATGCCGGTCGCGCACCTCGATGTGAACCTGGTCTCCCTCGAGCCGGCAGGACACCTCGAAGGCGGTGCCGGCATAGGTGACCGCGTTGGTGGCGAGTTCGCTGGTGGCGAGGATGGCATCGTCGGCGATCTCGGCGAGGTCCCAGTCATCGAGGACCTTTCCGACGAACCGGCGCGCGGCGCCGACCGATGTGGCCGCCGCGGGGAAATCGGCGGTGACGATGAGTCCTTGCAACACCTTGTCCCTGGTTCGAAGCGGTGATGCGGATCGGTGACATCGTGACAGACTGCTGGGAACGGCCCAAGCAGGCCCTAACCCCGCTGACGCGTGGGCCGTGCGTCTGGAGGAAAGCCTATGCCTCGTACCGCATCCCGTCTGCGGTCCGCATCGAACGTGGAGCCAGACACCACGCCGCGTTACAGCGACGCGGATCTGGCGCCCCTGCTCGACGCCCTCGCGGCCCTGCGCGACGGCGATTTTCGTACTGAAACCGCGCCGGCGGGCGGCGACGGCGCCATCGCGGAAGCCGCGGAGATGCTCGAGGACATCCGAGAGCGGGGCCGCCACCTCTTCGGAGAGCTTAGCCGGGTGCGCAGGGAGACCGGACGGGAGGGCCATCTCGAGGAGCGCCTCGCCGCCGGTCCGGGGACCGGCGCCTGGGCCGCCGGAGTGGACGCGACCAACTCTCTGCTCGACGCGTTGACCGGCCCGGCGAACGCCATGGCCCGGGTCGTCGAGGCCGTCGCCGCCGGCGATTTGGGCCAGCGGGTCGATCTGCGCTTCGGGGGGCGGCCGCTGCGCGGCGACCTTCTGCGCATGGGCCGCTCGGTGAACCACATGGTGGACCAGCTCGACATGTTCACCGCCGAGGTCACGCAGGTGGCGCGCGAGGTCGGCACCGAGGGACGGCTGGGCGGCCAGGCGCCGGCACGCGGCATGTCCGGCCGGTGGCGCGACGTCACCAGCGCGGTCAACACGATGGCCGGGCGGCTGACCGCACAGGTCCGCGACATCGCCGCCGTGACCACCGCCGTCGCCAAGGGCGACCTGACCCGCAAGGTCACGGTCGAGGCCGCCGGCGAGCTCCAAGAGCTCAAGCTCACCGTGAACACGATGGTCGACCAGCTGTCGGCGTTCGCCGACGAGGTCACCCGCGTGGCCCGCGAGGTCGGCACCGAAGGCAACCTGGGCGGTCAGGCCAATGTTCGCGGGGTCAGCGGGGTGTGGCGCGACCTCACCGAAAACGTCAACGGCATGGCCTCCAACCTCACCTCGCAGGTCCGCAACATCGCCCAGGTGGCCACCGCGGTGGCCAGGGGCGACCTGAGCCGCAAGATCACCGTCGACGCGGAAGGCGAGATCCTCGAGCTCAAGGACACGCTCAACACCATGGTCGACCAGCTGTCGGCGTTCGCCGACGAGGTCACCCGCGTCGCCCGCGAGGTCGGCACCGAAGGCCGCCTGGGCGGCACCGCCCAGGTCAGCGGGGTCAGCGGGGTCTGGAAGGACCTCACCGACAACGTCAACGCGATGGCCACCAACCTCACCTACCAGGTGCGGAACATCGCGCAGGTGACGAAGGCCGTCGCGCACGGCGACCTGAGCAAGAAGATCACGGTTGACGCCCAGGGCGAGATCCTGGAGCTCAAGGACACCGTGAACACGATGGTCGACCAGCTGTCGGCGTTCGCCGACGAGGTCACCCGCGTGGCCCGCGAGGTCGGCACCGAAGGCCGCCTCGGCGGCACCGCCCAGGTCGGCGGCATCAGCGGGGTCTGGAAGGACCTCACCGACAACGTCAACGGCATGGCCTCCAACCTCACCTCGCAGGTCCGCAACATCGCCCAGGTGGCCACCGCGGTGGCCAGGGGCGACCTGAGCCGCAAGATCACCGTCGACGCGCAGGGCGAGATCCGCGAGCTGAAGGAGACCATCAACACGATGGTGGAGACGCTCTCGGCGTTCGCCGACGAGGTCACCCGCGTCGCCCGCGAGGTCGGCACCGAAGGCCGTCTGGGCGGCCAGGCCAACGTCCGCGGCGTCTCCGGCGTCTGGAAGGACCTGACCGACAACGTCAACGGCATGGCGAACAACCTGACCCGTCAGGTCCGCAACATCGCCCAGGTCACCACCGCCGTCGCGCACGGCGACCTGACCAAGAAGATCGACGTCGAGGCGCGCGGCGAGATCCTCGCGCTCAAGACGACGATCAACACGATGGTCGACACGCTGTCGGCGTTCTCCTCGGAGGTCACCCGCGTCGCCCGCGAGGTCGGCAGCGAGGGCCGCCTCGGCGGCCAGGCGGAGGTCGAGGGTGTCTCCGGCACCTGGAAGCGGCTCACGCAGAGCGTCAACGAGCTGGCGAGCAACCTGACCACGCAGGTGCGCGCCATCGCCGACGTCGCCAGCGGCGTGGCCCGCGGCGACCTGACCCGTTCCATCACTGTGGACGCCCGCGGCGAGGTGGCCGAGCTCAAGGACAACATCAACCTGATGGTCGCCAACCTGCGCGAGACCACCCGGGCCAACCAGGAGCAGGACTGGCTGAAGTCCAACCTGGCCCGCATCGGCGGCCTCATGCAGGGCCACCGCGACCTGCTGCAGGTCGCCCAGCTCATCATGAGCGAGCTGACCCCGACGGTGTCCGCCCACTACGGCGCCTTCTACCTCGCCCAGCGGGTCGACAGCGAGATCGAGCTGGTGCTCAAGGCGGGGTACGGCATCCGCAGAGGGGCCCGCGAGTCGGTGCGGTTCCGGCCGGGCGAGAGCCTCGTCGGCCAGTGCGCGCTCGAACGCCGCACCATCCTCATCACGGGCGCGCCCGGCGACTACGTGAAGATCAGCTCGGGTCTCGGCGAGTCGTCCCCATTGAACGTGATCGTGATCCCGATCCTGTTCGAAGACCAGGTGCTCGGCGCCATCGAGCTGGCGTCGTTCAACCGGTTCAGCGACATCCACCTGGCGTTCTTCGGGCAGTTCGCCGAGACGACCGGCGTCACGATCAACGCCATCCTCGCCAACTCGCGCACCGAGGCGCTGCTCGCCGAATCGCAGCGGCTCACCCAGGAGCTGCAGGAGCGCTCCGATGAGCTGCAGCGCGGTCAGGCGGAGCTGCGCCGCTCCAATGCCGAGCTGGAGGACAAGGCGGCGCTGCTGGCCAAACAGAACCGCGCCATCGAGATCCAGAACTTCCAGATCGAACAGGCCCGCCGCACGCTCGAGGAACGGGCCGAAGAGCTGGCGACATCGTCGCGCTACAAGTCCGAGTTCGTCGCCAACATGTCCCACGAGCTGCGCACGCCGCTGAACAGCCTGCTGGTGCTGGCGAAGCTGCTGTCGGAGAACCCCAGCGGCAACCTCACGGCCAAGCAGGTCGAGTTCGCCAAGACGATCTACGACTCGGGCACCGACCTGCTCCAGCTGATCAACGACATCCTCGACCTGTCCAAGGTGGAGGCGGGCAAGCTGGAGGTGCGGCCGCAACGCCTCGAGCTCGGCAAGCTGGTCGACTACGTCGACGCCACCTTCCGGCCGATGGCGGTCGACAAGGGGCTCGACTTCGATGTGCGGGTGGCGCCCGGCGTGCCGGAGACGTTGCTCGCCGACGAACAGCGGCTGCAGCAGGTGCTGCGCAACCTGCTGTCCAACGCCTTCAAGTTCACCTCCGAGGGAGCCGTGTGCCTCGACATCACACGCGGCAACGCACCCGGCACGATGGCCTTTTCGGTCACCGACACGGGCATCGGCATCAGCGAGGACAAGCTCGAGATCATCTTCGAGGCGTTCCAGCAGGCCGACGGCACCACCAGCCGGCGCTACGGCGGCACCGGGCTCGGCCTGTCGATCAGCCGCGACATCGCCCGGCTGCTCGGCGGTGAGATCCAGGCCGCCAGCCAGCCCGGCGAGGGCAGCACGTTCACGCTGATCCTGCCAGCCGACTACGACCACGGCGACTCGGGCAGGCGACCGTCCGACGACGGCACCGCGCTCACCCGGGTCCGGCTGGACGGGCCGTCCATGTTCACCGAGTCCGCGAACGCCGGCGAGGACAACCAGGCCGACGCCACGCTGTCCGGCCGCAAGGTGCTCATCGTCGACGACGACGTCCGCAACGTCTTCGCGCTCACCAGCGTGCTCGAGGGTTACGGTATGGACGTCATCTACGCGGAGAACGGCAGGTCCGGCATCGACGTGCTCCAACGCAACCCCGACACCGCGCTGGTGCTCATGGACATCATGATGCCGGAACTGGACGGGTACGCGACGACCGAGACGATCCGCAAGATGCCGCAGTTCAGCGAGCTGCCCATCATCGTCATCACCGCCAAGGTGATGAAGGGGGATCGCGAAAAGAGCATGGCCGCTGGCGCGTCGGACTACGTGCCAAAACCCGTTGACGTCGAGCATCTCCTCGACGTCATGCGGAACTGGCTGCAGAGAGGAGGCGGCTGATTCACAGCTCTCGCACCCATCGGGCCGGCGCGCGGGGCGCGGCGCCGGACACGACGACGCGCCGCACGGACGTGCCGTCCAAGGTGCCGAGGGTTCTGAATAAGCTACAGCGGGTGCAGGTTCCAGATAGACACGACAAGGCGAAGATCCTGCTCGTCGACGATCGCGAGGAGAACCTCGTCGCGCTCGAGGCCATCCTGAGTTCACTCGACCAGGAACTCGTGCGTGCGCGATCGGGCGAGGAGGCCCTCAAGGCGCTGCTGACCGACGAATACGCCGTGATCTTGCTCGACATCGTGATGCCGGGGATGGACGGCTTCGAAACCGCTCAGGACATCAAGCGCCGACGGAAGACCCGTGATGTCCCGATCATCTTCTTGACCGCGGTGAACAGCGACCCCGACTACGCGTTCCGGGGCTACGCGGCCGGCGCCGTCGACTTCATCGCCAAACCCTTCGATCCCTGGGTGCTGCGCGCCAAGGTCTCGGTGTTCGTCGAGCTGTACAACAAGACGCGACAGCTACAGGAGCAGGCGGCTCTGCTGCGCTCGCAGTCGGCCCTGCTCGGCAGCGCGCTCGCCGCCGTGGAGAGCCAGGTGTACACGGTGGCGGAGCAGGCGCCGGCGGAGCTGACGCCGACCGTCGGCGAGCTGGAACGACGCATCCTGGCGCTGCGCGCGGCCGTCGACGGCCTCCGCCCGGAGACGCCGCCGCACTTCGACGGCCTCGGCGAGTGACGGCGCGCGGCGGGCGGCCGCGGTCCTTGCGGGCCGCGGCCCACAGCCCGGTGGAGACCTGTTGCGCCTGATCCGAACAGGAGCATTCGCCGCAGCCAGGAGGCTGATTCATCGCACTCTCCCCTCGCGGCGTGCTCTTCGGGGAGTAACCGCGCGGTGACGGATCCGCTATGACGCCGACGGCATTCCTCGCCCGCCGGCTATGGCTCGGCGGGCGCGTCGGGCTCGGCGGGCGCGCCCGGCCGTGCCGCGCGGAGCATCCTGGCGGCGTCCTCAGGCCGGATGTCGTTGATGAACGCGCCCATCGCCGACTCCGAGCCCGCGAGGTACTTCAGCTTGCCGGGTGCGCGGCGGATGCTGAACAGCCGCAGGTGCAGCCGGAACAGGTCGCGCCCGGCGGGGGCGTGCGCGGCGGTCGGCGCCTGGAACCAGCCCGAGATGTACGGCATCGACAGGCCGTACACGCCGTCGAGGCGCCGCAGCACGTCGAGGTACAGCGGGCCGAAAGCCGCGCGCTCGGTCCCGGTCAGCGCCGGCAGGTCGGGCACGTGCCGGTGCGGGTAGAGGTGGATCTCGAACGGCCAGCGGGCCGCCTTGGGCACGAACGCGGTCCAGTGGTCGTTGGCCGCGATGACCCGTACGCCTTCGGCGCGTTCGTCGTCGAGGACGCGCGCGAACAGGTCGCCCCCGGTGCGCGCGTGGTGATGTCCGGCCGCCGCCAGCATCCGGGCCGTCACCGGGGTGACGAACGGGTAGCCGTAGATCTGGCCGTGCGCGTGATGCAGCGTCACCCCGATCTCCTCGCCTCGGTTCTCGAAGCAGAAGACCTGCCTGACGCCGGGGAGCGTGGACAGCTCGGCGGTCCGATCGGCCCACGCCTCGACGACGAGCCGCACCTGGGCCGGCGACAGCGAGGCGAAGGAGGCGGAGTGGTCGGGGGTGAAGCAGACCACCTCGCAGCGGCCCTGCCCGCCGCGATGGCTGAAGGAGGGAAAGCGGTTCTCGAAGACGGCGACCTGGTAGTCGTAGGCCGGGATCTCGGTGGCCCGGTCGGGCGTGGACGGGCACAGCGGGCACTCGTCGGCCGGCGGCAGGAACGTGCGTCCCTGCCGGTGCGCGGCGACCGCCACCCACTCTTCGAGCAGCGGGTCGTAACGCAGCTCCGAGGCGACCGGCGGTGCGGGCAACTCGCGCCGGTCGGGCCGATCTCGTATGGCGTCGTCGCGGTCGTCGAAGTAGATGATTTCGCGGCCATCGGCGAGGTGACCAACGGTCCGCTTCATCGGCAAACTCCACCGCCCCGCACAGAACCCAACACGAAACCACATTATTCTCACACCTTCGGGGGTCAATCGCCGTCCGCCCCCGAATGACCTGGCCCTGGACCCTTCCTTCACGGCGCCGCGTGGGGGAATGTATTAGACACCCACCTCAAAGGAGAGCACCGTGCGCGAGCCGGCGAACGAGGGGCCGCGCGTCGTCGTTGGAGTCGACGACTCGCCCGTCGCGCGCTGGGCGCTCGCCTGGGCGATCGGAGAGGCGCGGCTGCGCGGCATGCCGCTACTCATCGCCCACGTGGCCGCCTTCCCGCAGTACGCGTCCCGCGCCGCCGGGGTGCCGCTGCCGCGCGACTACGCCGACGTCAAGGCCGAAGGGGCCGCGGTGATCAGCGCTCTGCTCGAGGAGGTGGCCGGCGGCGCACCGGCCGGCATCCGGATGATCGCCATGTCGCTCGTCGGCGAACCGGGCGAGACCCTGGTTCGCCTCGCGCGCGACGGTGACGTCCTCGTCGTCGGCCGAAGCGATCGCGGGCTCTTCTCGCGGCTGCTGAACCCCTCGGCGCATCGCTACTGCCTGCGCCATGCCCGCACGACCGTGGTCTGCGTACGGGCTCCGGCGACCGAGCCGTCCACGCAGAACCTCGCCGCGGACACCGCGGCCAGGACCGCGGGACGCCGGCTGTGGGGGCTGCGCAGGCGGCGCCCGGCCAGCCGTGACAGCTCCCGATTAGCCATCCGGCCCGGGCACACCAGGTCCGGTAGTTCCTGAGCCCGCCGCGCCGCCGCCGGGCGGGCGGTGGGCCTTCGGCAGCCGGAACCCGCGTGCGGCGAGCACCGCGCGCAGCCGGTCCGGGTAGTCGGTGATGAGGCCGTCGACGCCGTCGTCGATCAGCTTGTGCATGGTCGGCGCGTCGTCGACCGTCCACGGAATCACCTTGATGCCGAGCGCGTGCGCCTCGTCGACCATCGCCTTGGTGACGTACGGCCGGTAGTCCGGATCGGTGACCTTGCCGTCTTGCGGGAACCCGTGCACCGGCGAGAACGCCGCCGCCCCGAACGACCTGATCGCCCGCAGCGGGTCGCCGCCGAAGTCGTCGATGTCGATGCCGCCCAGCCAGGGCGACCTGCCCGGCCGTCCGGCCCGCAGGAAGTCGACGTTGGTGAGCGCCACGAGCGGCAGCCGGGGCTCGACCTCGCGCATCCGCATGAGCGCGCCCCAGTCGAAGCTCTGGATCGTCACCCGGCGCAGCAGGCGCGCGCGGCGGATCTCGCGGGCGGTCACCTGGACGAACCGCTCCATCGGCGCGGTCTCACTGGGCGCCCCGGCCTCGACCTTGGTCTCCACGTTGAGCTTGACGTCCCTCGCGCGATAGCGCCTGACGAGGTCGAAGACCTCGCGTAGCAGCGGCATCCGCTGCCCCGGCACGGCCACCTGCTCGGGAAACTCCGGCAGCGTCTTCGAGCCGCAATCGAGGGTCTTGACCTGCGCCAGCGTCAGCGTGTTGACGAACTTCCCCACATAGGGGTACTCGGGGTCGCCGGGCGCGGCCGGCGCGGTGTCGGCGCACTTGCGCCCGTCGATCCGCCGGTCGTGGGTCACCACCGCCTGCCCGTCCCGGGTGATCTGCACGTCCAGTTCGAGCGTGCTGACTCCCGTCTCGAGGCCGTGGGCGAAGGAGGCGAGGGTGCTCTCCGGGCGGTGCGCGAGGCCGCCGCGATGTGCCTGCAGGTCGAACGTCCGGTGGTGGGCCATGCCACCGATTGTGGCCGTGATCTTGCTCGTCCGCCCGCTCCGGCGGCCGGGCAGGAGCGTCGCAGATTTCGGTGACGCGCGGGCAAGCGCCGGCCGACCCGGAAACAGGCTCTAGGCTGAAGGCCATGTCCTCTGCTGTGCCTTCCCCGCCCAGGTTGCGTTTCGCGCCGTCGCCGACCGGCATGTTCCACGTCGGCGGCGCCAGGTCGGCGCTGTACAACTGGGTGATGGCCCGTCAGTCCGGCGGCACGCTGGTGCTTCGGATCGAAGACACCGACGCGTCCCGCAACAGGCCGGAGTGGACCGAGGGCATCATCCGGGCGCTGTCGTGGCTCGGCATCGACGGCGACGAGTACGAAGGCCCCTATTTCCAGTCCGCCAACGCCGACGCGCATCGCGGGGCCGTCGAGCGACTGCGCGACGCCGGGCTGGCCTACTACTGCGAGTGCACCCGCGAGGACGTCATCGCCCGTACGGGCGACCAGCACAAGGGCTACGACGGGCACTGCCGCGACCGAGGGCTCGGGCCGGGGCCCGGACGGGCCACCAGGTTCCGCACCCCGGACGAGGGCCGGACGACGGTGGTCGACCTGATCCGCGGCAAGCCGGTGTTCGACAACGCCGTCCTGGAAGACTTCGTCATCGCCCGCGCGGACGGTTCGGTGACGTTCTTGCTGGCGAACGTGGTCGACGACGTCTCGCAGGGCATCACGCACGTGGTCCGCGGCGACGAGCACCTCTCCAACGCCCCCAAGCAGCAGTTGCTGTGGGAGGCGCTGGGCGCGGCGGCGCCGGTCTGGGCGCACGTGCCGGTGATCGTCAACGAGAAGCGGCAGAAGCTGTCCAAGCGCCGCGACAAGGTCGCGCTCGAGGACTACCAGGCCGAGGGCTACCTGGCCGAGGCGATGCGCAACTATCTGATGCTGCTCGGCTGGGCCCCATCGGGTGACAGGGAGATCGTGCCCTGGGACGTCATCGAGCGGGAGTTCCGGATCGAGGACGTCAACGCCTCCCCCGCCTTCTTCGACGTCAAGAAGCTGCGGGCGTTCAACGGCGAGTACATCCGGGCGCTGCCGCTCGACCGGTTCATCGCGGAGTGCCTGCCCTGGGTGACGCGGGCGGGCTGGGACGGCTTCGATCCCGAGGTGTTCGCGCGGCTGGCCCCGCTGGCGCAGACGCGGCTGAGCGTGCTCGCCGAGATCATCGAGATGGTCGACTTCGCCTTCCTCGACGAGCCGCCCTACGACGAGGCGTCATGGCACAAGGCCATGAAGGGCCCGGCCGCGGACATCCTCGGCGACGCCGAGAAGGCCTACAGCGACGCGCCGTGGGAGGCCGAAGAGCTGAAGGACAGGCTGGAACGGGTCGGCGCGGCGCACGGCATGAAGCTCGGCAAGGCGCAGGCGCCGGTGCGCGTCGCCGTGACCGGCCGCACGGTCGGCCTGCCGCTGTTCGAGTCGCTGGCGATCCTCGGCCGTGACAGGTCGCTCGCCAGGATCGCGGCCGCTCGGGCGCGGCTGACCGGCTGACCGGCCGACCTCCTGACCTAGGCCCGGGCGGCCCGGCACGGGGAGGCGGCGCGGCGCCCGGGACCGCCGGTCGGTCATCATGGGGCTGTCCGCCGTTTCCTGTCTTGGGTGGCCACATGATCACTGATTTTCCCGTCCTGCACGACCCGGAGGCCCGCAGCTTCGCCAGCGACAACCAGGCCGGCGTCCATCCCGAGGCGCTGGCCGCCATCGCGGCCGCCGGCGGCGGCCATCAGGTCGCCTATGGCGACGACGCCTACACCGCACGGCTGCAGCAGGTGTTCCAGGCCACGTTCGGCGAGCGTACGCGGGTCTATCCGGTCTGCACCGGCAGCGGCGCCAACGTGGTCGGGCTACAGGCGATGTGCCACCGCTGGAGCGCCGTGATCTGCGCCGAGACCGCGCACATCAACTGCGATGAGGCCGGAGCGCCGGAGAAGGTGGCCGGGCTGAAGCTGCTCCCCGTCGCCACCCCGGACGGAAAGCTGACGCCGGAGCTGGTCGCCACCAAGGCGCACGGCTGGGGGGTGCCCCATCACGCCCAGCCACGCGTGGTCGCCATCACCCAGGTCACCGAGCTCGGCACCGTCTACACGCCCGACGAGATCGCCGAAATCTGCTCGTACGCCCACGGCCTCGGCATGCTCGTGCACATGGACGGCTCGCGCCTGGCCAACGCCGCCGCGCGTCTCGACGTGCCGCTGCGGGCCATCACCACCGACGTGGGCGTCGACGTGCTGTCGTTCGGCGGGACGAAGAACGGCCTGATGCTCGGCGAGGCCATCGTGGTGATCAATCCGGACGCCGTGCGCGGACTGCCGTTCCTCAGGAAGGCGGGCACCCAGCTGCTGTCGAAGATGCGGTTCGTCTCTGCTCAGCTCATCGCGCTCCTCGACGGCGACCTGTGGCTGCGCAACGCCCGGCACGCCAACGAGATGGCGCAGCGGCTCGCCGCGGCGGTCGCCGAGGTGCCGGGAGTGGAGATCACCCAGCCGGTGCAGGCGAACGCGATCTTCGCCGCCCTCCCGCGAGACGTCTCGGCCCGGCTGCGCGAGCGGTATCCGTTCTACACGTGGGAGGAACGACCCGGGGAGGAGGCGGAGGTGGTGCGCTGGATGACCGCCTTCGACACCACGGACGCGGACGTACGCGCGTTCGCGGCCGCGCTCGCCGACGCCGCGAAGGCACGGCAGACCACGGACTCGACGGACGCGCGCTGACCCGGGGGCCGGATCCTCACAGTTCGGTGAGGATCCGGCGCAGGATCTTGGTGGTGGACGACGTGGGCTCGGCGTCGAGGCACAGCCGTTCCATCACCGCCAGATAGCGGTCGACGTCTTCGCGCCGCTCCAGGTAGAGCGCGCTGGTCAGCTGCTCGAGGTAGACGATGTCGGGCAGGTCGGGCTCGGCGAAGCGCAAGATGCTGAACGGCCCGCCTGCCGCGGCGTGCCCGCCGCGCTGGAACGGCACGACCTGCACGGTGACGTTGGGCCTGGACGTCGCCTCGATCAGACACTCGAGCTGGACGCGCATCACCTGACGGCCGCCCAGCGGGCGGCGCAGCGCCGCCTCGTCCACCACCACCCACAGGTGCGGCGCGTCATCGCCGAGCAGGAGCTTTTGCCGCGTCATGCGCAGGCTGACCCGCCGGTCGACCTCGTGCTGGGGCGCGTCGGCGTACCCGAGCAGCGTCACCGCGCGCGCGTAGTCTTCGGTCTGCAACAGCCCGGGGACGAACTGGACCTCGTACTGGCGGATCCGCGACGCGGCCTCCTCGAGGCCCACATAGACCTCGAACCAGGGCGGCAGCACATCAGAGAAGCTGTGCCACCAGCCTGGGGTGTTGGCCTGCCGGGCGAGTGAGGTCAGCGCGGCGCGTTCCTGTTCGTCGACGACGCCGTAGAGGCTGAGCAGATCGGTGACGTCACGTTCTTTGAACCCGACCCGCCCGAGCTCCATTCGGCTGATCTTGGAGTCGGATGCCCGGATCGCATACCCAGCCTCCTCGCGACTGATATTCCGCGCCTCCCTGAGCCGGCGCAACTCGGCGCCGAGCAGAATACGCAGCACTGTCGGCCCGCCGCGTGGTCGGGCGAACATGCTGGAGGCAGAGCGCTCCCGGGCGGAATGAGCTTCGGCCACAGCTACTCCCGAAAGAAGGGACGGGCCAGTATCCCACTAGCGCTGTCACCCGTGCAAAGGTTTGGTATCGAAGGCCGAGGCTCAGCTAATGAGATGGTCGAAATCACCGTCCTTCGCCCCACCGATGAACGCCTCGATCTCCGCCCGCGAGTAAACCAGCACCGGGCCGTGGGGGTCGCGGGAGTTGCGGATCGCGATGTCTCCGTCGGGAAGCTCGGCCATCTCGACGCAGTTGCCACTCGGATTGCTCCGGCGGCTCTTTTGCCAGGCGAGTCCCGACAAATGGGACACCAGACTCATCTTTGCCCCTCTTTGGCAGTCCAGTCAGACGCCGTGCACGTGCATCCGTCATTGCAGACGCTCTTGCATCTGCAACGAGTAGAGAGCAAGATAGCCCACACGCACCGTCAACGCCGATTGCACCCACAGGGTTTGCCATGATCGCTAATAGAGCAGGACGCTACGTCTCTCCTTCAATGGACGACGCGTGGCTCACGGCCCTCGATCTGGACCCGCAAGCGTGGCCCCCGACACCAGGCGCCGCGGCCGCCGGCCAGCGGATCGCCAGGCGGGGCCTGCGCCCCAACCTCGGCTCTCCCAAGACGGCGCGCGAGTTCACCAGGCGGACGTTCAGCGCCTGGAGCCTCGACGGCCTCTACAACGACGTCGTGGTGGTGGTGTCAGAGCTCGTCACCAACGCCCTATGCCACGGACTGGCCGACACCTCCTACTCCGCGCTGGCGCGTCCGGTGCAGCTCGTGCTGCTGGCGCGGCGCCATCGTCTGCTGACGGCGGTGGTCGACCCCAGCGACAAGACCCCCGTGCTCGGCTCGACGAAGCATTTCGCGGAGAGCGGACGCGGCCTGCGCATCGTCGCGGTGATGAGCGACTCGTGGGGCTGGGTGCCGTTCGCGACCGGCGGCAAGGCCGTCTGGGCCGCCTTCAACATCCCCGGCGACGTCGCTCCCGCGAGCCAGACCCTGCCCTGAAGCCCCCCGGCGGGCGATCGTCAGACATCCTCCCGCGGGCGCGCCTCGGTGTGCCCGGTGGCCTCGGTGAACGCCTGCGCGACGCGCAGCAGCCACCCGTCCGCGCCGTACGGCGCCACGAGCTGCAGGCCGACCGGGAGCCCGCCCGGGGTGAAACCGGCCGGCACGGACACCGCCGGGTGCGCCGTCACGGTGATGCGCGAGCAGGTGCGCATCCAGTCGATGTAGGTCCGCTGCGGCTCGCCGGCGATCTCGGTCACCCACTCCCGCTCGACCGGGAAGGGCACGACCTGCGCGGTCGGCAGCGCCAGCAGGTCGAACCCGCCCCCCGCTCCGTCACCCGCCCCTGCACCCGCGCCGGCACCGGCCCCCGGTCGAGTTCCCGCCCGGGCCCGGGCTCCGGACAAGAACGCGCGCATGCGGTTGATGATCCGCGTGCGTTCTGAGCGCGCCGCCGCGATCTCGGCGGCGCCGAGCGCGAGGCCCTTTTCGATGTTCCAGGCGAGCGTGTCCTTGAGCCGCTCGCGCGGCAGGTGGGCCAGGCGCACCATATTGAGCGCCCGCAACACCTGGAAGACCTCGTCGGCGGCGGTGAGTTCGGGCTCGGCGTCCACGACCTCACAGCCCATCGCCGCCAAGGCCGCCCTGGCCCCGGCCAGCACCTCGGTCACGGCGGGCTCGACGGCGAGGCCGCCGAGGTCGGTGCTCCAGGCGACGCGCAGCCCGCGCGGGTCGACCGGCCGCAGGTCGAGGAAGTCGCCGGGCCGGTCCGGCCGGGCCAGCGGCCGGGCGGAGTCGCGCCCGCACATGCCGGCGAGCAGCAGCGCGGCGTCGGCCGGGGTCCGGGCGATCGGTCCGACGACCGACAGCGGGTCGAACGGATCGTCGGCGTCGTCGAGCGGCACGAGGCCGGGAGTCGTACGCAGCCCCACCACGTTGCAGAACGCCGCCGGGTTGCGCACGCTGGCGGCCAGATCCGACCCGTCTCCGAACGGGACCAGCCGCGCCGCCACCGCGGCCGCCGCGCCGCCGCTGCTGCCGCCCGGCGTACGGGACAGGTCGTAGGGGTTGCGCGTCACGCCGAAGATCGGGTTGAAGGTCTGCGAACCCGCGGCGAACTCCGGCGTGTTGGTCTTGCCGATCACGATGGCCCCGGCGCGCTTGAGCGACGCGACGTACGCGGAGTCGCGCTCCGGCACATGGTCGGCCATGAGCGGCGAGCCGTAGGTCGTGCGGATCCCCGCGGTGTCGGCGTTGTCCTTGATCGCGATGGGCAGGCCGTGCAGCGGCCCGAGAAACTCCCCGTCCGCGGCGGCCTTGTCCGCGGCCGCGGCGGCCGCCCCCGCCCGCTCGGCGACGAGCGTGACGACCGCGTTGAGCGCGGGGTTGCGCCGCTCGATCCGATCGAGGTGGGCCGCCAGCACCTCCGCGGCCGACACCTCCCGGGTGCGCAGCATCCTGGCCAGGGTCACGGCGGACAGCTCGGCGAGTTCCATGGCCCGATTATCCGCCCCGCCGGACGGCTTGCCGTGATCATGCGCGCGATCACGTGCCGGCCGGCCGCGTCGTTCGGACCCTAGCCGTTCGCCGGGAGCCAGCCGACGTGGCCGACGAGCAGCACGTAACCGACGAACGCGACGATGTCGATCAATGCGTGCGCCATGACCAAGGGCATCACCCGGCCCCAGCGCCGGTACAGCACGTAGAAGATGACCCCCATGACCGCGTTGCCGACGAATCCGCCCACGCCCTGGTAGAGGTGATAGCTGCCGCGCAGCAGCGCACTGGCCGCGACCGTACCGCCCGGCCGCCAGCCCAGCTGATCGAGCCGGTGCACGAGATAGCCGAGCACGATGGTCTCCTCCAGCACGGCGTTTTGCGCCGCGGCGGCGACCAGCACCGGGATCCGCCACCACACATCGGGCAGGTTGGTCGGCACCACGGTGAGATTCAGCCCGGACGCGCGGGCGGCCAGGTAGAGCGCGAGCCCCGATCCGCCGATCACGGCCGCCACCACCGCGCCCCGGCCGAGATCGCGGCCCTTCTGGTCGAGCGACAGGCCGAGGGTGCCGCGCATCGACTCGCCGCCGCGGCTCAGCAGATGGGCGGCCAGCGCCACCGGCACGAGGGCGGTGGCGATGCCGAAGAGCTGCCAGGCCAGGCCCAGCCAGGGCCGGCCGGGTGCCTGATCGGTCACCAGCTGGGCCGTCTGCTCGGCCAGCGGCCTGGCCGCGGTCACCGAGCCGAGGAACGACAACAACGCCGCGACCCCCGAGGCGCCCAGCGACAGCGCGAGCACCAGGACGACCTCACGGGCCAGCACGCCGCGGGGGGCCCGTGCGGCGGCGTCGCGCGCCAGTTCCCGAGTCACAGCCGAATCGTCCCATCCGGGCCCCGCACATGGCCGGGCGGGCGGCCGCCGGCCCGCCTAGGATCGGTTCATGGAAACTGCGCTTGTGCTCGGCGGCGGGGGTGTGACAGGGATCGCCTGGGAGTGGGGCATGCTCGCCGGCCTCGCCGAGGCGGGCATCGATCTGTCCACGGCGGACCTCGTGATCGGCACCTCGGCCGGGTCGGTGGTGGGCGCGCAGGTGGCGGCCGGCCTTGCCGCCAAAGACCGCTACGCCGCGCAGCTGACCGCCGCCGGCGGTGAGCTGACGGCTCGGCTGACCGGTCTGGTGTGGGCGCAGATCGCGTGGGCGGTGCTCCGCTCGCGCATTCCCCAGCGCGCCCGCGCCCGCATCGGGCGCATGGCGCTCGCCGCCAAGACGGTGCCCGAGGCCGAGCGCAGGGCCGTGATCGAGGCCCGGCTGCCGGTGCGCACCTGGCCGGATCGCAAGTTGCTGATCACCGCGGTCGACGCGTTGAGCGGCGAGTTCGTCACCTTCGACAAGGACAGCGGCGTGTCGCTCGTCGACGCGGTCGCCGCCAGCTGCGCGGTGCCCGGCGTCTGGCCGCCCGTCACGATCAACGACCGCCGCTACATCGACGGCGGCGTGCGCTCGGCCGCCAACGCCGACCTCGCCACCGGCTACGCACGGGTCGTGGTGCTGGCGCCGATCACCTCGGGCTTCGGCCCGCTGCCGAGCGTCGCCCGTCAGGTCTCCCAGCTGCCGGAAGGCGCGCGGGTGATCGTGCTCAGCCCCGACAAGGCCGCCAGGAAGGCGATCGGCCGCAACATGCTCGACCCGGCCCGCCGCGCCGCCGCGGCCAAGGCGGGCCACGCGCAGGCCGCGACGGTCACCGAATCAGTCGCGGCCGTCTGGCCGAGCCCGCGATGATCGCCCGCCGCGTCGGGCAAGGCCGCTAGGTGGCGGCGGCGCCGACCGTGACCGGCCGGGGCGGGGCGCTTCCGAACGCCGCGGCGGCGTCGGCCGCGGCGAGATCGGCGACGACGCAGGTGACGTTGTCGGGGCCGCCCGCGGCGTTGGCGATGTCGATGAGCCGGTGTACCGCGTCGGCGGGCGACGACGCCGCGGCGAGCACCTCGCCGATCGCCGCGTCGGTGACGGCGTCGGTGAGCCCGTCGGAGCACAGCAGGTAACGGTCGCCGACCTCCGCCGTGCGCGTGGTCAGGTCGGGGGTGCGGTCCTGGCGCCCGTCGAGCACGCGGAACAGCACATGGGACAACTGGGGCACGCCCGACCCCTCGCCCAGCAGCTGGTCCATCGTGTGGTCGTCGGTGAGGCGGGAAAGCTCGCCGCCGCGCAACAGGTAACAGCGCGAATCGCCGATGTGGGCGAGGGCCACCTGCGCGTCCGACCACAACATCGCGGTCAGCGTGGTGCCCATCCGGCCGAGGTCGGGATGGGCGTCGACGGCGCGGCACAGCGCGGCGTGGGCGTTGGCGACCGCGTCGCCGAGCGTGCGCGACAGGTCGGTGGCGGGGACCTTGGCGTCGAACGACCGCAGCTCGCCGATGACGGTCGAGCTGGCCACCTCGCCGCCGGCGTACCCGCCCATGCCGTCAGCGACGGCCAGCAGGTGCGCTCCGGCGTAGGCCGAGTCTTCGTTGTTCTCGCGGTGGCGACCGACGTCGGAGCCAGCGGCGTAGATGAGTGCGGTGTTCATGTGAGTGTCGACGGCGATCGTAGCAAGGTGCGGGCGCCCGGCGTGGCCCTGAGCGGCCTTGACACGATCCCGACGGCCCGATCGCGGCGCGGCCCGCGGGTCCGGACCCGGATCCGGCCTGGAAACCGGGCCTGTCCGTGCGCCGCCGGGCGGTCACGGGGCGAAGGGCAGGCCCGTGTAATTTTCGGCGAGGCCGGCCGCGGCGGCGCGCGAACTCGCGACGTAGCGCAGCCGCGCCAGGTTGCGCCGGTGGGCGAAGCCGTCGTCGCCGGGCTCGCGGTGCAGCATCGAGGTCATCCAGTACGAGAAGTCCTGCACCCGCCACACACGGTCCAGGCAGGCCGCCGAGTACCCGGCCAGCAGGTCGTCGCGGCCCGTCCGGTACCACTCGGCGAGCGCGTGGGACAGCACGCGGACGTCGGCGACGGCGAGGTTCATCCCCTTGGCCCCGGTCGGCGGCACGATGTGCGCGGCGTCGCCGGCGAGGAAGAGCCTGCCGTACTGCATCGGCTCCACCACGAAGCTGCGCATCGCGGTGATGGCCTTGTCGACGATCGGGCCTTCCTTGAGGCTCCAGCCGTCGCGGGTGGCGAACCGGCTGTGCAGTTCCTCCCAGATCCGCTCATCGGGCCAGTTGGCGATGTCCTCGTCCGGGTCGACCTGGATGTAGAGCCGGCTCAGCTCGGGCGAGCGCAGGCTGTGCAGCGCGAACCCGCGGTCGTGGTAGCAGTAGATCAGCTCGTCGGTGGACGGCGGCACCGTGGCCAGGATGCCCAGCCAGCCGTAGGGGTAGACGTGGTCGTAGACCGAAAGCGCCCCGGCCGGGATCGACGGGCGGCACACCCCGTGGAAGCCGTCGCAGCCGGCGATGAAGTCGCACGCGAGCTCGCGCGGCTCGCCGTCGAGGTTGTAGTGGATCTTCGGCTCGTCCGAGTCGAGGTCGTGCACGCTGACGTCGGCGACCTCGAAGTGGACACGGCCGCCGGCGGCCAGCCGCGCCTCGGTGAGATCCTCGACCACCTTCTGCTGGCCGTAGATGACGATGGTGCGGCCGCCGGCCAGTTCGCTCAGCGGAATCCGGTGCCCGGCGCCTTCGAACCGCAGCTCCAGGCCGTGGTGGACGATGCCCTCGCGGGCCAGCCGCTCCCCCACGCCGGTCTCGGTCAGCAGGTCGGCGGTGGCCTGCTCCAGCACCCCGGCCCGTACGCGCTGCTGGACGTACTCGCGGCTGCGGTTTTCCAGCACCACCGACTCCACACCCGCCAGATGCAGCAGGTGCGCCAGCAACAGGCCGGCCGGGCCCGCGCCGACGATGCCCACCTGTGTCCGTGTGACCGCCCTTGTGGCCATGTGTGCCGTCACCGTCCTCCCGCCGTACGCCCGCCCGCCCGCCGGCCCGCGCGATCGACAGTCGCGAGCCGCCCCGCGGAACCCTCACGTTTTCAACCTAGACCTGAGTCGCGGCCGCTGAGTATGTTCGCTACGAGAACTTGCGTGCGGAAGACGAACAAGCGCTCGGAGGTGGCCGTGGCCGAAGTCGTCCCGCTCAAGGACGCCGTCGCGACGCTCGTCCACGACGGGGATTCCGTCGCGCTCGAGGGCTTTACACACCTCATCCCGTTCGCCGCGGGCCACGAGATCATCCGGCAGGGCCGGCGCGACCTCGTGCTCATCAGGATGACCCCCGACCTCATCTACGACCAGCTGATCGGCATGGGGTGCGCGAGCAAGCTCGTCTTCTCCTGGGGCGGCAACCCGGGAGTGGGGTCCCTGCACCGCTTCCGCGACGCCGTGGAGAACGGCTGGCCGGCGCCGCTGGAACTCGAGGAGCACAGCCACGCCGGGATGGCCAACCGGTACGTCGCAGGGGCGTCCGGGCTGCCGTTCGCCGTGCTGCGCGGCTATCGCGGCACCGACCTGCCGGGGCAGACGGCGAACATCAAGCCGATCACCTGCCCGTTCACCGGCGAGGAGCTCACCGCCGTGCCGGCCCTCAACCCCGATGTCGGGATCGTGCACGCCCAGCGCGCCGACCGGGCCGGCAACGTCCAGCTGTGGGGCATCACGGGGATCCAGAAGGAGGTCGTGCTGGCCGCCCACAGGTCGCTCGTCACGGTCGAGGAGATCGTCGACGAGCTCGACCCGCGGCCCGGCGCCATCGTGATCCCGTCCTGGGCGGTGACCTACGTCGCCGCGGCGCCCGGCGGGTCACAGCCGTCCTACAGCCTCGACTACACCATCCGCGACAACGACTTCTACGTGGCCTGGGACAAGATCGCCCGAGACCGCGAGACGTTCCGGGCCTGGATCGACGAGCACGTCCTCGCCGAGGGAAGCGTGCCGGCATGAGTCGCATGAGCGCGGCGAGCGCGGCGAGCGCGGCGAGTGCGGCGAGTGCGCGGCACGCCCGGCGGGCGGGCGGGGAGCACACATGAGCTATACCTCCGATGAGATGATGACGATCGCGGCGGCCCGCCAGCTGCGCCCCGGGCAGGTCTGCTTCGTGGGCATCGGCCTGCCGAGCACCGCGGCGAACCTCGCCAGGAACACCCACGCCGCCGGCCTCGTGCTCATCTACGAGTCGGGGACGATCGGCGCCAAGCCCGGCCATCTGCCGCTCTCGATCGGCGACGGGATCCTCGCCGAGACAGCCGACGCGGTGGTGAGCGTCCCGGAGATCTTCAACTACTGGCTGCAGCCGGGCCGCATCGACGTCGGCTTCCTCGGCGCCGCGCAGCTCGACCGGTACGGCAACATCAACACCACGGTGATCGGCGGCGAGTACGCCCGTCCCAAGGTGCGGTTGCCCGGCGCCGGCGGCGCCCCGGAGATCGCCGCGTCTTGCCGCGAGGTGATCGTCATCGTCCGGCAAAGCCGCCGCACGTTCGTGGAGAAGGCCGACTTCATCACGTCGGTGGGCTACGGATCGGGGCCCGGCGACCGCGAGCGGCTCGGGCTCAGTGGCGCCGGCCCGGCCACCGTCATCACCGATCTCGGGATCATGGCGCCCGACCCCGAGACCAAGGAGCTGCGGCTGACCCACCTGCATCCCGGCGTGACCCTGGATCGCGCCCGCGAGGCCACCGGCTGGGACCTCGCCACCGCGCCCGATCTCGACGAGACCGCGGCGCCGTCGGAACACGAGCTGGCCGCGTTGCGCGCGCTGACCGCCGCGACGCCCGCGCCCCCGTCTCGAGGAAGCCAAGGAGGCTGAGGTGCCCGACTCCGCGCATCCGCCGCCGGATGGGCCCGACCACAAGACGAACCGGCCGCCTACGACGGAGAGGAACGATGACCACACTGCTGCACTACGAGGTCACCGGCGACGGGCCGCCGCTGGTGCTGGCCGGGTCGATCGGCTCGTCACTCGCCATGTGGGAGCCGCAGCTGCCCGCCCTGGCCGAGCGGTTCCGCGTGGTGCGCGTCGACCATCGCGGGCATGGCCGCTCCCCCGTGCCGCCCGGGCCGTACACGATCGCGGACCTGGGCGCCGACGTGCTCGCCGTGCTCGACCACCTGGGTGAACGGCAGGCGTCGATGTGCGGCCTGTCGCTGGGCGGCATGGTCGGGATGTGGCTGGCCGCGCACGCGCCGGAGCGCATCACGGCGCTGGCCCTGCTGGCCACCTCGCCCCATCTCGGGTCCGTGCTGTGGGAGCAGCGGATCGCCGCGGTCGAGGCGGGCGGCATGGCCGCGATCGTCGACGGCGCCATGGCCCGGTGGTTCACCGACGACTTCCGCGCGCGGCACCCCGACCAGGTCGCGCGGTACGCCGCCATGCTGACGGCGACGCCGGCGGCGGGCTATGTGGGCTGCTGCGCGGCCATCCGGGACATGGACCAGCGCGCCGACGTGGCGAAGATCTCCGCGCCCACGCTGGTCATGGTCGGCACCGATGACGTGGCGACCCCGCCGGCGCACGCCCGCGACCTCACCGAGCGCATCGCCGGCGCCCGCCTGGAGGAGGTGCCGGGGGCCGCCCACCTGCTGAACGTGGAGCGCCCCGACACGGTCAACCACCATCTGCTGGACCACCTCGAAAGGCACGCCCATGGCTGACCGCGCCGACATCGGCGACGCGACCACATAACGTGTTCAGTCGATGGCGGCCGGGCGGACGGGAGAGTCGGCATGACGGAGGCAGCGGAGCGGGGCGCCCACTTCGTCCAGTCACTGGCGCGGGGACTGGCGGTGATCCGGGCCTTCGACGCCGCGTCGCCCGAGCTGACGCTGAGCGAGGTGGCGCGCAAGACCGGGCTCACCCGCGCGGCCGCGCGGCGGTTCCTGCTGACCTTCGCCGACCTCGGGTACGTGCGTACCGACGGCCGGCTGTTCGCGCTGAGCCCGCGCGTGCTCGAGCTCGGCTACGCCTACCTGTCCAGCCTGACCCTTCCCGAGGTGGCCGAGCCGCACCTGGAGCGGCTGGTCGCCGAGGTGCACGAGTCGGCGTCGGTGTCGGTGCTCGACGGCGGCGACGTCGTGTACGTGGCGCGGGTGCCGACCTCGCAGATCATGCGGGTGACGATCAGCATCGGCACCCGCTTCCCCGCGCACGCCACCTCGATGGGGCGGGTGCTGCTCGCCGGATTGCCCGAGGAGCGGCTCGACGCCTATCTCGCCGAGACCGCGCTCCGCCGGTTCACCCCCCGGACGATCACCTCGGAGGCCGGGCTGCGCGACGAGCTGAAGCGGGTGCGCGAGCAGGGCTGGGCGCTGAACGACCAGGAGCTCGAAGAGGGGCTGCGGTCGATCGCGGCGCCGATCCACGATCACGCCGGCCGGGTCACCGCCGCCGTCAACATCGCCGCGCCGGCGGGCCGCACGAGCGCGGAGTCGGCCACGGCCGTGCTGCTGCCGCCGCTGCTGGCCACCGCCGCCCGCATCGAAGCCGACCTGCGCGCCGCCCGCCCCCCTCGCCGATCTTGATGTGAGGTCAACAGTCAGGCCGGGCCCGCGCCGATGGCGCGGCGCAGGGCGTTCGCGACGCCCTCCATGCCGGGCAGCACGGCCGCCAGATGCCCGTCGGGCCGCACGAGCAGCACCTCGCCGGCCGCCGCGCCGAGCGCCGTCCGCACCGCGCCACCGGGGTCGATCTCCGCGAGCGCGTACGCGTCGAGCGGGCAGCCCGCCTCGGGCGGCGGCACCCCGTTGAGACCGCCGGCGCCCCGGTCGCCCGCGAGGAGCACGAACCCCTGCCCGAACAGCCGGCGCAGCCGGGTCGGCTCCGTAGGTCCCCGGCCGGCGTCCCCCGGCCCGCCGTCCGAGGGCGCCAGGCACGGGCCGTCGGGGCAGAGCACCCCGGGCACCGGTGGCCGGGCGGCGCCGGGCTCGGTGGGAAAGTCCGCGGCGGCCGGCCCGTCGGGCGGCGTGGTGAGCGGCGAGTCCAGGTACCAGTACGGCTCCGCCAGCTTCCCCGAGTTGATCAGGCCGCGGGCGGCGGGGTCGGTGAGGGCCCGGTCGAGGGCCGCCCGCCGGCGCGCGCGCTGCGCCTCGGTCTGCGGCACGAGGAACTCCATGGTGGCGCTGGTGACCCGGAGGTTCTCCAGGGCCGCCGCGCGGCGTTCGGCCTCGTAGCTGTCCAGCAGCGCGGCCGGCGCCCACCCGCGCCGCACGAACGCCAGCTTCCAGGCGAGGTTCTCGGCGTCCTGCACCCCTGAGTTGAGCCCGCGCGCCCCGAACGGCGCGTACAGATGGGCGGCGTCGCCGGCGAGGTAGGCGCGGCCCGCGCCGAAGCGCTCGGCCACCCGCTCCTGGAACCGGTAGACGCTCTGCCAGACGATCTCGTAGGGACGATCGCCGACGATCTTGCGGATGCGCGCGTCCAAGGCCCCGGAGGCGCGCTCGGCCGCCGCGTCGAAGTCGGGCGGCACCTGCCAGTCGATCCGCCAGACCGAGTCCGGCTGCTGGTGCACGAGCACCTGGCGTCCCGGGTTCCAGGCCGGGTCGAAGAAGAATCGCCGCTCGCTCGGAAACGGCAGGTCGGCCCGGATGTCGCAGATCAGGAAGAGGTCGTCGTAGGAGCGGCCGGGGAACCCTATGCCGAGCAGCCGCCGCACCGTGCTGTGCCCGCCGTCCGCGCCGACCAGGTGGCTGCCGCGCACCGTGCCGGCCGGCGTGGTCACCTCGACGCCGACGTCCGTCTGGCGCCCCCCGATCACGGCCTGACCGACCCGGACGTCGATGAGCGGCTGCTTCGCCGCGGCGGCGGCCAGGTAGCCTTCGACACTGGCCTGGGAGATGTTGATCCAGGGCGGGGGCCCGCCCGGGGCCGGCCGCGGGAAGGTGACGGTGAAGAGCTCGTGCTCGCGGTAGTAGGTGCGCCCGATCGTCCACGTCACGCCCTCGGCGATCATCGCCTCGGCGCAGCCGATCCGGTCGAAGATGTCGAGCACGTCGCGCTGGAAGCAGATGGCCCTGGACCCCACCGGATCGCGTACCGGCTCGGCCTCGAACACCACCGACGGGACGTCCCAGCGCGCGAGCAGCAGGGCCGTGGTCAGGCCGACCGGCCCACCCCCGACGATGAGCACCGGTTCCACGAGCACCTCCCTCGGCCGCCGGCGCGTCGGGGCCGGCGGCTCGACCCCGTGATCAGCCTTGCAGCTCGGCCCAGACCGCGCGGTCGCGCTCGGCGGTCCAGATGACCGGCCGCTCGATTCCGGACAGCTCGTCCCACAGCCGGGACACGTTGAACGGCAGGCAGTGCTCGAAGATGGGCCAGCCGCCGTACGCGGGCTCCAGCGCGGCGTGCGTCGCGGCGAACGCCTCGGTGAGCGTGCCGCCGCGGCCGTGCACCGCGCCGACCTCGCGCAGCATGGTGCCGAGGAAGTCGCGGCTCTGCGCGATCGCGCCGGCGACCGCGTCGCGGCCGTGGACGACGGGCCCGCGCCCGCCGATCAGGGCATCGGCGGCGTGGTCCGCGACCCGGTCGAGCGTGGTGGTCGCCCACTCGCGGTGGAACGCGTCGCCGGTGTAGAGCGCGGCGCGCGCCTCCACCAGATCGCCGGCGAACAGGATCCGGCGGCCGGGCAGCCAGGCGACGATGTCGCCCTCGGTGTGACCCCGGCCGCAGTGGCGCAACAGCAACTCGCCGCGGTCGCCGCCCAGGTGGATGGTGAGCCGGTCGGAGAACGTCGCGGTCGGCCAGGTGAGCCCGGGGATGGAGTCGGGGTCGTCGAACAGCCGGGGCATCCGGCCGTACTCGCTCGCCCAGTCCTGCGCGCCCCGCTCCGCGATCAGGCGGCGCGTGTTGTCGTGCGCGACGATCACCTCGGCGTCGAACGCGCTCGCGCCGAGCACTCGTACCGCGTGGTAGTGGGACAAGACCAGATAGCGGACCGGCTTGTCGGTGTGCTCGCGCAGCCGCGCCAGCCACCGGCGGGCCGCGGTCGGGGTGGCCATCGCCTCGAAGCAGACGAGGAAGTCCTCGCCCTCGATCGCCCCGACGTTGGGGTCGCCCTCGGCGGTGAGCGCATAGACCCCGTCCGCGAGCACCTCGAGCGTCTGCTCCTTCGCGTCGAGATCGGCCGACGAGGCGAACGGCTTGCTGCTCATGCCGACGAGTCTTCCCCAGCCCACCGGCCCGTACCAACCCCCCCCTCGGCACCAGCCCCCTCCCCGCGGCCCCCGTCAGGCCGACCTGCCGTCTTGGCCGATGCGCGGGAAGGGGGTGGTGGAGAAGATCACCTCGACCGGCACCTCGAAGTACTCCGCGATGCGCAGCGCCAGATAGAGGCTGGGGCTGTACTCGCCCCGCTCCAGATAGCCGACCGTCTGGTAGTGCACCCCGACCGCCTCGGCGAGCTGCCGGCGGGAGATGCCTCGTTCCGCCCGCAACATGGCGATGCGGTTGTGAATGGTCTCGCCCATGGGAGGCATCCGCCTCAGTATCCCCGGTGCAGGGCACGCTCCTTGCGCTCCTGCATGGTCGCCCCCGACTCCTTGCGCGCCATGCGGCGCAGCACGGACGGAGCGATCGAGAGGCCGACGAGACTCCACACGGCCAGCACGCCGATCATCGGGACCTGGCGCCAGGACTGACCGATCTCCGCCGCGACCGCCGAGTCGGGCAGCAGCGCCGCGCGCATGCCGAGCCCGAGCCAGTAGATCGGGAACGCTTGCGCGACCCCTTGCAGCCATCCCGCCAGCGCGGTGATCGGATAGAAGATCCCGGAAATCGCGACGATGCCGCACAGGGGCAGGAACGTCAGGCCGAACCCCGCAGCGGCGCTCTTGACGAACGAGCCGATGATCATGCCCCACGGGAGGGTGGCGAGCAGGCCCAGGACGAGCACGCCGAGGACGAGCAGCCAGTCACCGGCGCCCGCGGACGGGAACCCGCCGATCAGGAACAGGCCGGGGACGAGCACGACGACGATGCCGAACACCGTGGTGAGGGAGATCACCACGAGCTGGGCGACCAGGTACCCGACCATGCCGTTCGGGATGGCCTTGGCCCGCAGCAGCGTGCCGTCCTCACGGTGGGTCGCCAGGACGTTGGTGGCGCCCTGCGCCCCGCCGAACGCGACGGCCATGCCGAGGATGCTCGGGAGCGTCAGCAGGGCCAGCGACGAACCCTCGACCGAGCGGTTCCGCTGGAAGTACAGCACGAGGACGTAGCCCACGTTGATCAGAAGTGTCCAGAACAGCTCCGCCGGGGTGACCAGGGTCTGCTTGAACTCCAGCAGACCGCGCGTCACCCCGAGCCGGGACGCGGAGACGACCGCGGAGCTCACAGCGAGACCACCTCCTCCGACTCGTGGCCGCTCTCGTGCCGATGGACCAGGGCCATGTAGGTGTCCTCCAAGGTGGCTCGGCGTACCTCCAGCTCGGCGACGTCCTCGCCGTACTGGGCGAACAGCTCGCGAACGAACCGCGTGGCGTCGGCGGTGGCGTGCACGAAGTGCTCGCCGCCGCGGCTCCAGCGCACCTCGGCCTCGGCGGACACCCGCCTGGCGAGCTGGTCGGCGCTGCCGTCGGCCACGATGTGGCCGCCGGCCAGGATCAAGATGCGGTCGGCCAGCTTCTCCGCCTCGTCGAGGTCGTGGGTGGTCAGCAGGATCGTGGTGTCCTCGAGGTCGGACAGGCTGTGCACCAGGTCATGGAAGTCACGGCGGGCCTTGGGGTCGAACCCGGCGGCCGGCTCGTCCATGAACAGCAGCTCGGGGCGGCCGATCAGCCCGATCGCCACGTCCAGGCGGCGGCGCTGGCCGCCCGACAGCGTGGACAGCCGCTGGTCCGCCTGCTCGGCGAGCCCCACCTTCTCGATCAGCTCGTCGACGTCATAGGGCCGCGGGCACTCGGGCGTGGCGTACGGCTCGTAGTACCTGCCGAGGTGGTGGAGCAGCTCGCGCACCCGCCACTTGTGGTGGTCGCGCCAGGACTGCAGCACCACGCCGAGCCTGGCCCGCCATCGCTCGTCGCCCTGCGCCGGGTCGACCCCGAGCACGTCGACCTCGCCGGCCGAGCGCATGCGGAAGCCTTCCAAGATCTCGATGGTGGTGGTCTTGCCGGCCCCGTTCGGCCCGAGCAGCACCAAGACCTCGCCACGGCGGGCGGTGAACTCCACGCCGCGCAGCACGTCCACCGACCCGTAGCGCATCCGCAGGCCGCGGACGTCGATGACCGTCTCCTCATCCGCCGGCGCCGCGCTCCGGGCGGGCTTCCCCAGCTCACGCATCACGGTCACAGACCAACTTCCTTTCGTCAGAAAGCTTGGCCAAAAGATAGCACTGATACTACATCTCGCACTATCCCTACTTAGCCGTCACGCACTGTGATGCCGAGGGACCGGGCGAGCGCCGGCGCGAGGTCGATGAGCTGGGCCGTGCTGATGGTGGCGCCGCGCAGCGACTCGTGGCCGCCGACGATGTCGAGTTCGGCGCCGCGCAGGTCGACCTTCGTCAGCGTGACTCCGGTCAGCTCCACCTCGCTGAGCCGGCACCCGGGAAAGCGCACCCGCTCGAGCGTGGCCCCGCCGAGGTCGACGTCGCGTAGGACGCAGTTCTCGAACCGGACGTCGGTCAGCGTGGCGTCCCGGAAGTTCACCGAGTCGAGCTTGCCGCCCCGGAACACGACCCGCCGCAGATCGGCCCCGTACGCCTCGGTCCCGGCCAGCACGCAGTCGAGGAGGGTCGCGTCCAGCCATTCGGTCTCGGCGAGGTCGACCGCGATCATCCGCACCTCGCGCAGCCAGACGTCGCTGAGGCGTGCCCGGCGCGCCGTGCCGCCGTCGAACGTCACCTGGGTGAAGGCGCACTCCAGGAACCGGGCGTGCGCCGCGTCCGGCGCCGCGACCGTGCCGCCGTCGACGTGGATCGCGTCGTAGGTCTCATCGGGTCGCCAGGGGCCGTCGTAGGCCCGCAGCACGTCCGCGTACGGCAGGTCGCCGAGTGTTTCGATGATCACCCGTTCATGCTGGTCCGCATGGCCGCCGCCCGGCAACCCGCTTGACAGGAGTCGAACTCATGTTCGACATTGATCGGGTGAGTGTGCTGGTGGAGGCGGGGCCGGCCGGCTCTGAGCCGGTCCCGGTGCTGCCCGCGCTGCGTCCCGTGATCCCGGGCGGCGGGCTGCCGCCCGGCTGGGTGGTGAGCCTCGGCGGGCTCGGCACCGCGTCGCTGGGGCTCGCGCTCGTCGCGGGCGCGGCGCGCGACGGAGGCTGGTGCGCCGCGGTCGGGCTGCCCGACCTCGGCGTCGTCGCGGCCGCCGCGATGGGGGCCGCGCCGGAGCGGCTGCTGCTCGTCGACGACCCGGGGCGCCGCTGGCCCGATGTCGTGGCCGCGCTGATCGACGCGGTCGACCTCGTCCTCGTCCGGCCGCGCGAGCGGCCGAGCCCCACCATCGCTCGCCGGCTGGCGGCGTTGGCCCGCCGGGGTCGCTGCGTGCTGGCGGTCGACGGCGACTGGGGCGGCGCCCAGCTGCGGTTGAGCGTGGCCACGGCCGAGTGGGCAGGGCCGGGCGCCGGCCACGGGCAGCTCACCGGCCGCCTCGCCCACGTCGCCGCGTCCGGCCGTGGCGCCGCCGGCCCCGGGCGATCCGCCTGGATGTGGCTGCCCGGCCCGGACGGCACGGTCCGTCCGGCCGCCGCGCCGGCCGCCGAGGGCCGGCCGCCGCTGGAGGTGGTCGCCTGACGAGGAGCGCGGGAGCGAGGAACGAGTGACCAAGCGACAAGGGAAGCCGCCGCGCACAAAGGCCGCGCGCCGCCGAACGGAGTGAGGCAATGAGCCGCGCGCGGACCGCGGGGGCTGGACCGAGGAGCGCGGGAGCGAGGAACGAGTGACCAAGCGACAAGGGAAGCCGCCGCGTACAAAGGCCGCGCGCCGCCGAACGGAGTGAGGCAATGAGCAGGACGCTGGTCGTGTGGTGTCCGGACTGGCCGGTCACCGCGGTGGGCATCGGCGCGGCGACGCCGGGCGCGGCGGTGGACGGCGACCGGGTGGCGGCCTGCACGGCGGCGGCGCGGAGCGCGGGGGTGCGGCGCGGGCAGCGGATCAGGGACGCCCAGCGGCGCTGCCCCGACATGGTCGTCCGCGACCGCGATCTCGACGCGGAGGGCCGGCTGTTCGAGGTGGTCGCGGCGGCGGTGGGCGGGCTCACCCCGCGGGTGGAGGTGGTCCGGCCCGGGGTGTGCGCGTTCCCGGCGGGCGGCGCGGCGCGCTTCCACGGCGGCGAGGAGGCGCTCCGGGTGCTGGTCCAGGACACCGTGGTGGAGGCGGGCCACGACTGCGGCGTGGGCATCGCCGACGGCCTGTTCGCCGCCGAGCTGGCGGCCAGGGCGGACGACGGCGGGGTGATCGTTCCGCCGGGCGGCGACGCCGAGTTCCTCGCGCCCTATCCGCCGGCCGTGCTCGACCTGCCCGACTTGGCCGATCTGCTGCGGCGGCTGGGCATCTGGACGCTCGGCCAGTTCGCCGCGCTGCCCGCCGGGGACGTCGCCGGCCGGTTCGGCGCCGAGGGCGCCCGCGCGCACCGGCTGGCGAGCGGCGGGCCGGGCCGTCCGCTCGCCCCCTCGCCTCCCGAGCACGACCGCTCCGTACGGGCCGAGTTCGATCCGCCCGCCGCCCAGGCCGACGAGGTGATCTTCGCGGCCAAGCGGCTGGCCGACCGGCTGCACGCGGGGCTGCGGGCCGACGGGGTCACCTGCGTGCGGCTGGCCGTCGAGGTGGGCTTCGCCGACGGCCGCGTGCGGGAGCGGCTGTGGCGGCATGAGGGGGCGCTGTCCGCGCTCGCGGTGGCCGAGCGGGTGCGCTGGCAGCTGTCGGCGCCCGATCCGGCCCCGGCGGCCGACGCCATCTGGGGCGGGGTGACGTACCTGCGGCTGGTCCCCGATCAGCCCATTCCCGACGAGGGCAGTCAGCAGGCGCTGTGGGGCCAGGTGACGGTGACCGACCGCGTCCAGCGCGCCGCCGACCGGATCCAGGCGATGCTCGGCCACGAGGCGATCACCCGGCCGGTGCTGGTCGGCGGGCGCGGGCCGGGCGAGCAGGTCGTGCGCGTGCCGGTCGGCGACCTGCCGCCGAGCCGCCGCGGCGACGGGCCGTGGCCTGGGCGGGTGCCCGCGCCGGCGCCGGCCGCGGTGCCGCCCGAGCCGCCGCACGCGGCGGTGACGGACGTGGACGACGTCACGGTGCGGGTGGACGCGCGGTGCGCGGTCTCCGCGCCGCCCGCGCACGTCGCCGTGGCGGGCGGTCCGCCGCGGCGGGTGACCGCGTGGACGGGGCCGTGGCCGGTCGGCGAGCGCTGGTGGGATCCGGGACAGGCTCGGCGCCTGGCCCGGTTCCAGGTGGTGACCGACGACGGCCGGGCCTATCTGCTCATGCTGGAGGGCGGCCTCTGGCGGGTGGAGGCGGTGTACGACTAGTGGGCTGGAACAACCCGCCGATCTCGTGGCGCCAGTTCGAAGAGCGCCTCTCCTGGGGCCGCGGCGCCCGCCCGTCCGCCCCCGCGAGGGACCCGTCGCCCGATCGCGTCCGCCCGCGCCGGCCCGATCGCGCCGGGGCGGCCGATGTGCCGTGGGCGGAGCTGCACTGCCACTCCTCGTTCAGCTTTCTCGACGGGGCGAGCCATCCGGAGGAGCTGGTGGCCGAGGCGGCCAGGCTCGGGATGGAGGCGATCGCGCTCACCGATCACGACGGGATGTACGGCGTGGTGCAGTTCGCCCAGGCGGCGCAGGCGGCCGGGGTCGGCACGATCTTCGGCGCGGAGCTCAGCCTCGAGCTGCCCAGGCCGCAAAACGGCGAACCCGACCCGCGCGGACGGCATCTGCTCGTGTTGGCCAGGGACGCCGAGGGCTACGCGCGGCTGTGCTCGACGATCACCGCGGCCCAGCTCGCCGGCGGCGAGAAGGGCCGCCCGGTCTATGACATCGACGCGCTCGCAGACGCGCACGACGGGCACTGGGTGGTGCTCACCGGGTGCCGCAAGGGCCCGGTGCGGGCGGCGTTCGACGGCGGCGACCCGGACAAGGAGCTGCGCCGCCTCGTCGAGATGTTCGGCCAGGACAACGTCTACGCCGAGCTGATCGACCACGACCAGCCGGGCGACGACGCGCGCAACGACGCGCTGGCCGAGCTGGCGGCCCGCACCCGGGTCGGGGTCGTGGCGTCCAACAACGTGCACTACGCGGCGCCCGGCGACGGCGCCCGGCTGGCCCAGGCGCTGGCGGCGGTGCGGGCCAGGCGCAGCCTCGACGAGATGGTCGGGTGGCTGCCCGCCACCGGCACGGCGCACCTGCGGTCCGGCCGCGAGATGGCGGCCCGGCTGGCCCGCTTCCCCGGCGTCCGCGAACAGACCGTCGAGCTGGCCCGCGCGTGCGTGTTCGACTTCGCGGTCGTGGCCCCCAGGCTGCCGGACTGGCCGGTGCCCGATGGTCACACCGAGGCGAGCTGGCTGCGCCACCTGGTCATGCTGGGCGCGCGGGCGCGGTACGGGCCGCCCGGCCGGGAGACGACGCCCGGCGCGTACGCTCAGATCGCCCGCGAGCTCGACGTCATCGAGGAGCTCGGCTTCCCCGGCTACTTCCTGATCGTCCACGACATCGTCGAGTTCTGCCGGCAGAACAACATCTTGTGCCAGGGCCGCGGCTCGGCCGCCAACTCCGCGGTCTGCTACGCGCTCGGCATCACCGGGGTGGACGCGGTCCGGCACGGCCTGCTGTTCGAGCGGTTCTTGTCGCCCGGGCGAGACGGGCCGCCCGACATCGACCTCGACATCGAGCACCGGCGCCGCGAGGAGGCCATCCAGCACGTCTACAACAAGTACGGCCGGCAGTGCACGGCGCAGGTCGCCAACGTGATCAGCTATCGGCCCCGGATGGCGCTGCGCGACGCCGCCCGCGCGCTCGGCCACTCCCCCGGCCAGCAGGACGCCTGGTCCAAGCAGGTCGACCCGCGCGACCCGATCGGCGCCGAGGCGGACGTCCCCGCGCCGGTGACCGCGCTGGCCGGTCAGTTCCTGCGGCTGCCGCGCCATCTGGGCATCCACTCCGGCGGCATGGTCATCTGCGACCGCCCGGTCGGCGAGGTCTGCCCGATCGAGTGGGCGCGCATGCCGGGCCGCAGCGTGCTGCAGTGGGACAAGGACGACTGCGCGGCGGCGGGGCTGGTCAAGTTCGACCTGCTCGGCCTCGGCATGCTGTCGGCGCTGCACGACTGCTTCGACCTGGTCGCGGCGCATCACGGCGAGCGCTACGACCTGGCCACGATCCCGCCCGAGGATCCGCTCGTGTACGACATGCTGTGCGACGCCGACACGGTCGGGGTGTTCCAGGTCGAGTCGCGGGCGCAGATGGCCACGCTGCCGCGGCTGCGGCCCCGCAAGTTCTACGATCTGGTCGTCGAGGTGGCGCTGATCAGGCCAGGCCCGATCCAGGGCGGCTCGGTGCATCCGTACCTGCGCCGCCGCAAGGGCGAGGAGCCGCCGGCGATCCCGCATCCGCTGATGCGCGGGGCGCTCGAACGCACGCTGGGCGTCCCGCTGTTCCAGGAGCAGATGATGCAGCTCGCGGTCGACTGCGCGGGCTTCAGCCCCAACGAGGCCGATCAGCTGCGGCAGGCGATGTCGGCCAAGCGGGCGCCGGAGCGGATCGAGCGATTGCGCGAACGGCTGCTGTCCGGCATGGCCGAGCGCGGCATTCCGCCGGAGGTGGCCGAGGAGGCCTACGAGAAGATCCTGGGGTTCGCGAGCTTCGGCTTTCCCGAGTCGCACGCGCAGAGCTTCGCGCACCTCGTGTACGCCAGCGCCTGGCTCAAGCGGCACTATCCGGCGGCGTTCACCGCGGCGCTGCTGCGCAACCAGCCGATGGGGTTCTACAGCCCGCAGTCGCTGGTGGCCGATGCCCGCCGGCACGGCGTCGAGGTGCGCGGGGTCGACATCAACGCGAGCGACGCGCTGCCGACGCTGGAGGATTCGCCGCCGGGCCCGGCCGAGACGTGCGTCCATCCGCACGCGCCGGCGACGCCGCAGCCCGCGATCCGGCTGGGGCTGACGGGCATCCGCGACCTCGGCGCCGCGATGGCGGAACGGGTCGCCGCCGGCCGTCCGTACACCGGAATGGAGGATCTGGTGCGGCGGGTGCCGCTGTCGGCGGCCGCGTTGGAGGCGCTGGCCACGGCCGGGGCGTTCGGCTGCTTCGGGCTGACCAGGCGATCGGCGCTGTGGGCGGCGGGCGCGCTGGCGGGCGGCGGCCCGGATCGGCTGCCGGGGCTCGCGCCCGGCGCGGCGGCACCGGCGCTGCCCCCGATGACGCCCATCGAAGAGACCCTCGCCGACCTTTGGGCCGGCGGGACGTCGGGCACCCACCCGATCGTGCACGTCCGGCCGACCCTCGACGAGCTGGGCGCGGTGCCGTCGGGCCGGCTGCGCGAGGTGCCCGCCGAGACCAACGTCGTGGTGGCCGGGCTGGTGACGCATCGCCAGCGGCCGCCGACCGCGGGCGGGATCGTCTTCGTCAGCCTCGAGGATGAGACGGGCATCACCAACGTGGTGTGCCGGCCCGAGGTGTGGGCGCGGCACCGGGCGGTGGCGCTCGACGCGCAGGCGCTGCTCGTGTCCGGCCGGCTGGAGCGCACCGACGGGGTCACCAATGTGCTCGCCACGCGGCTGCGCCGGCTGCCCGTGCCGGGCCGGGTACGCTCCCGCAATTTTCACTGATTTGCCGGTATTCCGGGTGGTCTAGGGCCGTTCCTTGGCTGGTCGCGGGGCATGGGTGAGGGCAAGAAAAATCTTGGAAAAACTAATAGGAAAGTTTCCTATCTTATGCCATGGTGTCCTTACGTCACCATGAGCGCTCCGACGACGGCTCCTGCCTGCGCAGGCACCCATCAGGGCCAGCCTCCCCGCTGTCCCCCCTCTGTGCGGGCGCCCGCACGCGGCGCCCTCGGCTGGTTGGGAGAACGATGTCCAGACAGTCCACGCCCATTCCGTTTGTACGCAGGCCGTTTACACGCAGGCCGTCCCTCCTGAGGATCGCGGCCTTCCTCGCCGCGCTGCTGCTGCCGCTCCTCGGCGCGGTCGCGCTCACCCACTCGGCGGCGGCCGCCTCGGTCACCGCGACCTGTGCGAAGACCTCGGACTGGGGCACCGGGTCCGAGGGCAAATGCACCATCATGAACGGCACCGGTTCCGCGATCAGCGGCTGGAAGGTCGAGTTCGACCTGCCGGCCGGCACCTCGGTCTCCTCCTCATGGGACTCGGTGCGCACCGACTCGGGCAATCACCACGCCTTCGCCAACGCCTCGTGGAACGGCACGGTGGCCGCCGGGGGCACCGCGTCCTTCGGCTTCGGTCTCGCCGGCGGCGGCTGGATCTCCGGCTGCCTCGTCAACGGCGCCGCCTGTGGCACCGGCGCCTCGCCGTCGCCCACGACCACCTCGGCCACGCCGACGCGGACGCCCACGCCCACCGTGACCCCGACGACGACGCCGACCGGCGGCCCCGGCGGCGCCAAGATCATCGGCTACTTCCCCGAGTGGGGCGTGTACGCACGCAACTACCACGTCAAGAACATCGACACGAGCGGCTCGGCCGCCAAGCTGACCCACATCAACTACGCCTTCGGCAACGTGACGGGCGGCCAGTGCGCGATCGGCGACAGCTACGCCGACTACGACCGCTTCTACAGCGCCGCGGAAAGCGTCGACGGGGTCGCCGACACCTGGGACGCCGGCGCCCTGCGCGGCAGCTTCAATCAGCTGCGCAAGCTGAAGAAGAAATACCCGCACATCAAGGTCATCTGGTCGTTCGGCGGCTGGTCGTGGTCGGGCGGCTTCACGCAGGCCGCCGCCAACCCGGCCGCGTTCGCGAACTCGTGCTTCAACCTGGTGAAGGACCCGCGCTGGGCGGACGTGTTCGACGGCATCGACATCGACTGGGAGTACCCCAACGCGTGCGGCCTGTCCTGCGACACCAGCGGCCCGGCCGCGTTCAGGAACCTCATGTCCGCGCTGCGCTCGCGCTTCGGCCCGGACAGCCTCGTGACCGCGGCGATCACGGCCGACGGCACCGCCGGCGGCAAGATCGACGCCGCCGACTACGGCGGGGCCGCGCAGTACGTCAACTGGTACAACGTGATGACCTACGACTTCTTCGGCGCGTGGGCGGCGAGCGGCCCCACGGCCCCGCACTCGCCGCTGACGTCGTACTCCGGCATCCCCGTCGCCGGGTTCTACTCCGACTCGGCCATCCAAAAGCTCAAGAGCAAGGGCGTCCCGGCGTCGAAGCTGCTGCTCGGCATCGGCTTTTATGGCCGCGGCTGGACGGGCGTCACGCAAAGCGCGCCCGGCGGCTCGGCGTCCGGCCCGGCTCCCGGGACCTACGAGCAGGGCGTTGAGGACTACAAGGTGCTCAAGGGCAGATGCCCGGCGACCGGCACCGTGGCGGGCACGGCGTACGCCTTCTGCGGCGGGCAGTGGTGGAGTTACGACACCCCGAACACGATCGCGGGGAAGATGTCGTACGCCAAGAACCAGGGGCTCGGCGGCTCGTTCTTCTGGGAGCTCACCGGCGACACCTCGAACGGCGAGCTGATCACCGCCATGCGGAACGGCCTCGGCTAGGGCCGATACAGGCCCCCAGGCCCCAGGGCTCGGGGCCTGGGGGCACACCGAAGGAGGCCGGCCGCCGCGCCGGCCTCCTTCCTTTTCCGGTATATGGAATAAATCTCTTCTCCTGCGGCGAAATGATCGATGGCACGAAAATCGGCGAACAGGTTAGATATGCGTAAAGAGGATCAGCCCGCCCCCTCAGTGAGGTGACTTATGTATCAACAGGTCCTCGATCCTGTCGCCCACTCACTCGGCTGGAGCTCGCTCATCGCCGCGCTCCCCCTACTTGTCCTGTTCGTTCTCCTCGGGGTACTGCGCGTGAAGGCGTGGATCGCGTCGCTGGTGGCGTTGGGGGCCGCCCTAGTGATCGCGATCGCGGTGTACGGCATGCCGGTCGGCCAGGCGCTGCTGGCCGGCACCGAGGGAGCCGCCTTCGGCTTCTTCCCGATCCTGTGGATCGTGATCAACGCGATCTGGGTCTACAACATGACGGTCGCGACCGGGCACTTCGACGTGCTGCGGCGTTCGTTCGCGCGGGTCAGCGACGACCAGCGCATCCAGGCGATCCTCATCGCGTTCTCCTTCGGCGCGCTGATGGAGGCGCTCGCCGGGTTCGGCACGCCGGTGGCCGTCACCGCGGTCATGCTCATCGCGCTCGGGTTCAGGCCGCTCAAGGCCGCGGTGCTCGCGCTCGTCGCCAACACCGCGCCGGTGGCGTTCGGCGCCATGGCCACTCCCATCATCACGCTCGGCTCGCCGGGCGTGACCGGCCTGTCCAGTGACACCTTGGGCGCCATGGTCGGGCGGCAGACCCCGATCCTGGCGATCTTCGTGCCGCTGGCGCTGGTCTTCATCGTGGACGGGCGTCGCGGCGTACGGCAGACCTGGCCGGCCGCCCTGGTGTGCGGCGTCACCTTCGGCATCGCACAGTACGTCACGTCGAACTTCATCTCCGTCCCGCTGTCGGACGTGGTGGCCGCGCTGGTGTCGGCCGCGGCGGTGGTGGCGCTGGTCCGGCTCTGGCACCCGGCGGAGACCTACACCGAGGGCGGCCCGGCGCCCGTCGTGGCCGGCGGCGCCGCCGACGAGCCCACGCCCGAGTTCGCCGGGCGGGTCGCCAACCCCGACGCGCGTCCCGAGGTCATCAAGGCGTACGCGCCGTACGTGATCATCATCGTGGTGTTCGCGATCGGACAGATCGGCGCGGTCAAGGACTTCCTCGACAAGGCGACCCAGAAGTTCGCCTGGCCGGGCCTGGATCTGTTCAGCGCGAGCGGCAAGCCGCTGTCGAGCGTGACCTTCAACTTCAACATCCTGACCACGCCGGGCACCCAGATGCTGATCGCGGGCGTGCTGACCATGATCGCGCTCAAGGTCGCCGTCGGCCCGGCGCTGCGCGCGTACTGGACGACGCTTGTCGATCTGCGTTGGGCGATCTTGACGGTGATGGCGGTGCTGGCGCTGGCCTATGTGATGAACGCCTCCGGGCAGACCATCACGCTCGGCACCTGGATGGCGGGGGCGGGCAGCGCCTTCGCGTTCATCTCGCCGATCCTTGGCTGGCTGGGCGTGGCCGTCTCCGGTTCCGATACCTCGTCGAACTCCTTGTTCGGCGCCCTGCAGGTCACCGCGGCCAACAAGGCGGGCCTGTCCCAGATCCTGATGGCGGCGTCGAACAGCTCAGGCGGCGTGCTCGGGAAGATGATCTCGCCGCAGAACCTGGCGATCGCCGCCGCCGCCGTGGGCCTGGACGGCAAGGAAGGGGACATCTTCCGCAAGGTGATCGCCTGGAGCCTGGTCTTCCTCGTCGGGATGTGCGTGCTCGCCGCGCTGCAGGCATCGGGGGTGCTGTCCTGGATGGTGCCGTAGCCGGATGGTGCCGTAACAAGGCACGCCGGGCGCCGGTTGGATAACTTCTAGTGCATGCGGCTCGGTGTCCTGGATGTCGGATCCAACACGGTCCATCTGCTCGTCGTGGATGCGCACCGGGGCGCCCGGCCGCTGCCGGCGTTCTCCCACAAGGCCGAGCTGCGCCTGGCGGCCCATCTGGAGAACGGCGACCGGCTGACCAAGAGCGGCGAGACCCAGTTGCGGGAGTTCGTCGTCGACGCGTTGCGCATCGCGGAGGACAAGGGCGTCGAGGACCTCGTCGCCTTCGCCACCTCCGCCGTGCGCGACGCCGTCAACGGCGAGGAGATCCTCGGCCGGATGCCGACCGACATCGAGATCCTCTCCGGCGAGGACGAGGCCAGGCTGACCTTCCTGGCCGTACGCCGCTGGTTCGGCTGGTCCTCCGGGCGGCTGCTCGTGGTCGACATCGGCGGCGGCTCCCTGGAGATCGCCTCGGGGATCGACGAGGAGCCCGACGTCGCGGTCTCCCTGCCGCTCGGCGCTAGCCGGCTCACCCGCGACTGGTTCACCGCCGACCCGCCGCCACCCGATGAGGTGCGGCGGCTGCGCCGTCATGTCCGCACCGAGATCGCCAGGACGGTCGGCGACATCGCCCGCTACGGCAACACCGACCACCCGGTGGCGACCTCGAAGACCTTCCGTTCGCTCGCCCGCATCTCCGGCGCCGCCCCCTCCAGCGAGGGCCCGTACGTCCGGCGGATCCTGCCCCACCAGGAGCTCACTCGCTGGGTGGAGCGGCTGACCGAGATGACCGTGAACGAGCGGCAGCGCCTGCCGGGGGTGTCCGCCGGCCGGGCGCCTCAGCTCCCGGCCGGCGCGATCGTCGCCGACGCCGCCATGGACCTGTTCGGCCTCGGCGAACTCGAGATCTGCCCCTGGGCGTTGCGCGAGGGCGTCATCTTGCGTCGTCTCGATGTGCTGCCCTCGCCCGTCGCCCCTTAGCCCTTAGCGGGTCGCCGCCGGCGTACGGTCGTGGGAGCCGGCGGGCTCGTCGGCGCCGGCCTGCGGCGCCGCCGGGGCAGCGCGGCCGAGGACGAGGGTGACCGCGGACAGCAGCGCGGCGGCCGCGAGGACGCCGACGCCCCACCAGACACCGCTGATGTCGTCGGCCCAGCCGATCAGGGCGTCGAGCGAGTAGCGGCCGGGGCCGGTGGCGGCGAGCGCCGCGGCGGCGACGAGGATGAGCAGGTTGTACTCATAGCCGCCCTGGGTGCTCCAAAAGCCGTTACGCCAGTGCACGGTCACGATCGCGTTGATCATGACGCCGATGATGGCGAGCGCGGCCAGCGGCGTCACGAGCCCGGCCGCGAGCAGCAGCCCGCCGCCGAACTCGGCCAGGCCGGCGACGAGGGCCATCACCAGCGGCGCGCGGAAGCGCAGCTGTCCGAACATCCCGCCGGTCCCCTGGGGACCGCCACCGCCGAACGAGCCGAAGAGCTTCTGCGCGCCGTGACCGGCCATGACCAGGCCGAGAACCAGCCGGAGTGCGAGGAGTCCGTACGACATCTATCTCCACCTTCACAAATTTTGTAGAAACTTCAACTTTGGAAAGCATAACAGGAGCTACTTCTATTCCCGAAGCGACATCGAGCGGGCTAGCATGAGAACGTGGCCGGCACGCCGCGGGACATCCCGCTCGAGGTCGTCGCCAGCGCCTGCCCGCGCGGCGACGGCGCGCTCGCGCGCGCGTTCGGCTTCCTCGGCAAGCGCTGGAACGCCGTGCTGCTCGGCATCCTCCGCGGCGGCCCGACCGGCTTTCGCGACCTGTCGCGCGCGATCGGCCGGATCTCCGACTCGGTGCTGTCGGACCGGCTCGCCGAGCTCACCCGCGCGGGGCTGATCACACGCACGGTCGAAGTGGGGCCGCCCGTGTCGGTCTCCTACGCCCTGACCGACTGCGGCAAGGCCCTCATACCCGCACTGGACCAGATATCCATGTGGGCGCAACAACACCTGCCGCCGGTGGCGGAACCGTAGCGCCGCGCCTCCCGCGCATCCCTCGTCTCCCGCGTCCCCCGCACTCCCCCGCACTCCGGCGCGCGACGCCGTCGCGGGCCGATCCGGCCGCACCACACTTCGTTCTACAAACTCTTGCCGTGACGGCAGAGAAGCTTAGACTGTACGGAGATCGAGGGGCCGGATATGAGCTATTACGCGGACAAGATCCCCAACAACGTCGGGCTGGCCGACGATCGGCGCCTGCAGCGGGCGCTGGAGTCGTGGCAGCCGAGGTTCCAGCAGTGGTGGGCGGAGATGGGCCCCGAGCTGGCCACCCGTGACGTCTACCTCCGTACCGCGGTGAACGTCGGCCGCGAGGGCTGGGCGCACTTCGGGCACGTCCCCGTCGACGAGTACCGCTGGGGGATCTTCCTGGCCGAGCCGCGGCCCGATCGCCGCATCGCCTTCGGCGACCACAAGGACGAGCCGGCGTGGCAGCGGGTCCCCGGCGAGTACCGCGCCGACCTGCAGCGGCTCATCGTCGTTCAGGGAGACACCGAGCCGGCCAGCGTGGAGCAGCAGCGGCGCCTCGGGTACACCGCGCCGTCGCTGTACGACCTGCGCAACCTCTTCCAGGTCAACGTGGAGGAGGGCCGGCATCTGTGGGCGATGGTGTATCTGCTGCACGCCTACTTCGGCCGCGAGGGGCGCGAGGAGGCCGAGGAGTTGCTGCGCCGCAACTCGGGCAGCGCCGAAGCGCCGCGCATCCTCGGCGCCTTCAACGAGGAGACGCCCGACTGGCTGTCGTTCTTCATGTTCACCTACTTCACGGACCGGGACGGCAAGTACCAGCTCGGCACGCTGAAGGAGTCCGGTTTCGACCCGCTGTCGCGGACGTGTGAGTTCATGCTGAAGGAGGAGGCTCACCACATGTTCGTCGGCACCACCGGGGTCGACCGGGTGGTGGAGCGCACCGCGCAGCTGATGGTCGAGCACGACACCGACGATGCCGGTCCGCACGGGGGGATCCCGCTCGCCGTCATCCAGAAATATCTGAACTTCCACTACAGCGTGAGCCTCGACCTGTTCGGCGGCGAGACCTCGACCAACGTCGCCAACTACTTCTCGGCCGGGCTCAAGGGGCGATGGAACGAGGAGCGCCGCGACGACGACCACCGGCTCGTCGATCGCGGCGCCTTCGTCGACGCGGTCGAGGACGGCCGGCTCACCAAGGTCGAGGTCGAGGCGCTCACGGCGCTCAACACCGACCTGCGCGCCGCCTACATCGCCGACTGCGAGGGCGGCGTCAAGCGCTGGAACCGCATTCTCGAAGGCGCCGGCCTGCCCCATCGGCTCGTCCTCCCGCATCGGGCGTTCAACCGGCACGTCGGCGTCTTCAAGAACATCAACGTGTCGCCGGACGGCGAGGTGCTCAGCGACGAGGAGTGGACGGCGCGCGAGCCGGCGTGGCTGCCGACCGACGCCGACAAGGCGCTCGTGGCCTCACTCATGCGACCCGTCTACGCGCACGGCAAGATCGCCGGCTGGCTGTCGCCGCCGCGCAACGGGATCAACGGCAAGCCCTTCGACTACGAGTACGTGCACCTGTCGTAGCCGCCCGCCGAGCTCTAAGGTGCGGTTGGGGGACGAGAAAGGGGCCGAGCGCCATGTCCGAGGTCTTCAACGCGTGCACCTACCTGCTGGACCGGCATGTCGAGGCCGGCCACGGCGACCGGGTGGCGGTGACCGGCCCGCGCGGCCGGCTGACGTACGCGGAACTGCTGGACCGGGTCGAGCGGGTGGCCGCCGGACTGCGGGCGCTGCGGACGCGGCCCGAGGAGCGGGTGCTGATCTTCATGGCCGACGGTCCCGACATGATCGCCGTCATCCTCGGGGCGATGCGGATGGGCGCCGTCCCCGTGCCGGTGTCGACCATGCTGTCGGCCGCCGAGTTGACCGCCCTGCTCCGCGACTCGCGGGCCCGCACGCTCGTCGCGAGCCGGGAGTTCGCGGCGACCGCCGAGGCGGCGGCGCGGCAGGCGCCCGAGCTGGCCGGAGTCATCCTCGACAGCGCCGGGCTGGCGAGCTCCGACAGCACCTCCGGCGCCGACGTCTATGCCACGAGCCCCGACTCGATCGCGCTGTGGCTCTACACCTCGGGCACCACCGGCCGCCCCAAGGCCGCGATGCACCGGCACGCCTCGATCCGCTCGGTCATGGAGACCTACGGCACGCAGGTGCTCGGCATCCGGCCCGACGACCGCTGCCTGTCGGCATCGAAGCTCTTCTTCGCCTACGGCCTGGGCGCGTCGTGCCTGTTCCCGCTGGCGGCGGGGGCCTCGGTGTCGCTCGAGCCGGCGCGCTCCACGCCCGACGCGATCGCCGCCCGGGTCGCCGCCGACCGGCCGACCCTGTTCTTCGCCGTGCCGACCTTCTATGCCGCGCTGCTGAACGCCGACCTGCCCGCCGACACGTTCGCCTCCGTACGCCAGGCCGTCTCGGCGGGCGAGCCGCTGCCCGCGCGGATCTACGAGCGGTTCCTCGACCGGTTCGGCGTGGAGATCATCGACGGGCTCGGCTCGACCGAGGCGCTGCACATCTTCCTGTCCAACCGGCCGGGGCAGGTGCGTCCGGGCACGACCGGCCTGCCGGTGCCCGGCTACGAGCTGCGCATCGTCGACGACGCGGGCGCCGACGTCGCGGCCGGCGCTCCGGGGCACCTCATGGTGCGCGGCGACTCGATCGCGACCGGCTACTGGTGCCGTACGGAGACGACACGACAGGTGTTCCAGGGCGAGTGGCTGCGCACCGGCGACACCTACGCCACCGATCAGGACGGATACTTCCACTACCTCGGCCGATCCAACGACATGATCAAGTCGAGCGGCGTGTGGGTCTCACCCACCGAGGTCGAGGAGCGGCTGCTGCGGCATCCCGAGATCGCGCAGGCCGTCGTGGTCGGCGCCGGCGACGCCGATGGCCTGGAGAAGCCCGTCGCCGGAGTCGTCCGGACCGAGGGCAGCAAGCTCGCCGCCGAGGAGATCCTGGAGTTCTGCCGCGAGGGGTTGCCCGCGTTCAAGCGGCCGCGCGCGGTGCTCTTCCTCGACACCGTGCCGACCACGGCCACCGGCAAGGTGCAGCGGTTCGTGGTCAAGGAGATGGCCAAAGACGTCCTGTCGCCCGGCTGACCCGGGCCGGCCCGACAGGTTGATCATGATAATGTCGTGACGCAGGGCAATGCCGTGCTTGGCTGCGGTTTTCCGCAGGTGGGAGGGCTCCTTTCCGTGCTCGATGGCCATCTGCTCGTCGACGCGCACATGCATCCCGCCCAGCTGCCCACCCTCAAGCCGGCCTGGCACACCTGGGCGCAGAACTTCGGCGACAGCGGCGTGCTGGAACGGGTCTACGACGGCGACGGCACCATCGTGCCCGAGCGGTTCGTCGAACTGCTCGACGAAGAACACGTCGACATCGGGTTGCTGCTGTGCGAATACAGCCCGAAGGTCACCGGCACACAGCCCATCGAGGATCTGTTGCCGCTGGTCAAACACGATCCGCAGCGGCTGCGTCCGATCGCGAACCTCAACCCGCACCTGCACTACCCCGTCGCGGAGGAGGTCGAACGGCAGCTCGACCTCGGCGCCGTCGCCCTCAAGATCCATCCCGTGCACGGCGGCTTCGCCGCCAACGACCGGGCGCTGTATCCCGCGTACGAGGTGTGCCGCCAGCGCGGCGTCCCGGTGGTGGTGCACTGCGGCACCAGCACCTTCCCCGGCTCCATGAACAGCTACGCCGACCCGATCCTGCTGGATGAGGTGCTGCGCGACTTCCCCACGCTGAACGTGGTACTCGCGCATGGCGGCCGCGGCTGGTGGTATGACGCGGCGGCGTTCCTCGCGCTGTCCCGCGACACGGTGTGGATCGAGCTGTCCGGGCTGCCGCCGCGGCGGCTGCCCGAGTACTACGCCCGGCACAATTTCGCCCGCCTGGCGCGCAAGTTCATCTTCGGGACCGACTGGCCGGGGATGCCGGGGATCGCCGTCAACGCCGCCGCGGTCGCCCGGCTCTGCCCGGACGACGAGGTCGCCGGACTGGTGCTCGGCGGCAACGCGACGCGCGTTTACCGGCTCTGACCGGTCGAGCACCGCCGCGGTGGGCGATCAAGAGACCTGGACTGAGGCGAGAACCTGGTCGACGTCCCCCTGGTTGGGGAAGGTGTCCGGGACCGAGATCCACAGCAGGCCCAGCCGGCGGTCGCCGAGGTCGAGCACCAGGACCGCCACGGTGTCGGCGGAGAACTTCCAGTCGCGGGCCGCGGCGTCGGTGAACTCGAGCCGGAAGCGCTCCAACCAGCCCTGCCGACCGCCGACCTGGTACGGCCCCGAGGAGATGGTCGTCCTGCGGTTGGCGAGGTTGAAATGCTCGCGCAAGATCCGCTGGGTGACGCGCCGACCCGGCACCGACAGGTTCCGGGGATCGGCGTACCCGACGGTCTCATCCGGCCGCAGCGAACCCGACAGGCTGGTCGCGTTGAAGCTCTCGTACTGCTCGAACGGCGCCTGAACGACCGAGACCTGGCCCGCGCTGAAGTAGTCGGGGCGCAGCCAGCCGCCGCTCGCGGGCGTCCACGGTGAGCCGAGCCGGGCGTAGGAGATGCCCAGCTTGAGGTCGGTGATCCGGCCGGTGACCGCCGAGCGGGTCGCCGGCACCGCCGAAGCCTCGGGGCCGGACGTGCTCGGCGCCGACGACGGGATCGCGGACGGGGCCCGGGGCGGCGGCGCGGCGACCCCGCCGTCACCGCTATCGCCGCCTCGCAGGACGAACACCACGACCGCCGCGACGACAATGGTCACGAACAGGCCGACGCCGCCGATCACCCATGGCGGCACGCCGTTGCGGGTCTTCGCGGGCGGCGGCTGGTATCCGAATGGCGGCTGCCGGCCGTAACCGACCGCGGGCCGCTGTCCGTACGCCGGCCCCGGCTCCGGTACGCCGGGCGCGAACTGCTGCTGACCGGGCGCGGCGACGGGCTGGTGCGGCCCCATCGGCGGGGGCTGCCCGCCGTACGCGGACGCGGGTGCGGGCTGCGGCGCCTGCGCCGCGGGCTGGGTCGCCTGCGTCCACTGCCGGCCGTCCCACCAGCGCAGTAGTCCCGGGGCGCCGTACGGATCGGGAAACCACCCGGGAGGAGAGGGAGCGGACACGTCGGACACACTAGAGCAAAAGCCAACTCCGGATATCGCAATTGCCGGGCGGCGCGGTCGCTCGTCTCAGGTCGGCGGAGTCGCCCCTCAGCCGGCGGAGTCGCGCTGGCGCTGCCAGATCGCGACGCACTCGGGGCAGGTGTCGGGCGGCGGCGTGGGCGAGGATTCTCCGCGCACGATCGTGCGCACGCCGCAGTAGGCCACTACGGCCGTGCCGGCCGCCCGCGCCGGCGGCGGGTAGCCGTGCACCATCGGCTCGGCTGTCGTGCTGATCGACCGGGCGTCGAACTCGGTCGCCGTCCGCCACATCACCCCACTACGGTAACCGGACCGCGCAAGTAATCCGACCCACCGGGCCCGCCGTCCGAGTGTCGGCCCGATCACTTCCACCTCCGGCCATCTCACGGCCACCTCGCGCGACGGAGGGCGCGACGGAAGGACCGGCAGAGGGACCGGCCAACCGCCGAGCCGGCGGACAACTTCTCCGGCAAGTCGCGTTATCACGGGAAATGTCGTCGGCAAGCATGCGCGTGCCGCGCCGACGCGGCGCCGGCGCGGCACGCGGCATCGGCGTCGGCGGCGTCCGCAGGTTGCCGAGCACCTGCGCGGAGCGGATGCCGCCGTACGCCGAGGTCGCCGCGCGGCCTCCCGGCCGGCCCAACCGACCCGACGGAGCCGGCCGGTGCGGGGGCCGCGGGCGAGATCTCCTCAGCTAGTCACGGATGACGAGCATGACGATGCCGCTGATCACACCGAGGACGACGGCCACCGCCACGCCGCCGGCGCGGCTGCGGAACCACTCCCTGTTGCGGTCCAGCGCGTACGCGCCGGCCCCGGTGATCGTCAGCGCGAGCACCAGGAAGATCAGGACGAACTCGTACTCGTAGCCGTCGTCGGCGACCCAAAATCCCGCGGAGCTCTTGACCCACGCCGCGTTCATCATGTCGCCGATGATGATCGCCGCGGCCAGCGGGATCATGAAACCGAGCATCAGCATCGCGCCGGCGGCGAGTTCGACGATCCCGGCGACGATCGCCAGTTCCTCGCCGGGCTTGTACCCGACGGACTCGAAGAACGCGCCGGTTCCGTCGATGCCGCCCTGGCCGAACCAGCCGAACAGCTTGCCGGTCCCGTGCCCCACGAACAGGCCGCCGACGATCAGCCGGACGACCAAGAGGCCGAGATCGGTTCCCAGCGGCACGCTTGTGGTCCGGCCGCGCACGCGCGAACGGGTTTCTGCAGCCATCGCAGGCCCTCCTCGTTGACACCGCTCCTTACCCGGGTCTACGGGTCAGCCGCCCGCACCGGATTCGCCCGGCGTTGACAAGATTTTTGGGATTGTTGGACACATCGCCGTGACCGTTACGCGTCAGCGCCGGAACCTCGCACGGCGCCGGTCGGCCATGACCTGACGGACGACGTTGCGGCCGGGGATGCCGGTGACCCCTCCCCCGCCGTGCGTGGCGGATCCGGCCTGGTACAGGCCCCGGATCGGCGTGCGCAGATCGGCGTAGCCCGCCGCGGGCCGGGCGTGAAAGAGCTGGCCGGGGGTCAGCTCGCCGTGGAAGATGTTGCCGCCGACCAGGCCGTACTCGTGCTCCATGTCGTACGGCCCGATGATCTGGCGATGCAGGATCGAGGCTGTGAAGCCGGGCGCGACCGTCTCCATCCGGGCGATCAGCCGGTCGGCGTACGCCTCCAGTTCGGCGCGGTGCGGTTCGGCCCGCCACTGGTGCGGGACCCACTGGCTGAACATCGACACGACGTGCTTGCCGGCCGGCGCCAGCGAGTCGTCGAACACGCTCGGAATGCAGATGTCGGCGAAGGGCAGCCGCGCGGCTCGCCCCGCCACCGCGTCCTGAAAGGCGTCTTCGATCTCGTCGATGGAGTCGGCCAGCACGATCGTCCCGCCGTGCGCCCGCGGATCGTAGCCGGGCTTGGCGGTGAACTCGGGCAGCCGGTCGACGGCAAGGTTGATCTTCACGGTGCCGCTGCGCGTCTTCCACCGCTCGATCTCGGCCACGAAGTCGGCCGGCAGGTCGCGGCGGTCGAGCAGCCGCAGGAACGAGATCCGCGGATGCGCTGTGGTGATGACCGTGCCGGCGCGCAGCTCGGCGCCGCTGTCCAGCGTGACGCCGATCGCCCGGCCGTCCCGCACGTCGATGCGCGCGACGGGGGCGGCGGTACGGATCTCGGCGCCGAACGACCGTGCCGCGGCGGCCAGCGCACGGGTCACGCCGCCCATGCCGCCCCGCGGGAAGCCCCACGCGCCGACCTGTCCGTCGCCCAGATCGCCGACGTGGTGGTGCAGCATGACGTAGGCGGTGCCGGCCGAGCGCGGCCCCGCCCACGTGCCGATCACGCCGGACACCGACAGCACGCCGCGCAGCGCGTCGGACTCGAAACGCTCCTCGACCAGGTCGGCGATGCCGGCGGTGAGCACGCGGGTGATGTCGACGGCGGAGCGTACGTCGACCGACCGGCCGAGCCGCCGCAGCAGTCCGGCCTGGCGCAGCAGATCGGCCGGGCGCCGGGACCCGATCTTGGGCGGGATCTGGTCGAGCAGCGGCCCCAGGATCCGCCCCAGCCCCGCCATCCAGGAGTCCCACGCGGGATAGGCGTCGGCGTCCTTGGCGGAGAACTTGGCGATCTGCTCGCGGCGCGCCGCGGGCTCGGGCGGCAGTTGCAGGTAGCGGCCGTCGGCGCGGGGCGCGAAGTACGGGCCTTGCGGGTAGATGTGATAGCCGTGCCGGACCAGGTCGAGGTCGGTCACCAGCGCGGGCGGCAGCAGGCTCACCACATACGACAGCGACGTGACGGTGAAGTCGGGGCCGAACGGATGCTCGCTCACCGCCGCGCCGCCGACCACCTCGCGCGCCTCGCACACGCAGACGCGGAGCCCGGCCTTGGCCAAATAGGCGGCGGCCACCAGACCGTTGTGGCCGCCGCCGACCACGACGACGTCGTACACCGCGGCTCCTCCCCTATCGCGCTGATCAGTACGCATCGTACGGAACCGTACGGGGAAGGCGCGGAACAGACGGCTCTCGCCTACCAGTGCGGTGGGAACATGCGGCCGCCGATCGGCAGCACCCGGACCGCGGCCTCGGTGATGGCGTCGACCTGCGCCGCGGTGTAGTAGGCGTGCCGATGGCGGGTCAGCCGGCCGGGTATCCGATGCGGCCGCAGCACCACGATGCCCTCCACGGCGATCGGATTCCAGGGGAGCTTGCCGCCGTGCACGACCACGAGCGGAAGCGTGCGAATCTCGGTGCGCAGCTCACGAGACAGCAGTTCGGCCACCTGGCGGGCCCGGTCGCGCAGTTCGGCGGTGGTCCGCGTGGCGACGGACTTGCCGATGAACAGCTTGTCGTCGTAGACGGACAGCTCGGTGTCCGGGGACCAGGCCTCGTTGTGAACCAGCCACACGCCGGTCGGCCCGATCACGAGCTGGTCGACCGTCCCGTGATCGGGCACGCTGCGCGCGTGCAGGACCCGATAGCCGCGCAGCTCCACGGTGAGCCGGAGGATGCGCGCCATGCGCCGGTCGCCGCGCTGTCCCCTGCGCCAGACCGCGGTCGCGGCGTGCCGCCGCCAGTGGTAGATCAAATCCACGCCCGCCGCCGCGGCGGCCAAGAGGACGCCGATGCCCACGGACGCCAGCCTGGCGCCGACCACGAGGGCGACGAAGGCGATCGCCCCGCGGATGCGCAGGCGCTTACGGCGGTCCTTGAACCACAGCTGCTCGTACACCGCCTGCGGGGAGTGCCCGGCATATGCCGGATTATCCCGAAAGTAAAAGGACTGCCCTAACAAGGCAGAATCTCCCGAAGTCAATCAATGGGTCAGCGCTGTATCCGATTTGCCCCGGCCCAAGCGGAAGAAACCGACAGGAGAGCATTTTGTGCCAGGATGGTGATCCCATGCCCGGAGTAGGCCAAACACCCCAGACCTGGGTGCCCGGGTGCCCGGCGTGGCGGCGGTTCGGGCGGCTCAGCCGCCGGATTCCGCGGCGGACTCCAGTCGCCCCGCCCGGGTGGCTCTCCGGGCTCGCAGGTCCGCGAGCCGCTCGGCCGTGATGTCGTAGCGGAACGTCAGCACGATGGCGACCGACACCAGCAGCGCGGGCATCGCCGACCCGCCGATGAGCACCATGTTGATCGCGCTCTGCGGCTGGGCGACGGGATGGTCGGGTTCGGAGGCGACGAACCCGCCCAGGCTCAGCATCCAGCCGAGCAACTGCGCGCCGAACGCGAAGATCACCGTCTCGGCCGCCGTCCAGAGGCCGGTGAGCACGCCCGTACGGCGGATCCCCGACTCGAGCGTGTCGGCGATCAGCGTGTCGGCCAGCATGGAGTACTGCAGCAACTGCAGCCCCGCGTAGCCGATCCCGATCACGATCACGCAGCCGTGGGCGTAGGCCGCGCCGAACTGCGGCGTGAAGGCGAGCGCGACACCGCCCACCAGGAACAGCGTCGAGGCCAAGACCATGCCGCCGCGCTTGTCGTAGCGGCGGGCGATCCGCACCCACAGGGACATGGTGAGCACCAGCGGCCCGACGAGCGCGACGAAGAGCGTCGTGACAGCGTCCGGATTTTTCAGGACATAGGTGGCGAAGTATGGCGCGCCCGCCAGCATGGAGCCGGCCGCCAGCATCTGCACGCATCCGATGCCGAGCAGCAGCAGGAAGCTCCGGTTGCTCCGTGCCGCCGCGAGCTGCTCGCGCAGGGAGGACGACGCCCCGGACGACCCCGCCTCGACCCGGGGTAGGTGCGGCGCCTTGGCGGTCTGGACGAACGTGCCGACCATGGCGAGCAGCAGCACGCCCGCGATGACGATGCCCATCACCCGATAGCCGCCGACCGTACCCGCGTCGCCGTTCGCGTTCGCGATGGCGGGGGCGAGACTGCCCGACAGCAGGATCGCCAGGCCCAAAAAGCCCATGCGCCAGGTCAGCAGGCCCGACTGCTCGTGGTAGTCGTCGGTCATCTCCGCCGGCATCGCCTTGTACGGCACCTCGAACAACGCGAACGCCGTGGCGGCGGCGAAGAAGCACACGCACACGTACAGCGCCGCGGCCCCGCCACGCACCGGCGGCCCGGCGAAGATCAGCACGAACGTCGGCGGGAGCGCCACCGCGCCGGCGAGCAGCCACGGGCGCCGCGGCCCGAACCTGGAGACGGTACGGTCCGACCACCGCCCCACATAGGTGTTGATCACCAGGTCCCACGCCTTGGGCAGGAAGACCGCCAGCCCGGCCAGGCCCGCGGGCACGGCCATGACGTTCGTCAGGTAGTACAGGAGCAGCAGGCCGGGAACGGTGGAGAACGTGCCCGTGCAGAACGAGCCGAGTCCGTACCCCACGCGCACCGAGCGAGTCAACGGCACCGAGACCATGGGCCATTAGAACCCTGTTCACCCGCTCCCGGAAACCCTTTCGCCCCGATACGTGCGGCCGGTTGCCGTAAATTGCGTACGAGTCACCCAACGGTGCGGTCGGCCGTTCACCTCTACTCTGCGAAGGATCAGCCCCGGCAATGGGTCGCATGACGAAGATCACGCTCGCGGAGCTCCACCCGATGGCGGTGGTGGCCCAGTCACTCGACAATCAGTGGGTCCCTCCGGCGCTGCTGCGCCGCATGATCGACGACGGACTCGAACTGAGCGACGTCCGCGACGCGCTGCGCGAGCAGGTGCGCGCGGAGTACATTCGGGCGCTCGTCAACAGTCCGCAGGTCGTCATCAACCGCGCCTTCCTCTACAACAACCCGCTGGTGTTCGAGGACTTCGCGCCCGGCGCCGCGGACCGGGCGGCGTTCTTGTCGCTGCTCGACTCGGGCGCCATCGTGCAACTGCTGCTGACCGAGCGCACGCCCGTGGACCAGCCCGCCTTCCTGGAGAGGCAGGCGGCGCCCAACTACACGCTGCTTGAGCGGGGGTGGCGGGCGTGGACGGCCGCGGCCGGAGAGGCGCAGGTGCATTCCCTGCGCTTTTCGTGGACCGATGAGGCCGCCAACGCCGAGCAGGTCCGGCGCCGCCTGGCGCACACGTTCACCAAACAGGGTCTGACGTTGGTGAACCTGGACGCCGCGCACCTCGCCCTCGATCTCGGTATCGACCGGGACACCGCGCTGCGCGTCAAGCGCCGCCTCGCCGACGTCAACGCGCACTGCGCCGACATCGCGGCGCGCGACGAGTTCGTGACGCGCGAGATGTTGTACAAGGAGTTCGTCACCGCCGAGGGCACCGATCCCGCGCTGGGCCGCTACTCGCGCGGGCGGCCGTTCTGCGCCGAGGTCAAGCAGCTCGTCGATCTCGCCTACAGCGTCAGCAGCGCCACCAACCTCAATGCGCTGGCGCTCACGCCGAGCCAGGCGCTGCACCGATCCGCGCTGCAGGAATGGGAGGCGGTGCGGCGCGGCAGCGATCCGGTGTCGGCGGAACAGCTCGCGCACCTGCTCCGCGGCACCGCGTTCGACTTCGTGCAGGAGACGCTCTTCCTCGACACGTTCGCCAAGTTGTCGATGCACGACGTCTGGGATGTCCGGCACAGTGAACCGTGGGCCGAGTACGTGCGGCGGATGAGCCTGCTGCTCGCCGACCCCCTGAATATGTTCGACGACCCGGAGGCCGGGGCCCCCGCGGTCGTCGACGCCTACATCCGCCTCCTCGGGGAGACGACGCGCATCGCCACCGGACGCCACCGCCCGGTTCGCCCGGAGCCCCGCGCGCGCGATTTCGCCGCGGTCGTCGCCGTCGAGGTGGCGGGTGCGGTGCTCGAGTACGAGATCGCGCCGAGCGGTCTCACCGTGGCACTGGCCGGCGCGGTCGCGGCGCCGTTCGTGGCCGAGGCGGCACGGGTCACCGTGCGGCTGGGGCTGCGCGCCCGTGAAAGTCGCCGCGACCGGAAACGGTTCGCCCATAGCCTGGACACCCAAACCCAGATCCTCAACGGATGGGTCGAATCCGGCGGCAGGTTCTGGGCGGAACTGGTCAAAGAGCTGGAGGATGTCCCTGGGATGCTGCAGGCGAGACGCATGCTCGGCGAGCGGGCCGCCGCCACCGAAGGCGAGCCCCAACGGGACCTACGGACCGTCCTTGACTGACACCGGCGACGAAGCGCGGCGCGCCCGCCGCCTCCGCGCGTACGCGGACCTGCGCGAAAGACACCCCGAGCGGTTCGGCAATGCCGTCGGCTGCGCCTACACCATCGAGTTCGGCGCGGCGGCGCAGCACGAGGTCGCGACGGACCAGCGGCGCCGGCTGGCCGACGCCGGGCTCCCGAGCGAGAACGGCGACGTGGGCGTGGTCTACCAGGACGAGTACCTCATCCTCGTCCGAGACGCCGTGCGCTTCCGCGACGGCCGGCTCCGGTCGTACATCAGGTTGCTGCCCGCGCCCGGCCTCGACTTCGGCGGTTCCGTCGTGCTGCCGCTCAGCGGCGACGGGGTGCTGCTGGCGAGCCACTTCCGGCACGCCACCCGCACCTGGATCTGGGAGATCCCGCGCGGGTTCGCCGCGCCCGGTGAGGACCCGGCCGACACGGCCGCCCGTGAGCTGCGGGAGGAGCTCGGGGTGGAGTGCGCCGAACTCGCGCCCCTCGGCGTGATCCACCCCGACGCCGGCATCTCGTTCTCCTCGGTGCACGTCTTCGCCGGGCAGGTCGCCGGCCGGCCGGTGCCCGACCGGCTCGAGGGGATCGACGAGGTCCGCCGGCTGTCGGCCGGCGAGCTCGACCAGTGGGTCGCCGAGGGCCGGATCACCGACGCCTGCACGCTCGCGGCCATCGCGCTCGCCCGCTCCCACGGGATGCTGTCGCGCTGAGGTGAGGCGGCCGCGCTCAGCGGTAGGTGTCGACGCCCAGCTTGACCGCGACCGCGAGGCCGCACAGCCCCACCCCGACGCGCAGGGTGCGCCCGGGAAGCCGGCGCACCAGCGCGGGACCGAGCCAGCCCCCGGCGAGGAAGCCCACCGCGAGCGGCACCGCGGCGCCCCACCGTACGGGCCCGAACGCCGCGAACCCGATCGCCGCGACCCCGTTGGCCATTCCGGCCACCGCGTTCTTGATCGCGTTGACCGTGGCCGACGGCCGGTCGACGAGGGCGGTCAGCACGGCCAGCATGAGGATCCCGCCGGCGGCGCCGAAGTATCCGACGTAGAGCGCGACGCCGAACAGCGCCACCAGCAGCGCCCTGCGGTGCGCGCCGTGCTTCGGGCGCTCGGCCGCGCGGTTCAGCAGCAGGGTGAGCGACGCGGCCCCCACCAGCCACGGCGCGGCCGCCTCGAACGTCTCCGCCGGCGTCACCAGCAGCAGCGCCGCCCCGGTGGCGCCGCCCATGACGGTGACCAATCCGAGTCGGCCCACCAGGCCGCCCTGGCCACGCAGTTCGGGCCGAGACCCCAGCGCCGCGCCCACCCCGGTGAACATGAGCGCCACCGTGTTGGTCACGTTCGCGGACAGCGGCGGCAGCCCGATCGCCAGCAACGCGGGATACGAGATGATCGAGGCGAGGCTCGCCACCGTGCTGACGATCCCCGCCAGCACGCCCACACCGATCAATATCGGTACGTCCCCGGCCGCCACCCGATCACCCAAACACACCCGCCACCCGCACGACACCGCGACCCCCGTGACCGCGGTCACGGCCGGCACCATCTCAACGACAAAGTGGCCTGGCGCGGAACGCCAAGCCACTCGTCTGATATGAGTCGGGACGCGCGGATTTGAACCGCGGATCTTCGGTCCCCCAGACCGACGCCTTAGACCAAGCTGGGCCACGTCCCGATGTGCCGCGAAGGCGTGTCTACCTTAGCGCAGGCTAAGTGGTGGCGCGTACCGGCGCGGCCCCGGTGCGGGCGCGCGGGGCATCGCGTAGAAACGGAGACATGGAGGTACTCAGCAGCCGGGTGCTGGTGCGCCCGGCGGACCCGGAGCGAAGCAGGCGGTTCTATCGGGAGACCCTCGGGCTGGCGGTGTATCGGGAGTTCGGGCCGCCCGACGATCCCGGGATGGTGTTCTTCCTCGGCCAGGGGTTTCTCGAGGTGTCCGGGCGGTCGGCCGAGCCGGGGACCGGGCCGGCGGCGATCTGGCTGCAGGTGCGCGACGTGCGCGCCGAGCATCGCCGGCTGGCGGCCGACGGTGTGCCGATCGTGCGCGAGCCGCGGCAAGAGCCGTGGGGGCTGGTCGAGATGTGGATCGAGGATCCCGACGGGATGCGCATGGTGCTCGTCGAGGTGCCCGCCGACCATCCGCTGCGCCGCGACCAACGGTGAGCTCGGTCGCGCGCGACCGCGCGACCGGGCGCTCGTCGAGGACGCGGCCCGCGCGTCCGTCAGCTCAGGCGGTTGACGAGGGCGTTGTATTCGTCCCACAGCTCCTTAGGCAGGTGCTCGCCGAACCGCTCGAAGAACGACGGCACCAGCGCGGCCTCCTGCCGCCACACCTCCGGGTCGACCGACAGCAGCACGTCGAGGTCGCCGTCGTCGATGTCGAGCCCGTCGGTGTCGAGTGCCGCCTTGGTCGGCACGTGCCCGATCGGGGTCTTCTCGGCGTCGGCCTGACCGTTGAGCCGCTCGACGATCCACTTGAGCACCCGGCTGTTCTCGCCGAAGCCGGGCCAGATGAACCGGCCGTCGGCGTCCTTGCGGAACCAGTTGACGTAGTAGATGCGCGGCAGCTTCTCAGGATCGGTGGACCGGCCGATGTTCAGCCAGTGGCCGAAGTAGTCGCCCATGTTGTAGCCGCAGAACGGCAGCATCGCGAACGGGTCGCGGCGCAGCTCGCCGACCGTGCCCTCGGCCGCCGCCGTCTTCTCGGAGGCGACGTTGGCGCCCAGGAAGACGCCCTGCTGCCAGTCGAAGGACTCGGTCACCAACGGCACCGCGCTGGCCCGGCGGCCGCCGAACAGGATCGCCGAGATCGGCACGCCGTGCGGGTCCTCCCACTCGTCGGCGATGATCGGGCACTGCCCCGCCGGCGTGGTGAACCGGGAGTTGGGGTGGGCCGACGGCGTCTCGGACTCGGGCGTCCAGTCGTTCCCGCGCCAGTCGGTCAGATGGGCGGGCGGAGTCTCGGTGAGGCCCTCCCACCACACGTCGCCGTCGTCGGTGAGCGCGACGTTCGTGAAGATGCTGTTGCCCCACAGGGTCCGAACGGCGTTGGCGTTCGTGTGCTCGCCGGTGCCGGGCGCCACGCCGAAGAAGCCGGCCTCGGGGTTGATCGCGTACAGCCTGCCGTCCTCCCCGAAACGCATCCAGGCGATGTCGTCGCCGATCGTCTCGACCTTCCAGCCGGGGATGGTCGGGGCCAGCATGGCGAGGTTGGTCTTGCCGCAGGCGCTCGGGAAGGCGGCGGCGACGTACCTGGTCTCGCCGGTCGGCGGGGTCAGCTTCAAGATGAGCATGTGCTCGGCGAGCCAGCCCTCGTCGCGCGCCATCGTCGAGGCGATCCGCAGCGCGTAGCACTTCTTGCCCAGCAGCGCGTTGCCGCCGTAGCCGGAGCCGTACGACCAGATCTCCCGCGTCTCCGGGAAGTGGGAGATGTACTTCGTCTCGTTGCACGGCCACGGCACGTCGAGCCGCCCGGGCTCCAGCGGCGCGCCGACGGAGTGGACGCACTTGACGAAGCCGTCGCGCTCTTCGATCAGGCGCAGCGCCGGCTCTCCCATACGCGTCATGATCTTCATCGAGACGACGACGTACGGCGAGTCGGTGATCTCCACGCCGAGCTGGGAGATGCTGCCGCCGAGCGGGCCCATGCAAAACGGCACGACGTACATGGTGCGGCCGCGCATCGCGCCCTTGAACAACTCGCCGAACGTCTTGCGCATCTCGGCGGGGGCGATCCAGTTGTTGGTGGGACCGGCGTCCTTTTCCGCCTCCGAGCAGATGAACGTACGGTCCTCCACGCGCGCCACGTCGGACGGGTCAGAGGTGGCGTAGAAGCTGTTCGGGCGCTTGCCGGGATCGAGGCGGGTGAACGTGCCCTGCTCGACGAGCAGATCGGTGAGTCGTACCCACTCCTCTTCCGATCCGTCGCACCACTCAACGCGGTCAGGCTGGGTGAGCTCCGCGATCCCACGCACCCAGGCGGTAAGCCCTTCGTGACTGGTTGGGGCCTGTGCGAGGCCGGGGATCTGGTTCGGCACGGCATCTCCCTTGCAGTTGTCGTAGATGCCTTGCATCTTGGAATATAGGTGCAGCTAATGCCATTTGGTCCAGACCAATCTCGTACCACGCTCTCGCCAATTTAGCCATTTTGTGGTCTAAATCACTCAGCCTGATACGTACAGTGACGGCCATGGACGCTCGCTCCAAGAGGTAGCGTTTCATCGCTGTAAGCGAGGTTACACGCGAGTAACAAGCGGGTGTCACGCGGGGGTGTCAGAGCCGGTCGACGGCCACGACCCGAACGGCCGCGGCGCCCTGCTCGTCGGAGGCGGCGAGGTCGACCTCGGCGCTGATCCCCCAGTCATGGTCGCCCGCCGGATCGTCGAAGATCTGCCGGACGCGCCACACCCCGGCGTCCTCCTCGATGAGCAACAGCTTGGGACCGCGTGCGTCGGGGCCGGTGAGCAGTTCGTCGTGCTCGTCGTAGTACGCGCTCATCGCCGCCGCCCAGCCGTCGGCCCCCAGCTCGGGATCGAGTTCCCCCAGCTCCTCGTAGCGCTCCAGGGCGGCCAGCTCCACCCGGCGGAACAGGGCGTTGCGCACCAGCACCCGAAACGCCCTGGCATTGGTGGTCACCCCCGCGGGGCGCGCCTCGATCTCCTCGACCGCCTCGGCCGGCTCGGCGGCCGGGTGGGCGAGCTGTTGCCACTCGTCCAGCAGGCTGGAGTCGACCTGCCGGACCAGCTCGCCCAGCCATTCGATCAGGTCGAGCAGCTCATCGGTTTTGATCGTGTCGGGCACCGTCTGCTGCAGCGCCTTGTAGGCGCCGGACAGGTAGCGCAGCACGATGCCCTCGGCGCGCGCGAGGTCGTAGGCGGCGATGTACTCGGTGAACGTCATCGCCTGCTCATACAGGTCGCGGGCGACCGACTTGGGCCGCAGCGGATAGTCGCCGACCCAGGGATGGCTCGTGCGGTAGATCTCGTAGGCGGCGTCGAGCAGCTCCTCCAGCGGCCGCGGGTAGGTGACCTCCTGGATCAGCTCCATCCGCTCTTCGTATTCGATGCCCTCGGCCTTCATGTCGGCGATGGCCGCCGCGCGCGCCTTGTTCTCCTGCGCGGCGAGGACCTGGCGCGGGTCGTCCAGCGTCGCCTCGACGACGGACAGCACATCCAGCGCGTACGACGGCGAGTCGGGGTCGAGCACGTCGAACGCCGCCAGCGCGAACGGCGACAGCGGCTGGTTGAGCGCGAAGTCGTCCTGCAGGTCGACGGTGAGCCTGGCGTAGCGGCCGGCGGCGTCGGGCTCGTCCAGCTGCTCCACCACGCCCGCCGCCAGCAGCGACCGGTAGATCGCGATCGCCTCGTGGATGTGGCGGCGCTGCGCGGCCCGCTCGTCGTGGTTGTCGGTCAGCAGCTTCTTCATCGCCTGGTAGGCGTTGCCCGGCCGCCCGATGACCGACAGCAGCATCGCGTGGCTCACCTGGAAGCGCGACTGCAGCGGCTCCGGCTCGGACGCGATCAGCTTCTCGAACGTGTTCTGGTCCCACGAGACGAAGCCCTCCGGCGGCTTCTTCCGTACGACCTTGCGCCGCTTCTTGGGATCGTCGCCCGCCTTGGCCAGGGCCTTTTCGTTCTCGACGACGTATTCGGGGGCCTGCGCCACGACGTGGCCGAGCGTGTCGAATCCCGCCCGGCCGGCGCGGCCCGCGATCTGGTGGAACTCTCTGGCCCGCAGCCGCCGCACGCGGTGCCCGTCGTATTTCGACAGCGCCGTGAACAGCACGGTGCGAATCGGCACGTTGACGCCCACGCCGAGCGTGTCGGTACCGCAGATGACCTTGAGGTAGCCGGCCTGGGCGAGCCGTTCGACGAGCCGCCGGTACTTGGGGAGCATGCCGGCGTGGTGCACGCCGATGCCGTGCCGGACGAGCCGCGACAGCGCCCGGCCGAAGCGAGTCGTGAACCTGAAGTTGCCGATCAGCTCGGCGATCTGCTCCTTTTCGGCCTTCGAGCAGACGTTGACGCTCATCAGCGCCTGGGCCCGCTCCATCGCCGCCGCCTGGGTGAAGTGCACGACGTAGACCGGCGCCTTGTGATCCGCCAGCAGCTCGGCGATGGTCTCGTGCATCGGCGTGCTGCGGTAGTCGTACGTCAGCGGGACGGGACGCGTCGCCGACCGCACCAAGGCGGTGGGCCGGCCGGTGCGGCGCGTCAGGTCCTTTTCGAACCTGGTGACGTCGCCGAGCGTGGCCGACATGAGCAGGAACCGGGCCTGCGGCAGCTCCAGCAGCGGAATCTGCCAGGCCCAGCCGCGCTGGGGGTCGGCGTAGAAGTGGAACTCGTCCATCACGACCAGGCCGATGTCGGCGTCGGCGCCGTCGCGCAGCGCGATGTTGGCCAGCACCTCGGCGGTGCAGCAGATGATCGGCGCTTCCGCGTTGACGCTCGCGTCGCCGGTCATCATCCCGACGTTCTCGCGACCGAACATCTCACCGAGGTCGAAGAACTTCTCCGACACCAGCGCCTTGATCGGCGCGGTGTAAAAACCCACCTCGTCGTGGCCCAGCGCGGCGAACAACGCCCCCGCCGCGACCAGGCTCTTGCCGGAGCCGGTGGGCGTGGCCAAGATCACATTGGCGCCCGACACCGCCTCGATCAATGCCTCCTCCTGGGCCGGGTAAAGGCTGATCCCCCGCTGCGCCACCCATCGCTGGAACGCGTCGAACAGCGTGTCGGGGTCGGCCTCGGCACGGGTCGGTAGCTGATCGATCAGACGCACATCTCCATCTTTCCGCAACGGTGGTCACTCTGGCGGGTCAGGAATCGGCATGGACCTCGGTCTGCCGGGTAAGGCGGCAATTAAGACAATTACCTCTCGCCCGGTCAGGGAGGTCCAGATATGGCTGGGATGCTGAGAGTTCCGCGGAGCCGCGGCGTGTTGAGCGGCGTGTTGTTGGTGCTGCTCGGGCTGTGGGGCGGACTGATTCCGTTCGTCGGCCCGTACGTCGACTTCGCCTATTCTCCAAATAGCACATGGGTGTGGACCGCAGACCGGTTCTGGCTCAACGTCCTGCCGGCCATCGCCGTCGGCCTGGGCGGCTTGATCGTGCTCGCCAGCGCGAATCGCGCCGTCGCCGTGTTCGGCGCCTGGATGGCCGCCCTCGGCGGCGGCTGGTTCATCGTGGGTCCCACGGTGAGCGCGCTGTGGAAGGCTGCCGGCACGAACGCCACCGGCTCGCCGATCGGCGCCGAGGCCAGGCAGGTGGCCGAGCAACTTGCCTTCTTCACCGGCATCGGGGCGCTCGCGGTGTTCTTCGCCGCCCTCGCGCTCGGCCGCTTCACAGTGGTCGGGATCCGGGAGGCCAGGTACGGCGACCGTGAGGCCGCCGAAGCCGCCCCCGTGGCCGGTGCCGAGACGTCGGCCACCCAGCCGATGCGCCGGCCCGCCGCGCCGGGAGACGGCGCAGCGGAGGCGGACACCGGCCAGGCGGCTCGCGGTCGGTACTCGCGGCCGCCCGAGCCCGGCGATCAGCGAGTCGCGGGCTCGCCGCGCAGCGGTCGCGGCGGCGGAGAACCGGGCTAGCCCGGCCGACGGGAACGCCCGGTGTGACGACACCAGGGGGAGGACAGGAAGGAAGGGGTCGCTGATCAGCGGCCCCTCCTTTTTTTCGGCTTGTCGGCTCGCTTGTCGCCACGCCGCGCGCGGATCTTCATCGAGATCTCGATGGGGCTGCCGGCGAAGCCGAATTCCTCGCGTAGGCGGCGTTCGATGAACCGCCGGTAGCTCTCCTCGAGGAAGCCCGAGGTGAACAGCACGAACCTGGGCGGCCGCACCCCCGCCTGGGTGGCGAACAGCACCTTGGGCTGCTTGCCGCCCCGGACCGGGTGGGGATGCGCGCTGACCAGGTCGGTGAAGAAGGAGTTCAGCCGCGACGTCGGCACACGCGTGCCCCAGCTGTCCAGCGCGGTCTCGATGGCCGGAACGAGCCGGTCGACGTGGCGTCCGGTCCGGGCGGAGATGTTGACCCGCGGTGCCCACCGGGCATTGTGCAGCTGACGGTCGATCTCGCGCTCGAGGTAGCGGCGCCGCTCGTCGTCCACGAGATCCCACTTGTTGTACGCGATCACGAGGGCCCGACCGGACTCGATCACCATCGACACGATCCGCAGATCCTGCTCGGCGAGGGTGTCGCCGGCGTCGATGAGCACCACCGCGACCTCGCAGCGGTCCAGCGCGGACTGCGTCCGCAAGGTGGCGTAGAAGTCGGCGCCCTGGCTTTCGCGGTAGCGGCGGCGGATGCCGGCGGTGTCCACGAACCGCCACGTCTTGCCGCCGAGCTCGACGAGCTCGTCGACGGGGTCGCGGGTGGTGCCGGCCACCTCGTCGACCACGGCCCGGTTCTCGCCGGCGAGCTTGTTGAGCAGGCTCGACTTGCCGACGTTGGGGCGGCCGATGAGGGCGACCCGGCGGGGGCCGCCGGGCTCGCCGTAGGTCTCCGGCGGCGCTTCGGCGGGCAGCGCCTCCAACACGGCGTCGAGCAGGTCGCCGCTGCCCCGCCCGTGCAGGGCGCTGACCGGCAGCGGTTCGCCGCAGCCCAGCGACCACAGCGCGGCCGCGTCGGCCTCGGCCTTCGCGTCGTCGACCTTGTTGGCGGCCAGCACGACGGACTTGCGCGCGCGCCGCAGCACCGCGGCGACGGCCTCGTCGATGTCGGTGGCGCCGACCGTCGCGTCCACCACGAACAGCACCACATCGGCCAGATCGACGGCCAGCCTGGCCTGTTCGGAGATGGCGGCGGTGAGGCCGGCCGAGCGCGGCACCCACCCGCCCGTGTCGACGACGGTGAAGCGCCGTCCGGCCCAGGTGGCGTCATAGGCGACGCGGTCCCTCGTCACTCCCGGGACGTCCTCGACGACCGCCTCGCGCCGGCCGAGGATGCGGTTCACCAGCGTCGACTTGCCGACGTTGGGCCGGCCGACCACCGCGACCACCGGCGGCGGCGCCTGGTCGTGCTCCAGCTCCTCACCGACCGCGTCGGCGTGGGTGAGCTCACTCACTGTCGCCCCGCATGCTCATTGGCGCTCTTTCGCGAGCCGGACGATCGTCTCGATGACCTCGTCGAGGCCCAGCGCGGTCGAGTCGACCTCGACGGCGTCGTCGGCCTTGGCGAGCGGAGAGTCCTTGCGCGTGGAGTCGAGGCGGTCGCGGCGGGCCTGCTCGGCCAGCGTGACGTCGACGGAGGCGGCCGGGTCGGCGACCAGGTCGCGGGCCCGGCGCTGCGCGCGCACCTGCTCGCTGGCGGTCAGAAAGATCTTGAGCTCGGCGGCCGGGGCGACGACGCTGCCGATGTCGCGGCCCTCCACCACGATGCCGCCCGCCTCGATGATCTCTCGTTGCAGGTCGACGAGGCGGCGGCGGACGGCGGGGACGGAGGCGACCGCGCTGACCGAGTTGCTGACCTCCCGGGTGCGGATCGGGGCGGACACGTCGGTGCCGTCCACCGAGACCGAGGGCGCGTCCGGATCGGTCCCCACCTCGATCACCGGGGTCGCGGCGGCGGCGGCCACCGCGTCGGGGTCGTCGACCCGCACGCGGTGGTGCAGCATCCACCAGGTCATCGCCCGGTACATCGAGCCGGTGTCGAGGTAGCGCAGCCCCAGGGCCCGCGCGGCGCCCTTGGCCGCACTGGACTTACCCGACCCGGCCGGTCCGTCGACCGCAATGACGAGCGTCACCTGTGTGTCCTCTCCTCGCCCGGCCGCTGCCCCGGCCTCGTGCCCCGACCCATCACGTCAACGCCTCAGGCTACCCGTCCCCGGTACCGCTTCAGCCGGGTACGGACCAGCCGCGACTGCGGAGTTCGCCGGCGAGCCGCTCGGCGGCCTCGGGACGTACCGACAGCTCGACGACGCCGACCGGGCGGCCCGGGGAGTGTTCGATCACGACGTCCTCGATGTTGACCCCTGCCACCCCGGCCGCCTGGAAGAGCAGGGCCAGCTCGCCGGGGCGGTCGGGGATGAGCACGGAGACGATCGCATAGCGCGACTGCCGCCCGCCGTGCTTGCCCGGGATCTTGACCCGGCCGGCGTTGCCCCGCCGCAGCAGGTCGGCGACGAGTTCGGCGGCGGCGTCGGCACCGGCCTGGCCGGCCTCAGCCCCGGCGCGCAGCGCCGAGGCGGCCAGCGCCAGGTCGCCCGCGACGCCCTCCAGCACGTCGGCCACGGACACGGCGTTGGCGGCCAGGATGCCGATCCACAGCTCGGGGTCGCCGGCCGCGATCCTGGTGACGTCGCGCACGCCCTGACCGGACAGGCCGAGGGCCAGATCGGACCCGTCGCTCAGCCGCGCCGCCATCGCCGCCGAGACGACGTGCGGCGCGTGCGAGACCAGGGCCACCGCCCGGTCGTGCTCAGCGGGGTTCATGGTCAGCGGCTCGGCGCCGCAGGCGCGGGCGAGCGCGGTGGCGGCCGCGGTCGCCGCCGCGCCGGTGGCCGGCGTCGGGCACAGCACCCAGGGGCGGCCGAGGAACAGGTCGGCGCGGGCGGCGGCCGGACCCGAACGCTCCCGCCCGGCGAGCGGGTGTCCGGCGACGAAGCCCTCCAGGTCACACCCGAGTTCGGCCGCCGCGGCCAGCGGAGCCGCCTTGACGCTGGCCACATCGGTGTAGACGCGGGCCAGCCCGCGTTTTTGCGCGTCGCGCAAGGTGGCGGCGACGGCGGCCGGCGGGACGGCCAGCACCGCGAGATCGGCCGGCTCGGCGGGGTCGGCGGGGTCGGCCGGGTCGGCGGGCTCGCCCGGCCCGGCGGCGCCGGCGGCGAGGGCCGTCCCGGCGCCCAGCTCGACGGCGAGCCGTACCGAGGCCGCGTCGCGGTCGGCGAGCAGCACGTCGACGTCGTGTTCGCGCAGGGCCAGCGCTATCGACGTGCCGATGAGACCGGTGCCGATGACGACGACCCGGCGTGGTTCGGCGGAGCTTCCGTGCACACCGATCACCCTATCGGCGGCGGATCGATCTTCCGGCCGGCTCCAGGGCGATCAGCGAAGGATCTACTGAGCGATGTCGAGACGCAGGACGGTGGCGCCGCGCAGGTAGACGTGCTGCACGGCGGACCGCGGCTTGGCGGTCTCGACGTGGGCGAGCAGCCGGATGACGTGGGGCAGCGCGTGTGGCACGTCGATCTCGCTGGCGCACAGCAGCGGCACCGCGTGGAAGCCCAGCTTGCGGGCCGCCAGCGCAGGGAACTCCGCGGTCAGATCGGGCGTGGCCGTGAACAGGACGCTGATCACATCGTCGGTTGTCAGCTCGTTACGCGTCATGACCTCGGTGACCAGCTCGGTGGTCGCCTCGAGGATCGCCTCCCTGGAGTTGGCGGCGGCCTGTGTGGCGCCCCGGATCGCTCGCATGGCCACGTGATCTCCTCCTACAGTCCGACCGCCGCGTACAGCTCCCCGATCTCCTTTTGGGTCAGCGCCCGGATCGTGCCCGGCCGCAGCTGGGCGAGCCGGATCGGGCCGAACTCGGTGCGGGCCAGCTGGCGCACCGGGTGCCCTGCCTCGGCGAGCAGCCGCCGCACGATGTGCTTGCGTCCCTCGTGCAGCGTCACCTCGACCAGCGCGCGCTTGCCGATCTGCTGCACGACGCGGAACCGGTCGGCCTTGGCCCATCCGTCGGAGAGCCGTATCCCCGCGCGCAGCCGGCGGCCGAGGTCGCGCGGGATCGGGCCGGCGACGTCGGCCAGGTAGGTCTTGGTCACCCCGTACTTGGGATGCGTCAGCCGGTGGGAAAGCTCGCCGTCGTTGGTGAGCAGGATCAGGCCTTCGGTCTCGGTGTCGAGCCGGCCCACGTGGAACAGCCGTTCCGGCACGTCGCCGACGTAGTCGGCCAGCGACCTGCGCCCCTCGGGGTCGGACATGGTGCTGACCACGCCGCGCGGCTTGTTGACCGCGTAGTAGCGCATGTCGGAGCGGGTCTGGACGCGCTTGCCGTCGACGTGGATGATCGCCTTTTCCGGGTCCACACGGGTCCCGAACCAGCCGACGGTCTCGCCGTCGACCATCACGCGACCGGCCGCGATGAGCTCCTCGCAATGGCGGCGGCTCCCGAGGCCGGCCTCGGCGAGCACCTTCTGCAGCCGTACGCCTTCGTTCTCAGTCACTGTTGGGGTCACTGTCGCTCGTGTTCTCTTCGTTCTCTTCGATGTGTTCGCTGTGTTCGCTGTGTTGGTTGCGTTCGCCAGGTCCGGCGGGTTCGGCGGCGGGTGCCGGGGCCGCTGATCGGACTCGGCCGTTCGACCAGTGCGGCCCCTCGTCGAGGCCTTCGACGTCGTCGGGCAGGTACGGCGCCAGATCCGGCAGCTCGTCAAGGCTCCGCAACCCGAGTCGCTCCAAAAAGTATCTGGTCGTCCGGTACAGGTGCGCCTGGGTTTCGGGGTCTTGGCCCGCCTCTTCGATCAGGCCGCGCAGCGTGAGGGTCCGGATGACGCCGTCGCTGTTGACCCCGCGGATCGCCGACACCCGTGCCCGGCTCACCGGCTGGCGGTAGGCCACCACGGCGAGCGTCTCCAACGCCGCCTGGGTCAGCCTGGTCTGCTGGCCCTCGGTCACGAACCGCTCCACCACGGGCGCGCACGTGTCGCGCGTGTAGTAGCGCCATCCGCCGGCGATTTCCCTCAGTTCGAACCCGCGGCCCTGCTCGGTGTATTCCGCCGCCAGCTCGTACAGGGTGGAGACGACCTCGTCGCGGGGCCGTTCGAGGATCTGCGCGAGGCTGACCTCGGGCACCGGCTCGTCGACGACGAGCAAGATCGCCTCGATGCCGGCCCGCAGGCTCGGCAGCTCTTGCTCCGGCGCGTCGTCCGGGGCGGGCACGGCGCCGCCACCGGGCGATTGTTCGGTCACTGTGGCCCGTCCCCTTCTCCGTCCGCTTTCCCGCCCTCTTTTCGCTCGTGGGCGCCTTCGTAGTCGTCGCCGACGTCGATGTGTCCGTCGTCGCTGCCCGTCCAGGTGATGTGCAGCTCGCCGAGCGGCTCGACCTGCTCGAACGAGACCGCCTGCTCACGGTAGAGCTCCAGGAGGGCGAGGAACCGGGCGACGATCTCATACAACCCGGCGCAGTCGCCGGTGAGCGCGCGAAATGTGGCGCGGCGCACCTGACGCAGCCGGGCCACCAGGATGATCGCCTGCTCGCGAACGCTGGCCTTCGGCTGGTAGATGTGCTCGATCGACACGGTCGGCGGCGCCTTGGGGGCCAGCGCCTTGGCGGCGAGCCGGGCGAACTCCGCGGGGCCGAGGCCGATGAGCACCTCCGGCAGCAGGTCGGCGAACCGCGGCTCCATCGGCACGGTGCGCGGGAAACGACGCGCCTCCTCGGCCATGCGGCCGGAGAAGACCCGCGCGACCTGCTTGTAGGCGCGGTACTGCAGCAGTCGCGCGAAGAGCAGGTCGCGGGCTTCGAGCAGCGCGAGGTCCTCTTCGTCGTCGACCTCGCCCGCCGGCAGCAGCCGCGCCGCCTTGAGGTCGAGGAGGGTGGCCGCGACCAGCAGGAAATGACTGGCCTGGTCGAGGTCCCATTCGCTGCCGTGCGAGCGCGTGTAGGCGATGAACTCGTCGGTGATCTTGTGCAGGGACACCTCGGTGATGTCCAGCTTGTGCTTGGCGATGAGCGCCAGGAGCAGATCGAACGGCCCTTCGAAGTTGTCGAGATGCACCTGGAAGCCGCGGGGCTTGTCGGCGTCGTCGCCGGACGCGCCGCCCCGCTTGGGATGGCGGTCCCCCTTGGCGCCCGCGGCAGGTGTGCTCACATCATCCACGGTAGTGGAGGTCACCCGCGCTCCCCCCGTTCGCCGCTGTGGATGGGTGGCCGAAATCCGGACAGAACATGGTGGCACGGCAGGAGACCTGGCACGGGCGAGGCGGGCCGAAAGCCGCTCGAGCCGTCGGGCGTGGCGCACGCGCCCGGGGCGCTCCCGGGATGTGTCCGGCCCGGTGGCGGCCGAAAATGATCAGCGGGGACAGGCGCGGCGGGTCAGCGCGCGCCGGCGCCCCATCGCCACAGGACTTCCTTGGCCAGCTCACGATAGGCGTTGGCGCCCATCGACGTCGGATCGAACGTGGTGATCGGCTCGCCCACCACCGTGGCGTCGGGGAACCGGACCGTACGGTTGATCACGGTGTGGAAGACCTTGTCGCCGAAGGCCTCCACGATGCGGCCGAGGACCTCGCGGGTGTGCAGCGTCCGCGAGTCGTACATGGTGCCGAGGAAGCCGTCGATCTCCAGGGTCGGGTTGATGCGGCCCTGGACCTTGTCGATGGTCTCCATCAGCAAGGCCACCCCGCGCATGGCGAAGTACTCGCATTCCAGCGGCACCAGCACGCCCTGGCTGGCGGCAAGCGCGTTGATCGTGAGCAGCCCCAGCGACGGCTGACAGTCGATCATGATGTAGTCGTAGTTCGGGACGGCGGGCTTGAGGACGTGGCTGAGGATGTATTCGCGGCCGACCTCGTGCACCAGCTGGACCTCGGCGCCGGACAGGTCGATGTTGCTGGGCAGCAGGTCCATGCCGTCGACGCCGGTTTCGAGCACAACGTCTTCGATGTCGACGTTGCGTTCGAGCAGCAGGTTGTGAATCGTCAGCTCGAGCTGCCGGGGGTCGCCCTTGCCGAGCCCGACCGACAGGGCGCCCTGCGGGTCGAAGTCGACGAGCAGCACCCGGCGGCCCTGCTCGGCCAGCGCGGCGCCCAGGTTGATCGTCGTCGTGGTCTTGCCGACGCCCCCCTTTTGGTTGCAGACCGACACCACGCGCGCGGGGCCGTGCGCCGTCAGCGGCTCGGGATCGGGGAACGAGGGGATCGGACGTTGCGTCGGGCCGATCGGCGACGCATCTCGCGGGTCGGTCGCGATCCGGGCGTTGAGCCGGTCGGACGCCCCCGCTTCGGGCCGTGCTGTCCTTTGCTGCGTGCTGATGTCAGTCAACAGCTTCCGAACCTCCCCGGCCAGCGGTGTCGTACCGGCCCCGAATGGGGCCACCACCCCCGACCTGATGCCGTCAAGATGGGGACTTTAGGGGCTGCCAACCCGCACAGCAAGGAGAAACACCGTGTTTGGTCCATTCCCATCAACCGAGGCAGAGGGCGGCGCGCGCGCACTCCTCAGCCGAGCGCGCGGGGATGGGCGGCGGCGTAGACCTCGCGCAGCCGGTCCACGGTGACGAGGGTGTAGACCTGGGTGGTCGTCACCGAGGCGTGGCCGAGCAACTCCTGGACGACGCGCACGTCGGCGCCGCCGTCGAGCAGGTGGGTGGCGAACGAATGCCGGAGGGTGTGCGGCGAGACCTCCGACAGGCCGGCGCGTTCGGCGGCGGCCCGCAGCGTCGCCCAGGCGCTTTGCCGCGACAGCCGCCCGCCCCTCGCGTTGAGGAACAGCGCGGCCGTGCCGGCGCGGTTGAGCCGCGGCCGGGCCCGGACGAGGTACGCGTCGATCGCGTCGCGGGCGTAGCGGCCCATCGGCACGATCCGGTCCTTGCCCCCCTTGCCGTGCAGCCGCACCACGCCGCCGGACGGATCTCGCTGATCGAGGTCGTCGACATCGAGCCCGACCGCCTCGGAGATGCGCGCACCGCACCCGTACAGGAGCTCGAGCAGGGCGCGGTCGCGCAGCCCGCGGGGAGTGTCGGCCGGGCCGGCGCAGGCCAGCAGCCGCTCCACCTCGCCGATCGTGATGGCCTTGGGCAGCCTGCGGGGCGGCGTCGGCGGCCGGACCTCCCGCGCGGGGTCGGCGTCGGCCAGGCCCTCCCGGAGCACGAACCGATGCAGGCCGCGCACCGCCACGACCGCCCGGGCGGCGGACCCGGCGGACAGCGGCGGGTGGCGGTCGTCGCCCTCGCGCAGCGCGGCGAGGAAGAACCGCACGTCGTCCTCGCCGACCTGGTCGATGGCCGTCCGGCCGCGGCCCGCCAGCGCCTCCGTGTAGCGGCGCAGGTCCCGGCGATAGGAGCTCAGCGTGTTGGCGGCGAGCCCGCGTTCGACGGCGAGGTGCCCCAAGTAGGCGCGCACGGCGGACTCCAGCGCGGGCGGCACCGCCACGCCGCTCTGGAGCACTGGCTGATTCAGTTCAAGACCCTTCTTTCCCCGTCCCCTGTGGTCCCCCGCCCCACGGCTCGGCCGCGGCACGGGATGACCCGACCATCATGCCGCCCCGCGACGGCGCGCGGGAGTGATCGGCGCGGCTATCCCTCGGGGGCGTCGGGGGCGCGCAGCCCGCGAAACCCGTTGGCGCGGGCGGCATGGGCCGCCAAGATGCCCATCGCCGCCGTGGGGTTGTGGATGTCGCCTGACAGCACCTTCGCGACCGCCTCATCGAGCGGGACCCAGGCGATCGGCATGTCGGTCTCCTCGTGGATCGCCTGGTAGCCGGCGGGCGCCGGCGCCTCGGTGAGGTCGCGGGCGAGGAAGATGCGCATGCGCTCGTCGGACATCCCGGGCGAGGTGAAGGTGTCCACGAGCACGTGCCAGGTCTCGGCACGGTAGCCCGCCTCCTCGATGAGCTCGCGGCGCGCGGTCGCGTGCAGCGGTTCGCCCGCGACATCGCGCAACCCGGCCGGCGCCTCCCACAACAGGTGCCCGACCGGATGGCGGTACTGCTGGATGAGCAGCACCCGCTCGTCGGCGTCGAGCGCGAGCACGCCGACCGCGCCCGGGTGCGCGACGACCTCGCGTTCGGCCACCTCCGAACCGCCGCCGTTCGGCATCATCACCTGATCGACGCGCACCCCGATCACGCGCCCGCGGAAGCCGGTCCGGCTGCCCACGACCTCCCACCGCTCGGGGACGTCCCGGACGATCATGAGGCGGGGACCGCGTCGGCGCCGCCGCGACTCATCTCGGCGTACGCCAGCGCCGCCGAGATCAACCCGGCGAAGAGGGGATGCGCGTTCGTCGGACGGGACCGGAACTCCGGATGCGACTGGGTCGCGACGTAGAACGGATGGACGTCGCGGGGCAGCTCGATGTACTCCACGAGCGTGCCGTCGGGCGACAGGCCGCTGAAGCGCAGCCCGGCCGCCTCGAGGCGATCACGGTAGGCGTTGTTGACCTCGTAGCGATGGCGGTGGCGTTCTTCGACCTTGCCCGTGCCGTACAGCTCCCGGACGATCGACCCCTCGGCCAGCGTCGCGGGGTACAGGCCCAGCCGCATGGTGCCGCCCAAGTCGCGTTCACCCGCCACGACGTCGACCTGGTCGGCCATGGTGGCGATCACCGGGTCGGCGGCATGCTCCTCGAACTCGGCGCTGTTGGCCCCCTCGATGCCGGCAGGCCGGCGCGCCACGTCGATCACCATGCACTGCAGGCCGAGGCAGATGCCGAGGATCGGGACGCTGTGTTCGCGGGCGTGCCGGGCGGCGCCGATCTTGCCCTCGATGCCGCGCACGCCGAACCCGCCGGGGATCAACACCCCGTCGACGCCGTCGAGCTCGCGCGCCGCGCCCTCGGGCGACTCGCAGTCATCGCTGGCCACCCAGCGGATGTTGACGCGGGCGTCGGCCGCGAACCCGCCGTGTCGCAGCGCCTCGGTCACCGACAGGTACGCGTCGGGCAGGTCGATGTACTTGCCGACGAGCGCGATGGTGACCTCGCGGGACGGGCGGTGCACCCGGCGCAGCAGCTCGTCCCAGTCGCCCCAGTCGACGTCGCGGAACGGCAGCCCGAGCCGCCGGACGACGTAGGCGTCGAGGCCCTCGGCGTGCAGCACCTTGGGGATGTCGTAGATGCTCACGGCGTCGACCGCCGACACCACGGCCTCCTGATCGACGTCGCACATCAAGCTGATCTTGTGCTTGAGGCCCTGGGTGATCGGCCGGTCGGAGCGGCACACGATGGCGTCGGGCTGGATGCCGATGCTGCGCAGCGCCGCGACCGAGTGCTGGGTCGGCTTGGTCTTGAGCTCTCCGGCCGGACCGATGTACGGCAGCAGCGAGACGTGCAGGAACAGGCAGTTATCGCGCCCGATCTCGTGCCGGATCTGCCGTACGGCCTCGAGGAAGGGCAGCGACTCGATGTCGCCGACCGTGCCGCCGACCTCGGTGATGACGACATCGACGTCCGGCCGGGCCATGCCGCGGATCCGGTCTTTGATCTCGTTGGTGATGTGCGGGATGACTTGGACCGTGTCGCCGAGGTAGGCGCCGCGGCGCTCCTTGGCGATCACGCCGGAGTAGATCTGGCCGGTGGTGACGTTGGCCGAACCATGCAACTCGATGTCGAGGAACCGCTCATAGTGACCGATGTCGAGGTCGGTTTCCGCGCCGTCGTCGGTCACGAAGACCTCGCCGTGCTGGAACGGGTTCATCGTGCCGGGGTCGACGTTGATGTAGGGGTCGAGCTTTTGCATGGTGACCTGGAGCCCGCGCAGCTTGAGGAGCTTGCCCAGGCTGGACGCCGTCAGACCCTTGCCGAGGCTGGACGCGACGCCGCCGGTGACGAAAAGATGCTTGGTGGTCCGGGACCTACCGTTTGCTGCCGATGGCAAGAAAGACGCTCCCGTGGTCGACATGGGGCGGGCCGCCAGTGGTTACGGTGCGAACCGCCTATAATCCACGGGCCACCAGGATAACAGCCGGATCGGCGGGGGCGCCGCGCGGCACGCCCGAGATGACCTGTGAAGTCGCAGCTCAGGACCACTCTCTGGAGTCGCGCATGACCGGAATGTGCTGGCCCCCGTTGACGCCGGCCGAGGGCATGATCACGCGCAACTGCTGCTGAAGCTCGTCGATCAGGCTGCGCGCCTGGTCGGACGCGGCGCGCGCCTGGTCCCGCTCCTTGGACAGGGCGGCGAGCTGGTCGCGCTGCTGGGTGACCGCCTCGGCCAGCTGGTCCACCCACAGCTCGCGCTCATTCAGCTTGACCGCGAGCGCGTCGCGTTCCTCGGTGAGCCGACGCATCGCGGCGACGGCCGAGTCGCGCTCTCGGATCGCCTTGGCCGCCTCGGACTCGGCGTGCTGGCGGGCCCGCTCGGCGGCCTCCCTGGCGCCGTCGCTTTGGTTGACGGCCTGCTGGAGCCGCTGCCGTTCGCTCTCGGCGTCCTGGGCGCGCCGCCGGGCGTCGTCGATCTCCTTGCCCGCGGTCGACGCGGTGTGCTGCAGGTTCTGGTTGACCATCTCCAGGTCGGCGATCTTGGCCCGGAGGCCGGCGATCTCGCCGCGGGAGGCCTCGAGGGAGCGGGACAGCTCGGTCGCGCCCTCGGCGATGCGGTCCCGTTCGGCCTCGGCGCTGCGGCGGGCGGCGAAGGCGTCCTCGGCCGCCCGCATGCCGTCCTCGCGCTCCGCCATCGCCTGCCGTACGGTCATCTCGGCCTGCTCGACCCGGCGTTCGGCCTGCTCGGCGCGCTGCTCGGCCTCGGCGGCGCGGCGTTCGGCCTGCTCGATCTGGGCGCGCGCCCGCTCGGCCTCGTTCCACGCGGCGGCGGCGTTGCGCTGCATCGTCTCGCGTTCGGCGGTCTGCTGTCCGAGGGCGGCGTGCGCCTCGGCCAGCGCGCGTTCGGACTTTTCCGCCTGAGCCCGAGCGCGCTCCAGCTCGTTCCAGGCCGCCGCCGCGTTGCGCTGGGCGGCCTCGCGTTCGGCCGTGTGCTGGCCCAGCGTGGCCTGTGCCTCCGCCAGCGAGCGCTCGGCCTGCTCGGCACGAGACCGGGCCCGCTCCAGCTCGTTCCAGGCCGCCGCCGCGTTGCGCTGGGCGGCCTCGCGTTCGGCCTCCAGCGCGGACATCTGGGCGGTGGCCTGCTGCTGCACCTCCGCGATCCGGCGCTCGCCGGCGGCGAAGGCGCTGCCCAGCAGGTCGGCCATCTGCTTCAGCCGGTCGACGACCTCCCACGGTTGCTCGACCGGCAGGGCCAGGCTCTTGGATTCAGTGACCTGAGGGAGCCACTGTTGCCCCTGTGTCTCCACAGGGTACGAATCGCCTGATCCGTTCCGATCACTCACATAAGGAACTCTAAGGGCGCGGTGCGCGTCTGTCTGCTCATCGACGATTGCGCTCCGAGTCACTTGCCCCAGGCAGCGACCAGCTCGGCGGACACACTGGTCAAATCACGACCAGTCCGGCCACCGCGCCGGCGCCGGTGACTCGGTGCGACAATCCCCCGTTATGGAGCTGCGCACGTTGTACCCGCCGATCGAACCGTATGACTCCGGCCTGCTCGATGTCGGCGACGGCAATGAAGTCTACTGGGAGACGTGCGGAAATCCCCGCGGAAAGCCGGCGGTGATGGTGCACGGCGGTCCGGGTATCGGCTGCTCGGCCGATCATCGCCGTCAGTTCGACCCGTCGGCGTACCGGATCGTGCTCTTCGACCAGCGCAACTGCGGTCGCAGCAGGCCGCACGCCGCCGATCCGGCCGTCTCGCTGGAGACGAACACCACGTGGCACCTGGTCGCCGACATGGAGCGGCTGCGTGCGCACCTCGGCATCGAGCGGTGGCTGGTGTTCGGCGGCTCGTGGGGCAGCGCCCTGTCGCTGGCGTACGCGCAACGTCATCCGGAGCGCGTGAGCGAGCTGGTCGTCCGCGGGATCTTCATGCTCCGGCCGTTCGAGCTGTACTGGTTCTATCAGGAGGGCGCCTCCCTCCTCTTCCCGGACCTTTGGGAGGACTACCTGGCGCCGGTCCCCGAGGACGAGCGCGACGACCTGATCGCCGCCTACCAGTCCCGGCTCAACTCCTTCGACGCCGATGTGCGGGTCCCGGCGGCGATCGCCTGGGCGCAGTGGGAGGCGGCGACCATCACGCTGCGCCCGAACGCCGAGCACGTCGCGCATTTCGCCGCGCCCGACACGGCGGTGGCGTTCGCCCGCATCGAGAACCACTACTTCGTCAACGAGGGCTTCTTCGCCGAGGAACAGCTCCTGCGTGACATCGGCGCGATCAGGCACATTCCGGGCGTGATCGTGCAGGGTCGCTACGACGTCTGCACGCCGGTCGCGACCGCGTGGGATCTGCACAAGGCCTGGCCCGAGGCCGACTTCCACATCGTCGACGACGCCGGCCACGCCTACGACGAACCGGGCATCCTGCACCGCCTCATCGAGGCCACCGACCGCTTCGCCGCCGGCTGATCCCGCGTGATCACGCGCCCCCGGCGGGCGGGAAGTCGCCGGCGCGGCCGAGGAGAGCCTCTGGGCGCTTGCCGAGCCGCTCGCCGAGCCACTCGGCGGTGCCGGTGACGGCGGGCATCGACACGTCCGTCTCGATGCCGCTGCGCCGCAGGGCGTAGATCAGGTCCTCGGTCGCGATGTTGCCGGTCGCGGCCGGCGCGAACGGACAGCCGCCGAAGCCGCCCACGCTCGCGTCGAGCACCTCGACGCCCTCGTCCACGGCGGCCAGCGCGTTGGCGTATCCCGTGTTGCGCGTGTTGTGGAAGTGGAAGCGCAGCGGGACGCCGGGGGCCGCCTCGCGCAGCCGCGAGGTGAGGTCTCGTACCTGCGCCGGCACCCCGACGCCGATGGTGTCGCCGATCGCGATCTCGTCGGCGCCGGCCTCATACGCCCGCCGGGCGATCCATTCGACGCGCTCGGGCGGGGTCTCACCCTCGAAGGGGCAGCCGAAGGCGACCGAGATCGTCACGCTTTTGCGCACGCCCGCGGTCGTGGCCGCCGCGATGTCGTCCCAGGCGTCGATCATCTCGGCCGTCGAACAGCCCTGGTTGCGCGTGCAGAAGGTGTCGGTGGCCGGTACGACCACGTTGACCTCGTCGACTCCGACGCCGAGCGCGCGGTCGAGGCCGCGCCGGTTGAGCACCAGGCCGATATAGGAGACCCCGGGGCGGCGCGGCACCGCGGCCATCACCGCCTCGGCCTCGGCCATCTGCGGCACCCGCCTGGGATTGACGAAGCTGACCGCCTCGATCCGGCGGGCACCCGCGTCGACGCAACGCCGGATCAGGGCCACCTTGTCGCTCGCGGACAAGATCACGTTTTCGTTCTGCAGCCCGTCCCGCGGACCGACCTCCACGATCGTGACGCGCAAGCCCGATCAACCCCTCAGACGTCCGGCGTGCCAGGTCCGACTCTAGTTCGCCGGGGTCAAAGAGCGGGCGGCGGGACCCCGCCAGGCCCGCCGCCCACGTTCCTCCAGGTGCCGGGTCAGCCGGCACCCCCGGCATGGATGTCGCTCGCGGGCACGGATCGGTCGCCGGTGACGCCGTCGCGGGGCTGTCCGCCGGCGTCCGCTCCGGGGATCGGGCTGTTCGCCGGACTCACCTGGCCGACCGGGCCGACGGCAAGCGGGCCGGCCCACGCGGTGGCCGCCGGGAGCGCCGCCGGCGCCACGGCGGCGGCGAACGCGAAGACGGGTCTCCTCATGAGGGCCTCTCCCAACAGGTCGTCGACACCCGCTGGACCGACGCGATTCGCCGGCGGCGAACGCGTCCGAAGACCCCCGTTCCGCTATGAGCATCGGTAGCCGACGGCACACGTGTCAATGACCGGAACAGGCCACGACCAGCGCGAATGACCTTGATCGGCGCGACCGGCCGAGCGCGCGGGCCGCGGACGGGCCCGGCGGCGGGCCGCTCGCGACCCGCGATGGCGGCACCGAATCTCATTCGGTACGGTGGCGCGTAGCGGGCGTGGAGAGGTGGTCATGACGCGGCTTGATGGCCTGGCGGCGATCGCCGGGCTCGGCATGACCGAGCTGGGCAAGGTGTTCGGGCGCAGCCCGCGCCGGCTCGCCGCGGACGCCGTGCGGCTCGCCGTCGCCGACGCCGGCCTCACCCTGGCCGACGTGGACGGCCTGCTGGTCAGCCACGGCATGTCCGGGTCGCCCGGCATCGAGCTGGCCGCGACCCTCGGGCTCGGCGACCTGCGGCTGCTCACCCAGCTGAACGCGTTCGGCGCCAGTGCCGGAGCGATGATCTCCTACGCCGCCATGTCCGTGCTCAGCGGCGCCGCGAGCACCGTGGTGTGCGTGTTCGCCGACGCGCCGCTGCGGCCCGAGGCGGCGACGGGCGCCGCGTACCACCGCGACGCTCCCGAGTACCACGGGTTCCGCGGCATGACGGCGGCGCTCGGGTTCCGCAGCGTCAACGCCTTCTACGCGCTCGCGGCCCAGCGGCACATGGCGCGCTACGGCACGACGAGCGAGCAGCTGGGCGCCATCGCGGTGGCCACCCGCCGATGGGCCGCCCGCAACCCCCTGGCCCAGCTGCGCGAACCGATCGGCATCGACGACCACCAGCGCTCCCGCTGGGTCGTCGAGCCGCTGCACCTGCTCGATTGCTGCATCGTCTCCAACGGCGCCATCGCCGTCGTGGTCACCGGCGCCGGCCGCGCCCGCGACCTGGCCCGGCCTCCGGTATACGTCTGGGGCTGGGGACAGGGCCACCCCGGACATCACGGGGAGCGAGCCGAGTGGGGGCTGACGACGGGGGCTGTCACGTCCGGGCGGGTCGCGATGAAGATGGCCGGCGTCACGACGGATGACATCACCGTCTGCCAGCTCTACGACTGCTACACCTACACCGTGCTGGTGTCGCTGGAGGACTACGGCTTTTGCGCCAAGGGCGAGGGCGGCGCCTTCGCCGCGTCGGGTGCGCTCGGCCCGGGCGGCGCGCTGCCGACCAACACCGGCGGCGGGCAGCTGTCGGCGTACTACATGTGGGGCATGACGCCGCTGTCCGAGGCGATCATCCAGGCCCGCGGCGCCGGCGGCGACCGGCAGGTCGGGGCCAACGACGTCATCCTCGTCAGCGGCAACGGCGGCATCCTCGACCACCACTCGACCCTGATCCTCAGTCCCCACCCCAGGCGTTGACCCGAGCGCGGAGAGCGAGGAAACGCATGGAGATCGGAGTGATCCGCCGGGACGGACGCACCGACGCCTTCTTCGACGGCGCGGCGGCCGGTCGGCTGGTGATCAAACGGTGCGCGGACTGCGCGCGCTGGTACGCGCCGGACGCGAGCGAGTGCCCGGGCTGCGGCGGCGAGCCCGAGTGGGCGGAGGCGTCGGGGCGGGCCACGCTGGTCAGCTGGGCGATCTCGCCCGGACGGCCGCGCCCGGACGGCTCCGCGCCGCCGCCGGCCGTGCTGGCGCTGGTCGAGCTCGCCGAGGGCCCGTGGCTGCATTCCCGGCTGGACGAGGTCGTCCGCGCCGACCTGCGCGAGGGCCTCCCGCTGCGGGCACATTTCGAACATCCCGGGCAGGGTGAGTCGTACCTTGTCTTCCATCCGGTCCATCCGGCCCATCCGGTCCATCCAGCCTGACCCGCGACCCGCGCCACCCGGCCCACCGCCTTCCCGACCACCGACCCGCGAGAGGAAAATCCCGGCCATGAGAACCGAGGTCTGCGAGACGTTCGGGATCGAGTTCCCGCTGTTCGCGTTCAGCCACTGCCGCGACGTGGTCGCGGCGGTCACCAATGCCGGCGGCCTCGGCGTGCTCGGCGCCGTGGCGTACACGCCGGAGCGGCTCGAGGAGGAGCTGCGCTGGCTCGACGACCACGTCGGGGGCCGGCCGTACGGCGTGGACGTGCTCGTCCCCGGCAAGCTCGCGGACGTCGCGGCGCAGGCCGGGCGGGACAGGACCGACGGCGCCGCCGCGCTGATCTCGGCCGTGCCCAAGGAGCACTGGGACTTCCTCGCCCACCTTTTCGACAAGTACGGGGTACCGGTGCCCGACCTCACCGGCACCCGCGACCTCGGCGCGGGCACGGGGGCCGGCCGGCAGGTCACGCTGGAGGGCGCCACCGAGTTGATCGACGTGGCGCTGGCCCATCCGATCCGGCTGATCGCCAGCGCCCTCGGCCCACCGCCGCCGATCATGGTCGAGCGGGCCCGCGCCGCCGGCGTCCCCGTCGCCGCGCTGGTCGGCACCGTCGAGCACGCCCGTCGCCAGGTCGCCGCCGGGGTCGATCTGATCGTGGCGCAGGGCGGCGAGGCGGGCGGCCACACCGGCGAGATCTCCACCATGGTGCTGGTGCCCGAGGTCGTCGACGCGGTCGCGCCGCTCCCGGTGCTGGCCGCGGGCGGCATCGCCACCGGGCGGCAGATGGCGGCCGCGATGGCCCTCGGCGCGTCCGGCGTCTGGTGCGGCTCGGTCTGGCTCACCACCGAGGAGGCCGAGACCGAGCCGACGGTCAAACGCAAGATGCTCGCCGCGACCTCCCGCGACACCGTGCGGTCCCGCAGCCGTACGGGAAAGCCGGCGCGCCAGCTGCGCTCGGCGTGGACCGAGGAGTGGGACGGCCCCGACAGCCCCGGCCCGCTCCCGATGCCGCTGCAGATGATCGTGGCCGAGGGCGCGATGCGGCCGATCGGCAAGGCGGCCGAGAGCGGCAACGAAGGCGCCCAGCAGCTGGCGAACTACTTCGTCGGCCAGGTCGTCGGGCTCATGAACTCGGTGAAGCCCGCCCGCCAGGTCGTCTACGACATGATCGAGGAGTTCGCGGACGCGATCGACCGCCTCAACAAGATCACCCAGGACTGACCTCGACGGCCAGGCCGTCGTGGTCGAAGGACAGATATCCCTTGACCCGGGTCGCGTCGTCGGCGGCGTCCGGATACGACCACGCGGCGTCGTCCAGCACCGTGTCGCCCACGCGCACCGACCAGTAGGCGGCGGTGCCCTTGTAGGGACACACGGTGCTGGTCTCGCTGGGCCGCAGCACGTCGTCGCGCACGTCCTCGCGCGGGATGTAGAACCTGTTGGGCAGGCCGGTCTCCGACAGCAGGAGCGGCCGCGTGGTCTCCGCGATCGCCGTGCCGTCGACCAGCACCCGGACCTTGCGGCTCGTCGCGCGCACGTCGACCCGGTGGTACGGATCGCGCAGCCCGCCCGCCACCTGTTCGTCCTCGTCGTACCAGGCGTCCATCCGGTCCCAGTAGAACGCCACCCGGCCGGCCAGCCACGGCGCGCGTTCGAGCGGCCGGGGGTAGCCCCACACCGCGTTCTCCGCGACACGATCGCCCGCCCGCACCGACCAGTACGACGCGTCGCCCTTGAACGGGCAGTGGGTGGAGTGATCGGTCGGGGTCAGCAGATCCTGCCGCACGTCCTCCATCGGCGCGTAGAGCACCGGGAGCAGCCCGGTCTCGTGCAGGAGCGCCCCGCGCCGGGTGTCCAGCACCGTCTCGCCGCCGAAGACGGCCCGGACGCGGCGCGGGAAGTCGTGCAGCAGCAGCCGGTGCTTCGGCCCCTCGATGGTGTAGTTGACGGTGGCCGGCGGCGCTCCCGCGAGCGGCCCGGGGCTGTGCGTCAGCGACATGCGGTCCTCCGTGAGGTCGGCGGGGTCCGTACGCCAGCCGACAACGCCCGTCCGCCGCGGTCTGTTCCGCCCCTCGGCGCGAGCGGGCCGGGACGGCGCGGGCGGCCGGGGCGGCGGGTCAGCGGTACTGCAGGATGGTGCGGCCGGGGCCGTTGGTGATCTGCCGGGTGACCAGCTGCGCCAGCCGCCGGTAGCCGCCGGCGTTCGGATGGAAGCTGCGCGCCTCGGCGCTCAGCGCGGACAGGTCGACGTCGAGGCCGTTGACGAATGGGTCCTTGGCGCCGATCTCGTGGCCGGCGAACGCGTCGAAGGCGTCGACGTACTCGACCGAGCCCGCGCCGTAGGCCGCGACGATCTGCCGGTCGGCCGCCAGCGCGACCTCCCGGATGAGGTCGTCGAGCGCCCTGGCCCGCAGGTTGAGCCAGCGCTGGTCGCCGATGCCGATGTTGTCGAAGTCCTGCCCGGACGTCTCGGAGAAGATCCGGGGATAGCCGACCACGATCACCCGGGCGAGCGGCGCCGCCACGACGATCTTGCCGAGGACGTCCCGCAGCGCCGCGCGCAACGCCCGCATCTTCGCGTCTATCTGCGCCCCCTGTGCCTGACAGCCCTCGCTCCAGGGGAAGCGCACGACGCAGCCGGCGAGGACGCGCGCGAACCCGATGTCGTTGCCGCCGATGCTGAGCGTGACCAGGCTGGTGTCGGCGGTCACCCTGCTGAGCTGCGGCGGCTGTCCGTGCCCGCCGCGCAGGATGTCGCCCGTGGTGGCGCCCGAGCAGGCCCAAAACGCCGACCCCCGGCGAAAGGGGAAGGTGTCGGCGATCGCGTGGAAATAGGCCCGGGAGGTGCGATGACATCGGTTGCCCGGCGCCAGGTCGGCCGGGATCTCGTAGGCCCCCTCCCCCGCGGAGTAGGAGTCGCCGAGCGCCACGTACCCGCCCTGGGTGGCGATGTCGAGCGCGCTCAGCGGCCGCAGCCGCGGCGGCTCCAGCCGCGGGGTCGCCGTGGTCTCGCACCCGCCGGACACGACGACGCAGCGCAGGGCGCGCAGCCCGCCCAGCGGGCCGCCGGCGACCACCAGCAGGACGACGAAACCGATCGCGAGCGCGATGGATCGCCGCCCGAGGAGCCCGCGTCGCCGGCTCCGGCCCGCCCCCGAATCCGCCATCGCCGCCTCCCCCGACCCTCGCGGTAATACGGACGTATGGATCGTCGCACGGGTTCCGCCGCCCGACGGCACCCGCCGCCCCGCGGCATCGCGACTCGGGTCGCCGACGGTCACCGTCTCGCGCCGCGGCGGGGCGCGCGCCCGGGGACGGAGAACGGCTGGCTCACGTAGACGGACGCGGGAGTGGCGCCGGTTAGCAAATCGCCGGTCCGCGGCGTGATCCGGGAGGCCGGCGGGGGGAAGGGCACGGCCGGCCGGCGCAGCCACGCCATCACCTTGGTCTGCTTGACCGATACCCGTACCCGCCGGTAGGAGCTCGGAAAGCTGGCGGCGTGGTGGCGGATGACCTCGTCGAAGTACCACTGGGAGGCGATCAAGGCGACCTCGCCGGACGAGCGGCGCAGCGCGCGCTTGAGCGCCTTGGCCTCGAGCAGCCGCGCGGTGAGGTTGATGGCGACGCCGGCCACACCGTGCTCGTCGGACAGCACCTCGCCGGCGTGGATCGCCATGCGCAGCCGGATCCTGGCGTGCCGGTGGTGGGTCCGGTTGTGCTGGTGCAGCGCCGCGGCGAGGCCGCTCGGGACGGCGGTGACCAAGATGCCCTTCGGCACGTCCGCCGGGACCAAGATCAGCGCCCCGTCGCCGCGGTCCTCGTGGTAGCAGTCCTCCCAGGGGACCCCCGCCGCGGTGAACGCCTCGGCCAGTGCGTGGTAGAGGCCCCCGCGCACCGCGGTCTGGTCGGCGTTGGTGCGGTCCGGGCTGGCGAACCCCTCGACGTCGACATAGATGATCGTCCGATGCATCGGGGCCGGCAGTACGCCGATGCCCGCTCCTCGCCACCCGGAGTACTGCCCGAAGCCGATGTCCTGTTGTGTGCTGAGCAGGGTGTTGAACATTTGATACTCCTGCGTGGGTGTTGGACCCCGTCGACAGGTAGGTGGCAGGGGACTCGGCATTTCTCCCCATCAAGGGCCAAAAAATCTTGGTGCGGTCGCCGCGGGCGCGGGGAGTAATCCTGATCTCGCCCTCAGTGTCGTATGACACAGCGCCCGCGCGGACGTGGAGTGAGGATCGGACCGGTGGCGTCAAAAAGTTCATAAAGATCACGTCTTGACGTCAGGGAGTTTCGCCGCCCCGCCCTCCCCCTTCTCCCGTCATGGTCTCCCCGCTGCCCTCGGGAGGTTTTCATGCGCCTCTTCGCCGAACCCATCCCCGATCTTCGGCCGCCTGTGCCGCGGCCGCGCGGTGACCGCGACGCCTTAGCGATCACCCACGCGCGCGGCGGCCGCGCCCACCTCGGCGCCGGGCCCGCCACCGAGGCGGCGAGGCGGTGATGGCGGACATGGACAGCGGCGACAACGAGCTCGTCCGGCGGTTGCAGGCCGACTCCGGCGACGAGACCGCCCAGCGCGAGCTGCACGAGCGCTACCGCGCCCGCCTCATCAGGTTCTGCCGCACCGGGCTGAGCGATCCCAACGACGTCGAGGACTGCGTCCAAGAGATCTTCCATGACGTCTTCGCCGGCATCGGCTCGCTCCGCGACGCGCAGGCCTTCGAGGGCTGGATGTTCACGATCGCCAGGAGGCGGATCGGCGCCTACAACGCCCGGCTCGGCGGCGTGGAGGCCGCGAGCGTCGGCGACGAGGCCATCGCCGATCTGCCCGACCCGGCAGCCGATGTCGAGCACGACGTCCGCATGCGTGAACTGCTCGGCACCATCTCCGACGCGATCGGCAGCCTGCCCTCGCCCCTCGACGCCGTGCTCAAGGCGTACATCACCGGCGGCGGCCTGCGCGGTTCTGAGCTGGCGCCCCGCTTCGGCTGGGACGCCAAGAAGGCCGACCACGAGCTCAACCGGGCGCGCATGGGGCTCTTCGACGCGCTGGAGACCCTGGTACTGGTACGCACCGGCCGGACCGCCTGCGATCAGCTGAACAAGGTCTGCGCCCGGCAACGGATCGGTCCTGGGCGGGCGGCGCGGCTCAGCCAAACTCAGCGTCGCAGCGTCCACCGGCACATCACCCAGTGCAACGTCTGCGCTCCGCAGGCCAGAGCGGCCCGGGACCGCGGCCAGTGGGCGCTCGGCCCCGGCCTCGTCCCCCTGGCCGACCATCTGCGAGGGCACCGGCCCGGCATCCGTCTGGTGGCGGCCGCGGCCATGATCGCGATGATCGCGATCCCGGCGACCGGGGACCGGTTCCGGCCCGCCGAGGCTCCGCAAACGGCCGTGGCGATCCCGGCGCCGCCCCCGCCCGCCGTTTCGCCGCCCCCGCCCGCCGTCACGCCGGCCCCGCCCCCGACACCCACGCCCACCCCCACGCCGAGCCGCCCCACCGTGCGGCCGCGACCGCCCGCTCCGCCCGCCCCCGAGGCCGAACGGCCGGCCGGACCTCCCGAGGACACCGGCGACGACGACCGGCCGGCGCCCTCGCCGCCGACCCGCCCACCGGCCACGACGCCCCCGCCGCCGCCCAGAACGCCGGCACCGCCCACGACACCGCCTCGCACCGAATCGGCCTGCACCACCACCATCGCGCTGAACCCGCTGACGGTGCGGGTGAACGCCATCCTGCTGTGCATCTCGGTGTCCGTGGGCGGTTGACGCCGGCCCCCGGCGAGCCCGGCACCGGGCCGCGCTCCCCGCGCGGGCGAAAATTCCTGCCACGGCGCGGTCATCGGTGATGTGATCGGGATCACGAAGGGGGTGCGAAAGTGACGAGCGAAGACGAGCCCCGACCGGGCTGGGCGCCCAGTTCACGCGGGCCCACGGGCCCCATGTTCGCGGCGCTGTACGGCGAGCTGACGCCGCACCCGTGGCGCGACCCGGACAACGACCAGGACGCCTACATCCTGTTCTACGACAGGTCGCTCGCCATGGGGTGGCTCGACGACATCGGCGTGACCGTGCGGCAGACCGCCGCGGGCGTCGAGGAACGAACGGTGGGGACGGCGGGCCTGTGGGGCATGAACGACGCCGGGGAGGCGCACCCGCTCGCCGCTCCCGGCGCGTCCCTCGTCGCGTGGTTTCAGGTGGGAGTCGAACCCGGGTCCGGCGACCGGCCGCTGCCGGTACAGCCGTTCCTGCGGTGCGCCGGAGACGCGGCGGCGCGGATCGGCACCGTGCGGCTGCGGGCGGTCCAGGTGTTGCTGCCCGTCCAGATCCTCGACACCTCCTCGCGCCAGGAGGCGGCCCTGATGCCTTCGCTGTTGACCGCCAATTGGTTCCGCGCGGGCGATCCGCGGGCGAAGACGCCGGTGCGGGTCACGCTCGACAGCGGGCAGGCTCCGTCGATCCCCTCGGCGGCACCGCGGATGTGGGAGCGGATGCGCCGGCTGGAGCAGGACGTCTTCGTCTGCGGGCCCCCTGTCCTCGCCGACCCCGCGGTGGCGGCGCCCCCGTTCGACGACGGCCTGTGGAACGGCCCCGCCCAGCACCGGGCGACCTTCCACGGGTTGCTCGCCGAGTGGTCGCTCGACGCGATCGGCTGGCTGGGCGGCTTCCTCGCCGACCTGAGCGCCCGGCACGGGATCACCACGCCGCTGCTGCTCACCGTCGTCCGGACGTGAGCGGCAGGCGGCCGGCCGGCCGCCCGGCGGCCGCTCGCCGCGCACATTCATCGATCGGCGCCGGCCGTCGCACGGCGACGCCGGCCGTGCTCAGTCGGCGTCGACGCTGAGGACGTCGAGGTTGGTGAAGCCGACCGGGCCGTCGGCGAGCTCGGCCATCTCGCGGGAGTTCCGCTCGGTCTCCGGAAGGCCGCTGTTGCGCATCGCCTCCTCATACGACGGGAACTCGACGATCATGTAGTAGTGGCCGGTCCGGTCGCGGTCTCGGCAGGTCAGGATGCGCGTGTTGGGCCGCTTGCCGGCCGTCTCCGCGCGCCACTGGTCTTCGAGCGCCCTCATCTCGTCGAACTTGGACGTGGTGAACTCGACGATCTGGACGAACGACATGTTGCCTCCCCGTTGTCGTTCGATGCCCTCCGATTTGCCGGAAGATCCCCCTTTTGCGGCATTCTAACGGAGGCGATCACGGCCCCACCTGAACGGATGGCGCCCGAAGGAGCCCCGCAGCCCCCAGCGCGTCGGGAGCGGGGCGGGCGACGACGGAGGCGACGGGGGGCGACGGGGCGTGCGTCAGCTGACGCCCGCCTCCTTCATGTCGCGGAGCTCCCGCTTGAGCTCCTTGATCTCGTCGCGGAGCCGAGCGGCCAGCTCGAACTGCAGGTCCTTGGCGGCAGCGTGCATCTGCTGGGTGAGCGAGTCGATGAGCGACTCCATCTCGGCCCTGGGGCGCTCCCCCACCAGGTCGTGGGCGTGCCGGCCCACCTCGCCGCCCCTGCGGGAGGCCAGGCCGGGGACCGGCGTCTTGCCGCGGCTTTGCTGACGGCCGGCGCCGCCGATGAGCTTTTCGGTGTCGGCGTCCTCGCGGGCCAGCGAGTCGAGGATGTCGGCGATCTTCTTGCGCAGCGCCGTCGGCTCGATGCCGCGCTCGGTGTTGTAGGCGATCTGCTTGGCGCGCCGCCGGTTGGTCTCCTCGATCGCCCGCTCCATCGACGGCGTCACCTGGTCGGCGTACATGTGCACCTGGCCGGAGACGTTGCGCGCCGCGCGGCCGATCGTCTGGATGAGCGAGGTCTCCGACCGCAGGAAGCCCTCCTTGTCGGCATCGAGGATCGACACCAACGACACCTCGGGCAGGTCGAGGCCCTCACGCAGCAGGTTGATGCCCACCAGCACGTCGAACTCGCCGCTGCGCAGCTCGCGCAGCAGCTCGATCCGGCGCAGCGTGTCGACCTCGCTGTGCAGGTAGCGAACCCGGATGCCCAGCTCGAGCAGGTAGTCGGTGAGGTCCTCGGCCATCTTCTTCGTCAGCGTCGTGACCAGGACCCGCTCGTCTCGCTCCGCGCGGGTGCGGATCTCTTCGATCAGGTCGTCGATCTGCCCCTTCGTCGGCTTGACGACCACCTCGGGGTCGACCAACCCGGTCGGCCGGATGACCTGCTCGACCACGTCGCCCTTGACCCGGCCCATCTCATAGGGGCCCGGCGTCGCGGACAGATAGACGGTCTGGCCGATCCGCTCGAGGAACTCCTCCCACTTGAGCGGCCGGTTGTCGCACGCGGACGGCAGCCGGAAGCCGTGCTCGACGAGCGTGCGCTTGCGCGACATGTCACCTTCGTACATGGCGCCGATCTGCGGCACGGTCTGGTGCGACTCGTCGAGGACGAGCAGGAAGTCTTCGGGGAAGAAGTCGAGCAGCGTGTTGGGCGCGGTGCCGGGACCGCGGCCGTCGATGTGGCGCGAGTAGTTCTCGATGCCCGAGCAGGTGCCGATCTGCCGCATCATCTCGATGTCGTAGGTGGTGCGCATGCGCAGCCGCTGTGCCTCGAGCAGCTTGCCGAGCCGCTCCAGCTCGGCCAGCCGCTCCTCCAGCTCGGCCTCGATGCCCCGGATCGCCCGCTCCATCCGCTCGGGCCCGGCGACGTAGTGCGAGGCGGGGAAGACGTGGATGTCGTCGTTCTCGCTGAGCACCTCGCCGGTGAGCGGGTGCAACGTGGCCACCTTTTCGACCTCGTCGCCGAACATCTCGATGCGGACGGCGAGCTCTTGGTATTGCGGGATGACCTCGATGGTGTCGCCGCGCACCCGGAAGGTGCCGCGGGTGAAGGACAGGTCGTTGCGGGTGTATTGCATGTCGACGAGCCGCCGGAGCAACTGGTCGCGATCGATCTCCTGCCCGACGCGCACCCGCAGCATCCGGTCGACGTACTCCTGCGGGGTGCCCAGGCCGTAGATGCACGACACCGACGCGACCACCACCACGTCGCGGCGGGACACCAGCGACCAGGTCGCCGAGTGCCGCAGCCGCTCCACCTCATCGTTGATCGACGAGTCCTTCTCGATGTAGGTGTCGGACTGCGGAACGTAGGCCTCGGGCTGGTAGTAGTCGTAGTAGGAGACGAAGTATTCGACCGCGTTGCCCGGCAGCATCTCGCGCAGCTCGTTGGCGAACTGGGCGGCGAGGGTCTTGTTGGGCTGCATGACGAGGGTGGGGCGCTGCACCCGCTCGATCAGCCAGGCGATGGTGGCGGTCTTGCCCGTGCCGGTGGCGCCGAGCAGCACCGCGTCTTTGTCGCCGCGCTCGATGCGGCGCTGGAGGTCGTCGATGGCCTGGGGCTGATCACCGGCCGGCCTCATCTCGGTGACGACCTCGAACGGCGCCTCGCTGCGCTGAAGATCGGTGACAGGCCGCACGGTGGTCTCCCTCGATGTGCCTTTGGTGCACCTCCCAAGGTACGACCCGGCACCGACATTCCGCGGCCCTACCGCGGCCTACCGGCGGTCGGCGACCACCGGGTTGGTGAGCTCGCCCAGGCCCTCCACGGCCACCGTCATCGTGTCGCCCACCTGGACCGGGGCCACGCCGGACGGCGTGCCCGTCATGATCACGTCGCCCGGCTCGAGCCGCGCGAACGCCGTGATATAGGCGATCAAGGTCGGGATGTCGAAGATGAAGTCCTTGGTGCGGCCGTCCTGGCGGACGTCGCCGTCGACCGTACAGGTCACCTGGACGTCCGACGGATCGAACTCGGTGTCCACCCAGGGCCCGAGCGGGCAGAACGTGTCGAATCCCTTGCCGCGGGTCCACTGTGGATCGCTTTTTTGCAGGTCCCGCGCGGTGACGTCGTTGCCGCACGTGTAGCCGGCCACGATGGACATGGCGTCCTCCGCGGCCACCCGGCGGCCGCGCCGGCCGATCACCGCGACGAGCTCGGCCTCCGGATCGACCCGGCCGGACGCCTCCGGATAGACCACCTCCGCGCCGGGCCCGACGATCGAGGACGGCGGCTTGAGGAAGATCAACGGCTCCTTCGGCACGGGGTTGCCGAGCTCGGCGGCGTGGTCGGCGTAGTTCCGCCCGACACAAACGATCTTGCTGGGCGTCACCGGGGCGAGCAGCCGCACCTCCTCGACCCGGGCGACGGGCGGGCCCGCCCGCAGTCCGGCGCCGCCGAACGGCTCGCCGGTGGCCTCGTAGACCATGTCGTCGGGGCCGAGCACCCCCCACCGCGCCGAGCCCGCGGCGTCGTACCTGATGATCCGCACTGTCCCTCCCTGAATGTCGGCGATATCAGCAGTCCGTCGGCAGCCCGTCAGCAGCCGTTGTAGGCGTTGGTCCACAGCTGTCCGTCGGCCGCGTCCGCGCGCTCCTCGAGGATCTTCAATCTCAGCATGGTGTCGAGCGTGCGCCGCACCACGGCCGGGTCGAAGCAGCCCTTGTCGGACAGCGCCGAGGTCATGCCCTGGACGGTGCGCAGCACCGTGGCCCGGTCGTTGCTGCCGAGGTCGTCGAGGATCTGGTCGGCGACAGCCTCTGGCCGGCTCTTGACCTTCTGGGTCGCCGCGGACAGGGCCCGGCTGAAGGCGGCGGCGGTCTCCTTGTTCTCCTCCGCCCACTCCCGCGACGTCGCGAACGCCGTGTAGTCGAACCTGTCGAGCTCGGGCACCTCGCCCTTGGGACCGTCGATGAGCACGACGCCGAACCCTTTCTCGGCCGCGACGTACGGCGTCGGCGGGGACAGGTGGTAGGCGTCGATCTGCCCCTTCTCCAGGGCGGCCAGCAGCGCCGATCCGCCGCCGAGCGGCACCAGCTCGGCGTCGCGCTCGGGGTTCAGGCCGACCGAGCTCAGGTAGTAGCGCATGTAGGTGTCGGTGGGCGCACCCGGCGAGGTAATACCGATCTTGAGTCCGCGCAGCGCGAGGAGCCGGTCCCGCAGCGGGGACCGCCCGGTCACGCCCTTTTGTCTGGCCACCTCGGTGCGCATCACGAGCGTCAGCGTGACCCGGTCGAGGATGTCGTGCACCATGACGACGGAGTCGTCGCCCTCCTTGCGCAGCTCCGCGAGGTCCTCGAAGCCGACGTCGGCGAACTGCGCCTTTCCCGAGGCCAGCGCGGCGATGCTGTCGTTGCCGCTCTCCACCTCGACGATGTTGACCTTGAGGCCTTCCTTGGCGAACAGCCCGTCGTCCTTCGCGACGTACAACGCGGACAGGAACACGTTGGGCGCGGAGGCGATCGTGATGGTCTGCCGCCCGCCCCCGCCGGCCGCCGCGTCGTCGCCCCCGCCGGACGAGCCTCCGCACCCCGCCACCGAACCCACGAGCGCCGCCGTCGCCAGCACGATCACGGCCTTCATCTTTCCTCCTGTGCTGCGGACTGGTGGGAGCGGCGTGCGACTGATCCGGCCGTCCGGCCGGCGCACCGATGCGTGGACGCGGCGCCCGGCATGCGGCTGTTCATGCGGTTCATGCGGTTCATGCGGTTCATGCGGCGCCACCGCCGCCGCGCAGCCGGACGTCCGGCCGCCACCGCAGCGCGCGGGACAGCGGACGCAGCGCGACGCCGAGCAACAGGACGATCCCGGCCAGCACGATCGTCCCGGCGATGACCCCCGCGGTCTGGTAACGGCCGGCCGCCGCCCGCGTGAGGTAGCCGATGCCGCGGTTCGACGCGATGAACTCCCCGACCACCGCGCCGATCATGGCGGCCGGCAGCGTGATGCGCAGCGCCGCGAGGATGTACGGGAGCGAGCACGGCAAGAGCACCGATCGCATCGTCGCCCATCGGGACGCGCCCATCACCCGGGTCACGTCGAGCAGGCCCTGCGGCACCTGCCGGATGCCCTCCACCGTGTTGATGAACACGACGAAGAAGACGAAGTACGCGGCCAGCGCGATCTTGGGGGTCAGCCCGATGCCGAACCACAGGATGCAGACCGGGCCCAGCGCCACCGCGGGGATCGAGTAGGCGATGAGGAAGTACGGCTCGACGATCCGGTACACCGTGCGGCGCAGCGCGAGCGGCCAGGCCGACGCGATCCCGAGCACGGCGCCGACGACGAAGCCGAGGCCCGCCGAGGTCAGCGTGAACCGGGCGTGGAACCAGAAGTCGGCCGACCCCTGGAACCACCGGACCAGCCGCTCGCCGACCGCCTCCGGGCTGCTGATGAAGAACGGCCGGACCAGCGTTCCGGAGGCGAGGTCCCAGGCCGCCAGCGCCGCGGCCACGAGGGCGAGCCGGCTCGCCCACACGACCGTGCGCCTGACCCGCCGGCGGCGCCGGCCGCGCCGTCGTTCGGCCTCGATCACCGCCAGGCTCAGGCTCGGGCGCGCCTCGGCCGTCATCCGTGCACCTCCGCGGTGCTCCAGGGCAGCAGCCGCGCCTCCAGCAACCGGATGACGCCGTTCACGATCAAGACCAGCACGGCGACGACGACGATGCCGGCGAACATGGTCGCGGTCTCGAACTGGCGCGACGACCGAACAATCAAGAACCCGAGGCCCTGGGTCGCGGCGATGAACTCGCCGAGGATCGCGCCGACCATGGCCCGCGAGAAGGTGAGCCGGATGCTCGCCAGCACCGCGGGCGCCGCGCCGGGCAGCACCACCGCGCGCACCAGCCGCGGCCCGCGCGCGCCGAGCACCCGGGACACGTCGATCAGGCCCGGGCTGATGCCGCGGACCCCGGCGATCGTGTTGACCAGCACGACCAGGAACACCATCAGCGCGGCGAGCAGCACCTTGGGCAGCGCGCCGAGGCCGAACCACATGATGAACATGGGCGCCAGAGCGATCTTGGGGATCGAGTAGAAGGCGGCGAGGAAGGGCCCGGCGATCTCGTCGAGGAGGGGCACGGCCACCAGCAGCAGCGCCGCCAGCAGTCCCACCGCGACCCCGATGAGATAGCCGAGGCCGGCCTCGCTCATCGTGGTGGCGATGTGGCCCCACAGCCGGCCGCCGACGGCGAGGTCGCCGAGGCTGGCGGCGACCTCCGACGGCCTGCTGACGTAGCGGCGTTCGATCACCAGGCCGATCGCGAACTCCCAGATCAGCAGGAGCGCGACGCCGAGCAGCGCGATGCCGCCGTACACGCGCGCCCGCTCCCTGGCGGCGGCCGCCCGCGCGCGGCCGGCGACGTCCGCGATCACCGTGGCCCGCGCCGGTACGCGCACCTTGGTCGACGGGTCGGACAGCGTCATGCCGGGGTCCCCGCTCGCGCGATCTCGACCCGGATGTCGTCCCAAAGCGCGTCGTACAGGTCCTTGAAGCGCGGCAGGTCGTGGATGTGGAAGACGTCGCGCGGGCGCGCCAGGCCGACCTCGTACTCGCGTTTGATGGTGCCGGGCCGCCCGGTGAACGTGATGATCCGATCGCTGAGGGTGATCGCCTCGACCAGGTCGTGGGTGACGAACAACACGGCCGGACGCTGCCGCTCCCACAGCCGGAGCAGCTCGTCCTGCAAGATCACACGCGTCTGGGCGTCGAGCGGGCCGAACGGCTCGTCCATCAGCACGACGGGGCTGTCGTAGGCGAGCGTACGGACGATGCCCGCGCGCTTGCGCATGCCACCCGACAGCTCGTGGGGGTAGTGATCCTCGAAGCCGCCGAGCCCGACGAGCTCGATGAACTCGCGGGCGCGGGCGCGGCGTTCGCCCTTGGGCACGCCGCGCAGCTCGAGGCCGAACTCGACGTTGCGCAGCACCGAACGCCAGGGCAGCAGGTTGTCGTCCTGGGTGATGTAGCCGATCTGGGTGTTGACCCCCTGGACCGGGCGGCCCTGATAGGTGACCTGGCCGGCGGACGGCCTGACCAGCCCGGCGAGCAGGTTGAGCACGGTGGACTTCCCGCATCCCGAGGGACCGACCAGGCTGATGAACTCACCCGGGCGGACGGCGAAGGTCACGTCCTCCAGCGCGAGCAGCGGCTCGGCGGCCCGGCGCCTCCTGGTGGGCACGAACGCCTTGTAGACGGCGTCGAGGCGCACCGCGTCGGGCACGAGGGAGTCCGGGGAGCCGTTGATGTCGTGGCCGTTGTGGACGCCGACCATTCGATCACGCTCCTCCATCGATGGGCGGCATGTGTCTCACGACCAGGAACCGGCCGCTTTCCCGAAGGAGACCAGGAAGCCAAGCGTTCAATTTTGTATACCGCATATTGGATACACGAACAACACCGGCCTTTGCGATATCTCTGACCAACCGAGCAACCGGCGAGTCACGAGATCGCCACCTGTCGCTCACCGTGGGGTCGGCATGACGATTCGTGTCGCCCCGCCTTCACCTCGCGGACGCGTGGCGCTCATCCGGCACTCACCGTGACGAAGCGACCGGCCCGCAGGCTCGGAACCGTACGCGCCCCATCAGCGGAGGAGTCGCATGTTCCGGCGGTTCGGAGCCAGCGCCACGATCGTTCTCAGCACACTGTCCGTCACCAACGTCCCCCCGATGGCCGCCGACACGACCGTCGGTTCCGTGAGCACCGACACGCCCGCCGGCTCCGCCGCCCCCGCCCGGCCGGCCGCCGCCCCCGCCACTCTCGCCCGGGAGCGGGTCGACGCCGCGGTCGTCGACGTCGGGCACCGCGGGGCCAAGGCGTACGCGCCCGAGAACACGATCGCCGGGCTCAGGGAGGGCGCGGCGCGGGGGGCCGACATCGTCGAGTTCGACGTGCAGCAGACGAAGGATCGCCGGCTGGTCCTCATGCACGACGCGACGCTGGCCCGTACGACCGACGTCGAGAAGGTCTTCCCCGCGCGGCGGCCCTGGCGGATCGGCGACTTCACCCTGAAGGAGATCAGGCGGCTGGACGCCGGGTCCTGGTTCGGCAGGCGGCACAAGGGCGAGCGGGTGCCCACGCTCGATGAGACACTGCGCGCGATGGACGGCGGCGGCGTGGGCCTGCTGCTCGAGGTCAAGAACCCCGCGCGCTACCCCGGCATCGGCGCCCGGGTCGCCGCGCGGCTGCGCGCGCACCCGGGCTGGCTGCGGCCCGGCCGGCTCATCGTGCAGAGCTTCGACCGGAAGTTCGTCAAGAGCTTCCACGCCGCGCTGCCCGCCGTGACCACCGCGCTGCTCGGCACCCCGCCGACGGGCGACCTCGCGTCCGTACGGTCGTACGCCGACCTGGTCAACCCGGCGTGGGGCGACGTCACCAAGGGCTACGTCGCCCGGGCGCACCGGCTGGGCCTGCGGGTGTGGCCCTGGACGGTGGACGAGCCCGCCGACATGAGGCGGCTGCTGGCCCGCGAGGTCGACGGCATCGTCACCAACCGCCCGGACGTCTTGCGCCGCGTCCTCGACGGCCGCACCGGTCTCGGCGGCCGCGCCGACCTCGGCGGCTGACCCTTCGGCGCGGTCAGGCGGCCTTGGCGCGCAGCTCCGCCCAGAGCGCGTCGACCTGGGCGGACAGCTCCTCCAACGTGCCGGAGTTGTCGATGACGTGGTCGGCGATGGCGAGGCGCCGCTCGCGCGTGGCCTGCGCGGCGATCCGGGCGCGGGCCGCCTCCTCGGTCATCCCGCGGACGCCGACGAGCCGGGCGAGCTGGGTTTCGGCCGGCGCGTCTACGACCACCACCGTGTCGTACGTGCCGGCCAGGTCGTTCTCGGTCAGCAACGGCACGTCGTAGACGACCACGGCGTCGGCGGGGGCGGCGTCGTCCAGTTCCCGCATCCGCGCCCCGACCAGCGGATGCACGATGGCGTTCAGCGCGGCCAGGCGGGCGGGGTCGGCGAACACGATCGACCCGACCCGTTCACGGTCGAGAGACCCGTCGGGGAGCAGCACGTCGTCTCCGAACTCGGCGACGACCGCCGCCAAGCCCGGAGTGCCCGGCTCGACGACCTCGCGGGCGACCATGTCCGCGTCGATCAGCACCGCCCCGTGCGCGACGAGCCGCCGGGCGACCTCGCTCTTGCCCGAGCCGATCCCTCCGGTCAATCCGACACGCAGCACACCACGACCTTATCGGCGTGCCCCATCCGTGTGCCCGCCGCCGGCGGTCAGGCCGGCCCGTCGAGCTTCTTGCGCATGTGGACGAGCGTGAGGTGGGCGGCGAACCGCTCCCGGTGGGTCTCGGCGTAGCCGAGCCGGCGGTAGAGGCGGAGGGTGCCGTCGCTGAGGTGGCCGGCCGACAGCGCCAGCGTGCCGGCCCGGCCGGCCACCGCGTCCTCGATCGCCCGCATGAGCCGGGTGCCGATGCCGCGCCCCTGCAGATCGGGGGCGACGACGTGGCGGCCGATCACACAGGTCTGGTCGCGCAGCCGGCCCTGCACCGCGCCGGCGAGCCGGACCCCGTGCCGGGCCACGAGGACGACGGCGGCCCCGGACACCAGCGCGCGGATCTGATCGAGCGACTCGACGAGCGGCAAGATGAACGGGTCGCCGTACAGCTGGGCCTCGGCGACGTAGGCCGCGCGCTGTACGGTCAGGATCTCTCCGGCGTCGGCGGGCACGGCCGGTTCGATGCGGATGTCCGGCGAGGGCATGGAGCGACCCTAGACCCTGCCGGCGGCGAGGCGGCGGTCACCCGGCGAGACTGACCGCCGCGCCGACCGGCCGCCCGCCGGGCACATCGGACGTGCCGGACGCATCGGGCGTAACGGTTCCAAAGGCGCCGGGCTCGGCGAAGAGCACGTCGTCGGTGCCGAAGATCCACTCGCCCTCCGGCCCGGTCGCCTCGGCACCGTCCACGCCGGCGGCCGAGGCGTTGCGCAGCCCGGTGCCCTCCGACAGCCGGTCCAGCGCCCGGTCCGCGGCCGGCGAGCGCAGGCTCACGGCGATCACCGTGCGCGGCCCGCCGCCCCAGGCCCTGAGCAGCCTGGCGGCCTGGATCTCCTGGGCCCGCGCTTCGCCCGCCGCCAGATCCGGCTCCGCGGCGTCGGCCAGCCGGGTCGACCAGACGTCGACCGTTCGGCCGCCGCCGACCTCTACCCGGGCCCAGACGTACCCCGGCACCTGGGCGCCGCCCGCCTGCGGCAGCCGCCCGGCGCCCGACGAGCGGACGGGCAGCCGCGAGAGCACGGCGTTGCCGAACTGGTTGTCCGCCGCGGGGCCCCAGATCAGGTGCATGCGCAGCCGGCGGGCCAGCCAGCCCGCGGTGTCGGAGGTACCGGAGGCCAGCCTGCCCCGGCCGACCTCCTGCAGCAGGACCACATCGGCGTGCCGGGCCTCGATGGCGCGGGCGACGCGCTCGGGATCCAGCCGGCCGTCCGCGCCGACCGCCTCGCGGATGTTGTAGGCGACGAGCTGGAACCGGCCGGGCGTCGCGGTGGCCCTAGGGCCGGCGACGGCCGGCGCGGTCACCGCGCTGAACAGCGGCACGGCCAGCAACGTGAGCGCGGCGGCGCCCGCGCCGAGCGCTCGCCGCGCCGAGCGCGCGGGCAGCGGCCCGCCGCGGGCGGCGGCGATGGCCGCCAGCAGGCCGAGCATGATCCCGGCCAGGCCAGGCAGAATCTTGCTGGAGAACGGCAGCGGCACCTCGCCGGCGAGCTGGTACGACAGCAACAGCGCGCCGGTCAAGAACGCGCCGAGCGCCGCGCCGAGGTCGATGCGCCACACCGGCCCGCCTCGGCCGGCCCGGCGCAGCGGCGCCCGGGAGGCCACCGCGAGCAGCCAGGTGGCCAGTAGCTGCCCGGCGATCAGGACGATCCACGTCACCACCCGGCCGCTCAGCCCGTACGGGCCGGTCACCGCGGCGGTCGCCACGCCGAGGACCGTGCCGCCGAGGACGGCGGTGCCGCCGGGGACGGCCCGTACCGCCAGTCCGGAGGACAAGAACGCGAGCGCCAGCGCCTGGCCGGCCAGCACGACAGCGCCGGCCACGGCGGGCGACAGCCATCCGGCGGAGGCGGCGAACGCCGGGCTCGACAGCACCAGCACCTGGATCGCCAGGAACGGTCCGAACGCCGCAGCGCCGAGCGCGTCGTGCCAGCTGATCCCGGGTGCCGGCACCGGGCCGGAGCGCAGCTCGATGGCGAGCATGACGAGCCCCACGCCGACGAGTACCAGGCACGCCGCCCAGGGGCCGGGCCCCGGGCGCCATACCGGATCCCATGTGCCGAACCCGAGCCGCAGCGCGGTGTCGAGGGCCAGCCCGGCCATCCCCGCGGTGGCGAACCCGACGCCGGACAGCCCGCGCGCCGCCTCGTACAGCGCGACGACCGCGATCGCCACCAGTGCGGCGGCCAGGCAGGCCAGCCAGGGGCGCGGCGGCACGGCCTGGACGACGAGCCGCATGGCCAGCAGCCCGCCGATGCCCATCGTGAGCAGCGCGCGCGGCCCGGCGAGCGAGCGAACCAGCGGCGCGCACAGCCCGGCGGCGCCGCTGAGCAGCACCGCCGCGGCGGCGACGTCCGCCCCGGAGTCGGTAGCCACCCGCCCGAAGACGGGCAGCGCGAAACGCAGCGTCTCGACCAGTGCGGCCACGCTGATCACGATCAACGCGAGCCGCGCCCGGCCTTGCGGAACGATCGGAGCGGCGGCGCCGGCCCGGCTCGGGACCGGGGCCGGCCTGCCCATGTCGGTTCTGGCCACCAGAAAGAGCTCTCCTGCGGGGGGGAAGGGGCCGGACAAGCCTGAGCGGGACCGTACTCACGCGGGCCCTATCCCGGCAACTTACTCCTCTTCCGGCGAACCCGTCCGCCGCGGCGCACATGTCCCGGCCGTCGCGCGTGCGGCGACACCTCGCACGGTCGTGCCGATGTCATCGAGCCGCCCATGGCGGTCGACACGCAAGAGTCGGCACGCCCGCGGCAGAGCGCGCACGTGACCGGGCCCGGTCCGGCCGGCTCGCCGCACCCCAGGCGTCTACGGGGTGGCGGCGGGCCGGACGGACCTCAGCTCACTGACCGCCGGAGAGCTTCTCGCGCAGCGCGGCGAGTGCCTCGTCGGAGGCGAGGGCGCCTTCGGCCGGTGCCCGCTGCTCGCCGCCGCCGGAGTAGGACGTCGGCTCGCCGCCGCCGCCCTCGCCCGCCGCCTCGGCCTCGGCCTTGCGGGCCTCCTCGATCTGCTTGCGGTGGGCGTCGAAGCGGGTGCGGGCCTCGGCGTACTGCCGCTCCCACTGCTCGCGCTGGTCTTCGTAGCCCTCGAGCCACTCGCCGGTCTCCGAATCGAAGCCCTCGGGGTACTTGTAGTTGCCCTGCTCGTCGTACTCGGCCGGCATGCCGTACAGCGTCGGGTCGAAGTCTTCGTCTTCGAGCGTGACCGCGCCCTCGTTGGCCTGCTTGAGCGACAGGCTGATGCGCCGCCGGTCGAGGTCGATGTCGATGATCTTGACGAAGATCTCGTCGCCGACCTGGACGACCTGCTCGGGGATCTCGACGTGCCGCTCGGCCAGTTCGGAGATGTGCACCAGGCCCTCGATGCCCTCCTCGACGCGGACGAACGCGCCGAAGGGCACCAGCTTGGTGACCCGCCCGGGCACGACCTGCCCGATCTGGTGGGTGCGGGCGAACTGCTGCCAGGGGTCTTCCTGCGTCGCCTTGAGCGACAGCGAGACCCGCTCGCGCTCCATGTCGACGTCGAGCACCTCGACGGTGACCTCCTGGCCGACCTCCACGACCTCCGAGGGGTGGTCGATGTGCTTCCAGGACAGCTCCGAGACGTGCACCAGACCGTCGACCCCGCCGAGGTCGACGAACGCGCCGAAGTTGACGATGCTCGACACGACGCCCTTGCGGACCTGGCCCGTCTGCAGGGTGTTGAGGAAGGTCTGGCGGACCTCGCTTTGGGTCTGCTCCAGCCAGGCGCGCCGCGACAGGACCACATTGTTGCGGTTCTTGTCCAGCTCGATGATCTTGGCCTCGAGCTCACGGCCGACGTACGGCTGCAGGTCGCGCACGCGGCGCATCTCCACGAGGGAGGCCGGCAGGAAGCCGCGCAGCCCGATGTCGAGGATGAGGCCGCCCTTGACGACCTCGATGACCGTGCCGGTGACGATGCCGTCCTCGTCCTTGATCTTTTCGATCGTGCCCCACGCGCGCTCGTACTGGGCGCGCTTCTTGGACAGGATCAGCCGACCCTCCTTGTCCTCCTTCTGCAGGACAAGGGCCTCGACGTGATCTCCGGTCTTGACGACCTCGTTGGGATCGACGTCGTGCTTGATGGACAGCTCACGCGAAGGGATGACGCCTTCGGTCTTGTAACCGATGTCGAGCAAGACCTCGTCTCGATCGACCTTGACGACTGTGCCTTCGACGATGTCGCCGTCGTTGAAGTATTTGATGGTCTCGTCGATCGCCGCGAGGAAGGCTTCCTCGGACCCGATGTCGTTGACCGCTACCTGCGGGGTGGTCGAGGTGGCCTCGGTGCTGCTCGTCATGTGTGGGTTCGGCTCCGGTACGGACATGGATTGTCGTTGTTGGTGCGCGGAGGGCCCTTATCGTCCCTGCCGAAGACCGGAGTGGCGGAGACGTTGCTCCATCCGAAGACCGATGTCGACCTGACCGAGCGCTAGCCTGCTCCATTCCGAGGCAGCGCAGGCCCGCAGCGCAGCGATCAGGATATGAGACCTTCGGACACGGGTCAATCCGCCTTCGCGGACAAGCTCAGCGAAGACGCTCAGTAAGGGCGACCCCGTCCCCTGAAACGCTGGGCAAGTGATCCCGTTTCGGCAGACGGAAAGGATATCGCCGCGGGATCCCCGTCCGATGTGTACCGCTTGCCAGGATTCTTGTCCAGCCAGTCCAACCATGCCGTCGAGCAGAACTGGTCGCAGCCCTCCTTCTTGATCTTTTCTTCGGATCTGACCCGCGGGATCGCCATCGGCTGGAAGGCCTTGCTGAACGGAGAATCCGCCGGGCGCCAGCCGGCGAGGAACATGCCGGCGAAGTCCCAGCTCGCCCCGCCGGCGCTGCCATGGGCGGCCCACGACAGGTGGGACGGCGCGCCGTAGGGAAACGCGAACGTGACCGGCGCCACGCCGCCGAGGTCGGTGAGCGTCTTTTGATCGGTGCCGATCTCCTGCCGCACCTTCGCCCGCGACGCCGTGGCCAGATCCGTGTGGTTGGTGGTGTGGTTGCCCACCTCGAAGCCATGTTCGATCAGCCAGCGCACGCCCGCGCGGGCCCGTCCGCCCATCATGAAGGGGTCCTTGATGAGGTAGAAGGTGCCGACCGGCCGAAACCACGGGTACCGCCGCGCGACGTCCAAGATCACTCCCACCGCGGTGTCGGGCAGCGGGTTGCCGCGGGCGTCGAGCGCCAGATGGCTGGGGTAGCCGTCGTCGAAGGTGAGGACGACCGGATGCGTGCCCGCCGGGATGTCGATCCGGCCGGTGGCGAACTCGGCCGCGGTCACCGGCACGTAGGCGCTCTTGGCCAGCCGCTCGAGTTCGCCGCGGAGTTCGGCGGGGCTCCGGTCGTACGGCGTGATCGCCTTGGCCAGGATCCGGTGGTACATGAGGACCGGCACCTGGCCGAGCTCGTTGGCGCGCACGCGGCGCGCCTGCTCGGGAGCGATCGTGGCGACCGCCGCCGGCGTCGTTCTCGGGCGGGCGCTTCGGGAGGCCGCGGCCTTGGCGGGGACGGCCGACGCGGCACCGTGCGGCGCCGCCGCCCCGGCGGCGCGCTGCCGATCGCCCCGGCGCTCGTCCTTGGGCGCCATGAGGCCGGCGACGACCGCGCACACGATGAAGACACACGCGAGCTTGTGCAGCTGGGGCACCTGGCCTCCCGGCTCCTCGTAGAGCGGCCGCGTCCGAAACGACGCTCCTGACCAAAATGATCGGGCCGCGAGGCGCCCCGCCCAACTGTCCACGCCACGATATTCAGGAAAACCAATACTCGGGAAAGGGATTCGAGACTAGGCGGACCGGGCTGGGCGAGGAACAAGGGACGGCTTTCGGTGATTCGTCCCATAAGTGCAGGTTGACAGGCGACGCCCCACGGGCGGGCGGCGACCATGGCGGGATCACACGAAGAAATAGCCACAATTCGGGCAATACACACCAATATCTGTGGACTGTCCGCATCCCGTTGGCGACGGCTTCCCGAGACGGCCGCGTGGCCACGTGTCCGGCACCCCTTCAACTGGCATCATCGGCCCAGGTCATCGGCGTGATCGATCGGGGGATCCGGTATGCGCACATCATCGGCGGGGCTCGTCGCGGCCGCGGTGGGGTTCGGTCTGCTCACGAGCGGCTGTGGCACGTCCGAAAAGACGGACGCGGCATCGGAAGGACGCGTCGCGGCGCGTGCCGCGGCGCGCCTGGACACCACCCAGCGGCCCGCGGGCGACGTCACGATCGGCAAGGACCGCGACGGCGGGCATGTGCCGCTGCGGGTCGGTCAACTGCTGACCGTACGGCTCGAAGGGGATCCCGGCACCGGATACGGCTGGGCGGTCAAGCAGGTCGACCGGCGGATCCTGACACCGGCCGGCGGGGTCACGTTCGAGCCGTCGGCCGCGCCGCGGCCGGGCAGCGGCGGCGTCTTCAGCGTGCGGCTGCGGGCTACGCGGCCGGGCGAGACCTGGCTGCGGCTTGTCTACCGCAGCCCGTTCGAGTCGGCCAAGCCCCCGGCCGCCACCTTCGCCGTCCACGTCATGGTCGCCTGACCCCCTGACTCCGTGGTGATCACGCGCTGCCCTGGCGGGCCGGTCAGTGCGCCGCGTCTTGCCAGGTGCGGCCGGTGCCCATGGAGACGGTCAGCGGGGCGCGCAGCTCATAGGCGCCGGTCATCTCCTCGCGCACCACGGCCCGCAGGTCGTCGAGCTCGCCGGCGGCCACCTCGAACACCAGCTCGTCGTGCACCTGCAGCAGCATTCGCGAGGCCAGGCCGCGCCTGCGCAGCGCGCGATCGACGCCGAGGCCGGCGACCTTGATGATGTCGGCCGCCGACCCCTGGATGGGCGCGTTGAGCGCCATCCGCTCGGCCATCTCGCGGCGCTGGCGGTTGTCGGAGGTCAGATCGGGCAGGTAGCGGCGCCGGCCCAGGATCGTCTCGGTGTAGCCGTCCTGCCGGGCCTGCCTGACGACCTTGTCCAGGTAGTCGCGGACCCCGCCGAACTGCTCGAAGTACTCCTCCATCAGCGCCCGCGCCTCGTCGGGCGGGATGCGCAGCTGCTGGGACAGGCCGTAGGCCGACAGCCCGTAGGCGAGCCCGTAGTTCATCGCCTTGATGCGGCTGCGCAGCTCGGGGTCGACCTGCTCGGCCGGCAGGCCGAACACCCGGGACGCGGTGACGGTGTGGAAGTCGACACCCGAGGTGAAGGCGTCGATCAGCGCTTCGTCGCCGGACAGATGGGCCATGATTCGCAGCTCGATCTGGCTGTAGTCGGCGGTGAGCAGGCATTCGTAGCCGGCCCCCACCACGAACGCCTCCCTGATCTGGCGGCCCTCGGCGGTGCGGATCGGGATGTTCTGCAGGTTGGGGTCGGTCGACGACAGCCGCCCGGTCGCGGCGACCATCTGGTTGAACGTGGTGTGGATGCGCCCCGCGTCGTCGGCCATCGGGATCAGCGAATCGACGATGCTCTTGAGCTTGGCCACCTCACGCCAGCGCAGCAGGTGCTCGAGCACCGGGTGGTCGTTGCCCACCAGCAGGTTGGTCAGCGCCTCGGAGTCGGTCGTGTAACCGGTCTTGGTGCGCTTGGTCTTGGGCAGCCCGAGCTCGTCGAAGAGCACCTGCTGGACCTGCTTGGGCGAGCCCAGGTTGAACTCGTGCCCGGCCGCGGCGTGCGCCATCTCCTCGACGGCCTTGACCTGCCCGCCGAGCGTCGCCGACAGCCCGGCCAGGTGATCGGTGTCGACCGCCACGCCGACCCGCTCCATGTCGCGCAGCACGCCGACCAGCGGCAGCTCGACCTCGCGCAGCAGCCGCGCCGCACCGCGCCGCTCGAGGTCGCGGTCGAGCGCGTCGGCCAGATCGACGACCGCGCGGGCGCGCACGGCCAGGTCGTAGGCCAGCTCCTGTTCGCCGGAGCCATCGAGGGTGAGCTGCCCCGAGTCGTCGGCGCCCTGGCGCAGCTCGCGATGCAGGTAGCGCAGCGCCAGGTCGGCCAGGTCGAACGAACGCTGCCCCGGCAGCGCCAGATAGGCGGCGAGCGCGGTGTCGCTGGTCAGCCCGTCGAGGGTCAGCCCGCGCGCGGCGAACGCCAGCATCGGCCCCTTGGCCTCGTGCATCGCCTTGGGCCGCTTGGCGTCGGCGAGCCAGTCGGCCAAGGCCCGCTCGTCGTCCTCGGTCAGCTCGGCGGGGTCGACGTAGACTCCGGCGCCCTCGCGCGTGGCCAGCGCGATGCCGGTGAGCTCGCCGGTGCCGCGGCCCCAGGTGCCGCTGACGGCCAGGCCGACACGATCGGGGCCGGCGGCGTGCTCGGCCAACCAGGCGGCCAGCTCGCCCGGGCCGGGAGTGGTGACCACGACGTCGAAGCCCTCGTCGGCCTCCGGCTCCACGGCCGTCAAGGAGGCGTAGAGCCGCTCTCGCAGCACCCTGAACTGCAGCGTGTCGAACAACGTGTGGATCTCGTCACGGTCCCATTGGCCGAGATTGAGGTCGGCCGGCCCGACGTCAAGCGGAACGTCGCAGGTCAGCTTGTTGATCTGGTGGTTGCGCAGCACGTTGCCGAGATGCTCGCGCAGGTTGTCGCCGGCCTTGCCCTTGATCTCGTCGACGTGCGCGACCAGCCCGTCGAGGCCGCCGTAGGTCGTCAGCCACTTCGCCGCCGTCTTGGGCCCGACCCCCGGCACCCCGGGCAGGTTGTCGCTGGTCTCCCCCACCAGCGCGGCCAGCTCGCGGTAGCGCTCCGGCGGCACGCCGTACTTCTCCACGATGACGTCGGGGGTGGTGCGGACCAGGTCGGAGACCCCGCGCCGAGGGTAGAGCACGGTGACGTGCTCGCCGATGAGCTGGTAGCAGTCGCGGTCGCCGGTCACCACGAGGGTCCGCATGCCTTGGTCGCTCGCCTGGGTGGCGAGGGTGGCGATCAGGTCGTCTGCCTCGAACCCGGCCTTGGACAGCCGCGGGATGCGCAGCGCCTCGAGCACCTCGTCGATAAGGCTCATCTGGCTGCGGAAGTCGTCGGGCGTGGCGCTCCGGCCGGCCTTGTATTCGACGTAGGTCTCGTGCCGGAAGGTCGGCTCCGAGCGGTCGAAGCACACCGCGACGTGGGTCGGCGTCTCGTCGCGCAGCACGTTGATCAGCATCGAGGTGAAGCCGAACACCGCGTTGGTCGGCTGCCCCGTCGTGGTGACGAGATCCGCCTCCTTCAACGCGAAGTACGCCCGGTAGGCCAGCGAGTGCCCGTCCAGCAGCAACAGGGTCTCTGCGGACGTCGAATCTGTGGTCGCCACACCGGCAGCCTAGCCGCCGCGTGAGACAGTTTCGCGCACGTCGCCGCGGTCGGCCCGCGGGGCGCGCGGCGACCGCATCAGGCCACCGCGCGAGCCCGCGCGCGACCGCGGCGCTTACAGAAAACCGGACGGCGGTCGCCGGACCGGGCCGGGCGGCGCGGGCCTGGGCGCGCCGCCGCACCGCCGTCCCCGTACGGCCTCCCGTCATGCTCCGGTGCGGCCTCGGCCGGGCCGTACGAGCGTCGCCGGCCCCGGGAGAAGGCGCCGTGCCATGAACGCGGATACACCATCGGGTTGCCAAGTCCGGTCATCACGATGACCGCATGCTTTGCACGCGCACCTGCGGGGTCGCTACCGTTGGGGGCGAGCCCGGGGGCGCCGAGTAGACAACGTGCAGGGCCGGGGAAGGTCTGCACGGACCCAAAGGTCCCCCCGGGCTCATGACGTGCCGCCGCGGCGACCGCGCCGACCGCGCCGACCGCGCAATTGCGATTTGGTCCCTTTCCCGGCAGGCGGCTTCCCGTGCCGCCGGGCGCTCCTTAGTGTCGCGGACATGCGAAGGATCCCGGCGGCCGGTTCCGTGGTCCTGCTCGCGGCGATGTCGGCCGCCTGCTCCTCCGGCCACGCCGCCCCCGCCAAGACCACCGCCCCGCCGACGTACGATCTGCCGGCCCGCACGGCCCGCCCCGGCGAGACCGCGCTGCATGTGCCGACGGCGCGCAGCGGCGACATGGCCTTCACCGTGATCGGGCTGCGCGACCGGATGACCGCCGTCGCCGGCAGCCACGCCGACCTGCCGCCGGCCGGACAGTTCGTCCGGGTCCGGCTGGTGGTGGAGAACACCGGCCGGATCACCGGCACCTTCGACACGCGCAAACAGCTCCTGGTGACCGCCGACGGACGCACCTTCCGGCCCGACATCGACGCGATGCTCATCCGGCGGCAGCCGTCCGCCATCGACGTGGGTTCCGGCGTCCGGATCGAGATGGACCTGTGGTACGACATCCCCCGGCAGGTCAAGGAGACGGCGCTGCGGGTGGTCGGCAGCCCCACCATGGGCGCGGCGGCCGATCCCCCGCCGGCCGACGTCCACCTCGCCTGAACGACCTGAACGACCTGAACGATCTAAGCGCCCGTCTGCCGGCCCTCTCCGCCCGGCGCGCTCAGCGTCCGGACGGGGCCCCGCCGCCGAGATAGGCCGCCCGTACCTCCGGGTCGTCGAGCAGGTCCCGCGCCGCGGCCGACTTCACGATCCTGCCGGTCTCCAGGACGTACGCGCGGTCCGCCACCTGCAGCGCCTGCTGGGCGTTCTGCTCGACGAGCAGCACGGTGGTGCCGCGCCGGTTGATCTCCCGCACGATCGAGAAGATCTGGGTGACCAACACCGGCGCCAGGCCCATCGACGGCTCGTCGAGCAACAGCACCTTCGGCTGGGTCATCAGCGCCCGGCCGATGGCCAGCATCTGCTGCTCGCCGCCGGACATGGTGCCGCCCGGCTGGTTCTTGCGCTCGGCCAGCCGCGGGAACAGGTCGAAGACCTCGGCGAGGTCCTTCGACAGGTCGCCCTTTCGGGCGTACGCGCCCATCAGCAGGTTCTCGGTGACCGTCATGCCCGGGAAGATGCCGCGGCCCTCGGGGGCCTGCCCGATGCCGGCCAGCACCCTGCGGTGACCTGGCATCCTGCTGATGTCGCGGCCGTCGAAGACGACGCGGCCGGACGAGAGCGGGCGCAACCCGGAGATCGTCTTCAGCGTCGTCGACTTGCCCGCGCCGTTGGCGCCGATCAAGGTGACGATCTCGCCCTGGTCGACGTCGACCGAGACGCCCTTCAGCGCCGCGATCTTTCCGTAGTAGACGTGAATGTCCTTGATCTCAAGAAGCATCGGCCGAAGCCCCCAGGTACGCCTCGATGACCCTCGGGTTGTTCTGGATCTCGGCCGGCAGCCCTTCCGCGATCTTCTCGCCGAAGTCCAGCACCGCGATCCGATCGCTGATCCCCATGACCAGGCTCATGTCGTGCTCGATGAGCAGCACCGTACGGCCCGTGTCGCGGATCTTCTTGATCAGCGCCTGGAGGGACTCCTTTTCCACCGGGTTCATCCCGGCGGCGGGTTCGTCCAGCAGGAGCAGCCGGGGATTGGTGGCGAGGGCCCGGGCGATCTCGAGGCGACGCTGATCTCCGTAGGGCAGGTTCTTCGCCGCCTCGTCCATGCGGTGGCCGATGCCCACGAACTCCAGCAGCTCACGGCCCTGCCGCCGGCCTTCGCGCTCCTCCCGCCGATGCCATGGCAGGCCGAGGGCCGCGCCCGCCAACCCGGTGCGGTGGTGCGCGTCCGCGCCGACCATGACGTTCTCGAGCGCCGTCATGTTGTGGAACAACCGGATGTTCTGGAACGTGCGGGCGATGCCGAGCTTTGTCACCTTGAAGCGCTTCATGCCGGTGACGCGCTGGCCGCTGAAGATCACGTCCCCCTCGGTCGGCCGGTAGACGCCGGTCACCATGTTGAACACCGTCGTCTTCCCCGCGCCGTTGGGGCCGATCAACGCGAAGATCTCGCCCTCGCGGACGTTGAGCTCGACCTGGTTGACGGCCACCACGCCGCCGAAGCGCATGGTCACGCGGTCGAGCTCGAGGATCGTGCGCCGCCCGCTCGTCGCGTCGTTGGCGGCCGGCCCGCTCATTTGGTCACCTCGGCGGCGGCTTGGGTGCCCGGACCGCCGACCTCGGCGCCCAGGCTGCCCATGCCCCCGGTGCCCTCGGCCAATTCGGCCTTGCGCCGCCGCGACGGCAGCAGGCCCTCGGGCCGGAAGACCATCAACAGGACCAGCACCCCTCCGAACATCAAGATCCGATAGTCCTGCAGCCCCCGGACCCGTTCGGGGATCCAGGCGACCAGGAACGCTCCCAGCATGACACCCGGGATGTTCCCCGAGCCGCCCAGCACGACCGCGGCGAGGATCGTCGCGGACACGATGAACGGGAAGAGGGCCGGAACGATCGACACGGCCTGACCGGCGTAGATCACGCCGCACGCGCCGCCGATCGAGGCGCCGATCGCGAACGAGGCCAGCTTGTACCGGAACGTCGGCACGCCCATCAGCTCGGCGGCGTCCTCGTCCTCGCGGATCGCCGCCCAGGCGCGGCCGACCCGGCTGCTTTCCAGCCGCTTGACGAAAATGATCGTCAAGATGATCGCGAGCAGCATGAGGTAGTAGTAGGGGCGGCCGTCCAGGGCGCCGTACCTGAAGGGGCTGACGCCGTTCAGGCCGAGCGAGGTGAACGGCTCGGCGTCGGGGAAGGCCCACTCGGTCAGCGTCGGCGGGTGGGGAATCCCGCCGATGCCGTTCGGGCCGCCGATGTACTCGGTGTTGCGGGCGGTCTGCCGGATGATCTCACCGAACCCCAGCGTCACGATCGCGAGATAGTCGCCGCGCAGGCGCAGCGTGGGGGCACCGAGGATCAGCCCGGACAGCGCCGTGATCAAGATGCCGACGGGCAGGATCTCCCAGAAGCTCCAGTGGTACTTCGTGCCGAGCACCGCCATGGTGTAGGCGCCGATCGCGAAGAAGGCCACATATCCGAGGTCGAGCAGCCCCGCCATCCCGACCACGACGTTCAGCCCCAGGGCGAGCAGGATGTAGCCCCCGATGGGGAAGAACAGCAGCGTCGGCCAGTCGGTGTAGGGCGACATGAAGCTCGCCACCTGCTGCGACGGCAACGCGATGGCGCCCAGGATGAGGATCACGTAGACGATCCAGCGCCCGTACCCGGGGAGCCCGGCCCACCAGTCGCGGAACAGGTCGCCCACGCCGCCGAGCGCCTCGAACGGCAGCACCAGCAGATAGGTCACGAAGCGCAGCGCCGCGGGGGCACGGTCGGCCCGGCGCCTGGCACGCGCCGCCGCCGCGGCGAGGAGATCTTGGGCGCCGGTCGACTTGGCGGCTGCCGCCGCGCCGGCGCTCTTGCCGGACGTCTTGGTGTCGTTGGAAGTCATGCGCGCGCCTGCTGGAGGGACTCGCCGAGGATGCCGGTGGGACGGAACATCAGGACCAGGACGAGGATGCTGAACGCCACCACGTCCCGCCACTCGGAGCCGAAGATACTGGAGCCGTAGAACTCGAGCAGCCCGAGCACGAAGCCGCCGAGCAGCGCTCCGCGCAGGTTGCCGATGCCGCCGAGCACGGCGGCGGTGAACGCCTTGATGCTGAGCAGGAACCCGACGAAGTAGTTCGTCTCCTCGAACCGCATCATGTACAGGGCGGCGGCGACGCCCGCCATCACGCCGCCGATGAGGAACGTCGCGGTGACGATCCGGTCGATGTTGACCCCCATGAGCACCGCGGTCTCGGGATCTTGCGCCGTGGCCCGGATGCCGCGGCCCAGCCTCGTCCGGTTCACTATCAGGTCGAGGACCACCATCATCGCGATGCCGCCGACGATGATGACGAACTTGTCGTTGCTGACGACGAAGTCGCCGATGGCGACGACGTTGAACCGCTCGACGAACTGGTGCTGGACGGGCAGCGCGCCCTTTTCCTTCGGCAGGTCGAAGTACTCGGGAATCACCCAGCGGGCGAACAGCTGCTGGAGGAAGATCGACGCGCCGATGGCGGAGATGAGCGCGGCCAGCCTCGACGCCCCATGTTTTCGCAGCGGCCGATAGGCGACGTACTCCAGGGCCACCGCGCTGCCGCCGGAGAACACCGCGGCGACCACCGCGAGCAACACCAGCATGCCGATCAGGGTGAACCCGCTGAGGAGCTGCGAGTCCAGGCCGATCAGCACCGCCAGCGCCGCCATGGTGCCGATCATGAAGATTTCGGAGTGCGCGAAGTTGATGAGACGCAGCACGCCGTAGACCATCGTGTAGCCCAGGGCCACGAGCGCGTAGATCGCGCCGAGTGCCAGGCCGTCGATCGTGGACGGCCAGAATTGATCAATGAAGCTCTGCAAGACCTTGTCGCCTTCGTCGGATGGGGCGGGCGAAGGAGCGGGAGCGCCGCGGCGCTCCCGCTCCCGCTCGTCATGACCCGTCTGATCGTCGAGCGATCAGTCGGCCGGCACGCTAGGTCGTGACCTGGGCCTCTTTGGCGTTTCCGAGCAGCGGCAAGGTGTCGCCCTTGATCTGGTAGACGTACACGTCGGTCGCGGCGGGCTCGCCGTTGGGACCGAACTTGATCTGCTTGGAGACGCCGGCCACGTCCACACTCGACAGGAAGGTGTTGATCTTCTCGGTCGTGGTGTTGCCGGCCTTGATCGCGCTGATGAAGGCGGTGGCCGCGTCGTAGCCCTCGGCGGCGTAGATCGCCGGGTCGGCGTTGAACTTGGCCTTGTACTTGTCGGCGAAGGTCTTGCTCGCCGGGCTGGCCTTGCCCGTCGGGTCGATCAGGCACGGGCAGCCGATGATCGAGCCGTCGGCGGTGGTGCCGCCGGCGCCCTTGGCCAGTCCCGGGTCGAGCGAACCGTCACCGGACAGGAAGCGGGCCTTCACGCCGCCCTCGCGCAGCTGCTTGACCAGCTTGCCCGCCTGGGCGTAGTAGCCGCCGAAGAAGATCGCGTCAGGCGCGAACGCCTTGGCCTTGTTGACGGTCGAGCCGTAGTCGGACGCCTGAACGTCGATGGAGTCGGTGCCGGTCTGCGCGCCGGCGCCCTCGACGGTCTTTTTCACCGTGTCGGCGAGCGGCTTGCCGTACTCGGACGCGTCGTCGATGACGAAGACCTTCTTGGCCTTCAGCGAGCCGGCGATGAAGCCGCCGATGCCCGTGCCCTGGGCGTTGTCGTTGGCCACGATCCGGTGCCAGTACTTCCAGCCGTGCTGGCCGAGCGCGGCGTTGGTGGCCGACGGCGAGACGCTCGGCACCTTGCCTTCCTCGAGCACGGGTCCCACCTGGGCGGATTCGCCGGAGAAGGCGGGGCCGATCATCCCGACGACCTTGTCCTGCGTCACCGCCTGCTTGGCGAGCGGCGTGGCCTGCTCGGGCTTGCCCTGGCTGTCGTAGGTCTTAAGGGTGACCTTCACCTTCGGGTTCGTCGCGTTGTACTCGTCGATCGCGAGCTGCGCGCCCTGCTTGGGCGGGATCACGATGCCGGAGTTCTCACCCGTCAAGTCGCCCATGAACCCGAGCGTGACGGCGTTGGTATCCCCGCCGCCGGACCCGCCACCGCTGCTGCCACCGTCGTCACCACACGCACTCATGCCGAGCGCGAGCGCCGCCCCGAGGGCAAGCGTCGCGCTAAAGCGGGTTTTGTTGAGCCGCAAGGTCGTCGCCTTCCTTCCGTTCCTTACTGTCCGGATCCGCGAAGACGTGGACCGGGTACGAGTCAAGCCCCGGGGTCGCGCTCTCTGCTGGGAGAAAACGGTCACCAGGGGACCTGTCCGTAGTACACCGATCAGGACCGCGAGATCAGTAGTCCAGCGCAGGGTCGTTGTGGCTTCGTTACCGCTCCGTGCCATAACTGCCCAGGCAGGAGGGCAGATCTTTACCTTGACCCCGGCTCCGCACATGCTCGCGGCACCGGGCCGGACACCCGCGTGGTCACCGGCTCGGGCCGCCGGCGGCAGGGTCGCCGGGGCCGCCGGGGCCGTCCGGCTCGCCGGTGCTCTCGCCGGCGTTCCCCGCGGCGTTTCCACCGGCTTTCCCGCCGGCGGGGGCCTCGCCCGCGTTCCCGGCCAGCACGGCCTCGGCGACGTTGCGCATCGTGACCCGCCGGTCCATGGACGTCTTTTGGATCCAGCGGAAGGCCTCCGGCTCGGTCCAGCCGTGGGCGGCCTGCAGCATGCCCTTGGCGCGATCCACGATCTTTCGCGTCTCGAGGCGCTCCTGCAGCGTCTGCACCTCGGCCTCGAGGGCGGCGATCTCTTCGTACCGGCTGACCGCCATCTCGATCGCCGGCACCAGGTCGGCCTTGGTGAACGGTTTGACCAAATAGGCCATCGCCCCCGCCGCGCGGGCCCGTTCGACCAGCTCGCGCTGCGAGAACGCGGTGAGGATCACCACGGGCGCGATATGGTCGGCGGCGATCCGCTCGGCCGCTGAGATGCCGTCGAGAATCGGCATCTTGACATCGAGCATGACCAAATCCGGCCGCAGCTCGGCGGCCAGCCGGACCGCTGTCTCGCCGTCTCCGGCCTCGCCGACGACCTGGTAGCCGTCCTCTTCCAGCATCTCTTTGAGGTCGAGCCGAATCAACGCCTCGTCCTCAGCGATCACAACACGTCGAGGGGTCTCCGTCACGCGCACGAGCGTACCTGGACCCGGTACGCTAGTGCTCGGCGCGGTACGGACGTAAAGTCCGCCTCAACCCACGCCAAATCGGTGCATCCTATGCGGTGTCCGGAAATATGCCGGGATGATGGAATAGGTAGACATGAATCCCTCAAAAGGATTTGCCCGTTAGGGCGTGCGGGTTCGAGTCCCGCTCCCGGTACTTTCACCGACGGCCGTCGCTCGGCGAGCGGCGGTTTTGTCTTGCCGGAGGTCGGCCGGTCAGGTCCGCCGGCCGTGCGCGATGGCGTCGCCGATGCGGTGCACGCGCAGGGCGTTGGTGGACCCCGCCGTGCCCGGCGGCGAGCCCGCCACGATGACGACACGGTCGCCCTTCTGGCAGCGGCCGATCTCCAACAGCGCCTGCTCGACCTGGCGCACCATCTCGTCGGTGTGGTCGACGTGCGGCACGATGAAGGTCTCCACCCCCCAGACCAGCGCGAGCTGCGAGCGGGTCGCCTGCACGGAGGTGAACGCGAGCAGCGGGATCGGGGACCGGTAGCGGGACAGCCGGCGCGCGGTCTCGCCCGACATGGTGAAACCCACCAGCGCCCGGGCGCCGACGATGGCTCCGACCTCGGCGGCGGCGCGGGCGATGGCGCCGCCGACGGTCTCGGGGACACGGGTCAGCGTGGGATCCGCGTGCAGGCACATCTCCTCGGCCGCGACGATGATGCGGGCCATCGTCTCGACGGCGGCGATGGGGTACTCCCCCACGCTGGTCTCGCCGGACAGCATGACCGCGTCGGCGCCGTCGAACACGGCGTTGGCCACATCGGACGTCTCCGCGCGGGTGGGCCGCGGCGAGGAGATCATGGATTCGAGCATCTGGGTGGCCACGATGACGGGCCGGGCCTTCTCGCGGCACAGCTCGATCGCGCGCTTTTGCACGATCGGCACCTGTTCGAGCGGAAGCTCGACGCCGAGGTCGCCGCGGGCGACCATGATGCCGTCGAAGGCGGCGACGATGTCGGCGAGGTGATCGACGGCCTGCGGCTTTTCGATCTTGGCGATGAGCGGGACGCGAACGCCCTCCTCTTCCATGATGTCGTAGACGAGCTCGGCATCGTCGGGCGTGCGGACGAAGGACAGCGCGATCAGGTCGACGCCGAGGCGCAACGCCCACCGCAGGTCGGCCTCGTCCTTGCCGGTCAGCGCGGGCACGCTGACGGCGACGCCGGGCAGGTTGAGGCCCTTGTGGTCGGAGACCATGCCGCCGACGAGGACGCGTGTGCGCACCCGCGGCCCGGCGACGCCGGTGACTTCGAGGACCACGCGCCCGTCGTCGACGAGAATCCGGTCGCCGGGGCGCACGTCGCCGGGCAGGCCCTGATAGGTCGTGCCGACCTCGCTGCGCGTTCCCGGCACGTCCTCGGTGGTGATGGTGAAGTCGTCGCCGAGCGTGAGGCGCACCGGCCCGCCGGGAAACCGCCCGATGCGGATCTTGGGACCCTGCAGGTCGGCGAGGATGCCGACGCCGCGCCCAGAAGCGTCGGCGGCCTCCCTGAGATGGCGGTAGACCTCTTCGTGCTCCTCGCGTGAGCCGTGGCTCAGGTTGAGCCTGGCCACATCGATCCCCGCCTGGACCAACGCGTGAATCTGCTCACGGCCGCGGCAGGCCGGCCCAATGGTGCTGACGATCTTCGCTCGACGAGTCACGTACCCACCCTAGGTAGTTACCGAGGGGTACCGCATGGCGCGAGGCGGCGCTACCTGAAGTTCATCTCGCTGGTCGCGACCAAGTAGTCCATGTCGGGCGGACTGGTGTGCGGGTGTACGGGCCGCGGCATCGGCGACGCGGCCGAGTGTCGTATCGGTCTGGTATCCCTGAAGGCATGGGCCGGGTGGACTATCACGAGCGCCCGGCGCCGCCGGGGCTCGGCCTCCACTGCCTCTGGTCGCAGGCGGCGCCTGCCGCGGCCGAGCCGTACGTGCAACGTGTCGTCCCGGACGCCTGCATCGATCTCATCTGGTCCGACTGGGACGGCGACGTTCATGTCGCGGGCCCCGACACCGGCCCGTTCCTCACCGGCATCCCGCCCGGCGGCCGATTGACCGGCGCCCGCTTCCGGCCCGGCCTGGCGGCCGCCGCGCTGGGCGTGCCGGCCGACGCCCTCACCGACGGCCGGGTGCCGCTCCGCGCGCTGTGGGGCGGGGCGGCCGACGCGCTCGCCGCGGCGCTCGCCGATGCAGTGACGACCGGCGGCGATCCCGCGGCGACGCTGACCGGCGCGGTCGCTGCCCGGCTCCGCATCACCGTCCGCCCGGCCGATCCTGCGGTGCCCGCGCTGGTGTCGGCGCTGGCCGCCGGCGATTCGGTCCGTGCGGCCGCGCGCCGGCTCGGCCTCAGCGAGCGGCAGCTTCGCCGTCGCTCTCTCGCCGCGTTCGGGTACGGGCCCAAGACGCTGCAGCGCATCTTGCGGTTCCAGCGGGCCCTGGCGCGGGCCCGCGCCGGCACTCCGGCGGCCGACGTCGCCCACGCCACCGGGTACGCCGATCAGGCGCACTTCGCCCACGAGGTCCGCGAACTGGCCGGCGTGCCGCTCACCGAGCTGCTGGGGCCGGCCGAGATCGCGCCGGCGGCTCGGCCGTGATGGGGCAGTCTTACCGCCGCACCGGGCGCGTCCGCTCGCGGCGGCCTGTCCGCTTATCAGGCGGGTGCGGGCCCGGTGCGCTGGCGCGCGACGCAGCCGATGATCCGCAGCTCGTGGGCGCACGCGTAGGCCCGCGCCACGCAGTCGTTGCTGAACGTTCTGGTCACGCCGTCGCTGAACGCGCAGACGACCGGCTCGAAGATCATGGGGCACATGGTGGAGCACGACCGGACCGGCGGCTCGGGCGTGGGCCCGGGCGGAGGCTCCGCCGCCGAGCCGGGAACGGTCAGGCCCACCGCCAGCAGGGTCGGCCCCACCAGCATCAGAACGCGTCGCATGACACCTCCACCTCCACCGCAACGCTAGCGAGGTGATCACAATGGGCGTTCATGCGACTACATAAAGTTACGCCAAGCGTCGAGCCGGTCCCGCGGCGCGGCACGACAGGCACGCGGCGGCGTCAGGCGATGGGCCGGGCCGTCGGCGGGATCGGGAACGGAAGGCTCGTCTGCCCCATGAGCCAGGTGTCGACCGCTGAGGCGGCGGCCCGCCCCTCGGCGATGGCCCAGACGATGAGCGACTGGCCGCGGCCCATGTCCCCGGCGACGAAGACTCCGTCGAGCGAGGTCTCGTAGCTCTTGCCGCGCGCCACGTTGCCGCGCTGGTCGTAGGAGACCCCGAGATCGTCGAGCAGGCCTTCGCGCTGCGGGCCGAGGAAGCCCATGGCGAGCGTGACCAGCTGAGCGGGGATCTCCCGCTCGGTGCCCGGAATCGGCCGGAACCCCGTCCCCGGGCCCTCCACGCCCACCACGCGCAGCGCCTTGACGTTGCCGTGCTCGTCGCCGACGAACTCCTGGGTGGAGATCGCGTAGGCGCGCTCGCCGCCGAGGCCGACCAGCTCCTCGTGCGCGCTTTCGACCTTGTAGAGCATCGGGTAGGTCGGCCATGGCTGCGAGTCGGGCCGCGTCTCCGGCGGCCGCGGCATGATCTCCAGTTGGGTGATCGAGGCGGCCCCCTGCCGGATGGCCGTGCCCAGGCAGTCGGCGCCGGTGTCGCCGCCGCCGATGACGACGACGTGCTTGCCTTCCGCCGAGATCGGCGACTCGGGGAAGTCGCCCTCCCGCGCCCGGTTGGCCGGCGGCAGGTACTCCATGGCCTGATAGATCCCGCCCAGCTCGCGGCCCGGCACCGGCAGGTCGCGCCAGGCGGTGGCGCCGCCGGCCAGCACCACGGCGTCATAGCGGTCGCGCAGTTCGTCGGCGGTGATGTCGACGCCGACGTTCACCGACGTCTTGAACTCGGTGCCTTCGGCGCGCATCTGCGCGATCCGCCGATCCAGATGCCGCTTTTCCATCTTGAACTCGGGGATGCCATAGCGCAGCAGCCCGCCGATGCGGTCGGCCCGTTCGTAGACCACCACGTCGTGGCCGGCGCGGGTGAGCTGCTGGGCGGCCGCCAGGCCCGCCGGACCGGAGCCGACGACGGCGACCTTCTTGCCGGTGCGCACGGCCGGCGGCCGCGGGCGGACCCAGCCCTCCGCCCAGGCGCGGTCGATGATCTCTACCTCGACCCGCTTGATCGTGACCGGGTCGGAGTTGATCCCGAGGACGCACGCCGTCTCGCAGGGCGCGGGGCAAAGGCGCCCGGTGAACTCCGGGAAGTTGTTGGTGGCGTGCAGCCGTTCGATCGCCAGCTCCCAGTCGCGCCGGTAGACCAGGTCGTTCCACTCGGGAATGAGGTTGCCGAGCGGGCAGCCCTGATGGCAGAACGGGATGCCGCAGTCCATGCAGCGGCTCGCCTGCGCCTCCAGCGCGCCGTTGGAGAACTCCTCGTAGACCTCGCGCCAGTCGCGGATCCGCACGTCGACCGGGCGGCGCTTGGGCAGCTCGCGCCCGACCGTCAAAAACCCCTTCGGGTCAGCCATCCGATCCCCCCGTCATCCGTGTGCGGCGGCCATCACGGCCGCGTCGATGTCGAGTCCGTCCGCCTCGGCCGCGGCGCGGGCCATGAGCACGCGCTTGTAGTCGCGAGGCATGATCTTGGTGAACCGTTCGACCGTGCCGTCCCAGTCGGTGAGCAGCCGTTCGGCCACCGTGGAGCCGGTCTCGGTCATGTGCCGTTCGACCGTCGAGCGCAGGAACTCCCGGTCCTCGTCGGTCAGCGGCTCGATCTCGACCATCTCCGGGTTCACCCGTTGCAGCGGCAGGTCGAGGACATAGGCGACGCCGCCCGACATGCCGGCCGCGAAGTTGCGCCCGATGGGACCGAGCACGACGACCCGTCCGCCGGTCATGTACTCGCACCCGTGGTCGCCGACGCCCTCGACGACGGCGAGCGCGCCGCTGTTGCGGACGCAGAACCGCTCGCCCACGACGCCGCGGACGAACATCTCGCCCGAGGTGGCGCCGTACAGGGCGACGTTGCCGGCGATGATCTGCTCTTCGGCGCGGAACGACGATTCGGCGGGCGGGCGCAGCGTGATCCGGCCGCCGGACAGGCCCTTGCCGAGGTAGTCGTTGGCGTCGCCGATGAGCCGCAGCGTGACGCCGCGCGGCACGAACGCGCCGAACGACTGCCCCGCCGACCCGGTAAGGGTGACGTCGATGGTGTCATCGGGCAGCCCGGCGCCGCCCCAGGTACGGGTCACCTCGTGACCCAGCATCGTGCCGACCGTGCGGTTGACGTTGCGTACGGGCAGTTCCAGCTTCACCGGCTCGCCGTAGGCGATGGCGCCCTCGGCCAGCTGGATCAACGTATGGTCCAGTGCCTTTTCCAGGCCGTGGTCCTGCGCGGTCGTACGGTGCAGCGCGGCGTCCGCGGGCAGTTCCGGCTTGTGCAGGATCGGCGCGAGGTCCAGCCCGGAGGCCTTCCAGTGGTCGACCGCCCGGCGGGCGTCGATCAGCTCGACATGCCCGATCGCCTCGTCGAGCGAGCGGAAGCCCAGCGCCGCGAGGTACTCGCGCACCTCTTCGGCCACGAACTCGAAGTAGTTGACCACGAACTCCGGCTTGCCGGTGAACCGCTTGCGCAGCTCGGGGTTCTGGGTGGCCACGCCGACCGGGCAGGTGTCGAGGTGGCAGACCCGCATCATCACGCAGCCCGACACCACCAGCGGCGCCGTGGAAAAGCCGTACTCCTCGGCGCCGAGGAGCGCGGCGACGATGACGTCGCGGCCCGTCTTGAGCTGTCCGTCGGTCTGCACGACGATGCGGTCGCGCAGCCGGTTGACCAGCAGCGTCTGCTGCGTCTCGGCCAGCCCCAGCTCCCACGGGGTGCCGGCGTGCTTGATCGACGTCAGCGGGGAGGCCCCCGTGCCGCCGTCGTGCCCGGAGATGAGCACGACGTCGGCGTGCGCCTTGGACACGCCCGCCGCGACCGTGCCGACTCCCACCTCGGCGACCAGCTTGACGTGCACCCGCGCGGCGGGATTGGAGTTCTTCAGGTCGTGGATGAGCTGCGCCAGGTCCTCGATCGAGTAGATGTCGTGGTGCGGCGGCGGCGAGATCAACCCGACGCCGGGCGTGGAGTGCCGCGTCTTGGCGATCCACGGGTACACCTTGTGGCCCGGCAACTGACCGCCCTCGCCGGGCTTGGCCCCCTGCGCCATCTTGATCTGCAGGTCGTCGGCGTTGGTGAGGTACTCGGAGGTCACCCCGAACCGGCCGCTGGCCACCTGCTTGACCGCCGAACGGCGCAGGTCGCCGTTGGCGTCGGGGACGAACCGCTCGGGGTCCTCGCCGCCCTCCCCGGTGTTGGACTTGCCGCCGAGCCGGTTCATCGCGATGGCGAGCGTCTCGTGCGCCTCGGCCGAGATGGAGCCGTACGACATCGCGCCGGTGGCGAAGCGCTTGACGATCTCCGAGACCGGCTCGACCTCTTCGATCGGCACCGGCGGCCGCACGCCCTCGCGCAGCTCGAACAGCCCGCGCAACGTCATCAGCTGCTCGGACTGGGAGTCCACCAAGGTGGTGTACTCCTTGAAGATCTCATAGCGGCGGGCGCGGGTCGCGTGCTGAAGCTTGAAGACGGTCTCCGGGTTGAACAGGTGCGGCTCGCCCTCGCGCCGCCATTGGTACTCCCCGCCCGTCTCGAGCGTGCGATGCGCCGGCTCGTTGCCGCCCGGCGGGTACGCGCGGCGGTGCCGCTCGGCCGCCTCCCGGGCGAGCACGTCGAAGCCGACGCCGCCGAGCCGGGACGTGGTGCCGGTGAAGCACCGGTCGATGACGGCGGGGCCGAGCCCGATCGCCTCGAAGATCTGCGCGCCGGTGTAGGACGCGACGGTCGACACGCCCATCTTCGACATGATCTTCAAGACGCCCTTGCCGTACGCCTTGATCAGGTTCCGGACGGCCTTCCCCGCCTCGATGTCCCGGATTGCTCCCGTGTGGACGAGGTCCTCGACGGTGGCGATGGCGAGATAGGGGTTGACCGCGGACGCGCCGTACCCGATGAGCAGCGCCATGTGATGGCACTCGCGCGCCTCGGCGGTCTCGATCAGCAGCCCGACCTGAGTACGGGTCTTCTCCCTGATCAGGTGGTGGTGCACCGCGCCCGTGAGCAGCAGCGCGGGGATCGGCGCCCACGTCGCGTCGGAGCCGCGGTCGGACAGCACGATGATCCGGGCGCCGTCCTCGATCGCGCGCGACACCTCCGCGCAGATCTCGCCGAGCCGCTCCTCGAGCGCCGGGCCGCCGCCGGCCGCCTCGAACAGTCCGCGCACGACCTTGGCCTGCAGGTGCGCCAGGTCGCCCTCGTCGTTGATGTGGATGATCTTGGCCAGTTCTTCGTTGTCCAGGATCGGGGTGGGCAGCACGAGACGGCGGCATGAGTCTGGCCCCGGGTCGAGCAGGTTGCTCTCGGGACCCAGCGTGGACTGCAGGGACGTCACGAGCTCTTCCCTGATCGCGTCCAGCGGCGGGTTGGTGACCTGCGCGAACAGCTGCTTGAAGTAGTCGTAGAGCAGGCGCGGGCGGCTGGACAGCGCGGCCAGCGGCGTGTCGGTGCCCATGGACCCGATCGGTTCCGCGCCGTTCTTGGCCATCGGGGTCAGCAGCACCCGCAGCTCTTCTTGGGTGTAACCGAAGGTCTGCTGCCGCCGGACCAGGGTCTCCTGGGTCGGGATCTCGCGCTCGCGGTCGGGCAGCTCCTCGAACCTGACGAGCCCCTCGTCCAGCCACCGCGCGTACGGCTGCGCGGCGGCGAGCTCGGCCTTGATCTCGTCGTCTTCGATGATGCGGCCACGGGCGGTGTCGACGAGGAAGATCCGGCCGGGCTGCAGGCGGCCCTTGCGGACGATCTTCGCGGGGTCGATGTCGAGCACGCCGGTCTCGCTCGCCAGCACGACGAGTCCGTCGTCGGTCACCCAGAACCGGCCGGGGCGCAGCCCGTTGCGGTCGAGGACGGCGCCGCCGACGGTGCCGTCGGTGAAGGTGACGCTGGCCGGCCCGTCCCAGGCCTCCATCAGCGTGGAGTGGAACTCATAGAACGCCCGCCGGGCCGGATCCATCTCGGTGTGGTTCTCCCACGCCTCGGGGATCATCATGAGCACCGAGTGCGCCAGCGACCGGCCGCCGAGGTTGAGCAGTTCCAGGCACTCGTCGAAGGAGGCGGTGTCGCTGGCCTCGATGTCGATGACCGGGTAGATCCGGGACAGGTCGCCGGGGATCAGGTCGGAGGCGAGCAGCGCCTCGCGCGCCCGCATCCAGTTCCGGTTGCCCTTGACGGTGTTGATCTCGCCGTTGTGCGCGATGAAGCGGTAGGGATGGGCCAGCTCCCAGGCCGGGAACGTGTTGGTGGAAAAGCGCGAGTGCACGAGCGCGATGGCGCTGGCGAAGCGCCGGTCGGACAGGTCCGGGAAGAAGGGCTCCAGCTGCGGCGTGGTCAGCATGCCCTTGTAGACGATGGTGCGCGCCGACAGGCTCGGGAAGTAGACGTCGGTCTCCTGCTCGGCCCGCTCCCTGGCGCAGAACACGACCCGGTCGAGGTCGATGCCGCGCCTGCCCGCGTGCGGTCCGCCGCGGTCGGCGGTCAGGAACAGCTGCGCGAGGTGCGGCTTGACGCGGTGCGCCGCCGGCCCGCAAAAGCTCGGGTCGTGTGGCAGCTCGCGCCAGCCGAGGACGGTCAGCCCCTCCTCCACGACGATGCGCTCGATGATCTCGATGGCCCTGACCCGCCGCTCCTCGTCGGCGGGCAGGAACGCCATCCCGGCGGCGTACGCGCCGGGTTCGGGCAGCGCGAAGTCGGTGACCTCGCGGAAGAAGGCGTCCGGAAGCTGGGTCAAGATCCCCGCACCGTCACCGTCTGTGGGCTCGGCGCCCTTGGCGCCGCGGTGATCCAGGTTGCGCAGTACGGTCAGGGCCTTGTCGATGATGTCGTGGCTGACGCGGCCGTTGAGATCGGCCACCAGCCCCACGCCGCACGCGTCGTGCTCGTTCGCGGGGTCGTAGAGACCCTGCCGGTGCGGACCGTGCTGGCCGGGGGTCCATTCCATGCCAAAAAAGGCAGCGGGCGCCATCAACCCTCCCGTCGTCTCGTCACTGCCGATGGTTCGGTGCAGTAGGGGACGGCGTTGGCCCGTGCTGCGGTGTTAAGACATTACATCACTGCCGGGATCATGCCCGACTGCCGGTGATCGCGAAGTTTCCCAATGTATGTGACCTACTAAGTGGTTCGCGGCAACACCATGTTACGGCACGATTTCCCGATGGCCGAATGACCCCGTCCGCCGACGGGGTCAGCCGAACGCGGTGGCGCCCCGCGACGCGGCGGCGCGGTCGAGGACCGCCTTGGGGCTTTCCACGGTGACCAGCAGCGACAGCAGCGCCGTGTCCTGCTCATCGCCCGTGCCATCGAGCCGGCGCACCCAGCCGATAACCCCGTAGTGGCCCATGGCGCGACCGCGGGCGAGGCTGAAACCCTCGTTGAAACGGTCACCTCGCGGGAGGGGCAGGATGAACCCCGGTACGGAGTTGTCCCCGACCGCGTCCACGATCCGGTTGGCGTCCGCCGCGCCGGCCAGGTTGATGATCGCGACCATGGCGGCGTATCCCGCCTTCTTGTCGACGTAAGCTCCCCGCACCACCTGGGTGCAGCCGGCTCGCCGGAGCATCTCGCCCAGCTCGAGCCCCCAGATCGCCGCCGCGCAGTCGGCGTCGATCCGCGCGTCGGCCAGCGTCAGCCGGGCGCGGGCGTCCTTGTCGGGCAGCGTTCTGGCGGCCTTGGGAAAGACCTCGCCGACGGTGAGCGGCTTCGCGTCCGCGGAGCGCCGATCGATGCCGGCGAAGACCTGCGTCGACGGCGCGTCGGAGTAGGCGGCCGGGCCCGCGCCGCCGGCGACCGGGCGACTGACCGCCCCGTCGCGCGCGGCCGGGGCGCCGCCGCCCCGGGCGAGCAGCACGGCGATGCCGGCGACGAGCACCACGACCAGCGCGGCCGCGGCCCCGAAGTACAGACCGGGCCGAGGGCCCTGCCGGGAACGCCGGGCCGGCCCGGGCGCCCGGAGCGGCCGGCCGCGCACCGGCGGCCGGCTGACGGCGTCGCGCCCGCCCGTATGGCGAGACATCGCGGCATCGGGCTGCCGGTGATCGTCCGGCGGGCGGCGCCGTACGTTCGGGCGGCGGCGTCCGGCGGCTCGACGGGCGGCCTGCTTACGCTCGGCCGCCCTGCGCGCCGCCGATCCGCCGCGGCGCGATCGGCCGGCGCCCGGCTGAAGGTGGTCTTCGTCACGCACGGCGGGCGGCCCTAACGGCCGTTCCGGCCGGACTGGAAAGCGGCGGCGTTGCCCGGGGTCATCCGCCGACCAGCACGAGTCGCTGCCAGGTGAAGTTGCCCGCCTTGCCGATGGCCAGGCTGGCGTCGATCATCTGGTTCAACGAGGCCGGCCGGGCCCCGCCTGTGCGCTGCACCCAGCTCACCACCACGTAGTGCCCCATGGGCTCGGCGTAGGCGGCGCTGAATCCGCCGCCGAAGTTTCGTACGCCCGGCGCAGGCAGCGGGGCGAAGAACCCCGCGCCGGTCTGCGGGTCGAGGTCCCGCACGATCTGCTGCGCGCCCTCGGCGCGGTCCATGTTGAGCGCGAAGAACTGGCCGACGTACTGCTTGTCCGCGCTCAGGTAGGCCCCGCGCGCGAGCTGGGTGCACCCGTACCGCTGCAGGTCCGCCTGGAGCCGCGGTCCCCACGTCCCGGCGCGGCAGTCGCTGGAGACCGCGGAGGCGGCGAGGTTGAAGGTGAACGTGCGATAGCTCACCGTCTTGACGTCGCCGAAGACCTCGCCCTCGGTGAGCGCACGCTGGTCGGTGGTGCGCAGGTTCAGCTTGTTCGTGCCGGGGTCGGCGTCGGTGGGCACGTACGTCGTCGGGACGGGATGGTCGCCGGCGGGCGCGCCCTCGCTGTCGCCGCCCCCGGATCGGAGCACGACGAAGCCGACCACCGCGATCACGACCACCAGCACGACGGCCGCGCCGATCAGCACCGTGCGCCGACTCGGTCCGCCGCGTTCGGCGGGCCAGAACTCGTCGTCTTCGTCATCGAGCCGCTTGGCGAGGGGTGAGGTCGTATCGCTCACGAGCCGGGAGCCTACCGCTCTCGGCCGGGCTCGCAGGCACAAACGGCCTATTCATCCGTTTTTATGGCTAACCGGGTGTCGCCGGGTCGACGCCGGCCGACGTCATAGCCCGCTCGCTCCGATGAGGGAGCCGACCCCGTACGTGAGCACCGCCGCGGCACCGCCGAGCAGCAACTGACGCAGCCCGCTGAACCACCACGAGCGTGCGGTGACCCGCGAGACGAGCGCGCCGGCGGTGAACAGGCCGACGGCGGCCAGCACGGCGGCCGGCCACAGGCTTTGCGCCCCGAGCAGATAGGGCAGCACGGGCAGCAGGGCGCCGGTGGCGAAGGCGGCGAACGACGACACGGCGGCGACGACCGGAGACGGCAGGTTGCCGGGATCGACGCCCAGCTCCTCGCGCGCGTGGATCTCCAGCGCATCCTCGGGGTCGCGAGACAGCTGCCGGGCCACCTCGGCGGCCAGGTCGGGATTGACGCCGCGTGCCTCGAACACCCCGGCCAGCTCGGACTGTTCGGCCTTGGGGTTGTGGACGAGCTCATGGCGCTCGATCGCGATCTCGGCCGCGGTCAGCTCGGATTGGGACGCCACCGAGATGTACTCCCCCGCCGCCATCGAAAAGGCGCCGGCGGCCAGTCCTGCGAGGCCGGCCAGCACGATGACCTTCTGCTCCACCTGGCCGCCGGCCACGCCGGCGATCAGCGCGAAGTTGGACACCAGCCCGTCCATGGCGCCGAACACGGCCGGGCGCAGCCAGCCGCCCGTCACGTCGCGATGCTCGTGATGGATCTCCGCCGACCACTCGTCGTCGGAGTGACCGGACTTCTCGCCGGACGTCATCACGCGTCGCCCGCCGCACTCGTCAGCAAGGACGCCGCCGCCTCGGCGTCATTCGGTCTTCTCGCGGCCGGCGTCGCCCGCGTCGGAGCCCGGCTTGCCCGCGGTGGCGGGCTCGGGCCGGCCATCCTCCGGCTCGTCGCCCGGCTCGTCGCCCGGCTCGTCGTCCGGCTCGTCGTCCGGTGCGGTCGCCTCGGCCTGTTCCGGCGTCTTCGTTTCCTTGTCTTCCGCGCCGGTGCCGCCGGTGCCGCCGGAGGCCGAAGTGCTCGGCGCCGTCTCCTCCGGCGCGGTGCCGGCGGTGTCGGTGTCGGTGTCGCGATCCGAGCCGGCCTCCTCCGCGGCGGGCCCGGCCGGCGCTCCGCCGGCGTCCGCGGCCGCGACCTGGGCCGCCTCGCCCTTGTCGCGGTTGACGTAGAGATAGGCGACGGCGGCGACGAACAAGATGAGCGAGGTCCAGTCGTTCAACCGCAGCCCGAGAACGTGGTGGGCCGTGTCGATGCGCAGCGCCTCGATCCACGCGCGGCCGACCGTGTAGGCCGCGACGTACAGGGCGAACGTCCGGCCGTGGGTCAGCTGGAACCGCTTCCCCGCCCAGATGACGAAGACCGCGACGCCCACGCACCACAGCGATTCGTACAGAAACGTCGGATGGTAGGTGGACACGTCGCGGTACTGCTCGAGCACGTTGCCCAGCGAGTCCTTGGGCCGGTGGTCGAAATCGATCTCAACGGCCCACGGCGCGTTCAGGGGCTTGCCGTACAGCTCCTGGTTGAACCAGTTGCCCCAGCGGCCGATCGCCTGTGCCAGCGCGATGCCGGGCGCGGCGGCGTCGGCGAGGGCGAGGAAGGAGACGCCGCGCCGCCGGCAGCCGAGGTAGGCCCCGAGCCCGCCCAGCGCGATGGCGCCCCAGATGCCGAGCCCGCCGTGCCAGATCTTGAGGGCGTCGACGGGGTTGCGCCCCGACCCGAAGTACAGCTGGCTGTCGGTGATCACATGGTAGAGGCGGCCGCCGACCAGCCCGAACGGAACCGCCCAGACCGCGACGTCCACGACCGTCCCGGCAGCGCCGCCGCGCTGTGTCCAGCGTCGTTCGCCGAGCCAGACGGCCACGACGACGCCCAAGATGATGGCCAGAGCGTAGCCCCGCAGGGGGATGAACCCGAGGTGCCAGACACCGCTGGACGGGCTCGGAATAGACGCGAGCGGCTGCATGACAGCAGACGTTACCGCCTCTGTCACCTACCGTGTACCCGGGATGGATCGATCACCGGACCACCTGGACTTACTTCTCCGTGCCGGGCGATCCGCTCGAGGTGGGCGCGGCCCTGCCGGCCGACGTGATGGCCTGCTGGAGCCCGGACGGGTTGAGCAGCTGGCCCTGCAGGTCGAGCTGCCGGCCGTCGAGGAAGAAGGTCGGCGTGCCGGTCACCTTCCGCGTCCCGGTGGCGTACTGGGTCATCTGGTCGACCTGGCCCCCCTTTTGCGTGTCGTTCACGCACTTGGTGTAGGCCGCGTCGGTGATGCCCAGATCGCCGCCCCAAGCCACCAGGTCCTTCTTGCTGTAGCCCGTCGTGCCCTCCGGCGGCTGGAAGTCGTACAGCGTGTCGTGGTAGGAGATCCACTTGCCGGCGGGGGTGCACAGCGCGGCGTTCGCGGCACGCCGGGAGTTCGACGCCAGCGGCTCGTCCTGGAACAGCTGGAAGGGGCGGTAGACCACCTTGACCTTGCCCTCGGCCGCCAGCCGCTTGATCGTGCTCCCGCTGGCCTCCTCGACCTCTTTGCAGATCGGGCACTGGAAGTCCTCGAAGATCTCCAGCACCGGGGCGCTGACGCCGGCCTGGGCCATCGTGATCGATCCGTCGGCGTTCCTGCTCACCGGCGCGAGCCGGCCGGTGTAGGCGGTGGCCTGCTGGGTCCGCTGTTCCTTCCGGGTGGTGACGAACACCGTGATGCCCACCACGAGGGCAAGCACCGCCAGCCCGGAAAAGGTGATCAGCAAAGCCCGCTTGCGGGCCGCAGCCTGAGCCTGCCGCCTGCGTTCTTGGGCGAGCCGCTCCCGCGCCGATCGTTGCCGGGTCGCCTTGCTCATGAGCTCTCCTCTATCCCTGCTCGTATCCGTGCCGCTCGCGTCCGGCGCGCCGTCGCGGGGTCGTCCGTGTCGTCCGTGTCGCACGTGTCGTCTGGGTACGTCGCGTCGGCCGCGTCGGCCGGTCGCCCCACGGACGGCATCTCAGCCGCCCCGATAGAGCCCGAGGACCCGATCGAGGGCGAGCCTGCTCTTGGGCAGCGCCACGATCCAGCCGGCCACCACGAGGAAGCCGAGATCCCGGAGGACCTCGCGGAGGTAACGCGCGCCCATCCCGTCTCGCGGTGCGGCTCCCCCGCCGCCAAAGCACCCGCAGTCGATGGACAGGCCGCGCACCCAGACCGAGATGATCCCGCCAATGAAGACGATCAGCAGCAGGGCGCTCGCCACCGCGGCGAGGCGTGTGGCGAAGCCCAGCACCAGCATCGCGGCGAGCGCCAGCTCCAAGACGGGGAGCCCGATGCCGACGACGCTCACCATGCCTTCGGGCAGGATCTGGTACGACCGCACCGCGAGCTTTTGCAGGCTCGGCGGCTCGGTCACCTTCGTCCACCCGGCCAGCCCCAGCACGACGGCGAGACCGTAGCGGGCCGCCGTGGTGAGCCACGGCTGGGCCACCGCCCAGCCGCCCCAGGTGGCCGCACGCGCGGCCGCCCGCCCTTCGGCGGGGGCGTGATCCGCCATGGTGATCGTCTCCAACGCTGCCAGTCGGTCCGACGCCTGTGCGCGGACGCGCGGCACGCACCCTAATCGAGGCCGGATAAGTGCGGCGTCAACTGCGGGCGCGTGTCCCCGTTCTGCCGCCGATCCTGCCATGTCTCGCGTCGGTCAACCGGCTCCGCGAACCCCCTGTGCGAGCTCCATGGTAAGTTCCCGCAGGTCATCCAGGCCCACCTTATGCGACGGCGCGTCCAACAAGCGCCGAATGAAGGCGGAGCCGACGATGACCCCGTCGGCGAACGCCGCGACCTCGGCGGCCTGTGACCCGTTGCTCACGCCGAGGCCGAGGCCCACCGGAAGCGTGGTGTGCGCGCGGGTCCGCTCGACCAGCCGGGCGGCGCCCGTGTCCACCGCGCTGCGCGTGCCGGTGACCCCCATGAGGGACGCGGCGTAGACGAAGCCGCGGCAGATCGAGGTGATCGTCGCGAGCCGCTCGTCGGTGGAGCTCAGCGCCACCAGGAAGACCTTGTCCAGACCGTGCTCGTCGGCGGCGGCCAGCCACGGGCCGGCCTCCTCGGGGGTGAGGTCGGGGGTGATGAGCCCGGCGCCGCCCGCCGACTTCAGGTCGCGGGCGAAGGCGTCGACGCCGTAGCGGTCGACGGGGTTCCAGTAGGTCATGACGAGCACCGGGACGCCGGTGGCCGCGACCGCGTCGACCGTGCGGAACACGTCCGTGACGTGCACGCCGCCCACCAGCGCCCGGTGCACGGCGTCCTGGACCGTCGGCCCGTCCATGAGCGGATCGGTGTAGGGCAGGCCGATCTCGATCATGTCGCAGCCGCTCTCGACCATGATCTTCGCGGCCTCGATCGCTCCGTCCTTGGAAGGGAACCCGGCGGGCAGGTAGCCGACCAGCGCGGCCCGGCCCTCGGCCTTCGCCTTGGCGAACGCGGCGGAGCCGCCCAGTGCCGTACGCTCGGCGCTCATCGGGCCGTCTCCTCGTCGCTCATCAGGCCGAACCACCGGGCCGCGGTGTGCATGTCCTTGTCGCCGCGGCCGGACAGGTTGACGACGATGGTCGCGTCGGCGCCCAGTTCGCGCCCGACCCTGCGCGCGCCGGCGAGCGCGTGCGCCGACTCGATCGCCGGGATGATGCCCTCGGTGCGGCAGACCAGCGCGAACGCCTCCATCGCCTCGGCGTCCGGGACGGCCTGGTAGACGGCCCGTCCGGTGTCGTGCAGCCACGAATGCTCCGGGCCGACGCCGGGATAGTCGAGTCCCGCCGACACCGAGTGCGTCTCCAGCGTCTGGCCCTCGTCGTCTTGCAGCAGGTAGGTCCGCATGCCGTGAATGACGCCGATCGAGCCGCCGACCAGGGTGGCGGCGTGCTTGCCGGAGCCGACGCCGTCGCCGCCGGCCTCGAACCCGTACAGCCGGACCGTCTTGTCGGGGATGAAGGCGTGGAAGATGCCGATCGCGTTGGAGCCGCCGCCGACGCACGCCACGACCGCGTCGGGCAGCCGCCCGATGAGCTCACGGCACTGCGCGCGCGCCTCGACGCCGATGACCCGCTGCAGCTGGCGCACCATCATCGGGAACGGATGCGGGCCCATGGTCGAGCCGATGCAGTAGTGCGTGTGGCCGACGGTGGCCACCCAGTCACGGAAGGCCTCGTTACACGCGTCCTTGAGCGTGCGGCTACCGGTCTTGACCGGTATCACCTCGGCGCCGAGCATGCGCATGCGGGCCACGTTGAGGGCCTGCCGCTCGGTGTCGACCTCGCCCATGTAGACGGTGCACTCCAGGCCGAGCAGCGCGGCGGCCGTCGCGGTGGCCACGCCGTGCTGGCCGGCGCCCGTCTCGGCGATCACCCGCCGCTTGCCCATGCGCTTGGTGAGCAGCGCCTGGCCGAGCACGTTGTTGATCTTGTGAGAGCCGGTGTGGTTGAGGTCCTCGCGCTTGAGCAGGATCCGCGCCCCGCCGCATTCGGCGCCGAACCGCCCGGCCTCGGTGAGCGGGCTCGGCCGTCCGGCGTAGGTGGTGAGCAGGTGCTCCAGCTCGGCCTGGAACGCGGGGTCTTGCTGCGCGGACGCGAACTCGGCGGTGAGCTCGTCGAGCGCGGCGATCAGGGCCTCGGGGGCGAACCGCCCCCCGAAGGGGCCGAAGTGCCCGCTCAGATCGGGCACGGTGGCTGCGTCATCGATGGTCATGAGAAGGTGTTCCGTCCTGCGAGTGGCCTATCCGTCGGTGCCCGTCGCCGCGCTCTCGCGCGGATCGCCTCGAGGGGCGGGCGGGGACACGGGTCTTGCTGGGCTTCGCGGCGGACGCGGCGCGCGTCCGCTCAGGTGTGGTGCCGGCAGGCCCGCCATCGTTCACGCAGGAGCATGGGCAGATCCTACTTTCCCTGGCGCAGCGCCGGGTGGGCCCCCGCCGCGACGAGGTCGGCGACGGCGGCGCGCGGGTCTCGGCCGGTCACGAGGCTCTCGCCGACCAGGACGGCGTCCGCGCCGGACGCGGCGTAGGCGAGCAGGTCGTGCGGTCCGCGCACCCCCGACTCGGCGACCTTGACGATGTCCTTGGGGATCAGCGGGGCGAGCCGCCCGAACACGCCCCGGTCCACCTTGAGCGTCCTCAGGTCGCGGGCGTTGACGCCGATCACCTTGGCCCCGGCCGCGACCGCGCGCTCCACCTCGGCTTCGGTGTGCACCTCGACCAGCGGAGTCAGCCCGATCGAGACGGCCCGCTCCACCAGCGACACCAGCGCCTGTTGCTCGAGCGCGGCCACGATCAGCAGCGCCAGGTCGGCGCCGTAGGCGCGCGCCTCCCAGAGCTGGTAAGAGGAGACGATGAAGTCCTTGCGCAGCAGCGGCACATCGACGGTGCCGCGCACCGCGGCCAGGTCGTTCAGATCCCCGCCGAACCGGCGCCGCTCGGTCAGCACGCTGATGACCGCGGCGCCGCCCGCCTGGTAGTCGCGCGCCAGTGCCGCCGGGTCGGCGATGGCGGCCAGCGCGCCCTTGGACGGGCTGCTGCGCTTCACCTCGGCGATCACCGACACGCCCTGCCCCCGGAGGGTGGCCATGGCGTCGATGGGCGACGGCGCGCGAGCGGCCATCGCCTTGAGGTCCTCGAGCGATACCGTGCGCTGCCGGTCGGCGAGATCGGTGCGTACCCCGGCCAAGATCTCGTCGAGCACGCTCACGGGTGGGATCCCCTCATCAGCGGTCGGTTGACTCCTCGGGCTCAGGTCGAGAATTCACCCCCGACGGGGGTGTCGGAACGATCCGCTGGCCGCCGCGGCGTCCAGGCGGCGTCATTCCAATTCCTCCCGGCAGCCTCGATGGTATCCGGAGGGCGAGAATGCCTTCGCACCCGGCCGCCCCGGCCGATCGCTCAGGGGGCCAGCGCATGCCCGGCCGGCAGGTTACGGACCAGCCAGAAGACCAGCACGAGCGCGACGAACGCCCAGACCAGCCAAGGCCGGAAATGGACGAAACGCAGTTGACGGCCGCGCGCCGCCGCCACCGCCCAGCGCAGCCACACGTACCCGAGGACGGGCACCATCGCGAAGGCGAGCGCGTTGCGGCCGAGCGCCTCGCCCAGATGCCCGTGGGCCGCCGCGTAAATCATGCGCAGCGCGCCGCAACTCGGGCAGTAATAGCCGGTCACCGCGCGGAACGGACACAGCGGATAGTGGCCCTGCTCGTTGGGGTCGACCAGCGCGACGTAGGTCACCACGGCGGCCGCGCCCGCGAGCACCATGGCGGGCGGACCGAGCGCCGGCAGGCGGCGGGCCCGCCGCGCAGCCCGCCGGCGTGGCTCGGGCGCCACATGCGTCATGGGGCCCAGGTTAGCCGCGGCTCACTGGTCGGCGATGTAGCCGACCCCGCGCACGGTGCGGATCGGGCTGGTCTCGCCCAGCTTGGCGCGCAATTGCGCGATGTGCACGTCGACCGTGCGGGCGCCGACGCCGCCGGAGACGTCCCAGGCGCCCGCCAGCAGCTGTTCGCGGGAGAAGACGCGCCCCGGATTGCGGAGCAGGAACTCGAGGAGGTCGAACTCCGCCGCGGTCAAGGCGGCGCTGCGGCCGGCGGCGACGACCGTGCGCGTGCGCCGGTCGAGCGTGACCGCGCCGCTGCGCAGCACGCCGGGGGGAGCGGGCCCGTCGTCCTCGCCGCGCAACACGGTGGCCACGGCGGCGACGAGCCGCCGCGGGCTGAACGGACGGACGACGTGATGTGCGGCCCCCGGCGGCGGGTCTTGACCGGCGGCGGTGACGCACACGATGGGCGCCGGGCGCGCGGCGGCGGCGATCTGGTCGTACGGAACCGCGCCCGCCGCCTCGGCCAGATCGAGGACGACCGCGACGGGGCGCAGCTTCGCCGCGATGGCGGCCGCCGCGCCCGGGTCTGGCTCGATCACGACCTCGAACCCCTCGCGGGCCAGGTAGAGCCGCTCGAGCTCGGCCACACCGGGGTCGCGTTCGACGACGAGCAGCACGCCCGTGCCGAAGCCGGCGGTCCCGGCCGGACCGGCCGGTGGGCGCTCGGGCCCCTGCGCGCCTGTCACACCGCAACCCTTTCCCGCGGACCCGAGATCTGGTGGCCGGGCCCGATCGATCGACGCGGCCCGGGCGCCTTGTGGGGCCGGCCGCGCATGCCGGTACCCGCAGCGTAACCCGTCCGCCGGCGCCGTATCAGCCAAATGATCTTCGCGGCCGGGCCCGCCGCGACGGACGGCTCGGCCCGGATCAACGGTCGCGCCGGCGGTCGCGGGAGCCGCCGGCGGTGGGGTCCTCGCCGCGATCGAGTGCCTTCCAGAGGCGAGAGGGGTCGTCGACCGCGGGGCGGGTGGCCGCGTCCGCCGTGTCCTCGGCACCGGCCGGCGCGGCCTCGCCTCCTCCGGACGGATCGGCGGCCGGCCGCCCGGCCGCCGCGGTCCGGCCGCCGCGCACGGCCTCGTAGCGGGCCGACATGCCCGGCCAGCGGGCGCCCCGGACGACCGTGAGCAGCCCGGCGGCGGCCAGCAGCGCGCCGCCGGCCACGGACACCGTCCACCATGCGCCGGTGTGCACGTCGGCCGCCAGGACGGCACTCAGGCTGCTCTTGTCGGCGGCCACCGAGAGCACATGCGCCCGTCTGATCCCGGCCACGGAGTCATAGCCGATGCCTGCGCCGAAGGCCACCAGCACGGCGCCCACCGCCATCCTGGCCCGCCCGCGCACGGCGATCAGGGCGGCGAGCCCGCCCAGGCCCGCCAGGCCGAGGGCCGCGGCGAGGCCGGCGAGGTCGCGTCCGGTCAGCTCCCGGACGATGGGCGTGCCGGCGCCGACGACCTCCACGCCGCTCCAGCGGCGGCCTGCGGCCAAGATGACCAGCCCGGCCCCCGCCGCGCACAGCAGCGCGGCGACGAGGAGTCCGCGGCGGGCGGCCACCGCCGGCTACTCGGGCCGGACGCCGACGGTCGCGTCGAGCACGTCGGCGTCGAAGCAGGTGCGGTCGCCGGTGTGGCAGGCCGCGCCCACCTGGTCGACCTTGACGAGGATGACGTCGCCGTCGCAGTCGAGCGCCACCGACTTCACCCACTGCTGGTGGCCGGAGGTCGCGCCCTTCACCCAGTACTCCCCGCGGCTGCGCGACCAGTAGGTGGCGCGGCCGGTGGTCAGCGTCCGGTGCAGAGCCTCGTCGTCCATCCAGGCCAGCATGAGCACTTCGCCGGTGTCGTATTGCTGGGCGATGGCGGGCACGAGGCCGTCGGCGGTGCGCTTCAGCCGATCGGCGATCTTAGGGTCCAGGTTAGACGGGGGAAGGGACATGGAGACCATTGTGCCGGACACAAACCGAGGCCCTGACCCGCGATAGCGGGTCAGGGCCTCGGCCAGGTCTATGGGCGATCTTAGAGGGGGCGGACCTGGTCGGCCTGGGGCCCCCGGTTGCCCTGCGTCACTTCGAACTCGACGCGCTGGTTCTCGTCGAGGCTGCGGTACCCGGAGGTTTGGATCGCCGAGTAATGCACGAAGACGTCGGGACCGTCGCCGTCCACGGCGATGAACCCGTAACCCTTCTCGGCGTTGAACCACTTCACGGTGCCCTGCTGGGGCATGTCCTTCTCCTTGCGGCAAAACTTGGGCCCACACCTCGCGAGCCCGGCTCGGTTGCCTGCGGACGCATCCGCTCCCCGCTTACGTCTCGGGAAAGCAAAAAAACGCCCGCTGCCATCAGTCCGCGGGCGTCTGAGACTGGACAAACGAACGAGAACCACGACTGCAACCGAGGAGCCAGAGTATCACCGGCCCTGGACATTTCGCGGGAACGTAACGGCAAAGTTGGCCCGAGGGAAAGACCGCATGACCGTCGGCCCCGCCGGCCGCATCAGACGATGCCGCCGTGCGCCGACCACGACGCGTACAACCGCTGGTAGACGCCCGGTTCCGCGACGAGCGCGCGATGCGGGCCGCGCTGCACGATCCGTCCCTTGTCGAAGACGATGACCTCGTCCGCGGCTTCCGCGGTGGACAGCCGATGCGCGATGGCGATGGACGTCCGTCCCCGGGTGAGCCCGTCGAGGGCGCGCTGGATGCGCACCTCGGTGGCCGGGTCCACGGCCGATGTGGCCTCGTCGAGCACGAGCAGGTCGGGGTCGGCGATGTAGGCCCTGGCCAGCGCGACCAGCTGCCGCTCCCCCGCCGACAACGACTCGCCGCGCTGCCCGACCGGCGTGTCGAGTCCGCGCTGCAGTCCGGCCAGCCAGTCCGCCAGGCCCAGCTCGGTCAGCGCGGCCACGATCTGCGCGTCGGTCGCCTCGGGCCGCCCGTAGCGGATGTTGGCCGCGAGTGTGGCGTCGAACAAGAACCCGTCCTGAGGAACCATCACGACCCGTTCGCGCAGCGACGAGAACCGCACGTCCGTGAGCGGCACGCCGTCGATCAGCACCCGCCCCGCCGACGGATCCATCAGCCGGGTCAGCAGCTTGGAGAACGTGGTCTTCCCCGAGCCGGTCTCGCCCACGATCGCGACCCGCGACCCCGGCGCGATGGTCACGTCGATGTGATGCAGCACCATGCCGCCCTCGCCGGGGTAGGCGAAGGACACGTCCTCGAAGCGCACCTCGGTCGGACCGCGCGGGAGCTCGACCCCGTCCTGGCCGGGGTCGGCCACATCCGGTGTGGTGTCGAGCACGCCGAGCACGCGCCGCCAGCCGGCGATCGCGTTCTGCGCCTCGTTGAACACCTCGGTCGCGACCTGCATGGGCCCGACGAACAGCGTGACGAGGAACATGAACGCGATCAGCTCGCCGGTGCTGAGCCGGCCGCCGACTCCCAGCAGCGTGCCGGCGACCACCACGCCGCCGATGGCGATCGCGGCGACCAGTTCGCTGGAGGGGAAGGTCAGCGCGACGAAGCCCTGCGCCCTCGTCTGCGCCTCGCGGTAGCGCTCGACCGTCTCGTCGACCCGGCGCGCGGTCCGGCGTTCGACCCCGTACGCCCGGATCACCGCGGCGCCGACGACCGATTCGCTGATGGCGGCCAGCATGTCGCCGACGCGTTCCCGTACGCCCATGTAGGCGCGGGAGAGCAGTCGCTGGAAGCGGCGCAACGCGAAGGCCAGCGGCAAGAACGTCACCCAGACCAGCAGGGCCAGCGGCCAGGAATAGATCGCCATCAGCACGCTGGCGACCACCAGCTGGCCCAGCGACACGATGACCAGCATCCCGCCCCACTGTATGAACTGGCTGATCTGGTCGACGTCGGTGGTCACCCGGGAGACGAGGGCGCCGCGACGTTCGCCGCTCTGGGTGAGCATCGACAGGTCGTGGACGTGGCGGAACGCCTTGACCCGCAAGGCGGCCAGGCCCGCCTCGGTGGTGCGGTAGAGCCGTACGTTCATGACGTACGAGCTGAGCGTGGTGATGACGACGACGACCGCGCACACGAGCACGGCGTCGCGGATGAAGCCGATGTCGACGCCGCCGGGCGTTCCCGCCCCGCGCAGGCCCTTGTCCACGGTCTGCTGGATCGCGATCGGCACGACGAGGCGGCCGACGGTCGCGACCACCGCGAGCAGGATCGTGCCGGCCAGCCCGGCGCGAAATTCGGGGCTGAGCCGCAGGCCCCGCCGCACCGTGCGCAGTGCGCCTTCTTCGCGGGCGGTGGCCTCGTCGAGCGTGGTGAGCACGGTCATTGCGCCAGGGCCTCCTCACCCGCGTCGACGCGGGCGGGCTCCGCGGTCCGTTCGGCGCGCTCGGCTTCGGCGCGCTCGTAGGCGTTGACGAGGTTCCGGTAGCCGGTCGATCGTGCCAGCAGCTCGGCGTGCGAGCCCTGGTCGACGATCCGTCCGTGCTCCATGTAGATGATCTCGTCCGCGAGCGCGATGGTGGCCTTGCGGTAGGCGATCACGACGACCGTCGCCCCGTCCCCGGTGGTCTGCGCCTCGCGCAGTCCGCGCAGGATGCGGGCCTCCACCCGCGGGTCGACGCTGGACGTCGCGTCGTCGAGGACGAGCAGGCGCGGCCGCCGCGCCAGCGCCCGGGCCAGCGCGAGCCGCTGCCGCTGACCGCCCGACAAGGTGGCGCCGCGCTCCCCGATCCTCGTGTCGAGCCCGTCGGGCAGCTCGGCGGCGAACCCGTCCGCCTGGGCGCGCCGCAGGGCGGCCCACACCGCCTCGTCGGAGGCGTCCATGCCGAGCGTGACGTTGCCGCGAACGGTGTCGTCGAACAGGAACGTCTCCTGCGCCACCAGGGAGGCGATCCTGGGCAGCTCGCCGGGCGCGGCCGCGCGGGCGTCGACGCCGTCGATCAGCACCGAGCCGGACTCGGGGTCGACGAGCCGGACGAGCAGCGCGGCCAGCGTCGACTTGCCCGAACCCGTGGGCCCCACGATCGCCACCGTGCGACCGGGTTCGATGGCGAAAGTCACGTCGTCGAGCACCGGCTCGCCGGCGGAGTGACCGAACCGTACGTCGCGCAGCTCCAGGCGCGCCGGGCCCGGCGCGGTGAGCCTGTCGCCGCCGTACGGGAGGAAGCCGCGGGCGTCGAGAACGTCGCGCACCCGATCCCAGCCGACGACGCTGCGCGGGGTCTCGGCGAGCACCCAGCCGAGCGCGCGGACCGGCCAGGCCAGCAACGTGAAGAGGTAGGTGACGTGGACGAGGTCGCCCGCCGTCATGGCGCCGTGCTCCAGCCGGATCGACCCGATGAGCAGCACGGCGAGCACCCCTAGGTTGGGCAGCGCCTCCAGAACGGGGTCGAACAGGCCGCGCACCTTGCCGACCGACACGTTCGCGTCGCGCAGCCGTCGCGCCGTGGTCGCGAACCGGTCGGTCTCCTCCTGCTCCCGGCCGAGGGTCTTGACGACGAGGCCGCCCTCGAAGCTCTCGTGCGCGACCTCGCTGACCTCGGCGCGCAGCTGCTGCGCCAGGGCCGCGATCGGCCCCAGCCTGCGCTGGTACACCACGTTCAGCAAGGCGATCGCGGGGAAGATCAAGAAGCCGACGATCGCGACGAGCAGGTCCGTGGCGAGGATCGCGACCGCCGCGATGACGAGCATGAACACCACGCCCACGGCCATGGGCAGCGGCGCGATCGGCCGCCAGATGGCCTCCACGTCGGCGTTGGCGTTGGACAGCAGCTGTCCCGTCGGATGCCGGTGGTGCCAGGCGAGCGGCAGCTTGAGGTATTGCCGCGTGACCGCCCTGCGGTAGGTGGCCTGGAGGCGATACTGCATGAGCCCGGCGTAGTAGCGGCGCCCGGCCACGCCGAGCGCCTTGAGCGAGGCCACCCCGACGATCGCCAGCGCCGCGCCGGTGAGCGCGCCCGCGGTGGTCCGGCCCGCCTCGAAGGCGGGCAGCACGACGCTCTCGGTGATCTGGCCCAGCACCCACGCCGTGCCCACGGTGGCGGCCGCGTACAGGCCGCTGCCGATCACTGAGAGCGCGAACACCCAGGGCTCGGTGCGGATGGCCACCCACAGCACCCGCAATCCCGCACGCAGAATGTCGGACGTCACGCGTTGTGACAACTGTCCTCCTTATGGGCGCTGTGATGCTGTTAGCGGGCCATTTATCCCTACCGTTCCGCGGCCCTCGGATATTCCCGCGCCACCTCTTTCCCTGACGCCGCGGAGGACCAGGGGTGGTGAGCACAGTTGCCGGGGCCTACGATCGCGGCGTGAGTGCCGACAGCCCCGCGCCCGCCGCGGATTCGACCCATCCCGCCCGCGCGGAGCGGCTCGCGCTGTGCGAGCTGATGTCCCAGCTGGGGCCCGAAGCGCCGACCATGTGCGAGGGATGGCGGACCGCGGACCTCGCGGCCCACCTGGTCATCCGCGAACACCGCCCGGACGCCGCCGCCGGCATCCTCCTCCCGCCGCTGGGCGGTCACATGGAGCGCGTGCGGAAGAAGGTGCTGGCGACCACGTCCTTCGCCGAGCTGCTGGATCGCATCAGGCAGGGCCCGCCCACCTTGTCGATCTTCGGGTTGCCCGGCATGGACAAGGCGCTCAACACCGCGGAGTACTTCGTCCATCACGAGGACGTCCGGCGTGCCCAGCCGGGCTGGGAGCCGCGTCCCGCGGACCCGGCGCGCGATGAGTTCCTGTGGCGGCGGCTGCGCGGCACCGCCCGGCTCATCATGCGCAAGGTGCCCGCCGAGGTGACGGTGGTGCGGCCGGACGGCAAGACGCTGCTGATCACCAAGGGCGGCAAGCGGGCGCGCGTGCACGGCCCGGTGAGTGAGCTGGTGTTGTGGGTGTTCGGCCGCACCGACGTGGCCCAGGTGCGCTTCACCGGCGAGGCCGACGCCGTCGCCGCGCTCGCCGAGAACCGGTGGGGCGTCTGAGGCCGCCGCATCGCCGCGGTCGCCGGGCTCGGCCCCCTACTCGCCGCCGGACTGTGCGACTGCGCCAAGGGCGCGGGCGGCCCGCTGCTCGCCGGCCCGCGTGACCGCCCGCGGCCGGCCGCCCTCGCCGTCGCGGGCCACAACTGGTCACCGGCGCTGTCGGGCGCCGGCGGCCGGGGCATCTCGCCCGCGCTCGGGCGCCCTGACCGTGACCGCGCGGGCGGCTGCCGGCGAGGTGCGGCTGATCGGCTTCCTGGAGTCGCTCGACCGGCCGGCGCGCGGCGGCCGGGTGCCCGGGGTGGCCGCCGCCGCGGCCCGGCGCACCGGGCTGAGCTTCATGTTCGAGCTGCGCGCCGGGCGGATCAGGCCGCTGCGCCCGGCGGGCGGACGAGCCGCGGCGATCGACCGCAAGGTCCGCCGCTGCGCCGGCACGGGCGCGGGTGTGGCCGACATCGTCGTGCTCGAGGCCGCCCCGGTCATTTCGGCGAGGAGCTGCGCGAACGGCCGCGCGAGCGCGTCGGCATCGGACTTGATCTGACGGGAACGTTCGGCAGCGCCATCCTCGTCCATGCCGGCCCCGGCGTCGCCGGGCTCGCCTGGCGTCGGCGGCAGGGGCCGTGTGAACCCGTCACCGGCGGCGAGGGCGGCGAGTTCGATGTTTCCGCACCATAAAGGGCTTGCTCCTTTGGTGGTCGGCTGCGCATGCTGCTTGCGTGAACAAGGTCGCGATCCAACCCGCGGGCACGCTGCACGGGACCCTGCAGCGTGGCCTGGGCCGAGCCGCGCGGCGCGCCGCGGACATCAGGGGCGCCGACGAGCTCATCTACGACTGCGTGCGTCACGATCCCCGCTGGGACCGGCAGTGCGAGTCGCGTGGCCTGTACTACGCACGGCTGGTCGTCGACCTGGAGCTGTCGGCCCGGCCGATCGTCGATCATCTTTTCGACGTGTCCGACCTGGTGGACACCGACGAATGGCGCACCTCGCTGGCCATCGAGGTGCTGGCCGACCTCGTCAAGCTGAGCCGGCGCGACGCGGCGGCACCGCTGCGCCGCTATGCCGAGGAGGGGTGGAACTGGTTCGAGGCGCTCGACGCGCTGCTCCAGATCGGCGATGCCTCCCTCGTGGCCGGCCTCGACGAGGTCGCCGTCGAGCGCTGCGATGACGATGATCTCTACTGGCTGGCGGCCGACGCCGGCAATCCCATCGTCCGCGACTGGGCCGCCCGGCATCCGCGCGTCGCCGAGGCGCTGGCCCGCCGGCAGACGAGCGAACGGCCGCGCCGCCGCGACCCCGGCCCGTCGAACCGGCCGGACGCCGAGCTCGCCGAGCTCGCCCATCGCGGCGACGACGGGGCGGTCGAGGCGATCTTGGAGCTGGGCCGCCGGCGCAGCCCGGTCCTGCTGGATCTCGCCGAGGAGTTCTTGCCGCAGCGGCCGAACCGCTGGGGCAGCGTGGTCTGCCGCGCGCTGCGCGATTTCGGCTCGGCGGCGCTGCCCCGCGCCCGCACCTGGGCGACGTGCGGGTCGGCGTGCTCCGACGTCGGCATCGACATCGTCGCCAGGCACGGCACTCAGCAGGACATCCCGCTGCTCCTCAACGACCTGGACCGTGCGCTCGACCAAGGCGACTGGGGCGCGGCGGCGAGCCCGGCCGAAGGGCTCGGCCGGCTGCGCGCCGGCGCCGCCGTACCGGTCCTGGAACGCACGTGGGACGAGTCCGCCTACGCCTACCTGCGCCCGCGCCTGCTGACCGCGCTCATGCGAACCGCCCCCCACACCGGGGAGTCGTTCGCCACCGAGGGCCTGTGGGACTGCGAGGAGGACGTCCGGCGGATCGCCGCCGGCGCGGCGCCGCTCGACGAGGCCGCCACGGTGCGGCTGCGCCGGCTGCGACGCGACCCGGCGGAGGACCCGCGGGTCGTCTCCGCCGCCGCGACCCGGCTCGCCTCCTGAGCCGCGCGCATCTCGACCAACCTCGAGTTCAAGCCCTCCGACTCCGGCGCCGACCCGTACCCGGTGCGCGGCGCGAGGCCTTCGGCCCGTACGACGCCGCCTATGAGTGCTCCCGGCGATTCACGACGCTCTAAGGAGCCCAGCCGCTCAAGGAGTTCCGTTGAAGCAGCGACCGGGGGCGCGGTCCCGGTCGTTCGTCTGCGACAATCCCTACCCGTGACGATCTCCCGGCGAAAACGGTCGTCAACAGGGCTTTTCACACATCGGAGGTCTGGTGCGGGGATTGGTGATCGGTGCCGCCCTGGGCATCGAGGCGCGGGCGCTGCGGCGTGGTCTGTCGACGACCCCCGTCGTACACGTCGGTTACCGGGCGCGGCGGGCGCACCGGCTGCCGGACCACGGCGCGTTGCTCGTCGCGGGCTTCGGGGGGGCGCTGACCGGCGACCTGCGGCCCGGTGACATCGTCGTGGCGACCGAGATCCGGGGGACGAACGTGCTCGTGCGGTGCGCGGGCCGTGACGAGCTGGCCGACGAGCTGCGTGCCGACGAGCTGCCCGTCGTCACGGCGCCGCTGTCCACCATCGATCACATCGTGCGGCCGGCCGAGATCGCCGAGCTGTCGGCCACCGGGGCCCGCGTGGTCGACATGGAGTCGGCGGTACTCGCCGCCACCGTGGGCGCGCGGCCGATCGCGGCGGTCCGCGTCATCGTCGACACACCTGACCATCCGCTGCTGCGGCCCGCCACGCTCTGGCACGGAACCACGGCCTGGCGCACGCTCCGGCGTCTCGGCCCCGCCATCGAACGCTGGGCCGCGCGCCGGACGTTCCTCGAACCGCCCGGGTAGGCGGGCGGAAACCGGCCGGCGGCCGCTCCGGTGAGCCGGAACGGCCGCCGCTCGGGTCGTGCGGTCAGTTGACGCTGGAGAGCCGCTCCAGGATCTGCTGGAGCATCTCGCCATGCCGATCGAGCGTCTTGCCCTGCTGCTCGAGCAGCTGACCGTGCCGCTCGAGGATCTTCTCGTGGCGTTCGAGGATCTTGCCGTGTTGTGCCTGCGTCTTTTCGATGCGGTTGACCGTCGTACGGACCTCGACGAGGTTCTCGGCGAGGAAGTCTTGGCGTCCCATCGCGGTGTCCGCCCTGAGCAGCGCCCCGGCGACGTCGTTGTAGAGCTTGCAGTACTGGTTTTCCAGTACCGCGACGCGCTCGGGGAGTTCGAGTGTGGCCATGTCGCAGGGATCCTTCCGTTGATGAGGAGAAATGGGTGCGACGCAGCCGTGCTTCCCGCTTAGTTCTTATGGTTCTGTCGTGTGGTCATCATCCGTAAGGGGTGCTAACGGGACCGACTGGCTGCCGGCCGCTCGTGCCGGGGGATCCCGGCCGGAAGGAAGCTGGCGTCGGGGATGAAGGTAGCAGCCGCGACTCTTGATCGTTAACAAAAGCCCAGCTCAATGCCCCTTTTGCCGGTGGTTGTGGTGAAAAATGAGGTGCCGGCGGGGCCGACGATCACAGCTCGATGACGACCTTGACGTCGTCGCCGCCGGGTTCGAAGGCCTCGGCCGCGCGCTCCAGCGGCAGCCGCCGGGTGATGAGCCGGCGCAGCCAGGAACGGTCGGCCTTGGCCAGGGCCGCGGCGGCCTGCTCGTAGTGGCGATGGTTGGCGTTGACCGACCCGAAGACCACGTCGTTTTGCAGCACGATCTCGCGGTTGACCGCGCCCGCGTCGATCCCCACCGTCCGGCCCGCCGTGGACACCCCCGTCAGGCAGACGATGCCGGCGGCGGCGTTGTGCTCCATGGCGTCGAGCACCAGCTTGCCCACCCCGGTCGCCTCCACGACGATGTCGGGCTCGGCCCGCCTGGCCACCTCCGGGACGCCATCGCTGTGATAAACCGCGCCGAGGTCCCGCACGAGCCGCGGCTTGACGCCCGTCTCGACCCGGTCGAGAACGTGGACCTCGAGCCCGCGCTGCACGCCGAGCAGCGCGGCCAGCAGCCCGATGGGACCCGCGCCGGTGACGAGGACGCGACGGGGGCCGAACCAGGCCCGGTTGCCGATCCGCTCGATGTGGTCCCACGCCTTGGCCACGACGGTCGCCGGTTCGAGCAGCATGCCGACCTCGGCCAGGTCCGGCTCCAGCCGGACCGCGTAGTCGGCCTCGACGGTCCACTGCCGCGAGCCGTACCCGTGGAGTTCCTTGATGCCGCGCTCGGTGTAGCGCCCGTTGCGGCACATGTCGAACTCGCCGCGCGCGCAGGCGGGACATGGTTCGGGGTCGGGGCGCCGCACGATGCCGACGACGAGGTCGCCGGGGCGCAGCCGGCTCCCCTCCGGCGCGGTGCGCACCCGGCCGAGCGACTCGTGGCCGAGGATGAGCCGGTCGTCGCCGGGCGGCGCCCAGCCGTAGCCGCCGGCCGCGATCTCGCGGTCGGTGCCGCACACGCCGAGCGCGAGCCCCTCCACGAGCAACTCGCCGTCGCCGGGCACCGGGTCGGGCATCTCGGTCACGGCCAGTGACCCCTGGGTCATCGGTACCACGGTCAACGCGCGCATGGCGAGGTCCTTTCCCCGCCGCGCCAGCGTCATGTCCCGCGCCGCGCGAATCCGCCGGCGAGCGTCACGGACGGCGGCGGACGCCCGTCACACGCGGGCCGAGATCGGGCGAACCGGATGCCCCGCCGCACGCAGCGACGCCTTGACGTCGGCGATCGACAGGTCACCGAAATGGAAGACGCTGGCGGCCAGCACCGCGTCGGCGCCCGCCGTCACTGCCGGGGCGAAGTGTTCGATCGCGCCCGCGCCGCCGCTGGCGATGACGGGGACGCGCACCACGGATCGGACCTGGCGGATCATCTCCAGGTCGAATCCGTTCTTGGTGCCGTCGGCGTCCATCGAGTTGAGGAGGATCTCGCCGACCCCGAGCTCCTGTCCCCGCCGTGCCCACTCGATCGCGTCGATACCGGTGCCGACGCGACCGCCGTGCGTGGTGACCTCGAACCCGGACGGGGTGCCGGGCGAGCGCCTGGCATCGACCGACAGCACCACGCACTGGGAGCCGAACCGGTGCGCCGCCTCGCGCAGGAAATCGGGCCGCGCGATCGCCGCGGTGTTGATCGACACCTTGTCGGCGCCGGCGCGCAGCAACCGGTCCACGTCGCCGACCTCGCGGACGCCGCCGCCCACCGTGAGCGGGATGAACACCTGATCGGCCGTCCGGCCCACCACGTCGTACATCGTGGCCCGTCCGCCGCTGGAGGCCGTGATATCGAGGAAGGTCAGCTCGTCGGCGCCCTCCTCGTCGTAGCGCTTGGCCAGCTCGACGGGGTCGCCGGCATCCCGCAGGTTCCGGAAGTTGACGCCTTTGACCACCCGTCCGGCGTCCACGTCGAGGCACGGGATGATCCGCACCGCGACGGTCATGACCGCGCTCCCCGCCGCACCGCGCCGCACCGGCTCATCGGACCGCCGCCAGCGCCTCGGCGAGCGTGAACGCCCCGGCGTACAGCGCCTTGCCCACGATCGTGCCCTCGAGGCCGTACGGCTCGAGGGCGGCGAGGGCGCGCAGGTCGTCGAGCGAGGCCACGCCGCCGGACGCGACGACGGGCCGGTCGGTACGGGCACAGACCTCGCGGAGCAGATCGACGTTGGGGCCGCGCAGCGTGCCGTCCTTCGTCACGTCGGTGACCACATAACGCGGGCAGCCGTCGGCGTCGAGGCGGGCCAGCACGTCCCACAGGTCACCGCCGTCCTTGGTCCAGCCGCGGGCCGCGAGGGTGGTGCCGCGCACGTCGAGGCCGACGGCGATCTTGTCGCCGTGCGTCTCGATGGCCTTGCGGCACCACGCGGGGTCCTCCAGCGCCGCGGTGCCGATGTTGACGCGGGCACAGCCGGTGGCCAGGGCGGCCTCCAGCGAGTCGTCGTCACGGATGCCCCCCGACAGTTCGACCCGCACGTCGAGGCGGCGGGTGACATCGGCCAGCAGCGCGCGGTTCGACCCGCGCCGGAACGCGGCGTCGAGGTCGACGAGGTGGATCCACTCGGCACCCGCCCGCTGCCAGGCGAGCGCCGCCTCGAGCGGATCGCCGTAGGACGTCTCGGTGCCGGCCGCGCCCTGCACCAGGCGGACGGCCTGACCGTCGGCCACGTCGACGGCGGGAAGCAACGTGAACGTCATGTTCCGAAGGGTATCGGTTGGCCGCCGGAACCCTTGCCGATCTCCGGCGGCCAATGGGCGGCGAGCACCGCGTCAATAGCCCGCGCCGACGGTGCGCTGACGGCGGGCCATCACGGCGAGCACGTGCTCGACCAACGTGATCAGCACCTGCTTGCCCGACTCCCGCTGGCGGACGTCGCACAAGATGACGGGGATTTCGGGGTCGAGGTCGAGGGCGTTCCTGATCTCCTCGGAGTCGTAACGGAACGAGCCTTCGAAGCAGTTCACGCCGATGATGAACGGCAGCCCGCGCCGCTCGAAGTAGTCGATGGACGGAAAGCTGTCGGCCAGCCGCCGAGTGTCCGCCAAGACGACGGCACCGAGCGCGCCCAGCGCCAGCTCGTCCCACATGAACCAGAAGCGGTCTTGGCCGGGAGTGCCGAAGAGGTAGAGCACGAGTCCGTCGCGCAGCGTGATCCGGCCGAAGTCCATCGCCACTGTGGTGGTGGTCTTCTGCTCGACGCCGGTGGTGTCGTCGATGCCCAGGCTCCGGTCGGTGAGCCGCTCTTCCGTACGGAGCGGGCGGATCTCACTGACGGCGCCGACAAGGGTCGTCTTGCCGACGCCGAACCCTCCGGCAACAAGGATCTTGACCGCGAGAGGCATGGCAGGGCGCTGAGAGTGGTACGAGTCAGAGCGCCTTGAGTCCATGTAGCACTTCCTTGAGTACGTGTTCGTTGGGCGTCTGGTTTGTGGAAGCGGGCTTACGTACGACGATCAGTCCATGCTCCAATAGATCGCCGAGCAGTACGCGCACAACGCCCAGCGGCAGGCGCAATTTGGCGGAGATCTCCGCGACAGAGTGCGGGCGGACGCAGAGCTCGAGGATGGCGAGATGCTCGGGACCGGCTCCCGGCGGGGCGAAGGAGGCGGTCGCGGCCGCGGCGATGATGGCGATCAGGTCGAAGCCCTCGCGAGTCGGCCGGGTGCGACCGCGGGTCAACGCGTACGGCCGGACAACCGGGCCGGCCTCGTCGTCGAGCCACTCGCTCTCCGATCCTGTCATGTACGATCACTCGCCGCCGATCGGCTCCACCGCCGAGCGCGGCAGCGTCGCCAGGTGCTGTCCGACCCGCCGCACGAGCATGGCCATTTCGTAGGCGATCAGGCCGACGTCGGCATCGGCGCCGGCCAGCACCGCCATGCACGCGCCGTGACCGGCGGCGGTCACGAACAAGAACGCGTGCTCCATCTCGATGATGGTCTGCCGCACGGTGCCCCCGCCGAACTGACGCCCCGCGGTGCGGGCCAGGCTCTGAAAGCTGGCGGCGACCGCGGACAGGTGCTCGGCGTCCTCGCGGCCCAGGCCGGTCGACGAGCCGACCAGCAGGCCGTCGCTGGACAGCACCACCACCTGCTTGACCTGGGGCACTCCGTTGACGAGGGTGTCGAGCAGCCAGTTGAGCTCCGCAGCCGCACTCCCCGACATCACTGATCCTCCCGTTGATTTCTGTCGGCCTGCTCAGCGGCCTCGCTCCATTCGGTCCCTTCGGACCGCCCGGATGGGCCGGGTTGACCGGCGGCGGTCGCCGGCTCGGCGGACGAGGACCCGACGTCGTCGGACCCCTCGCCGCCATCGGTCTCTTCGGCGGCGGTGCGTCCGCGCAGCCACCCTTTTTGGATCGAGCTCAGCATCGTGCGCAGCTCCTCGGGCGAGCGCTCGTCGCTCCCCTCACCGGGGTCGAGCGAGTCGGGAATCTGCGCGTCACGCAGCTGCGGGGCCAGGTTGGCCTGCCGCACCCGGCGGGGCAGCTCGGGACGGGAACCGCCGGAGTCGGCGGCCGGCGCCATCGAGCCCGGGCCGCCCGGAGGCGATCCGGAGCGCCGCTGCCCCGGGACGTAGGGGCGCTGCTGCCCGACGGCCGGCTCACCGAACGACGAACCACCGAAATCCGGCCCCCCGGACGCCTGGACGCCGAAGGGCTGATCACCGAAGCCTCGGTCGCCGAACTGCCCGGTCCCCGGTTCCGCCGGCGACCCGCCCGGCTGGCGCGGCGGCCACGGCGACTGCGGGGCGTGCGGCGCCCTGGACGGCGGCTGCTGCTGCGGCTGGGGCATCCGCGGCGCCATCGGCGGCTGCGTGTGCCAGACCGGCTGCTGCGGCTGCTGCGGCTGCGCCGGGGCGCCGGGGGCCGCGTCGCCCGTCCGGCGCTGCGGCAACGGCGGCCGGTCGGAGGCCTGCCGCGCGAACCCGTTGCCGGAGGCCTGCGGCCGCGGCTGCTGAGCCGATGGCGGCGGCCCGTAGCCCGGCTGCGCCGGTGGACCCGGCTGGGCCGATTGCGGCGGCCCGTACCCCGGCTGGGCCGGCCCCGGAGGCACGGCCGGCGCCGACGGACCCGACGGCCCGCCCGCGGGGCCGCCGAACCACGACGACCCGCCCGCATGGTTCGGCTCGCCGCCGCCGATCGCTCCCACGGGGACCAGCGACTCCTCGGCGCGGCGGGTGAGCGCGGGCGGAAGTCCGCCGAGCTCGAAGCCGTCGTCGCGGACGACGATCTCACCGGGGACGAGCACGATCGCCGTCGTGCCGCCGTACGGCGAGGTGCGCAGGGTCACCTGGATGGCGTGGCGTTTGGCCAGCCGGCCGACGACGAACAGACCGAGCCGGGCGCTGTTGGACAGGTCGAACTCCGGCGGGTCGGCCAGCCGCTCGTTGGCGGTGGCCAGCGCCGCCGGGTCCATGCTCAGGCCGCGGTCCTCGATCTCCACCGCGAAACCGTGCGCCACCAGCTGCCCGCTCACCTGCACCGTCGTGTGCGGCGGAGAGAACATGGTGGCGTTTTCCACCAGCTCGGCGAGCAGGTGAATGAGGTCGGCGACCGCCTGCCCGGCGATGGCCACCCGCGGCATCGGGGTCACCGTCACGCGGGCGTAGTCCTCCACCTCGGCGGCGGCGGCGCGCACGACGTCGACGGCAGGCACCGGGTTGCGCCAGCCACGGCCGGGTGCCTGGCCGGACAGAATGATCAGGCCTTCCGCGTGGCGGCGCATGCGGGTGGCGAGATGGTCGAGGCGGAACAGGTCCTCGAGCTCGTCGGGATCCGCGACGCGCCGCTCCATCGCGTCGAGCAGGCTGAGCTGCCGGTGCAGCAGCGCCTGGTTGCGCCGGGCGAGGTTGATGAAGACCTCGCTGATGCTGCGCCGCAGCTTGGCCTCTTCGATCGCGCCCTGGATCGCGGTGCGGCGTGCCGCGTTGAACGCCTGGCCGACCTGGTCGATCTCGTCCGTGGCGAACGACAGCGACGGCGCCTCCGCCGCCGCGTCGACGTCGTCACCGCGACGCAGCCGCCGGATGACGCTGGGCAGGCGCTCGCTGGCGAGTTCGAGCGCGGCCCGCTTCAGCTTGGTGAGCTCCCGGATGACCGAGCGGCCCACCCAGATGGACAGCACGACCATGATCAGCAACGCCGCCAGCCCGAAGCCGCCGGCGATCACGATGCGGGTGATGATGCCGTTCGCGATCGGCTTGCTGCGCTGCTCCGCGCTCGCGGACGAGGAGAGCTCGAGGCCGCGCAGCTTGGTGAGGATCGAGCTGGTCGTCGTCTTCCAGTCAACGTCGCTCACCGGGGGCGCCGCGGCGGCCCCGGGCGCGGCGGCGTCCTGCGCCGCCGCGGCACGGCTTTCGCGCCGCTGGGTGACGAGGTTCTCCATCGTCTGCAGCCGGCTGAACTCTCGGCTCGAAGTGATCTTGCGATAGGTGGCCTGGTCGGTCGGGCCCAGCTCGACGACCGCCTCGGCGTACAGGTAGCGCTGCGTGCCGACCAGCTTGATGAACTCGGCCTGCTCGCCCGGTGTGATGCGGTGGGCGGCGAGCGCGCCGGCGAGCAGCGCGTCCTCCTGGGACAGCACCTCGCGGGCCCGGCCCATCGCCACTTGGTTCTTCGCGTCCTTGGCGACGTCCGGGTCGCGCAGCGTCGACAACGAGGCCTGCAGGCCGTTGATGCTGTTGATGATCTGGGTGTACGTCGAGAACGCCTGCGGGCGGACGGCGGACCTCGAGTCCACAGCGCGCCGACTGGCCGTGAGCGAGTCGAGGCGCCGCAGCACCTCGTTGGTCCACCGTTTTTGCTCGCTGTCGGCCACGTTCTGGACGTCTTTATCGCCCGCCAGCCGCTGGAACAGCTCGGATTGCCGGTCGGTCACCAGTCGCTGCGATTCGAGCGTCGCTCGGACCGCCGGGTCCTGTCCGCCCAAATACACCAGGGACAGGCGGCGTTCGGCCTGCAATGCGCTGCCCAGCGCGCCGGAGGGATAACCGAGATGATCCTGCACCGTCTCGACGTGCCGCAGATTCAGACCCTCGCCGAGGGTGAGGCTCGCCGCGAACGCCCACAGCGCGCTGAGGGCCACGAACGGGACAAGCAGCAGCAGGACAATCTTGAACCGGACTGATCGGATGAGTCGCACGATCCTCGGCTTAGAGGATCGCTGACTGACCTCTGGTCCCACTCGATGACCCCTTGATTGCACCGCGATGGGTTTCGGCTTCGGTAGTGGAGAGAGATGCCCACATGACGGATGTGACGATGTTGGGCGGGAACGCGCGAGAGCCTACTACGGCTAAGAGCCTCGATGTCGCTCTATGTCGCGAGCCAAATGTCTTAATTGTTAAGAATGCCGAACGAGTCGGCGGCGCCGGCGGCATCCTGGCAGGTGAACGTACGGATCACTCGGTTTGGGCGCCGTGAAGCGGTCCGGCCAGTTCCGTCGGTGTTCGGGTGACAACCCTCCGCGGCGCCACGAATCCCCCTACACTCCGCCTGCGTGGCGTATGAACGACATCCCCCAGAAACGCTGCCCGTGCGAGGCCAGGGCCGCTCGTCGCTTCCCGGCGGCCGGCACCGGCGACCGGCGTCGGCGGAATTGCCGCCCGACGCCCCCGCGCTCGTGCTGGCGGTGCCGTCGGCGCCGACGGCGCGGGGTGGGCCGAGACCCGAAGGCTGGACCCAGCGGATCGCCACCGAGATCGCCTCCCTCACCCGTGCCGCGCTCGCCGACATCGATATCCGGGTCGGCAGCGTGCCGGGCGCGGGCCGCGACGGGACAACGCTGACCGAGATCTTGTACGACGTCGCCCGTACGCGCGCGAACCGCGCGAACCAGGCGGCGGCCGCCGAGGGGGACGATCCGGCGCCCGGCGGCCAGACCGGCGGTGACGGCCCGAAAGCGGTGGTCGTCCCGCTGCTCACCGGCCCCAGCGAACAGGCGTACGAACACATACGCGCCGCGATGGCGGCCAGCGGCATCCGCGCCACCGTCACCGAACCGCTCGGCCCGCATCCACTTCTCGCCGAGGCCCTGCACGTCCGCCTCGCCGAGAGCGGGCTGGCCAGGGCCGACCGGATCAGGCAGTTCAGCATCGGCGCCACGGTGGACGGCGTCGTGGTGGCGACCATGGGCGGCGCGGCCGCGGTGAAGGAGGCCGAGATCACGGCAGTGCTCCTCGCCGCGCGGCTCGCCGTGCCCGTCGTCGCCGCCTCTCTCGACTCACGACCGAGCGTCGCCGAGGCGGCGGCCCGGCTGCGCGAGGCGGGCGCGGCGCGCCTCGCGCTGGCACCGCACCTCATCGGCCCCGAGGGCGACCCCGATCTAGTGGCCGCCGCCGCGGCACAGGTGGACGCCGCGGGCTGCGCGGCGCCGCTCGGCGCGCACGAAGGCATCGTACGGCTGGTCAATCTCCGTTATGAGGTGGCGCTGGAGGAATTCGCCCTGGGCGGCGCCTCACACACGGTCGGATCCCGGGAAGAGACACCATGAGCTTTCGCAGGATCTGGGGCGCGCCGATCGCCGCCCTGGCCCTGATCGTCACCCTCACCTCGGCATGCAGTGACAACGCTCCCCCGCCCCCGCCCGAGGTGCCGAAGCTGAGCGCCCAGCAGGAGATCGGCCCGTCGGAGGGCCGGCTCGACCTCGTCGTGTGGGCCGGATACGCCGAGGACGGTTCGACCGACAAGACCGTCGACTGGGTCACCCCGTTCGAGAAGCGGACCGGCTGCCAGGTCAACCAGAAGGTGGCCGACACCTCGGACTCGATGGTGGCGCTCATGCGGACCGGCGAGTACGACGGCGTCTCCGCCTCCGGCGACGCCTCGCTGCGGCTGATCTACGGCGGGATCGTCGCGCCGGTGAACACCAACCTGCTGAGCAACTACGGCGACATCGCCGGGTACTTGAAGAACCAGCCGTACAACTCGATCGGCGACCAGATGTACGGCGCACCGCACGGGTACGGCGCGAACGTCCTGATGTATCGCACGGACAAGATCCACCAGCAGCCCACGTCCTGGGACATCGTGTGGAACCCGAACTCGCCGGCGGCCGACCACGTCACGGCGTACGACTCCCCGATCTACATCGCCGACGCCGCGCTGTACCTCAAGGCGCACCGGCCCGACCTCGGCATCACCGACGTCTACGAACTGTCGCGCAAGCAGTTCGACGCCGCGGTCGACCTGCTCACCAGGCAGCGCCCGAGCATCAACCAGTACTGGGCCGGCTACCTCGACGAGATCGAGGCGTTCAAGGCGGGCAGCAACTACGCCGGAACCGCCTGGCAGATCACCGCGAACCTCACCAAGGACGCGAAGGTGCCCATCGCCACCACGATCCCCGTCGAGGGGGCGACCGGCTGGTCCGACACCTGGATGCTCGCCGCCAAGGCCGAGCACCCCAACTGCTGGTACAAGTGGGCTGACTGGATCATGTCGCCCCGGGCACAGGCCCAGGTGGCCACGTGGTTCGGTGAAGCGCCGGCCAACCCGAAGGCGTGCCGGTTCGCGGGCAAGGCCTTCTGCACCGAGTACCACGCCGGCGACCCGGAGTTCTACAAGCGCATCGCCTTCTGGAAGACCCCGGTGCGCGAGTGCGGCGACAAGCGCGGCGCCACTTGCGTCGACTACTCCGAGTGGACCCAGGCATGGACCCGAATCAAGGGATGACAGAGGGCCGGCCCGCGCCGATGAGCACCGTGAGTAAGCAATGGGCATTGTGACGCGTACGAACGGCGAGCAGCGGCACGCGGCCACCGGCACCGCCGCGGTGACGCTGCGCGGGGTGCGGAAGACCTTCGGAGATGTGACGGCCGTCGCCGGGATCGACCTGGAGATCGGCGACGGCGAGTTCTTCGCGATGCTCGGCCCGTCCGGCTCGGGAAAGACGACGGTCCTGCGATTGATCGCCGGGTTCGAACGGCCGACCACCGGCACCGTGCACCTGGCCGGTCGCGATGTGACCGGCCTGCCGCCGTTCGAGCGCGACGCCAACACCGTGTTCCAGGACTATGCGCTGTTTCCGCACATGAACGTGCTCGCGAACGTCGAGTACGGCCTCAAGGTGAAGAAGGTGCCGAAGGCCGAGCGCCGCCGCCGCGCCCGGGAGGTGCTGGCCACCGTCCGGCTTGAGGGCTTCGAACAACGCCAGCCGGGCCAGCTGTCCGGGGGGCAGCGCCAGCGGGTGGCGCTGGCCCGCGCGCTGGTGAACCGGCCGAAGGTGCTGCTGCTCGACGAGCCGCTCGGGGCCCTCGACCAAAAGCTCCGCGAGGAGATGCAGGTCGAGCTGAAGATGATCCAGCGACAGGTCGGCATCACCTTTCTGTTGGTCACCCACGACCAGCAGGAGGCGCTCATGATGAGCGACCGGATCGCGGTCTTCAACGCCGGCCGGATCGAGCAGGTGGGCACCCCGGCGGAGGTGTACGAGCGCCCGGCCACGCCGTTCGTGGCGGGCTTCGTCGGCACGTCCAACCTCATCGAAGGAACGGCGGCGCGCCAGATTCTGGGCCGGGAGGGCGTCTATTCCGTCCGGCCGGAGAAGATCCGCGTGCTGACCGGACCGGCGGTGGACGCGGACCTGCCCGAGGGCGAGCACGGCGCGACCGGAACGGTCGCGGAAGTCGTCTATGCGGGGGCGGCCACTCGCTTCGTCGTGGATCTCGACGCGGGCGGGCGGCTCGTCGCACTGCAGCAGAACCTGCAGACCTCGTCCATGGACGTACTCGAGCTACGCGACGCACGGGTTCGCCTCGCGTGGCGGAGGGAGCATGAGTTCCCCATTGCCGTGACCGGCAGCTGACCGGTCATTTCCACCCGCAGTGATCTGCGGTTTTCGTGAAGTCCCCCATCAGATCGGAGAATGCACAATGCGGTCCATGCGCATCGCGCTAACCGCCGTGGCCGCCGTCGTCCTCGTCGCCGGCTGCGGTGGCGAAGACAGCGGCAGCGCGTCGCCGGCCGGCGGCGGCGGCGCCGCCGGCGGGTTCAACCCACCGAACATCCCTGCCGCGCAGAGCGTCGGGCAGGGCGAGGGTCAGGTCAACCTGGTGGCCTGGGCCGGCTATGCGGAGGACGGTTCCAACGACAAGAGCGTCGACTGGGTCACCCCGTTCGAGAAGCAGACCGGCTGCAAGGTCAACACCAAGGTCGCCGGCACCTCCGACGAGATGGTGTCGCTGATGAAGACCGGGCAGTACGACGCGGTCTCCGCCTCCGGCGACGCCTCGCTGCGCCTCATCGCGGGCGGCGACGTCGCGCCCGTCAACACCAGCCTGGTGCCCAACTACGCCGACGTCTTCCCCGGGCTGAAGAACAAGCCCTGGAACACGATCAACGGCAAGTCGTACGGCATCCCGCACGGCCGCGGCGCGAACCTGCTGATGTGGCGCACCGACAAGGTCAAGCCGGCGCCCGACAGCTGGGGCGTGGTGTTCGACGCGAACTCGCCGTACAAGGGCAAGGTCACCGCGTACGACTCCCCCATCTACATCGCGGACGCGGCGCTGTACCTGATGGCCACCCAGCCCGCACTCGGCATCAAGAACCCCTACGCCCTCGACCAGAAGCAGTTCGACGCGGCGGTCAGCCTGCTCAAGCAGCAAAAGACGATCGTCGGCGAGTACTGGTCCGACTACACCAAGGAGATCCAGGCCTTCAAGAGCGGCGACTCCGTCGTCGGCACCACCTGGCAGGTCATCGCCAACCTCGCGCAGGGCGAGAAGGCCCCGGTCGAGGCCACGCTGCCCAAGGAGGGCGCGACCGGCTGGTCCGACACCTGGATGGTGGCGGCCAAGGCACAGCACCCCAACTGCGCCTACAAGTGGCTGGACTGGATCGTCTCACCGAAGGTGAACGCCCAGGTCGCCGAGTGGTTCGGCGAGGCGCCCTCGAACAGCAAGGCGTGCCAGGAGACCTCGGACAAGAAGCACTGTGAGACCTTCCACGCGGCCGACGAGCCGTACTGGACCAAGGTGCACTACTGGAACACCCCGATCGCCCAGTGCCTCGACGGTCGTAAGGACGTCACCTGCGTCGACTACTCCAAGTGGACGCAGGCCTGGACGAGCATCAAGGGATGACGAAGGCTCCGTCCCTGCCCGGCGGGCCGGTTCGCCGGCTCGCCGGGCTGCTCCATCGCAGGCCCGGCCTGCGCCTGTCCGTCCTGCTCTCCGCGCCGCTGCTGTGGCTGATCGTCGCCTATCTGGGCGCGCTCGCCGCGCTGCTGCTGTCGGCGTTTTGGACCACGAACGTCTTCACCGGCGACGTGGTCAAGCAGTTCAACACGGAGAACTTCCGTGCTCTGCTGACCGAGGAGGTCTACCGCAGGATCGCCCTGCGCAGCATCGGCGTGGCCGCGCTGGTGACGATCGTGGACGCGGTCATCGCGTTCCCGGTGGCCTTCTGCATGGCCAAGCTGGCCTCGCCGCGGGCCCAGCGCTGGCTGGTCATCGGCATCTTGACCCCGCTTTGGGCGAGCTATCTCGTCAAGGCGTACGCCTGGCGGGTCATGCTGTCCGGCAGCGGGCTGCTGAACTGGGCGGTGGAGCCCTTCGGCCTGTCCGGCCCCGGTTACGGGCTGACCGCCGTGGTCATCACGCTCGCCTACCTGTGGCTGCCGTACATGATCCTGCCGATCTACGCGGGCCTGGAGCGGCTGCCGAACTCGCTGCTGGACGCCTCTGCCGACCTCGGCGCGAGCGCGTTCCGCACCTTCCGCACGGTGATCTGGCCGGTCGCGTTCCCGGCCGTGGTGGCCGGGTCGATCTTCACGTTCTCGCTGTCGCTCGGCGACTTCATCTCGGTCAAGATCGTTGGCGGGGCCGGCCAGCTGATCGGCAACGTCGTGTACGACAACATCGGTGCGGCCAACAACCTGCCGTTCGCCGCCGCGGTCGCCACCGTGCCCGTGGCGGTCATGATGATCTATCTCGTCGCGGTCCGCCGCACCGGCGCCCTGGAGAACCTGTGAGCGCGAGGGTACGGAGCGAGCCATGAACACGAGCCTGTCGCGGGGGACCAAGATCGCGTTGTGGGTGGCGCTGGCGCTCGGGTTCGCGGTGATCTACGCACCGCTGCTGGTGGTGCTGGTCAACTCCTTCAACGCCGACCGCGCGTTCGGCTGGCCGCCGTCGCGACTGACCGGCCAGTGGTGGGCGGCCTCGTGGGACAACGCCGGGGTGCGGTCCGCGTTGTGGACCTCGGTCAAGGCGGGGCTCGGCGCGACCGCGGTCGCGATGGTGCTGGGCACGATGGCGGCGTTCGCCGTGCAGCGCTACCGCTTCTTCGGCCGCGACACCATCTCGTTGCTGGTCATCCTGCCGATCGCGCTGCCGGGCATCGTGACCGGGATCGCGCTGAACAACGCGTTCCGCACGGTGCTGGCGCCGTTCGGGATCGAGCTGGGCCTGTTCACCGTGGTCGTCGGGCACGCGACGTTCTGCGTCGTGGTGATCTACAACAACGTGCTCGCGCGGCTGCGGCGGCTGGGCACCGGCGTCGAGGAGGCGTCGGCGGATCTCGGGGCCGACACCTTCCAGACGTTCCGGTACGTCACGTTCCCGCTGCTGCGGTCGGCGCTGCTGGCCGGTGGGCTGCTGGCCTTCGCGCTGTCGTTCGATGAGATCATCGTGACAACGTTCACCGCGGGCGCGGGTGTGCAGACCCTGCCCATCTGGATCTTCAACAACTTGTTCCGGCCCAACCAGGCACCGGTCGTCAACGTCGTCGCGGCGGCGTTGATCGTGCTCTCGGTCGTGCCGATCTACCTCGCGCAGCGCATCTCCGGAGATGCCCGCACCATCTGAAAAAGCCGACCTGAAGACCAGCTGAAGGGGAGGACACGATGAAGCGTGTCGTACGTAACTTCATCGGCGGCGAGCTCGTGGACGCCGCCGACGGCCGGACGTCAGACCTCGTCAACCCGGCCACGGGCGAAGCGTTCGGCACCGCGCCGCTGTCCGGCGCGACCGACGTCGACGCCGCGATGGCGGCCGCCCAAAGCGCGTTCGAGTCGTGGCGCGACAGCACGCCGGCGGAGCGGCAGCGCGCCCTGCTGAAGATCGCCGACGCGATCGAGGCGCGGGCCGATGAACTGGTCGCGGCCGAGTCGGAGAACACCGGCAAGCCGATCGGGTTGACCGCGGAGGAGGAGATCCCGCCGATGGTCGACCAGATCAGGTTCTTCGCCGGCGCGGCGCGGGTCCTCGAGGGCAAGGCGGCCGGCGAGTACATGGCCGGGCACACCTCCATCATCCGGCGCGAGCCGATCGGGGTGTGCGCCCAGGTCACGCCGTGGAACTACCCGATGATGATGGCGGTCTGGAAGTTCGCGCCCGCGCTCGCCGCCGGCAACACCGTGGTGCTGAAGCCGTCGGACACCACGCCGGTCACCACGGCGCTGATGGCCGAGATCGCCGCGGAGTTCCTGCCGCCGGGAGTGTTCAACGTCATCTGCGGCGACCGTGACACCGGGCGGGCCCTCGTCGACCACAAGGTGCCGCAGTTCGTGTCCATCACCGGGTCGGTGCGCGCCGGCATGGAGGTCGCCGGCGCGGCCGCCAAGGACCTCAAGCGCGTCCACCTCGAGCTCGGCGGCAAGGCCCCGGTGGTGGTCTTCGACGACGCCGATCTCGAGGCGGCGGCCGAGGCGATCGCGATCGCCGGCTACTTCAACGCCGGGCAGGACTGCACGGCGGCGACGCGCGTGCTCGCCGCGCCCGGCGTGCACGACGACTTCGTCTCCGCGCTCACCGACCAGGCCGCGCAGACGAAGACCGGGCTGCCCGACGACGAGGACGTGCTGTACGGGCCGCTCAACAACCCGGCCCAGCTCGACCGCGTGGCCGGGTTCGTCGACCGGCTGCCCGGGCACGCGGCGGTGACGACGGGCGGCGCCCGCGCCGGCGACCGCGGCTACTTCTACCAGCCGACCGTCGTGTCCGGGCTGCGCCAGGACGACGAGGCCTCCCAGCGGGAGATCTTCGGTCCGGTCATCACGGTGCAGCGGTTCTCCGACGAGGACGAGGCGGTGCGCTGGGCGAACGGGGTCGAATACGGTCTCGCCTCGTCGGTGTGGACCCGCGACCACGGCCGGGCGATGCGGATGGCCAGGCGTCTCGACTTCGGCTGCGTGTGGATCAACACCCACATCCCGCTGGTCGCCGAGATGCCGCACGGCGGCTTCAAGCACTCGGGCTATGGCAAGGATCTGTCCATGTACGGCCTGGAGGACTACACGCGCGTCAAGCACGTGATGACCAACCTCGAGGCGTAGCCGCCGAGGCGCGCCCGCCCGGCCTCGACCCGGGCGGGCGGGCCCGGACGCGCGCTACAGGGTGGCCAGCCAGTTGCGGAGCAGATGGGCGCCGGCGTCGGCGGACTTCTCCGGGTGGAACTGGGTGGCGCACAGCGGGCCGTTCTCCACGGCGGCGACGAACCTGTCGCCGTGCTCGGCCCAGGTGACCAGCGGCCGGGCGAAGGGCGGCCTGGCCTCGAGCTCCCACCGCCGCACGCCGTAGGAGTGCACGAAGTAGAACCGGGTCGCCGGGTCGAGATCGGCGAACAGCACCGAGCCCGCCGGCGCGTCGACCGTGTTCCACCCCATGTGCGGCAGCACCGGGGCGTCCAGCCGCTCGACGGTGCCCGGCCATTCGCCGCAGCCCGCGGTGGTGATGCCGTGCTCGACGCCCTTGGCGAACAGGATCTGCATGCCGACGCAGATGCCGAGCACGGGGCGGCCGCCGGCCAGCCGGCGGCCGATGATCTGCTCGCCCCGGATCCTCCGCAGGCCGGCCATGCAGGCGGCGAACGCGCCGACGCCCGGGACGACCAGCCCGTCGGCGGCGAGCGCGGCGTCGCGGTCGGCGGTCACCGTGACGTCGGCGCCCACCCGCGCGATCGCCCGCTCGGCCGAGCGCAGGTTGCCCGATCCGTAGTCGAGGACGACGACGCGCTTCGTGGCGCTCACAGCGTGCCCTTCGTGGACGGGACCCCGGAGATCTTGGGATCGGGCGCCACGGCGTCGCGCAGCGCCCTGGCCAGCGCCTTGAACTGCGCCTCGACGATGTGGTGCGCGCTGCGGCCGTACGGGACGTGGACGTGCAGGCAGATCCGGGCGGAGGCGACGAACGACTCCAGGATGTGCCTGGTCATGGTCACGTCGTAGTCGGGCCCGATCATCGGTGCCATGCCCTCCGGCTCGCTGTGCACGAGATAGGGCCGGCCCGCGATGTCGACGCTGACCTGGGCGAGCGTCTCATCCAGCGGGACGGACGCGGCGGCGAACCGGCGGATGCCGGCCTTGTCGCCGAGCGCCTGGCGGAACGCCTGGCCGAGCGCGATCGAGGTGTCCTCGATCGTGTGGTGGCTGTCGACGTGCAGGTCGCCGCTCGTCTTGACGGTGAGGTCGAACGACCCGTGGGTGCCGAGCTGGGCCAGCATGTGGTCGAAGAATCCGACGCCGGTGCCCACGTCGACCCGGCCGCCCCCGTCGAGGTCGATCTCGACGAAGACCTCGGTCTCCTTGGTGGTGCGTTCGATCCGTCCGGTCCTGCTCATGTGCGCTCCCCCGCGATGTCGGTCAGCGTCTCGGTCAGCGCCGCGCGGAAGGCGGCCATTTCCTCCGGCGTGCCGACGCTGACCCGCAGCCACTCCGGCGGCCCTGTCTCGCGAATGAGGACGCCGCGATCGAGCAGGCCCTGCCAGACGGCCCGCCGGTCGGCGAACCGGCCGAACAGCACGAAGTTGGCGTCGGAGTCGGCGACCGCCAGCCCGCGTCCGCGCAGCCAGCCCACCAGCGCGTCGCGTTCGGCCCGCAGCGCCTCGACCGCCGCGAGCAGCTCATCATGGTGGGCGAGCGCCGTCCTGGCCACGGTCTGCGTGACCGCGGACAGGTGGTAGGGCAGCCGGACCAGCAGCAGCGCGTCGATCACGGCCGGGTCGGCGGCCAGGTAGCCCACGCGGGTGCCCGCCATCGCGAACGCCTTGGACATCGTGCGGGTCACCACCAGCCGCGGCCGTCCGGGCAGCAGCGACAGCGCGCTCGGCGTGCCGGATCGGCGGAACTCGGCGTAGGCCTCGTCGACGACGACCATGCCGGGGGCCGCGTCGACCACCGCCTCGATCACCGGCAACGGCAGCGCGGTGCCGGTCGGGTTGTTCGGCGAGGTGAGGAAGACGATGTCCGGCCGGTGCGCTTCGACGGCGGCGATGGCCCTGGCCGGCTCGATGCCGAAATCGTCGGCGCGATGCGCGTTGACCCACTCGGTGCCCGACACCCGGGTGATGATCGGATGCATCGAGTACGACGGCTCGAACCCGAGGGCGGTGCGCCCGGGCCCGCCGAACGCCTGCAGCAGCTGCTGGATGATCTCGTTGGAGCCGTTGGCCGCCCAAACCTGGCGCCCGGTCAGGCCGTGCCCGAGGTAGTCGGCCAGATCCTTGCGCAGCTCGATCGCGTCGCGGTCGGGGTAGCGGTTGAGCGAGCCGGCGATGGCGGCGACGGCCGCGCCGAGCGCTCGCACCAGCCGCGGCGACGGCGGATAAGGGTTCTCGTTCGTGTTGAGCCGTACCGGCACGTCCAGCTGAGGTGCGCCGTAGGGCTCGCGGCCCCGCAGGTCGCCGCGAATGGGCAGATCGTGGACCTGGATCACTCCGGGATCCCCCAGCCGAACCGGGCCTTCATCGCGGCGCCGTGGGCGGGCAGGTCTTCCGCCTCGGCCAGTGCCACCACCCGGCCGGTGGCCTCGGCCAGTGCCGCGGCGTCGTAGTCGACCACGTGGATGCCGCGCAGGAAGCTCCGCACGGACAGCCCGCCCGTGTGGCAGGCGCAGCCGCCGGTGGGCAGCACGTGGTTGGAGCCCGCGAGGTAGTCGCCGAGCGAGACGGGGGCGTGCGGCCCGACGAAGATCGCGCCGGCGTTGCGTACGCGGGCGGCGACCTCGCGGGCGTGCGCGGTGTGGATCTCCAGGTGCTCGGCGGCGTACGCGTCGACCACCCGCAGGCCCGCCTCGATGTCGGCGACGAGCACAATGCCGGACTGGCGCCCGGCCAGCGCCGCGGTGATCCGGTCGACATGCTTGGTCCGGGCAACCTGCCGTTCGAGCTCGCCAACGACCTGGTCGGCGAGGTCGGCGGAGTCGGTGACGAGCACCGCGGCGGCGAGCGTGTCGTGCTCGGCCTGGCTGATCAGATCGGCGGCGACGTGCGCCGGATCGGCGGTGGCGTCCGCGAGGATCGCGATCTCGGTCGGGCCGGCCTCGGCGTCGATGCCGACGATGCCCTCGACCAGCCGTTTGGCGGCCGCCACCCAGATGTTGCCGGGGCCGGTGACGAGGTCGACGGCGGGGCACTCATCGGTGCCGTAGGCGAACATCGCCACGGCCTGGGCGCCGCCGACGGCGTAGACCTCGTCCACGCCGAGCAGCGCGCACGCCGCCAGGATCGTCGGGTGCGGCAGCCCGCCGAACTCGCGCTGAGCCGGCGAGGTGACGGCGAGCGACTCGACCCCGGCCTCCTGGGCGGGCACCACGTTCATGACGACGCTGGAGGGGTAGACGGCCTGACCGCCGGGGACGTAGAGGCCGACCCGGCGCACCGGCACGAAGCGCTCGGTGACCGTGCCGCCTGGCACGACCTGGGTGGTCACGTCGTCCTGGCGCTGGTCGCGGTGGACCAGCCGGACGCGGCGGACGCACTCATCGAGCGCGTCGCGGACGGCCGGGTCGAGATCGTCGAGGGCGTCGCGGATCGCGCCGGCGGGCACCCGCGTGGAGGCCTGCGTCACCCCGTCGAACTGCTCGGTGTACTCCCGTACGGCGGCGGTGCCCCGATGCCGTACGTCGTCGCAGATGGGCCGCACCTTCTCCAGGGCGGCGGCGACGTCCATGTCGGCTCGGGGCAGCACCGAGCGCAGATCCTCGGGCAACGAGGCGCGCAGGTCGATACGGGAGATCACCCGTCCAGTCTACGGAGAACTCCCAGCGCACCGGGAGCCGGTTCGCGGCCCCAGGGGCCCCGGGGCGCGGGGGCGCGGGGGCACGGCCGGGGCGTCAGGCTCGCAGCGTGCCGTCGAGGACGGTGACGGCCCGGCCGGTGAGGGTGACGCGGTCGCCATGGACGACGACCCCGACCACTCCCCCGCGATCGGACGCCTGATAGGCGGTCATGTCCTCGCGGCCGAGGCGGGCCGCCCAGTACGGGCCGAGCATGCAGTGCGCCGAACCGGTGACCGGGTCTTCGGGGATGCCCACCGTGGGCGCGAAGAACCGCGAGACGAAGTCGTACGGCGGCGCCTCCGTCGCCGTGACGCAGATGCCGCGGGCGTCGATCGAGGCCAGCACCTCGAAGTCGGGCCGCAGCTTCCGCACCGTCTCGGCGTCGTCGACCACCGCGAGGATGTCGTGCTGGGAGCTGCGCCCCGTCCACACCGGTGTGGCGCCCAGCCCCTTGGCCAGGTCGGCGGGCGGGTCGATCGCGGTCGCCGGGACGGCGGGGAAGTCCATCTCCAGGCCATCGCCATCGGCGCGTCGCACGGTGAGCACGCCGCTGCGCAGGGTCTGGAAGCGGATCGGGCGTTCTGGCGGCACCGTTCCGGTGTCGTACAGGGCGTGCGCGGTGGCAAGCGTCGCGTGCCCGCACAGCGCGACCTCGACCTCGGGCGTGAACCAGCGCAGCTCGAAGTCGGCGTCCGGCGAGTCGATCGGACGCGGGAAGGCGGTCTCGGAGTGCCTCATCTCCGCGGCGACCCGCTGCATCCAGGCGGGGTCGGCCGGGCCGTCCAGCAGGCACACGCCGGCCGGGTTGCCGCCGAAGGGGCGATCAGTGAAGGCGTCCACTACGAGTATTCGCATAAGCGCACGGTACGTCATGTGCGACGAGGGCGCTCGTTCATTACTGATAAGCACGCAAGACCATCGCCGCCGCGGGGACCGTAAAGGCCGGTCGCGGCGCCCGCAACCGTCGGCCGCCGAACGCCTGCGGGTGGGACTTTATCGCGGGCAGCACAATTTCAGCGACCCATTGGAAGGTCCATAAAGGGCCGCCACAGCGGGATGGAAAGCATCTTCAGCTAACAGCGTCGGCCGTCCCGCCCATGTCACACCTGCGCCGGGACGCGTCGTTGGCCTGCGGTGACGTCACGCCGACGGGCCGCCACCACGACATCACCCACGGTGCGGGGAGTATCACGATCGCCGATCGTCGTGCCATTGTCGCCGACCCGTCCGTGCTCGCCGAAACCGGCGCAAAGCCCCGTTAGAGTCTGTTATGGTCGGCAGGAAATTCAGCATTCGAGATCCATTGTTTGCGCGAATGGACCGACAAAGCGAGGTTGTGACAACGTGACGCCATCCGGTGCCCGGCCTTAAGGGACCGCGCCTCGTGAGCAGACAGCCGGCGCACATCAGACCACGGCACGCCGCGTCGGGCCGGCGGCGGGCCGCCGCACCGGTCTTCGTCGACGTCACAGGACGCCGCCGCAGGATCGTCCGGCACCTCGTCCTCATCGCCGCCCTGTTCGCGACCGCGTACCTCAGCGTGGTCGGCGTCGGGCTGCTGGTGGGCGCCGACGCGCCGTTGACACCCTGGCCCGGCCAGGCCCGGCACAGCCCGGACGTCGACGCCGGCCTGACCGGCGGCCCCCCGGGCCGGGCGGTCGGCGGACCGTCTCCGCCGAGCTCGGCCGCCACATCCCCGCGCCCCGGCGTCACCCGGCGCGCGACGACGGACGCGGCCGCCCCGGCCGCGACCACGCCGCCGGCCACCGCCGCCGTCTCGCATCCGGGCAACTCGCATGCCACGCCACGTGCCGCCGGGCGCACCCGCGCGCCGAGCCCGAAGAAGAGCTGAGTTGACCCGGCCGATCCCCCGCGGCCGCCCACGCGACCCCCGAGGCCACTGGGCTCTGCTGCTGGCGGCGGGGCTCGTCCTCGTGGCCGCGCTGCTGATCAACGGTTTCACACACGGCACGCTTGGCGAGTCGCCCCGCGACGCGACGGCCCGCGACGCGGCGCGGGACGTGCCGCCGCGCGCGGTGACCACAGGGGGACCGTTGCTCGATCCACGCGGCGACCGGCTCCGCAGCGCGCGTCCGCGACCCGGCGAGATCGCGCTCACGTTCGACGACGGCCCCGATCCGCGCTGGACGCCGCGGCTGCTCGACGTGCTGCGGCGCCGGCACGCCCGGGCGACCTTCTTCCTGCTCGGCGCCCAGGCCGCCGCGCATCCCGATCTCGTCAAGCGGATCGTCCGAGAGGGCCACGAGGTCGGCTCGCACACCTACACCCACATCGACATGGCCGCCGCGCCCGCCTGGCGGAACCGCTTGGAGCTCGACCTGACACAGCGCGCGCTGGAGGGCACGGCCGGAGTCCGCACCCGGCTGCTGCGCATGCCCTACTCGTCGACGCCGAACGCGCTCACCGGCGCCCAGTGGCGGGCCGCACGCGCCGCGGGAGCGCGCGGCTACCTGATCGCTCTGGCCGATCGCGACACCAGGGACTGGGCGCGTCCCGGCGTGAACCGCATCCTCGCGGCGGCCGCCCGCGGCGGGCCGGGCGCCGTGGTGATGCTGCACGACGCCGGCGGCGACCGCGGCCAGACGGTGACGGCCGTCGATCGCCTGCTCACCGGCATGGCCGCACGGGGACATCGCTTCACCACCATGTCGGACGCGCTCGGCCTGCCTCCGGCGAACGTGCCCGCCTCCCGCGCCGACCGCTTCGTGGGCGGCGCCGTCGTGCTGGCGCAGCGCGCCTCGGACTGGGTGGCCGGCTCGCTCGGCGTGCTCTTCGCCGTCGCCGCCGCGCTGACCGCGGTGCGGCTCGGCACGCTGCTGCTCTTCGCGCGCGCACACGCCCGCCGGGCGCGGCGGCAGCGCCGGCGGCACGCGCACGGCGTCGCCGCGGCCCGCGCACCCGCGATCTCGATCGTCGTCCCGGCCTACAACGAGGAGGCGGGCATCACCGCGACCGTGCGGTCGCTCGTGGACACCACCTACCCGGGTCCGATCGAGGTGATCGTCGTCGACGACGGCTCCACCGACCAGACGGCCTGGCTCGTCGACGCCCTGGGCCTGCCCGAGGTGCGGCTGATCTGCCAGGACAACGGCGGCAAGCCGGCCGCGCTGAACACCGGCATCGGCCACGCCGCCCACGACGTGCTGGTGCTGGTGGACGGCGACACGGTCTTCCAGCCGGACACACTGGGCCGGCTCGTCGCGGCGCTGGCCGGCCCGGACGTGGGCGCGGTCAGCGGCAACACCAAGGTCGCCAACCGGGGCGGGCTGCTCGGCCGCTGGCAGCACATCGAGTACGTCATCGGCTTCAACCTCGATCGCCGGATGTTCGACGTGCTCGAGTGCATGCCGACGGTCCCCGGCGCCATCGGGGCCTTCCGCCGGGCGGCGCTCGCCTCGGTGGGCGGGGTCAGCCGTGACACGCTCGCCGAGGACACCGACCTCACCATGGCCATCCGCCGGGCCGGCTGGCGGGTGGTGTACGAGGAGACCGCGGTGGCGTGGACGGAGGCGCCCGCCTCGCTACGCCAGCTGTGGCGGCAGCGGTACCGATGGTGCTATGGCACGCTCCAGGCGATGTGGAAGCACCGGCGTTCGGTGATCGAGCGGGGGCCGTTCGGCCGCCGCTGTCTGACCTATCTGGCGGTCTTCCAGGTGCTGCTGCCGCTGTTCGCACCCGCGGTGGACGTGTTCGCGCTGTACGGGCTGGCCTTCCTCGACCCCGTGTACGTGGCCGGGTCGTGGCTGGTCTTCCTCCTGGCCCAGACGGCCGCCGGCGGCTACGCCCTCCGGCTGGACGGCGAACGGCTCCGCACGCTGTGGAGCCTGCCGCTCCAGCAGGTCGTCTACCGGCAGTTGATGTATCTGGTCGTCATCCAGTCGCTCGTCACGGCGATCCTCGGCGCCCGGCTCCGCTGGCATGTGATCCGCCGCACCGGTGCCTTCGCGGCGCCGGCCCCGACGGCCGCACGCCGCTGACCGCCCGGCCGAGCACATCGTTCAGCGACCTTTCGTGCCGTAAACTCGGCAGCTGCCGGCATCCGGTGGAGCCGACATTCCCCAAACCCCGCCGGGGCCTTGGGACCCTGGCCGGACCGCGCATCGGGGCGTCCACCGGTCACGGCCGACCTCGCCGGCCCGGCGGTCACCTGCGGGATGCGGCAGGATGGGGGCAGTCATGAACGAGGATCGGATGGGCCGAGACGAGGCCGAGCGCATTCTCCGCGACGCGGCGGGCGGCCCGCGACCGGGTCAAGACGACCTCACGGCCTTCCTCGCGGCCGCGGCGGCCCCGGCGACCGACGACGAGCTGTCCGGCGAGGACGCGGCCGTCGCCGCCTTCCGGCGGGCCCGGCTCGCGCCGCCACGGCGGCGGCCACTGCTGACGCGCGTGCTGACCATCAAGGCCGCGGTGGCGCTCGGCCTGTCGGCGACCGCGATCGGCGGCGTCGCGCTGGCGGCCGGCACCGGCGCGCTGCCCGGCCCCATGGGGGGCGACCGGCCCGCTTCGCACCGCGCCACCCCGCCCACCACGCACCCGGCCGGCACGCGCCCCGGCGGCGGCGCCGGTGGAGCGGGAGGCGTCGGCGACACCGCGGCCCCGGCCTTGGTGCCGTCGTCCACCCCACGGCCTACCCCGACCCCGTCCCCGTCGCCCCAGTCGCAGCGGCCGGAACCCGGCAACGACGCGGACGACGCGCAGGACGGGAACGGCAAGGACAAGAAAGACAAAGAGGACAAGAAGGAGAAAAAGTCCAAGAAGCCGCACCCTTCCCCTCCGTCCAAGCCCAAGAAGACCAAGACCCCGGCCCCCTGAGGGAAGCCAAGGCACGGCGGTCTGAACGGGATCCGACGCCCCGGTGGTCACATCGATAACAGTTCGAGCACGGCTGGTACCGATCATGTGTGATCACGCGGAAGTCTTACCTCGTGAGCGCCACGAAAATCGCCGGCGGCTCGTCCGCCGGACGCGTCATCGCCATGCTCAACGGCTGGCCCGGCGTCCGGACGGCCCCGGCGGACTGCGGGGTGGGGGTGGGCGTGGGCACTCTCGCCGGCCAGGTTCTGCACTTTCACGACGAGTCGTACGCGGACCTGCGCCTGACCCGGCCGGTGATCGGCCGGATGCACGAGGCCTTGGCCCGCTCGGGCCGGTTCTTCATGGTGCCGGGTGACGACTGGATCGGCATGCGGCTCGAAACCGCCGGCGACATCTCGCTGCTCGTCACGCTCGTCAGCGTGGCGATCAAGGCAGCGGCCGAGCCCGGCCGGGCGACGGCCGAGCCACACCAGCACCCGCGGAGATGATGCCGCTCATGCGCGAGTTCGGCTACGAGGTACGAGGGTTCCTCACCATCCGTGGAAAATCCCTGCGCGTACCCCTCAACGGGGCGCTGGCGGTCCGCGCGGATCCGGACTCCGGTCGGATCGCGGGGGATCTCGTCCTCGCGCCGTCGACCGTCACCAGGACGGTGCTCGGCGTCACCCTCGTGACGGCCACCGTCACCATCACGGCGGAGTCGGTCGCCGGCCGGATCGACGACGAGAGCCGGCTGGTCGCCACCGCGACGGTCAACGCGTCGATAGCCGCCGCCCAGGTCGCCGGGCGGACGCTGCTCAGCGGCGGTTCGTGCCGTACGGCCGCACCCGCCATGGTGCCGTTCCGCTCCCGGCCGGGCTTCGCTCTGGAGCGGGGCGGCCGCCTCGTCGGCAGGTATCGCCGGCCGCCCTTCACCGGGTGCGGGTGGATCACCCCGCTGTTCAACCTGCTGGTCACCGGTCCGGGAAACGCGGCCGTGATCGATCTCATCCCGATCCCGGCCTGAGCCGGCCGTTACGGACCGGCGGGGTCTTGGCCGAGCCCTCGCAGGGTGTCGCGCACGGCCTCGAGCGCGGTGAAGCGGGGCGCCCATCCCAGCTCCCGCTTCGCGCGGGTCGTGTCCATGATCGCCGGATGGCCGACCACCTCCACCCACCCGGCGATGGTCGGCAGGAAGGGCAGGGCGGCGATGGCCCGGGCCGCTGCCTGGGCGGGACCGGCGGGCAGGGTCAGCGGGCGCATGCCGAGCTCGCGGGCGAGGTCGGCGAGGGTGACGATGTCGTCCGCCGCGATGTTGTAGACGCCGGGCGGTCCGGCGCCGACGACGCACTGCAGCAGCGCACGCCCCATGTCCTCCTCGTGCACGAACTGGGCCCGCAGCGCGGGCAACGGCACCGGGACCGCGACCGGGAGCCGGCCCACCCGTCGCGTCAGCGCGCGGGCCAGCGGCGCCAGCGACGCCAGCGACGCGAGCGGCCCGGGCAACAACTCCTTGGCGCCCACGGCGTGCGGGCCCAGCACGACGGACGGTCGCAGCAGGTACAGATCGGGCCCCGTGAGCCGGTCGGCCTCCGCTCGCAACAAGTCCTCGATCTCCGCCTTCTCCTGGGCGTACAACAGGCGGGTGGCGCGCCGTACGGGCCAGTCCTCGGTCATCCCGATCGGGTTCTCCGGATGGAACCCGTACGCCGCCACCGAGGAGGTGTAGACGAAGCGACGGACGCCGGCGGCGGCCGCGGCGCGGAACGCGTTCAGGGTGCCTTCGACGTTGACGGACCGGATCACGTCGCGTGAGGCGGCGCCGATGACCAGGAAGGCCAGGTGCACCACCACGTCGACGTCGTCGAACGCCTCGCGCAGGACCTCTGGAGAGCGGACGTCCCCAGGGCGGTACACCATCTTCGTCCAGCCGCGCGTCGCCGGATCGAACGGACGCCGGGCGATGCCGACGATCCGCGTCACCCGGTCGTCGGCCTGGAGGAGCGGGAGGAGACCGAACCCGAAGGTCCCGGTCGGGCCGGTCACCGCGACAGTGACATCCCCGTCCGCGGCCATGAGACCAGGCTGCCAGCCGCGGCCGCGGGCATTCAGTGCCGAAGGTCCCGGCGAGCGGGACGATTGGCCGGATGGAGCCGAAATCCGCGCGGCCTACCATCCGAACCGAGGGCGAGTTGCGCAATTCGCCCGCGGTGTTTCGGGCGGCGGGGCCGACACGGCTCGGGCAGGGGATGTCATGGACCGGCTGAATCCACTGGACGCCCTCTTCGTCGATGCCGAGGACGAGGACCGGCACACGTCGATGGCGATCGCGTCGATCGCGGTGTTCGAGGGTCCGCCGCCATCGTATGAGGAGGTTCTCACCTTCCTCGCCGGGCGGCTCCCGCTCGTGCCGCGCTACCGTCAAAAGCTCCGTACGGTGCCCTTTCGCCTCGGGCGGCCCGTGTGGGTGGACGACCCCGATTTCGACCTTCGCTACCACGTCAGGCGCACCGCGCTGCCGGCACCTGGCGGCGATCAGCAGCTCAGCGAGCTGATGGGGCGGGTGATGAGCCAGCGTCTCGATCGCGACTACCCGCTGTGGGAGTACTGGTTCGTCGAGGGGCTCGCGCGAGATCGCTGGGCGGTGATCACAAAGCTGCACCACTGCATGGTCGACGGAATCGTGGCCACCAACCTGTACCGCGTGATCTTCGACGCCTCGCCCGAGCCATCGCCGCCCGTCACCGAGGAACGAACCGTGGGCGCGGAGCCGACGCCGGTCTCGCTCGCCGCGCGGTCCGTCTTGGACATGGTCCTGCTACCCGTGCGGGAGGCCGGCGCGCTGCGCGACGCCATGGCCGATCCCGGCCGCGCCATCCAGCAGGCGGCCGACATCATGCGCGCCGCGACGACGCTGGCCCCGTCATTGCTGCCCGCCACCGAATCCTCGCTCAGCGGGCCCATCGGCCAGCAACGGCGCTATGCCTTGGCCCGGGCGTCGCTGGACCAGATCAAGACGATCAAGCGAGAACTCGGCGGCACGGTGAACGACGTCGTCCTGGCGGCGATCAGCGGCGGCTTCCGGGCACTCCTGCTCAGCCGCGGCGAGCGGCCGGAGCCGCATCAGGTTCCGTCGCTGGTGCCCGTCTCCGTCCGGGCGCCGGACGAGGAGAACGTCTATCAGAACCGGGTGTCGGCGGTCTTGGCGTACCTGCCCGTCCATGTGGACGATCCGGTGGAACGGCTCACGTCCGTCCACGCCGAGCTGGCGGCACTGAAGGAGCGCAAGGAGGCGATCCTCGGCGAGGCGCTCGTGACCCTCGGGCGCTACACCCCCTTCCCGGTGCTATCGCGAGGCGTCAGGCTCGCCTTCGGGTTGCCGCAACGGGAGATCGTCACGGTCACCACCAACGTGCCGGGCCCGAGCTGGCCGATCTATGGGATGGGCCGACCGCTCGTGGAGATCCTCCCCTACGTCCCCATCGCGACGACGGTCCGCATCGGTATCTCGATCTTCTCCTACTGCGGACGGGTCACCTTCGGTATCACCGGCGACCTTGCCGCCAACCCCGACCTCGATGTGCTGACGCGCGGCATCGAGCAGGACATCTCCGAACTCTTCGCGGCCGCCCGGTCGGCCGCCGGGCCGGGGTGAACGCTCGGTCACACGGCGGCGATGAAGGGCTCCCGCCGTTCTTTCCGCGCCCAGGCACGGTCCAGGAACTCACTTATCTCGGTGATCAGACGGTGCGGCCGCACCCATAGCTCCGCGAAGGTGCGGGTCCGGATGAGCCTGGCGTCGGGGAGCTGGCGCGCCAGCCGTTGCGCGTCGCTGAACGAGTGGATCAAGTCGACCCCGTGCCCCAGCACCAGCGCCGGCGCGGTGATGGACCGGCGCTGATCGATGGTCGGGGCGATGGGTCCCAGCAAGACGCCGTGGAGCACGGCGGCGATCTCGTCGGGATCGGATCTGGCGGCGCTGACGAACGAGTCGAGCGGGCCGAACCCGGATTGAGGCAGGCGGGCGGCGACCTTGGAGACCAGGCGCAGCGCGGGCCGCGTGTAGTGCACGCCGAGCAGCAGCGGCAGGAACACGAGCGCCGCGGCGGGCACGGCCCACTCGAGCACCGGCATCTCCAGGACGAGGCCTCGGACTCGCTCCGGGGCCCGCACGGCCGTGAGCAGGCTCACATTGGTGCCCAGCGAGACTCCGCCGAGTACCACCTCGTCCACATCCAGCTCATCCAGAAGACAAAGCACCTGTTCGGCGTACAGGTCCATCCGATGAGGGCCGGCATGGCGGGGCTTGTCGCTGCGGCCATGACCCAACAGGTCGAGGAGCACCACCCGGTTGCCCCGGGCGGCCAGCGCCCGGGCCACGCCACGGCTGAGGTTCGCGTCGAGCAACAATCCGTGCATCCACACGATCACTCTGTCGCCAGAACCGTAGACCTCGTAGGCCAATTGGTACTGACCGTAAGCAAACATATGCAGGCTGCCATCCAGTTGCGACTCGCGTCGCACTACCAAGCTCATAAGTGCATTGTGCCTGGACCATGACCGCTTTCGGGGCGTCGAATAATAACCGCTGGTGTTCCCGGCGGCGGGTCAGCCGCCGACGAGCGCCCTTTCCGAAACCCTCGGACATCGGGCCGAACGGCGCTTCCCTAAGACGTTCGTCCCTACCGCGGGCATCCGCGGCGGGGACATCCTCGATGCGTACATGGCGCTCCAGGCGCCGGTCGCGAGGGGCGCGTGCAGGATGGCTGAGACCCGCGGGAAGCATCCGGACCACTGGCTGGCACTCGAGTCGGTCAACTCCGGAGGTCATTGGCGGAGCCGGATCGAGAGCGTGGGGGTGCGGCTGCCCGCACACAGGCTGACGACCAGCAAGCTGATGAGCCGAACCACCCACCGCACTCGTATCCAGCTCGAGCGCCTGACGGGCATCCACGAACGTCGTGTCGTCGGTCCTGGCGAGAACTCCTTCACGCTGGCCGCGGGAGCCGCCCGTGACTGTCTGGCGCATTCGCGCCATCGGGCCGCGGACATCGAGATGCTGATCAGCACGAGCATCACCCGATCCAAGGGCGGGTTCTCGCAATCCTTCGAGCCGCCGCTCAGCCTGTCCGTCAAGCAGGCGATCGGCGCCGCACAGGCCGTGAACTTCGATCTGTCGAACGCGTGCGCCGGCATGCTGAGCGGGGTGTTCGTCCTCCAGGACCTCATCGCCAGAGGCGAGATCAACTGCGGCATGGTGGTCTCCGGGGAGTACATCTCGCATCTGAGCTGGAACGCGGCCAGGCAGATCCGTTCGCTGTTCAGCAGGCAACTCGCCTCGCTCACGCTCGGCGACGCGGGCGCCGCCGTGATCGTGGAACGGGCGCCCGACGGCGGCGCCGGCATCGACGTCATCGGCTTCACCACGCTCGCCGAGCACAGCCGGCTGTGCCTCGCCTTCCCCAGCGACGTCGGCCCGGGCGCGCAGATGTACACCAAGTCCAGGACGTTGCACCGGGTGGCCATCGAGGACATGGCGCCGCTCGTCGCCGAAGTGATCGAGGAAGCCGGGATCACGCTGGACGACATCGACTACCTGATCCCGCATCAGACCTCGGCCCGGGCCATCCGCAAAGGCACGCAGGAGTTCGCCCGGAGGCTCGGCAGCCGGCCCAAACACGTGGTCGTCAACCTGGAGGAGTACGGCAACACGTCGTCGACGACGTTGTTTGTGGCGCTGCACAAGTACCTAGAGGAGCGGCGCCTGCACAAAGGCGACCGGGTGATGCTGCTGGCACTCGCCTCGGGCATCGAGATCGGCGTCGCCGTTTTCACCATCGACGACCAGGTGGAGCGTTATGGGCGCACACATTGACGCCGCCGTCGCGCTGACCGGCCAAGGCTGGCGCAAGCCGATCGCGAGACGTCTCGCCGACATCGCCGCCCGCGACTGCCTCGAGCAGGCCGGTAAGCCGCCCGGCGATGTGGACATACTGCTCAACACCGGTATCTACCGGGAAGACAACTTGGGCGAACCCGCACTCGCCGCCCTCATCCAGGAGGACATCGGAGCCAACCGGGGCCAACCGCCCGTCGGCGGGCACGGCACGTTTTCGTTCGACCTCATCAACGGCGTCTGCGGGGTGATCAGCGCCATCCAGATCGAGACGGGGCTGCTGCGATCGGGTGTCATCCGGCTCGGCGCGATCGTGACGAGCGACGTCAAGCCGCACCTGAAGGAGCCGCGCAGCGCGCTGTTCCGGCCGTCCGGCGGCGCGATGCTGCTCAGCTGGGACGAGGGCATCGCCGGTTACACCGACTTCCACACGGAGACGTTTCCCGAGTACGCGGACCTGTTCGTCAGCGGGCTGGTCTGGCACGAGCGGCGGCGCCGGCGCTTGGCCCGCCGAACGGCGGGGCGCAGCCTCATGGTGATCGACCAAAGGCCCGGCTATCACGCCCGGCTCGTCGACTGCGCCGAAGAGGCGACTCGCCGGTTCCTGCGTCGCCTCGGGATGGGCATCGAGGAGATCGACCTGTTCGTGCCGGCTCCCTCCGCCCCGGAATTCCTCGATCCCTTGATGAGGAGGCTCGGCGTTCCGGGCGACCGAGTCGCGTACGTGGCCGAGGACCTCGCGGGCGCCTACACCACCGGGTCCATCGCCGCCCTGCAGGCCGCCATGAGGTCGGGCAGGCTCGGCGAAGCCCGCAACACCGTGCTGCTCGCGGCGGGGGCGGGCATCACCGTCGCCCTCGCGCTCTACCGCCAGACGCCCCCGTAACCCCGGGCCTCGTAACCCGGGCCCGGGCCGGTGGTACGGCCTCAGCCCGTCGGGACCTCGCCGCGCAGCCACTGGATGTATCGTGCCGCCGAACCGTCCACCACCTGCCGGGCGTCGCGCCGCAGCACCGGCTGCCACCAGCCGCCATAGATGCGGTCGAAGTCATAGGGACGGACCGCCTCCACCACGCCGCGCACCGCCGGCTCGGGCAGCGGCAGCCGGTTCGGCGCGCTCCACACGAAGGTAACCCGGTCCTCGCCCGGCGTCACAAAGATGGTGTCGCCGCTCAACAGCGCGCCCGCGCCGTCCGCGCCCGCCGCCCAGTGCACGACCGCGCTGCCGGGGAAGTGGCCGCCGCACTGGATCAGCGTGACGCCCGGCAGCACCCCCAGCGATCCCGACCACGTCCGTACGGGCGCGTCGCGGTAAGAGAACCAGTGGGCGTCGGCCTCCGGCAGCAGGATCTCGGCGTCGAACGCGCGGCTCCACTCCATCATCGCGCCATAAAAGTGCGGATGGCTGGCGGTGACGGCGCGCAGCCCGCCGGCCGCGCGGACGGCCTCGATCGCGCCGTCGTCGATGAAGCCGGAGGGGTCCCACAGCAGGTTGCCCTCGTCGGTACGCACCACCAGCGAGCGCTGGCCGATGGCGAACGGCGGATCGGCGCCGATCCCGAGCAGGCCCGGCTCCACCTCCCGGACGTCGGCCCGGTGTCCGGCCGCCCGCAGCTCGGCGAGCGTGGTCCAGCGCTGCCCCGTCGCCGGCACCCACTGCCGCTCGTCGGAGCAGATGACACAGGCGTCAGGCGGCGCGGCAGCCTCGGGATAGTGGTTGCCGCACGTCGCGCAGATCCAGGGCGCCACGGTCACTCCCTTCCATGATCAGCGGCCGGGCGGCGGCATGATCTCGTCGATTTCGGCCAGCTCGTCGGCGGTCGGGACCCACTCCGCCGCCTCGGCGTTGGCCTTGACCTGGGTCGCCGAGGTCGCGCCGGCGATCACCGAAGCGCAGCCGGGCTGCCCGGCCAGCGCGCCGATGGCCGCCTCGAGCACGCCGCAGCCGTGCCGTTCGGCCCAGCCGGCGAGCGCCTCCACGCGATCGAGCTTCGCCTCGGTGACGTAGTCGTCGCGGCCGGCCAGCCGGGCCCCCTCGGGGATCGGCCTGCCCCGGCGCACCTTGCCGGTGAGCAGGCCGTTCGCGAGCGGGAAGTACGGGAGCACGCCGAGCCCATAGTGCCGGGCGGCGGGCACCACCTCGGTCTCGGCGCCGCGCTCGAGCAGCGACCAGTGGTTCTGCGCGGAGATGAACGGCGTGGCCCCGATCCGCTCCGCCACGTGGGCGGCCTCGGCGATCTGCCAGCCCGCGAAGTTCGAGTTGCCGACGTAGCGGACCTTGCCCTCGCGCACCAGCTCGTGCAGCGCGGCCAGGGTCTCCGCGATCGGCGTGCTCGGGTCGGGCATGTGCATCTGGTAGAGGTCGATGTAGTCGGTGCGCAGCCGGCGCAGCGAGGCCTCGACGGCCCGCCGGATGTAGGCGCGGCCGCCCTTGGCCCCCGCCGCAGGGCCGTATCCCATGTCGGCGCGCGCGTGCCCGAACTTGGTCGCCAGCACGACCTGGTCGCGGCGGCCGGCGAGCGCCTCCCCCAAGAGCTCCTCCGAGGCTCCCATGGAGTACATGTCCGCGGTGTCGAACAGGGTGACGCCCATGTCGACGGCGGCGTCCACCACCTCTCGGGTGCCGTCTCGGTCGACCCGCCGGCCGAAGTTGTTGCATCCGAGACCGACGACCGACACGACCAGGCCCGATTGACCCAACGTCCTGTAGCGCATAAATGCGATCTTAGTTAGTGCCCTGACCGGACACATGGGTCCAGATCCTCCGCGCGGCCGGCCGGTCAGGCGCGGCCGTAGACCGGGATGTGGGCGCCGCTGACGATCTCCGAGCCGGCGCACAGCCCGAAGATGACCTCGGCGATCTCCTCCGGCCGCACCCAGCGGCTGTAGTCGGCGTCCGGCTGGCTCGCGCGGTTGCCCGGTGTGTCGATCACACTGGGCAGGACGGCGTTGGCGCGCACGCCGTCATCGCGGTACTCCACGGCGAGGGCGTCCACCAGCGCGAGCACCGCGGCCTTCGATGTGACGTAGCCGACGGCGCCGGGGAACGGGCGAACGGCGGCCCGGCTGGACACGCACACGATCGAGCCGCCGCCCCCGGCGATGAGGTGCGGCAGGGCGGCCTGGCACGTGAGGTAGGCGGGGCGCAGGTTGAGCCGCAACTGCCGCTCGAAGTCGTCGATCGGCGTCTCGTGCATCCTGCCGCCGATGGCGAAGCCGCCCACGAGGTTGACGACGGCGGCGAGCGGGGCCGCGGAGTCGGCGGCGCCTTCGGCCACACAGGCGGCCGCCGAGGTCGGGTCGAACAGATCGGCCTGGACCAGGGTCAACCGGGGGTGGCTGTCCAGCCGCTCCAGCTCGCGCTCGTGGTACCACGGCACGACCGTCCGCCACGACGCGTCGAGGAACCGCCGGGTGACGGCGGCGCCGAGCCCGCCGGTGCCTCCGGTGACGATCGCCGTCGCGGCGCGCTCACTGGTTACCCGCATGGGGCAATCATGCCGGACCGCCGGCGAGCCTCCCGGCCGGGGATCCACCTTAGGGTGGGTACCCAACTCAACCGGCAGGAGGATTCAGCGGCCACCGGACGGCGCTAAGGTCATCTCGTAACGCACGGTCGTGGCGTAACGATCAACGGGGCGATCCACCGGGACACCGTCGGGGCGGCGGCCCGCGACCCTGGAGCCATCGGCCCGGCGTCCGTCACTCGACATATCAACCGACGTATCAACCCCACGGGCGGCACGGATGATCGAGGCCAGAAACCTCACCAAACGCTACGGCGACAAGATCGCTGTAGACGATCTGTCGTTCATCGTCGAGCCCGGCAAGGTCACCGGCTTCCTCGGCCCGAACGGCGCCGGGAAGTCGACGACCATGCGCCTGCTGCTCGGGCTCGACCACCCGCAGGGCGGGCACGCCACCATCGACGGTCTCCCCTACCAGGACCTGCCCGAGCCGCTGCGGGTGGTGGGCGCACTGCTGGAGGCCAAGGCCGTCCACACCGGCCGCAGCGCCTACAACCACGTGCTCTGCCTGGCGCAGACGCAGGGCATCGGCAAAAAGCGCGTCGACGAGGTCATCGATCTCGTCGGGCTGCGCGACGTCGCGCGCAAGCGCGCCGGCGGGTTCTCCCTCGGCATGGGCCAGCGCCTCGGTCTCGCGGCGGCGCTGCTCGGCGATCCCTCGGTGCTCATCTTGGACGAGCCCGTCAACGGCCTCGACCCTGAGGGCATCGTCTGGATGCGCACGATGATGAAGCGGCTGGCGGCCGAGGGCCGCACCGTCTTCGTCTCCAGCCACCTGATGAACGAGATGGCGGTCACCGCGGAACATCTCATCGTCATCGGCCGGGGCCGGCTGGTGGCCGACTGCTCGACGGAGGAGTTCATCGAGCGCAGCACGGAGCAGACCGTGCTGGTGCGCAGCCCGGACGCCGAGCGGCTGGCCGAGATCATCGCCCTGGAGGGCGGCAAGGTCACCGCGAACGGGCCGGGCGAGCTTCGGGTCGCCGGCATGGAGGCGCCCCGCGTCGGCGAGCTGGCCGCGGGCGAGCGCGTGGTGCTGCACGAGCTCACCCCGCAGCGCGGCTCGCTGGAAGAGGCGTTCATGGAGCTGACGCGCGAGAGCCTCGAGTACGGCAGGCCCGCGATGGACGGGCAGGAAGGTGCTTCCTCATGACTACCGGCACCGCGACCCCGGCGGCCCCGGCCGCCGCGGCCATGCCCACCCGGCGGCCCCGGTTCGACCGCGTGATGGTCTCCGAGTGGACCAAGATCCGATCGGTCCGGTCGACGGTCTGGTCGCTGATTCTGCTCGTCGTGATCAGCTTCGGCTTCACCGCGCTGTTCGTCGGGTTGACCGTCGCCCAGTGGGATCAGACCCAACCGCAGGACCGGGCGCAGATCATGGCCGACCCCACGAGCATGATCCTCGGCAGCGGCTTCTTCTTCAGCCAGCTGACGGTCTGCGTGCTCGGCGTCATGGTGATCGCCTCCGAGTACTCGACCGGGATGATCCGGGCCAGCCTGCTGGCCGTGCCGCGGCGGCTGCCGATGTTCGCCGCCAAGGGCGTCGTCTTCGGGCTGCTGGTCCTCGTCGTCGGCGTGGTGGTCTCCTTCGGCTCGTTCTTCATCGGCGCGCCGATCCTCCACGACAAGGCCCCGGTGTCCCTCGGCGATCCGGGCGTGTTCCGCGCGGTCGTGGGCGGCGGGCTGTACCTCGCCATGCTCGGCCTCTTCGCGCTCGCCATCGGCGGCATCGTCCGGCACACGGCCGCGGGCATCACCGGGGTGATCGGGTTCGTGCTGGTGCTCTCGCCGCTGGCCCAGCTGCTGCCCGGCAGCTTCGGCGATCACGTGCACGCCTATCTGCCGTCCGAGGCGGGTCACCTGATCGCGCAGGCCCGGCAGGGCCCCAACGACCTGCTGACCCCCTGGCAGGGATACGGGGTCTTCACGCTGTGGACCGCGCTTCTCCTCCTCGTGGCCGCCGTGCTGTTGAAACGCCGCGACGCCTGACGGATCGGTGTGTCGTACCCTGACGACGACGGCACCGGTGTCTCACGCGTGGGGCGGCAGAACGTGGCAGAGCGGATCCCTTTGTTCCCGCTGGGCACGGTCCTGTTCCCTGGGGCCGTTCTGCCGCTGCGCATCTTCGAGGAACGCTACCGGCTACTCGTCCGCGACCTGCTGGCCCGGCCGCGGCCGCGCCTGTTCGGCGTGGTCGCCATCGAGCTGGGCCATGAGGTGGGCCCCGGCGCGGCCCGCCGGCTGGCCGCCGTGGGGTGTACGGCCGTGGTGCAACAGGTCGTGCCGCACGACGACGGCCGGTTCGACCTCGTCACCGTCGGCGATCGGCGGTTCCGGGTCGCCGAGGTCGACGCGTCGGCGCCGTATCCGCAGGCCACGGTGACACCGCTGCCCGACGAAGCGGGCGCCGATCCGGACGGGCCGGCCGATCAGGTGCGCCGGCTCTTCCAGCGCTATCTGCGGTATCTGGCCGACACCGGCAGGCAGGACGCCGAGTTGATCGACCCGCCTCGCGACCCGGTCCGGCTGTCGTACTTCGTCGCGGGCGGGCTCATCGTGGCCCGCGGCGACAAGCAGCGGCTGCTCGAAGCGCCGGACGCCGCCGCCCGGCTCCGGCTGGAGGCCGAGTTGCTGACGCGAGAGAACGGTCTGCTCAGCCGGTTGCCCGCCGCGCCGGCCCCGCATTTTCGCACCAGCGACGCCAGCCCCAACTAGCGCACGTCCGACGACGACCACGCCATGGCCAAGCCGACCGCCCGAGGCACCGGAACCCCGGCGACCGCCGCCGCCGCGCGGGCGAAGATCGTCTATACCCTGCACGCGTACGAGACCGGCGGCGCCGCGAAACCCTATGGCCAGGCCGCGGCCGACGCGCTCGGCGTGCCGTACGAGCGGCTCTTCAAGACCTTGCTCGTCGAGGTCGACGGCGCTCTCACGGTGGCGGTCGTGCCGGTGGCGGCCGACTTGGACCTGAAGGCGCTGGCCGCGGCGGCCGGCGGCAAACGGGCGCGGCTCGCCGAGCCGCGGACGGCCGAACGCGTCACCGGCTATGTGGTGGGCGGCATCAGCCCGCTGGGCCAGCGCAAGCGGCTGCCCACGATCGTGGACTCGTCGGCGTCAAGGTTCGCGACCGTCTTCGTTTCGGCCGGTCGGCGCGGCCTGCAGATCGAACTCGCCCCCGCCGATCTGGCCCGGCTCACCGCCGCGCACCTGGCGGCCATCGCCAAGGAATAGTCCGTCGTCGTCGTCGGAGACGGCGCGATGGCGCCCGGCGGGGTCGAGGATCTCGAGCAACCCGAAGGTGCCGAGTGCGGTCATCGGCCAGAACACCAGCACGCCCCTCGCCCGCAGGTCGGCCACGCCGGTGACGAACGTGCCGTCCTTGGCGCCGCGGACCGCGTGCTCGAAGGCCGGCAGGCCGACCTGGTGGCCGAGCCGCCAGGCCAGCAGGGCCGCGCCGATACCGCCGAGCGCGAGCCCGGCGGCCATCGCCGCATCGGTGCCTCGCCCGGCGGCGAGATAGACCGCCACGCCGCAGATCAGCCCGGCGAGCGCGGTCAAACTCGCGTACCGGCCGTCGATCGAGATGAGAGCCTGGGTCTCGGGATCGGCGAGAACAGGCTTGCCCTCGATCACGACATACCGGGCGGACGGCGAGATCGCCTGCCACACGAACCCGACCACACCGCCCAACGCCGCGATCACCAGGGTCGTCACCGTCGCGGTCAGCAATTGCCGACGCAAGCCAGTCCTATCCTTCACTATGACATTGACGGGGTCGCACGATCACCCATCATGAAAGGGTATCTCGGTAGGGCCATCGCGCTGGCGTGATCTTGCAGTCCTTCCGCTCAACGATCGCAGCGTAACGCGCTCGAACCTCGCTGACGGACCGGGAGGATCGATGTGGCCGGCAGCGCGAGACATGCCAGCCGGAGAACGGACAAACGTGGGGATAATTGTCTGATATGTCCACCTTTGCCCCCCAACAGGCCGGGTTCAGCCGAGCGTTCGGCCGGCTCGGGGCCGCCCTCAGCGCGGTCGTCCTGCAACAGCAAGAAGCCCTCGCCGAGTTCCTCCCCCGCGATGACTGGAGCGCCGACCTGGCCGCGCGCACCTACACCAGCGGCGGAGTGACGGTGCGGGTCGCCCTGCTCGGCAGTTACGCCACGCAGGAGCGGACATGGCTGTGGGGCTGGGCGAATCCGCAGTTCGGCCCGGACCATCCCGCCGTCGCCCCGGTGCTGTCCGTACGCGAGATGGGCGAACGCCTCGGGGTGGCGGAGCTGACCACGCCCGAGGTCGACCTCGCCCGCTATCAGGGTCCGGCGGCGCACGGCGGCGAGCTGATCGCGGTGGTGGCCGCCGGGCTCCTCGGCGGCGGCGGGTACATTGGCGCGGGCTACGAGGGCGGATCGGCCTACCTGCACGTCGACGACCCCCAGGTGCCCCGGGCGATCTGGGACGCGGTCTCCGTCCCTCGGCTCATCATCAACGCGACGACGCTGTTCCCCGATGATCCCGTCCTCACCCTGGCCCGCTTCCTGAGCCACCACCGGGTCGCCTACCGGCAGGGCGCGGGCACGACCGACGTACGGCTGCCGGGCGGCGGCACGGCGCGGGCGGCCTTCGACGAGACGGGCCGCTTCGCCAACTGGGAGGCCGGCCTCGCCGCGGCGGGCGCCCCATGAGCGCACGGCACGCCGCGGCCATGGAGGTGCGCCGGGTGCCGATGACGGATCCGGTGGCCGAGCCGCTGCTGCGCGGGCTGACCGAGGAGTACCTCACCCGCTACGGCGGGAACACTGAGATGTCGGCCTATGACCTCGCCGACTTCGACCCCCCGGAGGGCGGCTTCCTCGTGCTCATTGAGGCGGGCCGGACCGTGGCCGGCGGCGGGTTCCGGCGGCTCGACGACTCGACCGCGGAGCTGAAGCGGATGTGGACCGATCCGGCCTACCGCAGGCGCGGCCTGGCCCGCCGGGTGCTGAGTCTGGTGGAGGCGGAGGCGGCCGCCCGCGGCTACCGGCGGCTGCTGCTCGAGACGGGCCGGGCCCAGCCGGAGGCGGTCGCCCTGTACGCGGCGACGGGCTGGGTGCCCGGCGAACGCTACGGCCGCCACCGCGACTCGCCGAACGCCGTCTTCTTCGAAAAGAGGCTGCCCGGCCCCTCGTCGTGATCGTGCGCGGGTCAGCTCAGGCAGGCGGGGCCGAGGAGTTGCTTGAGGTCGCCCATGAGCGCGGGCGACGGGGCGACGCGGAGCCGGTCGTCGAGCCGCACGATCGTGGTGCGGGCGCCGTTTTGCAGGCGCAGGTGCACCTCGGTGCTCCCCGGGTGCGTGCTGAGCACCTCTTTGAGCCGGGTCACGACCGGGGGCGTGCAGCGACCGATCGGCAGCGTCACCGCGAGCGGACCGGTGCCGTCGTCGATCGTCAGGTCGGGCTGCGTCACCTCCATCGCGATGATCTTCGGTGTGTCCTCGCGCTTGTCGATGCGGCCCTTGACCACGAGGATCGCGTCCTCGGCCAGCAGCGTCGAGCACAGCTGGTAGGCGGACGGGAAGATCATCACGTCGATGGCGCCCTCGAGGTCCTCCAGGGTCGCCATCGCCCACGAGTTGCCCTGTTTGGTGATCTTGCGCTGCAGCCCGGTCAGCAGGCCGCCGATGGTGACGATCTGCCCGTCGGGGCGGTCGCCCTCGGCGGTGAGCGCGGCGATCGTGCAGTCGGTCTCCTTCTCCAGCCGCTGCTCGACGCCGAGCAGCGGGTGGTCGGAGACATACAGTCCCAGCATCTCGCGTTCGAACGCGAGCAGCGTCATCTTGTCCCACTCGCCGGGCGGGATCGTCACGTCGAAGGTCGCGTCGGCGCCGCCGTCGTCGCCCTCGATCGCGCCGAACAGCGAGTCTTGGCCGATGGCCTCGTTGCGCTTGATGTCGATGACGGCGTCGATGGCCTGTTCGTGGACCATGACGAGGCCCTTGCGCTGGTGCTTCAAATCGTCGAACGCGCCCGCCTTGATCAGTGACTCGACGACGCGCTTGTTGCACACGATCGGCGGCACCTTGCGCAGGAAGTCGTTGAAGTCGGTGTAGCGACCCTTGTCCTTGCGGGCGCCGATGATCCCCTCGACCACGTTGCCGCCCACGTTGCGGATCGCGGCCAGGCCGAAGCGGATCTCCTTGTCGCCACGCGGGGTGAAGTCGGCCTCGGACTCGTTGACGTCAGGCGGCAGCACGGTGATGCCCATCCGGCGGCACTCGTTGAGATACAGCGCGCTCTTGTCCTTGTCGTCGTTGACCGAGGTCAACAGCGCGGCCATGTACTCGGCGGGATAGTTGGCCTTGAGGTAGCCGGTCCAGTAGGAGACCAGGCCGTATCCGGCCGTGTGCGCCTTGTTGAACGCGTAGTCGGAGAAGGGCAGCAGGATGTCCCAGAGCGCCTTGATCGCCGAGTCGGAGTAGCCGCGCTCCTTCATCCCGGCTTCGAAACTCACGTACTGCTTGTCCAGCTCGGCCTTCTTCTTCTTGCCCATCGCCCGGCGCAGCAGGTCGGCGGCGCCGAGCGAGTAGCCGGCGACCTTCTGCGCGATGGCCATGACCTGTTCCTGGTAGACGATCAGGCCGTAGGTCGTGTCGAGGATGTCTTTGAGCGGCTCTTCGAGCTCGGGGTGGATCGGCGTGATCTGCTGCTGGCCGTTCTTGCGCAGCGCGTAGTTGGTATGCGAGTTGGCGCCCATCGGGCCGGGCCGGTAGAGCGCGAGCACGGCCGAGATGTCTTCGAAGTTGTCGGGCCTCATCAGCCGGAGCAGGCTGCGCATCGGGCCGCCGTCGAGCTGGAAGACGCCGAGGGTGTCGCCGCGGGAAAGCAGCTCGTAGGTGGGTTTGTCGTCCAGCGACAGCGACAGCAGGTCGAGGTCGATGCCCTTGTTGCGCTTGATGGCCTTCAGGCAGTCGTCGAGGATCGTGAGGTTGCGCAGCCCCAGGAAGTCCATCTTCAGCAGGCCGAGCGTCTCACATGTCGGATAGTCGAACTGCGTGATGATCACGCCGTCGCTCTCGCGGCGCATGATCGGGATGTGGTCGGTCAGCGTCTCGGCGCTCATGATCACGCCCGCGGCGTGCACGCCGGTCTGCCGGATCAGCCCCTCGAGGCCCTGGGCCAGGTCGAGGACCTGCTTGACGTCGATCTCCTCGTTGTACAGCTTGCGCAGCTCGCCGGCCTCGCCGTACCTGGGGTGCTTGTCGTCGAAGATCCCCGACAGCGGGATCTCCTTGCCCATGACCGCGGGCGGGAACGCCTTGGAGATCCGGTCGCCGAGCGCGTAGGGGAAGCCGAGGACGCGGCCGGCGTCCTTGACCGCCGCCTTGGCCTTGATGGTGCCGAACGTGGCGATCATCGCGACCTTGTCGGCGCCCCACTTTTCCGTGACGTAGCGGATGACGTCGCCGCGCCGACGTTCGTCGAAGTCGATGTCGATGTCGGGCATCGAGACGCGTTCGGGATTGAGGAACCGCTCGAAGATCAGACCGTGCGTCAAGGGATCGAGGTCGGTGATGCCCATCGCGTACGCGACGATCGAGCCGGCCGCCGAGCCGCGGCCGGGACCCACCGCGATGCCGTTGTTCTTCGCCCACATGATGAAGTCGGCCACGACCAGGAAGTAGGACGGGAACCCCATCTGGAGGATGACGTCCATCTCGTACTCGGCCTGGCGTCGATGCTCCTCGTCGACGCCGCCGGGGAAGCGCCGCGCCAGCCCGCGCTCGACCTCCTTGCGGAACCAGCTCTCCTCGGTCTCGCCCGGCGGGACCTCGTACTTCGGCATCAGGTTGTGGCTTTCGAACATGCCCGCCGGATCGACCCGCTCGGCGACGAGCAGGGTGTTGCGGCAACCCTCGCCCCAGATGTCGGAGGTGTCGACGGCGCGCATCTCGTCGGCGGTCTTGAGGTAGTAGCCGGAGCCGTCGAACTTGAGCCGATCGGGATCGGACAGCGTCTTGCCGGTCTGCACGCACAGCAGCGCGTCGTGCGCGGCCGCCTCGTTCTCATGGGTGTAGTGCGAGTCGTTGGTGACCACCGGCGGGATGCCGAGCCGCCGGCCGATCTCGACCAGGCCGTCGCGGACCCGCCGCTCGATCTCCAGCCCGTGGTCCATCAGCTCGAGGAAGTAGTTGTCCTTGCCGAAGATCTCTTGGAACGTCGCCGCGGCGCGCAGCGCCTGGTCGAACTGGCCGAGCCGCAGCCGGGTCTGCACGGCGCCCGACGGGCAGCCGGTCGTGGCCATCAAACCCGCCGAGTGCTCGGCGATCAGCTCGGCGTCCATCCGCGCGTACTTGAAGACGAACCCCTCGGTGTAGGCGCGCGAGGACAGCCGGAACAGGTTGTGCAGCCCCTTCTTGTCGCGGGCCCAGATGGTCTTGTGGTTGATGAGCCCGCCGCCGGAGACGTCGTCGCGCTTTTGGCTGGGCTCGCCCCACAGCACCCTTTGCTTGTGGAAGCGGGACTCGGGCGCCAGGTAGGCCTCGATGCCGATGATCGGGGTCACCCCGGCGGCGGTCGCCTGCTTCCAGAAATCGTAGGCGCCGTGCATGTTGCCGTGGTCGGTCATCGCGACCGCCGGCATCTGCTGCCGCGCCACCTCGGCGAACATCTGCTTGAGCCGGGCCGCGCCGTCGAGCATGGAGTACTCGGTGTGTACGTGGAGATGTACGAACGAGTCGGCCATGCCCGGGATGCCTCCTATAACCCATGCGACCGCGCACGTGCCCAGGCACGTGTCGGTGGCGGACCGGGGGAAGATCGTCACCCCGGGACCCTGGACCCGGAATGACGCGGTGCTCCGAGCCTAACGCGGCCCACCGACACCCGCGGTCCAACACTCCGGATGCCCGCCGACTACACGGTCACGCTGTGGACCGGTGCAGAGCCGCCGCGGCCGCCGCCTCTCCCTCCGCGACCTCGAGTCCCGATTCGATGACGGCGGTCATGATGCGGGCCAGCCGGTCGTGGCCGAGCCGCGGCGCCCGGGTCGCCATCGCGGCGACGACCTGGCGCTCGCGTTCGGGGTCGCGGCCGGCGAAACCGCCGACCGGCTTGAGGCCCTGGATGATCCCGGCCAGCGCGGCGCGCCGCTCCAGCAGCGTGGCGAGCGCGGCGTCGACGCGGTCGATGGCGGCCCGGGCCGACCGCAGCGTCGCGGTGTCCTCCTCGCCGACCAGCGGCCCGAGCACGGCCGCCCTGTCCCGTACCTCCGCGGCGAGTTCGGCCGTCGCGTCCTCGCCGAGCAGCAGGCCGTCCGCTCCCGCGGCGAGCGCCGCGACCGCGAGCCCGGGCTGGGAGGAGACGTCGACGAGCACGGGCCGCCCGGACCGTCGGCGCGCCGCGCCCAGCATCGCCAGATCGATCGCGGGATGCGGCAGGTGGGTCCGGCTGCCCGTCTCGCACAGGACGATGTCGTGGTCGCCTTCGGCCACGCAGTACTCGGCCGCCGAGAGCCACTCGTCCAAGGTCGCCGCCGGACCCCGCTGGATCACGACCGGCAACCCCGTGCGGGCGGCCGCGCGCAGCAGCCGGAAGTCCTGCATCCAGGCGGCGCCGACGAGCACGGCGTCGGCGAACTCGGCGATCGCGCCGAGGTCGGCCGCGGAGAACGGCTCGACGATCAACGGGCGGGCATGGCGCGACAGTTCGGCGGCCGCGTCGACGGCGCCGTGATGACGCCTGAGGCTGACCCAGGTGATGTCCGCCGCCGCTCGCGGTCCCGCCACGACCACCGCGGACGAATCGCCGATCGCCCGGGATCCGATGGTCACCTGCTCGGGCATCGGTCCTCCCTTCTCGTTGGCGGCCCGCGCCCGCCGAAAAAGGGAGGGGCCGGCCGCGCTGCTGCGGAAAAACGAAAGGCAGAGCGCCTCGCGTCGGATGACGCTGGCTCTCTGCCTGGCCGGCTCCGGGATCGTCGCTCAGGTCACAACGACCGGCTCACCCGGAGCCGGCTGCGTAAACCTGAAATAGCGACGTTCCACGACGTCAACCGTAGGGCATGCGCGAGGAGCACACCAGCTCACGGACGGGGTGTCTCAATTATCGAGACGCGCTGGGTAGGGTAACGATTAGGCGTGGGCGGGCGGCACCGACCAAGCTCGTGGCCGACGCACCACGCGGACAACGCCTTAGGGAGACAGCCGTGGCCGAGGGTACGCACAAAATCATCGTGATCGGTTTCGACGAACCGCTGAAGGCCAACGAGTTCCTCCTCGCCGTGGCCCGGCTGCAGCGGCACGAGCAGATCAGGCTGCACGACGCCGTCTTCATCGAACGGGACCCGGCCGGGCGTTCCGTCGTCCGCGAGACCCAGGACCTCACGCCGCAGCGCGGCGCGCTCGGCGGCGGCATGTGGGGGCTGCTCATCGGCACCCTGCTCGGCGGCCCGATCGGCGGGCTCATCGGCGGCGCCGCGTCGGCGGGCGGCGGCGCGCTCCTCGGCAAGCTGATCGACACCGGCATCAAGGACGCCAAGATCAAGGAACTGCGCGAGGCCGTCCCACCCGGAAGCACGGCGCTGGCGCTGCTCGTCAGCCACCTCTCGCTCGGCGACCTGCAGCGAGAGCTGGCCAGGTTCCCCGGGGCGACGCTGGTCGAGTCCGACCTGCCGGAGGCGGCGGTCACCGCCGTGCGGATCGCGCTCGGCGAGCAACAAGATCCGGGAGCGGCGCCCGACTAACGGGCCCGGCCAACGGCGCCCCGTTACCATGGCGTCATGAGCGAAGAGGTGGCTCACTACTGGCGCCATCCCGGTCTGCCCGGCGTCGAGCTGCTGCGCGCCAGGTTCGTCACCCACCGATACGCACGTCATGCCCATGAGGGCTACACGATCGCCCTGATCGAGTCCGGTGTCGAGGAGTTCGACGTTCCGGGGGCGGTGGAGCGCGCCGGGGCCGGGGCGCTCGCCGTCATCAACCCCGAGGTGATCCACACCGGTCAGCCGGGCGTCCCGGACGGCTGGGCCTACCGCGTCACCTACCCCGCCGTGGAGGTCGTCGCCGACATCGCCGCTGAGCTGGGCGCGCCGCGCGGCACACCGTACTTCCCGGCCACTGTGCTCGACGACCCCGCCGCCGCCCGGCTCGTCCGCACCGCGCATCGGGCCGCCGAGCGGGGCGACGCGCTCGCCGCGTCCTCGCATCTGCGGACGGCCATCGCCGGGCTGCTGCGCCGGCACGCCGCCCAGGCGCCGCCGGACGAGCCGCGACCGGCCGGCTCGCTCGCGGTCGCCGCCGCCCGCGACATCCTGCACGACCGCCTGCTCGACCCGCCGTCGCTGGCCGACCTCGCCGCCGCCGTGGGAGCGCGGCCGTTCGCGCTGCTGCGCGCGTTCCGCCGGACGACGGGGCTGCCGCCGCACGCCTACCTGAACCACGCCCGGGTCCGGCGCGCGCGCACCCTGCTGGCCGGCGGCCTGCGCCCGGCCGACGTCGCCGCTCGCGTCGGCTTCGCCGACCAGGCGCATCTGACCAGGCACTTCAAACGGGTGGTGGGCGTGCCACCGGGTGCATACGCGGCGGGAATGCGCAAAAACGTGCAAGACTGACCCGGCCTCGGCTCATTAGCGTCGCGGGCATGGCACACCCGAATCACGAACGCGCCGCCGTCCGCGACGGCCTGGGCGTCGGTTTCGCCGTGGGCCTGTCCGGAGTCGCGTTCGGAGCCGCGGCGATCGCGGCGGGGCTCGAGGTCGCCCAGGCGTGCGTGCTCAGCCTCCTCGCCTTCTCCGGGGCCTCGCAGTTCGCGCTGGCCGGTGCCGTCGGCGGCGCGGGCGACCTGATGGCGGGGTCGGCCGGCGCGGTGCTGCTGGGCGGCCGGAACGCGCTGTACGGCCTGCGGCTGGCCGAGCTGCTGCGGGTCCGGGGGTGGCGACGCCTCTTCACCGCACAGGTCGTGATCGATGAGACGACGGCGGTCGCCACCGCCCAGCCGGACCCGTCGAGCGCGCGGGCCGGCTTTCGCGCCACCGCGATCAGCCTCTACGTGACATGGAACGCGGCCACCGCGATCGGCGCGCTGGGCGCCACCCGGCTCGGCGACCCGGAGATGACGGGGCTCGACGTGGTGGGGCCGGCCGCCTTCTTGGCCCTGCTATGGCCGCGGCTGACCACGGGAACGACGGAACGCGCCGTCGCCGCGGCGGCCGTCGTGATCGCGGTGGCGACGACGCCGCTGCTGCCGCCGGGCGTCCCGGTGATGCTCGCCGCGGTGGCCGCCCTCGGCGGCCTGCTGCGCCCGCGCCGCGCCGCTCCAGGCGGTGCCGTCCCGGACGCCCGGCGTCGTGAGCAGGGGGTCGAAGCGGCCGACGGGGCCGGTGGGCGATGAGCGCGACCTGGCTCGCCGTGCTCGCCACCGGTCTCGGCTGCTACGCGCTCAAGCTGGCCGGGCTGGTCATGCCGCGGCGGGTGCTCGCCGACGAACGCGTCCGCCGGTTCACCGAGCTGGTGCCCGTGGCGCTGCTGACCGCCCTGGTCGCGGTGCAGGCGCTCGGCCAGGGCCGGGCGCTCGATGCCGACGGTCCCCGTCTCGCCGGCCTCGCCGCGGCCGTGTTCGCGCTGCTGCTGCGCGCCCCGTTCCTGGTCGTCCTCATCGTCGCCGCCGCGACGACGGCCGGGCTGCGCCTGCTCTGGTAGGGCGGACCGTACCTCGGACTCGACCTAGGACTCGGCGCGGATCTCCCGCAGCGCGCGGGCGAGGTCGTCGGGATAGGAACCCTCGAACTCGACCCACTCGCCGTGCGCGGGGTGCTCGAAGCCGAGCCGGACCGCGTGCAGCCACTGGCGGGTCAGGCCGAGGCGGGCGGCCAGCGTGGGGTCGGCGCCGTAGGCGAGGTCGCCGACACACGGATGCCGGATCGCCGCCATGTGCACCCGGATCTGGTGGGTCCGCCCCGTTTCGAGGTCGATTTCGAGCAGGCTGGCCGCCCGGAAGGCCTCGATCGTGTCGTAGTGGGTCACCGCCGGCTTGCCTCCGGCGATGACCGCGAACCGGCCGTCGCCCGCGGGATGCCGGTCGATGGGGGCGTCCACGGTGCCGCGGAAGGGGTCGGGATGGCCCTGGACCAGCGCGTGGTAGCGCTTGTCGACCCGGCGCTCCCTGAACGCCCGCTTGAGCCGCGAGTAGGCGAGCTCGCTCTTCGCGACGACCATGACGCCGGTCGTGTTGGCGTCGAGCCGGTGCACGATGCCCTGCCGTTCGGCGGCGCCGCTGGTGGCGACCGTGTGGCCCGCGCCGAGCAGGCCGCCGATCACCGTGGGTCCGGTCCAGCCCGTCGTCGGGTGCGCCGCGACGCCCACCGGCTTGTCCACCACGACGATGTCGTCGTCCTCGTAGACGATCGCCATGCCGGGCACCGGCTCGGCGACCGGCGCGGGCGGCGCCGGCGGCGGCGGCAGCGTCACCTCCAGCCACGCCCCGGCCCGCACCCGGTCCGACTTGGCCGCGGCGCGGCCGTCCACCAGCACGTCGCCCGCTGAGATGGCGTCGGCCGCCCGCGACCGGGACAGCCCGAACAGGCGGGCGAGCGCGGCGTCGAGCCGTTCGCCCTCCAGTCCGTCGGGGATCGGGAGGCTGCGTACGTCCGTCATCGTGGTCACGATCTGGGGTCCGGCTCGCCGCCGGGCGAGCCCCGGCCGCCGCCCGGCGACGGGCGCTTGGCCGCGGACCGCTGCGAAGGAACGCGGCTGCCGTCGAGCTGCAGGCCACGAGCGGCCAGCAACACGGCGAGCGCGCCGCCGCAGACGATCGCCGAGTCGGCCAGGTTGAACACCGGCCAGTGCGGCAGCTCGATCCAGTCGACGACGTGGCCCTGTAGCGGGGCCGGCGAGCGCCCGATCCGGTCGACGAGGTTGCCCGTGGCGCCGCCGAGCAGCAGCCCGAGCGAGATCGCCCAGGGCAGGCTGCGCAACCGCCGCGCCGTACGGAGGATCGCGATGATCACCCCGACCGCGATCACGGTGAAGACGATCGTCATGCCGGTGCCGATGGAGAACGCCGCCCCGCTGTTGCGCGAGACGGTCAGCGTGAGCAGGCCGCCGAGCAGGCGGATCGGCTCACGGTGCTCGAGTTCGGACACCACGGCGATCTTGGAGACGATGTCGAGCGTCAGCGCGGCCGCCGCGACGGCGAGCAAGACGCCCACGCGGCGCCGCCGCGCCCGCATCGGCTCCTCCTTGGGAGACTGTGCTGTGTCGTTGGCGTCGCTCAGCGACGCTCCTCGCGCTGTTTGCATGTCACACATAGGGTCGCACGAGGAAAGGCCTGCAGGCGCGCCTTGCCGATGGCATTACCGCACGATTCGCAGACACCGTAGGTGCCGGAGTCGATGCGCTGCAGCGCGCGCTCGTTTTGGGCCAGCAGCTCACGGGCGTTGTAGGTCAGCGAGAGCTCGTGTTCGCGCTCGTAGGTCTTCGCGCCCGCGTCGGCCTGATCGTCGCCCGCCCCCTCACTGGTGTCGCCGAGGCGGTCGGCGATCTGCGTCTCGGCGCGGGCGATCTCCGCGAGCAGATCGTCGTTCTCCGCGTTGAGGGTGGCCCGTACGGTGGCGAGCTCCTCCGCCGTCCAGCGCTCCTCACCGGCCCGGACCGGCAGGCGCCCGGCCTTGTCGGATGTCGAGGAGGCTCCGGCCCGGCGCCGTTTCGTCGCGCCCGTCGCTTTGGACGAGCCCGGCGTTCGGCTACGTCGGGTGGTCTCACTGGAGGGGGTCTTGCCCCTCCCCGCGCTCGCGGTGCCGGCCATGTCGGGCTCCCTCGCGCTGATCTTGACGACATGCGGTGCGCGCAGCATAGGTCGCAGTTCGCCAGACGGCAAACAACCGGGGTAGGTCACACGCCGCATATGCCCAATGACGAGTGGTCAAGAACCCCGAAGTTCGTCAATCCGGCGAGTGAGCTGCGCCACATCGCCGTCGACCTCCACGACCTTGTCCCTGCTCGTGGCCCCGCTGACCAGGCGTATCTCGCGGCGGCGCACGCCCAGCGCCGCGGCCAGTGCGGCCAGCGCCGCCTCGGTCGCCTTGCCCTCGACGGCCCGGGCGGCCACCTTGACGACGAGCGCCCCGCCGGCCGTCCCGCCGTAGGCCCCGCCGACGCGGGTCCTGGCCGCTCCCGGCCGCACCCGGATCACCACCCGCACCCCCATGGCTCCTCCCCTCCGCCTCTCCGCGGTTGAAACCGGTCGGGCCCAGGTGCTCGGTGCCCGTACAATCGTCCCAGTCGGCAGTCTCATCGGCGCGCGTTGATGGGGACACCTGCCGCCGAACGCAGCCCGACAGCGATCCGGGGGCGGTGCGAGCCCGGAGGCGTGCGCGGCGGTCTGATCACCCCGGAGCGACCGGAAGAACGGCTCGAGCGAGCTCAGTAGACCCGGTGGCCGTGGCTGGAACGAAGTGGACCGTGCCCTGGGCGCGGTCAAGGAGGGTGGTACCGCGGGGCCCGAGCGCCTCGTCCCTCTGGGTCCGTGCAGGTCACTGGAGACAGAGGTTCCACCCGTGAGCAAGAGATTCCAGCCGCTTCCCGCGCAGGTCGACCTGCCCGCGCTGGAGCGGGAGGTGCTGGCCCGCTGGCAGCAGGGCAAGGTCTTCGAACGGTCGCTCGAGCAGACGGCCGCCGGCCCGAGCTGGGTCTTCTACGAGGGTCCGCCCACCGCCAACGGAATGCCGGGCGTGCACCATGTCGAGGCCAGGACCTTCAAGGATCTGTTTCCCCGGTTCAAGACCATGAAGGGCCACCGCGTCATCCGCAAGGCCGGGTGGGACTGCCATGGCCTGCCCGTCGAGGTGGCCATGGAAAAGGAGCTGGGGCTTTCGGGCAAGCGCGACATCGAGGCCTACGGCGTCGCCGAGTTCAACGCCCGCTGCCGCGAGTCGGTGCTCCGGCACGTCGACGCCTGGGAAGAGCTCAGCGAGCGGATGGGCTACTGGATCGACACCTCCCAGGCCTATCGCACGATGGACACCGACTACGTCGAGGCCGTGTGGTGGTCCCTCAAGGTCATCTTCGACAAGGGCCTGCTGGTCCGCGACCACCGCATCAGCCCGTACTGCCCACGCTGCGGCACGCCGCTGTCCGACCACGAGCTCGGCCAGCCGGGCGGCTATGAGACGGTGGTCGACCCGTCGGTGACGGTCCGGTTCCCGATCACGTCGGGCCCGCTGGCCGGCCAGGCGTCCCTGCTCGTGTGGACCACCACGCCGTGGACCCTCGTCTCCAACACGGCCGTCGCCGTGCATCCCGATGTCACCTATGTCGTGGCGACCGACGGCGCCGAGCGGGTCGTGGTGGCCGAGCCGTTGTTCGACCAGGTGCTCGGCGCCGGCTGGCAGGTCGTCGACCGGCTCGGCGGCGGCGAGCTGGCCGGGGTGACCTACCAGCGGCCCCTCGAGCTCGTCGCGTTCCCGGAAGACGGACAGGGCCCCGGCGCGCACCGGGTGCTGACCGCCGAATTCGTGACCGTGGAGGACGGCACCGGCCTGGTGCATCTGGCGCCCGCGTTCGGCGCCGACGACCTGGCCGCCTGCCGCGCGGCCGGATTGCCCGTCATCAACCCGGTACGTCCCGACGGGACGTTCGATGAGTCGGTGCCGCTCATCGGCGGCGCGTTCTTCAAGGACGCCGACACGACGCTGCTGGCCGACCTCGAGGCCCGGGACGTGCTGTTCCGGTCGGAGTCCTACGAGCACAGCTACCCGCACTGCTGGCGCTGCCACACGCCGCTGCTCTACTACGCGCTGCCCGCCTGGTACATCAAGACCACGGCCATCAAGGACCGCCTGCTCGCCGAGAACGAGCGGACCACCTGGTATCCGGAGACGGTCAAGTGGGGCCGCTACGGCGAGTGGCTGCGCGGCAACGTCGACTGGTCGCTGTCGCGCAGCCGCTACTGGGGCACGCCGCTGCCGCTGTGGCTGTGCGCCGACGACCACATCACGTGCGTCGGCTCGCTCGCCGAGCTGTCCCGGCACGCCGGCCGCGACCTCGGCGGGCTCGACCCGCACCGCCCCTACGTCGACGACGTGACCTTCCCCTGCCCCGAGTGCGGCGGCGAGGCGCGGCGCGTGCCCGATGTGATCGACGCGTGGTACGACTCCGGGTCGATGCCGTTCGCCCAGTGGGGCGCGCCGCACGTCGGCAACGAGACGTTCGAGGCGTCCTATCCCGCCCAGTTCATCTGCGAGGCCATCGACCAGACCCGCGGCTGGTTCTACTCGCTGATGGCCGTGGGCACGCTGGTCTTCGGCCGGTCGTCGTATGAGAACGTCGTCTGCCTTGGCCACATCCTGGCCGAGGACGGCAGGAAGATGAGCAAGCACCTCGGCAACGTGCTGGAGCCGATGCCGTTGATGGAAAAGCACGGCGCCGACGCGCTGCGCTGGTACATGGCCGCGACCGGCCAGCCGTGGGCGGCCCGCCGGGTCGGCGACGTGGCGCTCGAAGAGATCGTCCGCAAGGTGCTGCTGACCTACTGGAACACCGCCTCGTTCTTCGTGTTGTACGCCAACGCCGCGGCCACATCCGACACGGCGGGAACGGCCGCGGGCACGGCGGCCGACGCGGCGGGCACGGCCGGGGCGTGGACGCCGGAGCGGGTCGGCGAGGCGCCGCCCCCGGCTCGGCGGCCGCTCCTCGACCGCTGGGCGCTGGCCGAGCTGCACCGGACGGTCAACGAGGTCGACGCCGCGCTGGAGGACTTCGACACCGCACGGGCCGGGCGGCGGCTCGCCGAGTTCATCGACGACCTGTCGAACTGGTACGTGCGCCGGTCGCGGCGCCGCTTTTGGGAAGGCCCGCGCTCGCCCGAGGGCGCCGCGGCGTTCGCGACGCTGTATGAGTGCCTCGAGACGGTGACCCGGCTGCTGGCGCCGATCGTGCCGTTCATCACCGACTACGTGTGGGACGTGCTGCGGGCGCCCGACACCCCCGAGTCCGTCCACCTCGCCGCCTGGCCGACGGCCGACCCGGACCTGCTGGACGCCGAGCTCACCGGCCAGATGGCGCTGGTCCGGCGGCTCGTCGAGCTGGGGCGGGCGGCCCGGGCGTCATCCGGCGTACGGACCCGCCAGCCGCTGGGCCGGGCCCTCATCGGGGCCGCGGGCTCGCGGGCGCTGCCCGCCGAGCTACGCGCCCAGATCGCCGACGAGCTGAACGTCGGAAGCCTCGACGAGCTGTCGTCGATCGGCGGCGAGCTCGTCGAGTACGAGGTGAAGCCCAACTTCCGCGAGCTCGGCCGGCGTTTCGGGAAGGACACACCCCGGGTGGCGGCGGCGATCGGCGCCGCGGACGCGGCGCACCTGGTGGCGGCGCTGCGCGCCGACGGCTCGGCCACGGTGGAGACCGCCGAGCTCGGGAGGCTCGACATCGAGGCCGACTGCGTGATCATCACCGAGCGGCCGCGCAGCGGCTGGGCCGTGGAGAGCGCGGGCGGCGAGACCCTCGCCCTCGATCTCACCGTCACGCCCGAACTGCGCCGGGCCGGCATCGCACGCGAGGTGATCAGGCTCGTCCAGGACGCGCGCAAGGCCGACGGCTTCGAGGTCACCGACCGGATCGAGCTGTGGTGGCGAAGCGACGACGCCGACGTGACGGCGACGCTGCACGCCCACGGCGCCGAGGTGGCCGGCGAGGTCCTCGCCGTCGCGGTGCACGACGAGCCGGCGCCCGCCGACCTGGGCCTGCCCGAACATCGCGGCGCCGACCTCGCGCTCGCCTTCTGGCTCCGCAGGTCGCCGCCCACCAGCGGCTGAACGCACCGCGGCCGATCGCGGCCGATCGCGGCCCATCCGGCCCATCGCGAGGGTTGGTCGGAACCGGCACGCTTGGGATGATGGACAGGTGGACCTTCCCGAGGAGTCACCAGAGGGTGCCCCGTCACGCCGAAGTGACGACGCGGCCGTGCCGGCGCGGCCCGACCCTGGCCGGCTGCGGGCCTCCGACGCCGACCGCGACCGGGTCGCCGATCAGCTGCGGGAGGCGCTGGCCGAGGGCCGGCTGAGTCCCGAGGAGCATGCCGAGCGGCTGGACGCGGTCTACGCCGCGAAGACCTACGCCGAGCTTGCGCCCATCGTCGAGGACCTGCCGGCGACCGGGCAGCCGGCCGGGCCTCCGGCCGGGCCGCCGCCGCGGCCGGCGATGGACGTCGCGGGCGTCGGCGCCGCGGCCTCGCTGCCGCGGCCGATCCGCCACTCGGCCAACATCGTGGCGATCTTCAGTGGCGCCGAACGCAAGGGCCGATGGCTGGTCGAGCCGCACAGCACCGTCGCGGCGGTGTTCGGCGGCGTCGATCTCGATCTGCGTCAGGCCGTGCTGTCCCAGCGCGAGGTCACGATCAACATCACGTGCATCTTCGGCGGCGTACAGATCAAGGTGCCGCCGGGCGTCCGGGTGGTCAACTCCGCCGCGGCCGTCTTCGGCGGCGTCCAACTGCCCGACGACGATCCGACGCAGCCGGACGCCCCGGTGATCCGGCTGACCGGCCTCGCCCTGTTCGGCGGGATCGATGTGAAGCGCCGCCCGGTCAACCCCGATGACGCCGGGGCCGTGGGCGGCGGTGACTTCCGGGTGCGGCAGCGAGAGATCCAGCGCGAGTTCCACGAACGCCGCCGCGACGCCCATCGTGAGCTGCGGCAAAAACATCGAGAGCTGCGAGAGCTGCGCCGTACCGAGCGCGACCACCGTCGCCGCGGCCGATAAGCGGTCCGCGGCCGCCCGGGGGGCGTCAGTCGCGCGCGGCGGGCTCTTTGTCGGGTTGGCAGACCAGGCACGGGGTGCAACCGCGCGCCTTGGCCTCCGCGCGGCTCAGCGACTCCAGATCGTCGGCGTCGTCGCCGATGTCTTCGATCAAAGCGCAGTCGGGCCGGTGGTAACGCTTCGTGCCGCTGAGGATGCGCACGAGGGTGCTGTCGCCGGCCGCGGATACCTGCTCCTCCGGCCGCTCCTCGCCGGCGGCCGCGGGGCGGGACGCCTGCGGGGGCACGTCGGGTGCGGGGGACGTGCTGTCGGACTCGCCGGGCTCGGTGGGCGGCTCGGTGGACTCGTCTGACTCGCCGGCGTCGGCGGCAGAATCGTCGGTCTCGTCGGACTCGTCGGTCCGGTCGGGCTCGTCGTCCGCCGTCGAGGCGGCGGTGCGGCCGGAAGCGGGCCCGGTGGTCCGTGCGGGCTCGTCCTCGGGCAGCGCGATCGGCTGCGTGACCGGATGGTCCGGCTCGTCATCGTCGGTCAGGTCGTCGAGCGCCTGCCGCTGCACGGGGGTGACGGAACCCAGCGAGCCGTTGACTTCGGATCGCCGCGACGCACTGTCGGCGCCGCGCTCGTCGTCGGACGCGGCGGCCGAGCCCGCCGCGGACTCGGAGTCGGGCCTGTCCGCCGTGACGAGACCGCCCGCGGCGGCTCGCGCGGCGAGCGCCGTGTCCGGCATGCAGGCCGTGCAGGGGCTGAAACCTTCTTCGCGCGCCTCTTCGAAGGTCAGCTCTTCCTTGCTTCGGCCGGCCAGTTGACGACAGCTGTCGATGTGGTAACGCCGACGACCGGGAATCACGTACACCACCGCGTCCGGTGGCACGTCGCCGGGCGGCGGCATCATCGCCGTCAGTTCTGCCGTGTCGGTGTCGGAGCCCGACGTGTGGCCGCCGGCCGGATAGACCGAGCCTGCCGCCCCAGCCGTGGTCGATGTCGCCGCGCCGGAGGCGGCCTGTGCCTTCGCCGTCGTGTCGGCCAGCTCGCCCTTGCCGGCCTTGCCGCGCTTGGCGGTCCGTGCCCCGCCCTGGGCCGGCGCCCCGAACAGATCCTTGCGCCGCAGGAACACCCCGATGGCCAGGAAGAGGGCGGAGACGATGCTGACCCCGATCGATACGTAGATCAGGTTCAGGCCGTCCAGGCCCACCACCTCGGTACCCGAGTTGCCGGCCACGATGCCCGCGATGAGCAGGGCGATCGCGACGACTACGAGTACGCCACTCAGGATGATCACTGGGTCACTTCCTCCGGCTGACTTTCGCGGTGGGCCGCCGCCCACTCGCTCGTGCGCCTGGCGTGCCTGGCGCGCCTGCTAACGCCTGTCGTGCGGCGGGCCGTCGGCACCGTGGAAGGCGCCCGTCCCGGAGTGCTGTGCGTGCTGTGCGGCCTCGGCAGGCGGCGGGAACGGGTTGGGCCCGGTGTTGCCGGGGGCGCCCGCGCCGGGCACGACGTTCGGCTGGCCATTGCGGCTCTGCGCGTCGGGGGCGTGCTGCATGCCGCTCGGGGCGGGAGCGGCACCGGCGGCGCTCGCGAACGCGCCCTCGGTGGCGCCCACTTCGAGGTCTCTGAGCTGGCCCTCGAGGTAGACCTTCAGCCGGCTACGGTACTCGCGCTCGAAGGCGCGCAGGTCGTCGACCTTGCGCTCAAGCTCCTCGCGCTGCTGAACGAGCGAGCCCATGACCTGACGGTGGCGTTCTTGAGCGTCACGGTCGAGCCCCTCGGCCCGGGAGCGCGCCTCGCTCACGATCTGGTCGGCCTGCCTGCGGGCCTTGCCGAGGATCTCTTCGGCCTCGCGGCGAGCGCGGCCGAGCGTTTCGTCGGCCTCGCGGCGCGCGTCTGCGATCGCCTGGTCGGCCGTCTGCTGGGCCAGGGCGAGCACGCGGGCGGCGGTGTCCATGTTGTCCTCACCGCTCGGCGTACCCATGCCGAGGCCCACCATGGGCTCCGGCTCGGGCTTGGGCGGCTCGGGCTTCATCGGCTCGGGGACCGGAGACATATCCGGCTTGGGTTCGACGATCGGAGCGGCCATGGCGGGCACCTTGCCCCGCAGGCACTCGGCCAGCTTGGCGCGCAGCTCCTCGTTCTCCTGGATGAGACGGTCGAGCTCGGCCTCGACCTCGTCGAGGAAGGCGTCAACCTCCTCTTCGTCGTAACCCGGCCTTAGCCGGGTGGTACTGAACTGCTTGTTCCGCACGTCGGCGGGAGTCAACGGCATGTTCGTCTCCTTGGCGCGCTTGGAGTCTGTCCAAAGGACGGTATCCGATCAGACCGTCTGCACGAAGGTGATCATGATCAGGACCAGAAGGAAGAGCACCGTGAAGCTGAGGTCAAACGCAAGGTTACCCAGTCGCACGTTCGGTATGAAACGCCTCAGCAGCTTCAACGGTGGCTCGGTCACCGAGTAGGTGACCTCGGCCAGCACCAGTACCACCCCCGTTGGATGCCACGACCGCGCGAACTGACGCACGTAGTCGAGGACCAACCTGCCGATCAGGAACAGCAGGAAGAGGTACAGCAGTGCGCTCAGTACTTCACCCACGATTCTCACAGACACTCTCGCATGTCGCCGTCAGCTTTGGTTGAAGAAACCTCGTTCTGCCATACGGGCCTTGTCTTCGGCTGTCACCTCGACGTTGGCTGGGGACAACAGGAATACCTTGTTCGTAACACGCTCGATGCTTCCGTGGAGGCCGAACACGAGACCTGCCGCGAAGTCGACGAGACGTTTTGCGTCACTATCGACCATTTCAGTCAGGTTCATGATCACTGGTGTGCCCTCACGGAAGTGCTCCCCGATAGTACGTGCTTCGTTGTACGTCCTAGGGTGAAGCGTAGTGATACGCGCAAGGTCAGCGGTCCCCGACTCATAGGTGAGCACGGAGCGTCGCTCGGTGCTCGGCGAAGAGTGATCTCGCTCGGGCGCTTCCTCGGCGCGAACAAGCTGACTCGCGGAACCGTCCTCGACTCTCCGGCGGCCGACGGCGTCGGGCGCCTCGTCGTCATAGACGTCGTAGTCGTCATAGTCGTCGTAGCGGTCGTAGCGATCGTCCTCAACGAGGCCGAGATAGACCGCCATCTTGCGCATCGCGCTGGCCATACTCTCCTCCGTCAATCCTGCAGTGGGCTCGCGGGACAACCGCTCGAACATCTGCCACGGACCGTGAACACAGGTCCACCAGGGGGGACATTACCTGACGATTGCCCGCCTGCCGCCGAGCAACGCCGTACCGACGCGCACATGTGTCGCCCCGCACGCGATCGCCGGCTCGAGGTCGCCGCTCATCCCGGCGGAGATGATCGTCGCCGCGGCGTGCTCGGCGCGGACCGCGGCGGCCACGTCGGCGAGGACGGCGAACGCCGGCGCCGGGTCCGCGCCCAGCGGGGCCACGGCCATCACGCCGCCGAGTTCCAGCCCGTCGGCCGCCGCGACCTGCGCCGCGAGCCCCGGCACGTCGGCGATGCGCGCGCCGCCGCGCGCCGGATCGTCGTCGAGTGCCACCTGGACCAGGCAGCGCACGACGCGGCCGGCGCGCAGGGCCGCCGCCGACAGCGCACGCACCAGCCGCGGCCGGTCGACGGAGTGCACAACGTCGGCGTAGGCCGCCACAGAACGCGCCTTGTTGGTCTGCAGCTGACCAACGAAGTGCCAGGTCAGCGGCAGGTCGGCGCAGGCGGCGGCCTTAGGGGCGGCCTCCTGGTCGCGGTTTTCGCCGATGTCGGCCATGCCCAGCTCGGCGAGCAGCCGTATGTCGGACACCGGAAAGGTCTTCGTCACCGCGATCATTGTGATCTCGGTCGCGTCGCGGCCGGCGGCGGCGCAGGCGGTCTCGATGCGTCGCCGTACGGACGTCAGGTTCGCCGCCAGCTCGCTCTTGCGCCGCTGGTCCTGCTCGGTCGTGGGCACCTCGCTCCCAGACTCGCTCCCGGCTCGCGTTCCCTCGGCCGGGCCGGACTGCCTACGTGACCGTGCGGCCTGACTACTTGAGGAAGTCGGGCACGTCGAGGTCGTCGTCTTCGTCGAAGACGACGGGGCGGCGGCGTACGGGCTCCTTCCAGCTCGCCGCGAGCGAGCCGGTGCCGGCTCCCCCGCCGTTGCCGCCCGTGGCGCCGCCGGCGCCACCGGGGTCGCCGCCGTCCGCCGCGAGCGGCGACGACTCGTCGGCCGGTCGCGGCACCTTAGGGCGCGGCGCGGACTCCGCCGGCTGCTTGGCGGCGGAGTCCGCCGCCGACGACGCGGCCGACGGGGTGTCCTTCTTTCCCACCGGCTCGGGCGCCGGCTTGGCCTCGATGTCCGCGGCCGGGGCCGGCGACGCGGACGCGCCCGGCGAAGACGGCGGGGCGGGCGGTGCCGGCGGCGTAGACGGCGACGCGGACGCGCTCGCCGCGCCGGCGGATCGCGCCGACGCCGCGTCGGAGACCACCGTGGAGGGCGGCGCGGTCGACCGCGGCGGCGGGGCCGAGCGCGGCGGCGGCGTGGCGGGCCGGGCGGGCTGTTCCTGCGCCGCCGCCCGGCGATCGGGCGCGGCGTGAGCCTTGCCCGGCCTGCCCTCGTCGAACCCGGCGGCGATGACGGTCACCCGCACCTCGTCGCCGAGCGCGTCGTCGATGACCGCGCCGAAGATGATGTTGGCGTCGGGGGCCGCGGCGTTGGAGACGAGCTGGGCGGCCTCGTTGATCTCGAACAACCCCAGGTCAGACCCGCCGGAGATCGACAGCAGCACGCCGTGCGCGCCGTCGATGCTGGCCTCGAGCAGCGGGCTGGAGATCGCCATCTCGGCCGCGGCCACGCTCCGGTCGTCGCCGCGCGCCGACCCGATGCCCATCAGCGCCGAGCCGGCTCCCGACATGACCGACTTGACGTCGGCGAAGTCGAGGTTGATCAGCCCGGGGGTGGTGATCAGGTCGGTGATGCCCTGGACACCGGACAGCAGCACCTGGTCGGCGGCCTTGAACGCGTCCAGCACGCTGACCTGCCGGTCGGAGATCGACAGCAGCCGGTCGTTGGGGATGACGATGAGCGTGTCGACCTCGTCGCGCAACGTCTCGATGCCGGCCTCGGCCTGCATCGCACGGCGCTTGCCCTCGAAGCTGAACGGCCGCGTGACGACGCCGATCGTGAGGGCGCCGAGCGAGCGCGCGATGTTGGCGACAACGGGGGCGCCGCCGGTGCCGGTGCCGCCGCCCTCGCCGGCGGTGACGAACACCATGTCAGCGCCCTTGAGGACCTCTTCGATCTCTTCGCGATGGTCTTCGGCGGCCTTGCGGCCGACGTCCGGGTTGGCCCCGGCGCCCAGACCGCGGGTGAGCTCGCGGCCGACGTCGAGCTTGACATCCGCGTCGCTCATGAGCAGCGCTTGGGCGTCGGTGTTGATGGCGATGAACTCGACGCCCTTGAGTCCCTCTTCGATCATTCGGTTGACGGCATTGACGCCGCCGCCGCCGATGCCGACGACCTTGATGACCGCGAGGTAATTCTGCGGTGCTGCCACGACCGAGGGGCCCTTCCGCTCGCTTGTCCAACCCGGCGGGCGGCCGACGCCACCCGGTGTTCACTGGTCTCTCCTGTTGTGCGGCCCGACGACGAAGCCCCGAACCCTCACCCTCAAGTTGAGCCTTAGAGTTATGTCAACCTGAGGCTGATACGGACAGTAGGGGGGCCTCCTGCAAGGGTCAACTAACCTGCCGCGAACCGAATCGGCGTGTCGCACTGAGTCCGACTTGCCCCATGCGCGACGCCGTCGCGCGTACTGTACTCATCCGCTCCGCCCTCATCCGCTCTTCACCGGTCTCTACACACTCGTCCGCTCCTCATCGAGTCGTCACGACCTCCGGTGAGCTGACGTCGATCGTGTGCGCCGACCTGCCCGCCGCCGTCCCGGCGAGCGCCTCGACGAGCTTCAGCTTCTCCGCGGCCCGCTCGGCCGCCCCCCACATCACCGAGACCCCCGAACGCAGCCGCAAGGTGACGTCCTCGGGATCGGTGGCGCCGATCGTCGCCACCCGCCCGCGGAACCGCCCGGGCAGGCTGCGCCAGACGGCCAGCGCGGCGGCGGTGGCCGGATCGCGCGGGTCGGGCGCGGCCACCCGCAGTTCGGGCAGGCCGCGCGGCCGGGCCGACGTGGCGAGCACGATCACCCCGAATCGATCGATGTGGTAGTAGCGCCCGCCTTGCACGGCCACGACCGTCGGCACGCGTTCGCGCACCTCGATCCGCAGCGTCGTCGGCCAGCGCCGCTCCACCCGCACCGACTCCACCTGCTGGATGCCGGCGACCCTCTCGGCCACCGTGCCGGTATCGAGCTTGATCATCGATCCGCCCAGCGGCACGCCGGTGGCGGCGACCACCTGGCTCTTGGGCACGAGCCGGGTGCCGGTCACCTCGACGTTCCTGACCACGAGGACCCTTGATCCGAACAGCACCCAGGCGGACGTGCCGAGCACGCCGAGCACCAGCGCCGCGACGAAGATCGCCTTCCACCGCCCGGCACGACCCCGCGCGGCCGTCGCGGCCGTCGCGTCGATCACGAGCCTGCCTCACGTTCGCCGGCCATCGTCCGATGATGCCGCGTTCCCGCGCCCATGCGTGGTACCCCACGCCGGGAGCGGCCTACTCGGGGTCGCGGGCGGCGAGTTGGTCGAGGATGAGCGGACCGAGCCGGGTCACGTCACCGGCGCCGAGCGTGAGGATGACGTCCCCCGGCCGGGCGAGCTGGGCCACCCTGGCGGGCACGGCGTTCCAGACCGGCTCGTAGGCCACCTCGGTGCCGCCGGCGACGGCGTCCGCGACCAGCCGGCCGGTGACGCCGGGCTCGGGGTCCTCGCGGGCACCGTAGACGTCGAGCACGACCGCGACGTCGGCGCCGCCGAGCGCGGCGCCGAACTCGGCGCCGAAGAACTTGGTGCGGCTGTAGAGATGCGGCTGGAACACGGCGATGATCCGGCCGGGACTGGCGTTCTCGCGTGTGCGCTGACCCACGTAATCCCTGGTCGCGGTCAGATCCGCGATCAGCTCGGTCGGGTGATGCGCGTAGCTGTCGAAGACCTGGACGCCGGCGGCCTCGCCCTTGAACTCCAGCCGCCGCCGCGCCCCGCCGAACTCGGCCAGCCCCGCCCGCACGGTGTCGAAATCGCAGCCGAGCGCCAGCGCGACCGCCGCGGCGGCGGTGGCGTTGAGCGCGTAGTGGCGTCCCGGGACCGCCAGCCTCACCTGGCCCAGCCCTTCGATCGCGAAGCTGGAGCCGAGGCCGCGAGGGGTGAAGCCGGTCACTCGCAGATCGGCGTCGGCGGCCGTTCCGTAGGTGCGCACGCTCAACCCGCGGGCCCGGCCGGCATCGGCCAGCTCGCGCGCCACCGGGTCGTCGGCGCCGGCCACGAGCAGCCCGCCCGGCCTGATGCGCTCGACGAACCGGGCGAAGCTGCGCCGCACCTCGCCGAAGTCGCCGTAGTTGTCGAGATGATCGGCTTCGACGTTGGTCACGACCGCGATCTCCGGCGTGAAGTTCAGGAACGAGCCGTCGCTCTCGTCGGCCTCGACCACGAACACGTCGCCGTCGCCGTCGTCGGCGCCGAGACCGGTCGTCACGAGCTGGCCGCCGATGCAGTACGCCGGATCCAGGCCCGCGTGCTGCAGCACCACCGTGAGCATCGAGGTCGTGGTGGTCTTGCCGTGCGTGCCGGCCACCGTGACCGCCTTGCGGCCCACCATCAGCGAGGCCAGGGCGGCGGCCCGGTGCAGCACGCGCAACCCCCGCTCGCGCGCAGCCGTCAGCTCCGGGTTGGCCGCCCGGATCGCGGTGGACACGACCACGGTGTCGGCGTCGCCGAGGTGTTCGGCGGCGTGCCCGACGTACACCTTGGCGCCCAGCGCGCTCAGCTGCCCGAGCACCTCGGAGTCGGCGGCGTCGCTGCCGGAGACCGCGATGCCGCGTTTGAGCATGATCCGGGCGACGCCCGACATCCCGGCCCCGCCGATGGCGATGAAGTGCACCTTGCCCAGCTCGTCGGCCGGCACCACGCTCATGACGCCGCTCGGCCCGCGCCGACCTCGTACACCATGCGGGCGAGAGCGATGTCGGCGTCGCGCCGGCCCATCCGCGCGGCGGCCTCCGACATCCGGATGATCTGCTCGGTGTCCGACAGCACCGGCAGCAGCGTCCGCCGGATCCAGTCGGGGCTCAGGTCGGCGTCCTCGACGAGCAGGCCGCCGCCCGCGTCGACGATCGGCTGGGCGTTGAGCCGCTGCTCGCCGTTACCGTGCGGCAACGGGACGTACACGGCCGGCAGCCCGACCGCCGGCAGCTCGGCGCACGTCATCGCGCCGGCGCGGCACATCGCGAGGTCGGCCGCGGCGTAGGCGAGGTCCATCCGGTCGCAGTACGGCAGCGTGATGTACGGCGGGCCGTCCGGCGCCGCCGGCGGCTCCTCGGTGTTCTTCGGCCCCACGATGTGCAGCACCTGGATGCCGGCCGCGCGGATCTGCGGCGCGGCGGCCACGACGGCGCGGTTCAGCGACCTGGCGCCCTGGGAGCCGCCGAACACCAGCAGCGTGGGCAGGTCGGGCCGCAGGCCGAAATGGCCGCGGGCCTTGTCGCCGATGGAGAACCTGTCGAGGTCCGCGATCTCGCGGCGCAACGGGATCCCGACGAAGCGCGCGTGCGGCAGCGGGGTGTCGGGATGGGCCACGGCGACATGGTCGGTGAACCGCGCGCCGAGCCGATTCGCAAGACCGGGACGCGGGTTCGCCTCGTGCACCACGATCGGGACGCGGTTCTTGCGCGCCGCCAGGTAGCCGGGCGTGGCCACATAGCCGCCGAACCCGACGACGACGTCGGCCCGCACACGGTCCAGCACGGCGGCGGCCGCGTTGATCGCGCCGCGCAGCCGGCCGGGGACGGTGAGCAGGCGCGGGGTGATCGTGCGGGGCAACGGCACGGGCGGGATCAGCGCCAGCTCGTAACCGCGCTGCGGGACCAGGCGGGTCTCCAGGCCGCGCTCGGTGCCCAGGCAGGTGATCGCGACGTCGGGGTCCTCTCGGCGCAGCGCGTCGGCGAGCGCCAAGGCCGGCTCGATATGCCCGGCCGTCCCGCCGCCGGCCAGGACGACACTGATGCTGGTGCTCATGATCGCTCCGCTCGACTCCCCATACCACTACGTGCGCCACTCAGCGCCTTGCCAGGCCCAGCCAGCTTAGGGCCCGCACGACGGGTCCCGCGCCGCGAGCCGCCAACGCCTGCCTGGCGCCGGGCTCCCGTTTGGCGAACGACAGCAGCATGCCGAGCGCGATCAGCGTGGGCAGCAGCGCCGAACCGCCGTAGGAGACCAACGGCAGCGGAATGCCGGTGATCGGGAGCACTCCGATCACGGCGCCGATGTTCACGATGGCCTGCACGACGAGCCAGGCGGTGGCCCCGGCCGCGGCGAGCCGCAGGAACGTGTCCTTGACCGCCCGGCGCGCGATCCGCAGCCCGGCGTAGGCGAGCAGCCCGAAGAGGCCGAGCACGACGAGCGTACCGATCAGCCCGAGTTCCTCGCCGATATTGGCGAAGATGAAGTCGGTATCGCCGTGCGGGAGGTACAGCCACTTGGCCCGCCCCTCCCCCAGACCGGTGCCGAACCAGCCCCCGGAGGCCACGGCGTACAGCCCCTGCCGGCCCTGGTAGTTGGTGTTCAACGGGTCGCCCGAGGGATCGAGGAACCCGGTGAGGCGCTTGAGCCGGTACGGCTCGACCACGATGAGGATCGCGACGAGCACGCCGATCAGGCCGGTCATCCCGAGGAACAACCGGCCGGGCGCGCCGACCACCCACAGCAGCGCCAGAAAGATCGTGAGCAGCACGAGCGTGGTGCCCAGATCGTTGCCGAGCATCACCAGCAGCACCACGAGACCGGTGCCCGGCAGCAGGGGGATCAGCAACTGCTTCCACTCGGTGAGCATGCGCAGCTTTTCCTTGCGGGCGAGCAGATCGGCGCCCCACAGCACCAGCCCCAGCTTCGCGGGCTCGGAAGGCTGCAGCTGGAACGGGCCGCCGAAGCTGATCCAGCGCGTCGCCCCGCCGTGCGACCGGCCGAGCCCGGGCACCAGCACCAGCACCAGCGCGAGGACGGACAGCAGGAGCAGGGGGTAGGCCATGGCCCGGAACGCCTTGGGCGGCATGATGGAGGCCAGCCACATCAGCGGCAGCCCCACGGCCACCCAGATCGCCTGCTTGCGCAGCAGGGTGTACGGCGAGCCGTACTTGTCCATCTGGTCGACGCTGGAGGACGACAGCACCATCACCAGGCCCAGCGCGAGCAGCAGCATCGAGCAGCCCAGCACCAGGTAGTACGAGGTCAGCGGCCGGTCGAGCAGGCCGACCAGGTGGACGACCTGCGCCCGCACCCCCGGGCGCTCCTCCTGCTCCTCAGCGGCCCGGACACTCATCACCGCGCCTGGCGACCGGGCTCGGCCAGGCCGCGCACCGCGGCGATGAACGCGTCGCCGCGCGCCGGATAGTTCGCGAACATGTCGAACGACGCTCCGGCGGGCGCCAGCAGCACGGTGTCGCCCGGCTCGGCCAGGCGGGCGGCCTGTCTCACGGCACGATCCATGGCCCCAGTGTCGGTGTCCGGGACGTCCACCACCGGGACATTCGGCGCGTGTCGGCCAAGAGCATCCGCGATGCGGGCCCGATCGCGGCCGATCAGCACCACGCCGCGCAGCCTCGCCGCGTGCGCCCGCACGAGGTCGTCGACGTCGAGACCCTTGAGCAGCCCGCCCGCGATCCACACCACGGACGGGTAGGCGGTCAGCGAGGCCGCGGCCGCGTGCGGCTGGGTGGCCTTGGAGTCGTTGACGTACGCGACGCCGTCAATGTCGGCCACGTGCTGGATCCGGTGCGGATCGGGCACGAAGGCGCGCAGCCCGTCGCGTATCGCGGTGGCCGGCACCCCGAACGCCCGCGCCAGCGCCGCCGCCGCCAGCGCGTTCGCCACGTTGTGCGGCGCGAAGGGCCGGACGTCCGCCGTCCGGGCGAGCTCCTCGCCCGCGTCGCCGTCGAACGCCCGGTCCACGAGGACGTCGCCGGTCACGCCGAGCCGGCCCGGGCCGGGAGCCGAGAGCGTGCAGCCGACGCGCCGCTCGGCGCCGGCCGCCAACGCCGTCGACCGTTCGTCGTCGGCGTTGTAGACGGCGATGGTGCCGGGCGCGAAGATCTTGGCCTTGGCGGCGACGTAGGCGTCCATCGAGCCGTGCCAGTCGAGGTGGTCGGGCGCGACGTTGAGCACCGCCGCCGCGTACGGGGTGATGGTGCTCGACCAGTGCAGCTGGTAGCTGGACAGCTCGACGGCCAGCACGTCGCAGTTCGCCGCCTCGCCCATGGGCGCCACCGCCGCCACGATCGGGGTGCCGACGTTCCCGACGGCCAGCGCCTTGTGGCCGGCGGCGGTGAGCATGCAGGTGAGCATGCGCACGGCCGTCGTCTTGCCGTCGGTGCCGGTGATCGCCAGCCACGGCGCGGCGTCCGGGGCGCGCAGCCGCCAGGCGAGCTCGACCTCGCCGATGATCTCGATGCCCGCGTCGGCCGCCGCGACCAGCAGCGGCGCGTCGGGCCGCCAGCCGGGCGAGGTGACGACGAGATCGGTGCCCGGCGGCACCGTCTCCCCGTCCCCGAGCCGCACGGTGATCCGGCCGCGCTCGGCGGCGAGGGCGGCGGCGTGCTCGCGTTCGGCCGCGCCGTCGCGCGCGTCCACGACCGTCACCAGCGCGCCGTGGTCGGCCAGCGCCCGCGCGGCCGCCCGCCCGGAGATCCCGGCCCCGGCCACGCACACCGCCAGCCCGGCGAACCCGGCCCGCCTCCTCATTGTCGTTCCCGCGCGGCCCTGCTCACTTTGGCATCCATTCCAGGTAGAACAGGCCGAGCCCCATGGCGACGAACAGGGCGGACATCAGCCAAAAGCGCACCACGATGGTGGTCTCCGCCCAGCCCGACAGCTCGAAATGGTGCTGCAGCGGGGCCATCTTGAAGACCCGTTTTCGGGTGACCTTGAAGGTGCCGACCTGGATGATGACCGACAGCACGATGATCACGATCAGACCGGCCAGGATGGCGAGCAGGATCTGGGTGCGGGTGGTGATCGCGAGACCGACGAGCACGCCGCCGAGCGCGAGGGAGCCGGTGTCGCCCATGAAGATCTTGGCGGGGGGCGCGTTCCACCACAGGAAGCCGAACAGGCCGCCGAGCACCGCCGCCGCCACGACCGCGAGGTCGAGCGGGTCGCGGACGCTGTAGCAGTTGGGAGCGAGCCCGAAGTCGTAGCAGCTGTTGCGCAGCTGCCAGTTCCCGATGATCACGTACGCGGCGAGGACCATGCCGGTCGGCCCGCTGGCGAGACCGTCGAGGCCATCGGTGAGGTTGACCCCGTTGGACGTCGCCTGGATGAGGATGAGCGCCCACATCACGAACAGGTACGGGCCGATGTGCGGGCCGAAGTCACGCAGGAACGACAGCTGGTCGGTGGCGGGCGTGACGTCGTAGCCGTTGGGGAAGTTCAGCGTCCCGACGGCGAAGACCACCCCCACGAGCACGATGCCGATCGCCTTGGCGCCGCTGCGCAGGCCCAGGCTGCGCTGCTTGAAAACCTTGATGTAGTCGTCGACGAAGCCGACGACGCCGAGCCCGGTCATCAAAAACAGCACAAGGATGCCCGAGATGGTGGGTGTGGTCGCCGTGACCAGGTGCGAGAAGGCGTACCCGACGAGCGACCCGATGATGAAAACGGCACCACCCATGGTGGGGGTGCCCCGCTTGCTGAGGTGGGTCTCCACGCCGTCCTCGCGGATCATCTGGCCGTAGCCCAGGCGGGTCACCAGCCGGATCCACAGGGGGGTGCCGAGCATGCCGATGAACAGCGACACCGCGCCGGCGACGAGGATGTTCCTCACGCGTCGGCCCCGCCTTCCGCCTCGCCGGCGACCAGGGCGTGCGCGACGCGTTCCAGCCCGGCCACCCGGGACCCCTTGATCAGCACCACGTCTCGCGGGCGCAGCCGCTCGCCGAGGGCGGCCACCGCCGCGGCGGTGTCAGCTACCTGCACGCACTCTCCAGTCCACGACCCCACCTGCTTGGCGCCCACCAAGATGGGCGCCGCGGTCTCGCCGACGGCGACGATGCCGGTCACGCCGTGCTGTGCGGCGTACCGGCCGATCTTCTCGTGTTCCTCGGTGGAGACGGCGCCCAACTCGGCCATCCCACCCAGCACAGCGTACGAGCGGCGGCCCCGGGCCAGGTGCGCGAGGGCGTCCAGCGCCGCGCGCATCGACTCGGGGTTGGCGTTGTAGGCGTCGTTGACGACGGTGACGCCGTCGGCGCGTTCGCCGACCTCCATCCGCCAGCGGCTGACGGAGGTCGCCGCGGACAGCGCGACGGCGATGTCGGCGGGCGGCATGCCGAGCTCTCGGACGGCGGCCGCCGCGGCCAGCGCGTTGCCGATCGCGTGCGACCCATGCGACCGCAGCGCCACCGGCGCGCTTCCCTCGGGGGTGACCAGCGTGAAGCGGCCCCGGCCGAGCTCGTCGAGTCGTTCTTCGGTGGCCCGTACGGTCGCCTCTGGGGCCCGGCCGAAGGTGACGACCTTGCCGCGGGTGCGGGCGGCCATGGCGCGGACGAGCGGGTCGTCGGCGTTCAGCACGGCGACGCCGTCGGCGGTGAGCGCCTCGACCAGCTCGCCCTTGGCCTTGGCGATGGCCTCGCGGCTGCCGAACTCGCCGATGTGGGCGGAGCCGACGTTCAGCACGATGCCGATGTCGGGCGGCGCGATCCCCGTCAGGTAGGAGATGTGGCCGATGCCGCGGGCGCTGGTCTCGAGGACGAGGTACCGCGTGGCGGCGTCGGCGCGCAGCACGGTGAGCGGGTGCCCGATCTCGTTGTTGAACGAGCCGACGGGCGCCACGGTGGAGCCGAGCCGCGCGGTGACCTGGGCGAGGAGGTCCTTGGTCGAGGTCTTGCCGGACGACCCGGTGACGCAGATCGTGGTAAGCCGCGGCAGCCGGTCCACGACGCCGCGCGCCAGCCGGCCGAGGGCGCCGACCACGTCGTCGACGACGATCGCCGGCACCGTCGCGGCCGCGCCGGGCGGCCGCTCCACCAGGGCCGCGACCGCTCCGGCGGCGACCGCCGCCGCCGCGTAGTCGTGGCCGTCGACGCGCTCGCCGCGGACGGCGGCGAACAGCGCGCCCGGCTCGATCGCGCGCGAGTCGATGAGGACGGGGCCGGTGACGACGGCGTCGCCGTCGGCGCCGAGCAGCCTGCCCCCGGTGATCTCGGCGATCGCCGCGAGGGAGAGCGGGATCACGCCCGGTCCTCGTCGTCGTGGCCGCGCCCCGTACGTCGCTCCGCCGCTCCGGCGCGGGCGCGCAGCGCCCGCCGGACGACGTCGCGGTCGTCGAACGGCACGACCTCATCGGCGACGTACTGGCCCTGCTCGTGTCCCTTGCCTGCCACGACGATGACGTCGCCGCGGCGGGCGCGATCGACCGCGAGTGCGACCGCCGCCGCCCGGTCGGGCTCCACGACCACGTGCGCCCGGTCGTGCTGGGGGACCTTCAACACGCCCTCGACCATAGCGGCGAGGATGGCGACGGGGTCCTCGGACCGAGGGTTGTCATTGGTGAAGACGGCCACGTCCGCGAGCCGCGCGGCGGCTTCGCCCATGAGCGGGCGCTTGCCCCTGTCTCTGTCGCCGCCGCAGCCCAGCACGACGAACAGCCGTCCCTCGGTGATCGGCCGCAGCGCGGTGAGCACCGCCTCGACCGCCGCCGGCTTGTGCGAGTAGTCCACGAGGGTGACGAAGTCGTGTCCCTCGTCGACCCGCTCCAGCCGCCCCGGCACACCGGCGAGCGCGCCGACGCCGTGCACGGCGGTCTGCAGCGAGATGCCGGCCTCGACGAGCGCGACGATCGCGGCCAGCGCGTTGGCCACGTTGAACGCCCCGGCCAGCTGGATCGCGGCGTCGGCCTCGACCCCGCCGGGACCCACCACCCGGAAGACCCCGCCGTCGGCGCCGAGCCGCACGTCCTCGGCCCGCCAGTCGGCCCCGGGGTCGCCCTCGACGGAGAAGGTCGTGATCGGGATGTCGGCCTTGTCGGCCAGCAGCCGGCCGTACTCGTCGTCGAGGTTGACGACGCCGACGCGGCTGTAGGCCGGGGTGAACAGCCGGGCCTTCGCCGCGAAGTAGTCGTCCATGGTGAGGTGGTAGTCGAGATGGTCCTGCGACAGGTTGGTGAAGATCGCCACGTCGTAGTGGGCGCCGCCCACCCGGCCCTGCTCGAGCGCGTGGCTGGAGACCTCCATCGCCGCCGCGCCGACCCCCTGCTCGCGCATCATCGCGAAGATGGCGTGCAGGTCGGTCGCCTCCGGCGTGGTGAGCGTGCTCGGCAGCCTGCCGTCGCCGATCCGGGTCTCGACCGTGCCGACGATGCCCGTGTGCAACCCGGCCGCGCGCAGGCCGGACTCGAGCAGGTAGACGGTCGTGGTCTTGCCGCTGGTGCCGGTCACGCCGATCAAGGTGAGGTCGCGGGCAGGTTCGCCGTACGCCCAGGCCGCGGCCCGGCCGAGCACCTCGCGGGGCCGCCCCACGACGAGGACCGGCAGCCCGGTCGCCGCCGCCCGCCCGTGGCCGGCGGCGTCGGTCACGATCGCGACCGCGCCGGCCGCCGCGGCCTGCGCGGAGAAGTCGGCGCCGTGCGCCCTGCTCCCAGGCAGCGCCGCGTACACGTCGCCGGGGAGCACCCGCCGCGAGTCGTGGGTGATCCCGGTGACCAGGACGTCGTCGAGGTAGTCCGTGTCCTCGGGGACGTCCAGCACCCGCGCGAGCCCGGACAACGGACGGGCCGGGTTGGTGGTCGGGCGCATGTGTGCTCTTTCGGTATTGATCGCTGGTTCGGTATTGATCGCTGGCCGCTGCGGCACGGCGAGAGACTACCCCTCCGCGGTCAGCGACCGGCGTAGATACGGATCTTCGGTGACTTGTTCCCGGTGGGCGGGATCTTCCTGGTCTGGAGGGCGAAGGACATGACGTCCTTGAACACAGGAGCCGCCACCTCGCCACCATAGTGGGCGCCCTTGGGATCCTGCAGCACGACCTGCACGACGAGCTGCGGATCGTCGGCGGGCGCGAACCCCGCGAACGACGCGGTGTAGCCGCCGCCGCGATAGCAGCCGCAGGCCGGGTTGACCTTCTCCGCGGTGCCGGTCTTGCCGGCGACACGGTAGCCGGGGATCTGCGCCTCGGGCGCGGTGCCGTTGCCGGTGGTGACGCCTTCGAGCATGTGGATGATCTGGCGCGCCGTCTGGGCGCTGATCACCCGGCGCTGGGCGGGCGACGCGGCGGGCGTGAAGCCGCCGTGTTCGTCGGTGGTGCCGGCGACGATGGTCGGCGTCACGCGGACGCCGCCGTTGGCGATGGTGGCGTAGACGCTGGCCATCTGCAGCGCGTTCACCGAGACGGTCTGGCCGAAGGCGATCGGGTAGCGGTCCGTGCCCGACCACTGGGCGGGCGCCCGCAACAGCCCCGAAGACTCGCCGGGCAGCCGTACGCCGGTCGGCGCGCCGAAGCCGAAGGCGCGCAGGAAGTCATACAGGGTCTGCTGGCTGATCCGTTCGCTCGCCATGATCGTGCCGACGTTGCTCGAGGTGGCCAGCACCCCGCCGAAGGTCAGCCGCTGGGTGCGGTGCGGGTGGGAGTCGTGGAAGGTCCGCCCCGACCTCGTGATGCGGTCCGGGACGGTGAACACCGTGTTCGGGGTCACCCCGCCCTTCTCGATGGCGGCGGCGGCGGTGATCACTTTGTTGGTGCTGCCGGGCTCGAACGCATCCTCCACCGCCTTGTTGCCGAGGTTTCGCGGGTCGGCGTTGGCGAGGTCGTTCGGATCGAAGCCGGGTGCGGTCGCCATCGCCAGAATCTGCCCGGTGTGCGGATCCATGACGATGACGCTGCCGCTCTTGGAGCGGGTCGCCTTGACCTGTCTTTCCAGCGCCGCCTGCGCCTTGTACTGCAGGTCGCGGAGCAGGGTGAGGCGCAGTCCCTGCCCGGGGATCGGCTTGAGCCGCTGATCCTCGCCCATGGGGATGTGCCGGCCGTCGCGGTCGATCTCGACCCGTTGCCAGCCGTTGCGCCCGGCCAGCATGCCGTTCAGGCTGTACTCGAGGCCGCCGAGGCCGTTTCCGTCTCGCCCCACATATCCAACGACGTTGGCCCCGACCGCGTTGTTCGGGTATATCCGGCGATACTCCGGCAATGTCCGGATGCCGGGGAGTTCCAGGGCGGTCACCATCCGGGCCCGATCCGGCTTCACGCCGTGCGCGATGTACCTGAACCGGGTGTTGGGCGCGCTCAAGTCCTTGAGCACCGCCGCCGGGTTCAGGTCGAGGATCGACGCGAGAGTCTGGGCGATCTGCGGACGCCGGGCGGGGTCGACCATGGACGGATCGACGTACACCGCGCGGGCGTCCACGGTCATCGCCAGCGGCTGCCCCTGGGCGTCGGTGATCTCCCCGCGGACGGCGGGCAGGTCGATCCTGTCCAGGCGCTGCCGCATCGCCTCCCGCGCGTAGCCGTCCGAGGCGATGCCCTGCAGTTGGACGAGGCGGCCGGCGAACATGGACAAGACGAAGGTGATCAGCAGCAACCCCACGTTGAGCCGCCGCACCGGGTCGCGCAGCCGCATGAGGATCCGGCGCGGCCGGGGCCGCGGCCGCGCCGGGCGGCGACCGGGATCCCGCGACCTGGCGTCGCGGCCGCCCCGCTGCCCGGCCGGGCGGGCGGGGTTGGCGGGCCGGGCGGGCCTGGCTCCGCTGCTGGCTCCACTGCTGGCTCTGCCGTTGGCTCCGCCTTTCGACGTGCCTGCCGGTCCCGCGCCGGCGCCACGGGGGCGTCCGGGTCCGCCGGAACCGCCGGGACCACCGCGGCCGGCACCGGCCTGGCCGCGGCCGTTCCCCCCGCGGCCGGGCGGGCGTCCGCCCGGGCCGCGGCCGCGCTGGATGGTCACCGGCCGCCGCCGGAGCCGACGTCTCCCGGCACGATCGCGCCCGGCACGCCGACCACGCCGGCGGCCGCCGCCGCGGCCGCCGCCGGGTAGGGCACCGGACGTACCTTGGACCCGACCACGTGACCGGTCTGAGCGTCGACGAAGGCCGGCTGCCGCGGCTCGCGCATCCCGAGCGCCTTCGCCCGCTGTCCGAGCCGGGCCGGCGACTCCTCCTTGGCGATCTCCTCCTGCAGGGCCTGCCGCTGCTGGTTGAGCTGCTGGTTGCCGCGCTGCAGCTCCGTCAGTGTGAACGCGTCCTGCGCCAGCACGGTGTTGAGCAGCAGCAGGCTCACCAACGCGCCGCCGAGCAGCCCGACCAGCAGCAGCACGAACGGCATGCGCGGCGGCGCCGCGGGCCGCGCCGGCCGCCCGGCCGTCCGCTGGACGGGGGGCCGGGCCGGGCGCGCCGCCTTGCCGGGCGCGGTCTTCTTGGTGCGGGTGGCCGGGGTCGTCGTCGTGGCCGCCGTGGTCGCGGCGGCCCGTGCCGTCGTGCGGGCGGAGCGCGGCGGGCGCGAGCGCGTCGGGGTGCGCGTCGGGGTGCGCGTCGGGGTGGTCGTCGTGGTCATGGCGAATCTCCTCGTGGGCTCCCCCGGCGTGGCGGCCGCGTCGCGGTCGACGCCGCACGGTCGGCGCCCGTCGCCGCCGCCTCGCGGATCCGCTCGACCGCGCGCAACCGGGCCGAGGCGGCCCGTGGGTTGGCGGCGGTCTCGCGGTCGGACGGGGTTTCCGCGCCGCGCGTGAGCGGCCGGAAGCGCGGCTGCCCGGCGGGCAGCGGCACGGGCAGGTCCACTGGTGTCGTGTCCGTGGTGTGCTCGGCGAAGACGCGCTTGGCGATGCGGTCCTCGAGCGAGTGGTAGGCGAGGACGATCATCCGGCCGCCGACGGCGAGGACGTCGAGCGCGGCGGGCAGGGCGCGCCGCACGATGGTCAGTTCCTCGTTCACTTCGATGCGCAGCGCCTGGAATGTGCGCTTGGCGGGGTTGCCGCCGGTCCGCCTGGTCGCGGCAGGGATCGCGGCGCGCACCAGTTCGGCGAGCCGCTCGGTCGAGGTCAGCGGCGCATGGGCGCGCTCCCGTACGATCGCGTCGGCGATCCGCCGGGCGAAGCGCTCCTCCCCGTACTCGCGCAGGACCCGCGCGAGGTCGGCGGCCGCGTACCCGTTGACGATGTCGGCGGCCGTGCGCTCCTGCGTGCTGGGGTCCATGCGCATGTCGAGCGGCGCGTCCTGAGCGTAGGCGAACCCGCGCTCGGCCTCGTCGAGCTGCGGCGAGGAGACCCCGAGGTCGAACAGGATGCCCTGCACGCGCGGGCGGCCCAGCCGTGTGAGGATTCGCGGGATCTCGTCATAGACGGCGTGCTCGAGCGTCACCCGGTCGCCGAACGGCGCGAGCCGCCGGCCGGCGCGCTCCAGCGCCGCGGGGTCGCGGTCGATCCCGATGAGGTGCAGCTCGCGATGGGCTTCGAGCAGCGCCGCCGCGTGGCCGCCCAGCCCCAGCGTGGCGTCGACGTGACAGGCGCCGGGGGTGCGCAGCGAGGGTGCCAGCAACTCCAGCACGCGATCGAGCATGACCGGTTCGTGACCGGCGCGGCGCGTGGCGTCACCCGTGTTCATGTCACCCCCATGTGCTGCCACCGTGTGGTCGCGTCCTTGCCCACGGGGCACGACCCCAAGCTCGCGGATGTGGCGCCGCCGGGTCCCGGAGAGGCGGCCTCGTCCGGCCAGGTCCCCATCCGCTGCCCAGGGGGGAAGACCCCTGCTTGGTACAGGGTTGCCACCTGGCACCGGGGAAGGTGCGCCAGCTGGCGCGGAAAGCGGGTGGAGACCTCACCGAACGTGGGCCGCCGGACCGGCGGATCGAACCTCAAAGAACTCCCGGCAACACCTCCTCGGACAAATCGGAGAACTGCTGCTCGCTCTGTTCGAGGTAGGTCTCCCAGGCCTGCGCGTCCCAGATCTCCAAGCGCGTGTTGGCTCCGATGACGGCGCAGTCGCGGTCCAGCCCGGCGTATGTGCGCAGCGCCGGTGGAATGGTGATCCGCCCCTGCTTGTCAGGGAGCTCGTCGGACGCGCTGGCGAAGAAGACCCTGCTGTAGTCGCGAACCGCCTTGGCGGTGACCGGCGCGGCACGAAGCGCCTCGGTGATGCGCTGGAACTCTGCCACGGGGAAGACGTACAGGCAGCGCTCCTGGCCCTTCGTGATCACCAATCCCCCCGACAGCTCCTCTCGGTACTTCGCCGGCAGGAACAGCCGTCCCTTGTCGTCGAGGCGCGGCGAATGGGTGCCGAGGAACATCGGCCCCACCTCCCCGTGCCGTGCGGGGTGCTACTACTATCCCCACGGCGCCCCACTGTACTCCACTATCCCCCACCGTCAACTATCCAACGTTCGTCTCACGCGACTCGCCGGCTTAAATGCCCAGGTCAAGGCATGTGGAGCGAAGTGGAGCGGCATTCGGTGAACGTTCGGAGGCGCCTTCTGACGCTGAGGAGAACAATTGGGATGAATGGCCGGTCAGTGGGCATACCGCCGACGACTCTGTCCTTTCGGGGTGGAGCGGCGGGCGGGAGTGGAGCACAGTGGTAGGTGGATGGCAATGACGTCACTCCATCCACCCGGCATCACGTGCCGCCCCCTGAGCCGCTTAAGCACCACCGCGGCCAGGCATGACGACGTACTGTCGGGAAACAGACAGAATGGGTGGTATCCCGTCCGCAGGAGTTGCGCGCCACCGCGACTCCCCCCGAGCGCGGCGGGTGATGCCGGAGGCGGCCACCGGGTGGCTGAGGAGGGTTAGTGGCGATAAGCACCCACGACGAGGCCGACCGCGGGCTGGACGTGCTGACTCAGGTAGCGAACAAGATCCGGGCCGCGATCGAGTCGGTCATCGAGGGAAAGCCCGATGCCGTACGGCTGGCGCTCACTGTTTTGCTGGCCGAAGGCCATCTGCTCATCGAGGACGTGCCAGGGGTCGGCAAGACCATGCTGGCCAAGGCGCTGGCCAAGTCCGTCGACTGCTCGGTCCGGCGCGTGCAGTTCACCCCCGACCTGCTGCCGAGCGACATCACCGGGGTCAGCGCCTACAACCAGGAGCGCCGGGAGTTCGAGTTCAAGCCGGGGCCGGTGTTCGCGAACATCGTCGTCGGCGACGAGATCAACCGAGCCTCCCCCAAGACCCAGTCCGCGCTCCTCGAATGCATGGAGGAGCAGCAGGTCACGGTCGACGGCAAGACGTACGGCCTCGAGCGTCCCTTCATGGTGATCGCCACCCAGAACCCGGTGGAGATGGAGGGCACCTACCCGCTGCCCGAGGCGCAGCGCGACCGCTTCACCGCGCGGATCTCGATGGGCTATCCCGAGCCGAGCGCCGAGCTCGAGATGCTCGACGTCCATGGCCAGACCTCGCCGCTGGACGGCATGCAGCCGGTGGCGCACGCCGCCGACGTCCGCGACCTCATCCAGGTGGTGCGGAAGGTGCACGTGGCGCCGGCCGTACGCCAGTACGCGATCGATCTGGTGACGGCCACCCGTACGCATCCCGACCTGCGGCTCGGCGCCTCCCCCCGGGCGACCCTGCATCTGGTCCGCGCGGCCCGCGCGCACGCCGCCATGGACGACCGCGACTACGTCCTGCCCGATGACCTCCAGGAGCTGGCGATCCCGGTGCTCACCCACCGGCTGCTCCCGACGCCGGACGCCCAGGTGGAGCGCCGGACGCCGGAGCAGGTGGTCGGCGAGCTCGTCCGGCGGCTGCCGGTCCCCGACCGCCGCCACTCATGAATCCCCTATCGATCGCATAGCTGCCATAGATGCTCAGGACGCTTACGGCCCTCACGACCCGCGGCAGGTCGTTCGTCGCCGCCGGTCTGACGGCGATCGTCTGCTCGTTCGTGCTCGGCGAGCGCGACCTGCTGCGCGCGGGCGTGCTCGTGCTGGCGCTGCCGCTGCTTTCGGCACTGGCGGTGTCGCGGACCAGATACCGGTTGGCGTGCGCGCGGCGGCTCGACCCGTCCCGGCTGGCGGTCGGGCACGAGGCCCACGTCGACCTGCGGCTCGAGAACGTCTCCCGGCTGCCCGCCGGCCTGCTGCTCGTCTCCGACCGGGTGCCCTACGCGCTGGGCGGCGGCACCGGCGGCGCCAGGTTCGTGCTCGACCGCATCGAACCGCAGGGCGCGCGCGAGCTCAGCTACCGGGTGCGCTCTGAGGTGCGGGGGCGGTTCAAGGTGGGCCCGCTGGCGGTCCGGCTGGCCGACCCCTTCGGGCTGGTCGAGCTGGCCAGGTCGTTCAGTGTGACCGACACGCTCACGGTCACGCCGCCGATCGTCCCGTTGCCGCCGGAGCGCTTCATGGGCGCCTGGACAGGCGGCGGCGACAGCAGGGCCCGTACGGTCTCCACCGCGGGCGAGGACGACGTGGCGCCGCGCGAGTACCGCCACGGCGACGACCTGCGCCGCGTGCACTGGCGCTCGACCGCCCGCTACGGCGAGCTGATGGTGCGCCGCGAAGAGCAGCAGTGGCAAAGCCGCGGGACGCTCTTCCTCGACACCCGGAACCGGGCGCACGTCGGCGAGGGCGCCGCGTCCTCGTTCGAGCAGGCGGTCTCGGCTGCCGCCTCGATCGGCGTCCATCTCGGCCGCGCCGGCTTCGGGCTGCGGTTCGTCACCGACATGGGCGAGGTGCTGGCGCCCTCGAGCGCCTTCCACGGTGCGCTGCTCGACACGCTGGCCGTCGTCCGCACGTCCAGGAACTACTCATTGCAGCCGGGGCTGGCCGGGCTGCGCGGCGCGGTGGGGTCGAGCGGCGAGGGCGACGGCCTCGTCATCGCCGTGCTGGGCCGGTTGAGCCAGGACGAGGCGCACGCCGTCTCCATGATCCGGCGCGGCACCGCGACCTGCGTCGCCGTACTCGTCGAGGGCGTGAGTCCCGCCGGCGAGACGGCGGCGGGCGGCGCGGACCGCGCGGTCGGCGCCGGCGGCACGGGCGGCAACGCGGCCGCGACGGCCCGCGTGCTGCGCTCGGCGGGCTGGCGGGTGGTGACGGTCGCCTCGGCGGCCGAGCTGACCACGGCGTGGGCGTACGCCGATCAGGCCGCCGAGGACATCGAGCTCACCGCCGTGCGGGGCCGGGTCGGCGACCCGCCCGCGCCGGGCCCCACAACCGGCACGAGGACATGAGGATCACGGGCATGCGGGCACGCGCGCATGATGGGGGCACCGGGCGAGGCCGACGAGTGAGAGGGCGGGCGCGACCGAGATGAGAGGCCAGATGACGATCGTGGCCGCCGTGGCCACGCTGTGCGGCTCGATCGGGTTGTATCCGCTGTTCGTGTCAGGTGGCTGGTTCTGGGCCGGGCTCGGCGCGGTGACGGCGGTGTCGGCGGCGGGCGCGCTGGTGCGCAGATACCGGCTGCCGGCACTGGCCAACCTCGCCGGGGGGCTCGCCGCGCTGCACATGTACGTCACCGTTGTGTACGCCTCCGACCAGGCCTATCTCGGCATCGTCCCGACTCCCGCCTCGTTCACCCGGCTCGCCGAACTGGTGACCGAGGGCTGGCACGCGGCCAACACCTATGCGGCGCCGGTTCCGCTGATCCCGGGGATCTCGCTGCTCGCGACGCTGGGCATCGGGCTCGTCGCCGCGCTGGTCGATCTGCTGGCCGTCCGGCTGCGCCGGGCCGCACCGGCGGGCCTGCCCCTGCTGGCGCTGTACAGCGTGCCGGCCGCGATCCGCGAGGAGAGCATCAGCTGGCTGGCCTTCGGCGTCGGGGCCGCCGGCTACCTGTGGCTGCTGCTGGCCGACGCGCGGGTGCAGGTCACGAGCTGGGGCCGTCCGGTGTTCACCAGCCGCTGGTCGGATCAGCCGCCGCGCGAGCAGGCGAGCGCGGGCGCGCTCGCCCTCACCGGGCGCCGCATCGGCGTGACCGCCGTCGCCGCAGCTCTGCTGCTCCCCTCGCTCGTGCCCGGCATCCAACCGAAGGGGTTCTTCGGCATGGGCGGCACCGGCGAGGGCGGCCGCGGCGCCCGGACGGTGACCACGCTCGATCCGCTCGTGAGCCTCAAGCGCGAGCTCACCAGGACCGACGACGCGGTGGTGCTGACCTTCCGCAGCACCGAGCCGCAGCCCGATTACCTCCGGCTCTACGCCCTCGACCGGTTCGACGGCGACCGCTGGACCTACAGCGAGCTGTCCAGCAGCCCGCGCGACAAGATCAAGGACAAGACCCTGCCCCCGGCGCCCGGGCTGGCGGTCCCGCCGGCCGGGACCACGACGACGAGGATCGCCATCGGCGACCGCGTCGACATGAAGTTCCTGCCCATGCCCTACCCGCCGACCCGGGTCGACATCGACGGAGATTGGCGGGTCCACGGGGACTCGCTGATGGTGTTCTCGTTGCGCGACGCGGCGGGCGGACGAGATTACACGGTGAACAGTCTCCGGGTTGCGCCGACCGCCGCGCAGCTCGAGGCTGCCGGCCCGGCGCCCCCGCAGGTGATGGGCCCGTTCACGCGGGTGCCGTCCAGCGTTACCGACCGTGTACGCAAGATCGCCGAAGACGTCACCCGCTCGGCGACGTCGCCGTACCAAAAGGCGCTGCTGCTGCAGCAGTGGTTCACCAACGGCCAGTTCACCTACAGCCTCGCGGCGCCCCCGCCCAAGCGGGTCTCCGACCTGATGGACTTCCTGGAGGGGACCAAGGCCGGTTACTGCGAGCAGTTCGCCGCGTCGATGGCGTTGATGGCCCGGGAACTGAAGATCCCGGCTCGGGTGGCGATGGGCTACACGCCGGGCACCCTGGACACGAAGGGCGACTGGGTGGTGCGGTCGCGCGACACGCACGCGTGGCCTGAGCTGTACTTCCCCGGCATCGGCTGGGTGCGGTTCGAGCCGACCCCCTCCGGGCCGGCCGGGCAGGGCACCGCGAACGTCCCGCAGTACGCCGTCCCGGCCGTCGCCACCCCGGGTCTTCCGTCGACGCCGTCCGGGGGCGCCAGCGCGGCACCGACGCCGTCGACCTCCGGGTCGCCCAACGGGGCGGTGCAGCGGCCCCGCGACCCCGACAACATCACCACTCCGACCGGCCTGTCGCAATCGAGCGGCACCCGCGTGCCCTACGCCCTGATCGTGGGCGTCGCCGCGGCCGTGCTGCTCCTGCTGACGCCGATGGCCACGCGGTTGCTCGCCCGGCGGCGCCGATGGGCGGGAGTCGCCGCGAGCGGCGCCGCCGATGGACCTGCCGGGACGGACACGGCCGATACGGACGCGGCGGGCGCGCACGACGGTGGATCGCGCGACGCCGAGTCGTTGACCGCGCCCTTGTCGGCGTCCGCCCCCGCCGCCGACGCGAGCGCCGTGCGGGGCGCCTACGCGGCGCGGGCGGCGTGGGCCGAGTTGCGCGCCGACGCCATCGACTACAGGGTCGAGTGGCGGCCGGCCGAGAGCCCGCGCGCGGTGGCCAAGCGGCTCGCCCGCCAGCTCAACCTGGGCGGTACCGCGGCGGACGCGCTGACCCGCATCGCGATGGCCGAAGAGCGCGCCCGCTACGCGCCTTCGCCGGGGCGGACGGAGACGTTGCGAGCCGACTCCCGTCTGATGCGAAAGACGTTCGCCGCCTCCGCGGGCCGCTGGACGCGGATCAGGGCGTGGTTCTTCCCGCCGTCGACGATGGCCGCCTACCGGGCCGCCTTCGTCCGGCTGCTCGACATGCTCGACCGGTTCGACTCCGCGGCCTTCGCCGCCAGGGCGCGCTGGCGGGCGCGCGGCACGTCGCCGCGGTAGGAGTCCGCCGCCCGTACGGGCCCGGGCGCGGGCCATGGATGTGGGAGTCGGGCTGCCGTGCGCGAGACGCCGCGAGACGAGGGGCAGCGTTCGAAGTACTAACTACGTGAGGCGGGCGGGCGCACGCGGCCTGCGGGGATCTGCCGGACCCGGGCGGGGGCTCGCGAAGGGCTCAGGCGCGCGCGGAGGGGACGTGGGGGGCGCGGTCAGCGCTCCTCGTTGCGGCGGCGCCAGCGCTCTTCGAGGCGCTCCATGAAACCCCCGCGGCTGGGTTTCGGTGCGGCGTCCTTGGCAGCGGTGGGCTGCTCGGGGGGTCCGTTCATCCTCTTCCAACTCGAAAGCGCCCACACACAGCAGGCGGTCATCACGAGGAAGCCGATGCCGCTGATGATGACGGTGATCGGCATGGCGTTGACGACGAGGCCGGCCATCAGCGCACACACGCCCAGCACGAAGCCGAGGACGGCCTTGACGATCCGCCGCCGGTAGTGCACTTGTGGATCGGTCGAGCGAACCGCGTGGGCGAACTTCGGATCCTCGGTGTACAACGCTCGCTCGATCTGGTCGAGCATGCGTTGCTCGTGCTCAGAGAGCGGCACGGCGCCTCCCAACGACAGCCCCGTAACGGGAACTCCGGTGCCGGACGGGGAACTGACTCTTGTACCCCAAGGATACGAGCCTGGACGACCGGACGAAAGGAAACGTCCACCCGGGGACAACTCGTGAGAGATCTCGCACAGCGTGATCATCATCTCGCGTCCCCTTATTCACTTTCGTCACTCGCGTTCCTCGCCTCGTCGGGCCGGACGAGCGACGCTGGACCGATCGCCCCCCTGCCGAATCGCCGGGTGACGCGGTCCATCGCGCGCTCCGCCTCGCGCCAGCCCGCCTCCGGCTCACCCAGCGCTAGCTGGTGCGCCGCCTCGCTTGCCGGGGCCAGATTCGCGACCCGAACGCCGACCAGCCGCAGCCGGACGCGCTCCAATCCGGCGGCTTCGTAAAGCGCACAAGCTGTGGTGTAGATCACATGTGCGAGGTCAGTGGGTTCGCGCAGCGTGCGCGCCCGCGTGATGGTGGTGAAGTTGGCCATGCGCAGCTTGACGCTGACGGTGCGACCGACGTGCCGCCCGGCGCGCAACCTGGCGCCGACCCGTTCCGACAGCCGCAGCAACTCACGCCTGATCGCCTCGGCGTCGTCGATGTCGTGCGCGAAGGTCTCTTCGGCGCCGATGCTCTTGTCGGGAGTGGTGGCCACCACCGGCCGCGGGTCGCGGCCCCACGAAAGGTCGTGCAGGTGCGCGCCGAGCGCCGTGCCGAACTCGCGCTGCAACACCGGCAGCGGGGTCCGTGCGATGTCGGCGACCGTACGCAGCCCCAGCCGCCGCAGTTGGTCTTCGGTGCGCTCCCCCACTCCCCACAGCGCGGCGACCGGAAGCGCGTGCAGGAACGGCAGCACCTCGTCGGCCGGCACCACCAGCAGCCCGTCGGGCTTGCAGCGCGTGGAGGCCAGCTTCGCCACGAACTTGTTGGCCGCCACCCCCACCGAGCAGGTGATGCCCTGCTGCTCGGCGACCCGCGCCCTGATCAGCTGAGCGATCTGGGCCGGCCGGCCCAGCAGCCGGCGCGCACCCGACACGTCGAGAAACGCCTCGTCGAGCGCCAGCGGCTCCACCAGCGGAGTGACCGAGCGGAAGATCTCCATGACGGAGGCCGACACCCGGGCGTACTTGTCGTGCTCGGGCGGCAGCACCACCGCCTGCGGGCACAGCCGCTGGGCCCGCGTCATCGGCATCGCCGAGTGCACGCCGTAGGCGCGCGCCTCGTAGGACGCCGCGGCCACGACGCCGCGCCCGCCGGTGCCGCCCACGACGACCGGCCTGCCGCGCAGCTCGGGCCGGTCGAGCAGCTCCACGCTCACGAAGAACGCGTCCATGTCGACATGCAGGATCGGGCACCCGGTGTCATCGGCCGGCGGCCCCGGCTGCGGCCCGGGGCGATGCAGCTGCTGCCTTCTGCTCATCGCGCGCTCCGCTCGGCGGTCAGGACGCCGGTAAGTCCGCGCGCACGGCGAGGACGTGCAACTGGGTGGCGAGGTCGGCAAGGACGGGGTGGGTGGAGGCCGCCGACTCCAGCGCGATCAGCGCCTCCGCCGCGTCGTGCTCGGCGTCGATGACGCTGCCCGGCACCAGGTCGGCGAAGATCCTGATGCCGTGGACCTCGGCGACCCTCAGCCCGGCGCCCGCGGCGAGCCGGGTGAGGTCGTCTCGGGTGAACCGGCGCGGCATCGGGTCGCGGTCGCCCCAGCGGCCGGCGGCGTCGGTCAGCACGTGCCGGGAGTCATCGAAGTGCCCGGCCAGCGCGCGGTGCAGCACCGCCGCCAGCCGGCCGGCGGTGAGCACGCTGACCGCCCCGCCCGGACGCACGATCTCGGCCAGCGCGGCCATGGTCGCCGCCGGCTCGTCGACGTACTCCAGCACGCTGTGGCACAGCACCAGGTCGGCCGCGCCGGCGCCGACGAGCCCGTGCAGGTCATGGGCGTCGCCTTGCAGGCCGCGCACCGAGACACCGGAGTCGGCGGCGCGCCGCTCGAGCGCGGCGAGCGCGTCGGGGCTGGGGTCGACGACGGTCACCCGGTGCCCGAGCTCGGCCAGCGGCACGGCGAACCCGCCGGTGCCGCCGCCGGCGTCGACGACGTCGAGCTCCGGACGCCCGGACGCCGCCGCGCGCTCGGCGAGCGCGGTGCGCAGGACCTCCCACACGACCGCGGTCCGCACGGTGCTCGACCTGGGCGCACCCGATCTGGGCGCAGCCGATGTCGGGGCACCGGGGCGCCCTGCGCGCTCGGCGGCCACGGCGGCCACGGCGGCCTTCCTCATCTCAGCCATCGGGATCAGCCTAGTGTCCGGGTACGTCAGTCCGTCAGCGGCGTGCGCCGCGGGCGGGGCCCACCGCCGCCGGCGGCGGTCACAGACACAGCGACGGCTTGAGCTCCTGGAGGCGGGACAGCAGGCCGTTGACGAAACGCGGCGACTCGTCGGTGGACAGCTCGGTGGCCAGCGCGACCGCCTCGCTGATCGCCACGCCGTCGGGCACGTCGTCGACCCACAGCAGCTCGTAGGCGCCCATCCGCAGCAGATTGCGGTCGACGGCCGGCATGCGGTCGAGGGTCCAGCCGACGGCGTAGGTGGAGATCAGCTCGTCGATGCGGTCGCGGTGACCGTGCACGCCCTCGATCAGCCGTACCGCGTAGTCGTATTCCGAGATCTCTTCGCGCGGGTCGCGCTGCCGCTGGCTCAGCAGCTCCATCGGCGAGACGCCGCGCATCTCGGAGGCGTACAGCATGTCGAGGACGAGCCGCCGCGCCTTGGTGCGGGCGGGCATCAGGCGCGGCCGAGGTATTCGCCGGAGCGCGTGTCGACCTTGACCTTCTCGCCGGTGGTGATGAACAGCGGCACGTTGACCACGGCGCCGGTCTCCAGCGTCGCCGGCTTGCTGCCGCCGGTGGACCGGTCGCCCTGCAGGCCGGGATCGGTGTGGGTGATCTCCAGCACGACGGCGGCGGGCAGCTCGACGTACAGCGGGGTGCCCTCGTTGAACGCGACCACGGCCATCTGCTCGGGCAACAGGTAGTGGGCCGCGTCGCCCACGGTCGCCGCCGGTACGTGCGGCTGGTCGTAGGTCTCGGTGTCCATGAAGATGAAGTCCTCGCCCTCGCGGTAGAGGTACTGCATCTCGCGCTTGTCGACGTTGGCGACCTCGACCTTGACGCCCGCGTTGAACGTCTTGTCCACGACCTTCCCCGACAGCACATTCTTGATCTTGGTGCGCACGAACGCACCGCCCTTACCGGGCTTGACGTGCTGAAACTCCAGAACGGTCCACAGCTGGCCGTCGAGGTTCAGCGTCATGCCGTTCTTGAGGTCGTTGGTCGTGGCCACGGGTAGTCGTCTCCTGGTCGCGGCCGCCCGTCAGACGACGAGCAGCTCCTTGCCGGTCTGGGTGAGTAGCTCGGGCCCGTCGTGGCGAACAACCAGCGTGTCCTCGATGCGGACGCCGCCGCGGCCGCCGAGGTAGACGCCCGGCTCTATGGTGACGGGGACTCGGCCCTCAAGTTTACCGGTCTTGTCGTACCCCATGAGCGGTGCCTCGTGGATCTCCAGCCCGACGCCGTGGCCGAGACCGTGCGGGAAATCGTCGCCGTGACCGGCCTCGGCGATCATCCCGCGCGCGGCGGCGTCGACCGTCTTGGTGTCCGCCTCGGGCACCGCCGCCTCGACGCCCGCCTGCTGCGCCCGCCGCACCAGCTCGTACAGGTCGCGCTGCCAGCCGGCGACCCGGCCGATGGCGACGGTACGGGTCATGTCGGCGTGGTAGCCGCGGTATCGGGCGCCGCAGTCGATGGTGACGAGGTCGCCGGCGGCGAGGGCGCGGTCAGTGGGGTGATGGTGCGGCACGGCGCCGTTGGGCCCGCTCGCGACGATCGAGTCGAACGCCGGCTTGTCCGCGCCGAGGTCGACCATGAGCCGCTCCAGCGCGACCGCGATCTCGCGTTCGGTGACGCCGGGGCGCAGCAGGGTCAGCGCGGCCTCGAACGCCCGGTCGGTGATCGCGCACGCCTCACGGAGCAGCGCGATCTCCGCTTCGTCCTTGACCCTGCGGAGCCGTTCGACGGCGTGGCCGAGCGGCACGAGCGCGGGGGCCACCGCGGCCAGGTGGTCGTGCGCCTCGACGGTCACGTCGTGCGCCTCGAAGCCGAGCCGTTGGACGCCGTCGCGCGCCGCGCGCTCGGCCAGGGCGCCGGCGGTGTTCCGCTCGACCACGCACTCGAGCTCGGGGCAGACGTCGTGGGTCATCCCCGCGTAGCGCGCGTCGGTGCACAGCACGGCCGGGCCGTCGGCGGGCACGAGCAGCGCGGCGTTGGAGCTGTCGAGACCGGTCAGATAGCGAACGTTGACGAGGCGGGTCACGAGCGCCGCGTCGGCGGCGTGCTCGGCGACGAGCGCGGCCAGACGTTTCCTGCGCGCGATGTACGGCTCACCCATGGCGCCGACTCTACGGGCACCGCCCGGTCAAAGGTCGGCGGCGAGTCGCGCGATCTGCTCGATGAGCGCCACCCGGCCCTTGTGGTCGCTCGCGATCGGGGTCACGTTCAGCGTCGTCACGCCCGATTCCGCGAGCGCGGCGAGCCGTTCGGCGACGAAGCCGTGGGGGCCGATCAGCGATGTCTTCTCGAGCAGCTCGTGGGGGACCATTGCGGCGGCCTCGTCCTTCTTGCCGTCGAGGTAGAGGTCCTGGATCCGCGCCGCCTCCGCCTCGTAGCCGTAGCGGCGGACGAGGTCGTTGTAGAAGTTCCTGCCCTTGGCGCCCATGCCGCCGATGTACAGCGCGAGCAGCGGCCGGCCGAGGTCGAGCAGGTCTGCGACGCCGTCGCCGATCGCCAGCGGCGCCTGCGCCACGACGTCGAGCTCGCCGAGGCCCGGGTCGCGCTTGGCCCGGCCGGCGGCGAGCGCGTCGCCCCACACGTCGGCGGCCCGTTCCGGCACGTAGAAGATCGGCTCCCAGCCCTCGGCGAGCTCGGCGGTCATCTCGACGTTCTTGGGGCCGAGCGCGGCGACGATGATGGGGATCCGCTCGCGGACCGGGCGGTTGATCAGCTTGAGCGGCTTGCCGAGCCCGGTGCCCTGGCCGGCCGGGAGCGGCACCTTGTAGTGCCTGCCGTCGTAGCTGAGCCGCTCGCGCCGCCACACCCGGCGGCAGATCTCGATGGTCTCCTTGGTGCGGCCGACGGGGGCGTCGTAGGGGACGCCGTGCCAGCCCTCGATCACCTGCGGCCCCGACGCGCCGAGCCCGAGCACGAACCGCCCGTCCGACACGTAGTCCATGCCCGCGGCGGTCATCGCGGTCAGCGTCGGCGTCCGGGAGTACAGCTGGAGGATGCCGGAGGCGATCAGCACCCGCTCGGTGCGCGCCGCGATGTAACCCATCTGGCTGACCGCGTCGAAGCTGTAGGCCTCCGGCACGAACACGATGTCGAGCCCGGCCCGCTCGTAGTCGGCGAGCTCGTCGACCGTCTCCTTGAAGCCGCCCGCGTAGTTGAGCTGCATCCCGAGGCGCATGCGTCACCCCTCTGCCTCTTACTCGGTTGCCAGAGACCCAAACCGAATCTCATTCCATTGCCGTGGGCGAAAGCGTAGCCCAGCGACGCGGCCGGGCCCGCACCGGCATGGCTTCGCCGCGTCCGGACCGACGGCGGACGGGAAAAGCACGCACCGCGCGAAAGCGCTCTGAAAGCGGAACGAAAGGGCCCAGAAAGGATTCTGAAAATTTCCAGCCTTAGCTTGAGGAAGTACACCCGGATTCACGGGTGAATGATCCGCACATCACTGTCGCGGTCCAGGCGGACAGGGCGGGAAAGGTTGCCATGAGCGCGAAGGAACCGACCATTTACATGGGGGTCGACACGATCCGACGGGTTCAGGAGCTGATGATTCTCTGCTCGCTCCTGCCACCCGACGGAAAGCTCCGTGAGGTGCTCGAACGGGCGCTCGCGATGCACGAGGAGCCCGTGCTTTCCCGCATCTCTCCGATCTCCGACCTCCATCCGCACGCCGCCAAGGCGTGGCTCGAGTCTATTTGGCTGCAGGACGGATTGTCCGCGGCGGAAAAGGAGTTGGTCGACTGGCAGAGTAACAGCGCTAACATGGCGGCCGCCATCCAGGAACTCAAAGATGTCGAACAGCAGATCGGCATACGACTGGTCGCCGAGAAAGTGTCCTGACCAATGACGGATCCAAAAGGTCCAACAAACTCACTTCAGGAGGTACCCATGTCTCCAACCGTTCTCCAGCAGGCCGCGGTCGACGAGGAATTCCGTGCCGAGCTGTTGACCAACCCGGACGCCTACGGGGTCTCCACGGACCGCCTGCCGGCCACCGTGGAGCAACCGGACCAGGAGGCGCTGGACTTCTGGACCGAGGGCGTCGCGGCAATGGAGATCTACGCCTGCGCCACGAGCTGCAGCTGGGGCCCGTTCACCATCGTCTGTGACGGCACCACCAAGTAGGCAGACGCCCCGTAACCCGGGGCCACGCCCCTGAACCGCCGGCGGTGGGCCGGTTACCGCCGGTCCACCGCCTCCGTCCGCCCCCATCCGCCCCACCGACTCCCTTCGACGGCTAGGAGCTCCCCCAGCATGAGTACCGCGGGTTTCTCTGGCATCGCCTGGCGCGCCGGCAACCTGTCGGAACGGATGAAGATCGTGACCGCGCTGGGTGCTCCCCCGGCCGCGCCCACCGTCGTCGATCCGCTCGACTCATGGAAGATCGACCGGCTGGCGGGCAAACTGGCCGGAAAGTTCCACAAGGAGTCCTTGCACCGCTCGGTGCCGCCCCGGCACACGAAGAAGCGGCTGGCCGAGGTCCTCACCGCCTACCGGCTGCACGAGCTGGCCCTCGGCGAGGGGAACGAGGCGGCGCAAAGCCTGCTCGCCGAAGTCCACCGCGCCTGGCTGCCGACTTATCAGGCGGCCCTGGGGCGCCTCGATCTGCCGCGTGACGAGGCTCCGACGGCGAGCTGGCGCGGCTTCGACGTCTACTACGGCCGGCTGGCCAAGGTCTGCGAGCCCTTTCTCATCGAGCTCGGTCGCGAGCTGAGCGAAGCCCTCGAACGGGCGGATCGGGGCGGTGCGACGTTCAGCCGGAAGCTGATCGACGATATCCAGTTCCACTTTCTTGATCGCTTCGAGCTCGCCTTGGCCTGGGCCGTCGAGGCCAACACCAACGTCTACTGCGTTCAGCACGGCATCGACAAGGCACGGGCGACACGGGACGACTACATCGCCTACCTCGACTCGACCTTCAAAGACGCCCAGTCCTACCACGCCTTCTACCTCAGGTTTCCTGTCTTGGGCCGGTGGCTCGCGCAGCTGACGCGGCTCCTCGCGGACTATGGAGCGGAACTGATCGAGCGGCTGGCGGCCGACGCGGCACACGTCGCCGACGCGTTCTTCGGCCAGGAGATCAAGGAGTTCCGGGCGTTCTCGCTGGGCCGGTCCGATCATCACGCCGGCGCGCGAAGCGTCGCGATCGTGAACGTCGAACTCGCGGACGGCGGTCGCGACGCGTTCGTCTACAAGCCGCGTTGCATCAGGTCCGAAGCGGCGATGCAGCGTCTCCTCGGGCGGTTGCGCGACGACGACGTCCTCGATTTCGCGACCCGTACCGTGCTCCCGAAGGACGGTTACGGCTATGAAGCGCTGATCCCGGCCGGACGCAACCGCGTCGAATCGCTCGCGGAGGCCGGGCGGGTCTACGAAGAGCTCGGCGGCAGCCTGGGCATCTTCTACATCCTCGGCGGCGGAGATCTTCATTTCGAGAACATCATCGTTGCCGACGGCCATGCCTACATCTGCGACTGCGAGACGGTTCTCGGCGCGATCCCGAAAGGACAGGGGCGGCCGCTCGGCACCCTCCTCGACTCCGTCTTCAAGACGGGCCTGCTCGAATGGCCCCGGCCCGCCGCACAGGCGGACGGCGGCCCCTCGGCCGAGATGAGGATCAGCGGCTATGCCGGCGGCGAGGGCTACGAGATGCCGATCGCGGTGCCCCAGATCATCGATCGGCTCTCTTTCGCCGCGGCCATCACCCACCAGACGGGGATCCACGTCGAGCCCGCCGGATCCAACCGCGTCTTCCTGGGCGAACGGCTGATGCATCCGCAGGAGTTCACCGACTCGATCATGCGCGGCTTCGACCGGGTCTACGCGTGGTTTCAGCGACGTCCCGGCGAGGCGACCCGATGCGTGAGCGAGATATTCGCCGGCACCTCGGTGCGCTTCATCAACTGGGGCACCCAGGTGTACTCGCAGTTGCTCCTCTCGGCCCGGCATCCCAAATGCCTGACCGAGCCGCTCGAGGTCGATCTGCTCACCAACACCGTCCGCACCTTCCCGCGCAACTGGGACAACGACGGCGTCCTCGCCGAGCGGGAGTTGTCTTCGATGTGGCGGCTGGACATACCGATCTTCACCGCGGACGTCCGGGGCAACCGGCTCGTCCACGATCATCAAACGGAGCTCACGTCCTTTCTCGAGCTCTCCCCCATCGACTATGCCGCCGAGCGAATCCGGCACCTGTCCGACAACAACCGCGTGCAGCAGAGCCGGTACATCGCCGCCGGCCTTTCTGTCGGCGAGATCAGCAATCCGTCCTTCGTCGCCGCCTGCACGGATTACGCGAGCCGGGTCGGGCTGCGCCTGTGTGAGATGCTCCAGCCGGCATCGGCCGCGGCGCCATGGAGGTCGTATCAGCTCGTCGACGACGCGATCGAAGAGGTGGCGGTCGAGGGCGATCTCTACCACGGCTCGGCCGGCATCGCCCTGTTCCTGGCGTACCTCAACGAGATCGCACCCCGGCCGGAGTTCCGCCGGGCCGCCGAGCGGGCCCTGGCGCACGCCGTCGCGTGCCGCGACCCGGGGCGGATCGGCGCCTTCCACGGGCTCGCCGGGCTCATCTATCTGCTCACCCACCTGCACCGGCTGTGGCAGGACCCGAAGCTGCTCGACCTGGCCGTGCGACTGAGCCGGGACCTGTCACGGCAGATCGACGACGACAAGAGCTTCGACGTGCTGAGCGGCGCCGCCGGCGCCATCCCCGTGTTGCTCGGCCTGGCGCACGAGTCCGGCGGCGCGGGGATCGAAGGCGCCCATCGCTGTGCCGAGCACTTGCTGCGCCGCGCCGAGGCCGACGGCGAGACGCTCAGCTGGCCGTGCCGCGATCCCGGTGAGGCGTTCGCGAACCTCACCGGTTTCTCGCACGGCGCCGGCGGCATCGGGTGGGCGCTGATCTCGCTGGGACACGCCACCGATCGTCCCGACTACATATCCGCCGGGCGCCGGGCCTTCGCCTATGAGTCCCGGCACTTCGCCGAGACCGAGCAGGACTGGTATGACCTGCGCACGGTCGCCGGCGGGATCACCAAGAACGGCCGTCACTTCGCCAACGCCTGGTGCAACGGGGCGGCGGGGATCGGGCTGAGCCGAATCTCCAGCTGGGCGCTGCTGGGCGAGGACGACGAGACGTTGCTGCGCGAAGCCCATCAGGCCCTCGCCGCGACCATGCGGAACTTCCCTCGGTTGATGAACGACACGCTCTGCCATGGCCGATCGGGCAACGCCGAGCTGTTCTTGCGGTTCGGCGTGCTGCGCGACGAACCCGCCTTCCAGTTGGAGGCGAACGTACAGGTACAGGCTCAGTGGCGGAACTTCGACGATGTCCACAGCGGGGCCGGCGACGCCGGCGCCGGTTTCTTTCCGGGCCTCATGGTCGGGATATCCGGCTTCGGAATGCACTTCCTTCGTCTCGCCCACCCGGATCGGTGCCCCTCGGTACTGCTTCTCGATCCGCCACCGAACCGATAGAAGGAGCAGCTCACCATGTCGGTTGAATCATGTTCGGCATTCTTGCGGGTCGCCTGCAACTCGCCGGAGGTACGGCAGCAGCTGAAGGCGGTGACGGGGACCCAGGAGATCGTCAAGCTCGGTCTGCGCAACGGCTACGACTTCGGCGTTCGCGATCTCATTGCGGCGTCGTCGTCGTTCCCCGGCGGACCGCGGGGCGGCACCGGGACCGGCACCGGGTCCGGCACCGAGGCCACGACCGAGGCCGCTACCGGGACCACCGCGTTCTACCACCACGAATACCGGATGACGGACATCCCCGGCTTCGAGTCGATCATCGCCGAGCTGCCCCGGCTCAAGATCAAGCCGCCGTCCGTCGACCTCGCCGAGTTCGCCGGCCGGTTCCGCGACGACGACCTGCGGTCGACGTCGATGTCGCCGGCCGATCCGGAGTTCCGCGACTGGTACGAGAACATCATGAAGGCCGGCCGGCGGGATCCCGCGCTCGGCGCCGGTGCCCCCAGGCGCGACTTCCACCTCGTCAACCTCGACGAGCACGTCGAACATCCCGATTACGAGCAGTACTTCGACGCCAAGTTCCGGACGATCGCGGCGCTCGAGGAATTCTTCGGCAGCGAGATCCGATTCTCCGGGAGCCTCTGGTATCCGCCTTCCAGCTATCGGCTCTGGCACACCAACGAGACGCAACCCGGCTGGCGCATGTACATCGTCGACTTCGACGCGCCGTTCCCCGATCCCGGTGAGACCTCGTTCTTCCGCTACATGAACCCTGAAACCCACGAGATCGTCACGCTCCGGGAGAGTCCCCAGATGGTGCGGTTCTTCAAGGCCGAGCAAGACCCCGGCAGGTTGTTTTGGCATTGCATCGTCAACCCCACCACCCGACACCGATGGAGCTTCGGCTTCGTGGTCCCCGACCACTGGGCCGACGCCATCCAGCGGCGGACCTGACCTCGTGTTCAGACCAGGACGCAGGTCCGCACGCCCGGCCGACGCGGCACCCGCCGGGCCTGATGTGCCGGCGATCCGCGCGGTCGGGGTCCGGAAGTCCTACCCGGGCGTGGAGGCGGTGCGGGGCATCGACCTGACCGTCGAACAGGGCGAGACGTTCGGCTTTCTCGGCCCCAACGGAGCCGGCAAGACCACCACGATCGCGATGCTGTGCACGTTGGCGCTGCCGACGTCCGGCCGGATCGAGATCGCCGGTCACGACACGCGCACCGCCCCGGGCCGGGTCCGGCGCAGTCTCGGTCTGGTCTTCCAGGAGACCACCCTGGACGGGGAGTTGACGGCCGAGGAGAACTTGCGCTTCCACGCCGATCTCTACGCGCTGCCCGCGGTCACAGTCCCCGAGCGCATCGACGCCATGCTCGCCCTCGTGGGGTTGACCGAGCGGCGCCGCAGCCTGGTGCGCACCTTCTCCGGCGGCATGCGGCGGCGGCTGGAGATCGCCCGCGGCCTGCTGCACCACCCGCGGGTGTTGTTCATGGACGAGCCCACCATCGGCCTGGACCCGCAGGCCAGGGCGCTGCTGTGGGGTCACCTGCGCGAAGTGCGCGAACGCGAGGCGACCACCCTGTTCTTGACCACGCACTACCTCGACGAGGCCGAGCGCTGTGACCGCATCGCCATCATCGACGACGGCAGTATCGTCGCCCAGGGAACGCCCGCGGAGCTGAAGTCCGTGCTCGGCGCCGACCGGGTCGAGCTGCGTACCGGCGACGACGCGTCCGCGGCGAGGGCGCTGCGTGACCGCTTTGACCTCGACGTCGCCATTGGGCCGGCCGGCCTGTGCGTACGGGCGACGGACGGCGCCCGGCTCGTACCGCTGCTGTGCTCGGGTCTCGACGTCCCCGTCTACGAGGTGACGGTCACCCGGCCCAGCCTCGATGACGTCTTCCTCCACCACACAGGCCGCCGCCTTCGCGACGATCCGGCCGCCGCCGCCGCGGCGGGCGGGAGTCCCGCGGAGTCGTCGGCAACCCCCGCGGTGACCGCCGCGGCGACCGCGGGAGGCGGCTCATGACGCCACGCGCGGCGGTGCGCCGCGTCAACGTCCGCGGCGAACGACCGGTCACCCCGGCGCCGCCCGACGACCATCCCGCCGGCATCGCCCGGCTGGCCGCCGAACTGCGGGTGGTCCGGATGGTCTGGCGGCGGGAGATGCTCCATTTCGTCCGCGACCGGGCGCGGGCGGTGGTCTCCCTGCTCCAGCCCATGCTCTTCCTGTTCGTCCTCGGCGTCGGGCTCGCCCGGCTCTTCACCGACTCCGGCGGAGCATACGGATCCGGAGCCGACTATCTGATGTTCCTGTTCCCGGGCGTATTGGTGATGGCGGCGCAGGTGCCCGCCATCTCCGTCGGCGCGTCGATCGTCTGGGACCGCCAAAGCGGATTCTTGCGCGAGATGCTCGTCACCCCGGCGAGACGCGAGACCCTGCTCATCGGCAAATGTCTGGGCGGCACCACCGTGGCCACCTGCCAGGGCGCCGTCGTGCTGGCCACCGCGGGGCTGGTGCACATCCCCTATCGCACGGGGCTCTTCGCCCTGTTGCTGGCCGAGCTGGCGCTCACCTCCCTGGCCCTGACCGCGCTGGGGGCGATGGTGGCCGTCACCATCCGCCGAATACAGACCTTCAACACGGTGCTGACCGTGCTCATCACCCCGCTGATCTTTCTTTCGGGGCTGATGTTCCCCATCAAGGCGATGCCCTCGTGGATGGCCGCGCTCTCCTTGGCCAATCCGCTGACCTACGCCGTGGACGTCATGCGCCGCACCATCACCGCGTGCCTGCCCCCGCGCCGGGGGCACGCCTTGGCCGAGCCCGTCGCCTGGGGCTCGTGGCATCCGTCCCTGCCGCTGGAGGTGGCGGTCGTCGCCCTGTTCACCGTGGTCGCGCTGGCGGTGGCGGGCCGACGGTTTGCCCGCACCGGCTGACACATGTGCCGAACACCGCCGGAGACCGCGGCACCCCCAGGGGTGTCTCCAAGCCCCGCCGCCTACCGCGCGGCGCTCGCGACGGACGGGGACGTCGAGACGCACCCTAAGTCGGCCGTCATGAGTCGCGGGTCGCCGCGCAGGATCGCCAGGTGCAGCCGGCGCAGTTCCTCGCCCGGATCCACGCCCAGCTCCTCGCGCAGATAGCCGCTCACTTCCCCGTAGGCCTGCAGCGCCTCGACCTGCCGGCCGCAGCGGTACAGGGCGAGCACGAGCAGGTGCCAGAACCGCTCGTGGAAGGGGTACTTGCGGACAAGGAATCGCAATTCGCCGACCAGCTCAGGGTGTCTGCCCAGGGCGAAGCTCACCATGTGCCACCGCTCCAGAACGTGCAGCCACTCCTCGGTGAGCTTGGGCACCAGGTCGCGGTGGATGGCCGCCGAGCGCACGTCGGTCAGGACCGGGCCGCGCCACAAGGACAGCGCCTGCGCCAAGGTCGCGGACTCTTGCTGGAGGTCTCCGCGCTCGGCCGCGGATCGTGCGCTTGCCGCCAGGTTCCGGAACCGCAGGAGATCGAGGTGGTCGGCGGAAAGCTCGATCATGTAGCCGGCCGCGGAGGTCTGGATCAGCTCCGAGACCCCGGCTCCCTGCCCGTCCAGCGCCTGACGCACCCGGGTCAGGCACGTATGCAGCGCACCGCGTGGCCGGTGCGGCAGATCATCGTCCCACAGCCGGTCGATCAGTTCGTCGACCGGAACGACCTCATTCGCTTTCAGCAATAATGCCGCGAGCAGTGCGCGTTGCCTGCCGGCAGGAATGGGAACCGGTGAAGAGTCGATGGTGACCATCAGCGGGCCCAAGACAAAGAAATTCACCAGCCGGTCCATAAGACTTCCCGCCCCGGGGAAGACTCCAGGTACATTGCCTTTGGCGTGCGGGATCGCGGCCATGAGCGGCCGGGACCCATCGGCGTGCCGAACAGCGGCGACACCCCCGTCTCCCGAATCGCTGCTGCGACGACGGACCATACTCTACTACCCGCCGCCCAGACGAAACGAGGGCCATCATCTCCGCATTTAATCTGGTACGTCGCATTTTAGGAAAGCGTTCAACCAGCCCGAAAAATGGATCGATATATCTCAATGACTGACAATGCCGCACGGGCTCTATCGCGGTCCGCGACGCCTTCCGGTTGTCACTCAGACTGACGTTCGGTCTCGGCCAGCAGATCGGCGACGGCCTGCAGCGCCAGCACGTACGACAGGAGCCCGAAGCCGGCGACGGTGCCCGTCGCGACCGCCGCGACCACGGAGGTGTGGCGGAACTCCTCACGCGCGGCCGGGTTGGAGATGTGCACCTCGACGAGCGGCGCGGTGCGCTGGGCGATCGCGTCGCGCAGCGCGTAGGAGTAGTGGGTGAACGCGGCCGGGTTGAGCACCACCGGTTGCCGGCCGTCGGCGGCTTCGTGCAACCAGCCGATCATCTCGGCCTCGTCGTCGGTCTGCCTGACCTCGACGTGCAGGCCGAGCCGCCGGCCCGTCTCGCGGCACAGCGCGCTGAGATCGTCGAACGTCGCCGATCCGTACACGTCGGGCTCGCGGGTACCGAGCCGCGAAAGGTTCGGCCCGTTGAGCACCAGAACTTCCCGCATCGCCGCACCTTTCTCTCGCCCCGTACGCCCGCCGCCGCCCCGTAGGATCGCCCGGCGGTCAGCGGGTGATCGCATCGTACGCGCGACGGAGCAGGTCCTCATCGGGACCCTCCAGGCGCGCCGGCTCGGCCAGGCCGTCGAGCACCACGAAGCGCAGCGTCGCGCCGCGCGCCTTCTTGTCCACGCGCATCGCGGCGCGCAACTCCGGCCACCCGTCCGCGCCGTACGACGTCGGCAGCCCGACCGCCGTCAGCACGGAACGGTGCCGCTCGACGATGTCGGGGGCCAGGCGGCCGGCGAGCCGGGCCAGTTCAGCGGCGTACACCATGCCGATGGCGACCGCGTACCCGTGCCGGAACCGATACTCCTCGGCCTTTTCGATCGCGTGTCCGAGCGTGTGCCCGTAGTTGAGGATCTCCCGCGGCCCGCTCTCCCGCAGATCGGCGCCGACCACGTCGGCCTTGACCTGGATGGCCCGTTCGACCAGCTCGCGCGTGTGCGGGCCATCGGGCGCCGCGGCGCCCCGCGGGTCCGCCTCGACCAGATCGAGGATCTTCGGGTCGGCGATGAACCCGGCCTTGATCACTTCGGCCAGCCCGCTGACGTAGTCATCGCGCGGCATCGTGACCAGCGTGGTCAGGTCGCACACCACGCCGGCCGGCGGGTGGAAGGCGCCCACGAGGTTCTTGCCTTCGGGGATGTCGATGCCGGTCTTGCCGCCCACCGCGGCGTCGACCATGCCCAGCAGCGTGGTCGGCACGTGCACCACCGGAACGCCGCGCAGCCACGACGCGGCGGCGAACCCGCCCAGGTCGGTGGTGGCCCCGCCGCCGACGCTGACGATCGCGTCGCTGCGCGTCATGCCCAGCCGCGCGAAGCGCGACCAGAGGCCGGCCAGCACCTCGACCCGCTTGGCCGCCTCGCCGTCCGGCACGGGCAGCGCGTGCGCGGCGTACCCGGCGCGCTCCAGCACCCCGCACACCGGGCGGGCGATCTCGGGCAGTCCCTCGGCGTGCACCACGGCGACCGTACGGGCCCGGTCGCTCAAGAACCCCGGCAACTCGCCGAGCACTCCGGCCCCCACGACCACGTCGTAGGGGGCGTCGCCGCCCACGTGCACGCGGCTCGCTGTGCTCACGGGAGCGCCTTGACGATCTCTTCGACGATGGCGTCCGGGTCGCGGTCGTCGGTGGCGACGGTGATGGTGGCGAGGCGCTCGTAGATCGGCGCACGCTCGGCCATCAGCTCGCGCAACCGGCTGCGCGGGTTGAGCACCAGCAGCGGCCTGGCGGCGCCCAGGCCGACCCGCTTGACCGCGTCGGACAGGCCCACCCGCAGGTACACCACGGTGTGCCCCGCCAGCCACTCCTGGGTGTCGGCGGCGAGGACCGCGCCGCCGCCGAGGGCCAGCACGCCCTCGTGCTCGGCCAGCGCCCGGCGGACCGCCGCGGCTTCCAGCTCGCGGAAGCGCGGCTCCCCGTCGTCGATGAAGATCTCGCTGACCGGCTTGCCCGCGGTCGCCTCGACGTCGGTGTCGGTGTCGCGGAAGGCCAGCCCCAGCCGCTCGGCCAGGGCGGTGCCGATCGTCGTCTTCCCCGAGCCGGGCGGCCCGATCAGTATCGCGGTGGGTCGCGTCATTTGATCACCAGTGCCGACAGATATCCCTGCAGATTACGAGCGGTCTCCTCGACCGAGTCGCCGCCGAACTTGACCAGCGCCGCCTCGGCCAGCACGAGCGCGACCATGGCCTCGGCGACGACGCCGGCGGCGGGCACCGCGGTCACGTCGCTGCGCTGGTTGATCGCCTTGGCCGGCTCGCCGGTGCGCACGTCGACGGTGTCGAGCGCGCGGGGCACGGTCGAGATCGGCTTCTTGGCGGCGCGCACCCGTACGGGGTCGCCCGTGGTCATGCCGCCTTCGATGCCCCCGGCCCGGTGGGTGCGCCGCCGAACGCCCTCCGGGGTGTTCTCGATCTCGTCGTGCGCCTCGGAACCCCGGCGCCTGGCGGTGGTGAATCCGTCGCCGACCTCGACGCCCTTGATCGCCTGGATGCCCATGAGCGCCGCCGCCAGCCGGGAGTCGAGCCGCCGGTCCCAGTGCACATGGCTGCCGAGCCCCGGTGGCACCCCGTACGCGAGCACCTCGACGACGCCGCCCAGCGTGTCTCCGGCCTTCTTGATCTCCTCGACGTGGTCGACCATTTTCGCGCTGGTGTCGGCGTCGAAGCACCGCACCGGATCGGCGTCGATGCGCGCGAGGTCGGCCGGGGTCGGCGACGGCGCGTCGGCGGGGACGCCGACCTCGCCGAGGGCGACGACGTGGCTGAGCACCTCGACGCCCAGCGCCTGCCGCAGGAACGCCTTGGCGACCTCGCCGATCGCCACCCGCGCCGCCGTCTCGCGGGCGCTGGCCCGCTCGAGGACCGGGCGCGCGTCGTCGAAACCGTATTTCTGCATGCCGACCAGGTCGGCGTGACCCGGCCGGGGGCGGGACAGCGGCGCGTTTCGCCCGCCTTGCCCCCGGCTCGACTCGGCCAGCACCTCCGGGTCGACGGGGTCGGCCGACATCACCGTCTCCCACTTGGGCCATTCGGAGTTGCCGACCTGGATCGCGACGGGCCCGCCCAGCGTCCGGCCGTGCCGGATGCCGCCGATCACGTTGATCTCGTCCTGCTCGAACTTCATGCGCGCCCCGCGCCCATAGCCGAGGCGGCGCCGGCGCAGCGCTTCTGCGATGTCGGCGGACGTCACGCGCACCCCTGCGGGCAGGCCCTCCACTATCGCGACGAGGGCAGGGCCGTGCGACTCCCCCGCCGTCAACCAGCGCAGCATGTAGTCGATCCTGCCACGTTCCGCCGCGTGCCCGTTACGCGTGCCGCCACGCGCTCAGCCGACTTCACGCCAGTCGAGGACGTTCGCGACGAGGTCGCGGATGGCGGCGAGCAGGCCGAGGCGGTTGGCGCGGACGGCCGGATCGTCGGCCATGACCAGCACCTCGTCGAAGTAGGCGTCGATCGGTTCGGCGAGCGGCAGGGCCGCGGCGGTGAACTCGGGCAGGCTGACTCCCGCCGCGGACAGGGGCTCCTGGACGCGGGTGAAGGTCAGGTGCAGGCGGCGCTCGGCCTCGTCGGAGAACAGCGCCGGGTCGTACGCCGGCGGCGTGTCGGCGGGGACGATGCGAAGCACCCGCTGCAGCGCGGTCGTGAGCCGCTCGAACCGCTCGTCGTCGAGGAGCTTCTCCAGGTCCGTGGCCGCCTGCTCGGCGTACGCCGGGGTGCCGGCGTGCGGCAGCACCGCCCGTACGACGTTGACCGGGTGGCCGGCGTCCAGCAGCGCCTGCTCGAACCGGCGCACGATGAACTGCTCGGCCTCGGCCATGGCGCCCGGCGCGACCTCGACGGGCTGGTGCCGGGCGGCCACCGCCAGGCCATGGCCCAGCGTGATCGCCGACAGCGCGGGCCGGGCGCGCAGGATCGCGGTCAGCCCGAGCGCGGCACGCCGCAGCCCGTACGGGTCGGAGCTGCCGGTCGGGGCCGAGCCGACGCCGAACAGCCCCGCGAGCAGATCGAGCCGGTCGGCCACCGCGAGGAGGGACCCGGGCGTGCTTTCCGGCAGGGCGTCGCCGGCCGAGCGCGGCATCTCCATCTCCACGAGCGCCGCGGCGACCGCGTCGGGCTCGCCGGCGTGCCGGGCGTATTCACCGGCCATCACCCCGGCGAGGCTGGACAGCTCGATGACCATCGCGGAGGCGAGGTCGAACTTGGCCAGTTCGGCCGCGCGCTCCAAGGTCGCCAGGTCGGCGTCGCCGAGCACGACCGCGCCGGCGAGGTCGAGGGCGATCGCGCGGATGCGGGCCGCGCGGTCGGCCATGGAGCCGAGGCGCTCTTCGAACGTCAGCTTGGTCAGGCCGCGCTTCAGCTCGGCGAGGTCGGTGCGCAGGTCCTGGTTGTAGAAGAACGCCGCGTCCTCGTAGCGGGCGCGCAGCACGGCCTCGTTGCCGGCGCGGACCGCGTCGTGGTCGCAGGCGCCGTTGGCCATCGTCACGAAGTACGGCAGCAGCCGGCCATCGTCGTCTCGGACCGGCAGGTAGCGCTGGTGCTTCTTCATGACCGTGGTGAGCACGGCGGCGGGCAGCTCGAGGTAGGGGGCGTCGAAGGAGCCGAGGATGGCGACGGGGTCCTCGACCAGGTTCGTGATCTCGTCGATCACGGCGCTTTCGCCCTCGAGGTCGATCCCGCCGTGCACGCTCGCGGCCAGTTCGCGGGCCGCCGCGACGATCCGGTCCCGGCGGCGGGCGGCTGCGGGCTCGATCGCGTGCGCGCGCAACGCGTCGAGGTAGCCCTCGGCGCCGGGGATCTCGACGATCGGCCGCGGCGCGGTGCGGTGCACCCGGGTGGCGCGGCCGCTGTCGAGACCCGCCACGGTGAACGGCACGACGTGCGGGCCGAGCAGGGCGAGCAGCCAGCGGATGGGGCGGGTGAAGGAGAGGCCGGGGGCGTTCCAGCGCATGTTCTTGTCGGCGCGCAGCCCGGTGACGATCTCCGGCAGCAGCCCGGCCAGCACCTCGGCAGCCGGCCTGCCGGGGACCTGACGTACGTACCCGGCGTACTCTCCCGCGCCCACGGTGATCGGGCGGAGGTCGGCGACGTCGATGCCCTGCCCGCGGGCGAAGCCCTGGGCCGCCTTGGTCGGGTTGCCGTCGGCGTCGTAGGCGGCCGACAGCCGCGGTCCGCGCACCGTCTCCTCGGCGTCGTCCTCGCGCGGCGCCACGTCGTCGACGATCGCGACGATCCGGCGCGGCGACGAGACCACCTCGATGGCTCCGTGCCGCAGCCGGGTCGCGCCCAGCCGTTCGGTCAGCGCGGCGCGTACCGCCGCGGCGGAGCGGGTCACCTCGTCCGGCGGCATCTCCTCGACCCCGATCTCGAACGCGAGCGCGGCCGGGGCGTCGAGCGAGGGATAGGGCTCAGGACGGCCGGTGGGGACCGGTCCGCCGGTGGTCGTCGCCATGCCGAGGGGGTGGCCCAGCTCGGCTCGGCGGTCGATCCACAACTCGGCGATGTCGCGGGCGAGGTCGCGCATGCGGGCGAACGCCCGGGCCCGTTCGGTGGTGCCGATGGCGCCGCGAGAGTCGAGCACGTTGAAGGCGTGCGAGCATTTGAGCACGTAGGTGTGGGCGGGCACCGGCAGCCTGGCCTCGACCATCCGCCGCGCCTCGGCCTCGTAGGCCTCGAACAGCCGCCGGTTGGTCTCGATGTCGGCGTCGTCGAGGTAGTAGCGGCTCATCTCGTACTCGGCCTGGCCGAACGCCTCGCCGTAGGAGACGCCGGGCGCGTACGCGATGTCCTTGAAGTGCGAGACACCCTGGAGCGCCATGATGATGCGCTCCATGCCGTAGGTGATCTCGACCGACACCGGGTCGAGCGTGCGGCCGCCCGACTGCTGGAAGTACGTGAACTGGGTGATCTCCAGGCCGTCCAGCCAGACCTCCCAGCCCAGGCCCCAGGCACCCAGCGCCGGCGAGGCCCAGTTGTCCTCCACGAAGCGCACGTCGTGCCGCTCGATGTCGATGCCGAGGGCGGCGAGAGAGCCGAGATAGCGGTCCTGGGCGTCGCCGGGCTCCGGCTTGAGGATCACCTGGTACTGGGTGTGGGTCTGCAGCCGGTTGGGATTGTCGCCATAGCGCGCGTCGTCGGGACGCACGCTCGGCTCGATGTAGCCGACGCGCCAGGGCTCAGGGCCGAGCACGCGCAGCGCCGTCGCGGGGTTGCCGGTGCCGGCGCCGACCTCGGTATTCATCGGCTGGACGATGACGCATCCCTGTCCGGCCCAGTACTCGGTCAGCCGGAGCAGGGCGTCTTGCATCGTCAGCGTCACCAAGGCGATCACTCCTCGTGGAAAGCGGCCGGGTTTCCTCGTTCAGGCTCCCCGCGGCCGGGCGGTGCGGTCCACCGGATTTCACGGGTGCGTGAGGATGGCGACGAGCGTACCGGCCAGCATGAAGGGTCCGAACGGAATGGTGGCCTTGAGGTCGGCGCGGCGGGCCGCCAGCAGCGCCACCGCGTACAGCCCGCCGAGCAGGTGGATGGCGAAAACGCCCAGCAGGAGGGCGTCCAGGCCGAGCCACCCAAGGTAGAGGCCGAGCACACCGGCCAGCTTGACGTCGCCGAGACCGATCTGGTTCGGCAGAAAGAACCATTGGACGGCGTAGAAGGCGAGCAGCGCGCCCATGCCGGCCAGCGCGTGCAGGTAGCGGGTGCCGCCATCGCCGGTGGTCGCCGCCGCGACTCCCAGCAGGGCGGCGCCGACCGCGTACGACGGGAGCGTCAGCGGATCGGGCAGCCGCCGCATCGCCACGTCGATGAAGGCGAGCACCACGCCCACCACGCCGAGATAGAGGTAGGCGGGCAGCGCCGCGGTCAAGCCGATCCGCCACGCGATGAGCGTGAGCGTCGCGGCGCTGACGGCGGCGGCCCACACGGGCCGCCGGGCGACCGGCTCGATCCAGTCCACCTGCCGAACCTAACGGGGGGTCACGGCGAACGGCCCAACGGGCCACCGCCAACCGGTTATGGCCAGCGGGTCACGGCCAGTGGGTCACGGCGACTTCGACGCCGCCGATGATCCGGCCGCGCAGCTCACCGGCCAGCCGGTCGGCCACCCGCTGGACGGTCGTCTGCTCGTCGGCGCCCGCGGACAGCGAGAAGCGCACCGACAGCTCGGCGCTCGTGCCGGGGCCGACCTTGACGCCGATGACCTGGCTTTCCATGGCGAACGCGGCCTCGATGGCGGCCAGCAGGTCGGGGTCTTCGAACGGCTGTGGGATCGGCCGGCCCTCGGCGAAGGTGTAGAGCCGGTTTCCGTCGATGGCGAACTGCACCGGGCCGGCGATGTCGACGACGAGGGCGTGGGCGTTCTCGTCGAGCACCGCCCGGCACGCGTCGCGGGCGTGCACGGCCACCGGCCGGGCCTCCGGCCGCCAGCGGCGCAGGGTTTCGACCGAGGTGAAGCCGAGCACTCCGCGCCGGCCGTCCTGGCCGATCAGCGTGGGCAGCGCCATCTCGCTGTGCTTCTCGCCGCCCGGCCGCCCTGCGGGCGGAGGCCGGGGCGGCGTGACCGCCATGCCCCGCTCGGTCTCGGCCGGCACGGCGACCACGGGGATGAGCAGCCGCGCGTCGGCCAGCGCCGTCAGCACCTCGTGCTCGCCGGCCCGCCCCCGCGCGTACGCGTACAACGCCGCGGTCACCCGAGGGTCGGCACGCCCGTCGTCGTGGGCGTACCGGGGTTGCGGAATGTTCCGTCCGAGCACGGCATCGAGGGTATCCGTCCGGCCGCCCCGAGTCGGGCGGTGGACCCGAACGTGGGGAAAGCCGAAGTTGGCCCCGTATGCCGGATTGGTGAGGCTGCGGGCTGCCGGGCCAGGGCCTGCCGGCCGGGGGTCTGCCGGCCGGGGGCTCGGCGAGCAGATCAGCCGAGATCGGCGATGGCCGCCACCGTGCCGCCGCCCGAAGGCCCTTGATGGACGGCTGCGACGGACACGAAGACGGCCGGGTCACCCGTCACCGCCGCCGCGACGCCGCCCACACAGGCCTTGATCTGCCGGTGCCAGTGCACGTCGGAGTCGTCGAGCATGATGTTGCGCCTGCCGCGGACGACGCCGCTCGGGTCGGCCTCGCACTTGATGAACACGTTGACCAGCCGGTCCCCGAGATCGCTGAAGTGCGGCCTGGCGGGCAGATCGAGCCCGGCGGACCTGATGGCCGACCAGATGCCGTCGGCGTCGAGGGCGTCGTTCATGACGCCGTGACCGATGCGGTAGCGCCCGCCGATGCCGCGTACGTTCCCGACGACCACGATCTGCGCGCGGTCCAGCTCCACGCCGGACGAGCACGACGCCACCGACGAGTACAGCGACAGGTCGCGGTGAATCTGCTCGGCGGCCGGGGGCTCGATCTCGCCCAACGCGACGGCGATGCCGAGCGCGGTGGTCGAGTTGGAGATGTCCATGGACTTCAGCGTGTCCTCGGTCACGACGTCCCGGCCACGCCGCTTCGCGTCGTTGATGGTGTCGAGGGTGAGCAGCGGCGTCTTGGTCTGGACGTAGTGCACGTCGGCCGGGTCGTCGATCCCGGCGAGCTTCATGGCCGCGCGGACGCCGTGCGCCACCTTCTCGACCATCGCCGGCCGGCCGATGTCCTCGGGCAGGATGACCTCGCTCATGGCGATGCCGACGGAAACGCGCGGGTCGCCGGAGGCCGGGACCGTCGCCGGGTCCGCCGAGGCGAAGACCGTGGCGTGCGGGCTGAGCACGCCGTCCGTACCGCCGGACCACACGAGCGGCACCTGCGCGACCTCCTCGGCCGACCTGGTGCCCTTCGCGACGAGCACCTCGCGGAAGGCGCGGTCGGCGAGGATGCGGGTGTAGTCGTTCACGCCGCCGTTGCCCTCGGTCTTGCCGATGACCGCGAGGACACGGTCGGCCTCGATGACTCCGTCGTCGATCAGCGCGGCCAGCCCGGAGGCGTCGGTCACACTGTTGATCGGCACCTTGCGTACGTCAATCGGATCCGGCACTGCCCTCGCCCTCCCGCGTTCGTCTGCCTGTCGGTTGGTCTCGCTCCACGATGGTCCCCGACTTGCCCGCGGCGGCGTCGCCGATCAGGTCGAGCGAGCTGATCGCCGCCCGGTCGCCGCCGCCCGCGACGAACCGCAGCGCCGCCTCCACCTTCGGGCCCATGCTGCCGCTGGCGAACTGTCCGTCCGCCGCGAGCCGCCGCAACTCCGCCGGCGTCGCCCGGCCGATGGGCCTGGCCCGCGGCGTCCCGTACTCGATCATCACGTGCTCGACGTCGGTGGCGATCACGAGGGCGGCGGCGCCGATGTGGCGGGCCAGCAGGGCCGCGGCGAGATCCTTGTCGATCACCGCCTCCACGCCGCGCAGCGCGCCGCCCGGCTCGCGCACCACCGGAATGCCGCCGCCGCCGGCGGCCACCACGACGTACCCGGCGGCCATGAGCGTGTCCACGGCGGGCGCGTCGAGGATCTCCAACGGCTCCGGGGAGGCGACCACCCGGCGCCAGCCCCGCTCCCCCACCTGTGCCCACGACTGGCCCATGGCCATGAACCTGCGGGCGTCGGCCGCCGGGAAATACCGGCCGACCGGCTTGGTGGGCGCGCCGAACGCCGGGTCGCCGCCGTCCACCAGCGTCCGCGTCACCAGCACCGCGACCGGCCTGCTCACGGCGCGGGCGGCGAGCGCCCCGTCGAGCGCGTTGAGGATCAGCATGCCGATGGTGCCCTGGGTCTGTGCCCCGCACCAGTCCAGCGGTACGGGCGGCACGACGTGGGCGGCCAGCTGGTTCTTGATCAGCAGGTTGCCGACCTGGGGTCCGTTGCCGTGGGTGAGGGCGACCTGCGCGCCGCCCGCGACCAAGTCGGCGACGCGCTCCATGGCCCCTTTGATCGCGTGCCATTGCGCGTCGGGCGTGGCGCGGCCGTCGGGCGAGGTCATGGCGTTGCCGCCGAGCGCGACGAGAACCCGCTCGCCATTGAGCGTGGGTGGAAGACTCACACGGTGACGCTACCCAGGGTCCGGCGGGCGCTCATTGGCGCCTTTTGCCTAATCCCGCTGCTTTCTTAGTCAAGTTCTCCGGCCGTGGGCGGGTGCGGCAGCCCCTTCTTCGGTGAGCGCCCGCGGGCGGTGCCTCACCGGGGCGCACATGATGACATGTGCTGACTTAGAGTCGGCGATTCTGTAGATTCTGTGCTGGCCCGGCACTCGTCGTGGGGATTCGTACGGTATGGACAGCGCGGACGTTCAAGGGGCCTTCCGCAACGCGCGCCGTGAGCTGGACTCAATCCGGCCCGCGCCCGAGGACGCCCGCGGAACGAGCGAGGCCGCCGAGGGACAGGTGCGGGTGGTCGCGGCCGAGGGCCGCCTCGAAAAGGTCGAGTTAGACCCGCGGGCGATGCGGCTGCCGAGCGGGCAGCTCGCCGAACACCTCGCCGCCGCCGCGAACGCCGCGCTGGCGGAGATGCGGGCGCGGGCACCGGCCCAGGAGACCGCCGGGATCGATCCGGCGATGCTGGCCGAGCGCGTGGAGCGGCTGACCGACGAGGGGCTGCGTTCCATGGCGACGATCACCCAGGCGATCGAGGACGCGGTGGCCAGGGTGGCCGAACGTACGGGGATGACCGGCGACTTCGGCCTCCGGGGCCTGGACCAGCTGCTTGAGCAGACCCGCCGCAGCATTCCGGTGGCCTCCGCCGCTGACGCCGCCGGGTCCGCGGACGGCTCGGCGGAGGAGGGGCCGGACCTCGCCGGCGAGGGAACCGCCGCCGACGGCCGGATCCGGGCGCGGGTGACGCCGGGCGGGCTCATCGAGGTGCTGGAGATCGATCCGCCGGTGATGCGGTCCGCGTCGGCGGAGGTGGCCGAGCAGGCGGCCGCCGCGGTGAACGCCGCGCTCGAAGACATGCGCGCCAAGGCACGCGACCGCGCCGGCGCGGTGGGGCAGGTGGACCTCCAACGGCTGCAGGCCCTGCGGGAGGACAGCGTGCGGCAGATGAGCGCGTACGCCGGCGCGCTGCGGGATCTGATCGCGAGCGTCTATCGCCGGTAGAGACGGACGTGGGAGGGAGCGAGCGACATGGCCGACGAGCTGCGGTTTCATCCGCCGAGTCTGCGGGAGGCCGGTCAGGGCCTCAACGAGGTCGGCGAGCGGCTGGCCGCCGAGTGGCAGGCGCTCGTGGCCGCCGCCGAGGGCATGGGCGACATCTTCGGCGATGACGACGTCGGGTCGCTGATCGCGGCCACCTATCAGGCGGCCCAGCAGATCGCGGCGGAGTCCTACGGCTCGGCGGCGGCGGGGTTCGGCGAGTTCGGCGGCGGGCTGGCCGAGATGGCCGGCACGTACGAGCAGACCGAGCAGGCCACGACCGAGGGCGTCCAGGACGTCGGCGGGGCGGTGTGAGCCGATGGGCGGCCTGATGATCCCCGGCGAGCTGGCCAACCTGCTCAACGAGCTTGGCTACACCTGGCCCAAGTCCGATGAGACGAAGCTGCTGGAGCTGGGCCGGCACTGGATGGACTACGGCGGCAAGGTGGAGGGCCTCGTCGGCGATGCCGAAGCCGGCGCCGGGAGGGTGTGGCCCGACAACAGCGGCGCGGCGATCGAGGCGTTCAGGGCCAAGTGGGCCGGCGAGAACTCGGCGCTCGCGGTCACCCGCGACGGCGCGACCGGTGCGCAGGTGGTCGGGGCCGCATTGTTCGTGTGCGCGGCGATCGTGCTCGCGTTGAAGATCAACGTGATCGTGCAGCTGACCATCCTGCTGATCGAGATCATCCAGGCGATCGCGACCGCCGCCCCGACCTTCGGGGCGTCGCTGCTGGAGATCCCGGTCTTCAAGAAGCTCGCCGACATCGCCATCAACCTGATCATCAACCAGGCGCTGGAGGCCATCCTTGGCTAGGGGCGGCCGAGCCGCCGCCGGCGCCGCAGAAGGCATCATCGCCAAGGCAGCCAGGGCGCTGCTGCGCAACACCGACGACGCGGCCGCCCGAGGCGCGCGGCGGGCCGCCGGCAGATCCGCCGCCCGTACCGCGGGCCGGCGCGCCGCCACCGAGGCCGGGCAGGACGCCGGTCGCGCCGCCGGACGCCGGTCGCTGCGCGAAGGCATGGACAGCGCCCGCGACCGTGCCCGTCGCCTCCTCGGCCGGTCCACCACCCGCGACCCGATCGATGTCGCCTCCGGCGAGGTGGTGCTGGCCCAGACCGATGTGGAACTGCCCGGAGTGCTGCCGCTGGTGCTGGAACGCACCCACGTCTCGTCGTGGCGGGCGGGCGGCTGGTTCGGCCTCTCCTGGGCCTCCACGCTGGACCAGCGGCTCGAGGTCGACGCGGACGGGGTGTGCTACTCCTCGCCCGACGGGCTGGTGCTGGTGTATCCGCCGCTGATGATGCCCGGCATCGCGCTGCTTCCGGAGGAGGGCCCGCGCCTGCCGCTCCGGCTCGAGCCCGACGGCGGTTACACCCTCACCGAGCCGCGGACCGGCCGGACCCTGCGCTTTCCGGCGCTCGGCGGCAGGTTCGGCGCGACCCTCCCGTTGGCCGCCGTCACCGACCGCAACGGCAACCGCGTCGACATCGACTACGACGAGGCCGGCGCGGTCACCGGGGTACGGCATTCGGGCGGCTACCGGATCGACGTCGAGACCGCCGACGGCCGCGTCACCGCGCTGCGACTGCTCGACACCGAGGGCGACGGCCAGGCCGGCGGTCATGTGCTGGTCCGCTATGGCTACGACGAGTACGGCAACCTGACCGAGGTCATCAACTCCTCCGGCCGGCCGCAACGATTCAGCTACGACCCGTCGTACCGGATGACCGGCTGGATCGACCGCAACGGCTACGAATACCGCTACACCTACGACGAGCGGGGCCGCGCGATCGCCGGCCGGGGTTCCGGCGGTTTCCTCGACGCCACCCTCACCTACAGCGAGGACGGCCGTACCACCGTGGTCGCCGACTCGCTCGGCCACCCCACCACCTACTACCTGAACGAGGCCCGCCAGGTCGTCGCCGAGACCAATCCGCTGGGCCACACCACCTGGTCGGAATGGGACCGCTACGACCGGCTGCTCACCCACACCGACCCGCTCGGCCGCGTCACCCGCTACGCCTACGACGAGTCCGGCAACGTCACGGCCGTCACCCGCCCCGACGGCTCCCAGGTCACCACGGCCTACAACGACCTTGGCCTGCCGGTCACGGTCACCCAGCCCGACGGTGCCATCTGGCGGCAGGCCTACGACGAGCGCGGCAACCTGACCGCCGTCACCGACCCCCTCGGCGCGACGACGAGCTACGCCTACGACGAGCGCGGCGGCCTGGTGGCCATCACTGACCCGCTGGGCGCGGTGAGCCGCGTGCAGACCAACGCCACCGGCCTGCCCGTCGCCGTCACCGATCCGCTCGGCAACACCACCCACTATGCGCGCGACGCCTTCGGCCGCGTTTCGGCCATCACCGACCCCCTGGGTGGTGTCACCAGGCTCGGCTGGACGACCGAAGGCCGGCCGGCATGGCGGGCGTCGCCCGACGGCGCCGTCGAACGCTGGACCTACGACGGCGAAGGCAACCTGGTCGAATACACCGACGCGATCGGTCAGATCACGCGGATGGAGAACACCCACTTCGATCTGCCGTCGGCCGAGACCGGCCCGGACGGGGCGCGCCTGGAGTTCGCCTACGATCTCGAACTGCGGCTCACCGCCGTCACCAACCCGCAGGGCCTGGTCTGGCGGTACGAGTACGACGCCGGCGGCACCCTGATCCGCGAAACCGACTTCAACGGCCGGGTGCTCGCCTACCGACACGACGCCGCGGGCCGGCTCACAGAGCGTACGAACGGCGCCGGCCAGACCATCCACTACACCCGCGACCCGCTCGGGAACGTCATCGAGCAACGCTCAACGGACGCGACCGCCACGTTCACCTACGACTCGGCCGGACGCCTCGTAAGAGCGGTCAACGCCGACGCCGACGTGAGTATGCAGCGCGATCCGCTGGGCCGCGTGGTGGCCGAGACCTGCAACGGCCGTACGGTCAGCTCAGCCTTTGACGCGGCGGGCCGCCGGGTGCGCCGCCGTACTCCATCAGGCGCTGAGAGCATCTGGGACTACGACGCCGCCGGGCGGCCCATCACGTTGCACACCGGCGGGCAGACCATGCGCTTCGGCTACGATCCCGCGGGCCGGGAGACCGCGCGCTACATCGGCCCCCAAGTGGCGCTCACCCAGCGGTGGGACCCGGCCCACAGGCTCGTCGATCAGGCGCTATGGACCGCCGCCCCGCCGCCGGACGCGCGGCAGGCCCGCCTGTTGCGGCACCGCGCCTACCGATACAGGGCGGACGGGTACGTCACCGCGATCCACGACCAGGCCACGGGCACCCGCACCTACGACCTGGACCCGGCCGGACGCGTCACCGCGGTCCGCGGCAGTGGCTGGACCGAACGCTACGCCTATGACGCGGCCGGCAACCTCACCAACGCCAACTGGCCGATCCCCAATACGGCGAGTTCAACCGACGCCGACGCGCTCGGTGGCCGCGAGTATTCGGGAACCTTAATCCGCCGGGCCGGCAACATCCGTTACGAACACGACTCCCAGGGCCGCGTCGTTCTGCGCCAACACAAGACGCCTTCCGCGAAGCCCCTTACCTGGCGATACACCTGGAATTCCGACGACCGGCTCATCGCCGTCACGACGCCCGATGGCCAGCACTGGCGCTACCGCTACGATCCCCTCGGCCGCCGCATCGCCAAACAACGCCTGGCCGCCGACCACCGGCGTGTGATCGAGCAGGTCGATTTCGTGTGGAGTGGCATGCTCCTGATGGAGCAAGCGCACACCGTGCGTTATGAATCCGGCTTCGAAGTGTCCGGCAGCCTCGATACCCGGATCACGGCCTGGGAATGGCTGCCGGGAACATTTCGTCCAATCTGCCAGGCTGAACGCATCTCTCTTGACCATGCCCGGCAGCGCTGGATCGATCAGCAGTTCTATGCGATCGTCACAGATCTAATCGGGACACCGGCCGAGCTTATTGAGCCCACCGGAGGAATTGCGTGGCAGACAAACTCGAGCCTATGGGGAAGCCAGCCCGACCTATCCAGGGAAGAGGTCTCCTGCCCGTTACGCTTCCCCGGACAGTACCATGATCCCGAGACCGGACTGAACTACAATCACCACCGCTACTACGAGCCGGCCACTGCACGCTATGAAACCAATGATCCGCTTGGCCTGGCGGCTGCGCCAAACCCTCTCACATATGTCCGGAACCCTCTGAGCTGGCTCGATCCGCTTGGCCTCGCCCCATATATTTTCAGAGGGATGAGAGAATCCGGGGGTGTCCCTGAGCTAGGGCAGTCAGCTCGCACGCTCGGTGCGCGCCCAGGCACAGATATTCCGGTCGATGCGAATGGTATGGTGCATCCAAGGACTGGAGGAGTGTCGGCGAGTCCCGACTCACCGACAAATCTTCCCCCTCACCGACGGCCGCCGGAATTTGGCGGTACTGGTAGGGACCCAGTGTGGCAAACAAGTAGTGAAGGTCTTCCAGACGGTCTAACCTATAGACCTGATCCAGCGAATCCATCTGGCCACGGATTCATCGAACCATCACGGTCTATGAGTATAGAAGAATACCAGGGCTTGCTCGGCTCAACCCAAGGAAGTTGGCAACTCACGAGTCCCGGGGGCTGAAACACCATGAGTAAGACTTATGACAGATCGAGCTGGTTTGAAGAATTTGAGAACGCCCTAGGGTCGTCAGACGCGACCCAAGCGCTCCGCGGAACCGTCGCCAGGATACTAGCGGCGGACAATGACCGGGAGCAGGTCAGGTTGGCCCTAGAGGAGTTTCGAGTCGCATTGCGCGAACAGAACAGGGAATCTGACGAAGATGTCGTTCTTGAGGTTCTCGATTTCCTCACAGGTTGGGCCAGCCCGCACATGAAGATCGAGTAGAACGAGCCCAGACTCAATTGAGCCAATGGCCGGACGGGAGCGAAGGCGCCGACGGATCGACCCGAAAGGTCGTCGGTGCCGGGCAGAAGAGCGGCGAGTATTGGCTGCTCGACGCGGCGACCGGCGAGGTGCTCTGGAGCGCGGCGGCCGGACCGGGAGATCGAGCGGCGCTTCGGAACGCAAGTGGCGCTCACTCAACGCTGGGACAATGTCCATCGGCTCAGCGTCCAAGGTCTCTGGAACGCGGTATCGCGACAACCGTCGGGGCCTTCGCCCGCTCGCCCGGCAACGCTGATCCAACAGCGTTCCTACCACTATCGGCTCGATGGGTACGTGACAGCGGCCCGCAAGCGTATGTAGCCAATCCGCTGCAAACAGTTGATCCACTGGGGCTGTCGCCTTATCCGGTGCTCTTCGGACAACGCCGAATCGGCCCAAATTTCAGCTAGAAAGGGCGATTCAGGGGTCGTAGTATTGAATCCGTAGCGGCCGACCTGCGAAGCGGGAGGCTAAGTAGCGATGACGTACCGGTCAACGTCTTCCGGCACGAAGGGAGGCTGGTGGCGGAGAACAATCGAAGTCTTGCCGCACTGAGCGAGGCGGGCATGAGGCCCACCAATATCCGAGTGCTGGATAATCCGCCTCCTCATGTTCTCGATCGTCTGGGAGAAGCTCCGCTAACCGGCCCATCAACAACTCTTCCCTCAACGCGCGTTGCCGTTACACCGAGCATGGCAGATGACACCATTCTTCGAGTAATCAGAATTGCACCGCCCGGATAGAGCCATTTTAGGGCAACCCAACAATCGTCCTCCAACGCTTGGCGAGCTCTTCGTTTTCTGAAGCGTCGAGAACATCAGGAGCGCCGACGGAAAGCGCCGCGGCGAGTGCCGCCTGCCGGCCGTGCCGCCACGCGGGATCGGCAAGGACCTCGACCTCGTCCTCCTCGTCCCACACGAAGAGGCTTTCGTCGCCGACCTGGCGGGCCGCCTCCTCCACCGCCCGTGAGACGGCGGAAAGTCCACTGCCTACAGGGGACCCAGCTTCATGGGTGCGCAACCACCGATCCCACAAAGCCTTATAGAGGTCTTGCTCCTCGCGGCCTTCAATAGCTGCGATCGCGCGAACCTTTTCGTTTGTGAGCGCCCGTGCCTGCTCTATCACCGCAACCACGGCGTGTCCGCGAGGACCCATTACGAGCCATCCGGGTAGCTCCTCATAAACTGTAAGGGCACCGCATCGCAACCATCTATTCGACGGCGCTAGGCGTACGACGTCTACCAGGTCGTCGACTCGCCAAAGGCGACAGGGCCAGCTTTCGACGTTAATCGGGTCTTCATGGACGACAAGCCCCGCGCCATCGGTCGCCGGATGGTTCGGTGCACCGAAGGACGACTCACCCTGTCCGGCGACAAACTTGTCGATGTCGAACGCGACCCGTACGCCCGCCCTCGGATAAGGCACGCCAGGAAACTCCTCTGGGAGGCCTGTGTCCGCCAGAAAATAAGTCACACCTTGAAGGTAGCTCATGAGCCCTACGCGGCGAGGATGCGACAGATGCGTAGCCACCCGATGGTGACGGGCACGAGAAGGCGATCGGATCAGCTACAGGCTACTCCCGTAACGGCTTCGGTGCCGCAAGCACCACCTTCTACGCCTTCCACACGCCACGGCACTGACCGTTCCCGGCCGTTCGCATTACTAGGAACCCTTGGCGCTCACTGTGGACCAAAGGCTCCCGATGATGACGACCTTTCCTCCTCCCTTGGGCGGAACGTAGGCGACGTAGCTCGTCCGCGACATGCGGGTGATCCTGTTCTCGGCGGCCTCCTTGCCGATCAGCACGGGGTACACGTTCGTGCCGTACGGCCCCTCCCACACGTGCTCCTGGCTGCCCCTCACCCGCTTGTAGGCGTCCACCTGTTCCACCGCGTAGAACACGAGCGCGCCGCCCGACCTGGTGCGCAGCGCGTACGGGACCTGGCGGGCAGGCTTGATCGCCGTGCGGCCGGACCAGCCGACGAACCGGAAGTAGTAACGCGTGTTCTTCACCGCCGTGTGGGCGTTGCCCGTGGTCGCCCCTCTGGTGCTCTTGCCGGTGTGGAAGAGACGGGCATAGCGGCTCTTGGTCCCGTTCAGCCGGACATCGGCGTGCACCCCGGGGAGCTGGCCGGGCGCGACCAGCAAGGAGGTGTCGCCGGCCGGCACCACCTCGGTGATCAAGGGAGGTTTGGCCCGCGCGCCGAGGGCCTTGATGGTCGAGGTGAACAGAACGAGGTCCATGCTCGCCTGCCAAGGGGCGCCCTGGGCGGACTGCACAAAGACGAGCCGGTCCGGGGTGCTCTCGTATCCCTTGGACGTCAGGGTCGCGGTGAACCACTTGGGCCATCCGGTGAACTTCGGGATCGTGATATCCGATGTGGCCCGCAGCGGCAGGAAGTGGTTCTTCTCGCGCTGAAAGAGCTTCAGCACCGTCCGGTGCTCCTCGAGCAGGTTCCCGCTCTCCAGCTTCGCCACGCCTCTGACGTCATTCCTCTTGGCCCGTGCGTTGAACGCGGCGACCCAGCGGACGACGGTCCGCTTCGCCTCCGCCGGGGCGAGCGCGGGCGCCGGCTTCGGGGGCGAAGTGGACGGCCGCGCCGCCGACCCGCCCTGACCTGTCGCTGTGCCGCCCTGGGAACAACCCGCCAGCAGGATCCCGGAGACGGCCAGAATGGAGCAACCCATCTTGTAACGCCGCACATCAACCCTTCCGTTGGTGCTAGCCGCACGGAGTGGGATGGTGTGGCGACGACTACGCGGATGCCCCACTTTCGCCCAAATTGGTGCGACCCCACCCCGTCAAAACAGGCCATAACCCTACGCCGCACAACCACGCCGCGTGGGCAAAAGTCAGATCACAGTCAAAAGCCGCATATAGCCCATCACGCCCTATTCCATGTCATCAGCCGAAGGCGGCCAGACCCCTGCCCGCCGAGCCTGCCCCGCATGAGTCGCCCGGCTCGGCCTTGGCCTCGATGTCACGCCTCGGGTCTGGACTTGCTGACGTACGGGATGGATTTCTGTACTTTTTATGCAGATCGCTACGCTTTTATGTTGAATTAGTGCGGTATGGGGCGCTGAATGGGCACGGCGCGCCCCCGGACGCGTTCCGGGAGCCGGATGCGTGCGCCGACCCGTACGAGACCGAACTGAGAGAAGGCCTCCGTGAGCCGGCAAGACTCTGCACCACCGAGCGACCAGGATCGGGAAGAAGCCTTCGAGATCGACAGCTCGGTCGCGCATGCGGCGCGGCGCTACAACTACCTGCTGGGCGGCACCGACAACTTCGAGGCCGACCGGATCTCCGGTGAGGCCATCGTCGCCGCCTTCCCCACCGTCCGCGTCGCCGTCATGGAAAACCGCCGGTTCCTGCGCCGAGCGGTGACGTATCTGGTCGAAGAGGTGGGCATCCGCCAGTTCCTCGACATCGGTACCGGCATCCCGTCCGCCGACAACGTCCACGAGGTCGCGCAGGCCATCGACCCGAAAGCCCGCGTCGTCTATGTCGACAACGACCCCATCGTCTTGGCCCATGCCCATCGGCTGTTGTCCAACACCGCGGACGGCGGCACAACCGTCTACATCCACGCCGATCTACGCGAACCCGACGCCATCCTCAACCACCCCGATCTGACGGCCACGCTCGACCTGACCAAACCGGTCGGGCTCATGCTCATCTCGGTCGTGCCCTTCCTCACCGATGCCGACGATCCGTACGGCAAGGTCGCACGCCTCGCCGGAGCGCTCGCGCCGGGCAGCCACCTGGCCATGTCGCACGGCACCTCCGACTTCCGCTCCCCCGAGGCCGCGGCCAAGTTCGAAGCCATGATCAGGCGCGAGAGCGCGCGCAGCCGAGAAGGCGGGCAAAATCGCGACAGAGCGGCCTTCGCCCGGTTCTTCGCCGGAATGGACGTGGTGCCGCCCGGCATCGTGGCGCTACCGGCCTGGCGCAGCGAACTCCCTCCCGCCCGGCGTCCCTCCGCCGCCGACGTCTCCTTCTATTGCGCCGTCGCCCGCATCCGCTGACCTGCCATGAACGGTCAGGGGGCGTACTCCGCGCGGATGCGGTCGATGTTGGGAGCGAGGTCGGCGGCGGCGCGGAACGCGGCGGCCATCGTGGCGTGTGACGCCTTGCCGGTGCCCGCGATGTCGAAGGCGGTGCCGTGGTCCACGGAGGTACGCAGGATCGGCAACCCCACCGTCACCGAGACCGTGCCGTCGAAGTCGTACGTCTTCGCCGCGATGTGGCCTTGGTCGTGGAAATGGCACAGCACTCCGTCGTAGCGGCCCTGCAGGCCTTGGTGGAACACGGAGTCGGCCGGGACGGGACCGGTGACGTCGAGGCCCGCCGCCCGTGCCGTGGCGACGGCGGGCGCGACGGCGACGATCTCCTCGTCCCCGAAGTTGCCGCCTTCGCCGCCATGAGGGTTGACCGCGGCGACGGCCAGCCGTGGCCGGTCGTGGCCGAAGACGCGCAACGCGGTGTGCGCCTCGCGGATGGCACGTTCGACGGCGTCCTCCGTGATCTGATCGAGGGCACGGCGCAGCGCCATGTGCCGAGTAGTGAAGAAGATCTTGAGGCGGTCCACAACGAACATCGTGTTCTGCCTGGTCACCCCCGTGAGCTCGCCGAGCATCTCGGTGTGACCGAGATGCTCGGAGCCCGCCGCCCAGATCGCCTCCTTGTTGATCGGTGCGGTGACGACCGCGTCCGCCTGCCGGTTCAGCGCGAGCCTGGTCGCGGCCTCGATCGCGGCGATCGCCGCTCGCCCCGCCGTAGCGTCGACCTTGCCCCACTCCAGGTCCGCGCCCGCCACGCCGAGATCGAGGATGTCGATCACACCCTCGGCGAACCTTGCCTCGTCCACGGCGCCGACCGGGTTGATCTCCACGTCGAGGCCGCACACGCCGGCGGCCCTGCGGAGCACCGCGGCGTCGCCGACGGCGAGCGCGCGGGCCACAGCCGTGCACTCGGGATCGGCCAGGGTACGGGCGACGATCTCCGGCCCGATCCCGGCGGGATCGCCGAGCGTGACGGCGAGCAGCGGTTTCATGGAGTCCTCCCTGTGGCACCTGTGGCACCCATAGCACTTATGGCACTGACCATGCGAAGGTGTTCGACACAGTCGACGGCCGCCAGTGGGTCGCCCACCAACCCGCCCTTGGCCGCGAACGGCAGCCCGTCGTGCGGTCCGCCGGCGAGCCGGCCCGCGACCGCGAGCGGCCGCACCTCGCTCTCCACGGCGAACCCCTCGGCCCCCAGCGCGTGCACCACCGCCGCCGAGACATCGCCACCCGTCGCGTACACGCCGCCGACCGGGTGCGAGGCGATGACGCGCCGGGCGACTTCACCCAGCGTGCGGGCGATCTCGGTGGCCAGGCCGGCGTCACTCGGGCGGCCCGTCACCTTGACGCCCGCGACGGAGGTGCGCGCGAGCAACTCCGAAAGCGCACTGTGCAGCGTCGCCGCGTCGAATCCGTCTGGGTGGAGGTCCGTGAAGCGGGCGCCGAGCACCAGTTCGGTCCGCGCGAGTTGCTCTCGGGTCCGGTCGGTGGCGCTGCCGGCGATGAGCACCACCGGGCCGGGCGTACCGCCGATCCCCATGGCCGCGGCCAGCGCGGCGCCGAACGGCCCGGAGTCGACAGACAGCCACATCGTCTCCGCGGCCGCTTCGGCGAGCGCGGTCAGGTCGGCCGTGGACACCGCGTCACAGACGAGGATGTCGGCGTCCGTGTCGAGGGCCCGCGCGAGGATGTCCGGTCCGGCGCGCACGGTCGGCAGGGTGATCTCGGACGTACGCAGCAGGGTCTGCGCGCGCAGCAGTTCGGCCACCCGCGACGTCCGCACCGGACGGAACGGATCGCGACCCGCGTCGGTCTCCGCGATCGGCACTCCGTCGATCAGATGAACACCGTCCACGGTGGTCCGGCCGGCCGCGGGGTGCGCCGGGACGCACAACGCGCGGGCCGCCGGCCACCGTCGGCGAACGATGTTCAGGGCGGCCTCCAGTTCCGCCCCGACGTTGCCGCGCAGCGTGGTGTCGACCCGCTTGACCACCAGGCGGACGCCGGGGACCGCGTCGATCGCCCGGCTCACCGCGGCCGCGGCCGGCTCGCCGGGGGCGTGGCGGGTCTGTGTGTTGACCACGACCACGTCGGCGGGGTGCCGGCCGGCGTGCGCGGGGTCGCTCACGGTGACCGCGCGAAGCCCACGTCGGGCGAACAACGCCCCCGTCGCGTTGCTCCCGGTGAGGTCGTCGGCGACCACGAGTACCTCGATCACGGCGGTCCACTGGCGCGCGACTTCGACAACGACGCGGCACCGCCTCGGAAGCGCCGGCCGGCGGCGGCCGTGCCGTGGCCCGCCGGCATCACGGTCATTACGAGCGGATCAGGCACCGTCATCCCTCCCGCGTCCGGCTTTCCCGCCGGTTCTGATCGGCGGGAAGGCCGGAGACGCTCCGGATGATGTCAGCCTTCCCCGTCGCCCTGTCCGCTCACCCGTCATTCTCGCCGTACGCGCGTTTCCTCAGGCGAGGTCGGGCGACGGAGCCGATTCGGCGGCGCGGGCCGGCGCTGCGCCCGGCTCGGTCGCCATCTGGTCCCGCCGGCGGCGCGGCAGCACGAGGAAGGCCACCACCGAGCCGGCCACCGCCCCGGCCACGCCGACGACCATCGCGATGGTCATGGCCTGGGCGAACGCCTCGCGCGCGGCCGGGGCGAAGGACGGCCCGAGCGCCAGCGTGTCGGCGATCGAGGCGCGCGCCGAGTCCGGCACCGAGTTCGGCAGGGCGGCGGAGTAGGCCGCAGCCAGGACGCTGCCGAGGACGGCCACGGAGAACGCGGCGCCGGTCTGCTGCACGGTGTCGTTCATGGCCGAGCCGACGCCCCGGTGTTCGGGCGGCACCGCGCCCATCAGCGAGGTGTACGCGGCCGGTCCGGCCAGCCCGCCGCCGATCCCCATGACGAGGAATCCGGCGATCAGCGGGCCGTACCCCGACGTGGCCGTGACCGTCGTGAGGATCGCGAACCCGGCGGCGATGATGAGCAGGCCGGCGACGATGAGCGTGCGGTCGGCCAGCCGCTTGCCGAGAGTGGCGCCGAGGCTGTTGAACAGCGCGGCCGCCACGGCGTACGGCAGCAGCGCCAGCCCCGCCTTCAGCGGGCTGTATCCGAGGACGAACTGGAGGTACTGCGTCAGGGCCAGCAGCAGACCGCCGGCCGTGAACGACAGCAGCACGATCGAGAAGCTCGCGCCGCTGAAGTTCCGGTCGCGGAAGATCGCCAACGGCACCATCGGGTGATCGATCCGGCGTTCCCAGACGGCGAACGCCGCCAGGACCAGCGCTCCACCCGCCAACGTGCCGATGACTTCGGCCGACGACCATCCCCTCGCGGGAATCGAGATGATCGCCCACACGATCGCGGTCATGCCGACCACGGTGAGGACCGCGCCGAGCGGGTCGGGCCGCCGCGCCGGGCCGCGCGACTCCGGCATGAGCACGAACGCCGCGACGATGGCGACGACGGCGATCGGCACGTTCAGCAGGAAGACCGAGCCCCACCAGAAGTGGTCGAGCAGAAACCCGCCGACCGTGGGACCGGCGATGACGCCGACCATGGCGACGGTGCTCCACGCGGCCATCGCCTTGCGCTGCTCCGCGGGCGGGAAGACCGTGAACAGGATCGACAGCGTGCTCGGCATGAGCAGCGATCCGCCGGCACCCATGAACGCGCGAGCGGCGATCAGCTGCCAGGGGTTTTGCGCCATCGTGGCCAGCAGCGACGCCACGCCGAACAGGACGAGCCCGATGATCAGGGCGCGTCGCCTGCCGTATCGGTCGGACAGGCTGCCCGCAGTGAGCAACAGGCCAGCGAACACCAGGATGTAGGCGTCGATCATCCACTGGACGTCGGCGATGGTGGCCGACAGATCGCGCATCAGGGACGGGATGGCCAGGTTCAGCACGGTGTTGTCGACGACGAGCACGAGCAGGCTCAGGCACAGGACCGCCAGGATCGACCAGCGCCGTGGGTGGCCGGTTTCATCGAACGTTGAACTAGTCACCCGCACACTGTACGAGTGCATCGTACGGTGTTCAAGTTCCATTAGAATGACGCACATGAGGAGCTCAGTCTGGACTCGCGAACGGCGACGACCACCCAGGGAGACGCTGAGCCGCGCCCACGTCGTGCGGGCGGCCGTCGCCCTCCTCGACGAGGAAGGCCTCGCCGGGCTCTCCATGCGCAAGCTCGCCGACCGGCTGAGCGCCGGCGCCACCAGCCTCTACTGGCACGTCGAGACAAAGGACGACCTGCTCGAGTACGTGATCGACGAGATCTACGGCGAGGTCGACGTGCCCGAGCCGGAGCTGGCGGGCTGGCGCTCAGGCGTGATCCTGTTGGCCCACAGCCTCCGCGCCACGATCCTGCGGCATCCGTGGCTCCCCGAGGTCATCAGCAGCCGGGCCAGCCTCGGACCCAACGCGATGTCGCTCAGCCAGCGGGCCACCGCCCTCTTCCGCTCCGCCGGGTTCACCGGCTTCGAGCTCGACCACGCGACCTCCGCCCTCATCTCCTACGTCCTGGGCACCACCGGCGCGGAGGCCGCCTGGCTCGCCACGGTCAAGGCGTCCGGCAAGACGGTGGGCGAGTGGGCCGACGAGGTCTACGCGCAGGCCCTCGAGGCCGCCAAGGACGAATACCCCGAGGTTCGCGAGCGCATCGCCGACTGGAAGGACGTCGACCTCCTCCAGATGCGGTCGGCGTCCTTCAGCTTCGGCCTCGAATGCCTCCTCGACGGCTTCACCGCCCGCCTGTGAGCCATCTGTCGACACGAACGGCAACGACGACGACGGAAGCGCTAGCGGTTGGTCGCTTGAGCAGCCGACCCCAAGCCAGACCAGCACCATCCCCGGAGGCTCGTCAGCCTTGGCTCGTCGGAAGGGCGCGGCGGTCGGGGACCAGGCCGAGCTCGGACTGTTCCCACTCGTTCACGTTGCGGAGCAGCGCCTCCAGGTAGGCGCGCAGGTGGCGGCGGTAGACGTCGCTGTAGGTGCGCAGGTAGGCGATCTCGCGCTCCATGTCGCGACGCTCGCCGGGCGAGCCGGGGGGCGGGGCCGGAACGGAGCGGGCCGCGTCGTCCGCGGCGACCGCGGCCCTCTCGTGCGCTTCTCGCAGGATCAGCTCGGCGCGGGAATTGGCGTCGGCGAGGATCTCCTGGCGGTTGCGGCGGGCCTCGCCGGCCAACTCGCGGCTGTAGCGGTCGGCAATAACCCTGCGAACATGTGCGACTTCAAAACGCGACAGAAGTAGCGACGTTCTGTGGATGAAGAGGGTGGGCCGTAGGCGATGCGTCAGCGCCGGGGTGCGGATCAATGGTGCGTGTCGCCAAGGCCGCCGTGGCACAGCAAGCCCACACCACCTTGCCGCGGCGTGCGACGCGATCGAGTAATCCCAAGGCGGCCGGCAAGCGTGGCATAAGGTATGGGGATCAACGGGTCCGAGGCGGTCGATGTGCGGGGCATCAGGCGCGGAACGGGGCGCGGACTGCGGCTTACGGCGAAACTGTTGCTGCGGCTGGCGCGCCGTGCCCTCCTACTGGCGTTACGTGCGGCGCGCCCGCTGACGACCGCACGGCGCCCGGAGGCCGGCGAGCCGGGGCGGCTGCGCGTGCGGATCCTGTTGCTGCACGCGTACGGGATGGGCGGCACCACACGCGCCGTGCTCAACCTGGCCGGCCAGCTCGCCACGGCCCACGACGTCGAGATCATCAGCCTGCGCCGCAACCGTGACAAGCCGTTCTTTCCCTTCCCGGCCGGCGTCAAGGTGACGGCGCTCGACGACCACATCGCGCCGCGCGGGTGGGCCTGCCGGCTGCTGTCGCGGCTGCCCTCGGTGCTCACGCCCGTTGAGGACGCCTCGTTCCGCTGGCTGTCGCTCTGGAGCGACCTGCGGCTGGCGGCGCGGCTGGCGACCCTGCGCTGCGACGTGCTCATCGGCACGCGGCCATCGCTGAACCTGCTGGTCGCCGACGCCGCCCCGCGCGGCGTGCTGACCATCGGCCAGGACCACATGAACCTTGGGTCCTACCGGCGCGAGCTGCGCGCGGCGATCGTCCGGCGCTACCGCCGGCTCGATGTGGTCGCCGTACTGACCGCGACCTCGCTCGCCGACTACAGCGCGGCGCTGGCCGGGGCGCCCGTCAAGGTCGTGAAGATCCCCAACTCCCTGCCCGCGCTACCCGGCGGGCCGGCCACGGGCGAAGGCCGCGTGGTGCTCGCGGCCGGGCGACTGATCCCGCAAAAGGGCTTCGACATGCTCATCGAAGCGTTCTCCCTGGTCGCGGCCAAGCACCCGGACTGGACGCTGCGGATCTTCGGCTCAGGCTCCCAGCGTGACGAGCTGCTGAAGATGATCGCCGAACGCGGGCTCGGTCACCAGATCGACCTTCGCGGCCGGACCACCGACCTGGCCGGCGAGTTGTCCAAGGCCTCCGTCTACGCGCTGTCCTCACGGCACGAGGGTCTTCCGATGGTGCTCATCGAGGCGATGAGCAAGGGCCTGGCGCCCGTCGCGTTCGACTGCCCGACCGGCCCCGCCGAGATGATCACGCACCGGCGGAACGGGATCCTGGTCCCGGCCGAGGACGTCGCCGCCTTCGCCGCCGCCCTGGACGAGGTGCTCGGCGACGACGAACTGCGCCGCGACCTGGCGGCGGGCGCCACGGCGGCCGCGCGAGCCTACGACCCGGCCGTCATCGGCGCCTCCTGGAACAACCTCCTCGCCGCCCACCGCCCCCACCTGACGCAGCCGACGCCTCCTTCCGGCCGCCCACAACCAGGTCGCTAGGGCCGCGCTCGGGTCACCCGAGCATGATCGACACCGACGAGCGATCGTTCATCACCGCCGACGGGGCTTGAGCAGATTCTTGATCTCGGTTATGCCATAGAGGACCTTGCCCAGCACGTCCTCGACCTCAGTGAGCCGTGTCTCCACCCCGGTGAGCCGTGTCTTCACACCAGTGAGCCGTGTTTCCACCCCGGTGAGCCGCTGGTTGGTCTCGGCGCGGAAGTCATTGAACTCGGCCCGGAACTCGGTGGAATTCGCATGAAGCGCACGCAGCAGTCTGTCCTGGCCATCGAGCCTGGCCGTGACCGTCATACCGGTGTGCCCCTGTGGCACGTCCACGTACGCCTCCAGCGCGGAAAGCCGCGCCTCGATATCGCTGCTGGGAGCCTGCATCGTAACGTCGCCCTTCGTGATCGCGAGCCCGTTCGGCAATAACCCTGCGAGCATGAGCGACTCCACCTTGCGACCAAAAGTAGAGCGGCGTTCTGTGGACGAAGGGGTGTGCCACAGTTCCCCGGCGACGTACCGGTCGGTCGCGGCCGCTAGCGCGACCGGCTCCCCCACGCGCCGGCGACCGGTTGTCGATCTACGTCGAACTTGCGTCCGGAACGGATGACGGACGCGAGCCGCGGAGCACACGAGCCACTCATGACACCGCACTATGTCAACGAAACAGAATGGCATTCGCACCGGGCCACGGCCGACTCTGGCAGCGGTGGCGTACTCGGCGACATAGCCGTTGAATGCGCCATGCGAGTACGGTCGATTCGAACGAAATTGCAGGCCCTCACCGTCCGGCCCGTCGTAGCGGGAAGATAAAGCGAGGAAATTATCAACGGATGTAAGTCGCCTGAAAACCATCACGACTTCCGCCTGCCGGTAAATCTTCGCCATCATGAATGTCCTGTTATGGCCACCTTCGAACCCTTGACTGGCTCTGTCATGGCGACAAGGCTTGTCCCGCTCCTCGAGTACGGGGCTCGAGAGGAAAACGGGAGGATCATGTGTCGAGCCTTAGGGTAGGGATTTTCTCCCTTCTGGCGACCGGTGTGGTGAGTGTCGGCTTAGCAGCACTATCCACACCAGCAAATGCCCACGCCGCATGTAAGTACGCCCCCTCGGGCGGCGCCGGGCTATGCGTCTATTACAGTCCCGACGGCTTCAACGCGCGTTGGGCAACGGCCGGCACGGCCAATCACGAGGGCAAGTTTTTTGTGGCAAACGAATGGGGCAGCGGCGGCGCGGGAGAGCCTGTCCGCAACAACGCGGCCTCGGCTGAGAATTTCAGCATCAACTGCCAGGGCGAGGTCTGGCGCTTCCCGAACGAGGCGGGCACCGTGATCCGCGTCGCGCGGGCGCCCTTCGCCAACGCGAGCGTCGTCCAGAACCTCGGTGTTCTGCGCAACGACAACGCGTCCCAGGGTTGGCTCTGCTAGCGACCCCACACCTCTGAAAAAAGGGCCGGGGTGCTCTGCCCAGCGGAAGTGGGCAGAACACCTCGGCGCCTCGAATGTACCAGTTGAAGGATGTTTCCGTGATGTATCGAGTGCGTGCGGGCTGGTTGACCGTGTTGACCGTCACCTGCGTGGCGACGGTCTCGGCGTGCTCTTCTCCCGGTTCCGGCGAAGACACGGACGGCAACGACCGCACGTCGGTCTCCACGCCGGCTCCGGTCCGAAGCGTCCCGCTGCGCAGGGACGTCAGAGGGCTCACCCTGCCATTGGATGCCTACCAACTCAATGATTCCCAGCGGGCGCAACTCACGCGTGCGACGGATCTGCTGATTTCGAAATGCATGAAACGCTTTGGCATGCGGTATGAGTTTCTGCGGCAAGAACCATTGACCAGCATTGACAGCAGCAAGGCACGGCTTTATGGAGTCACCGACGAGCGCACCGCCGCACTACACGGATATCACGCTCCCGGCGCCAAGGCGAAAGAGGCCAGAAAGCTGCAGGCGGACGCGATTCACGCTGCCATGAGTCCGACCGAGCTGTTTGTATTCGGCGGCACTCGCGGCGAAAGAGGGCAGCGGATAGGTTCCGGGCAGAAGAACACTCCGCCCACTGCTTCGCCGGGGAAGGTGGGCGGACAGGACGTCCCTCCCGGTGGCTGCAGCGGCGAGGCCGGGCGAGCGATCTACGGCGCCCGAGGCATCATCGGCGGCGTCGGCCTGACCAGCTTTGCCGACCAGATCGCATCGGACAGCTACAGCCGTTCGCTTGCCGACGACCGAGTGCGAGGCGTATTCGGCAAATGGTCGGTCTGCATGAAGAAAAAGGGCTATAACTACCCGGACCTGAAGTCCTTGATGGCTGAGCCGTGGGCGACACCCGCCCCGACCAGAAAGGAGATAGCCACGGCCATGGCCGACGTGGCCTGCAAGGCCGAGGTCAATGTCGTGGGTGTCTGGTCCGCGGTCCACGCCGCCTATCAGCAAGCCGCGCTAGAGAAGAACCAGGTGTCGCTGGGCAAGGCCAAGAAGGACCTGGATCTCGCCCTGCGCAACGCCAGCCAAATCATCACAGCGGGATGACTGAGCCGACTGGGTTCGCACCAGAGCCAGCGCCCTTGAGGTCCTCATATGCCTGACCAGCCGGACGACTCGCCGCGGGAGCGGTCGACAAAGGAGACGGAGTTGTCTCCGGGCTCCCTGCGCTCCCGTCGCCGCGTTCTCATCGCCCTCGCGGCCGCCACGACAGTGGTGTCAATCGCCGGTCTCGGGGCATCGACCCTGATCAAGTCGCCCCAGCAGGTGGCCGCGGAGGCAGGTCCGCCGAAGGCCTCTGTGCTCACGGCGACGGTCGAGCGGCGAGTCCTCACCGAGTCGGTCACCTTCCGCGGAACGGTGGCGCCGGGGAAGACAGTGGAAGTCAAGGCCCCGACACCGGAGGGGGTCAAGGCGGTGATGACCAAGCAGGCGTTGCGGACCGGTAGGCGCGTCACCGCGGGCGCGTTACTCGCCGAGGTGTCCGGGCGCCCGATGATCGCGTTGCCCGGGCCGATTCCGATGTACCGGGATGTACCGGGACCTGCGCCGCGGCATGGACGGTCCGGACGTCCTGCAATTGCAGGCGGCCCTGCGTGCGGTCGGCCACTCGGTCCACGATCGCGCCGGTACGTTCGGGCCATCGACTGAGCGTGCGGTCCGAAGGCTGTATCAGGAGAGGGGCTATGAGCCGCCGATAGAGAAGCTCCCCGCCAAAAATCCCCAGACCGGAGAAGCCCCGAGCGACGGCGCTGGGGCAGGGAGGGGGGATGAGAACGCGGACGCCACGACCGACAAGCCCACGCCTACGCCCACGTCCAAGCCAAAACCGTTGTCCAGGGCGTATGTGCGTCTGGGCGAAGTGGTGTTCCTGTGGAAACTGCCCGCTCGGGTCACGGAGGTGGCCGCCGGGCTGGGCGCCGAGGCCACGGGCACCATCCTCACTCTGGCCACCGGTGACTTGGTGGTGAGAGGGACGCTGTCCCCCGTCGACCGGGATCAGGTGAAGACCGGAATGCCGGTGACGATTTTGGCGGAGCAGAAGGAGCTGGTCGCCAAAGGCCGGATCTCGTCGATTGGTGACTTCAGCGCCGGCGGGCCTGCCGACGGCGAAGGCGGCGGCGATGGCGGGCAGAGTGCGGGAGAAGGCGCCGGGCAGGGCCAGCCGACGGAGCCGGGCCATCCGGTCGTGGTGCGCGGTACCAAGGGTCTGGACGAGAGGTTCTCCGGCGAAGACGTACGACTCACCGTCGAGACGGCGAGCACGGGCGGAAAGGTGCTGGTGGTGCCCGCCTCCGCGGTGTACGCGACCGCGGACGGATCGACTCAGGTGATCAAGCTGTTGAGCGACGATGAACGCCAGCGGGTCACCGTGACCGCGGGTGCCGCCGGCGGCGGATTCGTCGAGGTCAAGTCCGGCGGGCTGGCCGTCGGCGACCGAGTCGTGGTCGGCGGCGGCGGGTGACCGTACACGAGGAAGCCGCGACGCCCGAGGAGACCGCGGCCTCAACGCCAGTGATCGACTTCAGCGGCGTCCGGCGGACCTATCCGGGGCCGCCGCCGGTGGCCGCGCTCAAACCGGCGGACCTCGTGATCGGGCGCGGCGATTACGTCACCGTGGTGGGCCCTTCCGGGTCGGGGAAATCGACGTTCTTGAACGTCGCGGGGTTGCTGGACCGCCCGACCGGGGGCGTCTATCGCCTGGACGGCATCGACACCGCGAGCCTGGGTGAACGCGATCGAACCGCCCTGCGCGGACGCCGGATCGGTTTCGTCTTTCAAGCCTTTCATCTGCTATCGCACCGGACGGCGATCGAGAACGTGATGCTGTCGCTTCTCTACACCGGCACGCCCCGCCGGAGACGGCGGCGGCTGGCGATGGAGACCCTGGAACAGGTCGGGCTGGTGGGGCGGGCCCATGCCCTTGCCGGGCAGCTGTCCGGCGGGGAGCGGCAGCGGGTCGCGATCGCCCGCGCCCTGGTGAACCGGCCCTCCCTGCTCTTGTGCGACGAGCCGACCGGGAACCTGGACACGGGTACCGCACAGACCGTACTCGCGCTGATCGACGAACTGCACACGGCCGGGTTCACCGTACTCGTCGTCACGCATGACCCCGGGGTGGCGGCCCGTGGGCAGCGAGCGGTGGCGATCCGGGACGGCATCCTCAGCGAGTCCGACCCGGCGGACCTCGCCATGCGGGTCCTGCAGACGGGCGGCGACCGGACATGAAGGCCCGCTCGTCGCGGACCCACGCCAGGCACGTGGAGCCGACCAGACTCTCCGCGTGGGACATGGTGGACGAGGCAATGGCGGCGATCCTGGCGCGTCCGACGCGGGCGGCGCTAACGGTGCTGGGGACGCTGCTCGGAGTGGCCGCGTTCGTCGCCGTACTGGGACTGACCGCCACGGCCGCGGGCCAGATCTCGGCGCGCTTCACCGCGCTGGCGGCGACCGAAGTACTGGTGGAGGACGCCGCGGAGGATCCGCAGACCGCGGGCGAACCTTTCCCCGCGGACACCGAGAACCGGTTGACCGCGCTGAATGGGGTCGAGCGGGCGGGCGTCTTCTGGGAACCCCGCGTTCCGGGAGGCCGAGAGAGCGCGCTGGTCTCGGCCCGTCCGCCTAGCCTGACCCGTGAACAGGGCGAGCCGCTGCCGCTGCGGGCCGCCTCACCGGGATATCTGCGGACCATCCATGCCAAGGTGCACACGGGCCGGCTCTTCGACTCCTTCCATCACGACCGCAAGCTCCGCGTGGCCGTGTTGGGGAAGGCCGCGGCGCACCGCCTGGGGATCACCTGGCTCGGCGGCCAGCCCGCGGTGTTCATCGGCTCGACCCCGGTCACCGTGATCGGGATCGTCGAGGACGTTGCCCGGCAGCCCGAGACGTTGCTGAGTGTGATCGTCCCGGCGGCCACCGCCCGGGAGCTGTGGGGCGCACCCGGCGTGGACGAGCAACCCAAGGTGCTGATCGAAACCCGCCTGGGGGCGGCCCAGCTCATCGCCTCGCAGGCGGCGCTCGCGATCCGGCCGGACCAGCCCGACCGATTCAAGGTCACCGCACCGCCGGACCCTCGAACGCTCAGGGATGCGGTGGACAACGACCTGAAAAGGCTGTTCCTCGCGCTCGCCGGGATCTGTCTGGTCATAGGTGCGGTCGGGATAGCCAACACCACGCTGGTGGCGGTTCTGGAACGGACGGCCGAGATCGGCCTGCGGCGTTCCCTAGGCGCCCGCGCCCGACATATCGCCCTCCAGTTCTTGTCCGAGTCGGCCGTCCTGGGGGCGTTGGGCGGCCTCATCGGTACGAGCCTCGGCGTTGCCGGCGTCGTGGCCGTGGCTGTCAGCAAGGACTGGACCCCGATCCTCGACCCCGTAACGGTCCTGCCCGCGCCGTTCGCCGGCGCGCTCACAGGTCTGCTCGCGGGCCTCTATCCGGCGTGGCGGGCCTCCCGTATCGAACCGGTGGAAGCCCTTAGACACTGAACCCGCCTCTCAGGTCAGTTGGGAGAGGCGCTTGACCGCCCCAAACTGGCTCCTGCGGCTCCGTCGGGCGGGAGAGGAGCCGGGGATGCGGGAGGATCCGAAGCCCGCGCTGATAGCCGACCCCACCGTCACGGTGTTGTTCGACCCGCACAGGCCGAGTCGCTGCCCCGTTGAGGCCGATCATGCTCGCCGGCGGCTGCGATGATGGTGCGCATGATCGAGGAGGGTCAGGACTTCTTGCCGTTTCGGTGGGACCTGGTCACTCCAGACCAATTGGGGTCGCTGCTCGCCGGGCGCGGCGAACCGAATCTGTGGTTTCTGGAGGAACTGGTCGCGTGCGCCGCCAAGGTGCTCGCCCGCAGCGGCAACGGAGACCTGATCTTCGTCGGCAGGTCGCTCGATTCCATGTTCGATCTGCTCGGCGGCGCGTTGGCCGACGTGACGTACGAGGCGCGGCTGGGCCGGCTCCCGCTGTCGTTCGAACGGGCCGGCACCCGGGCGTGGGGCGGCTGGCAGCGGCGCCCGTTGACCCCGGGTGAGCTGTCCCAGGCCCGGCGCATGCTGGCCGCGGTTGACGTGACCCCACGGTCGCTGGCCCGGCGTGGTCGGCCGGTGGTGTTCGCCGATGTCGTCCACCGCGGCTCCACCTTCACCGAGCTGTACGACTTGCTGCGCGGCTGGATCGACGACGAGCGTCAGCCCTGGCCGGTGATCCGGCGCAAGCTGCGGTTCATCGGGGTTACCAGCCGGACGAAGACCAGCCCCAACACCTACCGCTGGCAGCAGCACGCCGCCTGGACGCGCGCCCTGCCGGCGCATGCGGTGGTCAACGTGTCGCTGGATCCGGCGGTCTGGTCGTACTTCGGCGACTCCCAGATCAAGTTGACCCGCTCGTTTTCGCCCGAGGACTGGCTGGCCGCCGCCGACGGCCCGGGCCGCGACGAGCGTACCCGCACGGCGTTGGCCGAGGCCGCCGCGCTCGTCGCCCATGGCCGCGACCGGGCCTGCCGGCGCGCGCTCGCCCGCGCGATGCGCCGCGAACCGGCACTCGGCCAGCCCTGGCTGCGCGCCCTCGTGACCGCACTGAACGGTTGACGCCGCGACGGTCGGCATAATTGGGCTTGGAGGTCCGGTGGTGTGAGAGGGGGCCGGCGGCGCCGGCCCTCCTACTCGATTTCGCGGGCGTATGCCTTTTGAGGGCTATCTCGGCTTGAGGGGCTTACGCAGCCGCTAGCTCGCCGAACCAGCGGACGATCAGGGCGGTGCCCGCCAGGTTTGCGGCCAGGTGCCGGGAGCCGTTGTAGTCGTGGTCGCCGACGTCGACGACCGGGACGTACAGGCCGCGGGCGCGGAATGCGGCCTGGCAGTGGTCGGTGTTCGTGGTGACGGCCTGCTCGTCGTCGCTGATCTTGTAGAGGCGGATCGGAATGTTCGGCGTCCACGCGGTGCAGATCTCGGCGTCCACGCGCAGCGCCTGGGCGAACGAGCCGGCCGGGCGGCGAATCAGCTCGTAGCCGTGCGGGGTGAGCAGCTCGTCGACGGTGTCGGGCAGCGCGGCGGCCATCTCCTGGCCGGGCGTGGTGCCGTCGAAGAGCTTGTCCACGCGGCTCGCGTAGGGCTCCTGGAATACCTCGGCGGGCCGGCCATACAGGCCATGAAGGCGATTCCACGCGGTGAGCAGGTACGCCGTGTAGACCACACCGGCCTTCGGGTTCACCTGGCGGCCGAGGAGCGCCGGAATCTCGGCGCCCGCCATGTCGTATGCGCCGGAGATCGGGGCGACCGCCTTCACGTGGAACCACGGATCCGCGCCCCGCTGCAAGGCCCGCGCCAATCCGAGGGCCGCCGAGGCGCCCTGGGAGAACCCGGTCACCAGCACGTCGTGCCGCAGCGTACGGCCCGTCCGCGGAACGAACTGGCGCGCCGCATTCAGCAGGTCCAGCGAGGCGGTGGTCTCCGACGGCACGTCCTTCCACGGGTGGACGCCGGGGCCACGGCCGAGTCCGAGATAGTCCGGCGCAACCGCGGCGAACCCAGCCGTGGCGTAAGTGACCGCCGGCCCGGCCCCCAGACGTCCTCGGCCGTCGAGGGTGCGTCGGGTTTGTAGACCTCGGTGCCGTGTGCATACGAAACGGTCTGCAGTTGCCGCGCTTCGTTGCGCGGGAGGACCACGAGGCCGCTCGCGACAGCGGGCCGACCATGCGGATCAACCGTCTGGTAGACGAGCCGGTACGTGTCCACGCCGTACCGCACCGCCGGCCGTGTCGAAGCCGTCGCTTGCCAGCCACGTACGCACCCGCTTCGCCGACAAGGTGTCCAGGTGCACCCCGGAAACTACCCGCCCGCGAGCGGTTGGCGTGTCGAACGCGGCATGCGCGGTACTCGGCGGCGCGAACGTGGCGGCGCCCGCGGTGCAGGCGGCCAGCCCGACACAGGTGGCGGCGGCCAGCACGGAGGCGGTGAAACGAGTCATCGGGTGAACCATCGGAACCCCCTCGAGTTCGGTGTCGATGCGCTCCAGCGTCCGATCGAACCTGCCGACCCCACATCACCCGGCCCGGTAATCCTGCACGTGCTACCTGAGAGGGCCCCACACCGAGCGACCCAGACCCGACATCCGGCGCACCAGCGCGGAGCCAGCGAGCCAGAACGGCACCGACATGGCGCAGACCCCGGAGCAAGCGGTTCTCTCCGACTACCTCGCCAGCCTCGACGGTCCAGGCAAGCCTCTCTCGCGCTTCCTCGCCGAGAAACACGGCATCGACCGCCGCAAGGTCCGCCGGATCCTCGCCATCGAGATGCAGCCCCAACCCTGACGAAGGTCGAAAGGCCCAGCCGAATCGCACTTGGCTAGGGCTTTCGCCTTTAAACGAGATTTTTAGCGGCCAGCTTGGTGATCCGCTGCAGAATTTCGTCTATATATCCCAAGGTCTCGTTCACTTGGGGCAGATAACCGGTCGGATGGGCGCACTCGTTGCGGCGACGCAAGAGACCGAGGAGTCCATTAGTCTCGTTTTTAGTCGCTAGGCCAACAGCCTTCAAAGCCTCCACTATCTGATATTCGGCGATATACTCAGCGATTTCTCGAATGTCTCTGCCTCGCCAACCCGGGCGCACTGCTCTAAGCGCGACGAGATTGTCAGCGGATAGCTTCTCCGCTATATAGTCCATACATGCCGCCCACGCCATCACATGCGCTGCACGGTATAGGCCATTCTCGGCACAACGCAGGGCTTGCCGCATCATGTCATCTTGCTTGATATTGAGCAAGGCGAGCGAGTTGTATGCGTTTTCCAGCACGACCACGCGAGAGACGTTCGCACTTTCGTGCATGCTAAGGACTTTATGGGCATCAAGCTCGAATCTCCTCGCCTTGGCTGCCCATGCCACGTATATCTCAGGATTCATCAGAGAATAGATGCTTCTTCATGGAGGCAAAGAATTTGTCATAGATCGAAGCGTCGTCCGTGGCGGCTATCTGTAGTGTGATATTAATCGTGACCTCGGGTGTTGCTTGGGCGTGGGTGTGTATGCGAGCGGAACTGGCGGATCCCTGGGCTCCATTGGAAGGCGCGACCGCATTAGACGGTTCACGCAGTTGTGCTTGCGGAGCTTCGTCGAATGAGGCGGAGTCGCGGAGAACTTTAAAGGTTCTAAGGGCACGCCCCTGAGTTGCAGCGCCCTTGTCGGTATTGGCGCGCATCCAGTTTGCGAGTGCTTCGTCATCTTTGCGATGCGCATCAGGATACGTCATGAAGAGCCCGGAATAGAAAGTCCTAATCGCCGTTCCGAGAATCCTCTTTGCCTCTTCCGCATCAGCCGCCCGATAATCGCGGTAGATGCTTGTCGGTTTTCCCCCAGAGTCTAGAAAGCCCAATGATTTGAAGAGAGGCACCAGTGCCATGTCATTTGAGTTCTTGAAACCCAGACTCTTGAGGTAGTTGCCGTCGACCTTTTCTGGAACTCCTACTTTCGGGATCGATTCAAGGAATCTTGGTATTGCGTTGGTAGCTATAACCGCCGGTATTGCCATTTGCTCTTTCACCTCGAAGAATGCGATGATACGGAGAGCTGACACCCCTCCGGCATCACGCGCCCAGCCAGCCATGCCGGCCCAATCAGGCTGGCGATTGCCACGTCGACGTTCGCCGCCCGGATCTTTCTCTGCAATTGCCGATCAAGAGAGTAGCTCGAACATCCCTCCTTGGTTCCCGCGTGCCCTCCTTGACGATTTGGTGCTGTCGACCCCAGTCTGAGACAGGACTGTCGCACTTGTGTCGCACCACCTGTCGGTGGACACCGCAGCGTCCATACGCCCTGGTGAAGAACACCTTGCGCTCCGAAGGGGACTTACAGTGCGATCTACGTGGCGGCTACAGCACGACCCCGGTGAAGGAGGTCAGCAGTGCCAGCAAGATCCGTCGGGAGATCATCTGCGTCCGGAGATCTACTACGGGATCTCCTGGTGTCCGATCCGCATTACCGGCGTCTGTGGCGGCAACACATAAAACGCGATCATACTGCCCTTAGCCAGGCGGCAGTGGCTAAGGTGATCGAAGAGTATCTCTGGGAGAGCGGCGAGAGAAGCGAAAATTCAACTGGGCTTGCTCGCCAGATGAAAGACCGAGTATCCAGAGCCCTTAAGGGAGATAGCCTGTCGGCGGAGACGCTGAAATGGTTTATTGCCGCATTCGAGATGGACGAGGAAGATGAGAGACGACTCTGGGATGTCTTTGCGGGGAAAGAGTTCGACATCGCCGGGATATCGAATACGTTGCGTCGACACCGCAAAATGATCCGGCGTCAATGTCACCGCACGGTCAGCTTAGTAGAGCGATACTTTATCGACCGTCACGGTTCCTTGACGCTTCGACGGACCCATCACACGATCCGCGCAATCGAAGATGGCGTCGATATCTATATCTTCAATCACGAGCCACAGGCGTCCGACATTGAAGTTGTTCACGGAGGGAACCTAGGAAGGCACTACGAATACGGAGGTGGTCTAACAAGCGCGGAGATCGTACTTGATAAGCCGCTTAGAAAAGCTGAGTCAACAGTACTGGAATACCATACTCGCTTCGCGCCGAACACAGCGACGCTGACGGAGATTCGAAGAGCAGCATTCGCTCGTTGCGAGAACGTCGACATTGCCGTCGAGTTCGAGAGATTCAAGATTCCGAAAAATGCTTGGTGGTGCGCCTGGGATGATCACATCGCAGGAGAACTAGTTGTTGAAAGCCCAGCAGAAATCCACAAATGCATCATTCGTCGTTTTGTGCCGTACATTCAAGAGACAGTCGTAGGATTTAGATGGGAATGGTAAGCGCTCGACGCTCCCGCCCGGTCACGCCTCTAATTACACGATCACCCGAACCTTCGCGCCCAACGCTCTTCGCGGTTGGAGCCACACAACCTTGACGAGAATCTTGCAGCTCAAGCCCGCCTGGCCAGTGACCAGACGCGCTCGAAACTGTCGAGGTAGGTGGTGGCCATGTCGCCGGGGCTGACTTTGCGGAGGTGGAGGACGGGGGCGTGGGCTGCGGCGATGCCGTAAGCCTGGGGGTTGATGAGTAGATCGTCGTCGGCTCGATAGATCGAGTTGTAGAGGACGGTGTCGTGGAGGCGGATCTCGACGTGGTCGAGATCGTGGAGCGGTTGGCAGAGGACGAGGCTGTTGCGGATCTTCGCGGCCACTCGCCGATGCCTTCATCTGCGCCGCGTTCGGCGACTTTGGGGCTGTCGGGGCCGCCGAGAGGGATGCGGGCGGTTACGCCGCCGCGGGCTTTGTCTGCGATGAGTTGGATGATGCCGGCGTCTTCGGCAAGGAAGGGTCCGGCGTAGGCGAGGATGCCGATTTCGTGCTGGGCGGCGTCCGAAGAGTTGTAGCCAGGTCTCGCGTGGGACGGCCCATCGGTGGGGGTAGGTCTCGATGATCTTGGTCGATGGGGGTCCTGGTGTGGGTTCGGGACGCCGCTCGACGCCAGCAGCGTCCGGCGAACCTTCCGAAGGATCGCCACCAAGGCGGGGGCAGGGAGCCAGTGGACTCCCAGGGAGCTCCGCCACTCGTTCGTCTCGATCATGAGTGACCAAGGCGTGCCCATCGAGACGATCGCCGACATCTGCGGGCACGCAGGAACAGCAGTAACCGAAGCCGTCTATCGGCATCAGCTCAAGCCGGTGATCCGTACCGGTGCCGAGCACATGAACTCGATCTTCGGGTCGAGCCGGTCAACGCAACCGTCCAAGTCCGAGTAAGTCGCGTGACGTTGGCTCCCCGGTTGGCTCCCCAAGCCTCTCAGGCCAGTTGCGAGAGGCGTTTGACCGCGTCGTTGATGACTTCGTCGCGTTTGCAGAAGGCGAAGCGGACGAAGTGGGCGCCGGCGGCGGCGTTGTCGTAGAAGACCTGAGTCGGGATCGCGACGACGCCCGCCTTGTCGGGGAGCGCGCGCACGAGTTCGAGGCCGTCGCTGAAGCCCAGCGGGCGGATGTCGGCCTGGACGAAGTAGGTGCCCTGCGGGCGATAGGTGGTGAAGCCGGCGGCCTCGAGCCCGGTGATGAGCCGGTCGCGCTTGGTCTCGAGGGACTTGCGCAGGTCGGCCACCCAGGGGAGCTCGTGGGTCAGCGCGTACGCCACGGCTCGCTGCCAGGGGGCGCTCGAAACGTAGGTGAGGAACTGCTTGACGGTCTGGACGGCGCGCACGAGCGGCTCGGGGGCGGTGACCCAGCCGACCTTCCAGCCGGTGGCCGAAAACGTCTTGCCGGAGGAGGAGATCCCCACGGTGCGCTCCCGCATGCCCGGCAGGGTCGCGAGGGGGATGTGCTCGGCGTCGTCGTAGGTGAGGTACTCATACACCTCGTCGGTGACCGCGATCAGATCGTGCTCCCGGCAGACGTCGGCGATGACCTCGAGCTCGTCCCGGGTGAAGACCGTGCCGACGGGGTTGTGCGGCGAGTTGACCAGCATCAGCCTGGCGCGGGGGGTGACCGCCGCCCGCAGTTCGTCGGGGTCGAAGGTGAACCGGCCGCCCGGCCGCTCCGGGCGCAGCGTCACGGGACGGCGGACCGCGCCGGCCAGCGCGATCACCGCGGCGTAGGAGTCGTAGTAGGGCTCGAAGACGACGACCTCGTCGCCCGGCTCGGCCAGCGCCATGATCGAGGCGGCGATCGCCTCCGTCGCCCCGACCGTGATCAGCACCTCGCCGTCCGGGTCGTAGGAGAGGCCGTAGCGGTCGTGCCGCTGCGCGGACACCGCCGCGCGCAGCTCGGGGATGCCGGGACCCGGCGGGTACTGGTTGCCGCCCGAGCGGATCGTCTCGATGGCCAACTCGAGCATGGCCGGCGGCCCGTCGGTGTCGGGAAAGCCCTGGCCGAGGTTGATCGCTCCGGTCCGTACGGCCAGCGCCGACATCTCGGCGAAGATCGTCGTACCGAAGCCCTGCATGCGCGTCACGAGCGGTTCACCCACGCCGCCACCTTAACCGCGGTCCGCTGAGGGGACCCGCCGGCACCGTCTCCACCGCGGCCTTCACTGGCTTTGGAACTAACGGTCAGCATGTGGCGCAATGCGGACAGTGATCTCGGCCGTCACATGACTCATCATGGTCATATGACGCCGCGGGCCGCCGACGAGACGGACGAGAAACTCAAGCTGATCCACGGCACCTATGAAGAGGTGCTGGACGCGACGAAGCACCAAGACGACAAGATCGGCCGGCTCCTGACCAGCATCGCGTTTTTGACCGCCGCCACGCTTGCTCTTGCCGCACTGTCGTCGGCCAGTTTCGTGACGCGTACGTTTGAGACTCCCCCGTTCACGCTGCCACTCGGGCTGATCTCGCTCGCCGTGTTCCTGATCGGCGTGGTGTTCACCGTGATGCTGCTCCTGACGAGCCTCGCCACGCCGCTGAGACTGCCCGGGCTGGCCGAGTCGAGCCACCGCCCGCCGATGGCATGGATACGTGGCGTCCCCGCCTCCCAACTGTATTTTCGCGAGATCGCCGGCGTCTCCCTGGACGAATGGGAAGACAAATGGGGCGCGTCGGTCGACGAACTCAAGAAGGAACGGTTCGTTTCGTACGTCCGGGAGACCCACAATCTGGGGGTCCGCACCAACGCGAAGTACGATCGGACCACGGAATCTGTCGCTTTGCTGTCGCTGTCTTTGCTCGCTTTCGCGCTCGCCGTGGTGTTCGTCGCCATCGCGGCCGGCAGCCCCGACGCACCGGCGGTCGTCCACCTCGAACCGCTGCATCGCGTCGTCATTGGCCTGGTCATGGGTTCATACGTGGAGCTGCAGCTGCTGGCTCGCATTCGATACGCGCGGCAGACAATCGACGAGACAACGGTCGACAAGGAACAGCCCCGGCTCGGCCAGAAACTGCGCGGCGAGGTTTGGTACGCCTTCCTTATGGCCGCGTGCGTATTTGATGTTCTGATATTTGATTCGAGCTATCCGGCCCCGGCTCTGCTGAGCTGGATCGTGGCCACGCTCGCGCTCGGCGCGTTCAGCCTCGTCGCGTTCTGGCGCGCCACGCGGCAGGACGACAAGAGTGCCGCGGCCTCCCCCACCGAAGCGGGACGCAAGAAGAGGCGGGTCAGGGTCGGCCGCCAGCGCCGCCGGGTGACGGTCGTCACCGTCCTGCTGCTCGCGCTCGCGGTCTTCTCCGGAGTGAACGGATGGTACGCCGGCCAACTCGGCGTCGCGACAGCCGCCGTACTCTGCCTGATCGTGCCATCGCTGCGGGAGCCGTCGGCGTCCATCGCCAAGCGCCGCCGGTCCTTCCAGGACCGCCTCGACCAGAGAAAATCCCCCGCGCAGGCCGCGGACCTGCCGCGGCAGATTCCCGTCCCGATAGGTGACCCGATAACGCCGGATCAGCTTCGGCCGGATGGTCCGACGCCCGTGTGACAGCGGGGCGGAGTCGAGATGGGTCTAAGGTGCCGCACCCTGGAGATGGAACTCAGCGGGCACATTGGCCCGCCGGAGTAGATCGCCCACGTGACTCGTCAGGCCGACGGGCGCGACCACCCGGACCCCCTTGCTCTCCTCGACGGCCCGGTCGATCAAACTGTTGAGCTCGTCGAGGCCAGCGCTCGGGTCGAACTCGAGCCAGCCGTCCGCCGGCGTGCCGGGATTGATGACGCCTGCCTGGTAGCGCTTGGCCGACAGGTGAAGCTGAACGACCCAGGCTTGCCGCCCGTCATGGACGAACTCCAGACGCACCGGGCCCAGCGTCTGGCGGGCGCGGGCGGCCAACGCACGCACATCGCGGACCACCTCGGCGGGCAGCCGATCAGGCCGCTGCCTGCCCTGCATGAACTCATCGCCGCGACCCGGAACGCCCTCCACGTAATCGGCATCTCCCTCGGGCCCAGGAAGCGACGCTCCGCTGTATCGGGCGTCGACGCCTTCCTGGGCCAGCACGGCGGAGATCGCTGAACCATCGGGATCCTCGCGGGCCAGCAGCGCGTACGGATCTTCCCAGCCGAATGTCGTGGTGAAGTGGCCGGGCCGCTGCTCTGTGGGGCACGTGCGCAGCCACATCTCGGCCGTGCCGGTCGGCCGCCCCAAGCGGAAAGGCGCGACGGTGCGAGCGATGACGGTTGTCGCCGGGACCGGCAGGCCGAGCAGGTGGGCGATGAGGAGCCCGTACGCCTTGTCGCCGATGAACCGGCTGAACCGATTGGGCCAGAAGATGGCCGGCTCCAGCTGTATGGGGGCGCCGTGCTCGATCTCCCACAACAGAACGTGGCCGCGCCGGTAGCCGACCCGCGTCGGGTGCACGCTGAACTCGACGCGTTCGCCGGCGGCCGCGCGAATATCCAGCCGGAAGCCGTAAACGGTCTGCAGCAGCCTGCTGCCCAGCTGGTAGGGCAGGCTCACCGCGCCCGGCTTTTCCACGCCGCGCGGCGTATCGAGCGGCGCGAATTCGATGAGGTCGCCCAGGACGACGCCGGAAACGCCGCCGTCGGCAGTGTCAATTGTCTCATTGACAATGACGTAGTAACCATCGGCCGCCAGGGTTTGAACGATGTCAACGACTTCATCGGTCTTGCGCACGCCGTACTCGAAGGGATTGCCCTTGTCTCGGCCCAGTCGAAAGGAACGAACGTTGAGTGAGCCCGCCGACGCGCGCATCAGCGCATCGACCGCCGCCCGAGGATCGGTGAAGAGATGGTCGGGCGAATGCCCCCTGATCCTGTTGTGGCGGATTCGCGGCCGCCCGCCGGGCGAGAAACTGACGAACTGGGCGACGTTGTGTCGCTCGGCCAACTCGACGAGCCGCTCGTCCTTCGGCTGCTGCATCTCACATCACGTCCTCAACGGCGCGGTCCGGGTCGCGGCCTCCTCGGCGTCGTGCAGCGCCTGCCGCAACCTCGTCGAGTCGACCTGCGCGGACGCGTACTCTTCGAGCGCGGCGCGGACCAGCTCGAGACCGGTGGCCACGTCGAGGGTCGCGAGACGCTCTGTGAGTATGGGGATGCCGAGGCGCACCGCCGCGGCGAACTCGATCGTGCACCCCACGCTGTATTGCCAGCCATCGACAAAGATCACCCTATCCGCATGCCGCTCGATGACCTTGATCCAGAAGGCGTGGTAGTGGGGTTGCTCCCAGCCAGGGACGTCCATCAGGCATGAGGGATCGATGACCACGCCGGGCAGCGCCTCACGCAGTCGCCCGACCACCTCACGGGCGCGTCGCTTGTTGGTGGATATGACGCTTTGCCGGACAACCGGATCGTCGCCGGACCTCGCCGCTCCCGGATGCCGCGCGTGCCACTCGAGGTAGGCCCTGCCACTGGTGATCGGGACGCTGACGTACACGATGGGGCGCCTGCCCCGCGCGCACCGGCCGACCAGGCTCAGCAGCAGGTCGCCGACTTCGGCCTCGCCGGGGTCGCCGGGGTCGGTCGCGGCGTCCTCGGCCTCGGCGCCGATGTCGGCGGCCAGGCGATCGTCTATCCCGCAGCCCCGAACGAAGGACGCCAGCACATCGCTCAGCTGCTGGGCCGTTGGCGGAGGGGGCACAGGCGGCGTGGGCGGCGGGAGGGCGCTCACCGCACCTCCTCCGGTAGAAGTCGCGGCCGGTGACCGCGCGGGGGCCGACGACGCTGGAGTTTCATGGGTCCATCATGGACGTCCACTCCGACAGTATCCGTGAAGTCGGGCGACGAGTTCCGGGTTGACCCAGACCGCCCGCTTCGACGCCGCCGGGCTCATGGTTCGGACGGATCAGGTCCGATCCGATCCGAACGGAAAAATCGTGAAATTGGATTCATGAGGCTGTGACGTGGCCGAATGTGGCCATCGTACGGCGTTCGGCGGTGGGATGATCTCTCCTGCGGGGGGCCACAAGCTGAGACGCACGAGGGAGTGCCCATGCGCCGACCGTCCGTCATGCACAAGCGCCGGCCGCGGACCACCGCGCTGCTCGCCGCGCTCGTCGTGTGCACATCCCTCGGGATCGCCCCAACGGCCCGGGCCGCGGGCGGCCCGGCCGACTCCGCCGGCCCCGCGGCCGCGGCCGCGCCCGCCGCGCCGGCGTCGGCGCCGGAACAGGCCTCCGTCGTACGCCTGCTGGTCCCCGACGCGGCCACGTTCGAGCGTCTCGTGGCGTCCGGCGCCGACTTGACGGGCCATGTGCTGCGCAGCCCCGACGGCCGCGTGGAGGTGGACGCGGTCGCGACACCGGCCGAGGTCGGCGCGCTGCGCCGGCTCGGGGTCACCACCGCGAGCACGGCCGACTCCCCCGCCCAGCAGGCACAGGCCCGGCCGAAGTCCGCCGCGGCGTCCCCGTCCGCGGCCGCGCAGGCCGATCAGGTCACGATCGACCGGGCGGTGTGGTTCAAGACGCCCGACGGCTACTTCATCTCCGTCGAGGCGTCCACCAGCGCGGGTGCGCCGGAGGGGCTCACCATGACGGCCTCCTGGACCGGCGCGCGCGGCACCTCCGGGCAGGCGGCGCTCGCGCCCTTCGTCGACGCGAACATCTACATGGGCCACCTGCTGCCGACCCCGGCGCCCGCGACCGGGCGGCCCGAGCGCGTGACGGTCACCTCGAGCCAGGGCGGCAGCGCGACCGCCCGCGTCACCGAATGGCCGAACGGCAAGCGCCCGCCCCGGCCCGGCCGGCACTACCAAAAGGACTTCGTCGACCACTACATGCCGCCGGCCGAGGTGTACGCCAGGATCGCGGCGCTGCATAAGAGGTTCCCGAGGCTCACCGACGTCATCGACCTGCCGAACAAGACCAACGGCTACCGCCGCAACGCCCAGGCGGTGCTCGGCACGCCGCCGGGCGCGGCCGTGGTCGTCACCTCCAAGGCGTACGGCTCCGAGGGCGGCAACGACCTGCTCATCGAACTGACCAACCCGGGTAGCGCCAACAGCCCGCTGTCGGTGACGGTCGACGGCAAGCTGATCACGGTCCGGCTCGCCACCGACGCCGCGGGCGCGCCGGTCAGCACCGCGGCGCAGGTGGCGGCCGCGCTCACCGCGCAGTCCGGGTCGCCGGTCACCGCTTCGACCTACCGCGGCGACGCCGGCGCCGGCGTCATGGCCCCCGCCCCGGCCACCCAGCTGTCGGACTTCCTGAAGGCGCCTGCCGGCGTCCCGCGTACGCCTTTCCAGGTGCGGGCGCTGCGCGTGGGCGTGCACCGCGACGGCTCCCGTACGGGCGTGCTCGCCTACGCCCAGGAGCACGCGCGCGAGTGGGTGACGCCGCTGGTCACGATCGAGGCGGCGGAGCGGCTGCTGCGCAACTACGGCAGGGACCCGGCCACGACGCGGCTGCTGCGCGAGACCGACATCTTCATCATTCCGTCGGTGAACCCGGACGGGGCGAACTACAGCTTCTACGACTTCAACATGCAGCGGAAGAACATGCGCAACTACTGCCCGGCGGCTCAGTCCGATCCGGGGCTGCGCAATAGCTGGGGCGTGGACGTCAACCGCAACTACGCCGCCGGATCGCTGTTCGACGGCTACTTCGGCGCGTCGACGAACTGCCAGAGCGGCACCTTCGCCGGGCCGGCGGAGCACTCCGAGCCGGAGAGCCGCAACGTGATCTGGCTGGCCCAGCGCTACCGCAACATCAAGTTCGCCATGAACGTCCACAGCTACGGCGGGTACTTCATGTGGCCGCCCGGGGCGTACAAGTTCGACGGGCGCGTCACGCTGCCGCGGCCGACGCCCGCGGATCTCGACTTCTTCCTCGACTCGGCCAAGACCATCGAGCAAGGCATCGCCGCGGAGCGGGGCACCGTCACCTGGCCGCAACAGACCGGCCCGGTCACCGACGTGCTCTACTCGGCGGCCGGCAACTCGGCCGACGAGCTCTGGTACGACCTCGGCGTGTACGGCTGGGACTTCGAGGTCGGCAACTCGCTGTGGAACGCCGAGACCCGGCAGTGGGAGGGCGTCGGCTTCCAGCCCCCGTTCGACGAGGGTCATGAGGAGGCCATGGAATACGCCAGCGGCCTCATCGCCATGATCGGTGTCGCGGCGGCCTATCGGCAGCGCTGATTCGGGCGGCGGCCCGGCCGGAGCGTTACTCGCCGTCTGGGTCGGCTGAGCCGTCCGGGTCGTCCGGCTTGTCCGCCTCTTCGAGGGAAGCGAGCCAGGCGAGTACCGACTCGGTGTGCTGGCCGAGCAGCGGCGGCGCCGCGTGCGCGCGGGGCGTGGCGCCGTCGAACCGCAGCGGCGATCCCGGCAGCTCGATGCGGCCGAGCTGGGGGTGGTCGACCTCGATGACGAGGCCCTGCGACCGGGTCTGCGGCCACTCGTAGACCTCGTCGATCGAGCGGATCGCGCCGGCCGGGATGCCCGCCTCGGCGAACTTCGCCAGCCAGTTGTCGCGGGTGTCGGCGGCCAGCGCGCGCTCGATCGTCTCGGTGAGCTCGGCGCGCCGCTCGGAGCGGTCGCGGACGGTCGCGAACCGCTCGTCATCGGGGTCGATGCCGACGATCACGGCGAATCGGCGCCAGAGGTTCTGGTTGGCGACCCCGAGCTGCAGCACCCCGTCCTTGCACCGGAAGGTGCCGTACGGCGCGATCGACGGGTGGTCGTTGCCGATCGACTCGGGCACCTCGCGAGCCACGGTCCAGCGCGTGCCCTGGTAGGCATGCGCGCCGACCGTCGATGCCAGCAGCGAGGTGCGCACCACCCGCCCGCGGCCGGTCCTGGTGCGCTCGTAGAGCGCGGCGAGCACGCCCTGCGCGCCGTTCAGCCCGGCCAGAATGTCGGCGATGGACAGGCCCACCTTGCTGGGCCGGCCTGGCGGTCCGGTCACGCTCATGATGCCGCTCTCGCCCTGCATGATCGCGTCGTAGCCGGGTCGGCCGCCCTCGGGGCCGTCGTGCCCGAACCCGGTGATGGACAAGATGACCAGGCCGGGGTTGAGCTCGTGCAGCCGCTCGACCGGAAAGCCGAGGCGGTCCAGGACGCCGGTGCGGAAGTTCTCTACGAGCACGTCGGCGTGGCGGACCAGCCGGGTCAGCGTGTCCCTGCCGGTCTCGGACTTGAGGTCGAGCTCGATCGACTCCTTGTCGCGGTTGGCGGCCAGGTAGTACGTGCTCACGCCCGCGTCGCCCACGAAGGGCGGTCCCCACCCCCGGGTCTCGTCGCCGGTGCCCGGCTGCTCGACCTTGATGACGCGCGCACCGAGATCGGACAGCGCCATGGTGGCGTACGGCCCGGCCAGCACCCGGCTCAGGTCGACGACGACGACACCGTCAAGGGGTCCGGACACCTGATCCTCATCCTCCTAGGGGGTCACTTCGCGGGAGCGCAGAGGCTGATGGGCGACAAGAACGCGTTGCGGGGACCGGCCGACAACGGTCCGGGCGGGGCGGCGCGGTCGAGGCGCAGGTCGGTGCCGATCGCCGCGGCGATCACGGCCACCTCGGCCTCGAGGTCCGCCCACGGCATCGCGTCGCCGAACGGGGCGACCGTGACGCGGCCGGCGTCGGGGTCGAGCTCCCAGACCCCGGCGGCCGTCCCGTCGACGATCACCGTCGATGTGGCGTTGCCGCTCTTGTCGTACACCTTGGCGTAGTCGGCCTCGGCGACCTGGCGCGCCCGTCCGGCCGGGCCCGTGGCGTAGGCCATGAGGTAGCTGTCCCATACGGGCAGCAGCCGTACCGCCGGACCCGGAGAGGCTTCCTCGCGACCGGCGGCCCCTGGACCGGCTCCCTCCAATGCGGCGAGCTCGGCGGTGAGCACGACCGCGTCGACGCCGTCCAGCGACACCGGGGTGAGCTCGTCGCCGAGCGCGGCCAGCGCCGCGTCCGTGTCGCGTTTGGTCCACCCCGCCCACCACTTGAGGTCGGCGGCGGTGGCCGGGCCGAACGCGCGCAGGTAGCGCCGGGCCAGCTCGACCCGGGCGGCCGCCGGGTCGACGGGCTCGACCGGGGCGCCGACCCAGTCGTCCCACAGGGCGTAGGCGTAGTTGTCGCTGCGCCACGAGCCGCGCACCTCGGCGCGGACGATCCGTCCGGTGCGGCCCAGCAGCCCGACCGTGAACTGCAGACCCTCCCTGGCGCCCGGCGGCACGTCGGCGCCGAGCGCCTCGCGGATCTCCCGTACGGTCATCGGCGGCCGGCCCGCCATGACCCGCACCACGTGGTCGGCGAGGGCGAGTACGCCGTCCTCGCCGAGCCCGCTGTATTTGCCGATGCGGCGCAGCGTCCTGTCGGGCGCCTCACCGGTGCAGGCGAACAGCACCGACACCAGCTCGACCGGTTGGATGTAGGCCATGCCGCGCATGCAGCGCAGCCGGACCACGCTGCGCTTGTCGTACAGCTCGGCGTCCAGGTCGGCGAGCGTGAAATCCGCCGTCCTGGCCGCCGCGGACAGGTAACAGGTCGGCGCGGTGCCGTAGATTCCGGCGGTGCCGACCAGGGCGTCGCCGACGGCGGCCAGCCGTTGCCCGGCCAGGCCTTGCTTGGCGAGCACGTGCGCCCGCGCCCGCGCGATCGGAACCTGCCTGCCGTCGGTCACCGTGGACCCCTCCCCTCGTCCGGCCCGCTCGTGCCCGCGAAGTACGAGCGAGTTTAGAGGTCGACCGGGGCATGAACGCGACCGCCGGACAGGCGCGGATAGCCGGGACCGCGGTCGAAGAAGGGGGCGGGGCCGCGAGCGGCGCGCAGCCGGCTCCGCAGCCGCGCGGTCTCCGCGAGGTCGGGGGTCGGATCTGCCGCCGCGTCCCCCGCGTCCGCCGGACCGGCGGGCTCCGTGGCGAGCACGACGCCGTAGTCGTCGCGGGCGCCGGCGACCGACACCTTTCCGTCGCGTACGTCGTCGGCCACCGCCGCCGGGTCGCGGTCGAGCGGGTCGCCCCAGCCGCCGCCACCGGTCGTCCGGATGCGGATCACCTCGCCGGCGCGGACCGGCTCGGCGTCGGTGAGCCCGTCCATCTCGCGTTCACGCGGCCCGCCCGGATCGATCGTCACGCGGAACGGCCGCCCCGCCCGGCCGCCGTTCACTCCCCAGCACGACAGGATCGAACGGTCGGCGATGGACATGTAGTGGGCGTCGCGCAGCATGCGCAGGTGCTTGTCGTAGCCGAGCCCGCCGCGGTGCGCGCCTGGGCCGCCCGAGTCGACCGCGAGGCCCAGGCGCTCGACGACGAACGGCCAGCGGGCCTCGGCGAACTCGGCCGGGATGTTGCGCGAGTCCGGCACGACGTGGATGGTGTCCTCGCCGTCGGCGTAGTAGCGGCCGCCGGAGCCGCCGCCGAGCACCTCGCGCATGAGGTACGGCGAGCCCGTGGCGTCCACTCCGTACACCCCGGTGTAGCGGATCGTCTCCTGGTCGGCGGGCATCCGCCCGCCGGTCGCCTTCGCCAGCACGCCGGCGAGGACGCCGAGCAGCCGCAAGATCACGAAGGTCCGCGCGTTCGTCGGGGCCGGGAAGATCGGGGTCAGCAGCGTGCCCGCCGGCGGGAAGCGCAGTTCGAGCAGCGGCACGACGCCCTCGTTGACGTCGAGTTCGGCCATCCGCTCGGGCGTGTCGGCCAGGTTGCGCAGGATCGGGGCCAGCCACTTTTTGAGAAAGACGCCGTCTGCGTAGTTTCCCGCGTGGTTGATGGGCCCCTTGGCCTGCGGCGACGTCCCGGCGAAGTCGATGACGATCTTGTCATCGGCTTTGGTGAGGGAGATGCGCTGAGCGTGCAGCCGCGGCGGGTCGACGCCGTCGTGCTCGGCGTAGTCCTCCCACACGAACGTGCCATCGGGGATCTTGGCCAGGATCTCGCGGCGGAACGTCTCGGTCGTCTTGTCGATGATCGCGTCGAAGCACTCTTCGACGGCGTCCCGGCCGTATCGCGCGAACAGCTCGCCGAGGCGCCGCGCGCCCATGAGGCAGGCGGCGCACTCGGCGTCGAGATCGCCGGCCAGCGAGTCGGGCATCCGCGAGTTGCGGGTCATGATGCGCAGCGCCGCCTCGTTGGGGACGCCTTGGTCCCACAGCTTGATCGGCGGGACCATCAACCCCTCTTCGAAGGCGCTGCGGGCGTGCGACGGCATCGATCCGGGTACCGCGCCGCCGATGTCGTCGTGATGGCCGAAGGCCTGGACGAACGCCACGACCTCCCCGTCGTCGAAGACCGGGACGGTCACGCACAGGTCCGGGAGGTGGCCGATGCCGCCCTCGGACAGGTAGACGTCGTTGTGGAAGTACACGTCGCCCGGCCGCATCGTCTCGAGCGGGAAATCGCGGACGATCGGGTGGACGAGCGCGGAGTACGACCGGCCCGTCAGCTTGCGGAGCCTCCGGTCGTGAATGCCGGCCCGGAAGTCGTGCGCGTCGCGGATCATCGGCGAGCGGGCGGTCCGCGCGATCGCGGTCTCGACCTCCTGCTCCACCGAGGCCAGCGTCCCCTCGACGATCTCCACGAGAATCGGGTCAGGCACGGGTCACCACCAGGTTTCCGTAGGCGTCCACGCGCGCGCGGAAGCCGGGATGCAGCGGCAGGGTGGAGCCGTACTCCTCGATCACCGCCGGGCCCTCGATGTCGTCGTCGCGATACAGATCGGCGCGCCGGTAGAGCGGGCAGTCCCGCCAGCCGCCCGCCCGGCCGTCCTCGCCGTCCTCGAAGAGCACCTGCCGGCGCGCCGCCGGCACCGGCGCCGGTGGTTCCGCCGCCGTGCGCCGGGGCCGTTCGGCGGGTTCGGGCCGCTTGATCGGGCCGATCCCGCTCACCCGCAGGTTGACCCATTCCGCGGGGTGCCGGTCGTCGTCGCGGTAGCAGTAGCCGTACAGCCGCTCGTGCGCGTCGTGGAACCGGCGCACCACCTCGGCCCGAAAACCCTCGTCGACCGGGCCGTCCGGCGCGGGCACCGTGACCTCGAAGGCCTGACCGTAGTACCGCAGGTCGGCCGACCTGACGAGGCGCCGCCGGTCGGGCGGGAACCCCTCGCGGCCGAGCGCGTCGGCGGCCCGCCGCTCCAGGCGGGCGTAGACATCGCCGATCCCAGCGAGGCCGGCGTCGCGGGTGACGTAGGTCTGCACGTAGTCGTTCTTGACGTCGACGGTGAGCAGGCCGAACGCGGACAGGTTCCCCGGGTCCCGCGGCACCACGACTGACGGCACGCCGAGGATGTCGGCGAGCCGGCAGGCCAGCAGCGGGCCCGACCCGCCGAACGCCACCAGCGGGTAGTCGCGGACGTCCAGACCGCGCCGCACCGTGATCTGCCGGATCGCGTTGGCCTGGTTGAAGGCGCTGATCTCCAGGATGCCGGTGGCCGTGCGCTCCGGCGTGAGGGCCAGCTTGCCGGCCAGAGCCTCGACGCCCGACCTGGCCGCGGCGGCGTCCAGCGGGACCTCGCCGCCCAGCAGCGACGGCGGCACCCTGCCGAGGAACACGTGCGCGTCGGTGACCGTCACCTCGGTGCCGCCCCGGCCGTAACACAGCGGCCCCGGGTCGGCACCGGCCGACCGCGGCCCGACCTTGAGCGTGCCCTCCGGCGAGATCCAGGCGACGGAGCCGCCGCCGGCCCCGACCGTGACGATGTCGATCATCGGGATCTTCGACGGGTGGCGGCCCACGGAGCCCTCGGTGGTCAGCGTCGGGGCCCCGCCCAGCACGACGGCAACATCGGTCGAGGTGCCGCCGCCGTCCAGTGTGATCACCGAGTCGGTCCCCGCGGTGCGGGCGATCAGCGCCGCCCCCAGGGCGCCGGCGGCCGGCCCCGACAGCACCGTCGTGATCGGCTGGTGCACCACCTCGGCCGCGGACAGCACGCCCCCGTTGCTCTTCATGACATAGAACGGCGCGTCGCCGACATCCGCGAGCCGGTCGGCGATCTGCGCGATGTAGCGGGCGATGGTCGGTTTGACGGCGGCGTCGACGAGCGTGGTCACCGCGCGTTCGTACTCCCGGTACTCCGGCAGGACCTCGCACGACAGCGACACGACGGCGGCCGGGTGCTCGCGCGTCAGCACCTCGCGCATGCGCAGTTCGTGCGCCGGGTTGGCGTAGGCGTGCAGGAAGCACACACCGATGGTGTCGATGCCCCGGCTCTTGAACCAGCGCGCCGCCCGGACGGCGCCGGCCTCATCGAACGGCCGGATCTCGTCGCCGCGGAAGTCGAGCCTGCCGCCGACGGTCTTGACCCGGTGCACCGGGACGATGCGGGGCGGCTTCACCCAGAAGTAGGAGTTGCCGTAGCCGTCCGGCACGCTCTGCCGCGCGATCTCCAAGATGAACTCGAAGCCCTCCGTGGTGATCAGGCCCAGGCCGTCGATCCGGTCTTCGAGCAGCTGGTTGGTCGCCACCGTGGTGCCGTGCGAGATGGCCCCGATGTCGCTCCCGGCCGCTTTCAGCAGGCCGAGCGCCTTGTGGACGGCGGTCATGAAGCCCGCGGCGGGGTCGGCGGGGGTCGAGGGGGTCTTGGCCGTGACGACCCGCCCGGCTCCCTCGTCGATGGCGACGACGTCGGTGAAGGTGCCGCCCGTGTCGATGCCCAGCCGGATGCGCCCGGCCGCGCCGCCGGCCGAGGGACCGCCGGCCGAAGCACCACCCGCCGAAGGATTCATGGTTGCTAGGTCTACCGGCCCACCCTGACCGGGAAACTGTCGAGATCTGCCAAGAGCAGGCTAGCGTCTTTGGCCGATCATGCCTCTTGGCGCCCCGCCGGCGCTCAGGCCGACGGGTCGGCGCCGGAGGTGGCGAGCTTGCGTTCGACCTCGCGCAGCGCCGCGCCGAAGACCTCGGCGGGCTGCGCGCCGGACACCGCCCACGCGTCCTCGAAGAGGAAGAACGGCACCCCGGTGATGCCGAGCGCCCGCGTCTGCTCGAGGTCGTGTTCGACCTCGGCGACGCCCTCGTCCGTGCCCAGCAGGGCCCGCGCCCGGTCGGCGTCCTGCCCGGTCTCGGCGACCAGCGCGACGAGCGTCTCGGCGTCGGCGATGTTCCGGCCCTCGGCGTGGTAGGCGCGGAACAGCCTGTCCACCATCGCGTCCTGGTCGCCCTCCCGGCCGGCCCACCAGACCAGCCGGTGAGCGTCGCGGGTGTTGGCGCGCAGGGCCCGTTCCGGTTCGTAGCGCAGGCCCTCGGCCGAGGTGAGTTCGCGCATCCGCTCGTGCATCTCGGTCACCCGCGCGCGGCCGCCGAACTTGGCCGCCAGCCGCTCGGTGGCCGGTTCCGCAGTGGCGGGCGCGTCGGGGTCGAGTTGGAAGGGGCGCCAGGTCACCTCGACCGATCCGTCGTACGTGGCCACGGCCTGCTGAAAGCGGGTACGGCCGAGGTAGCACCAGGGGCAGACGATGTCCGAGAAGATGTCAATCCTCACGATCGGTGCGAACCATGCGTTCCTCGCCTGCATTCCCGCCTGCATTCCCCGCGCCTGCGTTCCTCGCACAGGTCTTCAGCGGGATCGGCGGCCCAGCGCGTAGCCGATCGCGACCCCCAGCAGCGCCACGGCCCCGCCCGCGCCGAAGGCCGTCACCATGGCCCGGATGTCGGCGGCGGGACGCGGTCGCGGCGGAGCCGTGTAGACGGCCCCGGGGCGCGCGGCGGCGGGGACCGCGGCAGGGGCGGGAACGGCCGCGGCGGCCGGCTCCGGCTCGGTCAGCGCCTGCTCGACAGCGGTGAAGAACTCCGCCGCCGTCCGCTTGGCCGCCGCGCCGATCATGCGCTGGCCCACTCCGCCGATCATGCCGCCGACGATCGTGTCGGCGTCATAGGTGACCGTGGTGGCGCCCTGGTCCTCGGACAACCGGATCATGACGGTGGCGTCCACGGTCCCCGGCGCGCCCTGGCCCTGGGCGCGCAACACGAACGAATGCGGCGGGTCCGGCTCGCGCAGCGCCACCCGCCCGACGTACGTCCCCCTGATCGACGCCACCCCCGCGGTGACGGTCATGTCGTAGGTGTCCGCACCGACCGTCTCGAGCCGCTCGCATCCCGGGATCGTCCGGACCAGTACGGCGGGATCCCGCAGGGCTTCATAGACCCGCGCGACCGGTGCGGTGACGGTCGCGGTGCCGTTAATTCTCATCGAGACTCCCTCGTCTCCTCGCTCGAGTCCCGACGGGTCTGCCGCCGGTCATCCGGCGGATCACCACCCGGGACAAGGTCGCGTTCTTGACGACCGACGACGGCCGGGAGCACGACGCCGCGCCGAACCCGCCCGCGCGGGCCGCCTGACCCACTAGGGTGCGACACGCCGGCGGGGCCCTGGTCCCCGCTCCCGGAGAGCCCCGCCGGCGCCACGCCACGTCGCCGCCCGCCACGTCGCCGCCCGCCACGTCTCCACCCGCCGCCTCGCCGCCCGTCGCGATGGTTCACGCCCGCTCCGGCCCGCCCACGGCGGCGCCGTCCCTCGCGTGCCGGCCGACCGGCCTGGCCCGGCCGGCTCGCTCGCGGAGGCGGAACAGGTCATCGGGCGAGATGGGCATCTCGTCGATCGGGATGCCCTCCGCGTCCTCGATCGCCGCGGCGATCACCGCAGACACGGGGATGACGCCGGCCTCGCCGGCGCCCTTCACGCCGAGCGGGTTCAGCGGCGACGGAGTCTCCAGGTGCGCCGTCTCGATCGCCGGGATCTCCGTGGCGTACGGCATGAGGAAGTCCATGAACGACGCGTTCAGCAACTGCCCGTGCTCGTCGTAGATCAGCCGTTCGTACAGCGCGCCGCCGATGCCCTGCGCGACGCCGCCGTGGATCTGCCCCTCGACGATGCCGGGGTTGATGAGCCGCCCGCAGTCGTGCACGACGGCGTACCGCAGGACGCGCACCTCCGCGGTGTCGGGATCGGTCTCCACGATGGCGGCGTGCGCCCCGGCCGCGAACGTCGACCGGATCGGCGAGTAGTAGTCCGTGCCCTCAAGCCCCGGCTGCTCCCCCTCGGCCACGGGCGGCCGGTCCGCCGAGCCGCCGACCGCGAACTGGGTGGCGCGGGCGGCCTCCTCGTCGAAGGCGTACCGCAGCGGGTTCGACAGCACCGCGACGGTGCGCAGCGGGATCGAAGACGTCGGGTTGCCCCTGATCCGCACCACGCCGTCGTCGATCTCGAGGTCACGCGGATCGGCTTCGAGCGCCTGGGCCGCGATCCGCAGCGCCTTGTCGCGCAGCGCCCGGCAGGCCAGCGCGATCGCGTTGCCGCTCATCACGGCGGCGCGCGAGGCGAACGTGCCGACCGCGTAGCGGAACCGGCGGGTGTCGCCCGTGGTCACCCGGACGTCTTCGATCGGCACGCCGAGCTCGGCCGCGGCGATCTGGGCGAACACGGTCTGATGTCCCTGGCCCTGGCTGGTCAGCCCGGTGGACACGTGCACCCGCCCGGCCGAGTCGATCTCGACGTGCCCGCCCTCGTACGGGCCGACGCCGGTGCCCTCGACGTAGCACGCCAGGCCAAGACCGAGGCGGCGCCCCCGACCGGCCGCCTCCGCCTGGGCCTTGCCGAAGTCGTCCCAGCCGATCAGCTCCTTGAGCATGCGGAGCAGCTCGGGATAGTCCCCGGAGTCGTAGATGAGCGGACGGCCGTCCTGGAAGGTCAGTCCCTGGTCATAGGGGAAGTCGCCGGGCTGGATGAGATTCGCCGCCCGCACCAGCGTCCGGTCGCGGCCGAGGTGGGCGGCGACGCGGTCCATCGTGCGTTCCATGCAGAACACGCCCTGCGGGCGGCCGGCGCCGCGGTAGGGGGTGACCTGCACGGTGTTGGTGTAGAGGCTGGTGAACTCCACCCGGTAGGCGCCCACCTTGTACGGGCCGAGCAGCTGCGTCGAGGTGATGATCGGCACGATGATGCCGTACGGGGTGTACGCGCCGTGGTCGTGCAGGAAACGCACGTCGAGCCCGAGGACGCGGCCCTCGTCGTCGAAACCGACGCGGACGTGGTGCACCTGACCGCGTTCGTGCGCGCTCGCCACGAAATGCTCGCGCCGGTCCTCGGTCCATTTCACCTCACGGCCGAGCAGCCGCGCCGCCCACGGAACGAGGATCTCCTCCGGCCACGGATGGACGATCTTGACGCCGAAGCCGCCGCCCACATCGGGCGCGATCACCTCGACCTTCGTCGGCGGGAGGTCCAGCTTGGCGGCGATGGCCATCCGCACGCTCGTCGAGGTCTGCGTGGACGAGTACACCCGCAGCGACTCGTCGTCGCCGTCCCAGCGCGCGTACACCCCCCGCCCTTCGAGCGGCGTCGAGGCGCTGCGCTCGATGGCGAGCTGGAACTCCAGCCGGTGCGGAGCGCGCTCGATCGCCGCTGGCGCGTCCCCGACCTCCTGCACCAGGTGCGCCCCGACGTTCCCGGGCACGTCGTCGTGGACGAGATGACCGGCGGCGGCCGCGGCCTCGATCCCGACCACCGGCGGCAGCGGCTCGTACCGGACGGCGATCCGTTCCGCGGCGTCCTCGGCGACGTACCGGTCGGCCGCGACCACCATCGCGACCGGCTCCCCCACGTGCCGGACCACGTCTCGGGCCAGCGGATACCCGGTACGGCCGTGGGTGAGCGCGGGATGCGGGATCAGCAGCGGCAGCGGCTCGCCGACCCTGCCGTCGAGGTCGTCCCAGGTGTAGACGGCGACGAGGCCGTCGACGTCGAGCGCGCCGGCCACGTCGATGTCGACGACGCGGGCGTGCGCGTGCGGCGACCGCACGAACGCCGCGGCCAGCGCCTGCCGCCCGAGATCGTCCAGGAACCGGCCGCGCCCGGTGACCAGGCGCGCGTCCTCCACCCGCGGGATCGGCTCGCCGAACATCTTCGTCGTCATGCGGACCCGGCCCTCCGCTCCTCGGCGAGGATCTCCGTCGCCCGGTGGACGGCCTTGACGATGTTCTGGTAGCCGGTGCAGCGGCACAGGTTGCCCGAGATGCCCTCCAGGACATCGTCGTCGGTGGGCCGCGGGTTGTCGCGCAGCAGGGCGGTGACCGTGCAGAGGAAGCCCGGCGTGCAGAACCCGCACTGCAGGCCGTGGCACTCGGCGAAGGCGCGCTGGACGGGTGACGGCGACCCGTCGGGCGCGGCCAGCCCCTCGACCGTCGTGACGGCGTGACCCGCCGCGCCCACCGCGAACATCAGGCATGACCGCACCGGCTCACCGTCCAGCAGAACGGTGCAGCATCCGCAGACGCCGTGCTCGCATCCGACGTGCGTCCCGGTGAGCCCGAGGTCGTGGCGGAGAAAGTCCGACAGCAGCCGCCGCGCCGGCACGTGCGCGCCGCGCCGCACCCCGTTGACGGTGACCTCGACCTCGAACCGTTCCTCACTCATCCGTGGCTCCCTCGCGGGCGGCGGTCGCGGCGGCGCGCAGGGTGCGTTCGGTGAGGACGCCGACCAGATGCCGGCGGTAGTCGGCGCCGGCGTGGATGTCGGCCTCCGGCCGGACGGCGCGCTTGGCGTGCTCGGCGGCGGCGGTCCAATCGCAGGAGTCCGGGGGCCGGTGGCCGAGCACGTCGGTCAGGTCCAGCACCAGCGGCGTGGCGGCGACGCCGAGGCAGCCGATCCGCGCGGCGCGGACGCGAAGGTCGGCGTCGAGTTCGACGACCGCGGCGACGCCGGCCAGCCCGTAGTCGCCGTGCCGCCTGGCGGTCTCGGCGAACGCGGTGCCCGCCCGCGGCGCGAGCGCCGGGAAGAACGCGCTCACGGCCAGTTCGCCCGGCCGCAGCGCCGGCTCGAGCGGTCCGGCGAAGAACTCGGCCGCCGGGACGGCCCGCCGCTCGCCCGCCGCGGCCGCCACCTCCACGCTGCCGCCGAGCACGGACAGCACGACGGGAAGTTCCGCGGCCGGATCCGCGTGGGCCAGGCTCCCCACGACCGTGCCGCGGTTGCGGATGACGGGGTGCGCGACGTGCCGCAGCGCCTGGGCGATGAGCGGCTGGGCGCGGGCGGCCTCGGCGGCGCGCTCGACCCGTCGTTGCCGGGCGAGCGCGCCGATCCGCACTCCCGTCTCGTCGGCGGCGATCGTGTCGAGCCCGCCGACCCGGTTGATGTCGACGATCACGGCGGGTGCGGCGAGCCGCATGTTGAGCAGCGGGATGAGGCTCTGCCCGCCCGCCAGGACCTTCGCTTCCGGCCCGGCCGCGGCGAGCGCGGCGAGCGCCTCGTCGAGGGTCTCCGGCGCCCGGTAGGCGAAGGGAGGCGGCTTCACGGTGTTTCCAGCGCGAGCCTGGGCGCGCTCGATGGTTCCCCCGCGTCGCTCATTCCGCGGTCTCGGCCTTCCGGTCGTACCCGGCCTCCCCTCCGGTGACCTCGGCAGCTGGAGGTCTCGTACGGGTCGCCGCGATCGCCCGCAACGCGTGATAGCCGGCCAGCACCACGATCGTGCCGAGCGCGATGCCGGACAGCACGAAGTCCTCGGTGATCTCGTGGTCCACTGGCCCGACCGCGAGAATGACGCCCGCGGCGACCGGCACCATGTTGACCGGATCGGCGAAGTCGACCCGGTTCTCGATCCAGATCTTCGCGCCGAGCAGCCCGATCATGCCGTACAAGATCACCGTGATGCCGCCGAGCACGCCGCCGGGGGTGGCCGCGACGAGGGCGCCGAACTTGGGCACCAGCCCGAAGCCGATCGCGACGATCGCCGCCACGTAGTAGGCCGCGGTCGAATACACCCTGGTCGCGGCCATGACGCCGATGTTCTCCGCGTACGTCGTGGTCGGCGAGCCGCCCACCGAGCTGGTGACGACGGTGCCGATGCCGTCGGCGAAGACGGCCCGGCCGATGACCGGGTCGAGGTCGTCGCGGGTCATCTCGCCGACCGCCTTGACGTGGCCGGTGTTCTCCGCGATGAGCGCGATCACGGCGGGCAGCGCCAGCAGGATCGCCGACATCTTGAAGTCCGGCGCGTGCGTGGTCGGGAACCCGAACCAGTCGGCGTTCGAGATGCTGTCGAAACTGACCCGGTCGTGCGTCGTCACCTTCATGGTCGCCGGGTCGAACGCGGTGATCTTCCCCGCGGTCTTGTCGAGCACCCACGACAGCGCGAAGCCGAAGACCAGGCCGAGCAGGATGGCGATCCGCCCGATGAAGCCGCGGAACAACACCATCACCACGAAGACGAAGCACATGGTGGCCAGCGCGACCCAGTGATCCTGCGGCCAGTAGGTGTCGGCGACCACGAACGCCAGGCCGAAGCCGATGAGCATGACGACCGCGCCGGTCACCACCGGCGGGAAGATCCGGTGGATGATCCGCACCCCGAGGAAGTGGATCGCCAGCCCGGCCAGCGCGAGCACCAGGCCGGCCACCAAGATCGCGCCGGTGACGGTCGCGCTCGTGCCGCCGGCCGCCCGGATGGCGATGACCGCGCCCACGAAGGAGGCGCTGGTGCCCAGGTAGCTGGGCACCTTTCCCTGCACGATGAGCAGGAAGATGATCGTCGCGACGCCCGACATCATCACGGCGAGGTTCGGATCGAGCCCCATCACGATGGGGAAGACGAAGGTCGCTCCGAACATCGCGACCACGTGCTGGGCGCCGAGGCCCACCGTGCGCGGCCAGCTCAGCCGTTCGCCGGGCTTGACCACCTCGCCTGGTGCCGGACTGCGACCGTCACCATGCACCTTCCAGCCGAATGCCATGCTCCCTCCCCCTCCATCGCCCCCAACCGTCCGACGTATGCGGGCAACGTAGATCTACCCACTCCCACCTACATCGTTGATATATGCCAAATCAAGGGCGATCTCTTGGGCAATATCGGCGAATGAGGTCGGGAAGGGAGCGCGGCTAGATGCCGCGCATGCGCAGCACGTGCAGGGCCAGCGTGAGGTTGAGCCGCAGGTGCGCGTCCTCGGTGAACGGGCCGAGCAGGCGCTCCAGCTTGCCAATGCGATAGCGCAGCGTGTTGTAGTGGAAGTGCAGCCGGCGGGCCGTCTCGGCGACGTTGAGGTTGGTCTCGAGCAGCACCTGCAGCGTCCTGCGCAGGTCGACGGCCTCGGGGTCGGCGTCGCCGGCCAGCTCGCCGAGCGTCTCCCTGACGAAGGCGCGCAGCTCCTGGGTGTCGGGCACCAGGCTGAGCAATCGGTAGACGCCCAGCTGGTCGAAGTGCGCCACCGCGCCGAGCCCGTGCAGCTGACGGCCGACCCGGACGGCCTTGACCGCCTGGTCGTAGGCGTCCGGCAGCTCGGCGGGCGTGGTCACGGTGCGGCTCACTCCGGTCGAGAACGTGCCGCGGATGCTCACGTGGTCGGCGAACGCGGCGGTCGCGTCCTTGACCAGCCCGGACAGCTCGCCGTCCGGCGGCACGCCGACGACCGCGACGACCTCGTGCGAGAAGGCGGCCACCGCGGCGCCGCGGTCGCGCCGGCGCACGGCCGTGGCCCAGGCCGCGGCGAGGCGGTCCTGTGCCAGCCGGTCGTCGCCGCGGGCACCCCGAGCGTCGTCCGCGCGCGCGTCTCCGCGGCGCGTCTCGGGGTCGAGCTCGGCCACCAAGACCGCGATGGGCCGGTCGAAGTCCCAGCCGAACCCCACGCAGTGCGCGACGACGCGGTCGCCGTCGCCGGCCCGGCCGGTCAGCACGTCGCGCAGGAAGTCGGCGCGGTACTTGCTCTCGACCGCGGCGACAGCCTGCTGCTTGGTGATGACGAGCGCGGCCACCGTGGCGACTCGTTCGAGGATGCCGATATCGCTTTCTCGGAGCGTTCCATTCGAGCTGAACGCGATGATCCGGCCGTGATCGAAGCCGCCCGCGACGACCGGCACGACGGCGTGCGTTCCCGTGAGGTCGTAGAAGGACCCGCCGGGGCGGGCGGCCGCGCCGAGCGGTCCACCCGCCGGGCGGCCCAGCAGCCCCTTGTCGGCGCCGAGCCCGCGGGCATGTCCGCCGTCGAGCGGAGTGATCACGCGGCCGGAGTCGTCGAGGCAGGCGGCGACCTCCGCCTCCGGGCCCGCGGCGGCGAGCGGCCGGCCCTCGCCGTCGACGGCCAGCACCGCCGTCTCGAGCAGGCCGGCGACCTCGTCGGCGACCTCCTGGAGGCCGCCGCCGCCCAGCACGATCTGCACGAGCGCCCGGTGCACCTCCTCCGTACGGGCCAAGATCGCGGCCTGCCGGTTGAGGATGTCGGTGAGGACCTGGTTGAGGATGTCGTCGAACCCGACGTCGTTGGGCAGCAGGATCAGCGGGAAGCCGAGCCGGTCCGCCTGCTCGATCATTTCCGGCGGCAGATCGTCCAGATAACGGCCGAGCTTGATCGCCAGCGCGGCGAGCCCGCGATCGTTGAGATCCGCCACCAGCCGGTCCAGCGACTGGGGAGTGTTGCGCAGTGGATAGCCCGTGGTGAGCAGCAGTTCGTGCGGCTTCACCCACGACAGGATGTCGGGGACCTCCATGACGTTGAGCCGCTGTACGATGCGGCGATCCACACCGGCGGCGCCGCCGATCAGGCGGGCGTCGGCGAGCGTGGACACGCCCAGGACCTCACCGACGGACAGGCCGTATGTGAGCGTGCCCGTGCTGGCCAACCGGAGGGTGGGTGGAGTGGTGGGATCCGGACGGGCAGTGCGTTGACGGGGTTCCGCCGGGATGTGGGGCATGCGGGGGCTCACCTCACCTCTCGGTGCACACATCGTCCGAAAGGCCCAAATCGCTACGCACCAGTACCTAACACTGACAATACTTACGAAGAACCGCAATAATCATTGGCATAATGCCCCATACGGCCGGGCTCGTGTGGGGTCTACGTTCGCGTTCAGTGGTGGTTGCTTGTCGTTTCCACCCCGATCCTTTGTGAGGTCCTGCCCGTGACGCCACCCGCCGTACGCGCGCCCACACGGCCCGCACGGCGTTCCGCTCCGATTCGGCCCAGGCCGCCGGCGCGGCAGATGCGCACTCCGGTGGCCGGTGCCGCCAGCCTCTCCCTGCGGCGGTTGCTCGACGGTCCGCGCCACCCGGCGCGGCTCATCGCCGTCTTCCCGTCGGCCGTCTACCTCGAGGTCCGGGTGGCCGCCGAGCCGCGCGTGGTCGCCCTCGTCAGCGCCGACGCCGTGCGGCTGCCCAACGCGATCGTGCTGGCCGCGAACAGCAGGCTGCAGCCGTTCAACGGGATCCACGACGGCGACGACGCGATCATCGGCGAAGGCTGCGTCGACATCGTGGCCCCCAACGGCACGCCGCGGCTGCGCGTCCGGGTGCGTCGATGGTGGGACCCCTCCCCCGTGCTCGGCCCGATTTCGGCGGCCCGCCTGGCGCACGGCGCGGTGACCTTGGAAGCCGCGATGGACACCGGGCGGTTCGGGCTGAGCGGTCATCCCGGCCCTCAACTGCTGGCCGAACGGTGTGCCGCGGGCGACCTCGCGCACGCCGTCGACGCCGCCGAGCGGATCGTCGGGCTCGGCCCCGGCCTCACGCCGAGCGGCGACGACGTGCTCGCCGGGCTGCTGCTCGCGCTGCGGCTGCTGGGCGGCGCGGTGCCCGGCGGCGGCGCGGCGGTCTGGCTGGCCGACTGGCTCGGCGCCGCCGTCACCGCGCACGCCGACACCCGGACGACTTCGCTCGCCGCTTCGCTGCTGCACTGCGCCGCGCACGGCGAGGCCGCCGCCGAGGTGGCCGCCGTCCTGCACGGGATCGCCGGGCAGGAACCGGTGCGACCGGCCGTCCGCCGGCTGCTCAGCGCGGGACACACATCGGGCGCCGACCTGGCCTGGGGACTGCTCGCCGGTTGCCGGGCGGCGCTGTCGCTCAGCCAACCGCCTACATGAACGAGCCGGAGGCGGCCGCCGGGCCGGCCTGGGTGGATGTCCGGCGTGGGCTGTACCGCGACTCGATCACCCTGATGCGCATCAGCCGGGGTCTGGCCGAACGCGACGGCGTGCTCGGCGCGCTGACCGCCATGGCCACCGACCTCAACCTGGAGCTGCTGAGCCGGCTGGGCTTCACCGCGCCGCCCGACGTGGGGCCCAACGACCTCGTGGTGGCGATCCGGGCGACCGACGAGGCGACGCTCGGCGGGGCGCGCGATGTGCTCGACGCCATGCTCACCGAGGCGCCGGCAGCGTACGCGCCCGGCGCGCCCGGCGCGCCCGGCACCCCCGGCGACGATCAGGTGCCCGCCAGGACGATCGCGACCGCCGCCGCCCGCGCCGCCCGGTCGAGCGGGATCGCCGGGACCGCGCCGACGCTGGCCCTGGTGTCGGTGCCGGGGCGGCACGCGTTCGTCGAGGCCATGGACGCGCTGGAGTCCGGCCTCAACGTCATGATCTTCAGCGACAATGTGCCCGTCGCGGAGGAGATCCTGCTCAAGGACGCGGCCGCGCGACGCGGCCTCATCGTGATGGGACCCGACTGTGGCACGGCCGTGGTCGGCGGGGCCGGACTCGGCTTCGCCAACGCCGTACGACCCGGTCCCGTCGGGATCGTCGCCGCGTCGGGCACCGGCTCCCAGCAGGTGATGTGCCTGCTGGACGCGGCCGGCGTCGGGGTGAGCCACGCCATCGGGGTCGGCGGTCGCGACCTGTCCGCCGAGGTGAGCGGCCGTGGCACGCTCCAGGCCCTGGCGGCGCTGTCCGCCGACCCGGCCACCGAGCTCATCGTGATGGTGTCGAAGCCGCCGGCGCCGCCCGTCGCCGCCCTGATCAGGGAGGCCGCCCGCCGGCTGACCACGCCCGTGGTCTTCGCGGTGCTCGGCGACGGCGACGGCATCGGCTCCGGCGCCGGCATCCGGGGTCCCGGCGGGCGACACGAGCGGCGCGCGGGGCGCGACCTTACGGCGGCGGTGGAGGCGGCGCTGGCCGTGCTCGGCGTCCCGGTGCCGTCCTGGCCGTCGTGGCCGGCCGCCGTCCCGCCCCGGCCGCGGCCGGGCGCGCTGCGCGGATTGTTCGCCGGCGGCACCCTGTGCGCCGAGGCCCTGCACATCGCCGCCGGCACGCTGGGCACCGTGCACTCGAACCTCCCCGGCCGGCCCGCCGGCGACACCGGCCATGTCATGATCGACTTCGGTGACGACCGCCTCACCCAAGGCAGGGCGCATCCGATGATCGATCCATCGCTGCGCCTCGAGCGGCTGGCCGCCGAACTCGCCGATCCGAGCTGTTCGGTCGTGCTCCTCGACGTGGTGCTCGGCTACGCCGCCGAGCCAGACCCGGCCGCCCGGCTCGCGCCGCTGATCGGCCAAGCGGGCGACACGGCGGTCGTGGTGTCGTTGTGCGGCACCCCGCACGACCCCCAGGGCCGCGACCGGCAGGCGGCGGCGTTGCGCGACGCGGGCGCGACGGTGTTCGCCTCGAACGCGGCGGCCGCCCGGTACGCCGTCTCCCTGATCGAAGTCTCCGAACACAGCGTGATCGAAGGGCACCGACGTTGACGCAGTCCGAGTCGCCGGAACCCGGCCTTGGCGGCCTGCTGACCAAGGATCTGTCGGTCGTGGCGGCCGGGACGCCGCTGCTGGCCGAGGCCCTCGCCGAGCAGGCGGTGCCGGTCGAGTCCGTGGACTGGCGCCCTCCGCCGCCCGGCACCGAGGGCGCGCTCGCCGCCGTCATGGGCGATCCGCGCCGCGCGGACGCCAACGCGACGGCGCTCGACCGTATGCTCGCCGTGCACCCGCACCTGGTCGACGTGCGGCCCGCGCGCGAGGTTCTCGACCTCGAGCCGGGCACGTTCCTGCACGCGGGGCCGCCCATCACCTGGGAGCGCGCCTCCGGGCCGATGCGCGGGGCGCTTATCGGGGCGATGCTCCTGGAGGAACTGGCCAAGACCCCCGAAGAGGCGGAAAGGACGCTCGCGGACGGGCGCGTCGTGCTCGACCCGTGCCACCACCGCCAGACCGTGGGGCCGATGGCGGGAGTGGTCAGCCCGTCGATGTGGATGCTGGTCGTCGAGGACCGCGGCGCCGACGGCCGCACCGGCCGCCGCGCCTACTGTTCGCTCAACGAGGGCCTCGGCAAGGTGCTGCGGTACGGCGCGTACGGCCCCGAGGTGATCAGGCGCCTGCGCTGGATGTCGGAGGTTCTCGGCCCCGTGCTGCGGGACGCGGTGCGGGCGCACGGGCCGGTGGACCTCAAGGCGATCATGGCTCATGCCCTGCAGATGGGCGATGAGCTGCACAACCGCAACCGCGCGGCGACCACGCTGCTGTGCCGCGAGCTCGCGGCCGACATCGCCGAATGCGACGCCCCGCGCGAGGACATCGGGGACGTCCTGCGGTTCGTCGGAGGCAACGACCACTTCTTCCTCAACCTGGCGATGGCCGCGGGCAAGGCGAGCGCGGACGCCGCGCGCAGCGTGCCGGGGTCCACCCTCGTCGTGGCGATGGCGCGCAACGGCACCGACTTCGGCATTCAGGTCTCCGGCACCGGCGACCGCTGGTTCACCGCGCCGGCCGCCGTGCCGGACGGCCTCTACCTCGGTTCGTACGGGCCGCGCGACGCCAATCCCGACATCGGCGACTCGACCATCACGGAGACCACCGGCGTGGGCGGGTTCGCCATGGCGGCGGCACCCGCGATCGTCCGGTTCATCGGCGGCGAGGTGCCCGACGCGCTCGCCGCCACCCGCCGCATGTACGAGATCACGCTGGGCGAGCATCCGGCCTTCCAGGTGCCGATCCTGTCCTTCCGCGGGACTCCGGTCGGGATCGACGTGACCCGCGTCGTCCGCACCGGCATCCTGCCGTGCGTCAACACCGGCATCGCCGGCCGGGTGGCGGGCGTCGGCCAGGTCGGCGCCGGGCTCGTCGCACCGCCCGCCGAGGTGTTCGGCGCGGCCCTGGAGGCGCTGGCCGAGCTCGTTCCCCGGCCATGACGGCCACGCGGCCGCGATCTTGAGGGATCATGGCGTCGTGAACCTGAGCGTCTCCTCGACCGACGATCTGTCCGAGCGCGTCCTCGCCGTCAAGGCCGAGCACGCGGCGCGCTATCCCGGCGCCGACGAGGGCCGGCAGCCGGTGCACACGTTCTACGTGCCGGCCGACCGGGTTTCCGCGACCACGCCCGCCGACCTCGGCGCCGAGGCGCTGCGCCTGCTCGACGCGCACGCGCCGGACGCGGCGACGTTCGGCGAGGTCTTCGGGCTCGCGCCCGAGCCGGCGTCGCGGGTGCGCGAGCGGGTGGCCGCCAAGCTCGCCAAGGAGCCGGTCGAGGACCTGCGGATCGACTTCGAGGACGGCTACGGCACCCGGCCCGACGGCGAGGAGGACGCCCACGTCGCGCAGGCCGTCGACGCGGTGGCCCAGGCCTACCCGGTGCGCGGCCTGCCCCACTATTGGGGGCTGCGGGTCAAGTCGTTCGCCGACGGCGGCCACGAGCGCGCGATGCGCACGCTCGACGCCTTTCTCACCGGGCTGCGCGACACGTTGGGCCGGCTGCCCAGCGGGTTCATCGTGACGTTCCCCAAGGTGGTGATGGCCGAGCACGTGGCCGTCTTTACCGACTTCTGCGCGCGCCTCGAGGAGGCGCTCGGCCTGCCCTCCGGCCGGATCCGGTTCGAGATCCAGGTCGAGACCACCGAGGCGATCATCAACGGCGACGGGAAGTGCGGGCTGCCCGCCATCGTGGCCGCGGCCGCCGGGCGGCTGACCGCCGCGCACTTCGGCGTGTTCGACTACACGGCGGCGTGCGGGCTGCCGCCCGGCGAGCAGCGTCTCGACCATCCGGCCTGCGACTTCGCCCGGCACGTCATGCAGGTGAGCCTGGCGGGCACCGGCGTCCGGCTGGCGGACGGCGGCACCAACGTGGTGCCCGCGACCGATGAGGCGGCCGACGTCCACCACGCCTGGTCGGTCCATGCCCGCATGGTCGAGCATTCGCTGCGGCACGGCTTCTACCAGGGCTGGGACGTCCACGCGGCCCAGTTGCCCAGCAGGTACGCGGCGGTGTACGGCCACTACCTCGATGGCGTCGAGGAGGCCGCCCGGCGGGTGACCGCGTGGCGGAAACGGTCCGCCGGCAAGGACGGCGTGGTCGACGAGCCGGCGACCATCAAGGCGCTGGAAGCCCACCTGCGCCGCGCCGTCGACTGCGGCGCCCTCGACGAGAGCACCCTGCCCGTGACGTGGCCGGGTTGAGCACCTCTCGGAGCTGAGCGGACACCTTTGTGTGTCTAGTCGGTTATGCTCCCCTGCACGCCATCACGCGGCTGGGGAGCGGCACGTGCGGGATCCATACATCACGGACGGAACGACAAAAGAGTTCGCGGGCGCGGCTGCGCCGCCGGGCCGGCGCGGACTTCGGCTCCCCGGCGACCCGTGGGTCGTCATCGCGCTGATCGCCAGCGGGACCGCCCTCATCGTGGCGGCGACCGGATTGGTCGTGGCGGCCCGGTCCGGTCGCGGCGACGCGCCCGGCCCGCTCGCCGCCGCCCCCTCCGTCTCCCCGCGGGAGTCAGCGGCCGTGGCGCCGCCCGCGAGACCGGCCGACAGTCCCCGCGCCACAGCCTCGCCCGGCCGCGCCGTACCCACCGAGACCAGGTTGGCGTGGCGGTCGGAGGAGCTGTCGGACGGATCCGTCCGGATGGTCGTCGGCGACATCGACGCGGCGCCACGAGACCCGGCATGGATCGGCGGCTCGGACTATCGGACCGAACGCGACAAGCAATCGAAGATCATCAAGGTGCGGGGCTGGTGGTGCGCCACCAAAGTGCCGGCCACCTTGTCCTACTCGGCCGGCCGACTGCGCGGCCAGGGCTTTTCGACTCAGTGTTCCGGCCGTCCCGGGCGGATGCGTCAGCGGTACGGCTTCGAGCGGTCCAGCTGGTCGGGCTTTCGTCCCTACACCGGTGCGCGGTGGACCGCGTGGACCGCGGCACAGGGCCAGACCGTCGGGCCGTTGTCGGTCCCCTGCCCCGCCGGCCGCACCGGCACCTATGACTATCGGCTCTCGGTCGTCCTCGAGATCGCCGGGAAGCGGGTCGGAAACGCCTACGCCCACAGCGACGACGGATACCGGGGAGATTGCGGCACCGGCGTCAGCTGATCCCGCGCGCGGTGACCGGGTTCACGCCGGGGTCACGCCGGGTCACGCCGGCGGCGGCAGCGGGTCGCGGCCGCGCAGCGCGCTGAGGTCTCCGGGGGTGTCGATGTCGTCGGGGGCGGCGATGTCGTCGCAGGGCACCGAGGTGACCAGTTCGGGGTGGGCGCGTAGGAAGGCACGGGCGCCGGCGTCGCCCACGGCCGATGCGCTCACCGCGGCGAAATGCCCGGCGGCGACGAGCACGGGATTGCGCGGCCGTCCACCGTACGTCGCGACCGCGACGCTCGCGCCGTCCGCGTAGGCCTCGGTCAGCCGGCGTACGGCCGCGGCCGTGACGAGCGGCTGGTCCACGAGCGCGATCACGACGGCGGGGCAGCCGGGCGGCAGCGCGGCAAGGCCCGTGCGCAGGGACGAGCCCATGCCGGTGCGCCAGTCCGGATTGGGGACCACGACGGCGCCGATGACCTCGATGGCCGCGGCGCCCGTCACGACGATGACCGGACCGCATCCCGCTTCGCGCAGCATGCGCACGCCGCGATCGACCAGCCGTTCGCCGTCGAACTCGACGAGTGCCTTGGGGCGGCCGAATCGGCGGCCCTCCCCCGCGGCGAGCAACAGCCCGGCCACGTGATCGTGCCTGATCATCTCGTGAGCCTAACGCCGCCGCAACGGCCGGTGGGCACGCCGCCCCGGGCGGTCACAAAGAGAGGTCCTCCTCGTGTTCGGCTTCGTCCGAGGCGGGGCCGTGGATGCGGCCTTCGGTGTCGGTGAGCGGCCGGCCCGACCCGCCCCAGCGCAGCTGGATCAGTTCGGCCGCGATCGAGATCGCGGTCTCCTCCGGGGTCCGGGCGCCGAGGTCCAGCCCGATCGGAGACCGCAGCCGGGACACTTCCTCCTCCGTCACGCCCGCCTCGCGCAGTCGCTTGAGCCGGTCGTCGTGGGTACGGCGCGAGCCCATCGCGCCGATGTAGCCCGCCGGCGTCCGCAGCGCCACCTCCAGCAGCGGCACGTCGAACTTCGGATCGTGGGTGAGCACGCAGATGACCGTCCGGGCGTCGACGTCGGCGTCGGCGAGGAAGCGGTGCGGCCACTTCACGACGACCTCGTCGGCCTCAGGGAAGCGCTTCGGGGTGGCGAAGACGCCGCGCGCGTCGCACACGGTGACGTGGTAGCCGAGGAACTTGCCCACCCTGGCCACCGCGGCGGCGAAGTCGATGGCGCCGAACACGAGCATCCGAGGCGGCGGCGCGAAGGAGTGCACGAACACGGTCAGCTCGTCGAGCCTGCGCTCGCCCTGCCGTCCGTAGTGCCGCTGCCCGGTCAGCCCCTGCGCCAGCATCCCGCGCACGTCGTCGTCGACGGCGGCGTCGAGCCGATCGGCGTGGGCCTCGCCCGGCGCCAGCGACCCCGCCGCCCGGTCGGGCCAGATCACCCGGCGCGCGCCGACCGAGCCCGGGCCGGCCACGACCGTCGCGACCGCGACCGGCTCGCGCCGCTCGATCGCCGCGGCGACGTCCTCGAACTCGGGGAACGACGTGCGGTCGATGGGCTCGACGATCAGGTCGATGATGCCGCCGCAGGTCAGCCCGACCGAGAAGGCGTCGTCGTCGCTGACCCCGTAGCGCTGCACGACGGCTTCGCGCGACTCGATCACCTCTTGGGCCAGCTCGTAGACCGCGCCCTCGACGCAGCCGCCGCTGACGCTGCCGACGACCTCGCCGCCGGCCGAGACCGCCATCGCGGCGCCCGGCGGGCGCGGGGCGCTGCGGAAGGTGTTCACCACGGTGGCCAGCCCGAACGTCCCGCCCTCGCGGTACCAGGTCACGATGTCGTCGAGTACGTCACGCATCGCGTCCTCCTTTCCATGTCGCGGTCCGCCGCGCCGATCGATGGTCCCGTTCGCCTCTCTCGCCTGCTCATCGCTTCACGGCTCCGATCATCGCGGCCAGGTCGTCGAGGGCGGCGAGGCTGTGTCCCGCGACGAAGTCGTCGATGTAGGGCAGGGCGGCGGCCATGCCCGCGGTCAGCGGCTGATAGCCGGGGCGGGCCTTGTGCGGATTGGCCCACACGACGCGATGGGCGAGCCGGTGCAGGTGCGCCATCTGCTCGCCGAGCAGCCCCGCGTCGCCCCGTTCCCAGCCGTCCGACGCGATCACGACGATCGCGCCGCGCGCCATTCCGCGCCGGCCGAACCTGTCGAGGAACTCCTTGAGCTCGGCGCCCAGGCGGGTCCCGCCGCTCCAGTCGGGGATCGCCGCGGACACCGCGGTGATCGCCGTGTCGGGGTCGCGGTGCCGCAACTCGCGGGTGAGCCGGGTGAGCCGGGTGCCGACGCTGAAGACCTCGGTGGTGCGCCCGCCGGACCGTACGGCGGCGTGCGCGAAGCGGATCAGCGCGTCGGCGTACGGGCTCATCGAGCCGCTCACGTCGACGAGCAGCACGACCCGGCGGGGCCGGCGCCGGTGCGTGCGATGGTGCAGCCGGAAGACCTCGCCGCCGCCCCGCAGCACCGCCCGGACCGTGCGCCGGGCGTCCAGCCGTCCGGACTGCGCGGCCGCGAACCGCCGCGAGCGACGTTCTTCGGTCGAGGCGTCCAGCAGCGCGATCAGCCGGTTGATCTCCGCCCGCTCGGCGGCGTCCAGCCGGGCCACGTCGCGCTGTCGCAGGACCTCGATCTCGCTCGCGGTCGCCAGCCGCACATCGGCCTGCTCCTCGTCGTCTTCGTCGCGCGATGGTTGGCTCGGCATCGATATCTGCTGCAAGATCACGGTCGGCGGGGCCGGGCGCCGGACCAGCCGCGGGGTCTCGCCGGAGAAGTAGGCGGCGAAGCACCGGTCGTAGCGCGGCAGGTCGTGGGGGTCGGCGCACAGGGTGAGCCGGCCGGCCCAGTACACGTCGGACGCCTTGAGGAAGTCGACCTCGTCGAGTGCCCGGACGAACGCGTGCACCTGGTCGGGGTGCGCGCCGACGCCGGCGGCCCGCAGCGTGCGGGCGAATCCGACGACCGTCTCGCCGACGTCCCGCCTGGGCTTGATCGGCTTCATGGGCTCCATCGGCACACCGGTCAGCCGCCGTCCAGCAGGGAGCCAAGGCCGCGCTTGATCACACGCTCGGTGTCCTCCCGGTACTTCAGCACCGCGCCGAGGGTGACCGCCGCCGTCTCGGGATCGAGGTCGCGGGCGCCGAGCGAGACGAGCGCCTCCGTCCAGTCGATGGTCTCCGCCACGCCGGGCGGTTTGAGCAGGTCGCCGTCCAGGAAGTCGGGGGCGCGCAGCCGCTGCGCGGCGTGCGCGACCTGCTGGGCCAGCCGCTCGCTCGCGGCCGGCATCCGTCGCTTGATGATCGCGACCTCGCGGTCGAACGACGGGTGCTCCAGCCAGTGGTACAGGCACCGTCGCTTGAGTGCGTCGTGCACCTCGCGGGTGCGGTTGGAGGTGACGATGACGACCGGCGGCTCCTCGGCGTGGATCGTCCCCAGCTCCGGGATGGAGATCGTGAAGTCGCTCAGCACCTCGAGCAGGAACGCCTCGAACTCGTCGTCGGCCCGGTCGACCTCGTCGACGAGCAGCACGCTGGGGCTGGTCTCGAGCGCCCGCAGCAGCGGACGGGCGAGCAGGAAGCGCCGGTCGTACAGCTCGGACTCGATCTTGGCGACGTCGGTGACGCCGGCCGCCTCCGCCGCGCGCAGGTGCAGCAGCTGGCGGGGGAAGTCCCAGTCGTAGAGGGCCTGGGCCGCGTCGAGGCCCTCGTAGCACTGGAGCCGGATCAGGGGCGCGCCCAGCACGTCGGCGAGCGTCATCGCCAGCGACGTCTTGCCGACGCCGGCCTCACCCTCGAGGAACAGCGGTCGCCGCATCCGCAGCGCCAGGAAGCACGCGGTGGCCAGCCCCTCGTCGGGGAGGTATTGATGCCGATCGAGGAGGTCGGCCAGTGCGCCTGGTGTGGCGGGCGTCCCGCTTACGGTGCTTTGCGTCACGCCAACAGGCTACGTCGGCAGTGGCCGTGGTTGTCGTCATGGCCCATGTCAACTGTTCATCAAGTAGCCCATAACACTTAGGCATTATTTAGGTCGGTTTAGTAGGAAAATCGTCCTCTTCTGGCCCCGTCACCTGACCCGCGGGCTCTTGCCGCCCCCATGACCCGGGTGTGACGATGCACCCGACCGAGGAGGAGGCCACATGGCGCTGTGGAGACCGGATCCGACGTTCTACCCGTCCCCGCGAGACGCGGTCGCCGCCCCTCCCGAGACGCTCGCCTACGTCGCGGCCTTCGACCGATCCGCCCGGCGCCCCGACGCGATCACGGTGGTCGACGTCGATCCCGGCTCGGCGTCGTACGGAGGTCTCGTCGGGTGGACCGACCTGCCCAACCTCGGCGACGAGCTGCACCACTTCGGGTGGAACGCCTGCAGCAGCGCGCTGTGCCCCGGCGCCCCGCATCCGCACGTGGAGCGGCGCTACCTGATCGTGCCTGGGCTGCGCTCGTCGCGGATCTATGTGATCGATACCAAGGACGACCCGGTGCGGCCGCGGATCGTCAAGGTGATCGAGGCCGACGAACTGGCGCACCGCGCCGGTTACTCGCGGCCGCACACGGTGCACTGCGGGCCCGAGGGGCTGTACGTCTCCGCGCTCGGCGGCGGGAACGGCGCCGACGGTCCCGGCGGGATCGCGCTGCTCGACCACACCTCGTTCGAGGTGCTCGGCCGCTGGGAGGTCGACCGCGGGCCGCAGTACCTCGCCTACGACGCCTGGTGGCACATCGCCCACGACGTGCTCGTGACGTCCGAGTGGGGCACGCCGTCGATGGTCGAGAACGGCGTGGTCGGCGAGTTGCTGCTCGGCCGCAAGTACGGCCACGCGTTGCACTTTTGGGACCTGCGCAAGCGTAGGCACCTGCAGACCGTCGACCTCGGCGACGAGCACCAGATGGCGCTGGAGCTGCGCCCGGCCCACGACCCGACCAAGCAGTACGGCTTCGTCGGGGTGGTGGTGAGCGTGGAGGACCTGTCCGCGTCGATCTGGGTCTGGCACCGCGACGGATCCGCCTGGACCGCCACGAAGGTCATCACCATCCCCGCCGAGCCCGCGGACCCCGCGCGGCTGCCGCCCGTGATCGAGCCGTTCGGGGCCGTACCGCCGCTGGTCACCGACATCGATCTGTCGGTCGACGACAAGTACCTCTACGTCTCGTGCTGGGGCACCGGCGAGCTCAAGCGCTACGACGTGACCGACCCGTTCCATCCCGTCGAGGCCGGCTCGGTGCGGATCGGCGGCATCGTCGCGCGCGCCGCCCACCCGGCCGAGCCGTCGCTGCCGCTGGCCGGCGGCCCGCAGATGGTCGAGGTGAGCCGCGACGGCAGGCGCGTGTACGTGACGAACTCGCTGTACGGCGCGTGGGACGACCAGTTCTACCCCGACGGCGTCGGCGCCTGGATGGCCAAGCTGGACTCGGGCGACGACTTCACCTTCGACGAGCGATTCTTCCCGCACGGCGACGACTTCCGCGGCCTGCGCCCGCACCAGGTCCGGTTGCAGGGCGGCGACGCCTCCTCCGACTCCTACTGCTACCCCTGATGCCGGCCGGAGACGTTCGGATCGGCCGGGCGGGATGAGCAACGGCTCGCTCGCCGCGCTGCTCGCGCTCGGCGCCTTCCACGGGCTCAACCCCGGGATGGGCTGGCTGTTCGCCGTGGCCCGCGGCCTGCAAGAGCGCAGCCGCGCGCTCGTGCTGCGGGCGCTGCCCGCGATCGCCGCGGGCCACGCCGCGTCGGTCGGCGCGATAGCGATCTTGGTGACGCTCACCCAGTCGGTCGTCGCGACCCAGGCGGTGGCGATCGGCGGCGGCGTGCTGGTGACCGGATTCGGGCTGTGGCGGCTGCTGTCTCGCCGGCATTTCCGGTGGGTGGGCATGCGGCTGTCGCTGTGGCAGTTGTCCTGCTGGTCGTTCTTGATGTCCTCGATCCACGGCGCGGGCCTGATGCTGCTGCCGCTCCTCGCCACCCGCGCCGCGGCGGCGGATCCGGCGCACGATCACGGGCTGTCCTCCGGTCCCGGCAGCGCGGTCAGCACGGGGATCTTCGTGACCGCCGTTCACACGCTCGCCATGTTCGCGGTCGCCGGCGTGATCGCGATCATGGTGTACGAGGTGGTGGGCGTGGCGGTGCTGCGCCGGGCGTGGTTCAACCTCGACCGGCTGTGGGCGGTGGCCCTGATCGGCGCCGGCGCCGCCACCCTCATCACCACCGCCTGAGCGGCTCAGCCGCCCGGATCGGCCGCCTCGCCCCGTTCGCGCAGCAGCGCGCGCAGCTCGGCCAGCGCCCGCCGGGCCCGCTCGCCGTCGGAGCGCTGGATGCCCATCGCGCTCACCGTCGACCCGTCGGACAGATCGAGGGTCGGCCACGGCTCGCCCTCTCCCATGGAGACGCCCAGCACCTCGGCCCAGGCCAGCCGTCGCGTGCGCAGGGGGTTGACGAGCGTGAGGCCGGCGGCGTCCGCGCTGACCCGGCAGCGGGCGAGCAGGTACAGCACGCCCGCGATCACCAGCCCGAACAGCACGAGCCCGGCCCGGTCGGCCACGGTGAAGGGCGGCGCGACGGTGACGGCCAGGGTGACCATGGTGATCACGATCGCCGTGGCCAGCACGGCCGCCATCCGCCGGCTGCGGTGCGGTCGCCACGTGACCGGCAACGACACCCCCGACGCCGACTCAGTCAACGATCTTGGAGATGGGGATCTCCAGGATGTCGCGGGCCCCGGCGGCCTTGAGCGCGGGGATCAGGGTGTTGACGCCGCGCTTGGCGACCACGCTCTCCACCGCGTGCATCTCGCCGCCCGCCAGCGGGGTGACGGTCGGCGCCGACAGGGCCGGCATGATGTCGAGCACGGCGGCCAGCTCGGTGTCGGTGACGTTGAGCTTGAGCAGCACGTTGCCGCGGGCCCGGATGGCCCCGCGCAGCAGCAGCGCGATGTCCTCCATCGCGGCGCGCTTGTCGTCGTCCTCGTGCGCCGCGCGGTTGGCGACCAGCTCGGTGTAGCTCGTCAGCAAGGTGGCGAGGATGCGCAGGCCGTTCTTGCGCAGCGACGAGCCGGTCTCGGTCAGGTCGACGATCGCGTCGACGATGTCGGGCACCTTGGCCTCCGTGGCGCCGTAGGAGGGCACCACCTTGGCCTTGACCCCGTGCGTGTCGAGGAACCGCCGGGTGAGCGCGGGGAACTCGGTGGAGATCCGCACGTTCTCCGGCAGGTCGGCGACCGCCTGCCAGGGCGCGTCGTTGGGCACCGCGAGGATCACCCGGACGGGGTTGGCGGTCGCCTTGGAGTACTTCAGCTCACCGAGGCTGACGACATCGGAGTCGGTCTCGGCGATCCAGTCGCGACCGGTGATGCCGAGGTCGAACAGCCCCTGCTCGATGTAGGTCGGAATCTCCTGGGGCCGCAGCACGCGCACCCGGTCGATGCGCGGATCGTCGATCGAGGCGCGGTAGTCGCGGTCCGACGCGCGCCGCACCGTCAGGTCGGCGGCGTCGAACAGCTCCATCGTCGCCTTTTCCAAGGACCCCTTGGGCAGGACGAGAGACAGCACGGGACAAGCCTTTCATGGTCGGAGGAGCCGGGAACCCGGGAACGCGGGAGCACACATATGCACGGATCGGCACGGATCGACACGGATCCGCGCGGGTCGCCCGAAGGACGACGCAGCTCCCGCTACATATGGTCCGTGATATGCCCGGTGGGACCGTGATGTCGCAGGCCTCGCAGGGTCAGCGCCACATCGAGCGCGGCCACGGTCGCCTCCCATCCCTTGTCCTCACGGCTGCCGTCCAGACCACATCGGTCGATGGCCTGGTCAAGGTTATCGCACGTCAGCACGCCGTTACCCACTGGAGTGCCCTCGTCGAGGGCCACCCGCGTCAATCCGCTGGTCACCGAGTCGCAGACGTAGTCGAAATGCGCCGTCTCGCCGCGGATGACCGCGCCGAGGCAGACGACCGCGTCGAGGTCGCGGGCGAGCTGCTGCGCCACCACCGGCAGTTCCAGCGATCCCGCGACGCGGACCACCACCGGCTCGGCGACGCCGCACGCCTTGGCCGCGTCGAGCGCCCGTTCCAGCAGCCGGTCGGTGACCTGCGCGTGCCAGCGCGTGCAGGCGATGCCGAGCGTCAACTCGGCGGCCTCGACCGTGAATTCGTCAGGACGGCCCGTGCCGCTCATGGTTGTGTCCCCCACCCCGTGTCCGCGCCGCTGGATGCGGCCGCTTCGCTCATGCCCGTGACCCCCTCGATCTCGTGTCCCAGCCGGTCGCGTTTGGCGGCCAGATAGCGCCGGTTGTGCTCGGTGACGACGACCGGGAGCGCCACCCTGCCCAGCACCTCGATGCCGAAGCCGGCGAGCCCCCTGAGCTTTTCCGGATTGTTGGTGAGAACCCTGATCGAGGTCACGCCCAGGTCGGTGAGCATCTGCGCCGCGTTGCCGTACTCGCGGGCGTCGGCCGGCAGGCCCAGCTCCAGGTTGGCGTCGACCGTGTCGGAGCCGTTGTCCTGCAGGGCGTAGGCGCGCAGCTTGGACAGCAGCCCGATGCCGCGCCCCTCGTGGCCGCGCAGATAGACCACGACGCCGCGTCCGGCGCGGGCGATCTCGGCCATCGCGGCGTCCAGCTGGGTGCCGCAGTCGCAGCGCTCGGAGCCGAGGACGTCTCCGGTCAGGCATTCCGAGTGCGCCCGCACGAGCACGTCGCGGCCCGTGCCGATGTCTCCGTAGACGAGGGCGAGGTGCTCCCCGCCGTCGATCGCGCTGGCGTAGCCGATCGCGCGCCACATGCCGTACCTGTTGGGCAGCCGGGTCTCGGCGACCCGCCTCACCATCCGCTCGGTGTGCCGGCGGTACTCCACCAATTGCTCGATCGAGATCAGCTTCAGGTCGTGTTCCTTCGCGAACACCTCCAGCTGCGCCAGCCGCGCCATCGTGCCGTCGTCGTTGACGATCTCGGCCAGCACGCCGGCCTCGGGCAGCCCGGCGAGCCTCGCCAGGTCCACCGCGGCCTCGGTGTGGCCGCGGCGCTTGAGCACTCCGCCCTCGTGATAGCGCAACGGGAAGATGTGGCCCGGCCGCACCAGCTCGTACGGCTCGGTCGCCGAATCGCACAGCGTGCGGATGGTGCGTGCCCGGTCGGCGGCCGATATGCCGGTGCTGACGCCGTCGCGGGCGTCCACGCTGACCGTGTACGCGGTGCGCATGCGCTCGCGATTCTGCGCGGTCATCAGCGGGATCTGCAGCCGGTCGAGATCCTCGCCGAGCATCGGCACGCAGATGACGCCGCTGGTGTAGCGGATCGTGAAGGCGAGCAGTTCCGGCGTCGCCTTGCTGGCCGCGAAGATCAGGTCGCCCTCGTTCTCCCGATCCGCGTCGTCGACCACGACGACGGCCTTGCCGGCCGCGATGTCGGCGATCGCCGCCTCGATGTCGTCGAACACTCCGCCGGTCATACCGTCACCGCCTCAACCTGGGCTTCCCAACACAACAAACACTCCGTCCCCGGCGCCGGGAGGCACCGCCCCGGCCTGACCGCGAGCCCGGCGTCCGGCGGCCTCATCCGGGCTCCCCCGCCCGTGCCTCGAGAAACCGCTCGACGTACTTGGCCATGACGTCGACCTCGATGTTCACCGTGTCGCCCGGCTGTTTGGTCCCGAACACGGTGCGCTCGAGCGTGGTCGGGATGAGCGCCACCGTGAACCGGTCCGGGCCGGCGTCGACGACGGTGAGGCTGGTGCCGTCGACCGCGATCGAGCCCTTCGCCACGACATACCGGCTCAGCTCCGCCGGCAGCGCGATCGTCACCACGTCCCAGCGTTCCCCCGGCTCGCGGGACACGATCGTGCCCACCCCGTCGACGTGGCCCTGCACCACGTGGCCGCCGAGCCGGTCGATCGGCCGCACCGGGCGCTCGAGGTTGACCGGCGAGCCGCGCCGCAGCGCGCCGAGGCCGGAGCGCCGCAGGGTCTCTTGGACGACGTCGGCGCGGAACGCGTCATCCTTGACGTCCGTCACCGTCAGGCAGACCCCGTTGACCGCGATGGACGCGCCGGGTACGGCGTCCTGGGTGACGAGCGGGCCGCGGACCGTGAGCCGCGCGGCATCGCCGTCAGGCTCGATCTCGATGATCTCGCCGAGCTCCTCGACGATACCGGTGAACATCTCCCGGGCCCTCCCGACGGTCGACGACCACGTGTCGGGTGCTCCGGGGGCTACGTGCGAGCCAACGCTCCTACGCTCACGCAAAAGCTCATCGCGCGCTGCCTCCCATCCGGACTTTTACCGTCGGTCCCGGAATTTCACCGAGTCAACCGGCCGATGGTTGCGGCCGGGTCGCGGACTGTCACCGCCGGTTCGGAGTTTCACCGACCCCGGAGCACGCGTTTCACTGCTTCCGTCCCCTAGTGTGCCACGTCCGGCGTGAGTTGCCTCGTGTGAGGCCGACCACCGCACGATGGCGGATGGCCCCCCTCGGGTCAGCCCTGGTCCGGCGGGGTGGCCGCCGTGGCCCTGGCCCGCAGGTCTCGGACGGCCCGCGCCGGGTCGTCGGCCGAGTAGACGGCGTTGCCCGCCACGAACACGTCGGCGCCCGCCTCGGCGCAGCGTTCGATGGTCTCGGCATCGACGCCGCCGTCCACCTGCAGCCAGATCTGCCGCCCCTTGATCAGCCGCCTGGCCCGCCGCAGCTTCGGCAACACCACGTCGAGAAACCGCTGCCCGCCGAACCCCGGCTCGACCGTCATCAGCAGCAGCATGTCGATCTCGCCGAGCAGGTCTTCGTACGGCTCCACCGGGGTGGCCGGGTTGAGGGCCAGGCCGGCCCGCGCCCCCGCCGTCCGGATCGTGCGCAGCGTCCGGATCGGCGCCTTGGCCGCCTCCGCGTGGATGGTGACGTTGCCGGCGCCGGCCTCGGCGTACTCCGGCGCCCACCGATCCGGATCTTCGATCATGAGGTGGCAGTCGAGCGGCAGCGCGCTGTGCTTGAGCAGCGCCCGCACCACCGGGAGCCCGATCGTCAGGTTGGGCACGAAGTGGTTGTCCATCACGTCGACGTGCACCCAGTCGGCGACGGCGGCGACGGCCGCCACGTCGTCGGCGAGCCGGGCGTAGTCGGCGGACAGGATGCTGGGCGAGATCTGTACGGCCATGGTGTGTCGAGTCTAGAAGTGCCGGGACGCGCTCGTACGCGAGTGCCCTGGTATGGGGGTCGGCGTCGGGAGTGCGCCCGGTCAGGCCTGCCCGTCTCGGACGAGTTCACGCGTCCTCTCGGCCTCGCCGCGTCGGCGAGTCGCGAGACCGAGCCCGACGAACGCCTCGGGTGCGCCGCCGGCCAGCCACGCGCCGGCCCCGGCGGCGCAGGCGAAGACCGCGATCGCGGCGGGCGTACCGGAGGCGCCGGCAGTCGAGCCGACGATCAGCCAGCCGCCCAGCGCGATCATCCCGGCGCCCCCGGCGCCGACCGGCACTCGGGCCAGGCGCCGCCATGGCGTCCCGTGTGGCTCGAACCAGCCGCGCCGGGCCAGCAGGGACAGTCCGGCGAGGACGCCGAAGAGAAGCCCGGCGACGCCGGCGCCGTCGGTCAGCGTGATCGGGCCGACGCTGCCGCCGGCCGCCTCGATCGCCTGCGCCCAGGACGTCGGCCAGCGCCAGGACCGCAGCTGCGACACCGCCGCCGCTGTCGGCACGAGGAACGCGAGCGCCACGGCCAGGCCGAGTCCCAGCTGGATCGCCGGCGACCGGCGCAGCCACCACGGCACCACCACGGGCCGGAACGCCATGGCGGCGAGCAGCAGCGTCGCGCCGATCAGCCACCCGGCCAGCACCTGGCCCACGGAGTGCACGCCGAGGTAGACCCGAGAGACCCCGACCAGGACGATCACCGCGACCAGCACGACCGCCGCGGCCGCCGCCACCAGGCCGGGGCGCCGCCCGGGCGCGCCGCGCGCCCGGCGCCAGATCAACACCGCGAGCAGGCCGTACGCGACGGTCGCGCCTTGGGCATGACCCGACGGCATGCCGAACGAGTCGAGCGATTCGTGCGGAGTGATCGAGGGGTCGGTCCAAAACGGCCGCGGCGCGTGGATGGTGATCTTCAGCAGCACGTTGAGCGCGCCGCTGATCGTGATCAGGACCGCCGCTCCCGCCCCGGCACGGGGGTTGACGCACCAGAGCACCGCGGCGAGCACCGGCACATAGCACCCGGCGCCGCCGATGAACGACATCACGTACATGAAGGTGGTCATCGGATCACCCGGCCACGCGGTGCCGCCGCCGACCGACCCAAGCCGACCGTGTCGCCCATGTCACCCAAGCCGCCCATGCCGCCCAAGCCGGCCGCGTCGCAACTGTCTGGGTCATGTCTCGGTCATTCCCGCTCTTCCGGGGTGCTATTGGGGCCTGTGCTCCGGCGGCGGCCCGCCGCGGCGCAGGAGCGCGAGGAAGATCGCGTCGGTGCCGTGCCGGTGCGGCCAGAACTGCGCGTACGGGCCGACGCCCAGCCCCGCGAGGTCGCTCGTCGCCACGGCGGCGAGCGCGGCCGGCGCGTCGAGCCGGCTCACGTCGGCGCGGTCGCGCAGCACGTCGTCGACGACGGCCCCGGTCTCATCGAGATGCGGCGAGCAGGTGACGTAGGCGACCACCCCGCCGGGACGTACGGCCGCCAGCGCCGCTGCCAGCAGCCCGCGCTGCGCCGGGCCGAGCTCGGTGACCGTCCGCGGCGAACGGCGCCAGCGCGCCTCGGGGCGGCGGCGCAGCGCCCCCAGGCCGGTGCAGGGCACGTCGACGAGGACCCGGTCGAAGGCATCCGGCCGCCAGGCGGGCACCGTGGCGTCGGCGATCGCCACCCCGGCCCGGTCGTCGACCGCGCGGCGCACCAGCCCGGCTCGGTGCGGCTGGATGTCGCAGGCGAGCAGCCGGGCGTCGCGAGCGGTGGCGAGGGCCGACAGCAGGCCCGCCTTGCCGCCCGGACCGGCGCACAGGTCGAGCCAGCGGGCGTCGGGCCCGTCCAGCGGCGCGGCGGCCAGGGCGAGGGCGACGAGCTGGCTGGCCTCGTCCTGGACGGCGGCGCGGCCCTCCAGCACCGCCGGCAGCGCCGCGGGGTCGCCCTCTGGCAGGTAGGCCCCGTACGGCGAGTAGCGCGCGGGCTCGGTGCCGGGCAGGTCGCCGAGGGTGGCCCGGCCGGGCTTGGCGAGCAGGGTCACGCGGGGACGCTCGTTGTCGGCGGCCAAGAGCCGCTCGATCTGGTCGCCGTCGGCGCCGAGCGCGTCGCGCAGCGCGGCGACGACCCAGCGCGGGTGGCTGTGGGTCACCGCGAGCCTGCCGAGCTCGTCGGCGGGCGCGATGATCTCCAGCCACGCGTCGAGGTCGCGGGTGGCCACCTTGCGCAGCACCGCGTTGGCGAACTTGGCCTGCCCGGGGCCGGCGACGGACCGGGCCAGCTCCACTGTCGTCGCCACCGCGGCGTGCGGCGGGATCCGGGTGCGCAGCAGCTGGTGGGCGCCGAGGCGGAGCACGTCGAGCAGCGGCGCGTCGATGCGCCGCACCTCGCGGTCGCTGCACATCGCCAGCACGGCGTCGTAGGTGCCCAGGCCGCGCAGCGTGCCGTAGGTCAGTTCGGTGGCCAGCGCGGCGTCGCGGCCGGTCAGCCCGCGCTCGCGCAGTCGCACCGGCAACAGCAGGTTGGCGTAGGCGTCGCGGCTGCCGACCGCCCGCACGACGTCATAAGCGGTCCTGCGGACCAGGTCCTGGGGCCGTCCGGTCCGCGGGGGGCGGCCCGGCCGGCTGCCGCGGCGCGGTCGAGCGGGCGGCATCAGGCGCCCAGCCGATCGGCGTCGGACGGGCGGACGCCGCGCGCCCACTCCGTCGCCGTCATGCGCCGTTTGCCCTGTGGCTGCACGTCGCCGAGCGCCACCGGACGGCTGCCGGTGCCGACCACGACGGTCCGTTTGGTGACCCGCAGCTCGCCGGGCGCGAGCGGCCGAGGAGGCAGGCCCGAGTCGGCCGCCGCGTCCGCTCCGGCCGCGAGCCGCACCGGGCCGAGCTTCATCCGCTCGCCGCGGAAGGTCGTCCAGGGGCCGGGGGCCGGCGTACAGGCGCGGATGAGCCGGTCGACGCGCAGCGCGGGCGCCGCCCAGTCGACCCGTGCGTCCCGCGTGGTGAGCTTCGGGGCGTACGAGGCGCCCGCCTCGGGTTGCGGCCGGGCCTCGAGCACGCCCGACTCGATGCCGTCCATGGTGTCGACCAGCAGCTTGGCCCCGGCATGGGCGAGCCGGTCGAGCAGATCGCCGGTGGTGTCGGCGGGCCTGATCGGCTCGGTGAGCACGCCGTAGACGGGCCCGGTGTCGAGGTCCTCCTCGATCTCGAAGGTGGCCGCGCCGGTGACGTCGTCGCCGTTCAAGATGGCGTGCTGGACCGGCGCCGCGCCCCGCCAGGCCGGCAGCAGCGAAAAGTGCAGGTTCACCCAGCCGTGGGATGGGATGTCGAGCGCGACGCGTGGGAGCAGCGCGCCGTAGGCCACGACCGGGCAGCAGTCGGGCGCGATCGCGCGCAGCCGGTCGAGAAAGTCAGGATCACCGGCCTTGGGCGGCTTGAGCACCTCGACGCCCGCCGCCGCGGCGTGCCGGGCGACCGGGCTGGCCAGCAGCCGCCTGCCGCGCCCGGCGGGCGCGTCGGGCCTGGTCACGACCGCGGCCACGGTATGCCGGGACGCCAGCAGCGCCTCGAGCGAGGGCACCGCGGTCTCCGGCGTGCCGGCGAACACCAGACGCATGCTCACCTCCCCCAGAGCCGCATCGGCTACAGCGCCTTGCCGAAGGTGGCGTGCGGCGACTCCTTGACGACCGGCGCCGGCTCGCCGAACCACTCGGCCTGGCGGATCGCCTTCATCGCCGCCTTGCGTTGCTCGGGGTCCATGCGGTCGACGAACAAGATGCCGTCGAGGTGATCGGTCTCGTGCTGGACGCAGCGCGCGAGCAGGTGGGTGCCTTCGAGCGTGACCGGCTCGCCATGCATGTCGAACCCTTTCGCCACGACGCCGACCGAGCGTGCCGTCGGGAACACCAGGCCGGGCAGGGACAGGCATCCCTCGTCGTCGGTCTCCTCCTCGTCGGACAGGTCGAGACGGGGGTTCACCAGGTGTCCCAGCACATCGTCGACGTAGTAGGTGAACACGCGCAGACCGACGCCCAGTTGCGGCGCGGCGAGCCCCACTCCCGGCGCGTCCATCATCGTGTCGAACAGGTCTTTGACGAGGATGCGCAGCTCCTTGTCGAAGTCCCGCACCGGCTCGGCCGGCGTGCGCAGCACAGGGTCACCGAAGAGGCGGATGGGCTTGACGGCCAACAGGAGCTCCGTTCTGGGAGGCAGCTCCGAGGATGTCCGGGTGTCACCCACATGTCCCTCGGATGTACCTGAGCGATCGATCGGCTCCCAGTCTACGGAGCGCCGGGCCGCGACCGGGCCTTGAAAGCCGCCTTGCGCGCGGCCTTGGCGACCTCCTTGTCCGGGTGATGGTCGCCGAGCGCCCGCAGCACGTCGGCCACGTCCGGGTGGTCGAGCCGCCACATCTGCGCCACGGCCGCGCGCAGATCGAAATCGGCGGGCGTGTCCGCGACCGCGGCGGCCACCGCGGCGGCGGGTTCGACGGTCTCGAGCATCCCCGCCACGGTGTCGGCGAAGATCCACAGCAGCTCGTCGGGGCCGGGCGAGACTGAGGTGTCGCCGTGGTCCGCCAGCCACAGCAGGGCGTAGGGGCGGGTGATCGGCTCGTCGAGCGCGGCCCTGACCACCGGCTCGGCCGCCGCGTCCACCCGTTGCAGCACGGCGGCGGCGAGGTTGCGGACGCCGGGGCCGCCGCCGGCCATGACTCCGACGAGGTCGCCGGCCGCCTTCTCCGGCGCGCGCCCGGCGAGCCACAGCTCGATCTCCTCGTCGGCGGTCGCGGCCCGGTGCCAGGCCAGCGCGGCGACCAGCTCGTCGGCCGTGCGGTCCGCGAGCTCGCCGACGAGCGGCGCGGTGTAGCCGTCGGCGAGCAGCAGTTGCCTGACGCCCCACACGCCGAGCGGGGTGAGCTCGTAGCCGTCCTCGGTGCCGGCGAGCACGCCCCATTCGGCCAGCTCCTCCAGATCGAGGGTGAGCGCGTAGTCGCCGACGGTCTGCCACACGTCCTCGGCGCCGACGTCGTAGGCCAGCCGGACGTGGTCCATGAGCGCGTCGAACAGCTCGGCGCTCGTGGACGGCTCCTCCTGCTCGTAGAGCCGGATGAGCACCCCAGGCAGCTCTCGCCGCACGACCTCGAAGGGGGTGAGACCGGCCGCGCCCGACTGGCCGCCCGTCGTGCCGGTGACGGCCGCGTCGAAGGCGCGCAGCCACACGTCGAGCACCGCCGTGTCGCCGCCGTGTGCCACGGTCTCCAGCCCGGGACCGGGCTCGACGCGCTCGCCGGCCACCACGATGAGGCCGGACGCCAGCGCGGCCCGCCACAGGCGCTCCACCTCGGGGATGTCGCGGGCGTCCGGCCCGGCGGCCCGGTCCCAGCGCGGCGTCGACAACTCCAGGTCGGCGACGGCGGCCAGCGCGTCCACCGCGGTCAGCCGCCCGCCGGGCGCGGGCCGCTCGCCGGCCCAGCGGGCGAGGGCGCTCGCCTGCGCGAGGAGCCCGGAGGCGCGGGCGTCCCCGGCGGCGACGTCGAGCGGCACGGGCCGTACCGGCGGCAGCGTCATGTCCGCCGGCTCGGGCAGGTATCTGGCGGTGCGGGCGAAACGCTCCTCCTCCGGGAGCGCCTCGAAGTCCGCGATCCAGCGCTCGACCGCGGCCTCGTCGGTGACGTCGACGGAGTCCTCGCGCATCATCCGCGCCAGCACGTCGGCGGCGACCTCCCGGTCGGCGGCGTCGGTGGCGGCGATGAGCTCGGTGAACTCCGGGGCGAGCTGGTCGAGCTCCACCCGCAGCTCCTTGGCCGCCGCGGGCGAGACCACCCCGGCGTCGTCGAGGAAGTCCACGATCGTACGGCTGGTCGCCAGCACCCCCGGCACGTCGTCCGGGCTCGCGACCACCACCTCGGGAAACACGTCAAGCAGCAGCGCCCGCAGCCGCTGCCCGGTCAGCTGGCCCGGCGCGGTCAGCTCCAGATCGCTCGCCGCCAGCTCCAGTAGCAGCCGCGCGCCGTCGGCGTCGAGGTCCTCGTCGTGTTCGCCGGCCCACCGGGTCAGCTCGCGAACGCCCGCCTCAACCCAATCATCTGCCACGCCAAGAACACTAAGGGAGCGGATTCGCACGCACCGTCAGATCAGCTCCAGAGGGTCTATTTCGACTCGGACCGTCTCGGCCGACTTGCGCGCGCTCCGGACGCCCTGGGCCGCCTTGAGCGCGCGTGCCAGCGCGCCGCCGGCGGGCCGCGGCACCCGCACCAGCGCGCGCTCGGTGGACTCCTCGCCGCGCAGCGGGACGGGACCGAGCACCTCGGCGCCGTCGGGCAGGCGGGCGGCCTCGATCAGCTCCCGTACCGCGGCGGGCGGGCCGGTGAGCGAGGCGATCCGGACGGCGGGCGGGAACCCCAGCTCACGTCGTTCGGCGAGCTCGCGCTCGGCGAGCGTGACCGGATCCCAGCGCAGCAGCGCCTGCACCGGCCGGAGCCTGTCGTCGGCGAGCACGATCACCGGAGCGCCCGCGCGCACCAGCGCCGCCGCGTTCATCCAGCGGCGCAGCGCCTCCTCGGCGGCGCGCAGGTCGGCCCGGCCCAGCAGCGCCCAGCCGTCGAGCAGCAGCGCCGCCGCGTAGCCATCGGCGGCCACCGGCTCGGCGCCGGGCGTTGCCACCACCAGCGCCGGCTCGGCGCCGACCCGGTCGAGCACCGCGTCGCGCCCCGAGACCCGGATCGGCACGCCGGGGAAGGCGCGGCCCAGCTCCTCGGCGGTGCGGCCGGCCCCGACGACGGTCGCCCGCACCCGTTCCCAGCCGCACTCCGGGCAGTGCCAATCGCCCGCGATCCGCCCGCACCAGCGGCAGTACGGCGCGGCGTGCGAGGACCCCAGGGCCAGCGGGCCCTGGCAGTCGGCGCAGCGGGCCGGTTCGCGGCAGCGGGCGCACCCCAGCGCCGGCAGGTAGCCGCGCCGCGGCACCTGAACGAGCACGGGGCCGCTTTCCAGTGCCTGCCGCGCGGCGCGGAAGGCGACGTGCGGCAGCCGAGCCGAACGGGCCGCCTCGTCCCTGGCCAGCTCGGCGTCGTCGCCCGCCGGTCGCACCCGCGGGGCCGACCGGCGCAGCGCGGCCCGGTCGGGGACGAGCGGGTGCGCCCAGCCGGACTCGACGAGCTGCGTCGCGTCCGTCGTCCGGGCGAATCCCCCGATGAGCGCCCCCGCCCCCGCACGGTGCGCGCGCAGCGCCAGCACCTCGCGCGGATGCGGATACGGCGCGTGCGGCTCGGCGTGCACGTCGTCGCCGTCGTCCCACAGCACCACGAGCCCCAGGTCGCGGACGGGCGCGAACATCGCCGCCCTGGTGCCGACGACGACGCGTACCGCTCCCCGCAGGACGGCCAGCCAGCGCCGGTACCGCTCGGCCGGCCCCAGCTCCGCGGTCAGCGCCACGTGCCGCCCATCTCCCAGCTCCGCGCCGAGGGCGGCGTCGACATGGCCGACGTCGCGGCCGTCGGCCACCACGATCACCACGCCGCGGCCGCCGCGCAACGCGGCCCGCGCGGCGCGGGCGATGGCGGCCGTCCAGCCGGGACCCGGCAGGGCCGTCCACACGGCCCGCGGCGAGCGGCCCTCGGCCAGGGCGGCGAGGAACGACGGACCCGCCGGGTAGGCCGCCCACGGCCCCGGACCCTCGCCGGACGTTACCTCGCTCACCCGGCCGGTCTCGACGGCCGCCGCCGTCTCGACCCGGGCGTGGCGCGGCGGGATCGCCAGCCGCAGCACGTCGGCGAGCGTGCCGGCGTAGCGGTCGGCGACCTCGCGGGCGAGCGCCGCGATCTCGGGCGTGAGCACCGGCTCGGGCGAGGTGACCCGCTCCAGATAGGCGAGCCGACCCTCGTGCTCGCTCTCGTCGACCCGCGCCAAGATGAACCCGTCGACCAACTGCCCGGCGAAGCGCACCCTGACCCGGCAGCCGGGCACCGCCTTGTCGGCCAGCTCCGCGGGCACCAGGTAGTCGAACGGCCGGTCCAGGTGCGGCAGGGACATGTCCACCGCCACCCGCGCCACCTTCGCGCTCTCGGCGGGCTCCCGGGTCCGCCTCTTCGGGGCCTTGGCCTTGCCCGCCTTGCCATCCGGGCCGGGCACCTCGCCCATGCCCGGAATCAGCCCGGTCTCCCCCCCGCGTTTCGCCACGCCACCCGTCCTACCAGACCCGGCGCCCGACAACACGTCGGCATGACGGCCGATCAGTCCTGCGAGTTCTGCGCCTCGAAGTCGTCCACCATGCGGATGACGTTGGCGACCGATTCGGGCTCGCCCGGCCGGCTCGTGCGCTGCGCGGCCAGCGCGAAGGCCCCGGTGCCGGTGCACCGGGGCCTTGTCGCCGAGGTCGTTCTACAGGGTCGCCGAGGTCGCTTACAGGCCGGTGGCGGCGCGCAGCGCGTCGACGCGGTCGGTGAACTCCCAGGAGAAGTCGGGCTCTTGCCGGCCGAAGTGCCCGTAGGCCGCCGTCTTCTGGTAGATCGGGCGGAGCAGGTCGAGGTCGCGGATGATGGCCGCCGGGCGCAGGTCGAAGACCTGCAGGATGGCCGCCTGGATCTTGTCCTCGGGGATCTTGTGGGTGCCGAAGGTCTCCACGAAGACGCCGACCGGGTTGGCCTTGCCGATCGCGTAGGCGACCTGGACCTCGCAGCGGTCGGCGAGGTCGGCGGCGACGACGTTCTTGGCCACCCAGCGCATGGCGTACGCGGCGGAGCGGTCGACCTTGGACGGGTCCTTGCCGGAGAAGGCCCCGCCACCGTGCCGGGCCATGCCGCCGTAGGTGTCGATGATGATCTTGCGGCCGGTGAGGCCGGCGTCGCCCATCGGGCCGCCGATCTCGAACCGCCCGGTGGGGTTGACCAGCAGCCGGTAGCCGCTGGTGTCGATGGCGAGCTCGTTCACCACCGGGTCGACCACGTGCTCCTTGATGTCGGGGGTCAGGAGCTCCTTGAGATCGATGTCGGGGGCGTGCTGGCTGGAGACGACCACGGTGTCGAGGCGGACCGCGTCGTCGCCGTCGTATTCGATGGTGACCTGCGTCTTGCCGTCGGGCCGGAGGTAGGGCACGGTGCCGTCCTTGCGCACCGCGGTGAGGCGCTGCGACAGCCGGTGCGCCAGGGTGATCGGCAGCGGCATCAGCTCCGGCGTCTCGCGGCACGCGTAGCCGAACATCAGGCCCTGGTCGCCGGCGCCCTGACGGTCGAGCTCGTCGACGCCCTCGCCCTCGCGCGTCTCGTACGCGTCGGCGACGCCCTGGGCGATGTCGGGCGACTGCGCGCCGATGGACACCGACACGCCACAGGAATGACCATCGAAGCCCTTGGCCGACGAGTCGTAGCCGATCTCCAGAATCTTCTCGCGGATCACCCCGGGGATGTCGACATAAGTCTCGGTGGTCACCTCACCGGCGACGTGCACCTGTCCGGTGGTGATGAGGGTCTCGACGGCGACTCGGCTCTTCAGGTCGTCCTTGAGCATCGCGTCGAGTATCGCGTCACTGATCTGGTCCGCAATCTTGTCCGGGTGGCCCTCGGTGACGGACTCGGATGTGAACAGACGACGGGACACGGACATAGACTCCTTGCAGCGGCTGCTGACTGACTAGTAGCAGGGTCGGTCGGTGGACATGCGGGGACGAGGCCCCGGAGTGCGCGCTTTGCGCTGAGTCTAGCGGGGCCTGATCCGATCGCCACTCAAGCCCCGCGTCGTCGTCGCGGCTTCGTGCGGTAGGCGATCAGCCGAGCCGGGCGACGACGAGATCCCAGACGGTGTCGGCGAGCGCCTCCTTGGGGCCGCGCGGCACCTCGACGAGCGCGCCGTCGGCGGCCAGCACCACCGCCGCGTTGTCCGCCGCGCCGAAGGCCAGCCGCTCGCCCACCTGGTTGACGACGAGCAGGTCGCATCCCTTGCGGGCCAGCTTGGCGCGACCGTGTTCGAGGACGTCGTCGGTCTCGGCGGCGAAGCCCACGATCACCTGGCCGGCGGGACGGACGGCGACGAGCTCGGCCAAGATGTCGGGGTTCTTGGCCAGGGTGATCGGCTCCGGCTCCGCGGTCTCCAATTTCTTGATCTTGGTGGTCCGGTAGCCGGCGGGCCGGAAGTCGGCCACCGCCGCCGCCATGACGACCGCGTCCGCGTCGGGTGCGGCCTCGTGCACGGCCTTGCCCATCTCTTCGGCGGAACCCACCCGGACGATGTGGACGCCGGCGGGGTCGGGCAGCGCCACGTTCGCGGCGACCACGGTGACGCGGGCGCCCCGAGCGACGGCCGTACGGGCCAACGCGTAGCCCTGCAGCCCCGACGACCTGTTGCCGATGAAGCGCACCGGGTCGATGGCCTCGCGGGTGCCGCCGGCCGACACGACGACGTGCCGGCCCGCCAGGTCGCGGTCCAGCCGGCCGCGGGCGAGCACGCGGCGGGCGACCTCGAACAGCTCCGCGGGCTCGGGCAGCCGGCCCGGACCCGAGTCGGCGCCGGTGAGCCGGCCGGAGGCGGGCTCGACGACGATGGCGCCGCGGTCGCGCAGCACGCCCACGTTGGCCTGGGTCGCCGGGTGCTCCCACATCTCGGTGTGCATCGCGGGCGCGTACACGACCGGGCACCGCGCGGTCAGCAGCGTGCTGGTGAGCAGGTCGTCGGCGCGGCCGTGCGCGGCCCGCGCGAGCAGGTCGGCGGTGGCCGGTGCGACGAAGACGAGATCGGCCCGCTGCCCCAGGCGGACGTGCGGCACCGCGGCGACATCGCTCCAGACGTCGCTCGCGACCGGGTGCCCCGACAGGGCCTCCCACGTCGCGGCCCCGACGAACCGCAGCGCGTCGGCAGTGGGCACGACGTGAACGTCGTGGCCCGTCTCGGTGAGGCGGCGGAGCAGCTCACAGACCTTGTAGGCGGCGATCCCCGCACCCACCCCGAGAACGACCGCGGGGCCGCCACCCGGGTCGGTCGCGGTCACCGGAGACCTCGGTCATGGCGGTAAGGAGCATTCACGGTCGTCGAATCGTGACGAGGTGCGACGCGGGCGGCGGAGCACGACGCGGCTCCGCGGCGCGAGCCGGACGAGGTCAGCCCTCGATGGGCTCGGCGGTCAGCAGCCCCTCGCGCGTCTCGCGCAGCGCGATGGACAGCGGCTTTTCCTGGACCTGCGTCTCGACCAGCGGCCCGACGTATTCGAGCAGGCCCTCGCCGAGCTGGGCGTAGTAGGCGTTGATCTGCCGCGCCCGCTTGGCGGCGATGCTCACGAGGCTGTACTTGCTGTCGACGACCTCGAGGAGCTCGTCGATCGGCGGGTTGGTGATGCCTTCGGCATTGGCTGCCACGCCGGATGCCTTCCCGTAGTAGTTGATCGTCAGTGCGGCTCACTAGCCGGGGGCGGCGCCCCCGGGAACCGTCATCAAGGCTAGCAGCTCATGGCAGACGTCCTGGACGGACGTGTTGACGAGCGTGACGTCGAACTCCTTCTCGGCCGCCAGCTCGACGCGGGCGACGGCCAGCCGGCGTTCGATCACCTCCGGCGCCTCGGTCCCGCGACCGGACAGCCGGCGCACCAGCTCCGCCCAGGACGGCGGCGCGAGGAACACCAGCAGCGCCTCGGGCATCGCGGCGCGCACCTGGCGCGCCCCCTGCAGGTCGATCTCCAGCAAGGTGGGGACGTCGGCGGCGAGCCGCTCGACCACGGGACGCCGGGGGGTGCCGTAGCGGTTTCCGGCGAACTCGGCCCATTCGAGCAGCTCACCGGCCGCCACGAGCCGGTCGAACTCGGCGTCGTCGACGAAGTAGTACTCGACGCCGTCCGTTTCGCCTCGCCGAGGCGGGCGGGTTGTCACCGAGACCGACAGCCACACCTGCGGGTGTGCTCGCCGGATCTCGGCGACGACCGTGCTCTTCCCTACGCCGGACGGCCCGGACAGGACCGTGAGCCGGCGCCGTGGCCGCTGCGCGACCCGCTTTCGCGATGCGTCGTGGCCCGTTGACGCCCGCGAAGGCGGGTACCGCTCAGCGTCCACTTCGGGCGGGGTGGAGCCGTCCGGTGGGAGGGCACCGGAGCCGGCCGCGGCGGTGGGAGCGCCGCGCCCGCCCAGCGGAGAACTCGTCAGCGGTTGCCACCGCCGCCGAACTCACGCTCCAAGGCTGCGCGCTGGTTGGCACCAAGCCCGCGAACGCGACGCGACTCGGCGATGCCGAGCCGCTCCATGATCTGCTTTGCACGTACCTTGCCTACACCGGGCAGGGATTCGAGCAGAGCCGAGACTTTCATCTTTCCGATGACATCCTCCCTCTGCCCTTCCTTGAGAACCTCGGCAAGCGAGGTACCCCCGTGCTTGAGCCGGTTTTTGACCTCGGCCCGCTCGCGACGGGCCTTGGCAGCCTTCTCCAGGGCTGCGGCGCGCTGTTCAGGGGTTAGGGGCGGAAGCGCCACGCCGGGTCACCTCGTGTTTCCACTCGACGGAGTCGGACGGGTTGGGAAACTAGCGAGTTCAGACCCGGTAAGGCAACGTGAAGCCCCGTTTAGCCCGCCATAAAATCATGAATATGACTCATAGTAATGTCCTGAATACAGATAGTACCGAATCTGGGTCAGCCGAGCCAGATCCCCACCTCGGCCTGGCGTTTCACCCGCCGCCTGAAGCACGGCCCCGAAGGTCGGAATTTCCCCCAGAATCACCCGCAATTCGGGCTTGAAACATCGCCCCGTGAATCACCTCCGCTGACCGCTCGTCCGGCGCAGCGCCGCGGCGATTCGCGCCGCGGCCGCGCCCGGATCCGCGGCCCCCGTGATCGGCCGTCCGATCACAAGCAGATCCGCCCCCGCCGCGAGCGCCTCCTCCGGCGTGGCGAACCGCGCCTGATCCATCGGAGCGGCGCCCTGCGGGCGGACACCCGGAGTGATGAGGGTGATGTCCGGTCCCACCTCTGCGCGGACCGCAGCGGCCTCCTGCGGCGAGCAGACCACCGCCTGGGCTCCCGCCTCCACCGCGAGGGCCGCGAGGCGTCGTACGGCGTCTGAGGCGGACGCAGCGAGGCCGACGGCGCCGAGGTCGGCGTCCTTGAGGGACGTCAGCACCGTCACGGCCGCGATCGAGACGTTCGGGGCGGCCTCCACCGCCGCGCGGATCATCGCCTGGCCGCCTGCCGCGTGCACCGTCAAGAAGGCGGGCCGCAGCCGGGCCACCGCCCGCGTGGCCCCCGCGACCGTCGCCGGGATGTCGTGCAGCTTGAGGTCGAGGAAGACCTGGACGCGGTTGGCGCCGCGGACGCTTGCGACGACGTCGGGCCCGTACCTCAGGTAGAGCTCCAGGCCGACCTTCACGGTGCTCACATGCGGGGTGACCAGACTGGCCCACCGCGCTGCGGTCTCGAGGTCCGGCGCGTCAAGGGCGACGGCGATGGGAGATGGTTCGGTCACGACGACGACTCCTCGATCTTGTCCTCGCCGGCCGCGTGCGGAGGAGCCCTGTGCGGGACCCCCTGCGGAGGATGCGCCCCCTGCGGGGTGCTGGACTCCGCACGCGGGCGGGGTGCGGTCACGGCCAGGTGCTCCGGCCTGATCTGGCGCGGAACGTTCACGGTGGCGCGATGGGCGAGCCCCACGGCGTCGGTGAGCCGCCCGATGCCGCGGGCGCCCAGCGCCTCCTCGAGTTCCTTGATGATCCGCGGCGGGGCCGACGGGTCGTGCAGCAGCGTCGTCCCCACGGCCACCGCCGAGGCGCCGGCCACGATGAACTCCAGCGCGTCCTCGCCGCGGGCCACCCCGCCGACGCCGATCAACGGCACCTTGGGCAACGCGGCGTGCACCTCATAGACGCAGCGGACCGCGATAGGCCGGATCGCCGGACCCGACAGCCCGCCCGACAGCACGCCCGGCAGCGCGGGCCGCGTCGCCGGCGTCGCGATCGTCATGCCGAGCACGGCGTTGACCACCGACAGGGCGTCCGCGCCCGCGTCGACGCAGGCCAGCGCCATGGTCACGACATCGGCCAGATCAGGCGACAGCTTGGCGATCACCGGTACGTCGTGGCGGGTGTGCGCGCGTACGGCGCGGACGACCTCGGCCGCGGCGTCGGCGTGCGCGGCGAACATCACGCCGCGGTCCTCGGCGTTGGGGCAGGCGAGATTCACCTCGATCGCGGTCACCCCGGGGGCGTCGTGCAGCCGGCGGCCGACCTCGGCGTACTCCTCGACCGTGTTGCCCGCGATCGACACGACCGTCCGGGCACCCTGCTTGACCAGCCACGGCAGGTTCCTGGCGAGGAACACCTCGATCCCCGGGCCGGGCAGCCCGGTGGCGCCGAGCAGGCCGCTCGGCGTCTCGGCCGCCCGCGGCGCCGGCCGGCCGGCCCGCGGCTCCAACGCGATCGAGGCGGTGATGAACGCGCCGAGCTTGGCCAGGTCAAAGAACGGCGCCAGCTCCCGGCCCGACCCGCCGCAGCCCGCCGCGGTGAGCACCGGGTTGGGCAGCTCGACGTGCCCCAGCCAGGTGGCGAGCGTCGTCATGGCGGCGCCCCCCAGGGGTCGCCCCGCGCACTCAGCGCCCCCCGCACAGCCTCGGCGCGCTCTAGACGCACGCTTCCCTCGCTCGTCCCTCGCTCAGTCCAGCGCGCGCCGCGCGCCTCCGGCGCGCTCAACGCCCCCCGCACAGCCTCGGCGCGCTCTAGGCGCACGCTTCCCTCGCTCGTCCCTCGCTCAGTCCAGCGCGCGCCGCGCGCCTCCGGCGCGCTCACAGGGCCTCCGGTACCGGGTCGGCCGCGCGGCGGAGCGGGACCGCGCGCGGGGCGCCGAGCGCGTCGAAGGGGACCGAGCCCACGTCGTCCCAGCGCACCCGCTCGCCGCGCAGCACCAGGCCCTCGGCGCACACGCGCACCATCCGCGTGACCCCGTCGTCGCCCACGATCGGGACCACGCAGGTCATGCACAGACCGGTCCCGCAGACGCCGGTCTCCTGGAGGTACTCCTCGGCCGACACCTGCGTGGGAATGCCGTACCGCGCGGCGATCGCCGCCACCGACCGGAGCGTCGCCATGGGCGCGGATGCGTACACCACGTCGGCGCCCACCTGGTCGATCACCTGCGAGAGCACGTCGGGAATCGACCCGGTGACGTCCGCCGAGCCGTCCTCGGCCACGACCGTCGCCGAGTCGCCGACCCGGCGCGCCGAACGGGCCCCGAAGACCTCGTCGCCGCCGGCCGCGCCGAGCAGGAAGTGCACGTCGCAGCGGCGGCGGCGCAGCGCGTCGGCGAGCGAGAAGAGCGCCGCGGCCGCGTGCCCCCGCCCGACGAGCACGCAGGTCACCGGATCGCGCGGCAGCGGGAACGGGCGGCCGAGCGGACCGACCAGGTCGACCGAGTCACGCGAGCGCAAGCCGGTCAGCCACCGCGTACCGGCGTCGCGCTCGGCGAAGACGAACTCGACCGTGCCGCCGTAGTCGGCCTTGACCCCGTACACGGAAAAGCACCGGCGCGACAGCAGCCTGGTGTGCGGGCCGCCCACGGCGAGCGCCACGAACTGACCGGGCCGGAACCGCTCGGCGACCGCGGGCGCCACCAGCGTCATCGCGTGGTAGGCCGCGACCTGCCGGACGGTCAGCACCGTGGCCGTCGCCTGCACCGGCGCGTCGGTCACGGCGTCTCCCGCCTCTCCCCGCCGCGAAGGTGCTCGGCGTGTTCCTGGAGCGAGCGCACGCCCACATCGCCGCGGGCGATCGCCTCGATGCCCTGTACGGCGGCGGCGAGCCCCTGGACCGTGGTCACCGACGGGATGCCGCGCAGCACGGCCGCGGTACGGATCTCGTAGCCGTCCAGTCGCGGACCGGAGTGCCCCGGGCTGCCGAAGGGCGTGTTCACGATCAGATCCACCTCGCCGTCGAGGATGCGCCGTACGATCGTCGGCTCCCCGTCTGATCCCGGCCCCGCGCTGTGCTTTCGGACGATCTTGGCATGGACGCCGTTACGGCGCAGGACTTCCGCGGTCCCCTGAGTGGCAAGAATCTCAAAGCCGAGGTCAGCTAGCCGCTTTACCGGAAACACCATGGCACGCTTGTCCCGGTTCGCGACTGAAACGAATGCTTTGCCGTCGGTCGGCAGCGACGCCCCGTACGCCGCCTGCTGCGACTTGGCGTACGCCGTGCCGAAGACCTCGTCGATGCCCATGACCTCGCCGGTCGACCGCATCTCGGGACCGAGCACGGTGTCGACGCCGTGACCTTCGGCGGTGCGGAACCGATCGAACGGCAGCACCGCCTCCTTCACGGCGATCGGCGCGTCGAGCGGCAGCGTGCCGCCGTCGCCGGCGGGCGGCAGCATTCCCTCGGCGCGCAGCTCGGCGATCGTGGCGCCCATCATGACCCGGGCCGCCGCCTTCGCCAGCGGAACGGCGGTCGCCTTGGACACGAACGGCACCGTCCGGGAGGCGCGCGGGTTGGCCTCCAGCACGTACAGCACGCCCGCCGACAGCGCGTACTGGACGTTCAGCAGCCCGCGCACGCCGACGCCCAGGGCGAGCTCTCGCGTCGATTCTCTGATCCGCTGGATGTCCTCGCGGCCGAGCGTGATCGGCGGCAGCGCGCAGGCCGAGTCGCCGGAGTGGATGCCCGCCTCCTCGATGTGCTCCATGACGCCGCCGAGGTAGAGCTCCTCGCCGTCGAACAGCGCGTCGACGTCGAGCTCGATCGCCTCGTCGAGGAATCGGTCGACCAGCACCGGATGCTCCGGGCTCACCTGGGTCGCCCGGTGCATGTACGACTCGAGCGTCACATCGTCGTAGACGATCTCCATCCCTCGCCCGCCGAGCACGTACGAGGGGCGGACCAGCACCGGATACCCGATCTCCGCCGCGATCTGCCTGGCCTCCTGGTAGGAGGTCGCGGTGCCGTGCTTGGGCGCGGGCAGCCCGGCCCGCGCCAGCACCCGGCCGAACGCGCCGCGGTCCTCGGCGAGGTGAATGCTCTCCGGAGAGGTGCCCACAATCGGCACGCCGGCGTTCTTGAGCCGCTGCGCCAAGCCGAGCGGGGTCTGCCCGCCGAGTTGGACGATCACCCCGGCGACGGTGCCGACGCGCTGCTCGGCGTGCACGACCTCCAGGACGTCCTCCAGTGTGAGCGGCTCGAAGTAGAGCCGGCCGGAGGTGTCGTAGTCGGTCGAGACCGTCTCGGGGTTGCAGTTGACCATGACGGTCTCGTAGCCGGCCTCGGCGAGCGTGAACGACGCGTGCACGCAGCTGTAGTCGAACTCGACGCCCTGCCCGATCCGGTTCGGCCCGCTGCCCAAGATGATCACCTTGGGCCGGTCGCCCGGCGGGACCTCGGTCTCCTCGTCGTAGGTCGAGTAGAGGTAGGGGGTGCGGGCGGCGAACTCCGCGGCGCAGGTGTCGACGGTGTGGTAGACGGGCCGGACGCCGAGCGCCTGCCGCACCTCGCGGACGACGTCCTCGGACCGGCCGAGCAGACCGGCGAGCTGCGCGTCGGAAAAGCCGTGCCGCTTGGCGAGCAGCAGCAGCTCTTTGGTGAGCGCGACCTCGGCGGTCAGGATGGTCTCGGCGACCTCGTTGATCGCGGCGATCTGGTCGATGAACCAGGGGTCGATGCCGGTGGCCTCGTGCAGTTCGGCGACGCCGGCTCCGGCCCACAGCGCCTGCTGGATCGTGCGCATGCGCCCGTCGTGCGGGGTGCGGGCGCGCTCGATCAGCTCGGTCAGCTCGGTCAGCTCGGTCGCCGGGTCCCGCCCGCTCCGGTCGTCCGGCCGGTCGTTCTTGTGGCCCGCCCGCGACCACGAGAACGGCGCGTCCTTTTGCTCCAGCGACCTGAGGGCCTTTTGCAGCGCCTCGGGGAAGGACCGGCCGATCGCCATCGCCTCGCCGACCGACTGCATGTGGGTGGTGAGCGTCTGGTCGGCGCCGGGGAACTTCTCGAAGGCGAACCTCGGCACCTTGACCACGACGTAGTCGAGCGTGGGCTCGAAGCTGGCCGGGGTCTCGCCCGTGATGTCGTTGGGGATCTCGTCGAGCGTGTAGCCCACCGCGAGCCTGGCCGCGATCTTGGCGATCGGGAACCCGGTGGCCTTGGAGGCCAGCGCCGACGATCGCGACACCCGGGGGTTCATCTCGATCACGATCATCCGTCCGGTGGCGGGGTGGACCGCGAACTGGATGTTGCAGCCGCCGGTGTCCACCCCGACCGCGCGGATGATCGCGATGGCCACGTCCCGCATGTGCTGGTACTCGCGGTCGGTCAGCGTCATCACCGGCGCGACGGTGACCGAGTCGCCCGTGTGCACGCCCATCGGATCGACGTTCTCGATCGAGCAGACGACGACCACGTTGTCGGCGCGGTCGCGCATCAGCTCAAGCTCGTACTCCTTCCAGCCGAGCACCGACTCTTCGAGGAGCACCTCGCCGGTCGGGCTGGCGGCCAGGCCGGCGCCCGCGATGCGCCGCAGGCCCGCCTCGTCGTAGGCCATGCCGGAGCCCGCGCCGCCCAGCGTGAAGGAGGGCCGGACCACCATCGGATAGCCGAGGGTCTCGGCCGCCGCCAGGCAATCGGACATGTCATGACATATCACGCTGTTGGCCACTTCGGCGCCGATGCCCTGCGCGATCTGCTTGAACCGCTCGCGGTTCTCCCCGGCCTGGATCGCGTCGATGCTGGCGCCGATCAGCTCCACGCCGTACTTGTCAAGCACCCCGCCCGTGTGCAGCGCCACCGCGGTGTTGAGCGCGGTCTGCCCGCCGAGCGTGGGCAACAGCGCGTCGGGGCGCTCCTTGGCGATGACCTTCTCCACCGTCTCGGGCGTGATCGGTTCGACATAGGTCGCGTCCGCGAACTCGGGGTCGGTCATGATCGTCGCCGGGTTGCTGTTGACGAGCGAGACCCGCAGCCCCTCGGCCTTGAGCACCCGGCACGCCTGCGTACCCGAGTAGTCGAACTCGCAGGCCTGCCCGATGACGATCGGCCCGGACCCGATGACCAGGACGGACGTCAGATCCTTACGCCGTGGCATCATGCCTCCGCTCCACACCGGCCCGTGCGCCCGTCATCGCGGCCGCTCCATGAGACGGCAGAAGCGGTCGAACAACGCCGTCGCGTCGTGCGGCCCGGCCGCGGCCTCGGGGTGATACTGAACGCTGAACGCGGGCCGGTCGAGCAGCCGCAGCCCCTCGACACAGCCGTCGTTGAGGTTGACGTGGCTGACCTCCGCGCGACCGTACGCCGTGTCGAACGGCCCGTCGGCGGGAGCGTCGACCGCGAACCCGTGGTTGTGCGCCGAGATGTGCACCTTTCCCGTCCGCAGGTCCTTGACCGGCTGGTTGATCCCGCGGTGCCCGAACCGCAGCTTGTAGGTGCCGAGTCCGAGCGCCCGGCCGAGAATCTGGTTGCCGAAGCAGATCCCGAACACCGGCCGGCCGGCGTCGAGCACGCCGCGCAGCGACGCCACGGCGTAGTCGCAGGCCGCCGGGTCGCCCGGCCCGTTGCTGTAGAAGACGCCGTCCGGTTCGATCGCGAGGATCTGCTCGGTCGTGCTCGCCGCCGGCAGCACGTGGACCTCGCAGCCGCGTTCGGCCATGCGTCGCGGCGTCATCGTCTTGATGCCGAGGTCGACGGCGGCCACCCGGAAGCGCGGCCGGCCCTCCGGAGCCACCACGTAGGGCTCGGGCGTCGACACCTCGCGCGCCAGGTCGGCGCCGACCATCGACGGGCCGGCCAGCACGCGCTCCAGCAGCGCGTCCGCGTCCTCGTGCGCGGCGGCGCCGCTGAACAGCCCGGCCCGCATGGCGCCGCGCTCGCGCAGGTGCCTGGTGAGCGCCCTGGTGCCGGACATCGCGATCCCCACGACCCCCTGCGCCTTCAGCTCCGCGTCGAGCGAGCGGCTGGCCCGCCAGTTGGACGGCATCCGCGCCGGCTCCCGCACGACGTAGCCGGCGACCTGGATCCGGCCTGACTCGGGGTCCTCGTCGTTGACGCCGGTGTTGCCGATGTGCGGCGCCGTCATCGCCACGATCTGCCGGTGGTACGACGGATCGGTCAGCGTCTCCTGGTATCCCGTCATGCCGGTGGCGAAGACCATCTCGCCGAAGGTCTCGCCCTCCGCGCCGTACCCGGTCCCCTCGAAGACCCTGCCGTCCTCCAGCACAAGCCTGGCCGCGCTCATGACCCTGCTCCGCGAAGCGGGTCGGGGCATCGGTGCACGTCTGCCGCTCCCCTCGTCTGCTGCATCGACTGCCTTGATTGGCTTGTCTCCCTCGGCACCCGCGTCGTCATGTCAGCTTTCCTTCGCTGACGGTCGGCCGGCCGCGCAGGAACGTCGCGACGATCCGTCCGGGAAGCTCCAGTCCGGCGAACGGGCTGTTGCGGCTCTTGGAGGCGAAGCCCGCGGGGTCGACGACGCGCCGCGGCGCCGGATCGTACAGCGTGATGTTGGCCGGGGAGCCGGCGGCGAGCGGGCCCCCCTGACCGTGGAGGCGGCCGATGCGGGCCGGGCGGTACGACATCCGGTCGGCGACGCCGGCCCAGTCGAGCAGGCCGGTCTCCACCATCGCCTCCTGCACCACCGACAAAGCCGTCTCCAGGCCGATCATGCCCATGGCCGCCACGGTCCACTCGGTCTCCTTCGCCTCGATCGGGTGCGGCGCGTGGTCGGTGGCGACGCAGTCGATCGTGCCGTCGGCGAGCGCGGCCCGCAGCGCGGCCACGTCGTCGCCGGTCCGCAGCGGCGGGTTCACCTTGTACATCGGGTCGTAGGTGTCGGCGAGGGCGTCGGTGAGCAGCAGATGGTGCGGGGTCACCTCGGCCGTCACCTGCCAGCCCTTGCCCTTCGCCCAGCGGATGATCTCGACGGAGCCGGCGGTCGACACGTGGCACACGTGCAGCCGCGACTCGACGTGCGCGGCGAGGAGCACGTCGCGCGCGATGATCGACTCTTCGGCGACCGCCGGCCAGCCGCGCAGGCCGAGCCGGGCCGACATCTCGCCCTCGTTGAGCTGGGCGCCCTCGGTGAGGCGCGGCTCTTGGGCGTGCTGGGCGATGACGCCGCCGAACGCCTTGACGTACTCCAGCGCCCGGCGCATGAGCACGGCGTCGGACACGCAGTGACCGTCGTCGGAGAACACCCGCACGCCGGCGGCCGAGTCGGCCATGGCGCCGAGCTCGGCGAGCTGACGTCCCTCGATGCCGCGCGTCACCGCGCCCACGGGCCGGACGTCGCAGTACCCCGCCTCGCGGCCGAGCCGCCAGACCTGCTCGACCACGCCGGCGGTGTCGGCGACCGGATCGGTGTTGGCCATGGCGTGCACCGCGGTATAGCCGCCGAGCGCCGCCGAGCGGGTGCCGGACTCGACGGTCTCGGCGTCCTCGCGGCCGGGCTCGCGCAGGTGGGTGTGCAAGTCGACCAGACCGGGAAGCGCGATGAGGCCGTCGGCCTCGATCACCTCCGCGCCGGCGGCGTCCAGGCCCGGCCCCGCCTCCACGATGAGGTCGTCGCGCAGAGCCAGATCCGCGGGGGCGCCGCCGAGAACCCGGGCGCCCCTGATCAGGTAGGCCGTCATCTCAGGAGTCCCCCTTCGCCGAGGCGGCGGGCGCCGCGCCGCCGAGCAGCAAATACAGCACCGCCATGCGGACCGTCACCCCGTTGGCGACCTGCTCGACGATGGTCGAGCGCGTCGAGTCGGCCACGTCGGCGGCGATCTCGACTCCGCGGTTCATCGGGCCCGGATGCATGACGAGCGCGTGTTCCGGCAACTGCCCCATGCGACGGGCGTCCAATCCGTAGCGGCGGCTGTATTCGCGCACGGACGGGAAGTACGCGGCGTTCATCCGTTCGGCCTGCACCCTGAGCATCATGATCACGTCGCTCTTGGGGATCACCGCGTCCAGGTCGTACGACACCGCGCACGGCCAGGTGTGGATGGCTACGGGCAGCAACGTCGGCGGCGCCACAAGGGTCACCTCGGCGCCCAGCGTGTGCAGCAGCAGCACATTGGAACGGGCCACCCTGCTGTGCAGGATGTCGCCGACGATGGTGATCTGCCGGCCTTCGAGGCCGCCGAGGCGACGGCGCATGGTGAAGGCGTCCAGAAGCGCCTGGGTGGGGTGTTCGTGCGTGCCGTCGCCGGCGTTGACGACGCTGCCGCGCACCCAGTTGGCGAGGCGGTACGGCGCGCCGGACGCCCCGTGCCTGATGACGACGGCGTCGGCGCCCATCGCCTCGAGCGTCAGCGCGGTGTCCTTGAGGCTTTCGCCCTTCGACACGCTCGACCCCTTGGCGGAGAAGTTGATGACGTCCGCCGACAACCGCTTGGCCGCGGCCTCGAACGAGATACGGGTGCGGGTCGAGTCCTCGAAGAACAGGTTGACCACCGTACGGCCGCGCAGCGTCGGCAACTTCTTGATCGGCCGGTCGGCGATCCGGGCCAGTTCCTCGGCGGTGTCGAGGACGAGCAGGGCGTCCCCCCGGGTCAGATCGGCCGCCGAGATGAGATGCCGCTTCACTTTGTCTCCCGCTTAGCCTCGGCGCGCTTTAGGTGCGCGTTTCCCTCACTCGTCCCCCGCTCCTCGGCCGCCGGGGGACGCCATTGGTCCTCCTCGCGGGGGCCGAGCAGGACGGCGTCGCGGCCGTCGACCTCCGAGAGCAGGACCTTGACCGTCTCGCGCGTGGAGGTGGGGAGGTTCTTGCCGACGTAATCCGCCCGGATCGGCAGCTCGCGGTGACCCCGGTCGATGAGGATGGCCAGCTGAACGGCACGCGGCCGACCGTGGTCGGTCACCGCGTCGAGGGCGGCCCGGACGGTGCGTCCCGAGAACAGCACGTCGTCGACGAGGATCACCAGCTTGCCGTCGACCCCGTCGGGGGGCAGCTCGGTCCTGCCCAGGGCGCGAGCGGGGCGCAGGCGCAGGTCGTCGCGGTACATCGTGACGTCGAGGCTGCCCCATGGCATGGGGTGTCCTTCGACGGCCCCGATGCGCTCGGCGAGCCGCCGGGCGAGCGTGACCCCTCGCGTCGGAACGCCGAGCAGGACGACGTCGTGGCCGCCCTTGGTGCGTTCGAGAATTTCATGTGCGATGCGGGTGAGCGCACGGGCAATGTCGGGGGGCTCGAGAACGGCTTTCGAAGACGGCGTAGTCGGGGCCGGCCGGTCGAGGGAATCGGCGCCGGCTCCGGAATCGGACTCGGCGGCCGTGATGTGCTGTCCGTCACCGTCGGCCGCACCAGCCTCGGAAGGCATGGAAGCAGCATTCACCACAGGAACCTCCTTTCCCGCCTCACGGGACGGGTTTTAAAGGACGTCGGGTCTTGCACACGGTAGCAGCTTCGGAGCGTTGACCCGAACGAGACATGCGGTTGTCTGCCCTGGTGACAGGGGTCACCTTCACGCGGAGAGCCGGTGCCGGTTGAGGGCGGAGACGCGTCCGGCGACAACCCCGCGTGACCCCCTCGGCGGCGCGCCGGGACGCGGATTCGCGTGCGGCGGGTTCGACCACATTTTTCCAATCAGCTTGACCAATGGCCGTACCCGTTTTACCGTCACTGTCCGTAACCATCCCGGGGAATGATTTCCCTGGGGCCGACAACGACGACCCGAGTGAGCCTTGGAGGGCCGCAACGATGCCGTCTGAATACGCAAAGGCTCTCGGCGCGAGACTTCGCGCCATCCGCACCCAGCAGGGGCTGTCCCTGCATGGAGTGGAAGAGAAGTCTCGTGGCCGGTGGAAGGCCGTCGTCGTGGGTTCGTACGAGCGGGGCGACCGCGCCGTCACCGTTCAGAAGCTGGCCGAGCTCGCCGAGTTCTACGGCGTGCCGGTGTCCGAGCTGCTTCCCGGCGGCTCGGCGCCGAGTCCGCTCGGTCCAACGCCGAAACTCGTGATCGATCTCGAGCGACTGCAACAGCTTCCGAAGGACAAGGCCGGTCCACTCGCCCGCTACGCCGCGACGATCCAAAGTCAGCGAGGCGACTACAACGGAAAGGTCTTGTCCATCAGGCAAGAAGACCTCCGTTCGCTCGCTGTGATCTACGACAAATCGCCGACCGAGCTGACCGAAGAGCTCATCGGATGGGGCGTGCTCGACCCTGAGGCGCGCCGCGCCGTCGAGGCGTTCTAGCCGCGCGGCTTTGCCGCGAGGCCCGTCGGCAGGGCGCACGTCAGCCCGCCGCCTGTCGCGGGGTCGCTCCGGCGACGCCGCGACCCGGCAGCGCCATGCCGACATACGGCACTGAGCCGTTGCGTGTGACTCGTTGGGCGGGCTGGCTTCCCCGCGTTTATCGCGAGCGTCAGCGGACGCCTGTGTTCGGCGAGTCCGCGGCTTTGGTGTGCGACGACAGCGGCGCGCCGCGGCGCGCCGCTGTCGTCGGCTTTCGTGCGCCGTCGGGAGAAATGGGCGTGCACTCCGCGGCAATGGGCGGACGAGGCCACGCGCCTTCGGGCAGGCCGCACCGGCGGGCCGGATCGGGGAGTCTCACCGGCCCACCGGCGCGACGGCGGAATCAGCTGGCGCGGGCGTCAGGCATGGGCAGGGTCGGCTGGCCGGGCAGGCCGAGGGTCTCCTCGACAAGGGACACGAAGACCTCGGCGTCGTGCAACAGCTCATCGGCCTCGAACGCGGTCACCGCACGGGGCAGGCCGGCCTCGGCCGCCGCACGCTTGTCGGCGCCCGCGGCGAAGAAGGCGGCCCACTCCCGAAGCGTGGGGTCGGCGGCCGGCAGCAACACCCACACGCTGCGCGGGCGGCCCCTGCGGGTTGCCTCTACGGGCTCTTTGGCCGCCAGCACCGCCGCGGCGGCCCGCAGCGCGGCGAGGTGGGCGGCAACGTAACGAAGCTCGGGCCGGGAGGTCTCCGCCGCCTCGGCGAGCCCCTGCCTGGCCGCGTGCAGGAGCGACCCCGCCGAATGGGCGACTCGGCGGGCCGGTAGGTGCCGCAGGGTTGTGGTCACGGACATGCCTCCTTCCCCTCAGGCGGCGAGCCGCCAGCACGGGGCCGGTCGGACGAGGAGCTTCCCCTCTCCCCGTCCGACCGTCGCGTCTCGCTCGACCTGCGCTGCCCGAACGGGACGTGCCCCAGGCGCGGGCCGCGAGTCCCGCGCCGCACCGAACTGATGTTCGATGTACCACCAGTAAACCGTCCGGACAGCCGTTCGTCAATGTGTTCGAAAGGCGCCCGTCGGAGCGCGTATCGCCCCAGGTCACCGGCGTACAGACCTAGTAGAGCAGCCGGGTCCGACAAAACTCCGGCGCGGCCTCAGCGGCGGACGTGGACGGGCACATTGGTGCCGACCAGCTTCGGGAACAGGTCCGCGGTATGCATCGGTATTCGGACGCAGCCGTGCGAGACGGGCGCGAGCGGCACCGAGGGATATCCGTGCACTGCGATCCCGCCGTTGAAGTAGACGGGGTTGTACAGGTGCCCGAGCGGGCCGTTGTCCCAGCCGTTGACCCGCCTGCCGGTCCGGAAGTCGCCGGTGGAGGTGACGGCGTACCGGCACCGCGGCTTGTCGGCCCCCGGATCCTTCGCGCAGTAGTAATAGCCGCCGCCCGAGGAGATGTGGGAGATCAACGCCGCCGCGCCGTCCTTGTAGACGACGAGGTACTGACGCCGCAGGTCGATGTCGACCCGGTCGTCCTCACGCCGCTTGGTCAGCGGCTTGGGGGTGCGGGGCGCCGCCAGCGCCCGCCAGACGCGCTTGCCCACGGTCCCGCTGGGCTTGATGCGGTTGACCTTCTCGAACGCCCAGACGGCCAGCTGCGTCGCCGGGCCGTACTTCCCGTCGATCTTGCCCGGGTCGTAGTGCAGCTCTTTGAGCCGCAGTTGCAGCGCGCGCACGTCGGCGTTGCGCGCGCCCGGCTTCAGCTTGCGTCGCGCCTCCGGCGGCGTGCCCGCCGGCGCGGGCGCCGGGCTCGCCGAACCGGTTGGCGGGGTGCCCGGCAGGGTCGGCGACGACGGCGCCCGCGGCGCGGCCGTCCGGCTCTGGGCGGCTCCCGCCGGCCGCGTGTCCCCGGTGTTCGCACACCCCGCGACCAGCACCACGCCGCCGGCGAACAACGCCGCCAGCCCCATTCGTCCGCTCATCTCGTCCTCTCGGGACCGCATCCGCCATTCCCTACGACGATCGGCATCTTCCGCCGGTTCGTTTCCAAAACACCCTTAAGGTCGATCCATGCACCCCAACGCCGAAAATGTGGCCGTCCTTCTGCGCGAACTCGGTGTCGTCGGGTCCGTTGTCGAGCTGCCCGACCCGGCTCCGACCGCGGCGGCCGCCGCCGCGCAGCTCGGCTGCGATATCGGCGCGATCGCCAACAGCCTGGTGTTCTCCGCCGACGGCGATCCCCTGCTGGTCTTGACGAGCGGCGCGCATCGCGTGGACACCGTGCGGATCGCCGAGCTCGTGGACGCCCAGCGGGTCACCCGGGCCACCCCCGAGTTCGTACGGAAGGTGACCGGCCAGCCCATCGGCGGCGTCGCGCCCGTCGGCCATCCGGCGCGGCTGCGGACGCTCGTGGACGTCTGGCTCTACACGTTCGACGTCGTGTGGGCGGCCGCCGGACACCCGCACACCGTCTTTCCGACCACCTACGACGAGTTGTTGCGCATCACCGGCGGCACCCCCGCGGAGGTGGGACCGTAGCGACGCGACGGCCGGCGCCCGCGTCGTGCACGCAGCGCAGCGACCTGACTGAGCCGCGTGACCGATGATGGCCGTGGGGTGGTGGCGAAGAGCGTTGAGTCGGTAGAAACTGGTGTCAAGACCGGGTAAGCGCGGGCGAATGACGATCCGGAGCGCCGATGGGCGGAAGCAGCGGCACGATGCGCGCGGGGCCGGCCCGCCGTGACCCCGACTTCCGCGGCATCGACACCGAGGCGCTGGGGCATCTGATCAAACAGGTCAAGGACGCGACGACGGCCATCAAGAGCTGGCTCAACGAGCATCCGCTGCCGCCGGAGGTGCCCAGGACGGGCGTGCGGATGGCCACCGAGGTCGACCTGTGGGCGAGCAGTCAGCTCGGCATGCTGACCCGGCGCCGCAACTACGCGCTCACCCATCCCGACCGCGTCCACGAGATGCCCAGAACCGGCGCGCCCCCGCTGGGCTCCGGCGCCGGTAAGGGCATCGGTAAGGGCATCGGTAAGGGCCCCGGCAAACCCACTGGCAGCCCCGATGGCAAAAGCGGCGGACGGCGGCCCCGGCACACCACCCCGTCCGGCGCCGGGCCGCACCTGGGCAACTTCCCGACCCAGCAGGCCGCGGCGAAGGCCGCCGCCGACGACGTACTGGCGTTCAGGCGGGCCCGGGCCGAGCACGCCGCGCCCCCCGACGCGGTGTGGCGGCGGCTCGGGGCCAACGCCGACGATCCCGACTACACGGCCGCGTTCTATACGCGGCTGGGCGGTGCCGGCACCGCCGCCCTCATCGCCGCCGCCCACCACGACCGCGCCCGGCTCGCCGTGATCTCCGAGTCGCTCGGCACCGGCAGCCATCACGCCCCGATCGACGAGAGTTGGCTGCGCGCGCTGCTCGCCGAGGCGGGCCCCGCCCAGCACGCCGAGGTCGTACGCGTGTTGCGCGACGCCGACCTGAGCGACAAGAGCGAGGCGGCGCTGCGCCGGCTGGGCGATCTCGACGCGCCCGGCTCCCAGGTGCTCGACGCCGGCCGCCCGGCGCCCGGGCAGGCGGACGCCTGCCCGCCGCGAGCGAGGTGACGACGCCGCCATGACCCCGCCCGGATCGGCGCCTCCGCCGCCGCCCAGCAGCCTCCCGCCGCCGATCGAGGGCATCGCCGCGTCGAAGCTGCCCGCCGGCGAGCGCCCCAACCCCGCGTACAAACGCCTCTACCAGGCATATGAGAGCGCGTACGGCAGCATCGACCGGCTTCGCCGGGCGCTCGACCCGGCCGTGCGGACCATGCACGCCACCGACGCGTGGCTGGGACCGGAGGCCCGGCAGTGGGACGGCCGATTGATCATCAACCAGCAAAACCTACGAAAGGCGGCAGATCGTATTCTCTGGGACATATACGACACATTGGCCGCGACCAAACGGACGACCTGAGTGATACCGCCGGTAGGCTCGGCCCGATGAAAGAGCCGCGCATCCGCGAGATCGACGCCCGCGGCTATGTGAAGCGGCTGGGCGCGATGCTCGACGTCTATACCGCCGCGATGGATCCGCCGCTCGAACAGCTCCCCGGTCGCCGGACGATCATGGAACGGCACGCCACCTACCCCGACTTCCAGGCCTTCGTCGCCGAACGCCGCCGCAGCGTGGTGGGCTTCGTGTACGGGTTCCACGGTGAGATCGGCCAGTGGTGGCACGACGTCGTCTATCAGGCCCTCGCCGACCTCGGCTCGGGCCAGGCCGATGTCTGGCTGACCAATCCCTTCGAGGTCGCCGAACTCCACGTCCACCCGGCGTACCAGGGCCAGGGCATCGGCCGCCGCCTGCTGGAGACGATCTGCGCCGGACGGCCGGAGTCGACGGTCGTGCTGTCGACGTTGGACCGTCCGGGCTCGCGGGCCCGCCGGCTCTACCACTCCGTGGGCATGACGGACCTGCTCAGCGGTTTTGAGTTCCCGGGCGGCGGGCCGCGCTACGCGGTGATGGCCGCCCCGCTGCCGCTGGCCGCGAAGGCGTCGACGCCCAAGAGCGCGTAGACCTCGCGGGTCGCGGTCGACTTGTTGAACGTGATGAAGTGGATGCCGGGCGCGCCCTGATCGAGCAGTTCCCCGCACAGCGCCGCCGCGTGCTCGATGCCGAGGCGGCGGACGGCTTCGGGGTCGTCGGCGACGGCCTCGAACCGCTCCGCCAGCTCGCGCGGGAACGGCGCGCCTGACAACTGCTCGGAGCGCTCGATCGTGCTCAGCTGGGTGACGGGCATGATGCCCGGGATGATCGGCGTGTCGCCGCCGGCCGCCGCCACCCGGTCGCGCAGCCGGAAGTAGTCTTCGGCCTGGAAGAACATCTGGGTGATCGCGTAGTCGGCCCCGGCCCGGCATTTCTGGACGAAATAACGAGTGTCGTGCTCGACGTCGGGCGACCGCGGATGCTTGTAGGGGAACGCCGCAACGCCCACGCAGAAGTCGCCGTAGGCACGGATCAGCCGCACCAGGTCCTCGGCGTACTCGACGCCCTCCGGATGCTTGACCCACTCCCCCTGGGGGTCGCCGGGCGGGTCACCGCGCAGCGCGAGCAGGTTGCGCACGCCGACCGAGGCGAACCGGCCGATCAGCTGCCGCAGCTCGCGTATCGCGTGATCGACCGCCGTGAAGTGCGCGACCGGGGTGAGCGTGGTGTCGGTCGCGATCCGCTCGACGATGTCGACGGTCTTGTCGCGGGTGCCCCCGCCCGCGCCGTAGGTCACCGACACGAACGACGGGTGCAGCGGCTCGAGCTCGCGGATCGTCCGCCACAGGTTCCGCGCGCCCTTGTCTGTCTTGGGCGGAAAGAACTCGAAGGAGAACGTCGGACCCGTGTCGAGCAGCTCGCGGATCGTCGGAGCGCGGCCGGGACGGCCGGCGGCGTGGCGGCCGGCGGCGGCCGGACGCTCGTGGGCGGGCCGGTGGCCCGGGTGTCCGCGTTCGGGTCGCATGACTTCAAGGGTAATGCCGGGCCCTGCCCCGCGCCCGACGACCGGGCCCGGAGACCCGTTCAACGTGCGGTCCGCAGGGCCACCCCAGACCAGGTCGTACCCGGATAAATCCGGGGATTCGGGATGATTACGCTGGCGACATGGCCTCCGAACGCATCCGCAAGGAGGTCGACGAAGCGCTTGCCGCCTTCGTCGACCGACAGCGACCGGCGTTGCGTTCCATCAGCCACGATCTCGACCCGATGGTCTCCGCGCTGGACTCCCTGCTCGCCGGGGGGAAACGGCTGCGTCCGGCCTTTTGCTACTGGGGGTGGCGCGGCACGGGCGGCGCCGACCTGCCCCAGATCATCCCGGCCGCGGCGTCGCTGGAGCTGCTGCAGGCGGGGGCGCTGGTCCACGACGACGTGATCGACGCCAGCGACACCAGGCGCGGCCGGCCGGCGGCGCACCGGCGCTTCCAGGCCATGCACGAGGACGCGGGGTGGCAGGACGCCGCCGCGGCGTTCGGCACGAGTGCGGCGATCTTGCTCGGCGACCTGTGCCTTGCGTGGTCAGGTCAGATGTTCGACGAAAGCGGCCTGCCCGACGCCGCGCTGCGGCGCGGCCGCCCGATCTACGACCAGATGCGCACCGAGGTGATGAGCGGGCAGTACCTCGACATCCTGGAGCAGGCGCGCGGCAGCGGCACCGTCGAGTCGGCGCTGCGCGTGGTCGTGTTCAAGAGCGCCAAGTACACGGTCGAACGGCCGCTGCATCTCGGCGCCGCCCTCGCCGGCGCGGAGCCGCCGGTCACCGCGGCCTACTCCGCTTACGGGCTGCCGCTCGGCATCGCGTTCCAGCTCCGCGACGACGTGCTCGGCGTCTTCGGCGATCCGGTCGCGACCGGCAAGCCCGCGGGAGACGATCTGCGCGAGGGCAAGCGCACCGTGCTGATCGCGCTCACGCTGCGCGCGGCCACCCCCGCCCAGGCCGCGGTCGTGCGGTCGGGTCTCGGCGACCGCGACCTCGGCGACGCGGGCATCGAAGCGCTGCGGTCGGTGATCGTCGACACCGGCGCGCTGGCGGCGTGCGAAGAGATGATCGGCTCGTACGCGAGCGCGGCGACGGACGCCCTGGCCACCGCACCGATCACGCCGGAGGCCGGACGGGCGCTCGCCGACCTCGCCGTCGCCGCCACCTCCCGGCGCGGCTGACGCCGCCCCTGCCGAGTGGCGTACGCGGCCGGCCCGAACACGGTACAAATAAGGCCGATTGCGCATCCCTGACAGTCGCCTACGAACCCCCTAAGCCGGAGCCGCCATGCCCGACGAGACTCTCCGTGGACCAGACGGGCCGTCCCGCCCGCGTAAGCCGCGGCCGAGATCGTCGAGCCCCCGGGGCGACCGGGCCCCGTCCGCTCCGTCATCCCCGCCCACGCCGCCCTCTCCGCCCGCGAAGGCCGCACGGCGGCGGCGGGTGCCGGCGCGGCACTTCGGCCGGCTCATGCTGCTGGCGATGGCGCTGGTGATCGTCGCCGGATTCGTCTTGGGGATGCTGCTGCCCGTGTCGTAACGTGACGAGACGTCACCGGCGCATCACCAGTGGGGAGGGCGCTCCTCGAAGAGGCGGGCGTCATCGTCGTCGTCGGGACGCTCGCCCCAGCCGGCGTCGGTGTCGTCGCGCGTTTGATCGGGCAGGATCTCCAGGTCGTCGTCGAACAGCTCGACGTAGCGATCGTCATCCGGTCCAGCGGTCATGGCCTCATTGTCGCAGCGCACCGCCGCCCCACCCGGGCCAACGCCCTAATCGCCGCCCGCGTTTCGCAGCCGGCGGGCCAGCTCGGCGGCGGCCTCGCCGGGCGAGGCCGCCTCTGTGATCGCGCGGACCACCACGGCCCGGCGCGCGCCCCAGGAGATCACCTGGTCGATGTTGGTGAGGTCGATGCCGCCGATCGCGAACCAGGGCCGGGAGAAGTGCTGCGTCGCGACGTACCGCACCAGCTTCGGCCCGGCCGCCGGACGCCCCTGCTTGGTCGGGGTGGGCCAGACCGGCCCGGCGCAGAAGTAGTCCACGCCCGGCTCGCCCGCGGCGGCCATGGCCTGCTCGTCGGAATGCGTGGAGCGGCCGATGAGGACGTCCTCGCCGAGGATGCCGCGGGCCGCCCGCACCGGCAGGTCGTCCTGGCCGAGGTGCAGCACGTCGGGACGCACGGCGTAGGCCACGTCGGCCCGATCGTTCACGGCGAGCAGCGTGCCATGCCGGTCACACGCCTCCCGGAACACCGACAGGAGTTCGATCTCCTGTCGCGCCTCGAGACCCTTTTCGCGCAACTGCACGATGTCGACGCCGTTCGCGAGGACGGTATCGAGGAAATCGGGCAGGTCACCCTGCCGGGTCCGCGCGTCGGTGCACAGGTAGAGCCGCGCCCGGTCCAGCCGGGCCCGCAACTCCACGGCCCGGGCGGTGGGAAACACCGTCAAAAGGCGAGCGCCTGCGCGCGCCTGCGCACCTCGGTGCCGCGGTTTTCGGAGAGCGCTTGCACCGGGGTGCCCGGCAGCGTCTCGTCGGCGGTGAACATCCAGCGGAGCGCGGCCACGTCGTCGTAGCCGGCGTCGGCCAGCACGGTGAGCGTGCCGCAAAGGCCCTTGAGGACCTCACCCTCGTGGATGAACGCCGCCGGCACGCATAGGCCGCCGGCGCGGTGCACCGCCAAGAGCTTGTGATCGCGGATCAGCTGCTTGGCCCGCTTGGGGTCGATCCCGAGCCGGCCGGCAACCTCGTGCAGCGAGAGCCACTCTCCGACGAGGTCATCGGTGTAGGTGTCGATCGTTGTGTCGGCAACGGAGTGCATCTGCGTCACGGCCCCTGCTTACCACCCCGGCGGCCTGCTGAAACCCTCAGGTTGGCACAGCGTTACGTACAGGTATCTCCGGATCTGCCAGCAGCGCGGGGTCGATATGACCGCCTGCGGCCATGATCCGGCGGGCTTGTACCAGGTCACGGGGCTTGTCGACGGCCAGGATCGCGTCCAGACGATCATCGGTGAGCCAGCACAGCGCCCACTTCCGGCCAGCCGGGTCACCGCGCGTGACCATCGTTTCCGCGCCCTGGCGCCACCCTGCGTATTGCACCGTGCGGCCGAACTGCTCGGACCAGAAATAGGGCACCGGATCGTAGCTCGCCGGCCGTCCCATGAGGCCGGCCGCCGCCACATCGGGCGAGCTCAACGCGGTGTCCCAGTGCTCGATCCGCAGCCGCCGCCCGTATCGCGCCGACCACCAGGCCGCGCAGTCGCCGACCGCGACGACATCCGGCCGCGTCGCCCCATCGACGGCGGCGCGCAGCGACTCGTCCACCACGACGCCGTTGTCCAATGCGAGCCCTGATCCCGCCAGCCACCCGGTCTCGGGCCGCACCCCGACGCACACGAGCACGTCGTCGGCGTCGACCCACCCGCCGTCGGCGAGCGCGAGACCGCCGGCCGACGCCGCCGCTACCTTGCGCCCGAGCAGCAGTTCCACGCCCGCCTCGGCGTACCAGCTCGTCGTCAAGGCGCCCACCTCGGCCCCCATCGCGGCGGCCAGCGGGACGTCGGCAGCCTCCACGACCGTCACCCGGCAGCCGGCCCTGGCCGCCGCCGTGGCGACCTCGGCCCCGATCCAGCCCGCGCCGACGATGGCCAGCCGGCGCCCCGGACGCAGCACCGCCCGCAGCGCCCGCGCGTCGTCGATCGTGCGCAGCAGATGGATCCGGGCGGCCCCGCCGGTCGCGCCCTCCGACGGCCGCGACTCGGTGCCGGGCAGCGCGATGGGGGTGGCGCCGGTGGCGATCACGAGGCCGTCGAAGGCCAGCTCGCCCGCCGTCGTGTCGACCGCTCCCCCGGCGCCGGCGAGCCGCAGCGCGGTCGCACGGTGGCCCAGCAGCGGGCGGCAGCGGAGCGCGTCGAGATCCACATCGAGGGTGGTGTCGTCGGCGTCCCCCATCAGCACGGCCTTCGACAGCGGCGGCCGGTCGTACGGCCGGTGGGGCTCGGCGCCGACGAGGGTCAGCTCCCCCTCGAACCCGGCTCGCCGCAACGCCTCCACGGTGCGCACACCCGCGAGGCCCCCGCCGACGATGACGACCTTCTCCATGGCGGCCCACCCTAAATCTCCCCGCGAATCCCCCGCGAATCCCCTGCGAATCCCCTGCGAATCTCCCGTGACGCTCCAGGGAACGTGCCGCGATGCTGTTGACTCGGACATTCCCGGCGTTTCGCACCGATCGTCGGCCATTAAACTGGGTCTCGATAGGCGCGGGAGTCCGGTGGGGACCGGGCTGAGAGGGGAGCTGACAGTTCCCGACCGCAAGGGCCTGGATGTCTCCCGTCCCGCGGCGGGCGGCGGACCATCGTGGCGGGCCCTGGACCTGATCCGGATCATGCCGGCGAAGGGAGCGACGTGGACGTGCTGATTGTCGGGGCGGGCGTCATCGGCCTGGCCACCGCGTGGCGGGCCGCCGGCCGCGGCCTCTCGGTAACCGTGGTCGATCCGGCGCCGGCGAGCGGCGCCTCCCACGCGGGCGCGGGGATGATCGCGCCGATCAGCGAGCTGAGCTACGGCGAGGAACCGCTGCTGCACCTCGGCATCGCCTCGCGCGACCGCTATGCGGCGTTCGTGGCCGAGCTCGAGGAGCTGACCGGCATGACCGCCGACTATCGCGCCGACGGGCTGCTCCAGGTCGCCTTCGACGCCGACGACCTGGCCATCGTCGATGACCTGCGGCGCTTCCAAGAGGCCGTCGGCGTCCGCGCCGAGGCGCTGACGGGACGCGAATGCCGCCGCCTCGAGCCCATGCTGGCGCCGTCCGTACGCGGCGGGCTGCTCGCCCCCGACGACGGGGCGGTCGACCCGCGGCGACTGTGTGCGGCGCTGCTCAGCGCCTTCGAGCGGTCGGGGGGAACGCTCGTCCGGACCCGGGTGACGGAGATCGTGATGGAGCGCGACGCCGCCGTCGGGGCCCGGCTGGCCGGCGGCGAGGAGCTGCGGGCCGACCAGATCGTGCTCGCCGCCGGCGCCTGGACCGGCGACCTGAAGGGCCTGCCGCCCGGCACGCTGCCGGAGATCAGGCCGGTGAAGGGTCAGATCCTGCGGCTGCGCACGCGCGTGCCGTTCCTGGCGCGCGGCACCAGGGGGCTGGTGCACGGCTCGCCGATCTACCTCGTGCCCCGCGCCGACGGCGAGGTCGTCGTCGGCGCGACGCAAGAGGAGCTGGGCTTCGACACGACGGTGACCGCCGGCGGGCTGTGGGAGCTGCTGCGCGACGCGCGCGAGCTGGTGCCCGGCGTCACCGAGCTGGAGTTCGCCGAGGTGGTCGCCGGCCTGCGTCCCGGCTCGCCGGACAACGCGCCGCTGCTGGGCCCCCTCGGGCCGCCCGGGCTGCACATCGCGAGCGGCCATTTCCGCGGCGGCGTGCTGTTGGCGCCGATCACCGGCGAGATCATGGCCGAGCTGCTGGCGACCGGGCGGCTGCCCGAGCCGGCCAGGCCCTTCACCCCGGAAAGGTTCGACCGTGCAGGTGATCGTTAACGGAGAGCCGCGTGAGGTGCCGGACGACGCGACGGTGGAGAGCATCGTCGAGACGGTGACGCGGGCGCCCTCGGGGGTCGCGGTCGCGCTCAACGGCGTGATCGTCAGGCGGGGCGACTGGGCCACGACGGCGCCGCGGGAGGCGGACCGGCTCGAAGTGCTGACCGCCGTACAGGGAGGCTAGGAACCAGACATGAGCGCGCGGACGAAGGACCGAGCCGGCGAACGGAGTGAGGCAATGAGTGATGAGCTCGTCATCGGGGGTGAGTCGTTCGAGTCACGCCTGATCATGGGGACGGGCGGAGCCCCCAGCATGGCGGCGCTCGACGAGGCGCTCGTCGCGTCGGGCACCGAGTTGACAACGGTGGCGATGCGCCGGGTCTCCCCCACCGCGCACGGCTCGGTGCTCGACGTGCTGCGCCGCCGCGGCATCCGGGTGCTGCCCAACACCGCCGGATGCTTCACCGCGGGCGAGGCCGTGTTGACGGCCAAGCTGGCCCGCGAGGCCCTGGAGACGAACTGGATCAAGCTCGAGGTGATCGCCGACGAGCGCACCCTGCTGCCCGATCCGGTGGAGTTGCTGACCGCCGCCGAGCAACTCGTCGCCGACGGGTTCGTGGTCCTGCCGTACACCAACGACGACCCGGTGCTGGCCCGCCGGCTCGAGCAGGCGGGCTGCGCCGCCGTCATGCCGCTCGGCTCGCCCATTGGGTCCGGGCTCGGCATCCGCAACCAGCACAACATCGAGCTGATCGTCGAGCAGGCGGCCGTGCCCGTCGTCCTGGACGCCGGCATCGGCACCGCGAGCGACGCCGCCCTCGCCATGGAGCTGGGGTGCGACGCCGTGCTGCTGGCCACGGCCGTGACCCGGGCGCGGAACCCGGCCCAGATGGCCGCGGCGATGCGGCACGCGGTCGTCGCCGGACGGCTCGCCAAGGCCGCGGGACGCATCCCGAAACGCCGGTACGCGCAGGCATCCTCACCGTGGGAAGGGATCGGGGGCGGCTAGCGCGGCAACTTGGCTCTCTTGATGGGTGTCACCGCAAATCGCCCGTAGACTCGCCTCGATGAACGCGACGGCTGTGGATCCTCTCGTCGGGCGGGTGCTCGACCGGCGATACCGCATTGATTCGCGTATCGCCCGCGGCGGCATGGCCACGGTGTATGTCAGCCACGATCTCAAGCTCGACCGCACCGTGGCGCTCAAGGTCATGCACCCCAACCTGGCGCAAGACGACGACTTCGTCCGCCGGTTCATCCACGAGGCCAAGTCCGCCGCCGCGCTGTCGCATCCGAACATCGTCTCGGTCTTCGACCAGGGCACCGACGGCGCCAACGTGTTCCTGGCTATGGAGTACGTTCCCGGCCGGACGCTGCGCGACGTCCTCACCCAGCGCGGCCGGCTGGGCCCGCGCGAGACGCTCGGGCTGATGCAGCCGGTGCTGGCCGCCCTCGCCGCCGCGCACCGCGCCGGGCTGGTCCATCGCGACGTCAAGCCGGAGAACGTCCTGGTGATGGACGACGGCCGGATCAAGGTCGCCGACTTCGGCCTGGCGCGCGCCGAGTCCGCCGGCAAACAGACCAAGACGGGGGTGCTGCTCGGCACTGTCGGCTACCTCGCCCCCGAGCAGGTGCTCTCCGGCACCGCCGACGCCCGCGCCGACGTCTACGCGGCGGGCATCATGTTGTTCGAGCTGCTCACCGGGCGCCGGCCCTACGAGGGCGACACTCCGCTCGCGGTCGCCTACAAGCACGTCAACGAGGTGGTGCCGCTGCCGTCCGGCTGGCTGCCCGGGTTGCCGGCACAGCTCGACGCGCTGGTCGCCACCGCGACGAGCCGCGATCCGGCGCGGCGGCCGCCGGACGCCGGGCACTTCCTGGCCGCGGTGACCGAGGCGCACCGGGCGCTGTCGCCCGAGATCGACCACACGCTGGCGCTGAGCATGCCGCCCGGGCCGGTCCCGGTGCCGCGCGACGGCACGGTGATGATCCAGCAGTCCGAGCTTCCGGGCATCGCCGGGCCGCCGGAGCACACCGCACCGACCCGGCAGCCGGCCGTCGACCGCATGGGCGCGTTGTTCACCAGCCGCTACCTGCTCGTGCTCCTCGGCGTGCTCGCGATCGGGATCATCGTCTGGGCGGCCTGGTACCAAACGTCCGGCCAGTACGACAAGATCCCCAACTCCGTCATCGGCATGTCGATGACCGACGCGAAGGCCAGGCTCGAGGCGACCGGCCTGACGGTGAAGACCGGGAAGGGCAACTACGACGCCAAGATCCCCAAGGATCACGTGCTGCGGGTGTCCCCCGAGCCGGGCTCGCGCTACAAGGCCGGCGACAGCGTCACGCTGTACCCGTCCAAGGGGCGCTTCCCCATCGAGGTCCCCGACGTCACCGGCAAGACGCTCGAGCAGGCCAAGGCCGCGCTGCAGGTCACCGGGCTGACGCCCGGCGTGGTCGAGCGCGACTACTCCAACACCGTGCCCAAGGACATGGTGGTGCGCACCGAACCCGGCGCGCACGACAAGCAGCAACCCGAAGAGCCGGTCACCATCGTGCTCAGCAACGGGATCAAGCTTCAGGACCTCGTCGGCTGGAAACGCGAGGACGCCGAGAACTGGCTCCGCCAGCGCGGCCTCAACCCGCAGATCCAAGAGCAGGACGACCGCGGCAAGGATCCCAACACCGTGCTCGCCATGAGTCCGCCCGCGGGCAGCGGCGTCTCCCAGGGCGACACGATCACGCTCCAGGTCAACAAGAAAGACTGCGTGATCTTCGGTTTCTTCTGCGACGACGGCAACGACCCGCCTGTCAACCCGCAGGACGTCATCCCGGTGCCGGACGTCCGGGGCCAGCCGGTGCACGATGCCGCCCAGGCGCTGCAGAACGCGGGGTTCCGGGTGACGGTGCGGCGCCGCACCGATGGCGACCGCGTGCTCGCCCAGTCCCCGGCGGGCGGGCAGCCGGCGCCACGCGGAACACGCATCCTCCTCGTACGCTGAGCACCGCCGAGCCCGGCTCGGCCACGCGCCGCTAGGCTGACCAGGTCATGAACGCGCGCAATCCGATCGGAGCCCACGTCCCCGTCGCCGGCGGACTGGCGGGCGGCGGCCTGAAGTACGCCGCCGAGATCGGGGCCGAGGCCATCCAGGTGTTCGTCTCCAACCCGCGCGGCTGGGCCCCGGCGGCGGGCCGGCCGGCCGAGGACGAACGGCTGCGCGCGTACGTCGCCGAACACGACTTCCCGGTCTTCGTGCACACCCCGTACCTGGTCAACCTCGGCTCACCCCGCGCCGACACGCTGGCGAACTCGGTCGCCTCGGTACGGCACTCGCTGCTGCGCGGCGCGGCCATCGGCGCCCGCGGCGTCGTCGTGCACACCGGCTCGGCGGTCGGCCGGCCGCCCGAAGACGCGATGCGCCAGGTGCGCGAGCACTTGTTGCCGCTGCTGGACGAGATCGCCGACGATGGGCCCGACGTGCTGCTCGAGCCGATGGCCGGCCAGGGCGCGATGCTGTGCCGTACGGTCGGGCAACTCGGCGCGTATCTCGACGCGCTCGACCGGCATCCGCGGGCGGGCGTGTGCCTCGACACCTGTCATGCCTTCGCCGCCGGTCACGACCTGGCCGCGCCGGACGGCGTGCGGCGCACCGTGGACGAGCTGATCGACCGCGTCGGTCCCGGCCGGCTGAAGCTGATCCACGCCAACGACTCCAAGGATCCGTGCGGATCGGCCAGGGACAGGCACGAGAACATCGGCGCCGGCCACATCGGTGAGAGGGCGTTCGCCGCGTTGTTGCGTCACCCGGCCGTGGCCGGGGTGCCGTTCGTCATCGAGACGCCGGGGCGGGCTCCCGAGCCGCACCGCAAGGACATCGACACCCTCAAGCGGCTGCGCGACGAGGGCTGAGCCGGGCCCTACGCACGGCTCGGGCGCTGCTGATCAACCCCCCGACTGCTCAACAGCGCCCGAGCGTGACGCCGTCGGGCCCCACCCCCCCGGTACGGGGCCCGTCGGCGGCGACCCGCAGCCCGTGACGCCGGCAAACGCGCCGGCCGCCAGAACCACCCGGGTCTCCTGTGAAGTGTGCGTCGCAAGACACATTAGGCCCCCGCCGGGCCGTTAGGGAGGCGCGGCACGGCGACTCGATGAACGGTCTGAAATCGTCGCTATACGTCACGTAGCCGTCCGATGAGCGGGTGATTCGGCACGACGAACGGCATTCGGCCGGATCCGCCGAGACGCTCTCGTCGCGTCCGCCCGAGCGCGCCGCCGGGCGCCTACGGACGGTCCTTGAGGAGTTCCTCGGGAAGATGCAGACGGGCCATCGCCCGGTCCACTCCTCTCGGCACGTGCGCACGGGTCAGCAGCGAGACCACGACCATCACGAGGAAGGTGAGCGGCACGACGGCGATCGCGGGTTGCCCCAGCAGCGTGCCCCACCAGCCGGGTTGCCGCCCGGCGATGATCTGGGTCAGCCCGGCGGCGACCGCGCAGCCGCAGCCGACGACGAGACCCGCCCCGGCGCCGATCGGGGTCAGCCCGCGCCACCACACGCCCAGCACCAGCAGCGGGCACAGCGAGCACGCGGAGATCACGAAGGCGAGCGTGACGAGGCCGGCCGCGCCGAGCGTGCCCAGCCAGCCGACCAACGTGAGCGGGACGGTGATCGCGATGACGGCGCCGATCCGGAACTTGCGCACGCCCGTCCCGGAGCCGCTTTGGGACAGCGTCCCGGCGATGGCGACGACGACGCCGCACGACGTCGAGACGAACGCGGCGAAGGCGCCCGCGGCGACCAGGCCGGTGAGGAGGGTGCCGGCCAGCCCGGGGACCAGCCTGCCCGGCAGCATGAGAATGGTCGCGTCGGCGTCCCCGGTCATCAGCAACTCGGGGGTGAAGACGCGGCCGAGCGCGCCGTACAACGTGGGGAAGACGTAGAACAGCGAGAGCATGGCCAGCACCAAGGTGACCGTCCGGCGCGCGGCCCGGCCGTTGGTGTTGGTATAGAAGCGGACCACGATGTGGGGCAGGCCCATGGTGCCGAGCAGCATGCCGAGCAGCATCGAGTACGTGCCGAACAGCGGGTGGTCGCCGCTCCTGCCGAACGGTCTGGCCCAGCGGTCCCCGCACTGCACCGGGATCTGTTCGGCGTGGGGCACGGCGGCGCCGGCCGGAAACGCGATCCGGGTGTCCTCGGCGACGACGTGCCGGCCGGCGGCGAGTAAGACCTTCTCGCCGTGGTAGCGCCGGCCGTCGACCACCCCGTCCACCCATCCCTGGGTGCCCACCGGCACCCGCAGTCCCACGTGGAAGGCGACGCTGACGGTCGTGGGGCGCACGAAGGCCGGCGGGTAGGGCCGCGTGGGGTCGGGCCCGCCGTGCAGCCGCCAGATCACGACGAGCACGACCGCCGGGATGGCCAGGGCGAGCAGCTTGAACCAGAACTGGAAGGCCTGGACGACGGTGATGCTCCGCATGCCGCCGAACAGGACGGTCCCCAGCACGACGACGACCACGATCGCCCAGCCGACCCACACCGGCATCCCGGCAACCACGCGCAACGTCACCCCGGCGCCCTGGAACTGCGGCAGCAGGTAGAACCAGCCGATGAAACAGATGCAGCCGCTGACCGCGTGCCGCAGCCGCCGCGAGCCGAGGCGCCATTCGGCGAAGTCGGACAGGGTGTAGACGCCTGATCGGCGCAGCGGCCCGGTGATCAGCACGAGGACCACGACATATCCGGCCGCGGCGCCGATCGGCAGCCACAGCATGTCGGCCCCGTAGGTGAGGACCAGCCCGGCGGTGCCGAGGAAGGCGGCCGCCGAGACGTACTCGCTGCTGATCGCGGATGCGTTCCACAGCGGCGTCACCGACCGCGAGGCGACGAGGAAGTCGGAGGTGGTGCGGGCGGGGCCGCGACGGCCGAAGGAGCCGACGACGGTCGCGGCGCCGAGCACTCCCGTCACCGCGGTCAACGTGGTGACCACGATCAGAACGATCACGAACGGGCCACCAGGTCGGTGAAGTCGCGCTCGGTCCGCTCCGCCCGCCGCACGTAGCGGGCCGCGGCGCCGATCCACAGCGGCTGGACGCCGAGCCCCAGCACCAGCCACGGCAGCGGCACGCCGAGCGCCTTGATCGCCGACAGCCCGGGCGCCAGCACGAACACCAGCGGCAGCACGCCGACGACGATCGCGACGATGGCGCAGGTCGCCAGGGAGTGGCGCAGCTGGACGCGCATCAGCGACCGGACGTAGACCGCGCCGAGCTCGGTCTGCTCGTCGATGTCGCGGGTGACGGGCGAGTACCGGGGCGCGGGAACCCCCCGGGAGCGGGGCCCGGTGACCACGACGCGCCGCGGCTCAGCCATCGTCGCCGGCGCAACCGCAGGCCGGGCGTCGCACGTCGCCGCCCATGCCGTCGGAGCCGCCCATGCCGTCGGTGCCGTCGGTGCCGTCGTCGGTGCCGTCGGAGTGGGCGGCGTCACCCGGACAGTCCGCGCCCGCGCCGTGGCCGTGGCCGGGGCCGTGGCCGTGGCCGGGGCCGGGGCCGCCGCCGCACATACGGTCGCCGGACGCCCGGAACCGCCGCACGAGCAGGTCTCGCACCTCCCGTGTGTGCCGTCGGCTGACCGGCAGGCAGGCGTCCCCGACGTGGACCACCGCCCGTCCCTCGTCGAAGCGCAGCTCGCTGATGTGGTCGGCGGCGACGAGCGTGCTGCGGTGGATGCGGATGAACCCGGCCGCCCGCCACCGCCTGGCCAGCGCCGCCAGCGGTATCCGGACCAGGTATTTCTTGCCCTCACGGGTGTGCAGGCGCACGTAGTCGCCGTGGGCCTCGGCGTAGGACACGGCGGACCGCGAGACGAGGCGGGTCCGTCCGGCCAGCTCGACCGGGATCATCTCGTCGTCGTGCGCGGACGCCCCGGAGGCCGCGGCGGCGACCCGGCGGATCGCCTCGGCCAGCCGCTCCTGCCGGACCGGCTTGAGCAGGTAGTCGACCGCGCCGACCTCGAAGGCGGCCACCGCCGCGTCGTCGTGCGCGGTGACGAAGACCACGGCCGGCGGCGCCGCGAAGCCGCTCAGCAGCCGGGAGAAGTCGAGCCCGTCGAGCCCGGGCATGCGCAGGTCGAGGAAGACCGCGTCGAGCCGCTCGCCCGCGACCACCATCCGGCTGAGGTCGCGCAACGCCGCGGCGGGATCGCTGGCCGCGATCACGCGCTCGACGCGCGGGTCGTTGCGCAGGAGGAAGGACAACTCCTCCAGGGCGGGGACCTCGTCATCGACCACGAGGACGCTTAGCATTCCTGGAGCTTGACGCTGATTACCCTGTGTACGCAACCGGTTCCGCAATGTGCGTCACATGTGCTGATACGCCCGAAGTGCACCCCGCGTCGCGGCCGTACGATCGTCAGCCGGACGTCAGCGCCCGTCAGCGGCTCGTCAGCAGGCCATCAACCCGGCAGGACACCGGGCCGGTACTTCGGCACCCGCAAGCTCACCTTCGTGCCCGCCCCGGGGGCGGTCTCGATCACGAGTCCGTAGTCGTCGCCGTACACCTGGCGCATCCGCTCATCGACGTTCGCCAGCCCGATGCCGGCCTCGGGGCGCGGCGGCCCGCCGCCGGCCAGGATGGCGCGCAGCCGCTCCGGGTCCATGCCCACACCGTCGTCCTCGACGCTGATCGCGGCCTCGGCGCCGGCGTCCTTGGCCACGATGCCGACCCGCAAGGTCTCGCGCGTCGCCTCCATGCCGTGCCGGATCGCGTTCTCGACCAGAGGTTGCAGCGACAGGAACGGCACGGCGACCGGCAGCACCTCCGGGGCGATCTCGACGGTGAACTGCAGCCGCTCCCCGAAGCGCGCCCGCTCCAGCAGCAGGTAGCGATCGATCGAGCGCAGTTCCTCCGCCAGCGTGGTGAACTCTCTGCTGGTACGGAACGAGTAGCGGGCGAAGTCCGCGAAGTCGAGCAGCAGTTCGCGGGCACGCTCAGGGTTTGTCCGCACGAACGAGGCGATCGTGGTGAGCGAGTTGTACACGAAATGGGGGGAGATCTGGGCGCGAAGCGCCTTCATCTTCGCCTCGACCAGCCGGGCCCGGGATGCGTCGAGCTCGGCCAGTTCGAGCTGCCCAGAGACCCAGCGGGCCACCTCGCCGAGCGCGCGTACGCGCGGGGCGCGCGCGCCGGGACCGTAAGCCGCCAGCGTGCCGGCGACGCGGCCCTCGATCGTCAGCGGCGCGATGACGGCCACCCTGATCCGGCAGCCGGGGTCGGGGCAGGCCACCTGCTCCGGCGGCACGACGCGGGGCCGGCCGTCGCGCAGCACGGGAGCGGCGTGTCGCAGGCTCGACTCGGCGTGTCGCTGGCCGGCACCCTCCCAGGCCAGGAGCCTCTCGCCGTCGGTGACCGCGATCGCGTCGGCGCCGAGCAGGCTTCGCAGGTGGCGCGCCGCCTTGCGGGCGGATCCGGGGTTGAGGCCGGCGCGCAGCGCGGGCGAGGCCTGCGCGATGGTGTGCAGGGTCGCGAACGCGGCCTCTTCGGCGGGGGTGGCGAGCCCACGGCGTTCGCGCCCCCGCCTGCGTAACACGCACAGCCCGATCGTGGCCGCGACCAGGACCATGCTGCCGGCGACATCCAAGGCGGAGGGTAGCGTCACATACGCCATGTGCGCAGAGAATAACGCTCCACAATCAGTCCGACACGCCAGTTCGGGCTATCCGCCGCCTTCTTCCCGCTCGTCTTCCTGATAGGAATACCGCTGCTCACGCCAGGGATCGGCGATGACGTGGTAGCCCCGTTCCTCCCAAAAGCCACGCCGGTCCTTCACCAGGTACTCGGCCGCTCGCGTCCATTTCACGCTCTTCCAGGCATACAGGTGGGGCACCACCAGCCGGACGGGGAACCCGTGGTCGGGGCTGAGCCGTTCGTCGTTACGGTGGGTGACGAACAGTGTCGTGTCGGCCATGAAGTCGGACATGCGGATGTTCGCGCTGTAGCCGTACTCCGCCCAGATCATGACGTGCGTGGCGTCCGGATCGGGCGGTGCCAGCTCGAGGAACGCCGTCGCCGGAACGCCCCGCCAGCGGTTGCCCGGCACGGTGAACTTGGTGACGCAATGGAAGTCGGCGGTCACCTCGACCGTGGGCAGCGCCTCGAACTCCGGCCAGTTCCAGCGGTGCTCATCGCCCGCCTCCGTGGCGCCGAACACCCGAAAGTCCCAGGTCTTGGGCCGGAACTTCGGCACCGGGCCGTAGTGCAGGACCGGCCAGCCACGGGGGATGTACTGCCCGGGCGGCAGACGTTCCTCGCGTGAGTCCATGGTCCGGCCATAGTGTCATTCCCGTGATGTCACGCACATCGGCACCTCCCCCCATCCCGGTTCGCCTGACATCGGCTATCCTCTGACCCGTGCGCGGCCGCTTCTACTTTTACCGCCACCGGCCCACCTCTTGGCCGGTGGTCCGACAGCCGCTGCGCTGAGCGACCACTTGACGAGAGCCCCGGGCCGAACGGCCCGGGGCTCTCGTCGTTTCAACTCGAGGAGACACGACAAACCATGGTGATCGTGATGGCCCCGGAGGCCACACAGGCGGATATAGACGCGGTCGTCTCGCTGGTGGAGACGGCGGGCGGCGACGCGTTCGTCAGCCGCGGCGTGAACCGGACTATCGTCGGCCTGGTCGGCGACATCGAGCAGCTCGGCACGCTCAACCTGCGCGGGCTGGACGGGGTGAGCGACGTGCTGCGCGTCTCCGTTCCCTACAAGCTGGTCAGCCGGGAGAACCACCCGGACCGCTCGGTCATCACCGTGGGCGGAGTGCCGATCGGCCCTGGCACGATGACCCTCATCGCCGGTCCGTGCGCCGTGGAGACTCCTGATCAGACCCTGCAGGCGGCGCAGATGGCCCAGGCCGCGGGCGCCACGTTGCTGCGCGGCGGGGCGTTCAAGCCGCGCACGTCGCCGTACGCCTTCCAAGGGCTGGGCGAGACCGGGTTGAAGATCCTCGCGGCGGTGCGGGCGGAGACGGGGCTGCCGATCGTGACCGAGGTCGTCGACGCCCACGACGTCGATCTGGTCGCCTCCTACGCCGACATGCTGCAGATCGGCACCCGCAACATGCAGAACTTCGCGCTGTTGCAGGCCGTCGGCGGGGTGGGCAAGCCGGTCATGCTCAAGCGCGGCATGAACGCCACGATCGAGGAGTGGCTGATGGCGGCCGAGTACGTCGCGCAGCGCGGCAACCTCGACATCGTGCTGTGCGAGCGGGGCATCAGGACATTCGAGAAGGCCACCCGCAACACCCTGGACATCTCCGCGGTGCCGATGGCCCAGCGCCTGTCGCACCTGCCCGTCATCGTCGACCCGTCGCACTCGGGCGGCCTGCGCGAGCTCGTGCTGCCGCTGACCAGAGCCGCGATCGCCGTCGGCGCCGACGGGCTGATCATCGACGTGCATCCGCATCCGGAGAACGCGCTGTGCGACGGCCCGCAGGCGCTCGTCGACGGCGATGTGCGCGAGCTGGCCAAGGTCGTCCGAGACCTGCCGCCCCTCGTCGGCCGCGCCCTCGCCCGGCCGCCCGAGGCCGTCACCGTCCCGGCGCCCTCCCCCGCCATGCCGGAGGCGATCGCATGATCGACCGCGGTGGTAGGGTCTGCCGCATGACGTACTGGCACGCTGTGACACCCCCACCCGCCTCCTGACCGGGGCGCGGCGGCCTTCATCCCTTCCTGACCACCCGGGCGACCGGGTCGTCTAGACGCGCCTCGGAACCGAGTCCATTCCGGTTCGAGTTTCAGGAGCGTCCGCGCGTGTCATCGTCTTCCTCCTCCTCCCCTTCTTCTTCGGCGTCTTCGGCGTCTTCGTTCTCGTCGTCGGGGTCGCCGGGGTCGCCGACATCTGCCGGCTCTGCGGCGCGTCCGGCCGCACGTCCCGGCGGCGGGATGTACATCCTGCTGGCCGCGTCGCTGTGGGGCACGACCGGAACGGCCCGTACGTTCGCGCCCGCCGAGGCGACCCCCGTGTCGGTGGGCGCGGCCCGCATCATCCTCGGCGGGCTGCTGCTGGTCGTGATCGCGCTGCACCGCGGCGGGCTGCGCCGCCTGCTGGCCCGCGGCCCGGCCACCTGGGCCGTGCTCGGCGCGGGCGCGATCTGCGCGGCCATCTACCAGGTGGCCTTCTTCGCCGCGGTCGCGAGGACCGGCGTCGCGACGGGCACGGTCGTGACGATCGGCAGCGCCCCCGCGTTCGCCGGTCTGCTCGCCAAGCTGCTCAGGTCGGGGCCGCTGCCTCGGCGCTGGCTCGTCTCGACGGCGGGCGCCGTGATCGGATGCGCGGCGCTGGTGAGCGGCGGCCGGGCCGCGGGTGTCGAGCCCATCGGCGTCGGCCTCGCCCTGCTGGCCGGGCTCGGCTACGCCTTGTACGCCACCACGGCATCGTCCTTCATCATCCGCGGTGAGGACGACCGGGCCGTCGTGGCCGCCCTGTTCGGCGGCGCGGCACTGGTGCTGCTGCCCGTCCTGCTCGCCGGCTCCCCCGGCTGGCTGCTGACGGGACGCGGCATCGGCGTGACGCTCTACCTGGGCGGGCTCACGACCGCGGTCGGGTACGTGCTGTACGCGCGCGGGCTGCGGACCACGCCGGCGGCGGCCGCCACCACGCTGACCCTCGCCGAGCCCGCCGTGGCCGCGCTGCTCGGCCTCGTCGTGCTGGGCGAGCATCTCGGCGGCGTGGCCGTCGCCGGCCTCGTCCTGCTCGCGGGGAGCCTGCTGTCGCTCATCCGGCGGCAGCCCCCGCCGCGAACATGATCATGACGGCGGGATGTTCCTGAAAGATCGGGGAAGGAAAGGCACATGCTTCCGGATCCTCCGTGTCGGCGCGGCGAGTTCGTGGTCGTCGCCAACCGCCTTCCCGTCGACCGGGTCGACGACCCCGGCGGCGGGACGGCGTGGCGGCGCAGCCCCGGCGGTCTCGTCACGGCGATCGCGCCCGTACTGCAACGCCGCGAGGGCGTCTGGCTGGGCTGGCCGGGCGCCCCCGGCGAGACGCTCGAACCGTTCACCCACGACGGGATGTCGCTGGTCCCGATCCCGCTGTCGGCGCGCGAGGTCGAGCTCTACTACGAGGGGTTCTCCAACGCCACGCTCTGGCCGCTCTACCACGACGTGGTGGCCCGGCCGGTCTACGACCGCAGCTACTGGGAGTCCTACGTGCGGGTCAACGAGCGCTTCGCGCAGGCCGCCGCCGCCGCGGCCGCGCCCGGCGCCGTCGTCTGGGTGCAGGACTACCAGCTGCAGCTGGTGCCGGCCATGTTGCGGGCGCTGCGCCCCGATCTGCGCATCGGCTTCTTCCTGCACATCCCGTTCCCGCCCTACGAGCTGTTCCAGCAGCTGCCGTGGCGGCGCCAGATCCTTGACGGGCTGCTCGGCGCCGACCTCGTCGGCTTCCAGCACGCCGGTGCGGTCTCCAACTTCATCCGGCTGTGCCGCAGGCTGTGCGACCTGCGTGCGCAGTCGGGCCGGGTGTACACCGAAGACGGGCGGGTGGTGCACGCCCACGCCTTCCCCATCTCGGTCGATGTCGAGCAGCTGGCCGAGCTGGTGGCCGACCCGCGGACCCGGCAGCGCGCCGAGGAGATCCGCGCCGATCTGGGCAACCCCGCCAAGCTGCTGCTCGGCGTCGACCGCCTCGACTACACGAAGGGCATCTGGCAGCGGCTGCAGGCGTTCGGCGAGCTGTTCGAGGAGGAGGAGATCAAGCCGAACGAGGCGGTGTTCGTCCAGATCGCCACGCCGAGCCGGGAGCGGGTCGAGCAGTACCGGCTGCTCCGCGACGAGATCGAGCAGCAGGTGGGCCGGCTCAACGGCCTGCACGCCGAGCTCGGCACCCCGATCGTGCACTACCAGCACACCTCCTACACCAGGGAGGAGCTCACCGCGCTCTACCTCGCCGCGGACGTGATGGTGGTGACGCCGCTGCGCGACGGCATGAACCTGGTCGCCAAGGAGTACGTGGCGTGCCGCGAGGACCACACCGGGGCGCTCGTGCTCAGCGAGTTCGCCGGCGCCGCCGCGGAGCTGCGACGCGCCTTCCTGGTCAACCCCTACGACATCGAGGGGCTGAAGCGCGCGCTGCTCAACGCGATGCGGTCGACTCCCGCCGAGCTGTCCAGGCGCATGCGTTCGATGCGCCGGCGCGTGATCGAGCACGACGTCGACGTCTGGGCGAAGAACTTCCTCGCCGCGTTGGAGAACCCTCAGGCCGCGGGAGTCGCCTCTTCGTAGGCGGGGCGGTGTTCCTGAGTCGCCCCCGCGAGCTGTTCGGCGACCTCGCCCGCGTCCAGCCGGCGTTCGATCTGCCGCAGGTCGTCGATCTTCGCGCGGGTCTCGGCGCGCCGCGGGGTCAACAGCGTGCAGCAGTCCTCGTCGGGCAGCTCGGAGATCGCGAGCGTGCGGATGCGCCGCGCCTCGATCATGATCTCGGCCTTGTCCATGCCGATGAGCGGCCGCAGGATCGGCAGCTCCACGGCGTCGTCGAGGGCGGTGATGTTGGCCAGCGTCTGGCTGCTCACCTGGCCGAGCGAGTCGCCGGTGACGAGCGTGGCGCCGCCGAGCCGCCGCGCCAGCACCTGCCCGGTCTTGAGCATCAGCCGCCGCTGGGCGATGATCTGCAGCCGGTCGGCGCCCGAGGACCTGATCCGCTGCTGGGCCTTGCCGAACGGCACGACGAACAGCCGCGACCCGCCCTGGAACTTGTCCAGCTCGCGGACCAGCGCGTACGCCTTGTAGATCGACTCGGGACCGGTGAACGGCATGCCGGAAAAGTGCAGGAAGTCGAGCCGGAGGCCGCGCCGCATCATCCGGTAGGCGGCGACCGGCGAGTCGATGCCGCCGGACATCAGCACCAGGCCGCGCCCGCTCATCCCGACGGGCAGCCCGCCCTGTCCCGGCGTCCCGTCGGTGAAGACGAACACCTCGCGCTGGTCGACCTCGATGGACACCGTGATCTCGGGGTGCTTGAGGTTGACCGGCAGGGCGTACCGCTCCTGAACGGCGGCGCCCACCAGCGTGTTGAGGTCGGAGGAGCGCACCGGGAACCGCTTGTCGCGGCGCCGCGACTTGATCGCGAACGGCGGCTTGCGGCTCAGCGCGGGATGCTGGGAGACGAGATCGAGTGCGGCGCGCAGCGTGGCGTCGACGTCCTTGGCCACCCGCCAGGCCCGGTGCACCCACACGATGCCCATGACGTCGCCGAGGCGGCGCGCGACCGCGTCGACGTCCTCGACGGTGCCGCGGTCGGGCCTGACCACGATCACGCCTTCGCGTTGCCAGACGTGAATCGGGATGCCAAGGCCCTTGACCGCCGCGCGGATGTTGTTTTGCAGCCGTCGCTCGAACAACTCGCGGTTCTTGCCCTTCAGGACCACCTCGCCCAGCTTGAGCAGCACGCACGGCTCCCCGGCGACCGGCAGGGGCGCCGCCGCGGCGGCCGCGCCGGGTGCGTCCGCCGGAGACTGGCGGGGCCGCTGACCGCGAGCGGGGGCATCGAGCGTGGGCATGCGTCGACCTCCAGTGGACTATCGGGCGTACGTTCCAGTGTCGCCTACCCGCGCGCGTGCCGCGACCGGGAAACGTGCGCTGCGCGATGATGTTCCTTCGCGACCGCCGCAGGTGAGCGCACCGCGGTTACGCTGACGGCCATGCCCCCCGCGATCCATCCCCGCTGGAAGGTGCTCGCGGAGCCGCGCGTCCGGCCGATCGTCGAACTGCCGTGGTATCCGCCCGCTCTGGCGAACAGCGCCGTGCTGCTCCGCCACCCCTGGCTGTACGGCGCGCTGGTGCCGCTGCGCGTCGGCGGCCTGCTGCGGTTCCGGCTGCGCCCGCCCGACCGCGAGTTGCTGATTTTGCGCACGGGCTGGAACTGCGGCGGCTACTACGACTGGGGTCATCACGTGAACGCCGGGTTGCTGCTCGGCCGGGACTGGGCCTACATCAAGCGCGTCGCGCGCGGCCCGGACGCGCCCGGCTGGCAGACCCGCGAGATCGTGTTGCTGTCCGCCGCCGACGAACTGTTCCACGACCAGGCGGTCTCGGCCGCGACGTGGAAGGCGCTGGCGGAGACGCTCGGCGGCCGCGCGCGCGTCGACGCGTGCCTGCTGGTGGGCCTGCACGAGATGGGCGCGATGCTGGCGCGCAGCCTGGGCGTTCCCTTCGACGGCTGGAGCAGCCTGCCGCTGCGCCTGCCCCCGCCGGCCGCGCCCGACCCGCCCCGGCGGCCCCCGCCCACGCCGCCGCGACGGGTGGATACGCCGCCCCCCGGGCCGGGCGCGCCGGCGCTGTCGTGGTTCCCCCTCAGCCCGCGGGCCCGCACGCTGTTGCTGGCGCATCCGTGGATCGTGCCGAGCGGACGGTTGTTCGCGCGGCTGGTGCGGGGACGGCTGTCGTTCGTCGGCCCCGATTGCGACCTGGTGCTGCGCCGCACGCTGGTCAACTGCGGTACGGACCGGCCGTGGGCGAAGCAGGAGTGGTCGCTGCGCCCGGCGCCGGGGCAGGCGGGCTCGCGGGCCAGGGCGCTGGTGCGCGCGGCCGACGAGTTGCACCACGACAGGTTCATCTCCGACGCCACGTGGGCGGAGCTCACCGGCTTCCTCGACGAGCGCAGGCTGATCGAGCTGTGCTTCGTGGTCGGCGCCTACCGGACGCTCGCCATGACGCTGAACACGCTGGACACGCACATCTAACCGGCGGCCGGCCCGAGCCGGGGCGCGGAGACTAGCCGAAGAAGATCTCGGCCTCGGCGTAGCGCTCTTCGGGCACCACCTTGAGCTGGTCGGTCGCCGCGCTCAGCTCGGCGAGCACGATCTCGGTGCCGTGCAAGGCCACCATCTTCCCGAAGTCGCCCGACCGCACCGCGTCGATGGCCTGGAGGCCGAAGCGGGTGGCCAGCACGCGGTCGAACGCGGTCGGGGTGCCGCCGCGCTGGATGTGCCCGAGGACCGTGGTGCGCGCCTCCTTGCCGGTGCGCTTTTCGATCTCGGCGGCAAGGCGCTCGCCGATGCCGCCCAGCCGGACGTGGCCGAAGGCGTCGAGCTCGCCGGTTTGCAGCTCCATCTGCCCGTCGAGCGGATGGGCTCCCTCGGCGACGACGATGATCGGCGCGTAGCGGGTCTTGAAGCGGCTCTCGACGTAGGCGCAGACCTTGTCGATGTCGAACGGCTTTTCCGGGATCAAGATGACGTTGGCGCCGGCGGCGAGACCGGCGTGCAGCGCGATCCAGCCCGCGTGCCGCCCCATGACCTCGCAGATCAGCGCGCGGTGGTGGGACTCGGCGGTGGTGTGCAGCCGGTCGATCGCCTCCATCGCGATGTTCACCGCGGTGTCGAAGCCGAAGGTGTAGTCGGTGGCGTTCAGATCGTTGTCGATGGTCTTGGGCACCCCGACGACCTTCACGCCGTTGTCGTACAGCTGCCGCGCGACCCCCAGGGTGTCCTCGCCGCCGATGGCGATCAGCGCGTCGACGCCCAGCCCCGCGAGGTTGTCCTTGATGCGGTCGATGCCGCCCTCGACCTTGATCGGGTTGGTCCGCGACGAGCCGAGGATCGTGCCGCCGCGGGGCAGGATGCCGCGCACCGCCTGGACGTCGAGGGCGATCGTGTCGCCTTCGAGCGGACCCCGCCAGCCGTCGCGGAACCCGATGAACTCAAATCCGTAGACCTGCACGCCTTTGCGCACCACGGCGCGGATCACTGCGTTGAGACCGGGACAGTCGCCGCCCCCGGTCAGCACTCCGACGCGCATGCCCATGTCCTCCATCTAACGGGCCTTCCAGCGTTTACCTCGCCAGCCTAGTGGCGCGGACCGGGCCGCATCGAACACCACGCGAAGAGGGTTCGACGCGGTCAAGTTGCTCTCAATTGGTCTAGACCATACCGCAGCAGAAGTGGCGCCGGGGCGGCGACGGTTACATCTGTAACGGGCCTACTTATAACAATTCTCTAACGTTCTTTTCGCAGACCTGATCGTGAAACGGGGGCTCGCGCTGTTACTCGCCGCTAGGTGTCCCGGCCGGATGCGGCATCGGGTTCGCCGTCCGCCGGATCGTGCAGGGCGTGCAGGGGGTCTTCCTGAGGCTGGGTCGCGCCCTGCAACTCGGCCTTGACCTCCGCGGCGTACCTGTCGACGTACTCCTGACCGGACAGCCGCTGCAGCGCCCGCATGATCTCGTCGGTGATCGTGCGCAGGACCTCGCGGTCCTCCTCCATCCCGTAGTACTGGGAGAAGTCGAGCGGCCGGCCGAACCGCACCCCTGGCCGGATGCCCAGCTTGGGCTTTTCGCCCGTCGGCATCAGCTCGTAGGTGTTGATCATGGCCATCGGTATCACGGGGACGCGCGCCTCGAGGGCGAGCCGGGCCACGCCGGTCTTCCCGCGGTAGAGCCGGTTGTCCGGGGCCCGGGTGCCCTCGGGATAGATCCCGAGCAGCTTCCCCTCGTTGAGTACGCGCAGCCCGGTGTGCAGCGCCGCCTCGCTGGCCTTGCCGCCGGTGCGATCCAGCGGGATCACGCCCACGCCCTGGAAGAACGCCTTGGTGAGCAACCCTTTGACGCCGCGGCCGGTGAAGTACTCGGCCTTGCCCAAAAAGACGACCCGCCGACGCAGCGGCAGCGGCCCGAAGAAATGGTCGGCGAACGAGAGATGGTTGCTAGCCAAGATCGCCGGGCCGCGCCGAGGCACGTTCTCCACGTCCTCCGCCCAGGGTCGCCACACCAGGCGCAGGATCGGGGCCAAGATGGCCTTGACTATCCACCAAGCCATGGCTTGTCACCTTCCAGGACGCGTTTGCCGCGCGCCCGAGTTGAAGCACATCTTCCCACCCCAGCCCCTATCCGCCCACAGATTCGTCATGACCCCGCGGGGATGATCGTTTTCTTGCGCTCGCGCCCCCGAGCCGCGCATGCGACGATTCGAGCCGTAGGCTCATTGAGGTAGCCGGATCGAGGGAAGCGGAGGCCCAATGAGCGTGCCGGAGGCGCGCGGGAACGGGTTGTCGGCTGAGGCGTACGCCGCGTTGGCCGACCTCCATCCGCGTGTGGCGAGCGAGATGCTCACCGCCCTGCGCGAGGCGGGGATCGCGGCCTATGCCACCCCCAAGAGCGATCTGATCGACAGCATGGTGGCCGAGGGGCGCCCGGACACCCCGGCGGTGTCCGATCGGCTTTACGTCGACGCATCGATGAAGGCGCGCGCCGAACAGATCCTGGCCTCCCGGCTGCCGCGGTCCGGCGACGGGTTCGCCGGTGAGTCCGCCGCCGACACCGATCCGGCCGGGCCCTCCGGTCCCGGCGCTCCTGCCGCTCCCGCCGCTCCTGACGGCGCGGCCGGCGGCGACTCGTCCGCCGACCCCTCCGCGCGCGACGAGGAGACGATCTGGGCCGAGATCGTGGCGGCCTACGACATGGACACCGCGTCCGGCACCGCCGCGCCCCCGTGGCCGGAGGAGGAAGATCTCCCACGCTCCCCTGACAAATCGGACGAGCTGGATGATTCGGTCAAGGAAGACTCTGGCCAGGATCGGTCGGGACGGCTGCCCACCGCGCGCGTGATCAAGCCGGCCGACGCCGAAGAAACCGAGGGGGACGACGAGGGGCATTTCGTCCCGCCGCCCCCGCCGCCGCTGCCCTCCGCCGATCCGACCACCAAGCTCGCCTGGGCGGCGTTGTTCGGCGGGCCGCTCTACCTGTTGATCAGCGCGGTGCTCAAGTGGCAGGTGCCCGGCTGGGTCGCCTTTCTGGCCGTCGCGGCGTTCGTGGGCGGCTTCGTCACGCTCGTGCTGCGGATGGGCGATGACCCCCGCGACCCCGACGACGGGGCCGTGGTCTGACAGAAAGCGGCGGCCCGGCCCGGAGGTCGGACCGCCGCTTCGCGGGAGGCGAAAGCCTTTCTCGTTCATAGATACGGACGCCATGCGTCACCGGATGCCCGGCCGCATAACCGTTTCCTAACTCTTTCGGGTGGTCACGTGCCGCGTTCAGCGGGCGACTTTGAGGTAGGCCCGGGTGAGGGTGACCGGATCGTCTCCGTAGTTGGTGACGTCGACCCGGTACTTGCGTTCATTGCTCTGCCAGGTCAGCCCGGCGAGGGTGTACTCGATCGCCGAGCCGACGCCGATCTTGTCTTCGCCCAGCAGATCCCTGACACGGTCGTTGGTGTCGCGCTCGTACTCGGCGAAGATCACCTTGAACTTGGCTCCGGCGGCGGGGGCGTTCACCACCACGTCCACCGACGTCAGGTAGTACGCCGACTCCTTGGGGAACCAGCTGGGGTAGCTGCCGTCGGTGTGGACCTTGCTCTCGTCGTGGTACTCGGTGTTGAACGGCACCGAGACGCGCTCGCCGGGCGGGACCTCGAGCGGCTCGGTCGCGCCGAGGCTGATGAGGAGCTTCAAGGTCTCGTCCTCCTCTTCGGGCACGGTGCCCACGCGCCACTGCCCGTAGTCGTCCTTCACGGCGCGGTTGTAGTCCACGCCGGCACCGTTGATCTTGTGGTTGTTGGAGTACTGCTGGATGTGGGCCCGGCCGTCCCAGCGGCCGCCCGACCAGGCGTACGTCTGCCAGCCCCAGGTGATCTTCTTCGCGTCGAACGCGCGCTTGATCACGTTGTAGCCGGCGTAGAGCCCGACCCGGTCGCGGCCGATCACGCTGGCGGCGCCGTCGAGATAGGCGTTGATCGTCGCCTGCTGCGCGGCGGAGGCGTCGAAGTCGACGGCGAAGTAGATCGGGCGGCCGGCCGGCATGCCGCACGCCTCCGCCTGTGTGCGGGCGGCCTTCGCGTCCGCCACCCCGGCCGCGCGACCGTCAAGGGGCCGCTTCGCCGTGTTCTCCCACACGACCACGATCCAGATGCCCGCCGAGGTCAGCTGCCCGGCCTCGGCCGGCGTCAGGTTCTTGCCCGTCGTGTCGTGGGACAGATAGCGGCAGACGAACTTCACGCCCGCCCGCTTCAGCGCGGCCGTACCGGGACGGCCCCAGGCGTAGTCAACCCCGAACACGCTCATCGCGGGTCACTCCTGTGTCGAGTACTCCGGGTCGCCGACCCAAGACCGCCGCTGCGGGAACGCGCGGCCGCTTGGTCCACGGACTCTAGCGAGAGATGCGCCGCAATATGCCCCTTTTTCGGGCTTCAAACTGGCATCAGTTGATTTCGGTCTGCAACGCGCCCCACGTCGGCTGTCCGGCGAGCTCGAGCTCCGCGAGCACAGGCCGGTGGTCGGTGGCGAGCGCGTAGTCACCCGGCCGGCTCGGCTCCGCCGGCACCCCGCACCCGTGGACGCGAATCCGGCGATCGGCGAACACGCCGTCGATGCGTCGCCGCGGCTGGGCCGAGCTGAACGTGGCCGCGCCGCCCGCCGGCGCGAGCGCGTACGCGTCGGGCAACGACCGGGCCAGCAGCGACCACGCCGGACCACCGGGCGGCTCATTGATGTCGCCGGCGAGGACCGCCGGTGCGTCATAGGCCCCCCGCAGCCGCCCGAGCGCGGACAGGACCTGACCGGCGTGCGCGAGACGCGGACCGTCGCGCAGATCGAGGTGGGTGCTGGCCACCGCCAACCGGGCGTCGCCGATCTCCACGACCGCCAGCGCGACCCCCCGGCGGTGCAGCCTGGGCACCCGGGTCAGCAGCCGGTATTCGCGGTGCAGGACGCGTACGGCCGGTCCGGTCAAGATGGCGAGCCCCGCCGGCCGCCGGCCCGCCGCCACCTCCATGCCGCAGCGGCGGGCGAGGTCGCCCACCTTCTGCCGCCGGCCGAAGAACCGCGGCACCTCCTGCAGGCACGCGATGTCCGGCCGCAGCCCGCGGATGATCCGCACGACCGCGCTCGTGTCGCCGCGCAACGACCTCAGGTTGTAGCTGAGCAGCCGGATCCGCGGCACCCGGGCCCTCACGTCCGGGCGAGGTCGGCGGCGCCGACGATGCCGGCGTCGGGGCCGAGCGCGGCGATGCGTATGTCGGCCACGGGGCGGTGGCCGTGGCCGGTGAGGGCGCGTTCGTAGGCCACCCGCACCGGCTCGAGCAACAGGTCGCCGGCCGCGGACAGCCCACCACCGATGACGAAGGCGCCGGGATCGAGGACGGCGGCGAGGTCGGCGAGGCCCTGCCCCACCCAGCCGGCGACCGTGCGGAAGCACTCCAGCGCGGCCTGGTCGCCCTCCCGTGCGGCCTGGGTCACCTCGGGGCCGCTGATGCCCTCGGGCCGGCCGCCGCCGAGCTCGAGCAGGCGGCCGGCCATGGCCGGCGCCACCCGGGCGAACTCGCGCGCCTCGAGGACGAGGGCGTTGCCGCTGGCGTACTGCTCCCAGCACCCTCGGTTGCCGCAGCCGCAGCGACGGCCGTCGGGGACCACGCGGTAGTGGCCGAACTCGCCGCCGATGCCGAAGGCGCCGCGGTACAGTTCGCCGCCGATGATGATCCCGCCGCCGATGCCGGTGCCGAGGGCGACGAGGATGAGGTAGTCCTCGCCGCGTCCGGCGCCGAACTTCGCCTCGCCCCAGGCCGTGGCGTTGGCGTCGTTCTCGACCACGACCCGCAGCCCGACCCGCGCCTCCACGTCTTTCTTGAGGGGCTCGTGCCGCCAGGCGAGGTTGGGCGCGAACTGCACGACGGCACGTGTCTCGTCGACGAAGCCCGCCGCGCCGAGCCCGACCGCCTCGATGCCCTCGAACTTGCCCTTGAGCAGGTCGACGACCTCCACGATGACCTCGGCGGTCTCCTGCGGGCTGGTCGACGGCGTGGGGCGCCGGATCTTCTCGATGATCTGCCCACGGTCGTCGACCACCCCGGCGGCCACCTTGGTACCGCCGACGTCCACGCCGATGGTCAGCGCCATGAAGATGCCCTCCTCGGGTCCGCGCGGCCACCCGGGCGCGCACTCACACCAGCTCCCTGGCGCGGCCGGCTTGCCTGGCCGCGGCCTCGTTGACCTCAGCCGACGTCCGTCGTGTCGCCGTCGGCCGCGCGCCGCGGCGGGCGGGTCCGCTGATAGCCGGCGACCGTCTCGCGGACCGCGGCTATCAGCGCCAAGCCGGCATGCGCCATGTGCTCGGCGATGTCGGGCCCGGAGCTGCGCGCGGCCGCGATGGTCCGGCAGATCGGGCAGTAGCGGCACTCCGGCGCGCCGGTGGCGAAGCCCGGTGTGTGCTCGCGAGTGGCCTGGGCCCAGACGTCGCCGGGCGCCGGTCTGCCGTTGGTGCGCATCCGCCGCCGCAGCGTCTCGAAGAGCCTCGCGGCCTCCTCGAAGGCATACCCTGGCTGGTCGGTCATTGGAACATCATCTACCTTGTCGTCCGCCGGGAAACCGTACCGTTCTGTCTACCTGATCTCGCGAGCGGACGGTGCCGTACCGGCCCTGCGGTGGCCGTGGACGGCCATGGACGGCCGTAAGCATGGACACCGGGGTCCGCCTCACCGCTCGACGTGCCGCTTGAGCCCCTTGAGGGCGGTATCGATGATCATCTTTTCTGCCTTGCGCTTGAACATGCCGAGCATCGGGATCGACACGTTCACCGTGAGCTCGTAGGTCACGTCGGTGACGTCCGCGGCGCCGGTGCCGCCGGCCAACTGGTACGACCCGGACATTTCAGTGACCATCTTCCCGCGCTCGGCGAGGTTCCACTGGACGGCGTCATCGCCGTGCCAGTCGTACGCCAGCACGTAGCTGTCCTTGATCGGGCCGGCCTCGAGGGTGAACCTGACCCGCTCGGCACGGTCGTCGGCGCCGGCGGACAAGACCTCGGCCGACCTGACGCCCTCGGCCCACGTGGGGTACGCGGCGAAGTCGGCGATGGCCGTCATGATCGCCGGCTTGCCGGAGTTGATCGTGATGCTGGAACTCGTGCGGTCCGCCATCGGCGCCTACCTCCCTCTGCCCATGGCGGAGCGTATCCATTATCGCCCGCCCGCTTAAGCATGGTCGTCAACACATCAGGACGTACGGCCGGCCCCTGGCGCGGAAATGCCCTACGTTGACGCACTCGGTGCGGCCGATGCGGACCCGCCCGCTCAGCGGCTGGTGAACGTGCCCGAAAAGCACATAACGCGGCTGGGTCTCGTGGATTGCGGCGAGGACCGCTTCGCTCCCCCGCTCGAACCGGCGCGCCACCGTGTCGTACAGCAACTCCGGCACGGCCGGCGGGATGTGGCAGCACAGGACGTCGACGGCCCCGACGGCGGCGACCTTATCCGCGTAGACGTCGTCGTCGAGCTCGTACGGCGTCCGGTACTCCGTGCGGAGCCCGCCGCCGACGAACCCGAAGGTGAGCCCGCCGATGTCCGCCGTCTCGCCGTCGAGCACGCGATGTCCATCGCGCACGTGCTCCCCCCACATCGCGGGGATGTCGACGTTCCCGTAGGTGAGGTAGGCGGGGACGGGCATCGCCGCGAACAGGTCGGCGTACTGGCGGCGCACGGCCCGCTCGATGTGCGACCAGGCGTCGCCGTCGAGCCCGCTCCACATCCGCTGGGAGAACCGGCGCGCCTCGTCGAAGCGCCGCTCGGTGCGCAGCGAGATGTAGGTGCCGGTGTTCTCGGGACCGAAGAGCTCGGCGAAGATCCCCTGCCGATGATCGGCATAGTCGACGAACAAGACGAGATCGCCGAGGCAGATGAGGGCGTCCGCGCCGTCGCCGGCCTTGGCGAGGGCGTCAACGCGGCCGTGGACGTCACTCACCACGTGAATCCGCATAAATCACACATTAACCGGCGGCAACCTCTCGTTAACGGCGCTGACGAGACCGCGCCATTCGCGGACCAGGCCGGCGCTGACCGGGCGCTCCCACGACCCGCCGGGACGGACGCCGCCGCCGACGTGGAAGGCGTCCACGCCGGCGGCCGCGAGCACCGCGACGTGCTTGCGGCGCAGCCCGCCGCCGGCCAGCACCAGCCCCGGGGTCCGCGCCGCCCGCCGGACCAGCAGGTCGACGCCGGCGTCGACGCCGCGAGGCGAACCGGCCGTCAGGACGGCGTCGGGCGCCAGGTCGCACACGGCCCGCCAGGCCTGGGCCGGATCGGCCGCGTGGTCGACCGCTCGATGGAAGGTCCACGGCAGCGGAGCGATGACGTGGACCAGCTTGCCCGTGGCGGCGACGTCGACGCGTCCGTCGTCGTCGAGAAACCCGAACACGAAGCCGTCGGCGCCTGCCTCGGCCAGGGCCTCGGCGGCGCGGCACAGTCGCCCGATTTCGGGCGTGGACGCGGTGAACCGAGCGTTGGCCCGCAACATGGCCCGCAGCGGCAGATCCGTGGCGGCGCGGATCTCCCGCACCACGACGGGATCCGGCGTGAGTCCGTCGGCGGCCATGTCGGCGACGACTTCGAGCCGGTCGGCGCCGCCTTCCTGTGCGGCGCCGGCGTCGGCGGCGTCCAGCACGATGATCTCCAACATCCGTACCCCCGTACCCCCGTGACCGGGCCCCGGTCCCCACTACCCGGTTGCCCAGGTCAAGCGTACGATTTCATAGACTCAGAAGCCGCGGATTGGCAGATCGCGCGCAGACGGCGTGACAGGCTGATGACTACCCATCGGTAGCTAAACGCGGTAGCGTCCGTCCGAAATACGGTCGCCGCGTGCCAGAGGAGAAGTCGTGCGTGAGTCCAGCGTTCCCGTGATGGTGGAACTTCCCGACACCGCCAACCTCACCGACGCGCCCGCGAGCCGCGCCGCCGAGCAGCCCGGGCATGTCATATTCCGCCGCAAAGACGGCGACGACTGGCGACCGGTCACGGCGGCGGCGTTCTGGGACGAGGTCACCGCCCTCGCCAAGGGCCTCGTCGCCGCCGGCATCGGTCCGGGCGACCGGGTCGCCTTGATGTCGCGGACGCGGTATGAGTGGACGCTCATCGACTACGCGATCTGGGCCGCCGGCGCCGTCACGGTGCCGATCTACGAGACCTCGTCGGCCGAGCAGATCGAGTGGATCATCAGTGACTCCGGCGCCAGGGCCGCGTTCGTGGAAAACGACAGGCACGAGGCCACGCTGGAGTCGGTTCGCGGCGGCCTGCCCGGATTCGCCAGCACCTGGCGCATCGAGGGCGACGGCATCGCCGCGCTGAACGAGCAGGGCGCGGCGCTCGCCGACGACGTCATCGCCGAACGCCGGGGCGGCGTGGGCCTCACCGACCTGGCCACGATCATCTACACCTCCGGCACGACGGGCCGCCCCAAGGGCTGCGAGATCACCCACGGCAACCTGCTCGAGACCGCCCAGAACGCATACGAGGGCGCGCTGCGGGAGGTCGTCGATCTCGACACCGGCTCGACGTTGCTCTTCCTGCCGCTGGCGCACGTGTTCGCCCGGTTCATCCAGGTGCTGTGCGTCGAGGCCGGCGTGACCCTGGGGCACACCCCTGACATCGCCGAGGTCGTGCCCGACCTCGCGTTGTACCGGCCGACGTTCCTGCTCGCGGTGCCGCGGGTCTTCGAGAAGGTCTACAACGGCGCAGAGCAGAAGGCCACGGCCGAGGGCAAGGGCAAGATCTTCCAGCTGGCGGCCGCGACGGCGATCGACTACAGCCGCGCCCTCGACACCGGCGGCCCGGGGCTGCCGCTCCGCCTGCGGCACCTGCTGTTCGACAAGCTGGTCTACGGCAAGCTGCGGGCGGCCATCGGCGGGCAGGTGTCCCACGCCGTGGCGGGCGGGTCCGCGCTCGGCGAGCGGCTGGGCCACTTCTTCCGCGGGGTGGGCATCACGATCCTCGAGGGATACGGGCTCACCGAGACCACCGCACCGGCCACCGTCAACCTGCCGAGCCACGTCAAGATCGGCACCGTGGGCCGGCCGCTGCCGGGAGTCGCGGTCCGCATCGCCGACGACGGCGAGGTGCTGGTCAAGGGGGTCAACGTCCTGCGCGGCTACTGGCACAACGAGGGCGCCACCAAGGAGGCGCTGGAGGACGGCTGGTTGCGCACCGGCGACATCGGTTCGCTGGACGACGACGGGTTCCTGAAGATCACCGGCCGGAAGAAGGAAATCCTCATCACGGCCGCGGGCAAGAACGTCGCCCCTGCTCCGCTGGAGGACCGCATCCGCGCCCACCCCCTGATCAGCCAGTGCCTCGTGGTGGGCGACGGCAGGCCCTTCATCGGCGCCCTCATCACGTTGGACTCCGAGGCGATCGGGCCGTGGGCCAAGGCCAACGGCAAGCCCGAGGACATGACCGTCGCCCAGGCCCGCGAGGACGCCGACGTGGTCGCCGCGATCGACGCGGCCGTGCAGAGCGCCAACGCGAGCGTCTCCCGGGCCGAGTCGATCAAGAAGTACCGGATCCTCGGCGAGGACCTCACCGAGGACTCCGGGCACCTCACCCCGTCGCTGAAGATCAAGCGGAACGTCGTGATGAAGGACTACGCGGCTGAGGTCGAGGCCCTCTACGTCAAGTAGCGGCCCGCTCCGTCAACAGGAGCCGCCCCCCGGCGGGGGCGGCTCGGGTCACCTCGTCTCCCGGTAGTCGACGAGGCCGGTGCTCTCCAGCAGCGTCATGTGCTTGAGCACGACGTCGTGGCAGTGATCGGCGAACTGCCGGATGAGGCTGTTGGCGGTGCTCGCCCGGACGACCGCGATCGCGGCGAAGACCCCGCCGTGGGCGAAGCGCAGCCGCTTGACGAAGGTCCTGTCGTACGCGGAGCCCGACAGGCCGGACAGCTCGGCCATCCAGCCCTGCTGGTCGGCGTTCGGCTTGCTGGGCAGCCGCACCCCCAGCTTGGCGGCGATCTCGCGGTCCTGCCGGTCCAGCTCCACGTGGTCGGCGGCCAGGATCCGGCCCACCTCCTTGACCCGGGTGCCGCTGCCGCGGGACTGGATCTGCAGGCCTACCGGGTTCTCCCACAGCGACGCCTGGTGCACCTTCACCAGCAGCGTCCGGTCGAGGTCTTCGACCGGACCCCATCGTGACTGGGACAGCGTGGAGGCTCTGCCGATCGGGTTCGTCGACGGGCGCTGGAGGATCACAAACAGCGCGCCGCTCGTGGCGATCAAGGAAATCACCAGCACCAGGACTTCACCCGTCCGGCGACCACGTCGAAGCCGCAACGAACCCATCCCTTCCGCGACCGACCGTCGCTGATTGCCCAACATCATCTGAAGCAAGGTCACCGGGGCATACGCACCATGCACGCCACCGGTTCACGTCGGCCCAATCCGAGCGATCCTCATGATTCAACCACCGGCGGGGCCGGCGCGCGGCCCAATGCCCGGGCGTCGGCCGCCCTCAACCGCCCGCCCTCAACCGGTCGCCCTCAACCGGTCGCCCTCAACCGGTCGCGCCGCCGGTGAGGAGGGCGCCGAGACGGGCGGCCTGGATCTCCCAGCGCCACTCGCGCTCCACCCACGACCTGCCCTTCTCCCCCATGGCCGCGGCCCGCTCCCGGTCCGCCAGCAACGAGATCACGGCATCGGCCACGCCGGCCACCGAACGTCCGTTCGCGACGAGGCCGGTCTCGCCGGGCACGACGGCGTCCGGCGCGCCCCCCGAGTCGCCGGCGATCACCGGCAGCCCGGTCGACGAGGCCTCCAGGTAGACGATCCCGAGCCCCTCCACATCGAGCCCGCGCCGCCGCGTCCGGCAGGGCATGGCGAACACGTCCCCGGCGTCATAGTGCGCCGGCAGCCGCTCCCAGGGCACCGATCCGGTGAACCGGACGGCGCCGGCGACCCCCGTCTCGGCGGCCAGCCTCTCCAGCGTGGCACGGTATGGACCGCCGCCCACCAGCAGCAGCGCCGCGTCCGGCAGCACGCGCAGCACGCGCGGCCAGCCGCGGATGAGGGTGTCTTGGCCCTTGCGCGGCACCAGCCGGGACACGCAGACGACCACGGGCCGGTCCCCCAGGCCGAGCCGGGTCCGTACCTCGGCGCCGCCGGCGCCTGCGCGGAAAACGCGCTCGTCCACCCCTGGGGCCAGTCGCGCCATCCGGGCGACAGCGGCGGCGGACAACGCGCGGGCCATCCTGGCACGTGTGTACTCGCCCAGGTAGGTCAGGACGTCCACGTCGTCGCCGATGCGTCGCAGCAGCCGGCCCGCCAGCGGCAGCTGTGCCCAGCCGGCCTCGTGTCCGTGCGTGAGCGCGACACAGCGTTCGATGCCGGCCGCCCGCAGCGACCGGGTGAGCAGGCCGAGCGGCGCCGCCGCACCGAACATGACGGAATCGCAGCCCTCCGCGGCGGCGATGTCGCGGGCCCGCCGCAGCACGCGCGGCTCGGGCAGCATGAGGGAGGTCGGATGCCGGATGACCGGGAAGGGCTGCGCGGCGTCGAACTCGGCGGCGCCCTTCCATGCCGGGGCGTACACCACGATGGACCCCGGCGGGCGGCGGATCGCCAGGTTGTGCACGAACGACTGGATCCCGCCCGGCCGGGGCGGGAAGTCGTTGGTCACCACAAGGGTCTTGGTCTGCTTTTCCGGCAGATTTTCTGACATGTTCTCCGGCATGACGTGATCAGGATGGCATGCCGTGCCCGCGGGCCCAGGCGCGGGCCATGGCGATCCGCTGCGGGCCCGTCGGATGGGTCGCCCACAGCGCGTACTCGATCGGGTTGGGCCGCAGGTCGGACAGGTTCCGCACCGCCAGCGCCCGCTGCATCCGGACGAAGGTCCGCGGGTCGCGGGTGAGGTCGAGCGCGTGCACGTCGGCGCGGGCCTCGATGCGGCGGCTGACGAGGGTCTGTACGGGGCCGGCGAGCTGGGTGCCGACCGTCACCAGGGCCAGGACCAGCGCGACGGCCCGGGGATCGGCCACCGACGAGACGCCGGCGCGGCGCAGCACCCTCGGGGACGTCGTCAGCAGGTAGAGGGCGCATACCCCCGTCGCCACCCCGAGCCCGCCGAGCAACGTGCCGTACAGCACGTCGCCCCGCTTGGCGTGCCCGAGTTCGTGCGCGACGATCAGCTTGATCTCGCCGGGCGACGCGGATCGCAACAGCGTGTCGTAGACGACGATGCGGCGGGTCGAGCCGAAGCCGGACACGTACGCGTTGAGCGCGGTCGTGCGGCGCGAGGCGTCGGCGACCAGAACCTTCCGTACCGGCACGCCGTCGTCCCTGGCCAGCCGGAGCAGTTCGGTGCGCAGCGGCCCCGCCCGCATCGGCGTGAACGAGTTGAAGACCGGCTCGACCACCAGCGGATAGCCGAAGGAGATGGCGACCACGAGGAGGAAGCTCCCGGCGGCCGCCGGCGCCCACCAGTGCCGCGGCATGCGGCGCACCAGCAGATGGAGCAGCAGCAGCGCCACCGTCCAGGTGACCGCGGCGACCGCGAACGACTTCAGCTGGTCCACCGCCCAGCCCGCCCAGCGCTGCGTCGACAGGCCGTACCGGCGCAGCACGGTCTCGGTCCACGCGTCGAACGGCAGCGCGGCGGCACGCGGCACGGCGGTGACCACGATGGCGGCCGCCGCCACGCCCAGCGGCCACCGTCGCGCCGGCCCGACCACATGGCCGAGCAGGCGGGCGCCGAGCGGGCTCAGTCCCAAGATCACGATGCTGAGCAGGGCGGCCGCGAGCCCGAGGTAGCCGGGCGGTCGCAGGTCGGCCGCGAACGCGCGCTCCCTGGCCAGCTCGGCGGGGGTGAAGTCGCGCGCGGGGGCGGCGGGCAGGCCGGGACCCGGCAGGGGATGCCACGGCGTCGTCAGCGCCACGGTGACCACGAGCGCGATCCCGAGCCCGCACAGGGCGATCGCCGCCGTGCGCCTCGCCGGGGCTGGCGCGCTCATCCCAGCTCCCGGCGCAGGTAGCCGCGCCACATCGTGGTGAACTCGGCGGTGTCCACGCCGAGCACCCGCCGCAGCGCGTCCGGCAGTCCGTCCGGCCGGGCGCCCGCCGCGCGGTAGAGCCGGACCAGGCGGTCTTCGCCGTAGCGCTCGGCGACCATGCGACAGGCCAGCCAGGCCTCCTCATAGACCTGGGCCAGCCTCCCGGCGGCGCCGGAGAAGTCCGCCGCGCGGGGCAGCGCGGCGGGCAGCCGTCCCCTGGACACCTCGCGCCGCAGCTCGCGCGCCGCGGAGGTGACGGGGACGTCCAGGCCCTTGTAGCCCACGTAGTCGGCGAGGCCCTCGATCAGCCAGGCCGGCGTGCGGCCGTCGCCCGCACCGCGCGTGGCCACATGGGTCAGCTCGTGGGTGAGCACCACGTGGCGTCCGACCTCGTTGAGCCGGGGATAGGCGGCGGGCGAGACCACGATGCGGTCGTTTCCCCGCGCGCCGGGCGCGGCCCGTGTGACGGTGGCGAGCGCGGCGATCTCGCGCAGGCTGCCCCCGTCGCCGGCCAGCGCGGCGGCCCGTTCGGGCGTGGCGGGGACGATGGCGACGACCCGCCGGGCCCAGCGCGGGCCGACCACCGCGGTCACCGCGGGCACGGCGCGATCGAGCCGGGCGGCGATCTGGCGGAGCCGGGTCCGCGGCGCGTTGACGCCGATGACCAGGCTGCGGCCGCCGCGCACGACCGACAGCCGGCCGCCGTCCCAGATCTCGGGGTCGTCGAGCCTGCCTTGCGCGGTGCCGTCGCCGATGATCGTCAGTCCGGCCGCGGCGCCGGTGCCGGTCCCCGGGCGGCGGGCGAACGTGAGGTACTGGGTGGCCGTCACGTCGCCGCGGTCGAAGCCGCGCAGCCGGTAGCGCAGTGTGACGCGGACGGTCCAGTTACCCGGCCCCGCCGTCTCCGTCGCGTCCGGGCGGGCCGGGTCGGCCCGCTGCCGCCAGGTGGCCAGCGGCAGCCCGCGGAGGTTGTCGAACAGCGCCTCCTGCTCAGGCCGGAAGGCGGAGTCGACGGCGGCGAGGAAGCCGGCTCGGTCGCCGGCCCGAACCGCCCGGGCCCGTCGTTCGAGGATCGCGTTGACCGCGGCCAGGTCGAGGGGGGCGCCGGGGCGGTCCGAGACTCGGTCGGCGGAACCGCCCGCCGCGTTCGGGGCGGCCGCGGGGCGGGCGGAGACGGCGTAGCCGACGCCGGCGAGCAGGGTGCCGGCACACGCCACCGCGATGGCCGCGACGAGCGGCCGCGATGGCCCCGGCATCCGTCTCTTCCCGCCCGCCGGCGAGGGTCCGCCCGCGACCGCGCCCGTCATGCGGGCGATCCTACTTGCGCGTCACTTCCTGTAGTCGGGGTACCCGTACCCGATGACGAACGACTTGGGACGCGTCCGGACCGCCACCGTGTCGTTGGTGTTGCCCTCGACGGTCTTGATGGTGCCGTTGCCGTTGTCCTTGATCGTGAAGCCCACGTGCTGGATGTCGTCGATGTTGTTGCCCGTGCCGAAGAACACCACCGAGCCGGGCCTGGGGCGCTGCCCCCAGCGGCCATGCTGCTTGAACCATTCGGCGTGCTTGACGGTGTAGGCGTCGAAGCCCAGCGTCTGGCTGATGCCGAGCCGGTGGCCGACCCAGGAGACGAACATGTCGCACCACGCGGCGTCCCTGTAGGCGGAGCGACTGCCGCCGTCCCGCTTGAGAGTGCGCAGGGCGCGGGAGTCGTCCATGTACCACCTGTTGAACTTGGACACGCCCGACCGGTTCTCGCTCGTCCCGACCTGGGACCTGGCGAGCTTGATGACCTGCTGCGCGGACGCCCGGCGCGCGCGGTTCGCCTCGCGCCTCGACGGCCGCGAGGACTTCGCCCGTGTGTCCTTGGCGCCGTCGGGCCGCGACCCGCGCGCCTTGTGCCGAGCGTGCGCCTTGTGCTTGACATGGGCCTCGTGCGGGCTCAGCAGCGGACGCTCGTCGGCGCGGAAGAGGGCGACGCCGCTGACCAGCCGGTCGGGGGCGGGGTCCGGCGCCGTGTCGGGGGTGGTGAACGCGGCGCTCGCGGCGATCGCGCCGGCGACGGCGGCGCCGGCGATGATGCCGCCGACGGCCTTGATCTCGGTTGCGCGCGGGGCGCGGAGGGTGGGTTTGCTGTGTCGTCCTGACACGTCAGGTGCTCCTTTGCTTCCATTCCGCCTACCGGGTTAGCTGTCGGGTTCGGGCGTGGAAGCCGCCCTACGGCGCGTGGCGCGCCGATTCACCCCAGAAACCGTGGGTCCCCGGCTCCGTCGTGCGACGGACTCGGCGGGAGACGCTGGGGGGCGTCTCACTTGTCCTTCTGACATGCGGGCACTGCCGTTGCGTGCTCGACTGATCACTAAGCGTGATCGCTCAAGGGAGCCGGGTGACGGCACCCCGATCAACCGAGGCGACAGGGCCTGAGAAGGTTTGGTATGGACCTGGCCGACCATGTGCCGGGATGCGAAGATCCGGCGCCTCGACTGGACGGGGGCACATGTCGCGTGCCCCGGTCCGCCGTCGTGTCGGCCTTTAAAGATGCTGCGGCACGTGGGAGGTGCCGCTGGACATGGAGACGAAGATACACACACTTCCCTGACCAGGGCAAATCCGATGCAAAGCAGCAAAGCCCCAGGTCAAGCCATCCCCCCTAAAACACCGCGATCGCGGCCCGTTCCGGTAAACGAACCGCGATCGCCGGTAGCTGGAGGGACGGCCTATGGACGGCCTATGGACGGCCTATGGACGGCCTATGAGCCGCCTATGGACGGCCTCCGGAGAGGAAGTTCTGCCGGTAGTAGCCCGACGTGATGTCGACGATCTTCACGACGGTGCCCGTATGCGGGGCGTGCATCATCTTGCCGCCGCCGACGAACATCCCCATGTGGCCTAGGCCCTTCATGAAGACGAGGTCGCCGGGCCGCAGGTCGGCGAAGGCGACCCGGGGCGTGGCGTTGTACTGGGCGGCGGCGTTGTGCGGCAGCCCGACGCCGGCCGCACCCCAGGCCTTCATCGTCAGCCCCGAGCAGTCGAAGCAGCTGGGCCCCGCGCCGCCGTAGCAGTAGGGCTTGCCCAGCTGGGCGTAGGCGTAGTTGAGGGCGGTACGGGCCGAGCCGGACGCGGGGCCGGTGTAGGTGCCGCCGATCGCACCGCCCGACGTGACCCCGCCGACCAGGCCGAGCAGTTTCTTCTGCTTGGCGATGGCCTTTTCGATCTGTGCCTTCTGGCGGGCCAGTTGCTTGGCCTTCTCGGTGAGCTCGTCGTAGGCAGATTTCGCCTGCCCCTGCTCGCGCTGCAGGCGCTGCGCCGCGGCCAGGAACGCGGTGAGCTGGTTGGCCCTGTTGGTCGACATCTGGGTGAAGACCGACACCTGGTCGAGCACCGCCTGCGGGTCGTTCGCGGAGATCAGCGTGGACACAGAGTTCATGTCGCCCGTCTTGTAGGCCGTGGCGGCCATCTCGGCGACCCGCTGACGGAGCTGGTCGAACGTGGCCCGCTCGGCCTTCACCTGACGGTTCTTCGCGGTGAGCCTGCGCTTGGCCAGCGTCTGGCCGTCGCGGAGCTTATTGAACTTCTCAACGAGCTGGTCGACCTGCTCGTTGAGCTTTTCGAGCTTCTTTCTCGCCTCGGCCGCCGATGGCCGGGGTTCGGCGGTGGCGACTCCCGAGGGCAACACCGTCGTCATCGCCGTCGCGACGCACATCACGACGCAGACGCGGCGGCCCTTCGATCTCAGCCACCCAACGGCAGCCCGCCCCCCGTCACCAGCAAAACGTCCGCCAGCCACGATTGGGGTACGCCCCTCTCTTCCACTCGGCCACCTACCGGGTTAGCTGACGGATTCGGACGTGGAAGAACGCGCCCTACGGCGCGCCCTGCGACGCGCCGATTCACCCCTGGAGTTGTGGGTCCCCGGCCCCCGGCCCGATCTGGGTCGGGGATTCGGTGGGAGCGGCCACCACCGCCCGGTTCGGGCGATTGCGAAAGCGGCCATGCTCGCCCGCTGACACTAGTGGCCTCCCACATCCGTCACAAGCGCTTCATGCGGACTTGCTCTCATTCGAGCCCATTTGGGCACACAGCGCACGCGAAAGATCACGAGACGCGCCTGTTCGGCGCACCGGGCCGGCCGGAGGCGGTGTGGCGCAGCGGCGGCACCAGCCCCACATTGGCGAGCACGTCGAGCGCCCGGCGCTCCCCCTCGTCGATCTCGACTCCCCGCCCCGGCGCGCCGAGGAGCGTCGAGACGACGCACCCGCCGCAGGCGATGTCTCGTACTTCGCAGTTGTCGCAGTCGATCAGCATGACGCCTCCCGGTCGCACCCGGCTCGTTGGCTCGTCTGCCATGTCGCGGCCGACGCTAGGAGGTGGGTCTGACATTTACCTCGCCGCACCGAACGAGCCCGGGCCACGGGGCAACCGGGCCACGGGCGGCGCGGCGGTCACGTACGCGCCAGCCGGCGCAGCAACAGCGCGGAGGAGGCCGGCCGGGCGCCCGCGCGGCGAGCGCCGTCGGCCACCTCCCGGTCGGAGGAGACCACCACGATGGCGCGGCCCGCCGGCTCGGTGCGGACCAGCCGGCCGATGAGCTCATCGGCGGTCTGCCCCGGCCGGCTGAACAGGACGCGGACGCCGCGCGGCGCGGTAATGGCGACGGGGGCGTCGAGCTCGGCCCCGTCGAACACGCAGGTGATCTCGGCCTTGGTCTGCGAGGCGAGGCCGCCGAGCCCGGTCACCAGGCGGTTGCGCTGGTCGGCGAGGGGCAGCTCGCCGTACCCCGCCTTGGTGACGTTGTAGCCGTCGACGATCAGGTGGACCTGCGGCAGCGTCAGCAGCTTGTCGAGCAGGCCAGGGTCCTGCTCGGACAGCGCGCGGCCGGGCATTGCCCCGGTGTCCGTCGGCGCGACGGCGGGCACCATGTCGGCGGGGCGGCTGATGGTCGCGGGCAGCGCCAGTTCGCGGCGCAACCCCTGCGCGGCGTCGATCAGCGCGTCGACGAGCACCCGCAACCGCGCGTCGTCGACGCTGCGCCCCTCGCGGGCCGCCCGCCGGGCGTTCTCGGCCGCGGACTCGGCCTCGGCCAGCCTCGCGCGCACCTTGCGGATCTCCTTGTTGGCCGCCGTCTCCGCCGCTGCCGCCGCGCTGCGCTCGGCGGCCGCCTCCGCGGCGAGCGTGTCGGCGTGCTCTTGCGCCGTCTTGGCGGCCTGGCGCGCCTCGTGCAGCTTGCGGCGCAGCTCCGCCACCTCGGCGCGGGCGTCGCGGAGCTCGGCCCGGAGCTTGTCGATCTCTTCGGCGCGTACCGACTTCACCGCCGTCAGCTGCTCGCGGAGCATCGCGATCTCGCGCGCCGCCGCGGCCTCTTCCGCCGCGGCCGCGGACCGCTCCAGCTCGCCGCGGGCGGCCTCGACGTAGCCGGTCCAGCCGGCGGGCCGCACCAGGTAGGCGATGGCGGCGATCTGCACGGGATCGGCCGCGGCCGGCGGGTTTCCGGCCTCGATGGCGGCGATCAGAGCGGGATGTACCTCCCGTACGTGGTCCACGACCCTGGCCCGGAACTCGTCGTCGCCCTCCAGCTGGGCCGCGATCGGCGTCGCGGCCCGCTTCGCCCGCTTTCGCGGCTCGAACTTGGCGATCCTGCGCAGCGGCGCCGGCACCTCCTCGGCCGGCAGCGACCCGATCAGCTCGGCGGCCGCCTCGACGACATGCTGACGAACCGCTTCGGGAAGCGGCCGATCGAGACGCTCCTCCGGGCCGGTATCGATGATCGGACTCCTTACTTGCCGCTACGTGGTGGTCACGATGGAATCGTCGCCCCAGGGTAGACGTACCCACACCATGGCGTCCCCGCGACCGGGCGACAGCCCCGGCTCGGCGGCGCGGGACGGCGCCGGACCGGCGGCCGGACCCGGACGGGGCCGCCCGCGGCACCCAAAGTGTCGGTCGGGCTTCGTAACGTTCCCATCATGACCCGCGCCACCGATCTCCACGGCGGTATTCAGGGCACCATCGACGAGGTACTGGCGACCGAGTCGCAGGCGCTGGTCGACGTCACCTTCGTGGTCGTCGACCTCGAGACGACGGGCGGCTCGCCCGCCGAGTCCGCCATCACCGAGGTCGGGGCGGTCAAGGTGCGCGGGGGCGAGCGGCTGGGCGAGTTCGCCACGCTGGTCGACCCCGGTTCGCCGATCCCGCCGTTCATCACGGTGCTCACCGGCATCACCCAGCAGATGGTCCTCGCGGCACCCGCCATCGAGACGGTGCTGCCCTCCTTCCTGGAGTTCGCCCGCGGCTGCGTGCTCGTCGCGCACAACGCGCCGTTCGACGTCGGCTTCCTGCGGTCCGCGTGCGCCGCGCAGGGCTATCCCTGGCCCGCCTTCTCCGTCGTCGACACCGCCGATCTCGCCCGCCGGGTGCTGACCCGCGACGAGGTGCCCGACTGCCGGCTCGCCACGCTCGCCCGGTTCTTCCGCAGCACGACCCAGCCACGCCACCGCGCGCTCGCCGACGCCAGGGCCACGGTGGACGTCCTGCACGGGCTCATCGAGCGGGTCGGCTCCTTCGGGGTCTTCTCGCTGCCGGAGCTCATGACGTTCGCCAAGACGCCGAGCCCCGAACAGCAGCGCAAGCGCCACCTCGCCGACGACATGCCGAGCGCCCCCGGGGTCTACATGTTCGAGGACGCGCGCGGCGAGATCCTCTACGTGGGCAAGAGCGGCGATCTGCGCACTCGCGTACGGTCGTACTTCACCGCGGCCGAGACCCGCCGCAGGGTGCGCGAGATGATCGGCATCGCCGAGCGGGTGCGGCCCATCGTCTGCGCCACCGGCCTCGAGGCCGAGGTGCGCGAGTTGCGGCTCATCGCCGAGCACAAGCCGCGCTACAACCGGCGGTCCCGGTTCCCCGAGCGGGCGCTGTGGCTCAAGCTCACCACCAACGAGCCCTTTCCGCGGCTGTCGCTGGTGCGCGAGTGCCGGGCCGACGGGGCCGCATATCTCGGTCCGTTCTCCAACGCGCGGCAGGCCGAGGCCGCCCGGGCCGCGCTGCACGAGGCGGTGCCGCTGCGCCAGTGCACACAGCGCCTGACGATCCGGCTGATCGAGCGCGGCCGCGCCCAAAGCTGCATGCTGTCGGACATCGGCCGCTGCAGCGCGCCCTGCGAGGGGCGCCAGCCGCCCAGCGCCTATGAGTCGTACGTCCGGCTGGCCCGGACGATCATGGAGGGCGACGTGCGCCCCGTGGTGGCCGCGGCGCGGCTGCGCATCGACCGGCTCACCGCCCAGCTGCGCTATGAAGAGGCGGCGGTGCTGCGCGACCGGATGGCCGCCTTCATCCGGGTCGCCGCGCGGTGCCAGCGGCTCACCGCCCTGATCCGATGCGGCCTGCTGGTCGCGGCCCGTCCCGCCTTCGACGGCGGCTGGGAGCTGGCGGTGGTCCGGCACGGCCGGCTGGCCGCGGCCGGCACGATCCCGCCGGGCGCGCACCCGCGGCCGTACGTCGACGCGCTCGTGGCCACGGCCGAGACCGTGGTCGCCGGGGCCGGTCCCGTGCCGTTCCAGGCCAGCGCGGAGGAGATGGACTGCGTGCTGCGCTGGCTCGACTCCCCCGGTGTGCGGCTGGTCGACCTCGAAGAGGGGTGGAGCTGCCCGACGTATGGCGCCGAGGGCATGCGGGAATGGATCGAGCACGGCTACGCGCACGACGGCGCGGGCAAGGGCGGGTGGGAACGCCGCTCGGCTCGCCCGCTCCGCTAACCGATACATTGGCACGGACGTGCGGCGCCAAGCCGGCGGGTGAGCGAGAGGGGGGCGTGCGCCGTTGGCCATACCGCTCTACGACAGCCAGCCGACCCGGCGCGTCCCCATCGTCACTTACACCCTGATCGCCCTAAATGTCGCGGTCTTCCTTATCACTCCGATGTCGGTTCTCACCCACCGGTCCGACGTGGGCGAGGAGCGCGTATGCGCGCAGGTGACGTTCACCCGCCAGTTCGGCGCCATCCCCAAGGAGCTCACCAGCGACCGGCAGCTGGCACTTCCCGATGAAATCGTGCGGGTGTGTCACCCGGAGCCGCGGGCCAAGACGCCCTGGCTGTCGGTGCTCACCGCCATGTTCCTGCACGCCAACTGGGTGCATCTGGCGGGCAACATGCTGTTCTTGTTCATCTTCGGGGCCGCCACCGAAGACCGGCTGGGCCGCTGGCGATATCTGCTGTTCTATTTGACGTGCGGCTACGTCGCGGCGTACGGGTTCGCGCTCACCTATGCCGACTCCATCACCCCCATGATCGGGGCCTCGGGCGCCATCGCCGGCGTGCTCGGCTCGCACCTGGTGATGTATCCGCGCTCCCGCGTTATCACGCTGGTGCTGTCGGTCGTGCCGTTCCGGCTGCCCGCGTGGGTCGTCCTCGGCCAGTTCTTCGCGCTGCAGTGGGTCAGCCTGGAGGCGCAGGCGCAGTCCGGCACGGCCTACGTCGCGCACATCTACGGCTTCGTGGCCGGCATGGCGATCGGGCTGGTCGTCCGCCGGGCCGGCGGCACCCGCCGTGCCGCGGTCCTCAGCGCACGCTGACGGTCATAGACGGTCTAGGGTGTGCCTCACCGTGACCAGGCCGGGCCCACGGCCGCGATCTTCCAGGGAGGGCACCATGATCACCGCCATCGTGCTCGTCAAGGCCGACGTCGCCCGCATCCCCGAGGTGGCCGAGGCGATCGCGGCCATCGACGGGGTCAGCGAGGTCTACTCCATCACCGGCGAGTTCGACCTTGTCGCCATGGTCCGGGTGCGCGCCCACGACGAGTTGGCCGACGTCATCCCGGGACGGCTCAACAAGCTCGACGGGATCGTGGCCACCGAGACGCACATCGCCTTCCGCACCTACTCCCAACACGACCTCGAGGCGGCGTTCGCCCTCGGCCTGCCCGACGCCGACTAAGGCCGGGCGCGGGGCGCCTAGGCCGGGCGGAGGCCCTGCGACACGGTGACCCAGCGATCGAGGAGGGCGGCGGCGGCGCCCGAGTCGACGGCCTCGGCGGCCCGCTGGTAGCCGTCGCGCAGCGCCTCGGTGAGCGCGTGCGCGGGCGGCGCCCCCGCGTCGGCCACCAACGCGGCGGCGGCGTTGAGCCGCACCATGTCCTGCACCGGGCCGGGCTCACCGCCGAACACCTTGCGCGCGACCGAGGCGTTGAAGGCCGCGTCGGCGCCGCGCAGGGTCTCCGGGCCGGTCCGCGGGATGCCGAGGTCGGCGGGGTCGAACGTGGTCTCGGTCGCGGTGCCCTGCCGCACGACCCACACGGTCGACGTGCCGGTCGTGGTGAGCTCGTCGAGCCCGTCGTCGCCGCGGAAGACCAGCGACGAGCACCCGCGCTCGGCGAAGACGCCGGCCATGATGCCCGCCATGCGCGGATGGAAGACCCCCACCGCCTGGGCCCGGGCGCCCGCCGGGTTGGTCAGCGGGCCGAGGAAGTTGAAGACGGTGGGAGTGCCGAGCTCACTCCGGGTCTTGGCCGCGTGCCGCAGCGCCGGGTGGTAGAGCGGGGCGAAGCAGAAGGTGATGCCGACCTCCTCGGCCACCCGGGCCGTCCGCTCGGGCGGCAGGTCGATCGCGATCCCGAGCTCCTCCAGCAGGTCGGCGGCCCCGCAGGCGGACGACGCCGCGCGGTTGCCGTGCTTGACCATCTTGGCCCCCGCGGCCGCGGCCACGATCGCGCCCATCGTCGAGATGTTGACGGTGTGCGCGCGATCGCCCCCGGTGCCGACGAGGTCGACGAGCTCGCCGGAGATGTCGATCGGCGTGGCGTGCGCCATCATGCCCGCGGCCATCCCGGCGACCTCGGCCACGGTCTCGCCCTTGGCGCGCAAGGCGATGACGAAGCCGGCGATCTGCGCGTCGGTGGCCTCGCCCGCCATGATCTCGCCCATCGCCCACGCGGTCTCTTCCGCCGTCAGGGACTCCCCGGTCAGCAGTGCGTTGAGCAGTGCGGGCCACGTCGTGCGCGCGTCCATGTGGGTCCTCGGAGGTGGTCGCGGAGTGGAAGTGGTGGTCAGGTCATTGGACGGCCAGCCGCCCTCGACCGGCCCGGCCGCGCATGAGATCGGCGACCGCGCGGGCCAGCGCCATCGGATCGAGCGGCTGGCTCACCACGGCGTCGGCCCTCGACCAGGTGGCCAGCCAGCCGTCATCGCGCCGCGCGATGATCGCCAGCAGCGGCGGGCAGTCGTAGATCTCGTCCTTGGCCTGACGGGCGATGCCGAGGCCGCCCTCGGGCTGCGCCTCGGCGTCGAGCACCGCGACGTCGATGCCGCCGCGGTCGAGGTGGGCGAACACCCCCGGCCCGGTCGCGCACTCGACGTACTCGACGCGCGGCAGGTCGGCGGCCGGCCGGCGGCCGATCGCCATCCGGATCTGCGCGCGGGTGTTGGCGTCGTCGCTGTAGACGAGGACCGTCATCGTGTCGTCGGCGCTGCTCATGCAACGGATGGTACCGGTTCGCCGGAGCCGAAAGCCGCCCGGCGGAACAGGGGACCACACTCGGCCCGGTCACCCCTGAAAAGTGGTGGTAACGGGACATGTGAGGCCGATAACGGGGGGTCGTCCGACGGTAGCGGTCCAGGTGCCGTAATAATGGCGCCCGTGGCAACTGCATCCTCGGTGGAGACAACAGCACCCCGTCCCAGAGCGAGTCGGCCCAACCTCGTCAGCGTGGGCACGATCGTCTGGTTGTCGTCCGAGCTCATGTTCTTCGCGGCCCTCTTCGCGATGTACTTCACGATCAGGTCCGTGACGAAGGCGGGCGGCGGCGAATGGCCGCAAGCCCATTTCAACCTGCTGTTCTCGGGGTTCAACACCACCGTTCTGGTGCTGTCCAGCGTCACCTGCCAGATGGGAGTGTTCGCGGCAGAGCGCGGTGAGGTGCGCAAGCTGCGCTTCTGGTACGTGATCTCGTTCCTGATGGGCGCCTACTTCATCGCCGGGCAGGCCATCGAGTATCACACCCTCGTGAGCGACGAGGGTCTGACGCTCTCGTCGTCGGCCTACGGCTCGGTCTTCTACCTGACCACCGGATTTCACGGGCTCCACGTGACGGGCGGTCTGATCGCGTTCATCTTCATGCTGGGACGTACGTTCGCCGCCAAACGCTGGACCCACGAGCAGGCCACCAGCGCGATCGTCGTGTCGTACTACTGGCACTTCGTCGACGTGGTCTGGATCGGCCTGTTCAGCGTCATCTTCATCATCAAGTAGCCCGAACGGGGATCTCCGTGAACTGGATTACCGCATGGCGACGGCGCCCGTGGGCGGGCTACGCCGTCGTGCTGGCCGCGCTCGCCGCCATCGGCGCCGTCTACGCGGGCTTCTCGCCGGCCGACCGGGCCGAGGCGAGCAACTCCGCCCGAGCCGAGCAAGACCTGAACAACGGCAGGCAGCTGTTCAACCAGAATTGCGCGACGTGCCATGGGCCCAGCGGCCAGGGCGCCACCGACGACAAGGGCACCCAGATGGGCCCCAGCCTCATCGGCGTGGGCGCGGCCGCGGTGGACTTCCAGGTCGGCACCGGCCGGATGCCCGCGGCGGGCCCCGGCGCGCAGGTGCCGCGCAAGCCGCAGATCGAGCAGTTCGACGTCAGCTCCAAGGACCCTGAGGTCGCGGCGACGGCACGCAAGAACCTCGAGGACCTCAGCGCCTACGTCGCCTCGCTGGGCGGCGGCCCGGGCATTCCCGCCGGCGAGCAGGTGAACCCGGAGGGCGCCGACCTCGCCCTGGGCGGCAAGCTGTTCCGCACCAACTGCGCGCAGTGCCACAACTTCGCCGGGTCGGGCGGCGCGCTGACCGGGGGCAAGTACGCCCCGTCGCTGCAGAACTCGACGCCGACACAGATCTACGAGGCGATGATCACCGGCCCGCAGGCGATGCCCGTCTTCAACGACACGACGGTCACGCCGGAGCAAAAGCGGGCCATCATCGGCTACATCGTCCAGACCCGCGAGGAACCCAACCCGGGCGGCAACGGCCTGGGCCGCGTCGGCCCGGTCACCGAGGGCCTCGCGGGCTGGCTGATCGGGCTCGGCCTGCTCGTCCTCGCGGCAATGTGGATCACATCCAAGAAGCCATCGAAGTTGAAGAAGCCCAATGACTGACAACAAAGACACAGGCGGCGGAACGCCGCCACCGGAACCCACCGCGACCGACGGCACGGACGGCGCCGCCGAGGCCGAGGAGCGCACGCCGCGGCGGGTCATCGGCACGCCGTCGCCGGCCGAGTCCCGGCGCCTGCTCGCGACCGACGACGGCGGCGAAGCCGCCGCCGGGCCGCAGCCGGGCGAGGACATCGACGAGGCGCAGGCGCGCAAGGCCGAGCGGATCGTCGCCACGCTCTTCGTCATCACCTTCCTCGCCAGCCTGGGCTTCATCGTGGTGTACGTGCTGAGCGGCCGGAACGGCGGGATGCACGGCGTGCGTCGGGCGATGTGGTCCAACTACGGCCTCGGCGCCACGATGACCATCGCGTTCCTCGCCATGGCCGCCGGCATCACCATCTGGTTCCGCCGGCTCATGACGGCCAAGCAGATCATCCAAGAACGCGGCGACCTCACCTCCGACGCCGAGAGCAGGCAGGCGTTCACCCAGAACTTCATGCAGGGCGCCACCGACAGCGGGATCACCCGGCGGCCGTTGCTGCGCCGCACGCTGCTCCTGGCGGCGGCCCCGCTCGGCCTCGCGCCGCTGGTGCTGCTGCGCGACCTCGGCCCGCTGCCGGAAAAGAAGCTGCGGCACACCTACTGGCGCGAGGCCGTCGAGCAGGCCCGCAGGCAGGGCAGGCAGGGCGCCAGGCTGGTCGTCGACGGCACCTACACGCCGCTGCGCCGCTCCGACTTCGAATCGCCGGGCGGCATGATCACCGTCGTCCCCGAGGGCATCGACAAGCTGCCCAACATCCTGGACGAGGTGGCCAAGGCCGCCACCATCGTGATCAACATCCCGCAGGACAAGTTCCAGCCGGTCAAGGGCCGCGAGAACTGGCACGTCGGCGGGATCGTGGCCTACTCCAAGATCTGTACCCACGTCGGCTGCCCGGCCGCGCTCTACGAGCAGACCACGCACCACATCCTCTGCCCGTGTCACCAGTCCACGTTCGACGCCACCAAGGGCGCGAAGGTGATCTTCGGGCCGGCGGCGCGGCCGCTGCCGCAGTTGCCGATCGGCGTCGACGATCAGGGTTATCTCATCGCGCTGAGCGATTACGACCAGCCCGTCGGGCCCAGCTTCTGGGAACGCGGATGAGCGCTGCGCCCCCTTCGGAGGCGGCGGACTCGACGGACGATACGGGAGCTTCAGCGGCGGGGCCGCCGAAGGCGGTGGCGGCCCCGCTGGATTTCGCCGACGAGCGGCTGGGCTCCACGAACTTCCTCCGGCGCACGATCACGAAGGTCTTCCCCGACCACTGGTCGTTCATGCTGGGCGAGGTCGCCCTGTACTCCTTCGTCATCTTGCTGCTGACCGGCACGTTCCTCACCTTGTGGTTCCAGCCGAGCATGATCGAGGTGCCCTACCACGGCTCCTACGCGAAGCTGGACGGCATCAAGATGAGCGAGGCGTACGCCTCCACGCTGCACATCAGCTTCGACGTCCGCGGCGGGCTGCTCGTCCGGCAGATCCACCACTGGGCCGCCATCATCTTCATGGCCGCGATCATGGCCCACATGCTCCGCGTGTTCTTCACCGGCGCGTATCGCAAGCCGCGCGAGCTCAACTGGCTGATCGGCCTCGCGCTGTTCACGCTCGGGATGGTGGAGGGCCTGTTCGGCTACTCGCTCCCCGATGACCTGTTGTCGGGGGCCGGCCTGCGCATCACGGCGGGCGTCGCCCAGTCGATCCCGCTCGTGGGGACCTACCTGTCGTTCTTCCTGTTCGGCGGGGAGTTCCCTGGCGAGGACATCATCTCGCGGATGTACACCCTCCACGTGCTGCTGATCCCCGGTCTCATCCTGGCGCTCGTCACCGCGCACATGATGATCATGTGGTACCAGAAGCACACGCAGCTGCCGGGCAAGGGCGCCACCCGCACGAACGTCGTCGGCTACCCGATGTACCCCGTGTTCATGGCGAAGACGGGCGCGTACTTCCTGTTCACGTTCGGGGTCATCGCCCTGCTCGCCACGTTCGCGCAGATCAACCCGATCTGGCTGTTCGGACCCTACGATCCGGCAGCGGTCACCGCCGGCTCCCAGCCCGACTTCTACATGGGCTTCCTCGAGGGCGCGTTGCGGATCATGCCCAACTGGGAGACCACGCTGCTCGGGCACACCGTCTCCTGGAACGTGGTCGTGCCCGCGCTGGTGCCGCTCGGCGTGCTGATGACGGGCGCCGCGCTGTTCCCGTTCATCGAGCAGTGGGTGACGGGCGACCGGCGCGTCCACCACCTCAACGAGCGGCCGCGCAACGCGCCCGTACGCACGGCGATCGGCATGACGGCGGTCGCGTTCTACGGCGTGCTGTGGCTGGCCGGCGGCAACGACGTCATCGCGAACACCTTCCACGTCTCGCTGTACGCGACGACCTGGTTCTTCCGCTTCGCCGTCGTGATCGTGCCGATCGCGGCGTTCATCGTGACCAAGCGGGCCTGTCTCGGCCTGCAGCGCGGCGACGCCGCCACCCTCGGCCACGGCGTGGAGAGCGGCGTCATCAGGCAGCTGCCGAGCGGCGAGTTCATCGAGGTGCACGCTCCAGTGCGCGCAGCCGACCTCGAGGTCATCCTCAGCAAAGAGGAGAGGCCGGCGGCCGCGCTCCAGGCGCCCGGGCCCGATGCCAACGGCATCCCGGCCCCGGGCGCCCGCGGCCCGCTGGGAGCCGCTCGTGTTCGGCTGCGCCGGTTCTGGTACGCCGATCCCCTCCCCATCGAGCCGCCGGCCCACGCCGAGCCGGCACGGCTCGACGCCGCCCCCGCCGAGCCGGACGGGGAGCGCGGGCAGCTCACCCACGGCTGACCGGGCGCGGGCGCCGGACCGGCGTCAGTGGCGGACGGCGCCCGCGCCCGGCGGCGGCGTCGACGGCGTCGCGGTGGCCGTCGGCGTGCGCGCCGGCGGCTTGGCGTGCGCCGCGGCGTGCCGTACCGGAGCGGCCTTGCCGTTGAGCAGGCGCGTGGTGAACGCGCGCTTGGTGGCGCTGCCCTTCACCCACCGCTTCCAGGGCAGCTGCCAAAAGCCCCAGCCGTTGTCGTAGGTCAGCTCCCGGTTGGTGCCGGTCACACGGACGATGTCGCCTCGCCTGGTGAAGTGATAGAACCAGATGGCGTTGCCCGGGCTGGCGTTGACGCAGCCGTGGCTGACGTTGCTGTACCCCTGTGAGCCCACCGACCAGGGCGCGCTGTGCACGAACTCGCCGCTGTCGGAGATGCGCACCGTCCAGTACACGTCTTGCCGGTAGTAGTCGGGGCAACCTGGGCCGCAGCCGACCGTGGAGGAGTCCATCACGGTCAGATAGGACTTCTCCATCGCCAGGTGCACGCCGTTGGTCGTCGTGTACTTCTCGATGCCGCCCCGCCCCATGCTGATCGGGATGTCCCTGACCTTCTTGCCGTTCTTCCGCACGATCATGTGGTGCCTGCGCGAGCTGGCCACGCTGATGTGCTCGTCGCCGATGCTGAAGGCGTGGTCCAGGTCCTTGGTGCCGTAGAGGCCCCGGCCCGCGCGAACCCCGCTCATGTGCGCGATCAGCCGCACCTTGGTGCGCCGCGGCCAGTACTTCTTCGTACGGAAGTAGACGTCCTGATCGGTGTACCAGCGCCAGGCGCCGACCACCGGGGTGCTGGAGCGGACCTCGAGCGACCGCTCGACCTGCGCCTTGTTGGTGACCTTGCGGTCGAAATGCAGCATGATCGGCATCCCCACGCCGACCGTCTCGCCGTTGCTCGGCGCGGTGACGGCGGCGGCGAGGGTCTGCTTCGGCTTGGCCGTCTTGAACGAGCTCGTGACCGTCTGGGTCTTGCCGTCCTCGCCGAGCGCGGTCGCGATGACGTGGTACTGGGTGTTGGGAACCAGCGTCCAGCGCGACCGCCACTGCCGACCGTCGGCGCTGGCCGCCCCCATGACCTTGGTGCCCTTGCCGGACACCGTGACGTTCAGCAGCTTGCCGCTCTTGACGAGCACGCTGATCGGAATGTCGGGGCGCGCCTTTCCGGTGCCGTCCCCGGGGAGAATTGTCACTTTGGCGGCGGCATCGACGGCTTTGTCGGCATCGCCGCCCGAGCATCCTGAGACGGCCAGCGCCAGTGCGGCTCCGAGCGCCGTACCGGCGGTCAGCACGCCATGTACTCGATGGCGTCCCGGCATTACGACGCTGATGTGCACGGTCGACCTCCTGGTCAATTTCTCACCGGCGGAGCGGCCCCCTGTGGTCCGCCGGAGCAGGCTTGATGGCCGCGCCGAGAGTCTTCCCCCACAATGGCGCCGGCTAGTCACGGAAATTGCACGCGGCTTCTCAAGTATGACGAAGGCCTCCGTTCACCACGAAGATGAACGGAGGCCTTCGGCCCGATCCTTTACCAACTCAATGCGAGAAATGACCTCTGTAGTACTCGAAGACGAAGCCGATCGCCGACAACAACAGGGCGGCGACCCCCATGAAGAACAGCCACCAGCCGAAGATGAGCCCCAGCGCCGCGGTGGCGGCCGACAGCGCCGCGTACAGCGGCCACCAGCTGTGCGGGCTGAAGAAGCCCAGGTCGCCGGCCGCGTCGGCGACATCGCCCTCGTTGTAGTCCTCGGGCAGCGGGCCCTGGTTGGAGCTCTCGAGCCGCCGGATCGTGAAATGGATGTAAAAGCCGATCAATCCCGCGAGACCGACCGCCAGCGCCAGCGCCGTGGTGCCGGTCCAGTCCGGCGCACCGTCGGAATCCGACCAGAGCCAGTAGACAACGTCGGTGGCCAGGAAAAAGATCGCGCACCCATAGAACATGTATGCCTGGACACGCATTACCGGTCCTCCATCCCGACGGATAGTGCGGATTTGCCCGAAATATGCGGATAATGCAGGTCAAATGCGGGACGCTCGGAGCGAATACGCGGAATCGAGGTGAAATTATGCCTTGGCGGCGGGCATGACGTCACCCACTCCAGCGAATTGCCGAAACCCCAGGGGTCGTTTTGTGTGACCCTTTTGCCGCGCTTGGCGGTTATATACACGTTATAGAGGAACGGCAGCATCGACGCGCCGAGCAGGAACGACCCCCACGTCGAGAACATGTTCAGGCCGGTGAACTGGGGATCGTAGTCCGCGTACCGCCGCGGCATGCCCTCCGCGCCCAGCCAGTGCTGCACCAGGAACGTGGCGTGGAAGCCGATGAAGAGCATCCAGAAGTGGACCTTGCCCAGCCGGTCGTCGAGCATCTTGCCCGTCATCTTCGGCCACCAGAAGTAAAAGCCCGCGAACATCGCGAACACCACGGTCCCGAAGACCACGTAGTGGAAGTGGGCCACCACGAAGTAGGAGTCGGTGAGCTGGAAGTCCATCGGCGGCGACGCCAAGATGACGCCGGTCAGCCCGCCGAACAGGAACGTCACCAGGAAGCCGACCGAAAACAGCATCGGCGACTCGAAGCTCAGCCGGCCCCGCCACATCGTGCCGATCCAGTTGAAGAACTTCACCCCGGTCGGCACCGCGATGAGGAACGTCATGAACGAGAAGAACGGCAGCAGGACCTGCCCGGTGGGGAACATGTGGTGGGCCCACACGGTGATCGACAGCCCGGCGATGGCGATGGTCGCGCCGACCAGGCCGAGGTAGCCGAAGACGGGCTTGCGGCTGAACACCGGCAGGATCTCCGTCACGATGCCGAAGAACGGCAGCGCGATGATGTACACCTCCGGATGCCCGAAGAACCAGAACAGGTGCTGCCACAGCAGCGCGCCGCCATTGGCGGCGTCAAAGATGTGCGCGCCGAACTTGCGGTCGGCCTCCAGCGCGAGCAGCGCGGCGGCCAGCACCGGGAAGGCGATCAGCACGAGGAGCGACGTCAGCAGGACGTTCCACGTGAAGATCGGCATGCGGAACATCGTCATGCCGGGCGCCCGCATGCAAAAGATCGTGGTGACGAAGTTGACCCCGCCCAGGATCGTGCCCAGGCCGGACATCGTCAGGCCGATGATCCACATGTCGCCGCCCACGCCAGGCGACCGCACCGCGTCCGACAGCGGCGTGTAGGCGAACCAGCCGAAGCTCGCGGCGCCGTCGGGAGTGAGGAACCCGGCCACGGCGATCAGGCTGCCGAACAGGAAGAACCAGTAGGCCAGCATGTTCATGCGCGGGAACGCCACGTCGGGCGACCCGATCTGCAGCGGCATGATCACGTTGGCGAACCCGGCGAACAAGGGGGTCGCGAACATCAGCAACATGATCGTGCCGTGCATCGTGAACAGCTGGTTGAACTGATGGTTGCTGACGATCTGCCGCCCCGTCTCGTACAGCTCGGCGCGCATGACGAGCGCCATCACGCCGCCGAACAGGAAGAACACGAACGAGGTGATGAGGTACAGGTAGCCGATCACCTTGTGGTCGGTGGACGACAACCAGGACACGAGGAGGCGGCCCTTGCGCGTGCTCGCCGCGGCCGGCGGGGCCGCCGGCGTGGCCGGCGCCCGGCTGGTCAGCGTCACTGCGCGCTCCCCACCGGGTGCTGCGCCAGGAACGTCTGGTACTCGGCGGGCGTGACGACCTTCAACTGGAACAGCATCCGGCTGTGGTCGACGCCGCACAGCTCGGCGCAGCGGCCTTCGTAGGTGCCGGTCTTGGTCGGCGTCACCTCGAAATGATTGTGGTAGCCGGGCATCACGTCGAGCTTGTAGAGGAAGGAGGGCACCCAGAACGAGTGGATGACGTCCTTGGACTCGAGGTTGAACCGCACCTTCTGGCCGACCGGGACCGCGACCACCGGCTTTTGCCCGGCCACGCCGACCACCGACGCCACGATGCGCGGCTGGGCCACCGGGTTGGTCCAGCTCGGGTCCGCGGGGTCGGGATAGTCGAACTGCCAGCTCCACTGGAACGCGGTGACGTTGACCACGACGTCGGGGCGCGCCGAGGTCTTCTGCAGGTAGTTCTCGTCACGGGCGGTGAAGTAGAACAGCACCGCGATCACGATGAACGGGACGACCGTGTAGAGGAACTCGATCGGCATGTTGTAACGCACCTGCGGCGGCAGGTCGTCGGAGCGCTTGCGATGGAACAGCACGGCCCAGATGATCAGGCCCCAGACGACGCCTCCCACCGCGAACGCCGCCACCCACGACCCCTGCCACAGCGTCAGAATGCGCTCGCCCTGCTCGGTGATCGGGTCGGGCATGCCGAGGCGTGCCGCCTCGCCGCTGCAGGCGGTGGCGCCCAGCGCCGTCAGCGAGAGCAGGCCGGCGCTCGTCAGCGCCCGGCGGCGCGCGACGGTCCGCCGCGGTGCCTCGCGACGAACGGATCCTCTACGCTCCGGCGGAGAGCAGGTCGAACTCACGGATTGCCTTCCCCACGGATGAGGCCCGGATGACGGGCGGCTTGTCGTTCCACCTTGTCGTTCCACAGTGCTTACTCGGGTGTTCGCACGTGTGTGACGCGTGTGCAGCACACATTAGCGCGCGCGTCGGCACGGCCCCGTTCGGGGACCCCGTTAGGGTTGAAGACGTGGTTGGTCAGGGCTGGGCGTACTTCGACGCGGCGTCGACCGAGCCGCTCCATCCGGCGGCGCGGGCGGCCCTCCTGACCGCCTACGACAGCTCCTGGGCCGATCCGGCCCGGCTGTACGGCGCCGGCCGGACCGCCCGGATGCGGCTCGACCAGGCCCGCGCCCAGGTGGCCGCGGTCTTCGGCGCGCGGCCCGATGAGATCTCGTTCACCTCCTCCGGCACCCAGGCGGTGCACCTGGCCGTGCTCGGCACGGCCAGGGCGAGGCGCCGGGTCGGCCGGCACCTGGTCGTGAGCGCGGTCGAGCACTCCAGCGTGCTGCACGCGGCCGGGCAGCACGAACGCGACGGCGGCACGGTCACGACGGTGGGCGTCGACCGGCACGGGCGGGTCGACCCCGACGAGTTCGCCGCCGCGCTCCGCGACGACACCGCGCTGGCCTGCCTGCAGTCGGCCAACCACGAGGTGGGCACCGTGCAGCCGGTGGCGGAGGTGGCCGAGCGCTGCCGCGCCGCCGGGGTTCCGCTGTTCGTCGACGCCGCGCAGTCGGCCGGCCGGGCCGACATCCCTGAGGGCTGGTCGCTGCTCGCGGCGAGCGCGCACAAGTGGGGCGGGCCGCCGGGCGTCGGGGTGCTGGCCGTCCGCAAGAACACGCGCTGGCGCTCGCCGCTGCCCGAGGACGAACGGGAGGGCCGGCGCGTCCCGGGGTTCGAGAACGTGCCCGGCGTCCTCGCCGCCGCCGCCGCGCTCACCGCCTACCGCGACGAGATGGCCGCCGACGGGCCACGGCTGGCCGCGCTCGTCGAACGGATCAAAGAACGCGTCCCGCGGGACGTTCCCGACGTCGAGGTCGTCGGCGATCCGGTGCACCGGCTCCCCCACCTCGTCACGTTCTCGTGCCTGTACGTGGAGGGCGAGGCGCTGTTGACCGAACTCGACCGGTTGGGTTTCGCCGTTTCTTCCGGAAGCTCATGCACAGCGGATACGCTGCGACCAAGCCACGTGCTCGAGGCGATGGGAGCGCTTACTCACGGCAACGTGCGGGTATCGCTCCCGCGTGGGACGAACGCCACCGACGTCGATCGTTTCCTCGCGGTTCTCCCCGACGCCGTGGCCCGCCTGCGGGCCACCACCGGAGTGACGCCATGAGGCAAGGCTTGACGACCTGGCTATCCGCGCAGCCAGCGAGGAGGAGACCATGAACTTCCGGCGCCGCGCGCGGAACGACCAGCCGCCGGCCGCGTCGTCCGCCGCACCCGCCCGGTCCGCTCCGGCGGTCGCGCCGCCCTACCTCGTCGTCGACGCGCTCGGCCGCAAGTGCCCGATCCCGATCATCATGGTGGCCGAACGGATCCGCGAGATCCCCATCGGCAGCGTGGTCGCCGTCCTGGCCGACGACGTCGCCGCCCGCACCGACGTCCCCGCGTGGTGCCGGATGAAGTCACAAGAGTTCGTCTGCGAAGAGCCTCTCCCCCGCGGCTGGGCCTTCCACATCCGCCGCATGTACTGACCGGCGCCCGGCCCCCGGTCCCCCGCCCCGGGCGCGCGGGTCACGTGGGCAGGTGGGCGGCGAGCTCGGCGGCCTCGTCCTTGCCGTAGGCCGCGGCGAAGCGTTCGAGCAGGCGGTCCTTGTCGAGGGTGTACTCCTGACCGCCCGCGGTCTCGAGGACGTGCACCGCGACGAGGTTGCCCAGCTGCGCGGCGCGCTCCAGCGACAGCTCCCAGCCGATGGCGGAGATGAAGCCGGCGCGGAACGCGTCGCCTACGCCGGTCGGGTCGACCTTGGCCTCCTCGGGCGCCGCCGGCACGTGCAGCGACGGCTCGCCCTTGCGGTCCACCCGTACGCCCTTGGGGCCGAGCGTGGTCACCCGCACCTGCACCCGGTCGAGGATCTCCTCGTCGGGCCAGCCGGTCTTCTCCTCGGCCAGCGCCTTTTCGTACTCGTTGGTGAACAGGTAGGACGCGCCGTCGATGAGCTTCCTGACGTCCTCGCCGTCCATCCGGGCGAGCTGCTGGGACGGATCGGCGGCGAAGGGGATGCCCTCGGTCCGGCAGACCTCGGTGTGCCGCAGCATCGCCTCGGGGTCGTCGGGGCTGATGACCACCAGATCGAGCCCGCCCACCCGCTCGGCGATCGGGCGCAGCTCGATCTTGCGGGCCTCGCTCATCGCGCCGGCGTAGAACGAGGCGATCTGGTTGTGCGCTTCGTCGGTCGTGCACAGGAACCGGGCGGTGTGCTTGAGGTCGGAGACGTGCACCGCCGAGGTGTCGACGCCGTGGCGCTCGAGCCAGGCCCGGTAGTCGGCGAAGTCGTTGCCGACCGCGCCGACGAGGATCGGCCGCTGCCCGAGGCAGCCCATGCCGAAGCAGATGTTGGCGGCGATGCCGCCGCGCCTGATCTCCAGCTCGTCCACCAAGAACGACAGCGAGACGCTGTGCAGCTGTTCCGGAATGAGCTGGTCGGCGAACTTACCGGGGAAGGACATCAGGTGGTCGGTGGCGATGGAGCCTGTCACGGCGATGCGCACGGGGTCGTTCTCCTCGTCTGGTGTCGTCCGGCTCTTTTTCCGGCTGTCTCAACACGCACGGGGGCGGCCGCCCCCACGATTCCCCCGGTACCTGGTCGGCGGGCGCAGGGACGCGAAAAGACTATCTCCATCGCCGTCCCTCGTTCCCGCGCGGCCGAAGTGAACCCGCGCCGGTGCCGGAACGCACGACGCCCCCGCAAGCGCCATGCGCACATGGGATGCTTGCGGGGGCGACATCGCGAGCCGATACAGCACGAGACGATGCAGGTGGCCTTGGCGCGCTCGAGGCCGGTCACCCGGCCCGCGAGCGGCGCGCGAAGATCCGTCTTCCCGGGGCGGCTCCGTCAGTTGAAGGAGTCGCCGCAGGCGCACGAACCCGTGGCGTTGGGGTTGTCGATCGTGAACCCCTGCTTTTCGATCGTGTCGACGAAGTCGATGGTGGCCCCGGTGAGGTAGGGCACGCTCATCCGGTCGACCCGGACGCTCACGCCGCCGAAGTCCTGGACCGAGTCGCCGTCGAGCTGACGCTCGTCGAAGAAGAGCTGGTAGATCAGGCCCGAGCAGCCGCCCGGCTGGACGGCGACGCGCAGCGCCAGGTCGTCACGACCCTCCTGCTCGAGCAGGCTCTTGACCTTCTCCGCCGCGATGTCGGTGAGAATGACGCCCTGCTCGGTGGTGCTCTGCTGCGAGGTCTCGCCTGAAACCGTCATGTGCTAGCTCCTGATTGGCTTGGCCGCCACAGTGGGCTACCGCCTGCGTTGTTGTCATGTAGGGCTCGCGCGCCCTCGAAGACGTCGTTCGTCTCCTTCGCAGTCCAACGTACCCCGAGTCCGCCCGCATTCCCGCACCCGGCGAGTCATTCTCGCGCATCCGGGCTCGGGCATGTGTGGCGCTCGTCGCACATCGGGCCTGGGTGTCGTCGCGACCCCACTGGTATGTCATGATAGGTATCGTCAATTCGACGATAAGTGCCGTACGTCGACGATCTACGTCGAGCTACGTCGAGCCGCCTCGTAGGGGGAGCCGTGACCACCGTCCCAGCCACCGGAACCAGGGGTCTCCCGCTGCTGTTTCTCGGCAGCGAGGCCGATCCGGACAGCGAGCGCGGCGTCGCCTGCCCCGGCGAGCTGCCGCCGGCCTCCGACCCGGGGCTGGTGGCGCGGGCCGCGGCCGCCAAGGCGGCGCTCGGCGACCGGCTGTTCGTGCTCGGGCACCACTATCAGCGCGACGAGGTCATCCAGTTCGCCGACGTGACCGGCGACTCCTTCAAGCTGGCCAGGGAGGCCGCGGCCCGGCCGGACGCGCCCTACATCGTCTTTTGCGGCGTCCACTTCATGGCCGAGTCCGCCGACATCCTCACCGCCGGCCACCAGCAGGTCGTGCTGCCCGACCTGGCGGCCGGCTGTTCGATGGCCGACATGGCCACCTTCGACCAGGTCGAGGAGGCCTGGGAGGTGCTCGAGGACGCCGGGGTCGCCGATGACGTGATTCCCGTCACATACATGAACTCCTCGGCCGACATCAAGGCCTTCGTGGGGCGGCACGGCGGTACGGTCTGCACCTCCTCCAACGCCCGCCGCGCCCTCGACTGGGCGCTGCGCAAGGGCTCAAAGGTGCTGTTCCTGCCCGACCAGCACCTCGGCCGCAACACCGCCGTACTGGAGATGGGACTCGGGTTGGACGACTGTGTCGTCTACGATCCGCACCGCCCCGACGGCGGCCTGACCCCGGAGCGGCTGCGCGCCGCCACCATGATCCTTTGGCGTGGGCACTGCTCGGTGCACGGCCGCTTCAGCAAGGCCTCGGTGGACGACGTGCGCGCCCGCATCCCGGGCGTGCGCGTCCTGGTCCATCCCGAGTGCAAGCACGAGGTCGTGCTCGCGGCCGACGACATCGGCTCCACCGAGCACATCATCAAGACGCTCGACGCCGCGCCCGCCGGCACGTCGTGGGCCGTCGGCACCGAGCTCAACCTCGTGCGCCGCCTGGCCGGCGCGCATCCCGACAAGAACATCGTCTTCTTGGACAAGACGGTCTGCTTCTGCTCGACCATGAACCGCATCGACCTGCCGCATCTGGTCTGGTCGCTGGAGTCCCTGGCCCGCGGTGAGGTCGTCAACCGCATCCAGGTCGACGAGGAGACCGCGCACTACTCCCGGCTCGCCCTCGACCAGATGCTCGCCCTGCCCTGAACTACTGAACGGCCCGTGTCACAGGCCGGGTGCGCCCCATACGGGGAACCACCGGCTGAGGTCCTCCTCGACCGGCAGGTCGGCGCCGACGGCGCCCCGGATCTGCAGTTCCAGCGCGTTGTCGCGCTTCTCCCCCGGCTGCGGCGCGAACGGATAGAACGTGCCGCGCTTGTAGAGGTAGACGAGGGCGAGCCGCTGCCCCTCGGGACCGCGGAAGCCCGCGAGCGAGCACAACAGCGAGGGTCCGAAGCCGTTGGCCTCCAGCGTCGCGTTGACCGCGTGCAGGTCGGTGACCAGGCCTTCGAGCTCGTTCGGGTCGTGGCGGGCCAGCAGCCAGGTGTAGCCGTAGGAGTCGGTGCTCGCCTCGACCTTGGGGCCTTCGTCGGCGTCGAGCAGCTCCCTGATGTCCCTTTCGAGCTGGGCGAACGCGCCGCCCTCCGCGGCGCGGAAGCACACCGAGCCCAGCCCGGTCGGGACGAAGCCGGCCGCGGCCTCCAGCGTCACCGCCGCCGTCGACAGCGCGAACAGCCGGTCGAGGTCCGGCTTGACCGGCTTGGACCTGCCGAGGATCACATCGAGAAAGCCCACTGTCGAGCCCCCTTCCCCATCGCGTCGGGCAACCAGGGCCGCGCTTGCGGCCAGGGTATCGGCCGTGTCCGGGACACGCGGCCGCCGTCTCAGGCGCGCCTGTTGAGCGAGGCGGACATCGTCGCCAGGCGGCGCAGCCGCGCGTCGAGCGGCGGGTGCGCCGACAGCCGCCGCGGCCTGGCGCCGGGCATCTCGACGCACAGCAGCGCCTGGTACGGCTGGACCGCGCGCAGGTCGGCCGCCGGGATCTGCGGCGCCCCGCGCGACAGCTTGACCAGCGCCGCGGCCAGGTCGGACGGCCGGCCGGTGAGCATGGCGCCGGCGCGGTCGGCTGACAGCTCGCGGGCCCGCGACAGCATGAGCACGAGCAAGGTGCTGAGCCAGTAGACGGTCTGGCCGAACAGCACGTACAGCCCGACCCGGAAGTACCTCCCGCACACCACGCCGGGAGCGGCCGCGTACTCCAGCACCGTGCCGTCGCGGTGCGCGAGGTGGCCGAGTTCGTGCGCGAGGACGGCCTCGAGTTCCGCCGGCGTCAACCTGGCCAGCAGTCCGCGGGTCACGCACAGCTCATCGCCGATGGCCAGCGCGTTGGGCAGATCGGTGTCGGCGATCAGCACGCGCGGCTTGGCGATGCCCGCCAGTCCGCACAGCCGGTCCAACGTGCCGTGCAGCTCCGGCTCGTCGGCGGGCGCCACCTCGGCGGCCCGCAGTTCGGTGAGCAGTCTGCGCCGCGAACCGCGCCGCTGACCGGCGATCGCGGTGCCCCCCACGACCAGCAAGATCGCCAGTAGCACCGCGGTCCCCCAGTGGTCGCCGTGAACCAGGAAGGCGACCGCGGCCAGCAGCGACACCGCGTACAGCAGCACCAAGAGGACCATGATCACGATCATGCGGGCGGCGAGCAGGCGGTCACCGATGCGAAGGGGTCGAGACATGGCGGCTCCCGGCGGGTGGGCTGGTGCTAGATCACGCTCCGCGGCTGAGCTGGGCGGAGATCGTGGACAGCTGCTGGAGGCGCTTCTCCAACGGCGGGTGCGTCGCGAACAGGGTGGCGACGCTGACCCCCCTGCCGAGCGCGGGGGTGAAGAAGAAGGCGTTGAACGGCTGGGCCGCCCGCAGGTCGCGCGTGGGGATCCTGGCGATCTCGCCCGTCACCTTGGTCAGCGCGCTCGCCAGGGCGGAGGGGCGTCCGGTGAGCAGCGCGGCGGCCCGGTCGGCCGACAGCTCGCGATAGCGCGACAACGCCCGGGTGAGCAGGAAGCTGATCGCGTACGCCAAAGCGCTGATCGCGACGATGGCGAGCAGGATGAGACCGGTGTTCTGGTCGTTGTCGCGGCGGCTGAACCCGCCCCACAGCCCCCATTCGAGGCCGAACCGGGTGATCAGTCCGGCGACGATGCCGAGGAAGGAGGCGATGGTCATCACGGCCACGTCGCGGTGCGCGATGTGCGACATCTCGTGTGCCAGCACGCCCTCGAGCTCGACCGGATCGAGCCTGCGCAACAGCCCCGTGGTCACGCAGACGACGGCCTTCTTCTGGTTGCGCCCGGTCGCGAAGGCGTTGGGCACATCGACGTCCGCGACGGCGACGCGCGGCTTGGGCGTGTCGGACAGCGCGCAGATGCGGTCGATCACGCCGTGCAGCTCGGGGAACTGCTGCGGGGTGACCTCGTGGCCGTGCATCGCGAACAGCGCGAGCTTGTCGGAGAAGAAGTACTGCACCACCAGGAAACCCAGGGCGAAGATCAACGCGATCGCGCCGATCTGCGGGGAGATCGCGAAGAACGCCGTCACGAAGACGACGTACACCAACCCGAGCAGGAACATCGTCACCAGCATGCGTGAGGTGAGCCCCCGGTCGGCTGCGTATCGGGTCCGCGCCATCTTCATCCTCCTGCCGCGACTCCGTTATCGCCTTATGAACGTCCGGAGATTCGGTTTCGTGCCTTCCCGTAGTGCCCCCGCTGTGGTGACGTCCGTCATGTCCCCCCTTCGCCTACCTGCCCGTCTGGCCGGCCGTCCGCGGATCAGTCGGGGATGAGGCCCTCGTCGCCGAGCATCGCCTTGACCTCCGCCATGTCCGAATCGGCGGGGGGCAAGATCAGCGTCGATGACTCGAGGCTGTCGGGCGGCAGCGGCTTGCCGACCGAACGTACGTTCTCGAGCAGAGCGTGCAGGGCGGTGCGGAACCTGTCCTCATCGCCGGACTCGATAGCGGCCTCGAGATCGCTGTCGAGCGCGTTGAGGGCGGTGAGGTCGTCGTCACCGACCTCCAACTGCCCCTCCCCCATGATCCGGACAATCATCGTGCCTCCCGCTCACTCCAGCGAGCAGCGCTCATTGGGTACCCCCGGGTTGCGGCGGGTTCGGCGCCTGCGGCCGCGCGGCCTCGTCCTGCTGCGCCTGCTGCGCCTGCTGCCCCGCGGTGGCACCGCTCGCCCCGGCGTCGAGCTGCTTGGGCGCCTCGCCCTGGCCGATCTCGTTCTTCAGCCGCTCCAGCTCCAGGTCGACGCCCGCGCCGGTGGACCCAAGGCGGTCCAGCTCGGCCTGCAGATCGTCGCTCGGCCCCGAGTAGTCTTCGAGCGCCCCGGAGGCGAGGAGCTCGTCGATGGCGCCCGCGCGCGCCTTCATGGTCTCGGTCTTCTCCTCGGCGCGCTGGATGGCCAGACCGACGTCGCCCATCTCCTCGGAGATGCCGGAGAACGCCTCGTTGATCTTGGTCTGCGCCTCGGCGGCGGTGTAGGTGGCCTTGATCGTCTCCTTGCGGGTACGGAAGGAGTCGACCTTGGCCTGCAGCCGCTGGGAGGCGAGGGTGAGCTTCTCCTCTTCACCCTGCAAGTTGGCGTACTGCTGACGCAGGTCGCCCAGCTGGCCCTCCAGCGCGCCACGGCGGCTGAGCGCCTCGCGGGCCATGTCCTCGCGCCCGGCCTGCAGGAACTGCTTCGCCTGGTCGGTGCGCTTTTGCTGTTCCTTCTCCAGCTGATTGATCTGCAGCTCCAGGCGCTTACGCGAGGTGGCCACGTCGGCAACGCCGCGGCGCACCTTCTGCAGCATCTCCAACTGCCTTTGATAGGAATAGTCGAGTGTCTCGCGCGGATCTTCCATCCGGTCCAGGGCTTTGTTGGCCTTGGACTTGAAGATCATCGACATTCGCTTCATCACGCTCATCGCGCGTGGCCGGTCCCTTCGTGATGTGCTCTGCTCACCAACATATGGCGTTACCACTGCCGGGGTCTTATCACCCTACGCGTTAACGCGCGAGGCAGCCATGTGGTTCGCTGCCGGTACGCTGATCCCCGTGTTCCGACGTCGTACGCCATCCGAGCCGGCGGGTCCCGACCAACTGGCGACGCCCGGCCAGCCCCAGAGCGACCAGAGTAAAGGCACGCCGAGCAAAGGGCGCCCCACGCCCAAGCGCAGCGAGGCCGAAAAGCGCCGCCGCCAGCCGATTACCGCCCCAAAGTCGCGTAAAGAGGCCTACCGCAGGCAGCGCGAGCGGGTGGCGCAGGATCGGGCCAAGGCCCGCGCCGGCCTGGCCCGGGGGGACGACAAGTACCTGCCCAAACGCGACCGGGGGCCGGTCCGCAGGCTGGCCAGAGACTATGTCGACGCGCGCCGTACCCTGGGGTCCTACCTCATGTGGATCCTGCTGGCCAGCCTCATGCTCAACGTCGTGCCGATCGTGCTCTTCCGGCTGATCTCGTTTTTCATCCCGCCGCTGCTGCTGGTCATCGTGCTCGTCGAAGGCGTGGTCATCAGCCGCAAGGTGGGCCGGCTGGCCGCCGAGCGCTACCCCGACGAGGACCGCCGCGGCGTCGGCTTCTACGCCGCCATGCGGGCCATGCAGATCCGCCGGTGGCGCATCCCGCAGCCGCAGGTCAAGGTCGGCGATCAGATCGGCGAGTAACGGCGCGCCGCCCGCTGGATAGGGGCCGATAGGGTCGCTTCATGGAGTTTCGACACCTCGGCCACAGCGGCCTGATGGTCAGCGAGATCGCGTACGGCAACTGGATCACCCACGGCTCCCAGATCGAGGAGGAGACCGCGGCCGCGTGCGTGCGCGCCGCCCTCGATGAGGGCATCACCACCTTCGACACCGCGGACGCCTACGCGCGGACCAGGGCCGAAGAGGTCCTCGGGCGGGCGCTTTCCGGCCAGCGGCGCGAGTCGCTGGAGATCTGCACCAAGGTCTTCTGGCCGACGGGAGACGGCCCCAACGACCGCGGGCTGTCACGCAAGCACATCATCGAGTCGATCAACGGCTCGCTGCGGCGGCTGCGCACCGACTACGTCGATCTCTATCAGGCGCACCGGTTCGACCATGAGACGCCGCTCGAGGAGACGCTGCGCGCCTTCGACGACCTGGTGCGCCAGGGCAAGGTCCTCTACGTGGGCGTTTCGGAGTGGCGGGCCGACGAGATCGCCCGGGCGCTGAAGATCGCCGACGAGATGGGCTTCGACCGCATCGTGTCCAACCAGCCGCAGTACTCCATGCTGTGGCGGGTGATCGAGGCGGAGGTCGTCCCGCTGGCGCGGCGGGAGGGCCTCGGGCAGATCGTCTTCTCCCCCATCGCCCAGGGGGTGCTGACCGGCAAGTACCGCCCCGGCGCCGCTCCGCCGCCCGGCTCGCGGGCCACCGACGAGAAGAGCGGGGCCGCCTTCATCGGGCGCCTGCTGGAGGACGAGCGGCTGGCCCGGGTCGCGAACCTCGAGCCGATCGCCGCCGAGGCGGGCCTCAGCATGGCCCAGCTCGCGATCGCCTGGGTGCTCCAGAACTCCAACGTCTCGGCCGCGATCATCGGCGCCAGCCGGCCCGAACAGGTGCACGAGAACGTCAAGGCCGCGGGGGTCGAGCTCGACGCGGAGATCATGCGCCGCATCGACGAGACGCTGGGCGACATCGTCGTCCGCGACCCCGACAAGACGGCAAGCCCGTCCCGGCGGCCCTGACCGCCGTTGTCCCCGACGCCCCGAGCCCCGGCCGTGATCCCACGGCCGGCGCACCCGCCGCGGTCACCGCGGCGGGTGCAGGCTCATGGGACCGTAGACGAGCTGATCGTCCTCATAGAGGGTGACCTGATCCACCCCTTGGTCGAGCAGCCCCCGCCAGTTCTCGCCGAGCCAGGACTCCGCGTCGGACTGGGTGGTGAAGGTCTCTTCGGGCAGGCCATCCGCGGCCGGCCGACCGGCGGCCGTCTCGTACCGCCAATTCCAGGGCATCGGTCATCCTTCCTGTTCGGAGGCAGCGTACTTGCCCAGGCGGACGGGCCGTCACCGGGGAGGCAGCGGGGCCGGATCGCGCCGGCCGCCCCGAAGGCACCGCCCAGGTCGACGAGAGGTTGAACGATGCAGGTCGAACTGCTGGGCACCGCCGGTCCGCTCGGCTGGCCCGCGCCCGGCTGCCGCTGCGCGTCGTGCGCCCGGATGCGATCGGCCGGCCGGAGCTGGGAGCCGACGCGGATCGTCGTCGACGGCGTGCCGCTCGAGCGCTGCCCCGGCAGGGACGTGCCCGGCGGGCGGGACGCGCGGCCCCCCGGCGGCGGCCGGCTGCTGGTCGCCGCCGGCCCCGGCGCGCGCCCCGAGCCGGCCGAGCCCGGAGCCTACGACGCCGTCCTGCTCGACCTGATCGGCGCGCCCGAGCACCTGGCCCGGCTGCGCCGCGAGGGCACCGTGACCGCGCGCACCAACGTGCGCGCGATCCACAACGATCATCGCGTCTCGTCGCCCGCCGAGCTGGTGCGCAGGCTCGGGTGGTGGACGGCGCCGCTCGCCATGCCCAGGCGCACCCTCGTGATCGGCGGGGCACGCTCCGGCAAGTCCGCCGAGGCCGAGCTCCGGCTGGCCGCGCACCCAGAGGTGACCTATGTCGCGACGGGTCCCGGCGACCCGGAGGCCGATCCGGAGTGGGCGGCCAGGGTCGCGGCACACCGGGCGCGCCGCCCGCCGTGGTGGACGACGCTGGAGACGACCGATCTGGCCGAGGTGCTCCGCACCGCCCGCGACGCCCTGTTGATCGACGGCATCGGGACCTGGCTGGCCGCGATCATGGACGAGACGCACGCCTGGGACACGCCCGACGCCGTGCTGCCCCGCCTGGACGACCTGGTCGACGCCTGGCGGGCCACCCAGGCCCATGTCGTGGCGGTCAGCGACGAGGTCGGTCTGGCCGTGGTGCCGGCCACCCCGGCCGGGCGGGCCTTCCGCGACCTGCTGGGCCGGCTCAACCAGCGGCTGGCCGCGGAGTCGGAGGAGGCGATCCTGGTGGTCGCCGGTCGCGCCGTCGAGCTGCCGGCATGATCGCCGGCGGCCGGGCGGGCGACGGGCTGCGGCTGGCCGTGACGTTGCTCACCGTGATCCCGGTGCGCACGGAGCGGACCGACCGCGTGGACAGGGTTGACCGCGCGGCCGCGGGCGCGGCGATGACGTTCGCCCCGGTGACCGGGCTGATCGTCGGCGGGACCGCGGCGCTCGTGCTGTACGCCGGCGGCCGGATCGGGTTCGGCTCGCTGCTGGGCGCCGGGCTCGCGGTGGCGGTCATGGCCGCCGTGACCAGGGGCCTGCACCTGGACGGACTGGCCGACCTCGCCGATGGGCTGGGCGGTGGACGGCGGCCCGCCGAGGCCCTGGCAATCATGAAAAAGTCGGACATTGGGCCGTTCGGGGTCATCACCCTGGCGCTCACGCTGCTGATCCAGGTCGCCGCCCTGACCGAACTGCCCGTCGCGGCGGTCATCGTCGCCGCCGTCGCCGGACGGCTCGCGGTGACCTGGGCCTGCCGCACCGGCATTCCGGCCGCCCGGCCCGACGGACTCGGCGCCCTCGTCGCCGGCACCGTGCCGGTCGCGCACGCGGTCGTCGCGACGGCAGCCGTGCTCGGCGCGAGCGCGCTCGCCGGCTTCGCCGCCGGCGGGCCGCGGCTCGCCGTACTCTGGCCGGTCGCCGTCGTCGTCGGCCTGGCCGCGGCCGAGGCGGTGCTGCGGATCGCGGTCCGCCGGCTCGGCGGGATAACCGGCGACGTGCTCGGAGCGCTCGTCGAACTCGCGGCAACGGCCGCTCTCCTCGTGGCGGCCGTGCGCTGAACCCGTCGGCGTCGCGGTCGGGGCGCGGGGTGCGTACGGCGCGGTCGGTCACCGTCACCGCGAACAGCACGACGCCGAGCACACCGAGGATCACGGCGAGGTGGTGCAGCCCCGCGTCGTCGGCCCGCGCCCCGAACACGAACCCGACGAGACTCGACTGCACGATCGCGCCGATGTACTGCGACGTGCGCAGCAACCCGGAGGCCGAGCCCAGGCGATCGGGCGGCGACTGATGGTAGAGCGCGGCCTGGTTGGTGACCGAGCCGAGCCCCTGCGGCAACCCGAGGACGAGGACCACGAGCACGATGAGGACCACCGGGGTGGTCGCGTGCAGCGTCACCAGGGCCAGGGTGCCGCCCACCATGGCGAGCGTGCCGAACAGCATCGGCCCGCGCACGAGGGCCCGCGGCGACACCGCGGCGGCCGCGACGGCGGCGACCACCGCCATCGGCAGCGTCACCAGCCCGGTCGCCTGCGGGCTGAGCCCGCGCCCCGACTCCAGCCACTGGCTCAGGCCGTAGATGACGCTGTAGACGACCAGCCAGTGCAACGCGTACCTGAGGTAGGTCCTGGCCAGCCCGCGCTCGCGGATGAGCATGCCGACGTCGATGAACGGATCGTCTCTGCGCAGCTCCCACCAGGCCAGCGCGGCGACGAGCCCGATCGCGACGGCCAGCAGAAGGTAGGGCGGGTGCGGACGCAGCCGCATCAGGAACAGCAGCAGCATGGTCATCGCGCCGCCGAACAGGGCGATCCCGACCACGTCGATGCCGAGGCCGCGACGCCGCTCCCCCTGCCGGCTCCTATCCGGCGGCAGCCACATCCGGGTGAGCACGAGGCCGGTCAGCGCCAGCGGCACGTTCACCAAGAAGATCGACCGCCAGCCGGCCAGCCCGACGAGCAACCCGCCGAGCGCCGGGCCGATCACGGAGCTGACCTGACTGGTGATGGAGATCATCCCGAGAATGGCACCCGGCGTGGTGATCCGGGCCGCGTCCGCCCTGGCCCGGATCATCGTGATCGCGGCGGGGTAGGAGGCCGAGGTGCCCAGGCCGAGCAGCGCCCGCGCGACGATCAGCCAGCCCAGGCCGGGCGCCAGCGCGCCGCCGAACCCGGAGATCATGACGAGGACGAAGCCGGCGACCGTCACCTTGCGCGGGCCGTACAGCTCCGCGATCCGCCCCATCGCCGGCTGGCCGACTGCGGCCGCCAGATACAGCGAGGCGACGAGCCAGGCGGTCGAGCTCGGGCCGACATGAAGATCGTGCCCGATCGGCACGAGCGCCGTCGCGATCATCGCCGAGTTGACGGGGTTGAGCAGCGTGCCGATGAGCAGCGGGCTCATGAATCGGAAGCCGAACGGCCGCATTCACTTCGATCCTCGTGTGGACCAGCCTGACATCGCACCAACGTAGCCGGTCCTTAGACAGGCTAACGAACTCGCGTGAGCCGGAAGACGCGCGGATCCGGGGCCCCGGTGGGCGGCACGGGCGCCCGGCGCGGGCGGCCCGTACGGGCGCCGAACTGGCGCGGAGCGAGATCTCCGCATCGGTAAGGCTTGATCCAACTACTCCAAAGCGGTTACCGCTCCGACTAGCATCGGGCAACGTGACGACCCTGCAGCTCGCCAACGCGGCACCCTCCACTCTCGACGTCGACGCGATCGTGATCGGCGTCATCTCCACCGGCTCCGGCGTCCGGCTCGCACCGGGCGCCGACGACGTCGCCCGGGCCTACGATGGCCGGCTCGCCGAGGCGTTGGCCGCGCTCGGCGCGAAGGGCGGCGCCGAAGAGATCACCAAGTTGCCGACGCTCGGCACCCTGACCGCTCCGCTGCTGGTCGCCGCCGGACTCGGCGACGAGCCCGGCGACGGGCAGGGGCATGACACCGAGCGGCTGCGTCGCGCCGCCGGCGCCGCCATGCGCGCGCTGGCCGGGTCCGCCAAGGTCGCCATGGCGCTGCCCGCCGGCACGCCCGACGAGCTCACCGCGGTGGCGGTCGGCGGCCTGCTCGGCAACTACGCCTTCCACAAGTACCGGACCGACGGCGATCGGAAGGTCCCCGTCGCCGACCTGACGGTGCTGTCGCCGGTGGACGCGGGCGCGGGCGAGGCGGCGGTCCGGCGCGCGGAGGTGATCGCCGAAGCGGTCGCGCTCGTGCGCGACCTGGTCAACACCCCGCCCTCCGACCTGACTCCCCAGGCTCTCGGCCAGATCGCCGAGAGCGTCGCCACCGAAGCCGGCCTGACCGTCACGGTGCTCGATGAGAAGGCGCTGGCCGAAGGCGGCTACGGCGGCCTCGTCGGGGTGGGTCAGGGCTCGGTCAACCCGCCCCGGCTGGTGCGCCTCGGCTACGCCCACCCCGAGGCGGCCAAGACGGTCGCCTTCGTCGGCAAGGGCATCACGTTCGACTCCGGCGGTCTGTCGCTCAAGCCGGCCACGGCCATGGAAGAGATGAAGTCCGACATGAGCGGCGCGGCGGCCGTCCTCGCGGCGATGCGGGCGATCGCGCGGCTCGGCGTCAAGGTCAACGCGGTCGCCTACATGACGCTGGCCGAGAACATGCCGAGCGGCACCGCGCAGCGCCCGTCCGACGTGATCTCCATCTACGGCGGCAAGACCGTCGAGGTCCTCAACACCGACGCCGAGGGCCGGCTGGTGATGGCCGACGCCATCGTCCGCGCGGGCGAGGACGAGCCCGATCTGCTCGTGGACGTCGCGACCCTCACCGGCGCCCAGATCGTCGCGCTCGGCACCCGTACGTCCGGCGTGATGGCCAACGACGACGAGGTTCGCGAGAAGGTGGTCGACGCCGCCGCGCGGGTCGGCGAGAGCGCCTGGGGCATGCCCCTGCCCGAGGAACTGCGCAAGGCCCTCGACTCGGCGGTCGCCGACATCGCCAACGTCACCGGGGAGCGGTCCGGCGGCATGCTGTCCGCCGGGATCTTCCTCAAGGAGTTCGTGCCGGCCGGGGTCCGGTGGGCGCACATCGACGTCGCCGGCCCGGCGTTCCATAAAGGCGAGCCGTATGGGTATACGGCGAAGGGAGGCACCGGCGCGGGGACCCGCACGCTGGTGCAGATCGCCGAGGATGTGGCGGACGGCGCGTTGTGAGCACCGCCGTCGCCGGCGCCGGTTACCCGGGGTGACAACGGTCCGGCCCACGCGTCCCCGCGGTCCCGAACGGAACACACGTGGCGTGAGCCGGGTTCGGATAGATGAAAAGATGCCTCATGGCAGAGAAATAAGCATTGAGGAGCGACCTGTGGCTGAGAGCGGCCCCTTCGACATCGTCGTCCTGGGCGGCGGCAGCGGTGGCTACGCGTGTGCGCTGCGGGCGGCGGAACTGGGTAAGCGCGTCGCGTTGATCGAGCGCGACAAGATCGGCGGCACCTGCCTGAACCGCGGCTGCATTCCCACCAAGGCGCTGCTGCACGCGGCCGAGGTGGCCGACCAGACCCGCGAGGCCGCCGGCTTCGGGGTCAAGGCCACGTTCGAGGGCGTGGACGTCGCGGGCGTCAACGCCTACAAGGACAAGGTGGTCACCACCACCGTGAAGGGCCTGACCGGGCTGATCCAGGGTCGCGGCATCGTGATCATCGAGGGCGAGGGCCAGCTGGCCGGACCCACCCAGGTCCAGGTGACCGACGCGTCCGGCACGACCACGACGCTCGACGCCGAGCACATCGTGCTGGCGACGGGCTCCGAACCACGCTCGCTCCCGGGCCTCGAGATCGACGGTGACCGGGTCATCTCCAGCGACCACGCGCTCGTCCTCGACCATGTTCCCGAGTCGGTGGTGGTGCTGGGCGGCGGCGTGATCGGGGTCGAGTTCGCCAGCGTGTGGCGTTCGTTCGGGGCCGAGGTGACGATCGTCGAGATGCTGCCGCACCTGCTCCCGCTGGAGGAGGAGTCCAGCTCCAAGCGGCTCGAGCGGGCCTTCCGGCGGCGCGGCATCAAGTACGAGCTGGGCGTCCGCTTCGAGGGCGTCAAGTACACCGACAAGGGAGTGGCCGTCAGCCTCGAGGGCGGCAAGACGCTCGACGCTGAGCTGCTGCTCGTGGCGGTCGGCCGCGGGCCGGTCTCCGCAGGCCTCGGGTTCGAGGAGGCCGGCGTCGAGCTCGAGCGCGGCTTCGTGAAGGTCGACCCCTACTGCCGTACCAGCGTGCCCACCATCTCCGCCGTCGGCGACCTCGTCCCGACCCCGCAGCTGGCGCACGTCGGCTTCGCCGAGGGCATCCTGGTCGCCGAGCGGCTCGGCGGCCTGCGCCCGGCGCCGATCGACTACGACGGGGTGCCGCGCATCACCTACTCCGAGCCCGAGGTCGCCGCGGTCGGCATCACCTCCGCCGTCGCGAAGGAGCGCGGCCACGAGATCACCGAGTTCACGTACGACCTCGCGGGCAACCCGCGAAGCAAGATCCTGCAGACCCAGGGCGAGGTCAAGGTGATCGCGGCCAAGGACGGCCCCGTGCTGGGCATCCACATGGTGGGCAGCCGCGTCGGCGAGCTGATCGCCGAAGGCCAGCTCATCTACAACTGGGAGGCGCTCCCCACCGAGGTCGCGCAGCTCATCCATCCTCACCCGACACAGTCCGAGGCTATCGGCGAGGCGCACCTCGCCCTCGCTGGCAAGCCGCTGCACGTCCACGGCTGAACCGCCCGTACGTATTCAAAGGAGTCGCTGAGAGCCATGCCGGTCTCCGTCACCATGCCCCAGCTCGGCGAGAGCGTCACCGAGGGCACCGTCACCCGCTGGTTGAAGAAGGAGGGTGAGCACGTCGAGACCGACGAGCCGCTCCTCGAGGTGTCGACCGACAAGGTCGACACCGAAATTCCCTCGCCCGCATCGGGCGTGCTGACCAGCATCACCGTCGCCGAGGACGAGACCGTCGAGGTCGGCGCGCAGCTCGCGGTCATCGCCCAGGAGGACGAGGCCGAGGCGGGCGGCGAGGCGCCGGCCGCCGCCCCGCCGGCCGAGGCCGCGCAGACCCCGTCCGCCGAGGCGGCTCCCCCGCAGCCCGCCGCCGAGACCACCCCTCCCCCGGCCCCGCCGCGGCAGGAGGAGCAGCCGGCGGCCGCGCCGCCGCCCGAGACCCGCGCCGCCGAGCCCGGGCCGTGGCCGCCGGCCGCGCCGGAGCCGCCCACGCCGCCCGCCGCACCACCGGCTCCCCCGGCGCCGTCGGCCCCGGCCCAGCCCGCGGCGGCTCCCGCTGCTACCGCCGCGGCACCCGCGCAGGCGCCCGCCGCGCCGCCGGCCCCGCCCGGCGAGGGACCGTACGTGACTCCGCTCGTCCGCAAGCTGGCGGCCGAGCACAACGTCGACCTGTCCGAGGTGAAGGGCACCGGCGTCGGCGGACGGATCCGCAAGCAAGATGTGCTGGAGGCGGCCCGAGCCCGGCAGGCCGCGGCCGCCCAGGCCGAACGCGCCGCGGCGGCTCCGGCTCCCGCCGCGGCGCCCGCACAGGCGCCCGCCGCACCGGCCGGGCAGGCGCCGGCGGCACAGCAGGCCCCGGCCGCCGTCGCCGCACCCTCGCCGGAGGCGGCCCGCGTCCGCGGCACCACCGAGAAGATGTCGCGGGTCAGGCAGACCATCGCCCGCCGCATGGTCGAGTCGCTGCAGGTCTCCGCCCAGCTCACCACCGTGGTCGAGGTCGACGTGACCAAGATCGCCAAGCTGCGGGAGCAGGCCAAGGCCGACTTCGAGCGGCGGGAGGGCGTCAAGCTGTCGTTCCTGCCGTTCTTCGCGCTCGCGGCGGTCGAGGCGCTCAAGGTGCACCCGAAGCTCAACGCCGTGATCAACAGCGAGACCAACGAGATCACCTACCACGACACCGAGAACCTCGGCATCGCGGTCGACGTGCCCGACCGGGGCCTCATGGTGCCGGTGATCCACAACGCCGGCCAGCTCAACCTCGCCGGCCTCGCCCAGAAGATCGCCGATCTCGCCGAGCGCACCCGTACCAACAAGGTGAGCCCCGACGAGATCGCCGGCGGCACGTTCACGATCACCAACACGGGCAGCCGCGGCGCGCTGATCGACACACCGATCCTCAACCAGCCGCAGGTCGGCATGCTCGGCACCGGCGCGGTCGTCAAGCGTCCCGCGGTGGTCGACGACCCCGACCTCGGTGAGGTCATCGCCGTGCGGTCGATGTGCTACCTGTGCCTCACCTACGACCACCGCCTGGTCGACGGCGCCGACGCCGCTCGTTTCCTTGCCACGCTCAAGCACCGCCTCGAGGACGGCAACTTCGAAAGCGAGCTCGGCCTCGGCTGACGCTCACCCGCCCTCGCGCCGACCCTCCGCGGACCCTCCGCCGGCTCCCTGTGGCCGCGGGGGGCCGGAGGGGCCGGAGGGGCCCCGGGTTGTCAGCCGGGGGGCGTGTCCAGGCCGAGCGCACGGCACAGGCGCATGGCCCATTCCGTCGTGGGATGGGCACCGCCGAGGCCGGCCAGCGCGCAGTCGTACGCGCGGCGGGCGCCCGCCCGGGCCTCGTCGATCCGGCCCAGCGCCTGGTAGGTGAAGGCGAGGTTGCCGAGCCTGATCGCCACGTCGGGGTGATGGGCGCCCAGCGCGTCTTCGGTGATGGCCAGCGCCCGCTCCTCCAGCGGCAGCGCGTCGCCGGCGAGTCCGAGGTCGGAGTAGCTCGACGCGAGATTCCCCAGCGCGGTCGCCACATCGGGATGGTGCGAACCGAGCGCGCCCTCGGTGATCGCCAACGCCTGTTCTTCCAGCGGCAGTGACTCATCCGTCCAGCCGAGCATCCGATAGGTCCCGGCGAGGTTGCCGAGCCGGATCGCCACGTCGGGATGGTCGGCGCCCAGGGTGTCCTCGGTGATCGCCAGCGCCCGCTCCTCCAGCGGCAACGCCTCGCCAACCAGCCCCAGCGCCTTGCAGGTCAGTGCCAGGTTTCCCATCGCGGTGGCGACGTGCGGGTGCCTCGGCCCCAGCGCGTCCTCGGTGATCGCCAGCGCCCGCTCCTCCAGCGGCAGCGCGTCGGCGACCCGGCCCAGCTCGGAGTAGGTGGAGGCGAGGTTGCCCAGGGCGGTGGCGACGTGCGGGTGCCTCGGCCCCAGGGCGTCCTCGGTGATGGCCAGCGCCCGCTCCTCTAGCGGCAGCGCGTCCCCCGGACGGCCCAGCACGGAGTAGATGGACGCGAGGTTGCCGAGCCGGATCGCCACGTCGGGATGGTCGGCGCCGAGCGCCGCCTCGGTGATGGCCAGCGCCCGCCGCTCCAGCGGCAGCGCGTACCCCCCTCGCCCCAGGCTCGAGTAGGTGGCGGCCAGGTCGCCGAGGCGCTTCGCGACGTCGGGATGGTCGGCGCCGAGCGCCGCCTCGGTGATGGCCAGCGCCCGCTCCTCCAGCGGCAGCGCGTGCGCCGCCCGCCCCAGCGCCTTGAGGGTCAGCGCGAGGTTGGCCAGCGCGGTCGCCGCGTCCGGATGGTCCGCCCCCGCCGCCCGCTCGGTGATCGTCAACGCGCGCCTCGCCTGCGGCAGCGCCTCGGCCACCCGGCCGAGCTCGCGGTTCGTCCCGGCGAGCGTGCCGAGCGCGGTGGCGACATCCGGGTGTTCTGGGCCCAGCGTCCGCTCCATGATCGTCACGGCGCGCGCAGCCAGGGGCAGCGCCTCGGCCACCCGGCCGAGCATGCGGTAGAACCCGGCGAGGCTTTCCAGCGCCGCGGCCACGTCGGGATGATCGGGCCCCAGCGTCCGCTCGGTAACCGCCAGGGCCAGCTCGCGGCACCCCAGCGCCTGGGGGTAGGCCGACTGCGCGGCGTAGAAGAGCGCGGTCCGGTCGAGAAGGGTGCCGAGCTGCTCGGGACCCCCCGCGTCGGCGTACCGCCGGGTCACCGCATCGATGTGCGGGGTCAGCCGGCGCCACAGCGGCCACCCGGAGACGTCGGAGTCCGGCGCCGCGGGGATGGCCGTCACCAGCCAGTCGAGGGCCGTGTCTTGGTGCCGGTGGTCGGCGGCCGCCGGGTCGCCCGCCAGGACGGAGTGGACGAGACGGGGCAGCTCGACGGTGTCGCCGGCTCCCTCATCGCCGACCCCGTCGTCGCCGCGGGCGCCACGGCCGATCAGGCGGTAGGCGGCGAGCAGGTCGAGGGCCTCGTCGACGGCCGCGGCGTCCTCGCCCGGCGCGACCAGTTCCCGAGGGATGCTCTCCGGCGCGAACCGGGCCAGGACGTACAGGAGCCGGAGCGCGTCCGGCTCGCGCGCCGCGAGCGCCGTGCGGGTGATGTCCCAGACGCGGGCGGGCGTCGCGTCCGCCCGACGCGCGCGCAGCAGGTCCAGATAGCGGCTCAGGCCGGTCTCGGTCTCACGGACGTAGGCGGCGGCCTGGACCAAGGCGAGCGGCAGCCCGCCCAGCTCGGCGGCGACCAGACCGGCGGCCTCGCGGTCGGTCGCGCCGGTCGACGCCAGCAACAGGTCGGCGGCGGCCCGTGGCGCGAGCGGCTCGAGTTCGATCTCGGCGACGCGGCCGCCCCAGCCCCGTCGGCGGCTCGTGATCACGATGTGCCCGGAATCGAGCCGGGCGGCGAGCGCGTCGACGAGCTCCACGTCTTCGGCGTCGTCGAGGACGAGCAGCCAGCCGTCGTGGGTCCGCAGCCACGCCAGCGCCCATTCGATGGCCACCGGCGTCTTGACGCCACGGCCGAGCCGGGGGTGGATGCGCGCGGCGAGCGCGACGAGTCCGGCGCCGATGTGCTCGGAGCTGCTCGCGGCGATCCAGGCGATCAGCCGGTATCGGTCACGGCAGTCGTCGGCGTACCGCAGGGCCAGCTCGGTCGTACCGGCGCCGCCCGGTCCGCGCTCCGCCTGGGTGATCACGACGGCTCCGTCGCGGCACAGGGCCGCGCTGAGCCGCCGCAGGGAGTACTCGCGTCCGACGAACGCCGCCGCCGGCCGGCGCGGCGGCGCCGTCGGCCCCGCGGGCCCCCCGGCGGGTCCGGAAGGTGCGGCGACATCTTCGGGACGGGGCAGGTGGGCCGGCCGCGTCCGAGGGCCGGCACCGGCCTGGTCGCCGTGCCGCGCGATGCCGCGGACGGCGGTGCCCAGGACGGATCCGTCGGCGGGCGCCACCACGCGCGCTTGATCGATGCCGACCATGCGGTCTCACCGATCCATGCCGACGATGACCCCCCGCCGGCTCCTGCACCGCAGCACGTTTCGTCCGCCCCGTCATCGATGACGTCGAGCTTGTCGAACCTATGGTCGTAGTACGAGAGTACCCCGCGGAGCGGTTTCCTGACATTCCGCCGTGACTCGTGGTCTATGTGCCCGCTTCGTTCAGTAGGGCGGTGAGTCAGGGCCCGGGGGCGAGGCCGTAGGCTGCGAGTATGAAGATCGCGATCACCGGGGCGTCCGGGCTGGTGGGTCGGGCTCTCGTCGCGAGCCTGCGCGCCGACGGCCATGAGGTCGTCCGTCTCGTCCGCAGGGAGCCGACCGGCGCGGACGAGGCGCGTTGGGACCCGTTCGGCGCCATCGACGCCAAGGCCCTGGAGGGCGTGGACGCCGTCGTCAACCTGGCCGGCGCCGGCATCGGAGATCGCCGCTGGACCGAGTCGTACAAGAGGCAGATCCGCGACAGCCGCGTCGTCGGCACCCGCAATCTGGCCGAGACGCTGGCCGGGCTCGCCGCCAGGCCGCGGGTGCTGGTCTCGGCGTCGGGGATGAACTTCTACGGCGACACCGGCGACCGGGAAACCGACGAGACGGCGCCCGCGGGCGCGGGCTTCCTCGCCGACCTCGCCCGCGACTGGGAGGCGGCGGCCGCGCCGGCCGCCGCGGCCGGGATCAGGGTCGTCCATGCGCGCAGCGGGCACGTGCTCGCCCCCGACGGCGGCCTGCTGGGCCGGCTGCTCCCGCTGTTCAAGCTCGGGCTGGGCGGCAGGCTCGGCGCCGGACGGCAGTGGATGAGCTGGATCACCCGCGACGACCACATCGCGGCGCTGCGCCTCCTGATCGACGGCGACCTCGCGGGGCCGGTCAACCTCACCGCGCCGAGCCCCGTCACCAACGCCGACTTCACCAAGGCGCTCGGCCGGGCCGTGCGGCGGCCCGCCTTCTTCAGCGTGCCGCCGGTCGCGCTGCGCGCGGCCCTCGACGGGCTCGCCGACGAGGGCGCGCTGATCAGCTTGCGCATCGTGCCCGGCAGGCTGACCGCGGCCGGATTCGCCTTCCGCCATCCCGAGCTGGACGGAGCGCTCGCCGACCTGCTGTGACTTTCGCGGAGCGCCGGCCGGTGGTTCGCCGTGCGATGTGCGGGTCCTGCGACGTACGGTGATCGGGTGAGCACAGACGCACAACCCCACATCCTCGCCATCGGGGGCGGCGCTTTCACCCCGAACGACCGATACGGGTTCACGCCGAGCCCGCTCATCCGGTACGCGCTCGACCTCACCGGTCAAGACCGCCCACGCGTGTGCTTTCTCGCCACCGCGACGGGCGACCCGGCCGACCGCATCGGCTACGCGTACGCGGCGTTCACACAACTCGACGTCGAGGTCAGCCACCTCGCGTTGTTCCCGATGCCGAACGTCGAGGACATACGGGGCCACCTGCTGGGGCAGGACCTCATCTTCGTGTTCGGCGGCAGCGTGGCCAACATGCTCGCGCTGTGGCGGCTGCACGGCCTCGACGAGGCCATGCGGCTGGCCTGGGAGGACGGCATCGTGCTCGCCGGCGAGAGCGCCGGTGCGCTGTGCTGGCACGTGGGCGGCAACACCGACTCCTTCGGGCCCCGGCTGCGCGCGCTGACCGACGGCCTCGGTTTCCTGCCGTACTCCTGCGGCGTGCACTACGACAGCGACGGCGAGCGCCGCCCGTTGCTGCAGCGGCTGGTCGGCGAGGGGACGCTGCCCGCCGGGTACGCGGCCGACGAGTGCGTCGGCCTGCACTATGTCGGCACCGAGTTCGTCCAGGCGGTCTCCTACCGCGATCCGCGCCGGGGCGCGGCCGGCCAGGCGCATCTGATCGAGCCGGACGGTTCGGGCGGCGCCAAGGAGACGGCGATCGAACCCCGCCTGCTCAAATAGCGCCGCCCGAAGTGGTCTCGAGTGCTTCGGGAAGCCGCGTCCGGCCAAGGCGATCGGCTGCCGCTGAAGTAGTCTTTAGGCCGTGAGCGACCTGGTCTTTGTCCATGCCGGCTTCGGTGAGCGGGCGGTCCCGTACGAAGCGGCGTGGGATCTGCAGCGCCGCACCCACGAGCGCCGGGTGAGCGACGAAATCGCCGACACGGTGCTGTTGCTGGAGCACCCCCCGGTCTACACGGCCGGCAAGCGCACTCAGCAGGCCGACCGGCCGATCGGCGACCCCGGCGCGCCGGTGATCGACGTCGATCGCGGCGGCAGGATCACCTGGCACGGGCCCGGCCAGTTGGTCGCGTACCCGATCGTCCGGCTGCGCAACCCCGTCGACGTCGTCGGCTACGTCCGGTCGCTCGAGCAGGCGCTGATAGCGGTCTGCGCCGAGCTCGGGCTGAAGACCAAGCAGGTCGAGGGGCGCAGCGGAGTCTGGGTGCCCGGCGTGCCCGACCGCAAGATCGCCGCGATCGGCATCCGCGTCTCGCGCGGCGTGACGATGCACGGCCTCGAGCTCAACTGCGACTGCGACCTCGATTGGTTCGGCCGCATCGTGCCGTGCGGCATCAGCGACGCCGGGGTGACGTCGCTGACAGCGGAGCTGGGCCGGCGGATCACCGTGGCCGAGACGCTGCCGCTCGTCGAACGGCACCTCGCCGAGGTCTTCGAGGCGCGGGACACCTTCCACCGGACGCTCGCCCAGATCTGAACGCCCGGTCGCGGCAGCCGGGGCAGGTCACGCCATTATCTTGTAGATGGCCTGACCCTCCGTGGCCGCGGCCGCGTAAAAGCCGGTCAGCGCCTCGTAGGCGGGCCGGAACGTACGATCGCGCGCGTCCTTGGGCCAATCGGCGGCGCCTTGGACGTCGAGCGACGCCATTTTCTTGGCGTTGTACCGGCCGGCGATCGCGCCGAAGTCCGTGCTCGACAGATGGTCGGCGACCGGCTTGACGCGGTCGGGCGTGAGATAGAGGACGTCCATCCCGAGTTCGTCCGCGCCGTCCTCGGTGAGCAGGCGCCCGCCGCAGACCACATCGGAGGCCGGCGGCTTGCCGTCCCACGGATCACCGGTGATCAGGTAGTTCAGGCCCTGCCACAGTTCACCGATGTCGAGGAGGTGGTCGGCCGCTTGCCGCTTTCGCCAGTCGGCCGAACCGAAAACCAGACGGGAGATACGCCCCGGATCCGTTTCTCCCTCCAAGGTCGGCGGCAGCCTGAGATACGTCATTGCCAGGGCCACGGGGATTCCTCCTGGGTACGACGTCGTGGAACGACAGGCAGTCACCTTAGAAGAGATCGGCGCGGTCAAAAGGTCTAAACACGAGAATCGGTCGACACCAGTATGGAAATTCGCCCTAATTGTTATGCGCGCGTAGTCTTCTCGACCCGCACCGCCGTGCCGTACGCGCACATCTCCTGACCGAGGTCGCCCAGGTCATTGGCGTCGAATCGCATGGCGAGTATGGCGTTGGCGCCGAGCGTCTCGGCGTTCTCGGTGAGCCGCTCCTGTGCCTCTATGCGGCTGTCGTTGAGCATCTTCGTCATGCCCCTGAGCTCGCCGCCGAGCATGGACTTCAGGCCCGCGCCGAACTGAGACCCGGCATGCCTGCTGCGCACGGTCAGGCCGAAGACCTCACCGAGGACTTCGGTCACCTCATAGCCCGGCAGGTCGTTCATCGTGCTGATGATCATCGATATCCCCCGTTCCGGGCCGATGCCCGGCTGATCATGACATGTGTACCCCGGCCTCTTGATCGCTACGCGAGGGTCGATCGCCACGCGAGGGCCCGCCGGGCGGCCGATCAACACGGCTCGCGGGGTGCGTAACCTGGGAGGGTGACTGCCGTAACGCCCGAGGGCCGCAAGCTGCTGCGGCTCGAGGTTCGAAACAGCGAGACCCCCATCGAACGCAAGCCGCCCTGGATCAAGACACGGCTGAAGACGGGCCCCCAATATCGCGAGCTGAGCGCGCTCGTCCGCGGCGAGGGCCTGCACACGGTCTGCCAGGAGGCCGGCTGCCCCAACATCTTCGAGTGCTGGGAGGACCGCGAGGCCACCTTCCTCATCGGCGGCGACCAGTGCACGCGGCGCTGCGACTTCTGCCAGATCGACACCGGCAAGCCGGCCGCCTACGACCGCGACGAGCCGCGGCGGGTGGCCGAGTCGGTGGCGACGATGGGGCTGCGGTACGCCACCGTCACCGGCGTGGCCCGCGACGACCTGCCCGACGGCGGGGCCTGGCTCTACGCCGAGACCGTCCGGCGGATCCACGCCGCGGTGCCGGGCGACGGCGACCGCGAGCGCTGCGGGGTGGAGCTGTTGATTCCCGACTTCAACGCCGAGGCCGAGCCGCTCGCCGAGGTTTTCGGCGCCCGCCCCGAGGTGCTCGCGCACAACGTCGAGACGGTGCCGCGGATCTTCAAGCGGATCCGGCCCGCGTTTCGCTACGACCGGTCGCTGGCGGTGCTCACGGCCGCCCGCGAGGCCGGGCTCGTCACCAAGTCCAACCTCATCCTCGGGCTCGGCGAAACGCGCGACGAGGTGAGCGAGGCGCTGCGCGACCTGCACGCCGCCGGGTGTGAGCTGGTCACCATCACGCAGTACCTCCGGCCGAGCCCGCGCCACCATCCGGTGGAGCGCTGGGTCCGCCCGGAGGAGTTCGTCGAGCTGCGCGAGGAGGCCGAGGAGATCGGCTTCGCCGGCGTCATGTCGGGCCCGCTGGTCCGTTCGTCGTACCGCGCCGGCCGCCTCTACCGGCAGGCCATCGCGGCCCGCGGCTAGCGGCGACGCGAACACCAGCAAAGAACGACAAACGGGGACAGACAGCGGCAAGCGGGGAGAACGGCTCAACGGCCAGGGGCGTTTCCGGTCCGCCGGTGAATCGCCGTATCCTGCGGACCATGGCAAAGAAGCCCACGGCCGGTGCCGAGGAGCGCCCGGGCCGCATCAAGCAGATCCGCATGGTCGCCTCGATGATCCAGCAGGCGAACCGCAAGGCCATGCCCATCGTCTTCGCCGCGGCGATCGGCACGCTGCTCCTCTTTGTGCTCATCGGGCTGCTGACGGGCGGCCTGATCTTGATGATCCCCATGGGCATCCTGGCGGGGGCCGCCGTAGGCATGATCGTGTTCGGACAGATCGCGCAGCGCACGCAGTACCGGCTGATCTCCGGCCAGCCCGGCGCGGCGGCCGGCGTGCTGGAGACCATGCGGGGCAACTGGACGGTGACCCCGGCCGTCAACGCCACCCGCACGATGGACGTGGTGCACCGGGTCATCGGCCGACCCGGCGTGATCCTGGTCTCCGAAGGCCCGTCGTCGCGTGTCGGTCCGCTGCTCGGCGCCGAGAAGCGCAAGCTCTCCCGCGCGGCGCAGGAGGTTCCGATCTACGACGTCCAGGTCGGCGAGGAAGAGGGCCAGATCCCGATCGCCAAGCTGCAGCGGCACATCGCCAAGCTGCCGCGCAACCTCAACAAGGCCCAGGTCGCCGAGCTCAACGACCGGCTGCGGGCACTCCCCCAGACGCTCAAGATGCCAAAGGGCCCCGTCCCCAAGGGTGTCCGCATGCCCAAGGGCCCCAAGCCCCGCAGCCGGTAGCGTGCGGGTTCGCCGGTCCCCGCCGCCAACGAGCGGCGGCCGGCGGCGGGCTCGCTCAGGCCCGTACGACGACGGTGTCGGCGGCCTTGTCGTGCAGGCCGCGGTAGTCGCGGTCCCACAGCAGGGCGGGCACGATCGTCAGCAGCAACGCGGTGCGGACCAGCGCCCACAGCGGTCCGACCGGCGCCCCGTCGAGCCGGGTCACCCGCAGCCCGAACAGGCGCTTGCCGAAGGTCACCCCGAGCAGCGCCGTGAGCAGCCAGGTCTCGACGCCGAAGGCGACCACCGGCCAGAGGTTGCCCGGCGACGGCCGCCAGCCGGCGACGGCCGCGACCAACGACACCGTGACCAGCGCGACCAGCCAGTCGATGAACAGCGCGCCCAGTCGCCGCCCGTATCCGGCGACCGAGCCGCTCCCGGTCGCCGGCAGGCCGAGCCCTTCGCCCGGGTGGCCGGAGCCCGCGGCCGCTCGCGCCGAACCGGTACGGTCGGGAGTAGAGGGGTTCGGGGCCCTCGCATCGTCCATGTCCATACGTTACCGCCGTCCAATCCGGCGCTCACATGCGGTGTAAACCCTGCACAAAGGCCACGTAACACAGGCGAAACAAACGGGACACGGCGGGGAAACCACGGTCTCCTAGCTTGCAGAAAGCCACCCAGCGCGCCCAAGGAGGTTGGATGTTCAACAGTGCCGAAGAGGTCCTGAGTTATATAGAGAGCGAAGGGGTGGAGTTCGTCGACGTCCGGTTCGTCGACCTGCCGGGCACCATGCAGCACTTCACCTTCCCCGTGGAGAACTTCGGGGAGAGCGTCTTCGCCGAAGGCCTGATGTTCGACGGCTCCTCGATCCGCGGATTCCAGGAGATCCACGAGTCGGACATGCTCCTGCTTCCGGACCCGACGACGGCTGTCATCGACACCTTCCGCCAGCACAAGACGCTCAACATCACGTTCTTCGTGCACGACCCGCTGACGGGTGAGCCATATAGCCGCGATCCGCGCAACGTCGCCCGCAAGGCACAGGACTACCTGCGCGGCACCGGGGTCGCCGACACCGCCTTCTTCGGCCCCGAGGCGGAGTTCTACATCTTCGACGACGTGCGCTTCGAGACCAAAGAGCAAGAGGCGTACTACCACATCGACTCCGTCGAGGGCGCCTGGAACACCGGCCGGAAGGAAGAGGGCGGCAACCTCGGCTACAAGCCCAGGTACAAGGGCGGATACTTCCCCGTGCCGCCGATGGACCACTTCACCGACCTGCGCTCGGAGATGGTCAGGCAGCTCATCGCGATGGGCGTGCCCACCGAGATGCAGCACCACGAGGTGGGCACCGCCGGGCAGGCCGAGATCGACATCAAGTTCGACTCGCTGCTGCGGATGGCCGACAAGCTCATGGTGTACAAGTACGTCACCAAGAGCGTGGCGCGGGCGGCCGGCAAGACCGTCACCTTCATGCCGAAGCCGATCTTCGGCGACAACGGCTCGGGCATGCACTGCCACCAGAGCCTGTGGAAGGACGGCTCGCCGCTGTTCTACGACGAGGTCGGCTACGCCGGTCTGTCCGACACGGCGCGCTACTACGTCGGCGGTCTGCTCAAGCACGCCCCGTCGTTGCTCGCCTTCACCAACCCGACGGCGAACTCCTACCACCGTCTGGTGCCGGGCTTCGAGGCGCCGGTCAACCTGGTCTACTCCCAGCGCAACCGGTCGGCCTGCATCCGCGTCCCGATCACCGGGTCGAACCCGAAGGCCAAGCGCATCGAGTTCCGGGTGCCGGACCCGTCCTGCAACCCCTACCTCGCCTTCTCGGCGATGCTCATGGCCGGTCTCGACGGCATCAGGAACAAGATCGAGCCGCACGAGCCCGTGGACAAGGACCTCTACGAGCTGCCGCCCGAGGAGGCCCGCGCGATCCCGCAGGTGCCCGCCTCGCTCGACGCCGTGCTGACGGCGCTCAAGGAGGACCACGACTACCTGCTCGAAGGCGGAGTCTTCACCGACGACCTGATCGAGACCTGGATCGCCTACAAGCGCGAGAACGAGCTGGACCCGATCCGGCTCCGGCCGCACCCGCACGAGTTCGAGCTCTACTTCGACGTGTAGCTCCGAGGATCTGCAGGGCGATGCGCCCCGTCACCGGCTCGGTGACGGGGCGCGTCGTCGTTTCGGCCCAAGGGCGAGACACGCGGGTGACCGGCGGGGCGCGCGGAGTTTCGTGGGAAGAACTCCGGGCAGGGGCGCGTTGCGTCGGGTGGCACACGATCAAAGGAGATCATGGCATGTCTGCTGTGAGGGTCGAGCGGACCGATGACGGGGGTTTTCGCGCCACGAACGACCGTGGCGCGACTGTCGCCATCACCGCCTCCGACGAGGCCGGGCGGTTCACACCGGTCGAGTTGCTGCTCGCGGCGCTCGGCGGGTGCGAGATCGTGACGGTGGAGCCGCTGACCGCCCAGCGAGGGCACCGGCTGGTGCGACTGGCGACCGCGGTCGCCGCGGAGAAGGTCGAGCGCAACAAGCTGGGGCCGGTGACGATCGACTACGACATCGAGCTCCCCGCGGGCGACGACAAGGCCGCCGAGGTGTTCGCGGCCGTGGCCCAGCGGGTGCACGAGCGCTACTGCACGGTGGGGCGGAGCCTGCGGGAGGGCACACCGGTCGAGCAGGTGCTGCCCGGCTTCGACCGGGCGCGCTAGGCGGCCGTGGGGCCCCGGCCAGTTTCGGCCACGAGCCGGGGCGGGCCGAGCCGGCCGGCGCGGTCGCGCGCGGTCGCGGGCGAGCCGGGCGGTCCGGCGCGAGGCACGAGCCGTCCGTCGAGCGAGCCCATCCGGATCGGCGGAGTGAGCGGCCTCGACGCCCCTGAGCAGGCCGGGAGCACCTCGGCCGGGTAGGGCACGGCCCGGAAAGCATCCCGATAACAGCCCGAAAAGCGGCTTCGGCATCGGCCTTAACGGAGTCTCATGGCGCCGTTCACTCTCCCGCATGGTCGACGTCCTACGGAGTACGCCTCAAGGGTGAGACCAAGACCATCCGCCTTGGTGATCTCAAATACATGAGTACTGCACAGAATTGAGATATGGCCCAGTTTGCCCCCCAGCTACCCGGCGGCCGCCCCGCGGCTGCGAGCGGGCGTGGTTCCAGTCCACGTCGGCCGCCGATCCTCCTGACGGGCATCAACGGACATCCGCCGCCCGTGTGGCGAGAAATGCTGCTGGTCATCGTGTTCTACGGGGCGTACACCATCACCCGTCTGATCTTGAGCCCGACGGGAACGGGGCCCGCCTTCGCGCATGCCACCGACATCCTCTCCCTCGAACGCACCCTTGGCTTCGACATCGAACTCGGACTGAACCGGGCGCTGGTGGGGCTGCCATGGCTGGCCCGCGCGGCCAACCTCTTCTACGCCACGGCGCACTTCGCGGTGACGCTCACCGTGCTCGTCTGGCTCTACCGGCGCCGGCCCGCGCACTACCTGCGGCTGCGCACCGCGCTGATGGCCGCCACCGCGGCCGCGCTGGCGGGATTTTGGCTGTATCCGCTGGCCCCGCCGCGGCTCATCGGCCACGGTTACATCGACCCGGTCACGGCGCTGCACACGTTCGGGCTCTATTCCGGGCACACGTCCGGTGAGCTCACCAACCAGTTCGCCGCGATGCCGTCGATGCACGCAGGGTGGGCACTGTGGTGCGGGTTCGTGCTGCTCAGGCTCGGCCGCCCGGCGTGGCTGCGGGTGCTGGGCGCCGTCTACCCGCTGGTCACCTTGCTGGTCATCTTGGGCACGGCGAACCATTACCTGCTCGACGCCGTGATCGGCGCGCTGATCGTGGTGGTGTCGCTGGCGGCCTCGTGGCGACTGCATCGCCACCTCATCCTCAAGAAGGAGAGCGGACTCATTCACGAGGTGGGTCACAAATTGACGACCCCGACATCTATTGGAGATATGCCGAACGCCGGTGTCTGAGAGCATACCGATCATGTCCAGGACGACCGTCACGCCGATCGTTTCAGTCGGCGTGCCCGGCGACCGGCGGGACCTGGACCGGAAAGCGGCAGGCCGGCCTCGGCTGTGGCGCGAGATCTTGCTTATCGGGGCGTGCTACGGGGCTTATTCCATCGTCAGAAACCTGGTCCCGACCAGGCATGCGGCGGCGGTGCGGCGAGCCGGCGAACTGCTGGACCTCGAGCGCGCGCTGCACATCGACGTCGAGCTTTCGCTCAACCGGCTGTTCACCCGGGTCGAGTGGCTGGGCGTGGGCGCCAACTACTACTACGCCACCTTGCATTTCGCGGTGACGATCGGCGTGCTCGGCTGGCTGTTCGCACGCCACCCGGGCCGCTACCGGGCCTATCGGTGGTGGATGTTCGGCACGACCGTGTCCGCGCTGATCGGGTTCTGGTTCTATCCGCTGGCCCCGCCGCGCATGCTGCCCGGGTACATCGACACGGTGCTCGTCTTCCACACCTGGGGCCTGTACGACTCATCGCCGATCGCCACGGTGTCCAACCAGTACGCCGCCATGCCGTCGCTGCACACGGCGTGGTCGTTGTGGTGCGCCGTGGCCATCGTGCGCGTGGCCAGGTCGACGTGGGTCAAGGTCCTCGCCGTCTCCTATCCGATCGGCACGGTGTTCGTCATCATGGGCACCGCGAACCACTTCATCCTCGACGCGGTCGGCGGCGTCGTCAGCCTGGGCGCGGGCTTCCTGGTCGCCATCGCCGCCGCCCGGGCATCGGCGGCGCTGCGCCCGCCGATGACGCTCCTTCCGCCGCGTCTTCCGGTGCGGCTACCGCTGCGTGTCCCGACGCGCCTGCTGCTGCCGCCGCATCTCCCGCAGCGTCGGTCGTTCCCCGAGCGCGACCCCGCCGGTCAGTCGCGGTCCTCGCCGGGGGCGATGGGGTAGCCCCGGTACGGCCGTACCGCCCGCAGGTTGTCGCGGGCGGGGTGGGCCCGCCCGGCGGGCCCCGCGGCGAACGCGCGCAGCAGCGTCTCGGTCACCTTCTCGGCGAACGCCCTTGCCTTGGCCGACACGCCGTGCCCGCAGCGCTCGCCGCGCAGCGCGCACACCCAGCGCATGGTGCCCGCCGCGAAGACGCCCGCGCCGCCGGGCACGGTGTAGTACGCCGAGTCGGCGTAGGAGGCGGCGCCGTTGCACGTCACCGGCGAATGTGCGATCACTTCGATCGGCCGCGGCGTCGGCACGGCGGGGTTCACCCTGTCGTACTCCGGTCCGACCATGCCGGGGAAGCGCTCCCCCTCGCGCACGCCGGTGCCGGCGAACAGCCAGTGCCGCGGAGCGTAGACCACGTACGCCGCGTCGACCGGGTTGCACTCGTAATACACGCCCGTCAGGTCGCTTTCGGGGCGCGGCGGGTCGGCGAACCGCCAGTCGACGGTCACCTCGGCCCGGTCGGTGGCCGCGATCGGATCGTCGGGGCCCTTGTAGCAGATGACCAGACGGTCCCGGCCGAGCCTCGTCGCGCCGAACCGGATGTGCCGGTTGACCTCGTTCGCGCCGAGGAAGGCGATGTTGACCCCGCGGTCGCGGGCCCAGGTGGCGTGGCCGCGCATCGCGCTCGACCAGTACTCGTCATGGCCGAGCACGGCGAGCGCGCGGGCGCCGCGCAGCAGGTGCGGATCGCGGTGCAGGTCGTTGTCGGTGGCGTACGCCAGCGGCAGCCCGAGCTTTTCCGCGAACGCGATCGCGGGCTGCTCATAGGCCATGAACTTCACCGCGCCCGTCCCGTCGTAGGGCCGGTCGAAGCTCACGGCGCGGGACCGGCCGGCGAAGCCGGACGGGCCGCGGTAGAGGCTGCGGCCGCCCCACAAGTTGTAGGCCTGCCAGGTCGTCGTGCCGTTCAGCAGCACAACCTTGCCGGCCGTGTCCGCGGACCGGACGGTGATCGGGACGTAGCGCTGGGCACCGGTCTCGGCGTCCAGGCGGAGCAGATAGGCGCCCTCCGGCCAGCCCGCCGTCGGCACGGTCAGCGACGGCCGCCATGGCGCGGTCACCGTGTTCGTCTTCGGCTCGACCTTGGCTCGCGCCTGGACCGCGCCGGCCACCCGCGCCGACGCCCAGATTTGCCTGGCACGCGCGCCGGCGTACCACCCCACGCGGAACGCCTTGACCCGAAAGCCCCCGCTCGTGGTGGACACGAACAGGCGGAACGACTCCCCCGGCAGCACGCTCACGTGATCGGCATAGCCCTCGATCTCCTCCGGCGCGCCCGTCCCGCGCAGCCGCCAGCCCTTCGTGCCGGGACGCTCGTTCTCCGCGACGACCGGCGACCGCGGCGCCGCGGGGGCGGGCGCCCGCGGCTCGGCAGGCCGGACGACGGGACCGGCCCGCTCGCACGCCGCGGTCAAGGCGAGCGGAATCGCGAGCAGGACCGCGGCGCGGACCACCCGAACCGTGACCCGGCCCGGGGCGGGGGATGGCTCATCATCAGTCGGCACGCCCGGGATTCGTGCGCCGGACCCGTGCGGATTGGTGGGCGCTCGCTACCCGGCAAGGCCGTAGAAGACGCGGTCCACGACCGCACGCGCCCGCCGGGCGCGCCTGCTGTAGTCCTCGAGCAGGTCGCCCGTCGCCGAGTAGCCGAGCAGCTTGCTCACCGCGGAACGCTCCCTGTGGTGATCGCTCGGCAGCACGTCGGAGGCGCGGCCTCGGACGAGCATGACGGCGTTGCGGATGCGGGTGGCCAGCCGCCACGCCTCGGCGAGCGCCGTCGCGTCGGCTTCGGTCAGCAGATCCGCCGCGGCGGCGGCCGTGAGCGTGGCGAGCGTGCGCGTGGTGCGCAGCGCCGGGATTTCGTACGCGTGCCGCAGTTGGAGCAACTGCGCCACCCATTCGACGTCCGAGAGCCCGCCGGGACCCAGCTTGGTGTGCAGGCGGCGGTCGACGCCGCGGGGCAGCCGTTCGGCCTCCATCCGCGCCTTGAGCCGGCGGATCTCCCGCACCGTGGCCTCGTCGACGCCGCCTTGGGGCCAGCGCACCGGGTCGATGAGCGTGCGGAACCGGTCGCTGAGCCCGGAGTCGCCGATGAGCGGGTCGGCGCGCAGCAGCGCCTGGCTCTCCCACGGTGATGACCAGCGCCGATAGTAGGCGGCGTAGGAGGCGAGCGTGCGGACCAGGGGCCCTTGCCGGCCCTCGGGACGAAGGTTCGGGTCGATGACCAGCGGCGGATCCGGGGCGGGCAGCGCGAGCAGCCGCCGCAGTTCCTCGGCCACGGCGTGCGCGGCGGTGCTGGCGTCGGTCTCGGCGGCGCCGGGCAGCGGGTCGTGCACGAACATCACGTCGGCGTCGCTGCCGTAGCCGAGCTCATGGCCGCCGAACCGGCCCATGGCCACGATGGCCAGGCGCGTCGGCAGCGGCGCCCGCCGCTCCATCTCGATCTTGTTGACGGCGACCCTCAGCGCGGCCTCGATCGTGACGGCGGCGATGTCGGTGAGCGCCTCGCCGACGCCGTCGACGTCAACGAGTCCCGACAGGTCGGCGACGGCGACGCGGAACAACTCCATGCGGCGCAGCGCGCGCACCGCCACCACGGCGTCCTCGGCCGAGCCGACGGCTCCGGCGGCCGGGCGGGCCGGGTACACGCCCGCCCCCGCGGCGCGCTCCCCGCCGTTCCCGCCGTTCCCGCCGTCCGCGGTTTCGGCGCGCCGCTGTACGGCCGCCAGCGCCTCGCCGAGCAGCGCCTCGTGCGCCCGGGGAGTCAGATCCGCGGCGCTGCCCAAGATGGCGACCGCGTCCGGCGCCCGCAACAGCAGGTCGGTGGCGTAACGGCTGGAGGCGAGCATGCGGGCCATCCGCTCGGCGACGGTGACATCGTCCCTGAGCAGCCGCAGGTACCAAGGTGTGGTGCCGAGCGCCTCACTGACCTGCCGGAAGCCCAGCAGCCCCGCGTCGGGGTCGGGGGCGTCGGCGAACCAGCCGAGCATGACGGGCAGCAACGTGCGCTGGATGGCGGCCCGGCGGGACACTCCGCTGGACAACGCCTCGATGTGGCGCAGCGCGCCGGCCGGATCGGTGTAGCCGAGCGCCTCGAGGCGGGCCCGGGCGGCCGCGGGGGTGAGCCTTGCCTCCTCGCCGGGCAGCCGGGCGACCGCGCGCAGCAGCGGGCGGTAGAAGAGCTTTTCGTGGATGCGCCGCACCTCGCGCGCGTGCCGCCGCCACCGCGTGGTGAACTCGCCGATCGGATCGGCCCACAGCGCCTGGGTGTGCCGGCCGGCCGCCGCGAGGGCCCGGCCGAGTCGGCGCAGGCCCTCGTCGTCGGCCGGCACGAGGTGCGTGCGGCGCAGCCGATGCAACTGAACGAGATGCTCGGTGCGGCGCAGGAACCTGTAGGCCGACATGAGCGCGCCCGCGTCGTCGCGGCCCACGTAGCCGCCGGCCGACAGAGCCTCGAGCGCCACCAGGGTCGTCGGGCTGCGCAGGCTCTCATCCGCCCGCCCGTGCACGAGCTGCAGGAGCTGGACGGCGAACTCGACGTCGCGCAGCCCGCCGGGCCCCAGCTTCAGCTCCCGCTCCGCCGTGTCGGCGCTTTGCCGCAGGTGGTCCTCCACGCGCCGGCGCATGGCCTGGACGTCTTCGACGAAGTCCTCGCCCTCGGCGGCCCGCCACACCAACGGGCCGACCGTGTCGACGTAGGCCTGCCCGAGCGCGCGGTCGCCCGCCACCGGACGGGCCTTGAGCAGCGCCTGGAACTCCCAGGTCTTGGCCCAGCGCCGATAGTAGGCCTCGTGGCTGGCCAGCGTGCGCACCAGCGGGCCGGCCTTGCCCTCGGGCCGCAACGCCGCGTCGACCTGCCACAGCGCGCCCTCGGTGGTGCTGGCCGAGCAGGCGCGCAGCAGGCCGGACGCCAGCCGCGTGGCGGCCCGCAGTGCGGCGTCCTCCGGCCGGCCCGGCCGCGGCTCGGCCACGAAGATGACATCGACGTCGCTGGCGTAGTTGAGCTCCCTGCCGCCGCACTTCCCCATGCCGATCACGGCCAGCCGGCAGCTGTCGGCGTCTGGGACGCCGGCCCGGGCGATGGCGAGCCCGCCCTCGAGCGCGGCCGCCGCCAGATCGGCCAGCTCCTCGGCCACTTCGTCGACGGTGGCGGCGCCGGTGAGATCACGCCCGGCCAGCCGCAGCAGATGCCTGCGGTATTCGACCCGCAGCGCCACCAGCTGCTCGGTCTCGGTCAGGGCGTCGACGGCTCCCGCGACCGGGTCCTCGGCGTCCGGGTCGGCGCCCACGGCCCGCAGCAGGCCGGCCCGAAGCGCCGCGGCGTCGGGCCGCTCCAACGCCGCCGGCCCCGACAGCACCCGCCAATGTCCCGGATGTCGGGCGAGGTGATCGCCGAGCGCCGCGCTCACCCCCAGCACGGCGAGCAGCCTGTCGCGTACGTCCTCGTCCGCGTCGAGGGTGTTCAGCAGGGCCGTGACATCTTTGGCCCGGTCGATCAGCGTGAGCAGGCCGGACAGCGCGAGGTCGGGGTGGGCGGTCCCGCTCAGCGCCTCGATCAGCGCGTCGTCGATGTCGGCCTCGGAGGTCGCCAGCAGCCGCTCGGCCCGCGTCGCGTCGGTGAATCCCAGCCGCGCCAGCCGCCCGGCGAGCGATGGCCGGCGCTCCGGCCGCCAGGGCTTGCCCGATGTCCCTTCGCCGTCCACTCGGCCCTCCACAGCGCCCTCCCCGTGCACCCCGCCCGCACCGCCTACCGTAGTGCGCGCGCACGAAATCCGGGCGGCGGTAAACCAGCCGCGATCATGGCGCGTCCTCCTGATAACGCGGGGCGGAGGCGCCCGGTACTCCCCAGCACATCGTGGCGCCTCCGCTCCGTACATCGCCCGGCACGACGGTGTGCCGGGCGCCCTCGACAACGGGTAGCCGTGGCACGCACAACGGCGATCGCCCGGAAGGGCACGGCCATGGCCGTGCCCTTCCGGGCGATGGCCCCGTCAGGCGCCGACGGGCGAGGGCGCCGCCTCGGCGACCGCGTCGTCGTCGCCGGTCGCCGGGACCTCGACGGGCCCCCCGCGCAGCGGCACGTCGCGGATGAACAGGGCGACCGCGAAGGCGACCGCGGCGAAGCCGGCGGCCCAGACGAAGACGCCGTGCACGCCGCTGGTCACCGCGTGGGTGAAGGCGACCCGGACGCCCTCGGGCAGCCGCTCGAGCAACTGCGGGGTGAGTTGGGTGCCGCCCGCCGACAGCTCCGCGCCCTTCGCGCCGAGCCGCGTGGTCAGCTCGTCCGTGAGCTGGTTGCCGTAGATCGCGCCGAGCAGGGAGACGCCCAGCGAGCCGCCGAGGGTCCGGAACAAGGTGGCCGCGCCGCTGGCCGCCCCCAGGTCCTTCATTTCCACGCTGTTCTGCGCGATCAGCATGGTGTTCTGCATCAAAAAGCCCATCCCGACGCCGAGCACGACCATGAACAGGGACGTGGTCAGCCGGCTCGTCCCGGTGGTGAGCTGGGCCAGCAGCAGCATCCCGGCCGTCATGACGACGCCGCCCGCGATGGGGTAGACGCGGTAGCGGCCGGTCCGGGTGATGAGCTGGCCCACCACGATCAGCGTGATGAGCATGCCGGTCAGCAGCGGCAGCAACAACAGCCCGCTGCCGGTCGCCGACGCGCCCTGGACGAGCTGCTGGTACAGCGGCAGGAACGTCACCGCGCCGAACATCGCGAAGCCGACCAGGAAACCGAGAGCCGAGGCCAGCGAGAAGTTGGCGTTGCGGAACAGCCGCATCGGCACGATCGGCTCGGCCGCCCGCGTCTCCCACAGCACGAACGCCGTCAGTGAGACGAGGGAGCCGGCACCGAGGCCGATGATGGTCGGCGAGCCCCACGCGTACTCCGTGCCGCCCCAGGTGGCGAGCAGGATGAGCGCGCTGACCCCGGCGGTGAGCAGCACGACGCCTGGGTAGTCGACGCGGTGGCTGGCGCGCCACCGCGGCAGGTGCATGGTCAGCGCGGTGACCAGCAGCGCCAGCGCGCCGAGCGGCAGGTTGACGAAGAACGCCCAGCGCCAGCCGAGGTGGTCGGTGCACAGTCCGCCCAGCAGCGGACCGCCGATCATCGCCAGCGGCATCACCGCGGCCATCATGCCCTGGTAGCGGCCGCGTTCGCGGGGCGGCACGAGGTCGCCGATGATCGCCATGGCGCTGACGATGAGCCCGCCGGCGCCGAGGCCCTGCACGCCGCGGAAGGTGATCAGTTGGGACATGCTCTGCGACATGCCGGCCAGGGCGGACCCGATGAGGAAGAGGACGATCGCGGCCATGAACACGCCCTTGCGGCCGTACAGATCGCCCAGCTTGCCCCAGACCGGCGTGGAGACCGCGGTGGCCAGCGTGTAGGCGGTGACGACCCAGGCCAGGTGGGTGAGTCCGCCCAGCTCGCCGACGATCGTCGGCATCGCCGTGCCGACCACCATGTTGTCGAGCATCGCGAGCAGCATGGCGACCATCAGGCCGCTCATCACCGTGTAGACCTCCCGCTTGCTCCCCCGTGCAGCGGATGGCGCGGAAAGCGTGTCGCCACTCTCCGTCATGGATAACCTCTCCCCCAGAAGATTGAGTACTTTACTTACTTGTCGACCGGCCAGTTACCTACTTGTCGTACGGTAAGCTACTAACTAGCCGGTCGTCAAGTAAGTTCGCAGGAAGTAGGTCCGAGATGAGCGGGCACCGCGGCGACACACGCGAGAAGATCCGCGCGGTAGCGCTCGAACTGTTCGCCGAGCAGGGCTACGAGAAGACCTCGCTGCGCGAGATCGCCGAGCGCCTCGGCGTCACGAAGGCGGCGCTGTACTACCACTTCAAGAGCAAGGAAGACATCGTCGCCAGCCTCTTCCACGACGTCCAGCAGGAGATCGAGAAGATCATCGTCTGGGGCGAGGGGCAGCCGCCCACGCTGGAGACGCGGCGCGAGCTCATTCGCAGGTACGCGGCGATGACGCGCGACCAGGGCAGCGCGTTGATCCGGTTCATGCAGGACAACCACACGGCCGTTCAGGAGGTCAAGGCGGCCGACAAGACGCGCGAGTGCTTCTTGCGGCTCACCCAGCTCGTCACCGACCCGGACGCGGACCTGAGCGACAAGCTCCGGGCGCGGATGTCGTTCTTCGCTCTGAACGCCAGCGCGTTCGCGCTGCGCGACCTCGGCGTCACCGTCGAAGAGTCCAACGAGGCCGCGCTCGCCGTCGCCCTCGACCTGGTCTCCGGCTCGCGGGCCCGCGGCGACGCCGGCTGACCTACAGCACCGCGATGTAGCGGCGGCGTTCGTACTCGGTGACCTGGCGCCGGTAGTCGTCCCACTCCGCCCGCTTGTTGCGCAGGAAGAAGTCGAAGACGTGCTCGCCGAGGACCTCGGGCACCAGCTCGCTGCGCTCCATGGCCCTGATGGCCTCGTCCAGGCTCTGCGGCAGCGGCTGGATGCCCATGGCGTGCCGCTCGGCCGCCGTCAGCGCCCACACGTCGTCCTCGGCGCCGGGCGGCAGCTCGTAGCCCTCCTCGATGCCCTTGAGCCCGGCCCCCAAGATCACGGCGAAGGCGAGGTAAGGGTTGCACGCGCTGTCGAGCGAGCGGAACTCGATGCGGGTGGCGTGGCCCTTCTGCGGCTTGTACATCGGGACCCGCACCAGCGCCGAGCGGTTGTTGTGCCCCCAGCAGATGTAGGGCGGGGCCTCGCCGCCGGCCCCGGCCGACTCGCCGACGCCGCCCCAGAGCCGCTTGTAGCTGTTGACCCACTGGTTGCAGACGGCGGTGATCTCGCCCGCGTAGCGCAGCACCCCGGCGATGAACGCGCGCCCCACCTTGGACAGCTGGAACTCGGCCCCCGGCTCGTAGAAGGCGTTGCGATCGCCCTCGAACAGGGACATGTGGGTGTGCATGCCCGACCCCGGATGATCGGTGAACGGCTTGGGCATGAAGGTCGCCCAGACCCCCTGCTCCAGGGCCACCTCTTTCATGACGAGGCGGAAGGTCATGATGTTGTCGGCCGTGGTGAGCGCGTCGGCGTAGCGCAGGTCGATCTCCTGCTGGCCCGGCGCGCCCTCGTGGTGGCTGAACTCCACCGAGATGCCCATCGACTCGAGCATCATGATCGCGTTGCGCCGGAAGTCGTGCGCGGTGTTGTGCGGGGTGTGGTCGAAGTAGCCGCCCGCGTCGACGGGCTCCGGCTCGCGGCCGTCGTCGGGACGGTCGCCGAGCAGGAAGAACTCGATCTCGGGGTGGGTGTAGAAGGTGAAGCCGAGGTCGGCGGCCCGGGCCAGCGAACGCTTGAGCACGTAGCGCGGGTCGGCGAAGCTGGGCGTGCCGTCGGGCATGAGGATGTCGCAGAACATGCGGGCCACGCCGGGCGTCTCCGACCGCCAGGGCAGCACCTGGAAGGTGGCGGGATCGGGTTTGGCGAGCATGTCCGCCTCGTACACGCGGGCGAAGCCCTGGATCGCCGAGCCGTCGAAGCCGATGCCCTCGGCGAACGCGCCTTCGAGCTCGGCGGGCGCGATCGCGACTGACTTGAGGAACCCGAGCACGTCGGTGAACCACAGCCGGATGAAACGGATGTCACGCTCCTCGAGCGTACGGAGCACGAACTCCTGCTGACGGTCCACAATCCATCCCCTTTGATGCTGTGCTTGTTGATGCCGTGCTAATCAGACCCGTCACCTCTTGACAAGTCTGCATTGAGCTTGTTACTGCCACGTTACAGGCCGGTTCGTGCCATCACGCGGGGGTGCCGACGATCCTCGCGCCATCTCACCCGGCGGGGCAAATTCACCATCTCGTTCACCATCTCGCTCGGCGCGCGGCTTTGCCTGGTTGCCGGAGACTTTGACCTCCCGGTACCCGCCCGCGGCAGGTCCGCGCCGCGACGCCCGCTAGCCTGTCCGGTCGTAGGCGCGTGCGGTCCCCCCGGCCGCGACCGGCCTGTGTGTCGGCGAGCGAGGGGAATTGTGGGCGATTCGACCGCGGTCACGGTGGACGCGACGCTGCTGTCGCCGCTGACGGAACAGGTGGCGATGTTCGCCGACGCCGACCGGATCCACCAGGACGTGTGGTCCATCGGGGCGACCGCGGAAGCCTGGGCCAGGCGAGCGGGACTCATCGTGGGCGAACCGGACACCGCCCCGCTGGAGCGAGCCCGGTTCGAGCGCCTTGCCGCGCGCGTGTTCCCCGCCGCCGCCGAGGAGCGGGTCGGGCTGTACGCCCGGTGGCTGATCTGGTTGTACGCCTTCGACGACGCCAGGGACGACGGACCGGTGGGCGGGTCGGCCACGGCGGTGGACGATCTTTATGGCCATCTGCTTATGTCGCTGCGGCGGGGCGGGCCGCGGCCCGGCGCCGATCCGCTGGAACTCGCGCTGAACGACCTGTGGCGGGCGACCGCGCCCGCGATGACCCCCGAGTGGCGCCGCCGCTTCCTCACCCACCTGGAGCGGCACCGGGCCGCCTGCGTCGAAGAGGCGGTCAACCGCCGCACCGGGCGCGTCCCGGCGCCGGCGGACTATCCGTCGTTGCGCCGGCGCGCGCTGGGGCGGTTCACGTTCGATCTGGTCGAGCCGGTGCTGGGCATCGAGGTGCCCGCGCCGGTGGTGGCGACGGCACCGTGGCAGAGCTTCGTGGAGGGGCTCGCCGATCTCACGGCATGGTGCAACGACGTCGCGTCGTACGCTCTGGAGGCGGCCCGCGGCGACCCGCACAACTACGTGACGGTCCTGGCGGCGGCGGACCACCTGGACCCCGGCCGGGCCGCCGGGCGGGTGGTCGAGCGCATCGCCGAACGGGCGGGCGAGATCGCGGCGGCGGCGCACGCGCTGCCGGCCGACCTCACCGCGCTCGGCGTGCCGCCCGGCGGCGTCAAGCAGGCCGGCGAGGTCGCGGCCGTGCTCGTCCGCGCACAACGCGCCCACCTGGAGTGGCTGTGCGAAAGCGGTCGCTACACCCCGGGCAGAGCGTTCTTTTCGTCACATTGACGAGATAAGTCTCCTCGCCGCCGGTTCCCGCGATCTAGGCTGGAGACGTGGCTCAGCTGCGCATCGCCCTCGTCCAAGCCGACCCGACCGTGGGAGATCTCGCCGGCAACGCCGACCTCGTCCTTTCGTGGTCGCGCCGCGCCGCCGACTCCGGCGCCCACCTCGTCGTCTTCCCGGAGATGTTCTTGACGGGCTACCCCGTGGAGGACCTCGTCCTGCGCGAGTCCTTCGTCGACGCCTCCATGGAGCGGCTCGACACGACCGCGCGCCGGCTCGCCGACGCCGGCCTGGGGCGGCTGCCGGTGATCGTCGGGTATCTCAACCGGCGGACCGACGTGGCCGCCCGGTTCGGCCAGCCGGCGGGGATGCCGCTCAACGCCCTCGCCTGGCTGCACGACGGCGCGGCGGTCGCCAAGTCCGCCAAGCACCATCTGCCCAACTACGGGGTCTTCGACGAGTTCCGCTACTTCGTGCGCGGCGACCGGCTGCCCGTCGTGCGCCTGCACGGCATCGACGTGGCGGCCGTCATCTGCGAGGACCTGTGGCAGGACGGCGGCCCGGTCACCGTGACCCGCGACGCACGGGCCGGCCTGCTGGTCGTCATCAACGGCTCGCCGTACGAACGCAGCAAAGACGACCTGCGCCTCGATCTGTGCGCGCGCCGGGCCCGCGAGGCCGGCTGCGCGCTGGCCTTCGTCAACATGGTCGGCGGCCAGGACGAGCTCGTCTTCGACGGCGGCTCGTTCGTGGTGGACGCGTCCGGCGAGCTGATCGCGCGCGCCCCGCAGTTCACCGAGGAGCTGCTGGTCGTCGACCTGGAGCTGCCCGCGGCCGACCCCGCGCTCGGGTCCGGCGAGACCCCCTACGACGCGCACGACGGCACCACGATCACCGTCGACCGGCGGGTGCTGTCATCGGCGCCGCTGCCCGCCTACGAGCCGGTGCCGCCGGTGCGCGCGCCCCTGCTCGACGACTGCGCCGAGGTGTACGCGGCCCTGGTGCTCGGCGTGCGCGACTACGTGCGCAAGAACGGCTTCCGGTCGGTGATCTTGGGCCTGTCCGGCGGCGTCGACTCCGCGCTCACCGCCACCATCGCCGCCGACGCGATCGGGCCCGCGAACGTCAACGTCGTGCTGCTGCCGTCTCGATACTCCTCCGAACACTCGATCACCGACGCGGAGGAACTGGTCAAGCGTCAGGGACTTTCCGCCCGGACCGTACCGATCCACGACATCGTGGACGCGTACGAGTCCGAGCTCGACCTGAGCGGACTGGCGGCCGAGAACCTCCAGGCCCGCGTCCGCGCCAACATCTGGATGGGGCTGTCGAACCAGGAGGGCCACCTCGTCCTCACCTGCGGCAACAAGAGCGAGCTGGCCACCGGGTACTCGACGCTGTACGGCGACTCCGCCGGCGGCTTCGGCCCGATCAAGGACGTGCCGAAGTCGATGGTGTGGGAGCTGGCGCGCTGGCGCAATGCCCAGTCGCCGCGGCGTCCGCCGATACCGCGGCACATCATCGACAAGCCGCCGTCCGCCGAGCTGAGCCCCGGGCAGCTGGACACCGACTCGCTCCCGGAATACGACGTGCTCGACGCGCTGCTCGACGACTACGTCGAAAAGGACATGGGCAAGGAGGCGCTGATCGCCGCGGGACACGACGCGGGGCTGGTGGAACGGGTGATCCGCCTGGTCGATCTGGCGGAGTACAAGCGCAGGCAGTATCCGCCCGGCCCGAAGATCACCCCGAAGAACTTCGGCCGCGACCGCCGGCTCCCGATCACCAACCGCTGGCGCGAGGCCACGCGAGCCTAAGTGACCTGGCGCCCCGTCACGCGAGGTCGCGGACGCGGTGGAGGTCTTCGCCCGGCCACGACGCGGGGCGGTCGGTGACGTCGGGGTCGGCTCCGGGAATGGCCTGTTCGCACCACACGACCTTGCCGATCGGGGTGCGCCGGGTGCCCCACCGCTGTGACAGGCGGCTGACGACCTGCAGCCCGCGGCCGCTTTCCTCTTCGTCGGTAGCGTGCCGCAGCCGCGGCAGCGCCGCCGAGCAGTCGAGCACCTCGCAGATCAGCGTGTCCTCGTACAGCAGCCGCAGCTCGATCGAGTCGCCCGGACCGTAGCGGAGCGCGTTGGTGATCAGCTCGGAGGCGAGCAGCTCGGTCGTGTAGGACAGATCGCCGAGATCCCAGCCCTCCAGCGCGGTGCTGACCAGCCCCCGGGCCCGGCGGACCGCGGCCGGGTCGCACGGCAGCGTCCAGGAGTGGCGCCGGTCCTCCGGCAGCCGGCGCAGCCGCGCCAGCAACACCGCGATGTCGTCGCGGTGCTGGTCGGAGTAGACGCTGTCGAGGGTGGCCTTGGCGAGCTCCTCCATCGGCCGTGTGACCGCCTCGGCGTCGAAGATGCCGCGCAGCGCGGCGATGCCGTCGTCGATGTCGCGGCCGCGGTTTTCGACCAGCCCGTCGGTGTACAACACGAACAGGCTGCCGTCGGCGATGGTGAACTCGCGGCTTTCGATCGTGACCCCGCCGCCGTCCACGCCGAGCGGCGGCGCGGGCGGCACGTCGAGCAGTTCGTTGCTGCCGTCGGGGTGCACCAGCAGCGGCGGCAGGTGACCGGCCGAGGCGATCTCGCAGGTGCCCGTCGTCGCGTCGTACACCGCGTAGACACAGGTGGCGAAGTGCGGCTCCTGCTCGCCGAGCTCCATCATCAGCTCGTGCATCACCTGCAACGCCTCGCCGGGCGGGATCTCCAGCCCGGCCAGCGTGTGCAGCGCCGTGCGCAGCCGCCCCATGGTGACCGCCGCGCGCACGCCGTGCCCGGCCACGTCGCCGACGATGAGCGCGACCCGGGAGCCGGGCAACGCGATGGAGTCGTACCAGTCGCCGCCGACCTCGATGAGCTTGCTGCCGGGCAGGTAGCGGTGCCTGACCTGGACCGAGCTCGGCGCCGACATCCGGTGCGGCAGCAGGCTGCGCTGCAGCGCCAGCGCCGTCGCCCGCTCGCGGCTGAAGCGCCTGGCGTTGTCGATGACGATGGCCGCGCGGGCGGCGAACTCGATGCCGATCTCGACGTCGTACGGGTCGAACCTGCGGAACCCGGGCATCCGCGCTGCCACCACGAACCCGAGCATGGTGTTGCGAGCGACGAGCGGCAGCAGCACCATCGAGCTGTCGGCCAGCAACGCCTCGACCGGTGGGCGCCGCCAGGTCTTGGCGATCCGGGCGGCGGCGCGTGCGTCGAGATGACGCAGGTGGACCTGCGCGCCGGTGTCCAGGCACTGCCGGTAGGGCGTCCCGGGCGGGTAGACGAGCACCTCGCCGACCGGGAAGGCCGACTCCCAGCGGGAGTCGCCGTCGTCGGCGGCCACCGCGAGGCGGCGCAGCACCGCGGAGCCGTCGGTCGCGTTGCTGTGCACCTCGTCGGCGGCCACCAGGCTCTCCAGCACCAACAGCGCCGCGGCGTTGCAGAAGTGCGGGACGAGGACGTTGGTGAGGCCGCGCGCCACCTGGTCGAGGTCGAGGCTGGCGCCGAAGCGGGTGAGCGGGTCGTCGAGCAGGGCGCGCCGCATCAGCCCGGGGTCGAGAAAGCGCTCGCTGGAGGGCAGCGCCACCCTGATGAACACGAGCGCGGCGAGCTTCTCCTCGGCGGCGAGCATGGGCTGCACGGTGACGACGGCGTCGATGGCCGTCTCGGCCGGGCCCGTGGCCGGCGGCGCGGCGCGGTCGGCCTCGTCATCGGCCGCCGGGTGGTCGTGGACCACGCGGATGACCTGGAGCATCGCCGTGCGCTCCTGCTCGTTGCCAAGGGCGTCGAGCAGCGCGTCCAACTGGCCGCCCGGATCGGCGACCAGATCGCTCAGTTTCCGGGACAGGACGTCTTCCGGCGCACGGCCCAGCACGCCATGGGCGTTCTGGCCGCATTGAACCACCTTCCCCGACACATCAATGCCGAGGACGAGCGTGCGCGTGGGTGCATCGGCGGCCGGCGGCTCACCCTTACGCGCCATCACGGATCTCACCTGTCGCGCTCCTGACGGCCCGGACTCGTTCCGCTCCCGTTCGTCAAGTATGCGGCATCGGAGGGGCCATTGAGGTAGAAGATCAGCTATATGAACATGCGACTACTAGTCAGGTAGTCGTGTAATGGTGGCGAGGTGACCGCGTCATGACCGCCAGATCCGAGCAGGTGATCATCGTCGGCGCCGGAGCCACCGGACTGGCCCTCGCGGGCGAGCTGGCGCTGGCGGGGGTGCCGTGCCGGGTCATCGAACGTCGCGCCACCCGGCCCCGCGACTCTCGCGCGATTTGCCTGCACGCGCGGAGTATGGAGACGCTCGACCTGCGAGGTCAAGCGGCCGCGTTCGCCGATACCGGCCTGCCGATTCACACGCTCCCGCTCGGCTTCCCCGGATCGGGCGTCGACCTGCGAAGACTCGATTCCGACTTCCCGTACGTCCTGGACATTCGTCAGGACCAGGCCGAGGAGCTGCTGGAGGAATGGGCGACCGGGCTGGGCGCGGAGATCGTCCGCCAGGCCGCGGTCGTCGGCGTCGAGCAGGACGACGAAGTGGTGCGGCTGACCGTCGAGGGTCCCGGCGGCCGGCGCGTCGAGCGGGCCGCGTACGCCGTGGGCTGCGACGGGTCGAGCAGCACCGTGCGCGAGTCGCTGGGCGTGCCGTTCCCCGCCGCGCCGGCCGCCGGGACGGCCGCGCCGCCCACCCGCGTGGCCGTGGCCGACGTGCGGCTCGACGGGTGGGCCGCTGCGGACGCCTCCGGCGGGCTGACCGACGGCGGCATGGTGTTCGTCTTCCCTTTCCGGGACGGCACCTGCCGCGTCGTGCTCCACGACGTCGCGCCCCCACCGACCGGGCCGCCCGCCGACGATCCGGTCACCCCGGAGGAGATCCACGCCGCGCTGGCCCGCGCCTTTGGCCGAACGGACGTGGTGCCGCGCGAGCCCCGCTGGTCGGCCCGGCTGCTCGGCGAGAACCGCCAAGTACCGGCCTACCGGAGCGGCCGGGTCTTCCTCGCCGGAACCGCCGCGCTCACCCACACGGCGGCCGGCGCCCAGGGGTTCGACACCGGGCTGGCGGACGCGGTCAACCTGGGCTGGAAGCTCGCCGCGGCCGTCAAGGGCTGGGCGCCCCCGCGGCTGCTCGACAGCTACCACGCCGAACGCCACCCCGCCGGCCGCTACCTGCTCGCCCGCACCGCGCGGCAGTTCGGTCTCAACTCCGGTCGCGCTCCCCAGCGGCGGCTGCTGCGCCGGCTCGTCCATCGGCTGATCGTGCCGCTGCCGCCGGTGCAGGCCCGGCTGGCCGGCGCGTACGCCGGCGTCGCGGCCGGCTACCCGCCGGCCGGGAAGGGGGCCCACCCGCTCGCCGGGACCCGGTTGCCACGCGGGACCGTCACCCTCCCCGGCGGCGCCCGGACCCGGCTGTACGATCTGTTCGCCGACGGGCGGTTCGTGCTGCTGGATCACGACGTCCACGCCGAACGCTACGGCGGGCTGCCGCCGCACGTTCGCACGGTGCCGTACCTCAGCTGCGATCGGCGCCACTGGCCCGCCGCCGTGCTGATCCGGCCGGACGGCTATATCGCCTGGGCGCACGACGAATCCGACCCCGCTCTGCGCGCGCCGATGGTGCGTCAGGCGGTCCAGGCCTGGTGCTCGCCGGTCACGTCGCGGAGCGTCACAGGGTGATCCGGCCGGTGCGCACCTCGGCGCCGGTGGTCTACTGACCGGGGCCGACCGGGGCCGACCCGTCAGCGCGGCGTGAGGCCGCGCAGCGCGGTGTCCACGATCTGTTCGGCGAAGTCGTCCGGGGCCGGGCCGACGCCGTACGCCCGGGCGCGATGCACGATCGCGCCCATGAGCAGCCACATCACCAGGTCGATGTCGATGTCGGGGCGCAGCTCGCCGGTCTCGATGCCGCGGCGCAGCACGGCGCGCATCCGTTCGCGGCGCGGCTCGACGACGTCGCGGGTGAACCGGCCGTGCAGCTCGGGGTGCCTGTCGCCGTGGCCGAACACGCTCCAGAAGACTCCGACGCGCTGCCGGTCGCGTTTTTCGACCCCGAGCGTGCGGGTCAGCGCGACCAGGTCGTCGCGGACCGACACGCCCGCGAGTTCGGGGTCGGGCTCTTTCAGCGAGGCCAAGGCGTCGATGATGAGCGCCTCCTTGTTGGGCCAGCGCCGGTAGATCGTCGTCTTGCCGACGCCGGCGCGCGCGGCCACGGCCTCGATGGTGACGCCTGCCACGCCGCCCTCCTCGAGGAGAAGGGCGAGCGTGGCGTCGATGATCGCCTTGTCGGCCCGCTCGCTGCGCGGGCGTCCGGGCGGGCGGGCGGCGCCCGCCGCACGCTCAATTGTCTCGCTCATCGGAGCTCACCGTTTCACACCCCGGCCGTCTCACGCTCCGGAACGGCCGCCTCGCCGCCGCGACGGCGGACCGCGGCGGGCCGTCCCGGCATCCATGTGAAGACCATCAGCGCGCCGATGAAGGCGATGACCGCGGCGGCCGCGGCGGCCGTGTGGATCGCGTGCACGAACGCGGCGTGCGCCGGGTCGATCAGGCTCTGGCCCGCCGGCCCCAGTCGCTGCGCGACCGCCATGGTGCCCTCGATGGACTCGCCGGCGAGGTGCCGCGGGCCGGGCGGCAACGCGTCGAGCCGGCTCGACAGCTCACCGCGGTAGACGGCGGCCACCACCGAGCCGAGGACGGCCACCCCCATCGCGACGGCCACCTGCCGGGCGGTGTTGTTGATCGCCGATCCCGCGCCCGCCTTCTCCTTGGGCAGCGCGGCCATGATCGATTCGGTCGCCGGAGGCATCACGTTCGCCATGCCGATGCCCTGGACGAGGAGGATGGCGGCGACCACCCAGATGGGGCTCGACTCGTTGATCAGCTGGTAGCCGATCAGGGCGAGCGTGACCATCAGCAGCCCGGCGGTGCACACCGCCTTGGCCCCGAAGCGGCCGACCATCGCGGCGCTGCGGGGGGCGAAGGTGAGCTGGGCGGCGGCGAACGGCAGCAGCATCGCGCCGGACTCCAACGGCGTCAGCCCGCGCACGGACTGAAGGTAGAAGCTCATGAAGAAGAACACGCCGGCGGCCGCGAAGAAGCAGAAGGTGATCGCGGCGACCGCGGTCGACAGCCGGGGCTCGCGGAACAGTCGTACGTCGAAGGCGGGGTGGTCGGTGCGCGCCTCGTGGCGGACGAACAGCGCGAGCACGGCCAGCCCGGCGAAGATCGGGCCGAGCACGCCGGGCTCCAGCCAGGATCCCTTGTCGCCGCCCTGGATGATGCCGTACGACAGCGTCACCAGGCCGACGATGGACAGCAGCACGCCGATCGGGTCGATGCCGCCCGGCTGCGGGTTGCGCGACTCCGGCACCAGCACGAACAGCGCGATCAGCCCGGCGGCGATGACCGGGACGTTGATGAGGAAGACCGACCCCCACCAAAAGTGACCGAGCAGCAGGCCGCCGGTGACCGGGCCGATCGCGACCCCCAGGCCGACGGCTCCGGTCCAGATGCCGATGGCCTTGCCGCGCTCCCGCGGTTCGAAGACGTTGGTGATGATCGACAGTGTCTGGGGCATGACGGCCGCGCCGCCCAGACCCATGAGCGCGCGGGCGAGGATGAGCTGCATCGGCGACTGGGCGTAGGCCGACAGCAGCGACGCCAGGCCGAAGACGACCATGCCGGCGGCGAGCAGGCGCTTGCGGCCGAGGCGGTCGCCGATCACCCCAAAGGTGAACAGCAGGCCCGCGAAGACCAAGGTGTAGGAGTTGATCGACCACTCGAGCTGGCTCTGCGTGGCGCCGAGCCCCTTCTCCGGGTCGGCGATGGTCTTGATGGCGACGTTGAGCACGGTGTTGTCGAGGACGACGACGAGAAGGCTGACCACCATCACGCCGAGGATGTACCAGCGCCGCCGTTGGCTGGATTCCGGGTTCAAAGGACTCCTTTGCCTGGATGACGAGGACAAACTATCGATACGTGCTCGTATCGCAACCACTCGCCGAAGAGGGTTATTCCTACGATACGAAACATGTTCGTATCGTAATAGGAGGAATCCGGAGGGCTACCGATCGCGTTGATTGAGTGGGATCATCGATCCCGTCCGGGGACGCCACCGAGGCGCCTCGAGACTGGAGGTTCCGATGTCTGTTTCTCCTGCCGCTTCACCTGCCGCCGGCCGGCCCGATGCCGCCCGAGCGCCCCGGCATGGTGGGCCGACCGCGTTGTACGGCGGCCAGACCGGACGCCGGGTCACGGTTCGCGACATCGCCGCCGCCAAGGAGCGCGGCGAGCGGTGGCCGATGCTCACCGCCTACGACGCCATGACCGCGCGGATCTTCGACGAGGCCGGGATCCCGGTGCTGCTCGTCGGCGACTCCGCCGCGATGGTGGTCTACGGCTATGACTCCACCATCCCGGTCACGGTGGACGAGCTCATCCCGCTGACCGCGGCCGTGGTGCGCGGCAGCTCGCGCGCGCTGGTCGTGGCCGACCTCCCGTTCGGCTCCTACCAGGCCGGCCAGGCCGAGGCGCTGCACACGGCGAGCCGCTTCCTGAAGGAGGCCGGAGCCCACGCCGTCAAGCTCGAAGGCGGGCGCCGGGTGCTCCCCCAGGTCGAGACGCTGGTCGCCGGCGGCATCCCGGTCATGGGCCACCTCGGGCTCACCCCGCAGTCGGTGAACGCCTTCGGCGGCTACCGGGTGCAGGGCCGCGGCGAGGCGGGCGAGGAGCTGATGGCCGACGCCAAGGCTCTGGAGGCGGCCGGCGCGTTCTCGGTCGTGCTCGAATGCGTGCCCGATGAACTGGCCGCCCGCATCACCGCCTCGCTGTCGATCCCGACGATCGGCATCGGCGCCGGCGTCGAGTGCGACGCCCAGGTGCTCGTGTGGCAGGACATGGCCGGGCTCACGCCGAAGACGGCGAAGTTCGTCAAGAAGTACGCCGACCTCGCCGGCGCGCTGTCCGGCGCGGCCGCGGCCTTCGCCGACGAGGTCGTCGCCGGCGCCTTCCCCACGCCCGCGCACTCCTACCGCTGAGCGACGCCCAGCTGGCGGGCCAGGACCGTCCGGGCGGCGGCCAGTGAGGGGCCGTACCACTCCAGGTGGCGGCCGCTCACCAGGGCGACCGGGAGACCGTGGAACGCCTCCGGGCCGTCGTCGGCGCCGAAGGCGTACGGCTCGTCGGGCAGCACGACGAGGTCGGGGGCGCGCCGGCGGATCTCCTCGACCGTCGTCTTCGGGTAACGCTCGGCGGCGTCGCCGTAGGCGTTGGCGACGCCCAGCCGGCCGAGCACGTCCCCGGCGAAGGTGTCCCGGCCCAGCACCATCCACGGCCGCCGCCAGATCGGGATCACCGCCGTGCGCGTGGGCGGGGGCGGCGCGCCCCGCCACGCCGCGGCGGCCGCGCGCAGCCAGTCCGGTTCGGCCTGCCCGCACGCGCCGAGCATCTTGCCCAGGCTGCCGACGGCCTCGGGCACCGTGCGGATGACCGTCACCCAGACCGGCACGCCGCCCGCCCGCAGGGCGTCGAGGTCGGGTTCGCGGTTCTCTTCGAAGTTGGCGACGACGAGGTCCGGACGCATCCGGACGATTCGCTCGACGTCGGGATTCTTGGTGCCGCCCACGCGGGGCACGTCCAGGCCGGGCGGGTGCGTGCACCAGTCGGTGGCCCCGGCCAGCAGACCGGGGGCGGTGACCGCGATCGCCTCGGTCAGCGAGGGGACGAGCGACACGACCCGCGTCACGCGGGCCGGCACCGGCACCCGCCTGCCGAGGTCGTCGATGCCCATCGCCCCGTGTGCCGCCGGCCGCGGGTCAGATGTCGGTGACCCGGATGCCGGCGTGCGCCTTGTACCGGCGGTTGATCGAGATCAGGTTCGCGGTCAGCGCCTCCACCTGCGCCGCGTTGCGCAGCCGCCCCGCGTACACGCCGCGCATACCGGGGATCCGGTGCGCGAGCGCGCGGACGAGATCGGTCGCGTCGCGGTCGTCGCCGAGCACGAGCACGTCGAGGTCCATCTCGTCGACCTCGGGGTCGAGCAGCAGCACGGCCGACACGTGATGGAACGCGGCGACGACCCGGCTGCCGGGGAGCACGGCGGCGGCCTGCTGGGCCGCGCCGCCCTCCTCGACCGGCAGCGGATAGGCGCCCCGCTTGTCGAAGCCGATCGGGTTGACGCAGTCGACGACCACCTTGCCGGCGAGCTCGTCGCGCAGCGCCTCCAGGGTCGCCCGGTGCCCTTCCCACGGCACCGCGACGATCACGAGGTCGGCCTCCCCCGCGGCGACCGTGTTCTCCGCGCCGCGCACGCGGCCGCCGCCGAGCTCTTCAGCGGCCTGCGTGGCGCGTTCGGCCCGCCGCGAGCCGATGATCACCTCGTGCCCGGCCAGGGCGAACCGCCGCGCCAGGCCTTTGCCCTGATCGCCGGTGCCGCCCAGGATGCCGATCGACAGACCGCTCACGTCGGGAAGGTCGTGCGGGGACCGCTGCGGCTGAGTCATGCCCCGATCCTCGCACCCGCCGGTCGCGGGCGGCGCACCGGCCCAACCGGCCGGTGGCGTGCGGCACCATAGACAGGTGGACGCCGAGCAGGTCGCGATGTTGCGGGCGGTGCTGGCATCGACCGGCTGGCTGGAGCGCACCGGTGAGTTCGCCCGCGCCATGCGGCTCTCGACGCGCGAGCCGGGCGGGTTGATGTTGGTCGGCACCCCCGACGACGAGCCGTGGCATCTGGCCGCGCACCTCGACGACGAGAGCCGGTGGCGGGCCGTTCCGGAGCTGACGCCCACCTTGGTGCGCTGGGCGCCGCCCGCCGACGCGCCGCCCCACCTGCGTGTGGGCCTCGACAGGCTGGCCGCGGCGCGGCGCGGCGAGACCCTCGTCGTGGTGAGCGAGGACGCCGCCCCGGTGCCGTTGCTGGAGCGGGTCGACGACGCCCGGCGGACCGGCGCGACGATCCTCGCGGTCGGCACCGGAGACCGCGAGCTCGAAGGTCTCGTCCACGACGCGCTCGTGGTGCCGGCGCGCGAGCGTCTCATCAGCTTCGACGGCGCGCAGCACCTGGTCAGCGCGGCCGCGGGCGAGCCATTGGTGCCCCGGCAGGGGCTGCGCGCCCGGCTGGCCCGGCTGCTCGACACCATCAGCGGCGGCCCCGCCCCCGGCTAGGACGTGTCTCGGCGCCGACTTAACGGACTGGGGGGACATACAGGGACAAAGCGCTCAGCCTGCGAACGTGCCGTTTAGGGCGAAGCGGATGAAATGCACAATGCAGGTATGAGCTGGACGCGTTACGTCGCCGTCGGCGACTCCTTCACCGAAGGACTCGGCGATCCCGATCCCCTCACGACGGGCGGCTGGCGCGGCTGGGCCGACCGGGTGGCCGAGGCCCTCGCGCGACACACCTCCGACTTCCACTACGCGAACCTCGCGATCCGCGGCAAGCTCCTCGGCGAGATCGTCGCCGAGCAACTGCCCGAGGCGCTCGCCCTCCGCCCCGACCTGGTGTCGATATCCGGCGGCGGCAACGACCTGCTGCGGCCCGGCGTCGACGTGGACGCCATCGGCGCGCTGCTGGACGAGGCCGTCGGCCGTGTGCGCGACGAAGGCATCGAAGTGATCATGTTCACCGGGATGGACCCGAGCGAGTCGCCGGTGATCCGGCGGCTGCGCGGGCGCATCGCCGCGTACAACGAGCACGCTTACGCGATCGCCGCCGCCCGCGGCGCGTTCGTGGTCGACCTGTGGACGATGCCGGTCCTGCGCGACTGGCGCATGTGGGAGCCGGACCGGCTGCACATGTCGCCCGCCGGGCACCGGCGCGTGGCGCTGGCGGTGCTGGAGCAGCTCGGCCTGCCCGTCGAGGCGACCTCCTGGCGAGAGCCGCTGCCGCCGCTGCCCGAGCTGCGGCGCAGCGCCCGGCTGCTGCGGGAGATGCGCTGGGCCCGTACGTACCTCGTCCCCTGGGTGGTGCGGCGGCTGCGCGGCCAGTCGTCCGGCGACGGACTGACCGCCAAGCGGCCCGTGCTCTCCCCGCTGTCCGTGCGCTGATCCGGGCCGAGGAGCCGAGCGGTGCCATAATCCCCCTTTCGCGGGAACTACACTCCACGTACATGACGACGCAACTCCGGCCCGGTCGCATCTCCCCGCAGCGCAAAGTGCCACCGCACATCGAGCGGCCGGAATACGTCGGCAAGGACCGCCCCAAGACCGGCGAGCCCGACGTCAAGACCCCCGAGATCATCGACCGCATGCGGGTCGCCGGCCGGATCGCCGCCCAGGCGCTCGAGGAGGTCGGCCGGCACATCAGGCCCGGCGTCACCACCGACGACCTGGACCGGATCGGGCACGAGTTCCTCATCGACCGCGGCGCCTACCCCTCGACGCTCGGCTACCGCGGCTTCCCCAAGTCGCTGTGCACCTCGCTCAACGAGGTCATCTGCCACGGCATCCCCGACGACACGGTGCTGCGCGACGGCGACATCATCAACATCGACATCACCGCGTTCGTCGACGGAGTGCACGGCGACACCGACGCGACGTTCCTCGTCGGCGACGTCGACGAGGAGTCGCGACTGCTCGTCGAACGCACCCGCGAGGCGACGATGCGCGGCATCCGCGCGGTCCGGCCGGGACGGGCCGTCAACGTGATCGGCCGGGTCATCGAGTCCTACGCGCGCCGCTTCGGATATGGGGTCGTACGCGACTTCACCGGGCACGGCATCGGCACGACGTTCCACTCCGGCCTGATCATCCCGCACTACGACGACCCGGCCGCCGGTCTGATCATGGAGCCCGGGATGACGTTCACGATCGAGCCGATGCTGACGCTCGGCACGATCGCCTATGACATCTGGGACGACGGCTGGACGGTGGTCACCAAGGACCGCAAGCGGACCGCGCAGTTCGAGCACACCATCCTCGTGACCGACGGCGGCCACGAGATCCTCACCCTGCCCTGAGCGCGGACGCCGCCATGGCCGCACGCAGCGATGACGACAAGCTCGCGACCTATCGCGGCAAGCGCGACGCCGCCAAGACGCCCGAGCCGATTCCCGAGGCCGGCGCGGCGGGACGGGGCGGCGACGCGGGCGACGGCGGCGACGCGCCCGAGACCGACCGGCGGTTCGTGATCCAGGAGCACCACGCCCGGCGGCTGCACTGGGACCTGCGGCTGGAGCGCGACGGGGTGCTCGTGTCCTGGGCGGTACCCAAGGGCATCCCGCGCGACCCGAAGACCAACCACCTCGCCGTGCACACCGAGGACCATCCGCTCGAATACGCCACGTTCGAGGGCGAGATCCCCAAGGGCGAGTACGGCGCCGGCCGGATGACGATCTGGGACCGCGGCACATACGAGACGCGGAAGTGGACCGACCGCGAGGTCATGGTGGTGCTGCACGGCGCGCGCGCCACCGGCCGCTATGTGCTGTTCCAGACCGACGGCAAGAACTGGATGATCCATCGCATGGACCCGCCGGTCGATCCCGACGCCGAGCCGGTGCCGTCCGGGCTGCGGCCGATGCTGGCCGTGGAGCGCGCCCGGCTGCCGCGCGACGAGGGCGCCTACGCGTTCGAGTTCGCCTGGGGCGGCCGCCGGATGCTGGCCGCCGTCGAGGGCGGCCGGGCCCGCTTCAGCGACGCTGAGGGCAGGCAGGTCGGCTCCCCCGCCGGGCTGGGCATGCCGCTGGGCGCCGCGCTGGGCGCCCGGCCGGCGCTGTTGGACGGCGACCTCGCGGAGCTGGACGGCCGCGAGATCTACCTGATCTTCGACCTGCTGCACCTCGACGGCCACTCGCTACTCGACCTGCCCTACGAGCAGCGCCGCCGCCGGCTCGACGAGCTGAAGCTGTCGGGGCCCCGGTGGCAGACCGCGCCGTGGTTTCCCGGGGACGGCGCGGCGGTGCGCACGGCCGCCGCCCAGCAGGGGTTGCCCGGCATCGTGGCCAAGCGCCTGGACGCCCCCTACCGGCCCGGCGAGCGCAGCGAGGACTGGCGGCACATCCCTGTCGGCTGACCTGGAAAACACCCACGGCGCTCCTCGGCGTGCCGTGGGGCGGCGCGGCCGCTGATCGCGTTACAGTCCCGCCGTGCCGACATATCAGCCGACATGCCGGGCGTGCGGCTCATGATGGGGCACACGCACGCGCTCAGCGGCGCGGCCGCGTGGTTGGCCGCGACGCCGTTACTGGGCGATTCCGCCCTCCTCGGGCACTTCGCCGTCCACCTGAGCCCGGCCCAGATCGCGGCCGGCACCGTCGTCTGCGCGGGCGCGGCGATGCTGCCCGACATCGACCACCACGACGGCACGATCGCCAACGCCTTCGGCCCGCTCACCCGCGTGCTGTGCCGGATCGTCGGCGCGCTCTCGGGCGGGCACCGGCACGCCACCCACTCCCTCGTGTTCGCCGCCCTCGCCGGGCTGGGGGCGAGCCTGGCCGTCATGCACCTGCCCGGCTGGGCCTGGTCGATCGTGCTGTTCTCGCTGATCGGCCTGGGGCTGCACGGCATCGGCATCCGCGTGCCCGAGCGAGAGCGCTTCTCGGCGCTGCTCAACGCGGTCATCGCGGCCGCGCTCGCCTATGTGATGCGCGACCTCGACATGGGCTTCGCCGGGTGCGCCGTGGCCCTCGGCTGCCTCGCGCACGTGCTCGGCGACTGCCTGACGCCGGACGGCTGCCCGCTCTTTTGGCCGGCGCGGTGGCGGATCGAGGTGCCGCTGATCCCGCGCACCGACGGCGCGCTGGAGCGCTGGGTGCTCGCGCCGCTGCTCACGCTGGGCGTGGTCATCCTCGCGGTGCGATCGGCGCTCGGCGTCGAGGCCACCCATTGGCTCAGATCCTGACCGCCCTCTGTTGAGGGCCACATCAGGAGGCGCGCAGGATCAGTCGCTCGTTCTTGTAGTCCAGCTTCACCGCGCCGAACCGCCGCAGCTCGTCGGAGCCCAGCAGCCCGTTGACCCGGCCGGAGCCGAAGTCGCCGCCGAGGTCGATGACCGGCAGGCTGCGCCCGTGCAGCCGCTGGCCGCCCACCGTCCAGCGGCTCACGGCGACCAGCGGGACGACCGTGGCGCCCGCCACGCCGCGCACGTGTGCGGTGTCGCCGGTCCGCGGCAGGCGGAGCCGGCGCACCAGCGAGCGGCTCACCGTCGAGGACGACGCGCCGGTGTCGAGCACGAAGTCGTACGGCCCGCGTCCGTTGACCTTCACCGGAACGAGCACCATCGTCTCGCCCTGCATCGTCTGCACCTCGATGGGCACCGAGACCTCGCCGGGCTTGGTCTTGCCGTCGCGGCCGCCCTTGGACTTCGACTTCGCCGACGGCGACGCCGACTCCGAGTCCGACGGCGCGGCGTCGGGCCGGCCCGTCACCTGGCAGTCGGCCGCGGTCACGGCCAGCATGGCGAGCACGGCGACCGCGGCGGCTCCGACCCGCCGTCCCCTCAATATGATCACCGCCCGCTGCGACCTCCTCGAACGAGGACATTCCCGGCGCCGCGCCGGACTAACGGAGTCGCTCGATAATCGGCCCCAGGGCCTCCATATAAGGTCCATGCACGGTGATATAGGAAAATCCGAACCTCTCCTGGTTGGCCCTGAGCTGCTCGGCGATCTGCGCCTCGGTGCCGATCAACAGGAACGGGGTCTCCAGCGCCTCGTCGACGGTGAGGGGCCGCAGCCGGTCGGCCACGAGCCCCTCGACCACGGACCGCCGGTCATCGGTCACGATGACGGCCTGCACCAGCACGTTGAACTCCATCGTCGCGGCCCGCTCGCCGGCCTGCTCCCGGAAGAACCGCACCCGCTCGTCGGTCTCCTCGGCCGTGCCGATGCGGAACGTGCCGGGCGGCTGGCCCTTCACTTGGAAGAGCCCGCCGAACCCCACGATGTCGGCATGCCGCGCGGCCAGCCGGAGCACGGTGTCGCCGGTACCGCCGATCAGCAGCGGCGGGCCGTGTCCGCCGAACCCCCGTTTTTGCACGGGGGCGAGCTCGGGCAGGTCGTAGAACTCCCGCAGCGCCGCGCGCTCCGGGTAGCCGGGGCCGGCGAACAGGCGGCCGAGCTCCTCGATCGTGCGCTCGAGCCGGCCGGTGCGCGCGGCGAGCGGCTCCCACTCGATGCCCGCCGCGTCGAACTCCCATTTCATGTGCCCCGCGCCGAGGCCGAGCTCGAGCCGCCCGTCGGTCAGCACATCGGCGGTCGCCGCCTCGCGGGCCAGCAGATGGGGGTTCCAGAACCCGACGTTGAGCACGAGTGTGCCGAGGCGCAGCCGCTCGGTCGCCGCGGCCGCGGCGACCAGCTCGGTGAACGGCGCCGCCGAGCCCAGGTGGTCCGTCCCCACGAAGACGTCGTAGCCATAGGACTCGGCCGTGCGGCAGAAGTCGACGAAATCGCGCCGCGAGCGGAGCGCGAAGTTGTTGAAGCCAAACCGGAAACCCGTCATATCGAGCACGCTGCCGCGCCGCGGCGCGGCGCGTCCAGCGCCTACGCCAGGCGGAATCAACGCAGCGGCGCGGCCGGGCCGTCGGGACGATCGCGGCGGGCCTCGACCATCGCCTGGGTGAGCTCGCGGACCTCCTCCTCCGGCAACCGGCGGTACCCGTCGGCGGTGGCCGTGGCGATGGTCGGATAGATGTTCCGCGTCAGATCGGGGCCGCCGGTCGCCGAGTCGTCGTCGGCGGCGTCGTACAGCGCCTCCACGCACACCTGGGCGGCCTGCCGGAGTCCGAGCCCCGGCCGGTAGAGCTTCTTCAGCGCGCCCCGCGCGTACGGCGAGCCCGACCCCTCGGCGTAGAAGTCACGCGCCTCGTAGGGCCCGCCGACCACCTCGAAGGTGAAGATCCGGCCGGTGCCGGCGGTCAGGTCGTAGCCGGCGAACAGCGGCACCACCGCGAGGCCCTGCATGGCCAGCGCGAGGTTCTCCCGCAGCACGGTGGCGAGCCGCCGCGCCTTGCCGTCGAGGGAGAGCACCGCTCCGTTCATCTTCTCGTAGTGCTCGAGCTCGACCTGAAAGAGCCGGACCATGTCGGCCGCAAGCCCGACCGCCCCGGCGAACGCGATGATCGAGTATTGGTCGGCGGGCTGGACCTTTTCGAGGTCCCGCTGGGCGATCACGTTGCCCGAGGTGGCCCGCCGGTCGCCGGCCATCATGACGCCGTCGGCGAAGGTCAGCGCCAGCACGGTGGTGCCGTGCCCGACCTCGGGCGCGTCCGCCGGCGAGCTGTCGTCGCGGGCGCCGGGCAACAGCCCGGGCGCGTGGCCCTTCAGCAGCTCCACGAACGACGGCGGACCGACGCCGAGGAAGGCGGCGGGCAGGCCCTGGCTGGCGTCGAACTCGGTCACGTGGCTCCTTCCGTCGGGCACGGCGGCCTTCGGCCTTGGCTCAATCTTGCCGGGCCCTTTTGTCCAGTGCGGCAAGGTAGGCGTTGTACTCGGCGAGTTCGTCGGTGCCGGTGCCGGTGGCACGTGCGCGGTCGGCCGAGCGATCGCCGCGCCTGGCCAGCCGCTGGTCTTCGGCGAACCACTGGAAGACCAGGGCCAGCAGCACGATGAACACCGGTATCTCGCCGAAGGCCCATGCGATGGCGCCCCCGGTGTTCAGGTCGGAGACCAGGGAGGCCCCCCACGGGCGATGCAGCGCGTTGTACCACTCCGGCGCGAGCGGGCGGCCCGCGTTCATGAGCGCGATGCCGAAGAAGGCGTGGAACGGCATCGTCACGAACAACACGAGCAGCCGCCCGACGTACGGCAGCCGCCTGGGCGCCGGGTCGACGCCGATGAGCACCCAGAAGAACAGCGAGCCCGACGCCAGGAAGTGCAGCAGCATCGCGATGTGCCCGAGATGGCTGCGCATGAGCGTGCCGAACAGCCCGGTGAAGTACAGGGCATAGGTGCTCGCGACGAAGATGAAGGTCGCGACCAGCGGGTGCGCGAGGACCCGCACCACCCGGCTGTGCAGCGCGAGCGTCAGCCACTCGCGCATCCCCCGGTCGCCCTTGACCGCGGCGGGCCGCAGCGCCCGCAGCGCCAAGGTGACCGGCGCGCCGAGGACCAAGAAGATCGGGGTGAGCATCGCCAGCGTCATGTGCTGGGCCATGTGCACGCTGAACAGCACCGGCGCGTAGCGCTCCACGCCGCTGAGCGTGGCGGCCACGATGGTGGCGAGCCCCCCGAACCACGCCACCGTACGGCCCACCGGCCACGCGTCCCCGCGCCGGCGCAGCCGCAGCACCGCGCCGGCGTAGCAGCCGCCGAGCACGACGACGAACGCGGCCCAGAACAGGTCGAACTGCCACAGCGTCGCCAGCCGGGCCGGGGTGATCGGCGGCGGCATGGCATAGCCGAGGAGCGCGCGCACGTCGCCCTCCGCGACCTCGACGGCGGGCGGGGCCGTGCGGGACAGCGCCACCGCGACCCCTATCGTGCCCGCCATGATCGCCGCCTCCGCCGTGGCCAGCCTGGCGAAGGCGCGCATCCGGCCCCTGGCGACGGCCGGCAACGTCTGGGTGCGATGCAGCCACCCGGCCCAGCCGAGCACGCAGAACGCCGCGAACTTGATCAGGATGAGCCTGCCGTAGTCGGTGGTCACCAACTCCGCCGGCGTGGGCAGCCGCGACACGGCGTTGGCGACGCCGGTGGCGCCGACCGCGACGAAGCACCACAGCGCGAGCCGGCTGAACCGGGCGGCGGCGGTGCCGAGCGCGTCTCCTCGGCGGAGCGCGTGCCAGCCGAGCACGGCGAGCCCGCCCACCCAGGGCACGACGGCGGCGACGTGCATGGCCAGGCCGACGACGGCGACCGAGTGGTTGGGGGAGGATTCGGAATGGCCGGTGAGCGGGGGCGGCAGCAGCCCGATCAGCGCCACGGCGAGCAGCGCCAGCGCGCCGCCCGCCGTGAATGTCGTCCGGGCCATGAGGGCGATCATCACGGCCAGCAGGACGACGAGCATCAGCGCCAGCCCCTGGGGCAGTTGCCCGGCATAGCTGCTCAGCTCGCTGCCCGCGATGATCCTGCCGACCGGCTCGCCGAGGATGTCGGAGACCGTGAAGACCAGCGAGGCGCCGGCCGCCGCGGCCCAGCCGGCCGCCAGCCAGGACGCCGCGCGCACGTAGCCGGTCGCCGCGGTGCCCAGCCGGCCCTCGCTGGAGGGGAGCAGGACGGCGGCGGCCAGCAGCGCGCCCACAGTGCACACGGAGGCGGCGTCCATCGCGAGCCGGGCGATCGGCAGCCCCCATCGGGTGAGCCTGCCCGCGTCGCCCAGCCCGGGGATCACCGTCTCGGCGACGGCGCCGCCGGCCACCAGCGCGATCAACAACGCGGCCGTCGCCGCGGCCAGCACGCCCACCGCGGCGGCGGCCGCGGTCAGCTGGGGAGGCCTGCCGGGAGCGCGCTTCGCCCCGGCGGAGGTGCTGCTCACCGGGCGCGCCGGTGGATGAACGGAGTGATCGTCGATGTCATGGTCAAGGGCTCTGCCGGTCAGGTCGGGGGTGGAGCGACGTCTCAACCATAGTGAACCTGGGCGGCGACCGGCTCGCCGCCAAGGGGTCAGCCGGCGGTGAGCAGGTGCGTCCGGCCGTGCGCGGCGAACTCGGCGCGCAGCGCGTCCGCGCGCTCCGCGGTCAGCCGCTCGTAGCGCGGCTCGCGAGACCGGCCTCCCGGAGGCCGCCACCACACCTCGCCGGGCTGGTCCAGGCCGGCGAGGCGGTCCCAGCGCTCCCGGCGCAGCGAACGCTTGTCGACCTTGCCCGTCGAGGTCACGGGCATGGCGGGGACGATCCGGACGAACGTCGGCGCCCACTTGGTGCCCAGGTCCGGCTGCGCGGCGAGGAAGGCGGCGAAGCCGTCCGGGTCGAAGTCGCCGGTGAGCTCCAGGGCGGCCATCACCTGATCGCCGGTCCGCGGGTCGGGCACGGGGAAGACCGCGCACGTCACGACCGGCTCCCAGCGCGACAGGATGCGCTCCACCGGGGCGGCGGCGAAGTTCTCGCCGTCCACGCGCAGCCAGTCAGCGCCGCGTCCGGCGAAGTAGAAGAACCCCTTCTCGTCGCGATAGCCGAGGTCGCCGCTCCAGTAGCGCCCGTCGCGCACCCGCCGGGCCTCGGCCTCGGGGTTGTTGTAGTACCCCTCGAACGCGCCGGCGACGTTCAGCCCGACGATCTCGCCGATGGCGGCGTCCGCGTTGAGCAGCGCGCCGGCGGCGTCGAAGCGGGCGGGCGGACATTCGGCCCCGGTGCGCGGATCGAGGACGGCCACCTCCATGCCCGGCGGCGGCAGGCCGAGCGCCTCCGGCGGGGTGTCGGGCGTCTTGGTGAGGGAGATCGCGCCCTCGCTGGAGCCGTAGCCCTCGATCACCCGGCAGCCGAAGCGCACGCCGAACCGCGCCATGTCCTGGGCCGACGCTTCGGTGCCGAACGCCACCCGCAGCGTGTTGTCCGCGTCCGCCGGTCCCGGCGGCGTGCTGAGGACGTAGGCGAGCGCGCGGCCGACGTAGTTGAAGTACGTCACGCCGTAGCGGCGGACGTCGGGCAGGAAGCCGGAGGCGGAAAAGCGCCGCCGCAGCGCCACCGTCGCGCCCGCGTAGGCGGCCATCGCGAGGTTGGCCATGATCGCGTTGCCGTGGAAGAGCGGCATCGCGAGGTAGGTCACCGCGTCCCGGGTGATGCCGAACCGCGGCCCGTGCTCGGCGATGGCGGCCAGCCGGCCCTGGCTGCAGGTGACGGCCTTGGGCGCGCCCGTCGACCCCGAGGTGAACAACAGCAGCAGCCGGTCGGCCGGGTCGAGGTCGCGGGCGGGCTCGGCGGGGGCGGCCGCGGCGACCTGCTCGCGGTAGCCGGGGTCGTCGATCAGCAGGACGCGGGCCGGGTCGACCCCGGTGTCGAGGCCGTCGAGCAGCGCGACGTGGCGGGCGTCGGTGACGATGAGATCGCAGTCGGTGTGCCTGATGTCGGCCGCCAGCTCGGCGCCGCGCCGCGTGGGGTTGATGCCGACGACCGTGGCCCCGCACAGCGCCGCGGCCCCGATCCAGAACACGTAGTCGGGCACGTTCTCCAGCAGCACCCCGATGTGCGCCCGCCGGGCGGCCTCCGCCCCCGCCACCTTCCGCCCGAGCGTCGCCCTGGCGCGGGCGGCGGAGATCACCTCGGCCCAGGTGTAGGACTCGTCCTCGAACAACAACCCGGCGTGCCCGTCGTCGGCGCGGTCGAGCAGCAGCTTCGCGAAGGTGGTCATCGCGACGATGGTGGCACCAAGCGTACGCTTGGTCAACGGATGGGCTCAGCCGAGTCCCGCGCAGGCGCAGGCGTGCCGATAGGCCTGCGCACGCTGCTTCTCATCGCCGGTGCGGCCGAGCAGCTCGGCCAGGTCGAACCATGTCTGGGCCGCCTGGCGTTGCGACTGCATGCCCTCCAGCGTCTCCGCCGCCTGCTGCAGCACGGAGACGGCGGCGTCGATCTTGTCCAGGCCCACGTAGCCGTTGGCGAGCACGATCAAGACATCGGCGGCGAGGAACCGCTGGCCGTGCCCGAGAAGCTCGATCGCCTCCTTTGCCAGCCGTACGGCCTCGGCCGGGCGGTTGAGCGCGATCTCGGCCTTGGCGAGTTCGGTCACACAGCGCACGTGATCGATTTCGCTGGCCGCGCTGTCGCCCAGCTCGTGCCGCGCCTGTTGAATGAGGTCGCGAGCGCGTTCGGCCTGGTCGGGCCGGGCGCGCAACATCAACCGGCCGCATTCGGTGCGCAGCCGCGCGAGGTTGCGCGTGTCGTCGGTCTCCCCCAGCAGCGCCAGGGCCCGCTCGCCGAGCCGCAGCCCCTCGCCGGGGTCGCCACGGTATTCGGCCACGATTCCCGCGTTCCAGTACGCGGCCGCCCGGGCGCGGGCGCTGCCCACATCTTCGGCGCGCGAGATCAACCGGTTGGCCAGTTGCTGCGCATAAACAAGATCACCGCGTTCGAGGAAGACGCCGAGCAAAGTCACGCCGAGCATGACTGTGGCTTCGGTCCAGCGAGTTTGGACTTCTCCCAGCCGGCGCAGGCCCTCCTCTCCCGTGCTCACGCCGGCGCTGAAGTCGCCGCGTTCGCGATAGCAACGGCACAGCGCAATGTGCAGCCAAGCCCAACGATCGGGATCTTCCTCCGGCGAAATCAGCTCGACGAGATTCTCAAGCTCGGCGACAGCGTTCTCGAGATCGCCACTTGCTTCGAGCGCCCGCGCGAGCCCCCATCGGACGTCGTACATCATGTCCGGCATCGCGGAGACGCTGGGGTTATTAAGGATCTTGGCAAAGCTGGCGCGTGCTTCCTCGACCTCGCCGTTCTCGAGCGAGATCTCTCCATACTTCAAGATCATACGTAGCTCGGTGAGCGTCTCGTCACTAACGCCACTCGCCAGATATGACGCAGAGCAACCAAGTTTGCGCGCAAGAAGTTCGATCACGTCCGCCGCCGGCAGCCGCTTACCGCTCTCAATCAACGACACGTAACTGTCAGAGAGCTCCGGAAACGCGAGTTGAGCTTGAGAGATACCCCTGCGCAAGCGAAGGTCACGAAGTCGTTGCCCTAGAGATTCTTGACTGTTCATTATCACTCGTCTTCACTCACGACTGCATGGAGGTATCACTGGAGGTGGTTATTCATGTCCCGACGAACAAAGCTACTCGCGTTCTTTCTTGCACTCATGAGCAGCTTCCTCCTCATCGCTCCCACGGCCCACGCGGGCACCGCGACGGTGGATCGCTCTGGGCCGTGCTGCAAGCTGGCACCGTGACCGTGTCCATCCTCAAGGGTCTCGGATCAGGTTCCCGGTGCGCAAGGGCAAAGAAGTCACCCAGCTAGGACGCCTCTTCGGGCACGGGATGACTGACAACTGCACCAGCGGTCATGTCCAAGTCAGCATAGCGGCCACGCTGCTATGCCTGGCGGCGCCGGGCCGAATCCGAGAATCGATCAAGCTGCCCGGATGCCCGAGGTCCCTCGGGCATCCGGGCGGGGGCATACGCTCCTGTGGCCGGCTCCCGACACGGGACGGCGCGGGCCGCGCCGCCGTCGCGTTCGATGGAGGTCAGGAGACGGATTCCGCCAAGGCCGCGCAAACGCATGCCCTACCGCCAAATATATGGATCGCACGCATAGATTCCGCATAACCTCCGTACAGCCATCGGAGCGGCGAGTTACCAGGGATTATGCGTCTCCAGGCGGACCGGCCGGCCTGTCGGCCGATCGTTTTATAAGCACTCGTTTACCTGGAGTCCGCGATTGCCGCCAAGACGCGATCGCGCTCATGAATGGCTTCGGCGGACAAGCGCCAACTGCCGAGCTTGCCGAGGAGACCCAGGCCGCGCTCGCAACAGGCAAGCGCCTCGTCGAGATCTCCCAGCATTCGACAGGTACGGCTCAGCATTATCAGCAACTCCGCTTCGTTCTCGCGGTCGCCGACTTCGCGCAGCCGGGGTAGCGCCTGGCGCATATGCGCCCGTGCCTCACTGAGCCGGCCCTGGCTGAGATAAAGTTTGCCGATCTCATAGACGGCGCCGGCCAGATTACGTTGATCCCCAATAGCATGCGCCATCTCGAGCGCCGCGCGCACATGGGTGAGCGCCTCGGTGGTCTGCCCCAGTTGCCCGTACGACTCCCCGAGGTTGAGCAGACCGACCAGCTCGCCGACCTGATTACCGATCTCCCTGGCGATGGGGATCTGGCGGCGGAGCAGCGCGATCGATCGTTCGGAGTCGCCGAGCAGTCGCACCACGACGGACAGGTTGCACAGCGTCCGCTGCTCGCCGTCGCGATCGCCGGTCTCCTGCCAGATCGCGTACGCCGATTCGAGGCAGCGTCGCAGCTCCTGATTCCGACCCGCCTGGTGATGGGCGAAGGCCGTGATCTCCAGACCCCACGCCTCACTCGTTCGGTCCCCCAGCCGCCGCGCGATCCGGGTGGCCGCCTCACCGACCGTGCGCAGGTCGTCGAGGTACATCCGGGGCATGAGAAACCACAGCAGCGCGCCCGCCAGCCCCGGCCCAAAGGGCGCGATGGAGCCGCCCTGGTGACCGGCCTGGACGACGGCGGCGACCAGGTTGACGCGTTCGGCCTCCAGCCAGTCGATCGCCGCCGCGCGATCGCGGATCGGCGCCGCGAAGTCCTCGTCGACGGGATGCACCGGCCATTGCCGGATCGGATCGAGCAGTCTCACCGCGCGCTGTGTGGTGGCCAGGTAGTAGCTCATCGCCCGGTCGAGGGCGGCGGCCGCGTCATCGCCCGGCTCCTCCTCGAGGGCGAGCTCGCGGGCGAACAGCCGGACGAGATCGTGGAAACGGTACCGTCCGACCCCCGTCGCCTCGACCAGCCGCGCGTCGGCCAGGCGTTCCATCGCGATCTCCGCGACGCCGGGTGACTCGTCCAGAAGTGCGGCCACGGCGAGAATGCCCACCTCGGGTCCGTCCAGCAGGCCGACGAGGCGGAAGGCGCGGACCGCGGTCTGGTCGTGAGGGTCGTCGCCGCCCCGCAACGAGACGAGGCTGACCCGAAGGCTGGCCCGTACCGCCAGGTCGCCGGCCTCCAGCTGGTCGAGGCGAGTGTGCGTGTCGGACAGCCGTTCGGCGAACGCGTGCAGCGACCAGGCGGGCCGGGCCGCGAGCCGGGCGCCCGCGACGCGAAGCGCCAGCGGCAGCCGGCCGCACAACCGGGCGATGTCGGCCGCCGCGTCGCGTTCGGCCTCGACCCGCTCGCCGCCGGCGAGCCGGCCCAGCAGCATCACGGCCTCGTCGCGCGGCAGTACATCGAGATGAAGATGCTCGGCGCCCTCGAGCGTGGCGAGCACCCGCCGGCTGGTGACCACGACCGCGCAGCCTTTTCCGGACGGGAGGAGAGGGCGCACCTGCTCGGCGTCGGCCGCGTTGTCCAGCACCATGAGCAAACGTTTGCCGGCCAGCCGGGAACGCAACGCGACGGTCAACTCCTCGCGGCTCGCCGGCATTTCATTTCCGGGCATCCCCAGGGCGCGCAGAAATCTGCCCAGCACCTCGCCCGGCGCCAAGGGGGACAGCCCCGCGGTGGCCCCCTGCAGGTCCACATAAAGCTGGCCGTCGGGGAAATGCTCGGCGAGTTCGGATGCCGCACGAATCGCGAGCGCCGACTTGCCGATCCCGCCCGCACCGTCGATGGCAGAAATGACCACGGGGCCGTTCGCCGCCGTCCGCAGCAGACTTTTGACCCGCCCGAGTTCTTTGTCGCGCCCGGTGAATGTGACGCTGGACAGCGGAAGCTGCCGCGGCGGCACAAAGTCGCGCGGAGCACCGCCCGCCGCGCCCCGCGCGGGGGCGGTCTGGAGCGCGGATTCGGGGAATGCGGATTCGGTCAACAGTGCCGGATCGGCGCCGAGGATCCGCGCGTGCAGCCGCCGCACTTCGGGACCGGGATCGAGGCCCAACTCCTCGGCGAGCCGGGCGCGCAGTTGCGCGTAGGCGGCGAGGGCGTCTGCCTGCCGGTCCTGCCGGTAGAGCGCCAGCATCAGTTGCGCCCAGAACCGCTCACGTAGGGGGTGTTCGGCCACCAGCCGCCTGAGCTCGGTGATCAGTTCGGCGTGCCGCCCGAGGGCGAGATCGACGTCGACGACCTGCTCGACGACCGTGAGCCGCAGCTCTTCGAGCCGGGTCGCCTCCGCCAGCAGCCACGAGCTCGCGGCGGCGCCGGCCAGCGGGCGACCCCGCCACAACCCGAGAGCCTCGGTGAAATGCGCCGACGCGGCCTGGAGATCCCCCGCCGACAACTCGTGTCGTCCCTGGCCGGTGAGGTCGGCGAAGCGCACGACGTCGAGTTCGCCGGACTCGACGACGAACCGATAGCCCGCCTCCCACGTGGCGAGCCGCTCTCCGGCGCCGGCGGCCCGGAGCACCCGCCGCAGACCGGCGACGTAGGTCCGGATGTTCGCGCTCGCCGACGCGGGCGGATCTTCCCACACGGCCCGGATCAGGTGCTCCGTCGGCACGGGCTCGTTGCTCTTGAGTAACAGCGCCGCCAGCACGGCCCGCTGCCGCGGCCCGCCCAACGCGAGCGGCTCACCCGCGACGTAGGCCGCGACCGGGCCCAGCAGCCGAAGATCCACTACCCCGCCTCCACTCGCGAACGTCACGTACTTTACGCCGCGTCAAGATGGCGCCTCACCCGAAATCCGCGGCGACGCCCCCATCGGCGCGAGCGCCGGGGGCAGGCTCTAGTGGCTGGTGGGTCAACCTGTTCTACTGGACCAGTGAGCAGCGGCATCACATGGTTGAACGAACTCACGGCCGCCGACGCCGAGTGGGAGCTGCGGTCGTGCTGCGCGGCGACCGTGTGGGTGCGGCGGGTCGCCGCGGCGCGCCCGTTCGCCGACGCGGCGGCGCTGACCGAGGCCGCCGACGCGGCCTTCGCCGAGCTCCAGTGGCCCGACATCGAAGAGGCGCTGCACGCTCATCCGCGGGTCGGCGACCGCCCGCGCGGTCTCGACCGCGAGTCCTCGTGGTCGAGGGGTGAGCAGGCCGGGATCATCGATGCCGCCCGCGACGTCGCCCATGACCTGCACAAAGAGAACATCGCGTACGAAAAGCGCTTCGGGCACGTGTTCTTGATCTGCGCTACCGGGCTGTCCGCCGAGCAGATGCTCGCCGCGCTGCGCGACCGGCTCGGCAACGACGAGGCGACGGAGCGCGCCATCGTCCGCGCCGAGCTGCTTAAGATCGTTCACCTCCGGCTGACCAAACTCCTGGAGCGTCCATGACCCATCACACCCGGTCGGTGGCATGAGCCTGTCGACGCACGTCCTCGACACCGCACGCGGGCTGCCCGCGGCCAAGGTGGCGGTGCGGCTCGACCGCTACCTCGGCGGCCGCTGGCAGGAACTCGCCGAGGCGGCGACCGACGACGACGGACGCCTGGGCGATCTGCCGGCCGGCGAACCCGGCACCTACCGCCTGCGCTTCGGCACCGGACCCTACTTCGGCGCCCGCGGCGTGGAGACGTTCTACCCGGAGGTGAACGTCGTCTTCACGGTGACCGACGCGGGCGAGCACTATCACGTGCCGCTGCTGGTCAACCCCTACGGCTACACCACCTACCGGGGCAGCTAGATGATCACACTCGGGGCGAACCAGTACGGCAAGGCGGAGGTCCGGCTCGTCCATGTCCGCCGCGACGGCGAACGCCATGAGATCCGCGACCTCAACGTCAGCGTGGCGCTTTCGGGCGACATGGAGGACGCGCATCTGACCGGCGACAACGCCGCTGTGCTGCCGACGGACACCCAGAAGAACGTGGTGTACGCCTTCGCCCGCGAGCACGGCGTCGGCGCGCCCGAAGAGTTCGCCGCGCTGCTGGCCCGGCACTTCGTGGCCGCGCGGCCCGCCGTCCACCGCGCCCGCGTCGGCGTCGAGGAGTACGCCTGGGACCGGATCCCGGTGACCGGCCATTCCTTCGTCCGCCGCGGGCAGGAGATCCGCACGGCCCGCGTCACGCATTCCGCGGCGGGCACCCACATCGTGTCCGGGCTGCGCGACCTGACCGTGCTCAACTCGACGGGCTCGGAGTTTTGGGGCTTCGCACGCGACGAGTACACGACGCTGCCCGAGACGCGCGACCGGGTGCTCGCCACGACAGTGCACGCCGAGTGGCGGTACCGCGCGGGGGTGGCCGGTCCGGGCCGGTTGGACTGGGACGAGTCATATGCCGGCGTGCGCCGGGCGCTCCTCGAGGCGTTCGCCGGCACGCACAGCCTGTCGCTGCAGCAGACGCTGTACGCCATGGGCCGTCAGGTGCTCACGACCCGCGGCGACGACATCTGCGAGATACGGCTGTCGCTGCCCAACAGGCACCACATCGCCGTCGACCTCGCCCCGTTCGGCCTGGACAACCCCAACGAGGTGTTCCACGCCGCCGACCGTCCATACGGCCTGATCGAGGGCACGGTCCTCGACGACGACGCCGCCCCCGCCCCGGAGGCCTGGTGAGCGCGATGGACTTCTTGCGGCCGCTGACCTGGACGGAGGCGCTGGAGGTCAAGGCCGAGCGTCCGGACGCCCGGCCGATCGCCGGCGGCACCGACCTCATGGTCGAGCTGAACTTCGGCAAGACACGACCGGCGGCGCTGCTCGACCTGACCGCGATCGACGAGCTGGCCGGCTGGGAGCGGGCCGGCGAGCGGCTCCGGATCGGCGCCGGCGTGCCGTACGCGCGCCTGATCAGTGAGCTGGGCACCGTGCTGCCGGGTCTGGCGATCGCGGCGCGCACGGTCGGCTCGCCGCAGATCCGCAACCGCGGCACGATCGGCGGCAACCTCGGGTCGGCCTCCCCCGCCGGCGACGCGCATCCGCCGCTGCTGGCCGGCGACGCCGAGGTCGAGGCGGAGTCCGTGCGCGGCGTCCGCGTGCTGCCGATCGCGGACTTCTTCGTCCGGCCGAAGGTCAGCGCGCTCGCGCCCGACGAGCTGATCCGCGCCGTGCGGGTGGCCCCGGCGAGCGGCCCGCAGCAGTTCGCGAAGATCGGCACACGGAACGCGATGGTGATCGCCGTCTGCTCGTTCGCGCTGGCGCTGCACCCGGCGGCGCGCCGGGTGGGCACCGGCGTCGGCTCGGCGGCGCCCACCCCGCTGCGGGCGCGCGCCGCGGAGGACTTCCTGTCCGGGGCGCTCGACTGGGCGGGCGGCGGCCCGCTCGACGAGACGGTGAGCCGGCGCTTCGGCGAGCTCGTCGCCGCCGCGGCGAGCCCGATCGACGATGTGCGGGGCACCGCGGGCTACCGCCGTCACGCCCTCGCGGTGATGGCGAGGCGCACCCTCGCCTGGGCGTGGCGCGACTACCGGAGGGGTGACGCCGCGTGCGGGTGAGGTTCACGGTCAACGGGCAGGAGCGCGTCGTCGACGACGTGTGGCCGGGTGAGTCGCTGTTGTACGTGCTGCGCGAGCGGTGCGGGCTGCCCGGCTCGAAGAACGCCTGCGAACAGGGCGAGTGCGGTTCCTGCACGGTCTATCTGGACGGCCGTACGGTGTGCTCGTGCCTCGTCGCCGCCGGCCAGGCCGACGGCCGGACGATCCGCACCGTGGAGGGCCTGGCGGCCGGCGAGCGGCTGCACCCGCTGCAGGAGGCGTTCGTCGACGCCGGCGCGGTGCAATGCGGCTTTTGCACCCCCGGGCTCCTCGTTCAGGCCCACGACCTGCTGGAACGTACGCCCGGCTCCCCCACAGACGCCGAGATCCGCGAGGCGCTCGCCGGCAACCTGTGCCGCTGCACCGGCTACGAGAAGATCATCGAGGCCGTCCGCCGCGCCGCGGAGACAGGGGCGGGCCAATGAGCGGGCCAGTGGGCGGCACGGTGAGCGGGCCGGTGAGCGCGCGGCGGGCCACGGTCGTCATCGAGAACTGCGCGATCGCGACCGTCACGGGCGCGGAGTACGCCTCCGGGCACATCGTGCTGGCGGGCGACCGGATCACCGCCGTGGGGCCCGGCGCCGCGCCGGCCGTCGACGGGGCGGAGCGTGTCGACGCGGCCGGGTGCCTGGCCACGCCCGGACTGGTCAACACCCATCACCACCTGTACCAGTGGGCGACCCAGGGGATGGCGCAGCAGGCCACGCTGTTCGAATGGCTGACCGGCCTCTACCCCGTGTGGGCCCGGCTCGACGCGGAGATCGTGCGCGACGCGGCGGGCGCCGCGCTGGCCTGGCTGGCGCTGTCCGGGTGCACGACCACGACCGATCACCACTACGTGTTCCCGCGGGGCCGCGGTGACCTGCTGGAGGCGGAGATCGCGGCGGCGCGGCAGGTCGGGCTGCGATTCCACCCGTGCCGCGGGTCGATGGACCGAGGCGAGTCGCGGGGCGGGCTGCCGCCCGACGACATCGTCGAGGAGACCGAGGCCGCGCTGGTCGCCACCGAGGAGGCGATCGCCCGCCACCACGACCCCTCCCCAGGCTCGATGCTGCGGATCGCGGTCGCGCCCTGCTCGCCGTTCTCGGTGACCGAGACGTTGCTGACCGAGGCGGCCGGCCTGGCCAGGCGCACGGGGGTGCGGCTGAACACCCACCTCGCCGAGACCGTCGAGGAGGATGAACATTGCCGCGAGCAGTTCGGCCGCACCCCGGTCGAGTACATGGACAGTCTCGGCTGGCTCGGCCCCGACGTGTGGTTCTCGCACTGCGTCCACCTGCGCGACGCCGACGTCAAGCGGTTCGCGCTGACCGGCACCGCCGTGGCGCACTGCCCCAGCTCCAACGCCCGGCTCGGCGCGGGCGTCGCCCGGATCGGCGACCTGCTCACCGCGGGCGCGGCCGTGGGGATCGGCGTCGACGGTGCGGCCTCGGCCGAGCTGGCGCCGCTCGTCGGGGAGCTGCGGCAGGCGCTGCTGTTCCAGCGCGCCCTCCACGGCCCCGGCGCGCTGACCGCACGGCAGGCGCTGACGCTCGGCACGCTGGGCGGGGCGCGCTGCCTCGGCCGCGCGGACGAGATCGGCACCCTCGAGCCGGGCAAGCTGGCCGACATCGCGCTGTGGCGGCTCGACGGGTTCCACGCCGCCATTGCCGATCCGGTGGCCGCGCTCGTCTTCGGGGCGCCGCCGCCGCTCGCCCGGCTGTACGTGCACGGGCGCGCCGTCGTCGAGAACGGCGAGCTGCGCACCGCCGACCAGGACTCCCTCGCCCGGGCGGGGGCGGCGGCGCGGCGGCGCATCCAGGACGGCGAGCGGTGACCCGGGCGGTGCCCCAGGGCGGGGCGGTGCGCGGCGGGATCGGCGACAGCCCGGCGCGGCCCGACGGCACGCTCAAGGTGACCGGCGAGTTCGCCTACTCGTCGGATCTGTGGATGGACGACATGCTGTGGGGCGTCACGCTGCGCAGTCCGCATCCCAGCGCGTGGATCCGCGGCATCGACATCACCGCGGCGCTCCAGGTGCCCGGCGTGCACGCCGTGCTCACTCACGAGGACGTGCCGGGCGCCAGGTACTACGGCCTGGACCGCCTGGACCAGCCCGTGCTCGCCATCGATCAGGTCCGCTACGAGGGCGAGCCGGTGGCCCTCGTGGCCGCCGACCACCCCGAGACCGCGCGCCGCGCCCGCGACCGGATCCGGGTGGACTACGAGGTCCGCGAGCCGGTCACCGACGCGCGCCGGGCCGCGTTCGACCCGTCGTGCCCGCGGGTGCACGAGGGCGGGAACATCGTCCGGCACCAGCCGATCCGCGTCGGCGACCCGGACGCGGCCGCCGCGACGGCCGAGGTGGTGGTCACCGGGGAGTACGAGGTCGGCATGCAGGACCAGGCCTTCCTCGGCCCGGAGTCGGGGCTCGCCGTGCCCGCCGAGGACGGCGGCGTCCACCTGTTCATCGCCACCCAGTGGCTGCACGTCGACCAGGAGCAGATCGCGCCCTGCCTCGGCCTGCCGCCCGAGAAGGTGCGGCTGACGCTGGCCGGGGTCGGCGGCGCTTTCGGCGCCCGCGAGGACCTGTCCATGCAGGTCCACGCGTGCCTGCTGGCGCTGCGCACCCGCCGGCCCATCAAGATCGTGTACGGCCGCGAGGAGTCGTTCTTCGGGCACGTGCACCGCCATCCGGCGACGATGCGCTACGAGCACGGCGCGACCAAGGACGGCCGGCTGGTCTACGTCAAGGCGGAGATCGTGCTCGACGGCGGCGCCTACTGCTCGACCACCCCGGCCGTCACCGGCAACGCCGCCTCGCTCGGCGCCGGACCGTATCGCGTGCCCAACGTCGCGATCGACGCGTACGGCGTCTACACCAACAACCCGCCCTGCGGCGCGATGCGCGGGTTCGGCGCCGTCCAGGCGTGCTTCGGCTACGAATCGCAGCTGGACCGGCTGGCCGAGGCCTGCGGGCTCGACCCCGTCGAGGTGCGAATCCGCAACGCGCTGTCGGCGGGCGCCCCGATCGCGACCGGTCAGATCATCGACATGCCGGCGCCGCTCGACGACATGCTGCGCCGCGTCCGCGCCGTTCCGATGCCGCCGCCCGCCGATGTCACGGATCTACGGAACCTGCCCGGCGGGGTCTCCAACACCACGCACGGGGAGGGCGTGGTGAGGGGCGTCGGCTATGCGATCGGCATCAAGAACATCTGCTACTCCGAGGGCTTCGACGACTACTCGACCGCCCGGGTGCGGCTGCAGGTGATCGGCGGTGAACCGGTGGCGCTGGTGCATACCGCGGCCGCCGAGGTGGGCCAGGGACTGGTCACCCTGCAGGCGCAGATCGCGCGCACCGAGCTCGGCGTGGAGCGGGTGACGGTCGCTCCCGCCGACACCGCCGTCGGCTCCGCCGGATCCTCGAGCGCGTCCCGCCAGTCGTACATGACCGGCGGGGCGGTGCGGGCGGCCTGCGTCGCGGTCCGCGAGCGCCTCGCCGAGCGGGCGCGACAGCGCCTCGGGCGCACGCCGGGGCCGGGTCCGCTCGATCCCGATCTCGTGGTCAAGCTGGTCGACGGCGACGTCATCGAGGAGACCCGCGAGTTTCGGCACCGCCGCACCGAGCCGCTCGACCCGGCGACCGGCCAGGGCAACTCCCACACCCAGTTCGCGTTCTGCGTGCATCGCGCCGTCGTCGACGTGGACGTGGAGCTCGGCCTGGTGAAGGTGGTGGAGCTGGCCGCCGTCCAGGACGTCGGCACGATCCTCAATCGGGTCGCGCTCGAAGGGCAGATACAGGGCGGCAGCGCGCAGGGTCTCGGGCTGGCGCTGATGGAGGAGATCCAGGTGGCCGACGGCCGCATCGTCAACCCGTCGTTCACCGACTATCTGATTCCCACGATCCTCGACATGCCGCCGACCCGGCTGGAGATCCTCGAACATCCCGATCCGCACGCGCCGTACGGTCTGCGCGGTGCGGGCGAGCCCTCGACGCTCTCGGCGACGCCCGCGATCGTCGCCGCCGTCCGGGCCGCTTGCGGTCGGCCGCTTACCCGCGTACCGGTGCGACCGGAACACATCACCGGCCGTTAGCTCATCGGCGTGGTGTGACGGGCCGAACATGACGATCACGACCGGAATCACCCTAGTCGGGCGGTCGGACCGGTCCACCATGGCGGGTGATCTGGACGATTTTCCCGCACTACTTCAGAGTGGCTCCCGTGGCGGAGCTCTTCGGTGTGAAATGACCCTGTCGTGCAGTAACAAGGAAGAAAACCTCCCTCTGGAAAGGGCCGCTCCTTGACCTCCGCCTCCGATGGACCTAAAGGCCACGTGCTGGTCTCCCCTGACAAGTTCAAGGGGTCACTGAGCGCGCCCGAGGTCGCGGCGCACATCGCCACCGGGTTGCGCGCGGTCCGGCCGGACGTGCCGGTGCTCCTGCTTCCCGTCGCCGACGGCGGCGACGGGACCGTTGAGGCCGCCATCGCGGCCGGCTACCGCAGGGTCGAGGTAGAGGTCTGCGGGCCCACCGGCAAACAGCTCCGCGCCGATCTGGCGATGAGCGAGGGCACCGCGGTCGTCGAGCTGGCCGCGGCCTCCGGGCTGGCCCGGCTGCCCGGCGGCAGGCCCGAGCCGCTCACCGCCACCAGCTACGGCACCGGCCAGCTCATCGCCGCGGCGAAACGGCTCGGCGCGCGCCGGATCGTCCTCGGGCTCGGCGGCAGCGCCTGCACCGACGGCGGCGCCGGCATGGTCCAGGGGCTGGGCGGGCGGCTGTTCGACGGCCTCGGCAACAGCCTGCCGCCGGGCGGCGCCGCGCTGCGGTCGCTGCACCGCCTGGACCTGCGCGGGCTCATCGACCTGTCCGGCGTGGAGATGGTCGTCGCGAGCGACGTCGACAACCCCCTGCTCGGCCCCGAAGGCGCGGCCGCGGTGTACGGGCCGCAAAAGGGCGCCGGCGCCGAGGACATCCGCGTCCTCGAGACCGGGCTGCGGCGCTGGGCCGACCTCGGCGAGGCGGCCACCCGGCGCCCGGCCCGCAACCTGCCCGGCGCGGGCGCCGCCGGCGGGGTGGGCTTCGCCGCGCTGGCCTTCCTCGGGGCCCGGATCGAGCCCGGCATCGGCTACCTGCTCGACCTGCTCGACTTCAACGGCAAGGCCCGCGGCGCGCGGCTGGTCATCACCGGCGAAGGCTCTCTCGACACCCAGACCCTGCGCGGCAAGGCGCCGATCGGCGTGGCCAAGGCCGCCACCCGCATGGGCGTGCCCGTGGTGGCCGTCGCCGGCCGCCGCGCCCTGACCGGCGAGCAACTGCGCCGGGCCCGCATCCAGGCGGCCTATGCCCTCACCGACATCGAGCCCGACGTGGACCGCTGCATGAGCCAGGCCGGCCGGCTGCTGGAACGGCTGGTCGTCGCGATCGCCGAGGAGTGGCTGAAGTAGCGGGCGGCAGGGAAGACCAGGACAGGGAGGGGCACGGGGTTGAGCGGGTCAGGGCTGCCGGGCGATGCGGAGGCCGCGGCGGGCACGACGGCGGGCACGACGGCGGGCGCGTCCGTGGGCGGGACCGCGGGCGGGGCGCACTACGACATGGTGCTGCGATCGCGCCGGGTGGTGCTGCCGGAGGGCGAACGGGCGCTCGCGGTCTGCGTCAGGAACGGCCTGATCGCGGCGCTGGAGCCCTACGACGCGGCGGTCCGGGCCGAGACGGACGTCGACCTCGCCGCCGACGCGCTGCTGCCCGGCCTTGTCGACACGCACGTCCACGTCAACGAGCCGGGCCGGACCGAATGGGAGGGCTTCGCCACCGCGACGCGGGCCGCGGCGGCCGGCGGGGTCACGACCCTGATCGACATGCCGCTCAACTCCATCCCGCCCACGGTCGACGTCGCCGCCCTCGATGCGAAGCGCGCGGCCGCCGCCGGCCGCTGCGCCGTCGACGTCGGCTTTTGGGGCGGCGCGGTCCCGGGCAATGGGCCGGCCCTGCGGCCCCTGCACGAGGCGGGCGTCTTCGGTTTCAAGTGCTTCACGTCCCCGTCGGGGGTCGAGGAGTTCCCGCCGCTGGACGAGGCGGGGCTGCGGGCCGCCATGACCGAGATCGCCGCGTTCGACGGCCTGCTGATCGTGCACGCCGAGGACCCCGGGGTGCTGTCGGCCCCCGCCGGTCCCGGCTACGCCGACTTCCTCGCGTCCCGCCCGCGCAGCGCCGAGGGCGCCGCCATCGCGCTGGTGGCCCAGCTCGGTCAGGAGACCGGCTGCCGGGTGCACATCCTGCATCTGTCCGACTCGGGCTCGATCCCCATGATCAGGCATTGGCGCGAACGCGGTATCAAGATCAGCACCGAGACCTGCCCGCACTACCTGACGGTCGCCGCGGAGGAGATCGCGGACGGCCAGACGCTGCTGAAGTGCTGCCCGCCGATCCGGGACGCCGGCAACCAGCGCCGGCTGTGGGCGGGGCTGGCCGACGGCACGGTCTCGTGCGTGGTCTCCGACCATTCGCCCTGCCCGCCGGAGCTGAAGAAGGGCGACTTCGTGACCGCCTGGGGCGGCATCTCGTCGTTGCAGCTCGGGCTGCCGCTGGTCTGGACGGCGGCGCGGGCGCGCGGCCACGCGCTCGCCGACATCGTGCGCTGGATGGCAGCCGGGCCCGCCGATCTGGCCGGGCTGGCCGGCAAGGGCCGCATCGCGGTCGGCCGGGACGCCGACCTGGTGGCCTTCGCCCCCGACGAGACGTTCGTGGTCGATCCGGCCGCGCTGCGCCACCGGCATCCGGTCACGCCGTACGCCGGTCGCGAACTCGCCGGCGTGGTGCGGACGACCTGGTTGCGCGGCCGCGTGATCGATCCGACCATCGACGGTGAGGCGCACGGCAGGCTGATCTCCCGGGGGGCACCATGAACGGCACCGAGTTCGGCGGGTGGCCCGACCTGGCGGTGCGCTCGTTCGGCGGCTCGGTGATGGCGGCGAACGACGAGTTCTTCGCCGAGAAGGAGAATCTGATCACGCCGGAGCCGGCCGCGTTCCGGCCCGGCGCGTTCGGTCCCAAGGGCAAGCTGTACGACGGGTGGGAGACGCGACGCCGGCGCGGCAACGGCCACGACTGGGCGATCGTCCGGCTGGGCCTGCCCGGCGTGATCCGCGGAGTCGTGATCGACACCGCCCACTTCACCGGCAACCACCCCGCGTACGCCTGGGTCGAGGCGTGCGCGGCCGACGGCTATCCCTCGGCGGCCGAGCTGGCCGACGCCGACTGGTTCGAGATCGTCCCGCGCAATCCGCTGAAGGGCGACTGCGCTCACGCCTTCCCCGTCTCGGCCGGTCGGCGCTTCACCCACGTGCGGCTGTCGATCCATCCGGACGGCGGCGTGGCCCGGCTGCGCGTGCACGGAGAGGTCGTGCCCGACCCGGCGCTGCTGACCGGCCTGCCGCTCGACCTGGCCGCGCTGGAGTTCGGCGGTCTCGTCACCGGCTGCTCGAACATGTTCTACTCCTCGCCGCACAACCTCATCGCACCCGGGCTCGCGCGGGCGATGGACGAGGGCTGGGAGACCGCGCGGCGCCGCGACGACGGCAACGACTGGGTGATCGTGCGGCTCGCCGCGGCCGGGACCGTCCGGCTGGCCGAGCTCGACACGACGCACTTCAAGGGCAACGCGCCCGCGGCCGCCTCGCTGCGCGGCCTGGACGGCTTGACCGCCTCCCCTGACGACCCGGACGCCTGGTTCGGCCTGCTGCCCCGGACCCGCCTGCAGCCGGACACCCGGCATCGTTTTCCGCTCGAGCCCAAGCGCGCGACCCATGTCAGGCTGGACATCTATCCCGATGGCGGGATGGCCCGGCTGCGCCTGTACGGCGACCTCACCGCCGACGGGCTGACCGCGCTTGCCGACCGCTGGCGCGCCACCGTGCCGCTGTGACCGGCGCCACACTCTTACGTGATGTAAATAACTGAGCCGATGGCCGTACACCCTGACGCGTGCGCTATGGGGCTCCGCGGCCCACGCTGAAAGGAGAGGCGACGGGGCGTGCGCCCAGGAGGATGCCGTGCTGATCGGGGTTCCGCGCGAGATCAAGAACCATGAGTACCGGGTGGCCATCACGCCGGCCGGTGTTCACGAGCTGGACCGGCACGGGCACGATGTGCTCGTCGAACGCGGGGCGGGAGTGGGCTCCTCCATCCCCGACGAGGACTACATCGCGGCGGGCGCGAAAATCCTCGATACCGCCGACGCGGTCTGGGCGGACGCCGAGCTGATCCTCAAGGTCAAGGAGCCGATCGCCGAGGAGTACCACCGGATGCGCCGGGGGCAGACGCTGTTCACCTATCTGCACCTGGCCGCCTCGCGGGCCTGCACCGACGCGCTGCTGACGGCCGGCGTCACCGCGATCGCCTACGAGACCGTACAGGCGCCGGACGGCTCGCTGCCGCTGCTCGCCCCCATGTCGGAGGTCGCCGGGCGGCTCGCCCCCCAGGTGGGGGCCTATCACCTGATGCGCAGCAACGGCGGGCGGGGCGTACTGCCGGGCGGCGTGCCCGGCGTCGCGCCGGCCAAGGTCGTGGTGATCGGCGGCGGCGTCTCCGGTACCAACGCCGCGCAGATCGCGGCCGGGATGGGCGCCGACGTCACGGTCCTCGATGTCAACGTCGACAGGCTCCGCGAGCTGGACGTGCTCTACCAGGGTCGGCTGCGCACGCTGGTCTCCAACGCCTACACCGTCGAGCGGGCGGTGCTCGACGCCGATCTGGTGATCGGCGCCGTGCTGATCCCCGGCGCCAAGGCGCCGACCCTCGTCTCCAGCGAGCTCGTCGCCCGGATGAAGACGGGCTCCGTACTCGTCGACATCGCCATCGACCAGGGTGGCTGCTTCGCCGACTCCCGCCCCACCACGCACGCCGCGCCCACCTACCAGGTGCACAAGTCGGTGTTCTACTGCGTGGCCAACATGCCGGGCTCGGTGCCGAGCACCTCGACGAACGCGCTGACCAACGTGACGCTGCCGTACGCCGTGGCCATCGCGGACAAGGGCTGGCGGCGCGCGCTGCGCGACGACCCGGCGCTGGCCCACGGGTTGAACGCGCACGCCGGTGCGCTGACGAACGCCCCCGTCGCCGCCGCGCACGGCCTCCAGGCGGTCGACCTCGAGTCCGTGCTGGGCTGAGCGCACCCGGACGCGCCGCGCGCCCCGTAGGGTTGATCGACGTGGGGGAACTGATCATCCTGCGGCATGGCGAGACCGAGTGGAGCCGGGCCCGGCGTCACACCGGGCGTACGGACGTTCCGCTGACCGCCCACGGCGAGGAGCAGGCGCGCGCGCTCGCGCCGGCGATGGCCCGGCTGACGGCCGCGGGGGTCGTGACGAGTCCGGCGGACCGGGCGCGGCGGACCGCTGAGCTGGCCGGGCTCGCCGGCCCGCGGACCACGGTCGACCCCGACCTGTGGGAATGGGACTACGGCGGTTACGAGGGCCGGACGACGGCGCAGATCCGCGCCGAGCGGCCCGGATGGTACCTGTGGGACGACGGCGTCGTGCCCGGCGACGCGGCTCATCCGGGCGAGAGCGTGGAGCAGGTCGGCGCGCGCGCCGACGCGGTGCTCGGCCGCGTTCGCCCGCTGCTCGATCGCGGCCCCGTCGTCCTCGTCGCGCACGGCCATCTGCTGCGGGTGCTGACCGCGCGCTGGCTGGGCCTCGAACCGGCCGCCGGCCGGCTGTTCGAGCTCGGCACCGGCACCGTGTCGGCGCTCGGCGCCGAACACGACCGGCCCGTCATCTCCTCGTGGAACGTCCCCGCCGAGCACGCGAGGAGATGAGCGATACCCCCTGGGGGTGGCTACCCTGGAGGCAGGATCGCGCCGATGAGGCCCGCGGACGACTTTTCAGATTTGTAGAGACTTGTAGAGACTCGTGAAGATTGCGAGGCGTGCGAATGGCGACCGGCGATGCCCCGACTCGCGGCTACACCGCGACGAAGGATCAGTTGCTGACCCGGCTGCGCCGGGTCGAAGGCCAGGTCCGCGGCATCGGCCGCATGGTGGAGGAAGATCGCTACTGCATCGACGTGCTCACGCAGATCAGTGCGATCCAGGCCGCCCTGGACAAGGTCGCGCTTGGCCTGCTCGACGGGCACGTCCGCCACTGCGTGACCGAGGCGGCCCAGGAGGGCCGGGCCGAAGACATGACCTCGGAGTTGATGGCCTCCGTGGGCCGGCTCATGCGCCGGGGCTGACCCGGGCCGCCGGACGATGCGCGCCGGGCCGCACGCCCTCGGCGCGCTCCTGGGCCTCCACCAGCACCCGCCAGCCCTTGATGAAGCCGACGCGTTCCTCGGGTGAGAGCGTCTCGAGGGTGATCCGCAGGGGCTCCAGACGCCGCCGCGCGTAGTCCTCGATCGGCTCTCGGTGGCGCTCGGCCAGGCTGACGATCGTGCGCCTGCGGTCGCGCGCGTCCTCGCGCCGGTCGACGAAGCCGCCTCGCTCGAGCTCGTTGACGAGCTGGCTCACCGTCGCCGGGCTGAGTCCCATCCGCTCGGCCAGCTCGCCGACCGAGGCCGGACCGCCGATGGCGAGCGCGAACAGCACCGGGATGTGCCGTGGCCCGAAGTTGCCGGCGTGGAGCAGGCCGCGCACGTCCTCGAGCCCTGGGCCATGACCCTTCGCGTTGCGCATGAACCGGAAAACCAGTCGAATCAGCTCCTTGACCTCGTCATCGACCGGTGAATCCTGGGGCATGTCTTGCAGTGCAACATAAATCGTGATCTACTGCAAGAACGTTGGATTTCAAGCTAATGGAAAAACAAGCTTTCGGGGGTGCCTGATCTCGACGGGGCACGGCACCGGCCCGGTCCGAGGCAGGCGATTTCCATATGACCGACAGCCGCACAGCGGATGCGCCGCCACCGGCGCCGACGAAGATAGATCGTCAGATCATCGTGCTGGGCCTGGTGGTGATCTCGGGCACGATCATGGCGATCTTGGACATGACGATCGTCAACGTCGCGCTCGACACCCTGGCCAGAGACTTCACCACCGAGCTGTCCACGATCCAGTGGGTCGTCACCGGCTACATGCTCGCCCTGGGCACGGTCATCCCGCTCACCGGCTGGGCGATCGACCGGTTCGGCGCCAAGCGGATCTGGATGCTGTCGATCGTCCTTTTCGTCGCCGGCTCGGCGCTGTCCGGCGCGTCGTGGTCGATCGGCAGCCTGATCGCCTTTCGCGTGATCCAGGGCCTCGGCGGCGGCATGCTGATGCCGACCGGCATGTCCATCCTGACCATGGCCGCGGGCCCGCAGCGGATGGGGCGGGTCATGAGCATCATCGGCGTGCCGATGCTGCTCGGCCCGGTGCTCGGCCCGGTCCTCGGCGGCTGGCTCGTCGAAGACGTCGACTGGCGCTGGATCTTCTACGTCAACGTGCCGGTCGGCGCGCTGGCCTTGACGCTGGCCGCCTGGCGCATCCCCGGCGGCCGCGGCGGCGCGGGGGCGACCGCCCTCGACCTGCGCGGGCTGCTGCTGTTGCCGCCGGGCTTCGTGCTGGTGATCTACGGTCTGTCCACGGCCAGCGGCCACGGCGGGTTCGGCGACCCCGCGACCATCGCCTGGCTGGTCGCCGGCGTCGTGCTGATCGGCCTGTTCGTGCTGCACAGCCTGAACAAGCGGGACAAGGCGCTCATCGACGTGCGGCTGTTCGCCAACCGCACCTTCTCCGCGGCGGCCTTCGGCATCTTCCTCGTCGGCATCTCCCTCATCGGCTCGCTGCTGCTGTTGCCGCTGTACTTCCAGGTGGTGCGGGGTGAGGGCGCGCTCGCCGCGGGGCTGCTGCTGGCCCCGCAGGGCCTCGGCGCCGCGACGGCGATGCCGGTCGCCGGGCTGCTCACCGACCGGCTCGGCGCGGGCCGGATCGTGCCGTTCGGCATCGTCTTGATCCTGCTCGGCACCTTCGCCTACACCCAGGTCGGCGCCGACACCTCCTACTGGCTGCTCGGCGGCTCGCTGTACGTGCGCGGGCTGGGGCTCGGCGCGACCATGATGCCGACCATGTCGGCCGCCCTCACGACGCTGACCAAGGCGGTCGTGCCGCGGGCGAGCAGCTCGCTGAACATCATCATGCAGCTCGGCGGGTCGTTCGGCAGCGCGCTGCTGGCGGTGATCCTGTCCCGCGAGATCACCGATCGGCTGCCCGCAACGCCCGGCGGCGAGCCCGCCGGCGGCCGGATCGGCGCCATCCCCGACGCGGTACGCGAACGCTTCGCGCCGACCCTCGCGGACGCGTTCGGGCACACGTTCTGGGTGGCCTTCTGGCTGACCGTCGTGCTCCTCGTGCCCGCCCTGCTGCTGCCGCGCCACGGCAGCGCCGGCCGCGCCGGCGACTCGCCGGAGGCGCAGAGCGTCGGCTCGTCGCTCTGAGGCCGGGCCGGGCGCCCTCGCGATGGCGAACCACGAAGTCCGCTCGTGGCTGACCGATCGGCCGGTCACCTCGCCGTTCGCGCGCCCGCGCGGGCTGCGCGGCAGGCTGGCCGGCCGGTTCATGGTGTGGACCAACAAGCAGGGCGAGGTCGCCGGCCTGCTCGGGGTGCGGCCCGGCGACCGGGTGCTCGAGGTGGGCTACGGCGGCGGGGCGCTGGTGCGGCTGCTGGCCCGCCGGGTGGGCGACGGCCTGGTCTGCGGCGTCGACCCCTCCCCCGACATGCGCGATCTGGCGGTGCGCCGCAACCGCCGCGCGGTGGCGGCCGGCCGCCTCGACCTGCGAGTGGGCACCGCCGCGGCCACGGGCTTCCCGGACGCGGCCTTCGACCATGTCGTGACCGTCAACACGGTGGGACTCTGGCCCGACCTCGAGGCCGGGCTGCGCGAACTGCGCCGTGTCATCCGGCCCGGCGGGGACGTCGTGATCGCCTGGCACGGCGGGCGGGCCCCGACCCGCATCGGCCGGCGGCTGCTGCTGCCCGAAAGCGCGCTCGTCCGGGTCCGCGACGCGCTGGCCGCCTTCTTCGCCGAGGTGGAACGGCACGAGTTGACCACCGTCACCGCTTTCCGGGCGCGGCGGGCCACAATGGGGGCATGAGGATCGTCTTCGGAGCCGACGACGACAACGAGTGCACCCGGGCCGTCATCGCCCATCTCGGCAAGGTCGCCGACCTGAGGATCTTCGAGGGCGGCACGTGGCCGGAGTTCGCCCGGGCGGTCGGCCGCGCGGTCGCGGACGGCACCGCCGACTACGGCGTGCTGATGTGCTGGACCGGTACGGGCACCGCGATCGCGGCCAACAAGGTCCCCGGCGTCCGGGCCGCGCTGGCCTGGGAGCCGTGGATCGCCGCGAACGCCCGCCGCTGGAACGACGCGAACGTGCTCGCGCTCAGCCTGAAACGGCTCGCCCCCGACGTCGCCGTCGAATGCGTGCGGGCCTTCCTCGACGTCCCGCACGAGGACCCCGACGAGACGGCCAACATCGACCTGATCCGAGACCTTTGATCAGGACTTGATGCCCGGGTGGCTCACCGCGGGCGGACCAGGCCGGTCTCGTAGGCGACGATCACGAGTTGCGCGCGGTCGCGGGCGCCCAGCTTCATCAGCAGGCGGCTGACGTGGGTCTTGGCGGTGGCGAGGCTGACGTGCAGGGCGGCGGCGATCTCGGCGTTGGACAGGCCGCGGGCGACCAGGGTCAGCACCTCGCGCTCCCGTTCTGTGACGTCGTCCAGGGCCGCGATCGGCCGGGAGCCCGGTTCGGGCCGGCGGGCGAACTCGGCGATCAGCCGGCGCGTGACGGCCGGGGCCAGCAGCGCGTCGCCGCCCGCCACCACCCGGATAGCGGCCAGCAGGTCGGCCGGCGGGGTGTCCTTGAGCAGGAATCCGCTGGCGCCCGCCCGCAGCGCCGCGTAGACGTACTCGTCGAGGTCGAAGGTGGTGAGGATGAGCACCCGGACGCCGGGCGTCTCCGGCTCGCCGACGATCCGGCGGGTGGCCTCGATGCCGTCCATGGCGGGCATCCGGACGTCCATGAGCACGACATCGGGACGCTGCTCGCGGGCCAGTTCCACCGCCTCCGCGCCGGTGCCGGCCTCCCCCACGGCCCGCAGGTCGGGCGCGGTGTCCACGAGCACACGGAAGCTGCCCCGCACCAGGGCCTGATCGTCGGCGACCAGCACCCGTACCGTCACCGCGCCTCCCGCGCCGCGCTCATCGGCCGTCCTCCAACGGAAGGCGGACGGCCACCTCGAAGCCGCCCGCGGCCAGCGGTCCGGCGTGGAACTCCCCGCCGTACAGCCCGGCCCGTTCGCGCATGCCGATGATGCCGTGCCCGGTGGGCTCGGGCCCACCGGCGCCGCCGCCACCGCCGTCGTCGGTGACCTTGATGCGGACGCCGTCGTCCTCGTAGGCCACCTGGACGCGGCCGGTCCGCGCGGCGGAGTGCTTGACGACGTTGGTGAGCGCCTCCTGGATGATCCGGTAGGCGGCGAGGTCCATGCCGGCGGGCAGCGGTCGGCGCGGGCCGCGCACCTCCAGGTCGACCAGGACGCCCGCGTCCTTCGTCCGGGCGATGAGCTCGTCGAGGTCGCCGAGGCCGGGTGCCGGGCCGAGCTCGGGGGCCAGGGGCGTCCCCTCGTCGTCGCGCAGCAGCCCGAGCAGCCGGCGCGTCTCGCGCAGCGCGTCGCGGGCGGACTGTTCGATCGACGACAGCACGCGGGCGCCCTCGCCGGGCCGGGCGGCGAGCACGAAATTGGCCACCCCCGCCTGGACGGCGATGAGGCTCATGCTGTGCGCGACGACGTCGTGCAGCTCACGGGCGATGCGCAGCCGCTCCTCGGCCACCTGCGCCCGGGCCCGTTCCTCCGCGCGCCGCTCCGCCTGATCGTGCATCGCCTGGGCATAGGCCCGTTGCTGGCGTACGGCGTAGCCGACCGCCCAGGCGGCGGCGATGAGGCTGCTCACGATCAGCACCCGGGTGTTGGCGGGCGTGCCGGTCGGGGTCCCGCCGACGTAGATGCTCAGCGCGTTCGTGATCAGCACGGCGGCGAGGGCGGCCGGCGAGCGCAGCCGCGACAGCCGCAGCGCGACCGTGTACATCGCGCACACCTGCGGCAGCACCCCCACCATCGCCGTGCCGAAGACCGCCATCGCACACGCCCCCGCCTGCACGACCGCGAGGGCGGGCAGCGGCCACAGCCGCCGGGTCGTCGCCGCGAGCACCGTGCCCAGCACCAGCGCCGACCACAGGTCCGACCGCACCGGCGAGCCGCCGCCCACGGCCGCGACGACGTACATCGCGCCGAACACCATGTCGATGACGACCCAGTGCCAGCGGCGCAGCCGTTTCGTCAGCGGCGGGCGCAGCTCGTCGGTCATGCCGGTCATGCCCCGACGATAGGCCGCGGCCGCGTGCGGGGCGTCGGCGCGCGGTCGATCATCCTCGAGATGTACGCGGCCGCCGCCCCCGATCGTGCGTACGGCGCCGGCGGTACGGCCGGATCGCGACCGCGGCCCGACGCGCCGGGGCCGCGCGCCGGGGGACCGTGGCAGTCATGATCGAGATACGAGATCTGACGAAACGGTACGGATCGACGGTCGCCGTGGACCATCTGACGTTCGCGGTGCGGCCCGGCCGGGTGACGGGGTTCCTCGGCCCGAACGGCGCGGGCAAGTCCACGACCATGCGGCTCGTCCTCGGCCTGGACGAGCCCGACTCCGGTGCCGCGCTGGTCGCCGGCCGGCCGTACCGGCGGCTGGCGCGGCCGCTGCACCACGTGGGGGCCGTGCTCGACGCGACGGCCGTGCACGGCGGTCGCAGCGGCTACCACCACTTGCTGTGGGTCGCGCGAAGCAACGGCATCGGGCCGGCGCGCGTCCGGGAGACGCTGGAACGGGTCGGCCTGACGGACGCCGCGCGCCGGCGCGTCGGCGGCTTCTCGCTCGGCATGCGCCAGCGCCTGGGCATCGCGGCGGCACTGCTCGGCGACCCGGAGATCTTGATGCTCGACGAGCCGGTCAACGGGCTCGACCCGGAGGGCATCCGCTGGATCCGCGGGCTGCTGCGGTCGCTCGCCGCGCAGGGCCGCACGGTCCTGGTCTCCAGCCACCTGATGAGCGAGATGGCGCTCACCGCCGACCATCTGATCGTCATCGGCCGCGGCCGGCTCATCGCCGACACCAGCGTGGCGGACTTCATCCGGATGACCGCGCGGGGCGACGTGTTCGTGCGGTCGGCGCGCGACGGCGAGCTCGCCGCGCTGCTGGCCGAGCTGGACGCCAGGGTGGCCCCCGAGCCCACCGGCGGGATCGCCGTGACCGGCCTGGACCAACGGGAGATCGGGGACCTCGCGGCCGCGCACGGCATCCCCGTCTATGAGCTGACGCCGCGGCACGCCTCGCTGGAAGAGGTCTTCATGGAGGTCACCGAAGACCATCAGGTCTACCGCGCCCAGGAGGGGCGGGAACCATGGGAAGCGCGGGAGGCTCGATGACCGGGGGCAGGGCGGTCGACGCGCTCGCCGCGGAATGGATCAAACTCAGGTCGGTCCGCTCGACGTACTGGACCTTGCTGGTCACGCTGGGCCTGACCGTCGCCGCCGCCGTCATGACCGCCCGCAACACCGTGGCGTTGTGGCCGCGCCTGGCTCCGGCCGACCGGGCGGGGCTGGACCCGCTGGCCATCGAGCTCGCGGGGTTGTTCGCCACCCAGGTCGGGTTCGGCGTGCTCGGGGTGCTGGCGATCGGCTCGGAGTACGCCACCGGCCAGATCCGCACGACGCTGACGGCCGAGCCGCGACGGCTCCGCGTGCTCACCGCCAAGATGGTCGCGGCCGGCGCGGTCGCCTTCGCCGTGGGCGAGCTCACGGCTTTCGCCGCGTTCGGGGCCGCGCAGCCGATCATGGCAGGTCGCGACCTCGACATGGCGGTCTACGCGCCCGGCGTGCCGCGCGCGCTCCTCGCGGCGGGGGCCTTCGCGGTCATCGTGGCGCTGATCGGGCTGGGCCTGGGGGCGATCACCCGGCATACGGCCGGGGCCGTCGCCGGGCTGTTCGGGCTGGTCTTCGTCGCCCCGCTGGTGACGCAGGCGCTGTCGGAGCCATGGGAGTCCCGGGTCGAGCCGTACCTGCTGCCCAACCTCGGCCAGCAGATGTACGCCCTGCGCCCGGAGCCGCTGCCGGCCGGCGTCGCGGCCGGCTGGTGCGCGGTGTACGCGGCGGTCGCGCTCGGCCTGGCGGCCGTGCTGATCGTGCGCCGCGACGCCTGAACCCCGGCCGCCTTTTCCATATCCCCGACTTCGAGTCAAGGTCTCGCTGGATTTCGCCGGTTGTGGTCAGCGGCCTGTCGGCACGCCGAGTGCGGGAGGACGGTGTCCCCATGTCGAGCAGATTCGTTGGCCCTCTCGCCATCGCCGCGGCGGGAGCCGTCGTGACATCTTTGGTGGTCACGGCGGCTCCCGCCGCGGCGCGTCCCGAGCCAAGGCCGGTCCGCGGACCCGTCGCGGTGTCGGGCCCGAGCCCGGTCCCCGACTGCACCGCGGGCGCGGGGCCCGGCAGCGTGGTGTTTCCCGGCGCCGAGGTGGAGCCCTCGCTCGCGGTCAACCCGCGGAATCCCGGCAACATCGTCGGTTTCTACCAGCAGGATCGGTGGAGCGACGGCTCCGCGCGGGCGCTCGCCTTCAGCGTCACGCGCGACGCCGGCCGGCACTGGCGGCAGATCGTGCTGCCCGGCCTGGCCAAGTGCGCGGGCGGCACCTTCGACCGCATCTCCGATCCCTGGGTGAGCTTCTCCCCCAACGGGGAGGTCTACGCGAACACCCTCGCCACGGCCTTCCTCCCCGAGACCGGGGGCCGTGACGTCAGCGCCATCACCGCGCAAAAGTCGGCCGACGGCGGGCTCACCTGGAGCGATCCGATCATCATCCGTCAGGACGCCGATCCCGCCTTCTTCAACGACAAGAACTCCCTCACCGCGGATCCGACCGACGCGAGATTCGCCTACGCCGTCTGGGACCGCACCGACGCCATCCGCGGCGGCGCTCCCGCGTGGTTCTCCCGTACCACGGACGGCGGCCGCACCTGGGAGCCGGCGCGCATCATCTACGACCCCACCGACCGGGGCAGGGCCACGATCGCGCACCAGATCGCGGTCACGCCCGACGGCACGCTGGTGAACGTGTTCACCGAGACCCCCGCCGACGGCGAGGACGACACGACCCTGGCCGCGTGGGGGCGCGATCCCGAGGAGCGGCGGGCGGCGCGCTCGCGGCTCGCCCAGGAGGGCGAAACCCTCGTACGCGTGATCCGGTCCACCGATCACGGCCGCACCTGGTCCGCCCCGATCACCGTCGGGACCCTCAACGTGACCGACATCGTCGAGCCGGATGAGCGTGAGGTCAGGCTGCGGACCGCGGACATCGTGCCCGACATCGCCGTCGACTCCCGCACCGGCCGCCTGTATGTCGTCTGGCAGGACGCCGCGGTGCGGTCCAGCGGCTCCGGCGTGGTGCTGTCGACGTCCGCGAACGGCGGGAGGACCTGGTCGCGGCCGCTCGAGGTCGGCCAGACCCCGGACTCCGAGCCGCAAGGCAACGGCCAGGCGTTCACCCCCATGGTGGACGTCGCGCGTGGCGGGGCGGTGGGCGTCACCTACTACGACTTCCGTCGCAACACACCGGCCCCCGGGGCGCTCACCGACTACTGGATCGTCACCTGCCGCGGCGCGGCGTGCACGCGGGACGCCGCGCGCTGGCGGGAGCGCCACGTCGGCGGCTCCTTCGACGTCACCCTGGCCCCCCTCACCGGGGCACGCGGCTACTTCCTCGGCGACTACATGGGCCTTGACCACGCTGGGCCGGTCTTCGTGCCCATCTTCGCGATGACCCGTACGACCCCGGGCAACCAACAGGACATGTTCGTCGCCGGCATCCTGCCCTGAGGGTTTCGGCGGCGTTCCCTGGGAAGGGCTATACCAGGACAAACGCATGTTGATCACTGGTCGCAGGGGGGAGCAGTGATGAAGGCGCTCGTTTATCACGGTCCGGGGCGGCGCTACTGGGAGGAGGTGCCGCGGCCGGAGATCGTCGAGCCGGGCGACGCGATCATCCGGGTCGACGCCGTCACGATCTGCGGCACCGATCTGCACATCCTCAAGGGAGACGTGCCCACGGTCGAACCTGGGCGGGTCCTCGGCCACGAGGCCGTCGGCACCATCGAGGAGGTCGGGCCCGCGGTGAGCACCGTCGCGCCCGGCGACCACGTCCTGATCTCCTGCATCACGGCATGCGGACGTTGCCGCTACTGCCGCGAGGGCGCGTTCGGGCAGTGCCTGCGCGGCGGCGGATGGATCCTGGGCCACAAGATCGACGGAACGCAGGCCGAGTACGTGCGCGTTCCGTACGCCGACACCTCGACCCACCTGCTGCCGGACGGGGTCGCCGACGAGGACGCGCTGATGCTGGCCGACATCCTGCCCACCTCCTTCGAGGTCGGTGTCCGCAACGGCCAGGTGCGGCCCGGAGACACCGTCGTCGTCGTGGGCGCGGGCCCGATCGGGCTGGCGGCGATCGTCACGGCGCAGCTGTACAGCCCGAGCCACATCGTGGCGGTCGACATGGCGGCGGCGCGGCTGGAGGCCGCCAAGATCTTCGGCGCGGACGTCGTGGTCGACGCCGCCCAGGACCCGCTGCCCGTCGTCGCCGAGCTGACCGACAACCTCGGCGCCGACGTGGTCATCGAGGCGGTCGGCCTGCCCGAGACCTTCGAGCAGTGCACGCGCCTGGTGCGGCCGGGCGGGCACGTCGCCAACATCGGGGTCCACGGCGCGCCCGCCACGTTGCACCTGGAAGACCTGTGGATCCGCAACATCACCATTACCACCGGGCTCGTGGACACCAACTCCACTCCCACCCTGTTGCGGATGCTCGCGGCCGGCCGCCTCGACGCCCGCCGCTTCGTCACGCATCGGTTCGGCCTGATGGAGATGCCGGAGGCCTACGACATCTTCACCCGCCCGCAGGAGACCGGCGCGCTCAAGGTCGCCCTCGTCCGCACCTGACCGGCCGAACGATGTTCAGCCGGACTCGACGAACCGTTCGACGTCGTCGATCGTGCCGGAGACGATGATGGTGTCGCCGTCCGTCAAGACGGTGTCGGCGGTGGCGTAGGTGAACGGCTCGCCCCGGCTTTTCACCGACACCACGGTCACGCCGTACTTGGACCGCAGTTTCGTCTCGCCGAGCGGGACGCCGACCGCCTCCTTGGGCGGTTTCGTCTTGACGATCGCGAAGTTCTCGTCGACCTCGACGTAGTCCTGTATCTGTTCGGAGACCAGGTGGGCCACCCGCAGGCCCATGTCGTGCTCGGGGAAGACGACGTGATGGACGCCGATCCGGCTCAGGATCCGGCCGTGCTGCCGGGTGACCGCCTTCGCCCAGATGTTGTCGATCTCGAGGTCGACCAGCAGCGACGCGGCGAGGATGCTCGCCTCGATATTGGTGCCGATGCCGACGACGGCACGGTTGAACTCGGGCACGCCGAGTTGCCGCAGCGCCTCGATGTCGGTGGCGTCCGCGGCGACGACGTGGGTCAGCTGCCCGGACAGACTCTGCACCACCTTGGCGTCGCTCTCGATGGCCAGCACCTCGGTGCCACGGCGGGTGAGCTCGGCCGCCAGCGCGCTGCCGAACCGGCCCAGCCCGATGACCACCACGGGTTCTTGCTTGCGATCAGCCAACGATCGTTCTCTCCTCCGGCAACTCGAACCGGCGTGCCCGCTCCCGCAGCGCCAACGCCGAGGCGGCCGTCAGCGGCCCGATCCGGCCCACGAACATCAACACCGTGAGGAGCAACTGCCCGGCCGTCGGCAGGTCGGCCGTGATGCCGGTCGTCATCCCCACCGTACCCAGCGCCGACACCACCTCGAACAGCACACGGTCGGTGCTGTACGGCGTGAGGTGCAGCAACGCGAACGTAGCGGCCGCCACACCGACGATGCCGAGCAGCGCGATGGCCAGCGCCTGGCGCTGATTGGCCTCCGGGATACGCCGGCGCCCGACGTTCACCCGCGGCTCGCCGCGCATCTCGGCCCAGATCACGAAGGCCAGCAGACCGAACGTCGTCACCTTGATGCCCCCGGCGGTGCCCGCGCTGCCGCCGCCGATGAACATCAGCACGTCTGTCGTCAGCCAGCTCTCCGGCCGCATCGCCGCCACGTCGATCGAGTTGAAGCCCGCCGTCCGGGGCGTGGCGGCGGCGAAGAAACCCGCGAGGATCTTCGCCGGGCCGCTCAGCGGGCCCAGCGTCCTTGGGTTGGAGAACTCGGTCAACGTCAGCACGATCGTGCCGGCCGCCAGCAGCGCGCCGGTCACGACCAGCGTGATCCGGGTCAGCACCGACCACTGGGCCGGCCGCCGCCACGAGCGGGCCAGCTCGAACACGACCGGAAACCCGATGCCCCCGACGATGAAGGCGATGGCGATGGTCAGCGTCACCCACGGATCGGCGACGAACCGCATGAGGTTGTCGGCGTACGGCGAGAATCCCGCGTTGTTGAACGCCGAGACCGAGTGGAATATCCCCTCGTAGATCGCGGTGCCGGACGATTGGCCGTACGCCGTCATGAACCTGACCGTCAGCACGATCGCGGCGACGGACTCGCACCCGATGCTGAACAGGACGATGTTGCGGATCACCCGGCGCAGGTCCGCCAGGCCGGGCGTCTTGGTCTCCGCCTGCGCCAGCAGCCGCGCCCGCAGCCCCAGCCGCCCCGACAGCAGCACGGCGAGCAGTGTCGCCAACGTCATGATGCCGAGCCCGCCGACCTGGATGAGACCGAGGATGACGACCTCGCCGAACATCGACCAGTGGCCGCCGGTGTCGACGGTGACCAGCCCGGTCACGCAGACCGCGGACGTGGCGGTGAACAACGCGTCGGTCAGGCCCGTGCCCGTCCCGGTCTCGGTCGCCACCGGAAGAGACAGCAACACCGTCCCGATCCCGATGGCGGTTCCGAATGCGGTCACGATCACCTGCGCCGGGTGCTGGAACCGGTCCGCCGCCGCGGAACGCCATCGCGGCCGCCCGTATCGCGGTGCTCTCATCCGGCCCGTTCCCGCCCCCGCCCATACCGTTCACGAAACGAGATACAGCGGAAGTCTGCCATCCGGTGGCGTGGTGGCGCGGAGCAGGGTCAGCGGCGGTCGGCGAGACGGACGACGAGGCGCAGGCCCGACCACGTCTCGTCGATCGCACACACCTTGTTGTCGACGACGCCTGCGGCCAGGCCGGCGTCGCGGACGACGTTCTCGGTGAGGTCGGTGCGCACGCCGCTTGACTTCTTGGGCCAGGCGATCCACAGCCCGCCCGCGGGATCGAGTCGGCTCCGCCAGTCGCCGAAGCCTGCGGTCAGCGCCGCGGCGTCGGGGCAGAACGCGACGATCACGTCGTAGCGGGCGGCGTCGGGCTTGTGGTCGACGGTCACGTCGGCGGGCAGCGGATCGAGGGCGAACCCGCCGGGCGCGTCGACGAGCAGCACGCGATGGCCGGGCTTGACGCCGAGCTTCTTGGGCAGCGGCGTGCCCGAATACCCCGCCGTCACCCCTCGGCCTCGTCGGGCTCGTCGGCGTCATCGGGCTCGTCGGGCTCGTCGGGCTCGTCGGCCGACTCCGTCTGCTCGGACACCCAGGCGAGGTAGTCGGCGCTGCCGGCGACGATCGGCACGGCGATGATCTCGGGGGTGTCGTAGGAGTGCTGATCGATGATGAGCTCGGCCAGTTCCTCGAACCGCTCCGTGGTGGTCTTGAACACCACGATCCACTCCTCGGCGGACTCGATCTCGCCTTCCCACCAGTAGGTGCTGGCGATCGGCCCGACCAGCTGCGCACCGGCGGCCAGCCGCTCGCGTACCGCCGACTTGGCCAGTTCGGCCGCCTCGGCCCGCGAGTCGGTGGCCGTGGTCACCTGTACATGCGTGCCCGCCATCTGTCCTCCCCCATCTGGCCGATGGTAGGCGTTCAGGGGGCGGGCCGCACGACAAGCGCGCTGCCGCCATGCCGGCGCACCGGCTCGGCCACCGCCTGGACCCGGCCGTCGCCGAGGAACTCGAGGCCGGTCGCGGCCCCGATCACGCCGGCGGGCGGCCCAGGGAACAGCTGCACCGTGTGCCCCTTAGCCGCGAGCGCGGCGCCGAACCGGTCGATGAACGCCTGCTCGGCGAGGGTGGCGGCGGTGTTGCGCTGCGTGGCGCGCGGCGCCGCCAGCGCACTCGGCAGGTCCATGCCGAGGTCCAGCCGGTTCAGCAGGATCTGCAGCACGGTGGTGATGATCGTGGAACCGCCCGGCGAGCCGACGGCGAGGAGGGGACGGCCGTGCTCCAGCACGATGGTCGGGGCCATGCTGCTGCGCGGCCGCTTGCCGCCGGCCGGCAGGTTGGGGTCGGGCGAGCCGTCGGCGGGCGGCGCGAAGCTGAAGTCGGTGAGCTCGTTGTTGAGCAGGAAGCCGCGACCGGGCACGGTGAGCGCGCTGCCCCCGAACTGCTCGATCGTGAGGGTGTACGCCACGACGTTGCCGTGCTTGTCGGCGACGACGAGGTGGGTGGTCTGCGGGCCCTCGGCCGGGAGCGCCCGAACGGCCCCGGTCGCCGGCGCGCAGGCCTGGTAGTCGCCGTCCGGGGAGCCGGGCGGCACCGGCGAGGTGGCGGCGCGCGCGGGGTCGATCAGGCAGGCCCGCTCCCGCGCGAACCCGTCGGACAACAACTCGCGCAGCGGCACGTCGGCATACGCCGGGTCGCCGATGAAGCGGGCCCGGTCGGCGTACGCCAGCCGCGATGCCTCGATGTAGTGGTGCAGCGCCTGGACCGGATCGGCGCTCGACAGCGGGAAGTTCTCGAGGATGTTGAGCGCCTCGCCCACCGTCGAGCCGCCGGACGACGGCGGCGCCATGCCGTACACGTCGAGCCCCCGGTACGTCACGTGCGTCGGCGGGCGGACCGGCACGGTGTAGCCGGCCAGATCGGCGGTCCGCATGAGCCCGGGGCGCACCACTCTCGTCGCGGCCGGATCGACCGGCGGGTGCTGGACGGTCCGCACGATCTCCCGGCCGAGCGGGCCGCGGTACAACCAGCCCGGGCCGTGCCGCGCGATCATCCGATAGGTCTGGGCCAGGTCGGGGTTGCGGAACGTCGAGCCAACGGCCGGCGGCTGACCGCCCGGCAGGAACAACTGGCGGGTCGGTACGATGTCTCTGAACCGGTCGGCGTTCGTCGCGATCTGGTCCTGGAACTCCTGGTCGACGGCGAAACCGCGGTCGGCGACGCGGATCGCCGGGCGCAGCAGGTCGCCGAGCGGGCGCGAGCCGAAGCGGCGCAGCACCTTGTCCCACTGGGCGAGTGTGCCCGGCACGCCGACCGACAGGCCGCTGGTCACCGCGTCGTTGAACGGCAGCGGCCGGCCGGTGGCCGGGTCGATGAACGCCGTGCCGGTCATCGCCCGCGGTGCCGTCTCGCGGCCGTCGAACGTGTGGACGCGGCGGGTCCTGGCGTCGTAGTAGGTGAAGAAGCCGCCGCCGCCGATCGCCGAGACGAACGGCTCGGTGACCCCGAGCGTGGCCGCGGCCGCCACCGCGGCGTCTACCGCGTTGCCGCCGCGGCTGAGCACCTCGATGCCGGTGCGGCTCGCGTCGAGGTCGACGGAGGCCACCGCGCCGCCGGACCCAACGGCCGTCGCCTGCTTGACCGGCTGCGCGCTCGGGACACCGGCCGGTCGTACCGCCGGCGGCGCGGCCGCGCGCGCCGACGCGGTCAGGCCGAGCGAGGCGACGGTGACGAGGGCGAGGACGGCTGCGTGCGCTTTGTGGCGGGGGGTGGTGTGCACCGGCGAGGACCTCCGCGCGTGTCGGCGAAATCACCACATTGTCATTGACCGCGCCGCAGGACCACCCACCCGGCCACCCTAGGCCGCGGCGGTCAGCTGCGGTCAGCTGCGGTCATTGGACGCGGGCGACGCCGGTCACGTCGGGCCCGGTGTGGTTCTTCCAGTTCATCGGGCGGATCCGCCATTCGTATCTCTTGCCGCTGGTCAGGCCGTCGAGCGTGATGCCTGGCGTGGTGACGGTGCGAACGAGCGTGAACGACGCGGCCGACCCGGCCGGCCGCCGGTAGACCCGGTAGACGACGTCGGAGCCGGCGCTGCGCCAGCTCAGCGTGAGCGTGCCCGGGGCGTTCGACGCGGCCGTGGCCCCGGAGATCCCGGGCACCGGCGGGCAGCCCTTGGGGTAGTCCCAGGTGTTGAACCACTGCGACGGGTGCCGCAGCACGAACGACGGGGCCGGCGTCTCGCTGCCCGCGCCCACGCCCCGAGCCTGCGCCCCCCGCCTGGCGAACTCGGCGGCGGGCACGGTGATGAACCGGGGCCGGTAGAAGGTGTCGGTGTAGAAGTTCAACGACCGGCACCCCGTGTCGACCGCCATCGTGTTGACGTTGTAGCCGATCACGACGGTGTCCTTGGTGGTCAGCGGCGTCATCACGCGAGCGTCATAAACGATCTTGTAGTCGTGGGCCGCGTCGTCGCCCACGCCCGGCGCGCGGTAGAGCACCTTGCGCTGCCGCGGGTCGTACGGTCCCCACGGCGTGGCGGCGGGATAGGCCACGATGTACGGCGAGCCGAAGGCCGGGTCGTGCTGGATCAGCCAAAAGCGCCCGCCGATCTGGTCGACGCTGAACGACGTGGACACCTCGAGTTCGGCGCCGTACGGCTGGACCGGCTGGGCGCCGGCCTGCGTCGTCGTCCACCGGCCCGCACCGGCGTAGAACGTCCAGGCCGTCATGTCGGTCAGCCTCTTTTGCGGGACCCTGGCCAGGTAGAGCCGTTTTTGCTGGAACCGCAGGTCGTTCGCCTGCCACCCGTACACGTAGACGTTGCCGCCCGCGGGCACCAGCGCGGCGCCCCACATGATCGGCGTCCCGCCCGCGACCGGCGTCACGGACGGCAGCTCACGCGACCGCAGCCGCAGCGTCCGCGCGGGCTTGCGCGCGGTGAGCTTCCGGGCGGGGACGGTCGTGATCGCGGTGGCGAGCGGCTCATAGCGCGCCGTGGTCCAGCCGAAGCGGTGGAAGAACTTCACGACGTGCCGGCCCACCAGCATGCCGTCGCCGCCCCAATACCACTGCTTGTGCTTCCGGGTGCCCAGCAGCGGGCGCGGCTTGTCGGCGGGCAGCCGATCCCAGGGGCACGCGCCGCCGCCCGTCACCGTCGTGCGCTTGGACTTGCGCTGGATGACCAGCGAGTTGCTGATCATGCTGCCGCGAAAGGCCGGCACGCTCTCGCGCACGGTGCCCAGGTAGGTGTCGGAGAAGAACCACGCGATCGTGGACCGGCCGACCCGGACGCCCTGGATGCCGTCGGCGCCGGCCCAGTCCGCGCAGGTGGCCGCGCGCCCGTAGGCGACCCACTCGCCGGTCAACGCGGAGGCGTACGGCTGACCGGGCACCACCGGCGGTGCCGTCGGCGGATCGGCGTCGCCGGCCCGGGGCGAGACGAAGACGCAGGCCGCCGCGCCCACGAGCAGCGTGCACACCACGACGACGAGCGGCGCCACCAGGATCGTACGGTGCACCGGCCGTCTCGAAGATCGTTGGTGTGCGCCCAGCGCGACTCTCCGTACTCACGGGTAAGTGTGTCAATGGGACCGTAGCAGTGCGCCGGTTTCGCGGTCAGGCCCATCGTTGTTACCGGCAGATCAACTCCGCGCGGTCACACCCAGGGCTACGCGGACGGGCCGTCCACGTAGCGCACGCCCAGCCTGGCGAGCAGATCGCGCATGCCATACAGGTCCACCCCGAGCACGCCGTCGGCCAGCTTCGCGCGCTTTTCCTGCTCGTTCGCCAGCCGCTTGCGGGACCGATCGAGCACCTCGGCCGCGTCCGCCCGCGGCACGCACATGACGCCGTCGTCGTCGGCGATCACGACGTCTCCCGGCTCGATGGACTGCCCGGCGCACACCACCGGCACGTTCACCGAGCCCGGCGACGCCTTGACCGTGCCCTGCGCGCTGACCGCCTTGGCCCAGACCGGGAAGCCCATCTGCCGCAGGTCGGCGACGTCGCGCACGCCCGCGTCGATGACGAGCCCGATCACCCCGTGCGCCCGCAGCGACGTCGCCAGCAACTCGCCGAACATGCCGTCGGTCGACGGCGAGGTGGTGGTGACGACAAGGACGTCGCCCGGCCGGCACACCTCCACGGCCGCGTGGATCATCAGGTTGTCGCCGGGATGCGACGAGACGGTGACGGCGGGCCCGGCGATGACGGTGTCCTGCTGGATGGGCCGGATCTCGGGGCCGGCCAGGCCGACGCGGCCGGCGGCCTCGTGCGCGGTGGCGACGCCGACGGCGGCGAGCCCCGCGACGACATCGGGATCGGGCCTATCGATCTTCGTGACAACGACGTGTTCGTGCATGGTTACACCAGCCTCGTGGTGACGTGCGGATAGGCGCGCTGGTAGGCCTCGGCCATGGTGTCGCTGGGCAGCCCCAGGTTAGGGCCGCTGTTGCGCTTGGCCTGTACGCCGCGCCGCCGCCCCAGATCGGTGTAGTACTCCCACAGGTGCATTTGCGCATCGAACAGTTCCATGGCGGCCCGCTTGCGGTCCCACACCGAGGTGATGTCGAGCAGCACGTCGGGGTGGAAACCGCACATCTCTGGCTGGTGCGGCTCGAAGTGGAACACCGGCGGCGCGCCGATCACCTCGCCCGCGTCGCTCGGCACGCCGGGCGCCTGCGCGAGGATGCGCGCCTTCATCGCTATCTCGCACGCCTTCGGGTGATCGATGTTGTACGGATCGGCCGGCGCGTGGGTGAGCACGACGGCCGGCTGCACCCGGCGATAGATGTCGACGAGCCCGCTCAGCAACTCGGGCGACTCCTCCAGCGGGTAGTCGCCGGCGTCGAAGAACTCGATCTCGGCGCCGAGGAGCTTGCTCGCCTGCTCGGCCTCGCCGCGGCGGAACGCCTTCACCTGCTCGAGGTCGTAACCCTGTCGCCACAGCCGCGCCGACTCGCCGCGCTCGCCGAAGGTCAGGCAGGCGATCACCGCGCGCTGCCCGGCGGCGGTGGTCAGCGCGATGGCGCCCGCCGCCCGCCAGACGAAGTCGCCGGGGTGGGCGGTCACGACCAGCAAGGGCGCGGCCACGTCGGCCGAGTCGGTCGACTCGGCCGGGTCTGATGACATGAGACGATCACCTCGTTCGCCGTGACGCTAAACGTCAACAATAGGGATATCAACATCCGCGTCCGCCAACCAGGGTCAACTACGCTCGAGGAATCATGAGTGATGGTGTCGTCGCCGTGCTCGGGCTCGGCGAGGCGGGGTCGCGATACGCCGCCGACCTGCTCGCCGCCGGCGTACCGGTAGTGGGCCACGATCCGGTGGCCCGGCCCGAGATTCCCGGTCTCCGCCAGGTCGATGGTCCCGTCCCCGCCGTCCGCGAGGCCGCGTACGTGCTGAGCCTGAACTCCGCGAGCGTGGCGGCCGCCGTGGCCGCCGACGCCGCGCCCGGGCTGCGCGCCGGCGTGGTCTACGCCGACCTCAACACCGCCGCACCCGAGGTCAAACGGCGGGTGGCCGAGACCGTCGAGCCGACGGGAGCCTCCTTCGTCGACGTGGCCGTGCTGGCGCCGGTGCCCCGCCACGGGCTGCGGACGCCGGTCGCGCTGGCCGGCTCGGGCCGGGCCGGCCTCACCCGGTTTCTGGCCGCGTTCGACGTCCCCGTCGAGGACGCCGGCCCGCGGCCGGGCGCCGCCGCGGCGCGCAAGCTGCTGCGCAGCGTGTTCATGAAGGGCATCGCCGCCGTCCTGCTGGAAAGCCTCGAGATCGGCGCGCTGGCCGGCGACGAGGAGTGGCTGCGCGAGCAGATCGTGGCCGAGCTCACCGCCGCCGACCGCGCGTTCGTCGACCGCCTCGTCGAGGGCACCCCGCGGCACGCCACGCGCCGGCTCGCGGAGATGCGGGCCGTGGCCGACTACGCCGCCGACCTCGGCGCCGGCCACGAGGTCACGCGTGCCACCATCGCCCGCCTCGAACGACTCGTCGCCCGGCGGGAGCAGAGCGAGGCGAAGGAAAAGAAGACGCCTTGAGCGAACAGGGGGACGGGGGACACAGTGCGGGGTCAGGGTGCGCCGCTGGCCGTGCGCCGGGCGTTGAGCGAAAAGGGGCTGTTCGCCGCCGCGTGTCTCACGACGTTGCTGGCGACCACCGTCCTGGTCGCGCTCGGCGGTTACACGTGGGCGGTGACCGACAGCGGCGCCCGCCGTACGCTCGCGCACTCCCCCACCGGCCAGATCGAGACGCGGATCGCCGCGCGGACCACCGGCGCGACCTATGCGGCGACCGAGCGCGCAGTGCGGGCGGGGGTGGCGGGCGCCTACGCCGGGGTGCCGGTCACCCAGGCGGTCAGCGCCCGCGGCGACTCCTACACGCTCCCCGGCGAACGGCGGGCCCGGCGCCCGCGGCTGACCACGTTCGCGATGTATTCGCGGATCGAGGAGCACGCCACGCTGCGGCAGGGCCGCTGGCCGCGGCCTGGCCCGACGGGCGCGTCCGGCGGCGTCGTGGAGGCCGCGCTGCCCGCGCCGGCGGCGCGGGCCATGAAAATGTCGGTGGGCGGCGCCTACACGGTGCACGGCCGGCTCGACGGGCGGGCCGCCCGGGTGCGGATCACCGGCCTGTTCACGGCGAACCGCGCCGACGACCCGTTCTGGTCGGGCGACCCGCTGGTCGTGCGGGGCGTCCAGGCGCTGTCCTACACCACGTTCGGCCCGCTGGTCGTCGCGCCCGAGACGTTCGTCCGCGACTTCGCCCGGGCGGGGGTGACCGTCCGCTGGTGGGTGCTGCCGGACGTGCGCGCGATCGAGCCGCGGCGGTTCGGCGCCCTCGCCGATGGGGTGGCCGGGCTGGGCGACCGGCTCACGGCCGCCGACCGCGCCGCCGAATACACCGTCGTCACTGATCTTCCGCGGCTGCTCACCCGGCTGGACCAGGCGTCGCTCGTCAGCCGGTCGATGATGGCCATCCCCCTGTTGCAGCTGCTCGTGCTGGCCGGGTACGCGCTGTTGCTGGTGGCCCGGCTGCTGGCCGAACACCGCCGGATGGAGACGGCCGTGCTGCGGGCGCGGGGGGCGACGCTGCGGCAGTTGTCGGTGCTGACCGTCGGCGAAGGCGTCCTGCTCACCGCGCCGGCCGTAGTGGCGGCTCCGCTGCTGGCGCCGGCCCTGCTGCGGCTGGCCGGGTCGGCCTCGATCATCACTGACACCGGCCTGCGGCTCGACGTCACGCCCTCGCCCGCGATGTGGGCGGCCGCCGCCCTGGCGGCGGCCGGCTGCGCCCTGGCGCTCACCCTCCCCGCCTTGCACGACGTGACCCGGTCGCACGCGGCGGCGCGGGCGACGCGCGGCCGCGGCGCCCGCCGCGGGGTGCTCCAGCGGGCCGGGGCCGATGTCGCGCTGGCCGTCGTCGCGGCGCTGGGCGTCTGGCAGCTGGTCCGGTATGGCAGGCCGGTGACCGAGCAGGCGGGCCAAGCCGGGGAGAACGGGCAGGCGCTCGGCGTCGACCCCTTCATCGTGGCCGGTCCGGCGCTCGCGCTGCTCGCCGGCGCGGCGCTGGTGCTGCGGATCGTGCCGATCGTCGCCCGCGTCGCCGAGCGGGTGACGTCCCGGCGCGAGGCCCTCGCGCCCGCGCTGGGCGCCTGGCAGGTCAGCCGGCGGCCGCTGCGCTACACCGGTCCGGCGCTGCTGCTCGTAATGGCGATCGCCGTGGGTGTGCTGTCGGTGCTGGCCGGGGTCACCTGGCGGCATTCGCAGCTTGACCAGGCGGATTTCCAGGCCGGTGCGGACCTGCGGATCAGCCCGGCGCGCGACGGCGCCGGCCCGGCGCCGCTCGGCCAGGGCGCGGCGTTCGGCGCGTTGCCCGGGGTGACCGCGGCGAGCCCGGTGCTGCGCAAGCGGTCGAGCGCGGGAAACCAGGAGGTGACGGTGCTCGCGGTGGACGCCGCGAAGGCCGGGGCGCTGCTCGGACCCCGGTTGGACGCCCCCGCCGGCACCGTGCCACGGACCGTCGCGCCGCCTGCCGCCGCGGTGCCCGGCCGGTCGGATCGGCTGACCATCGACGTACGAATCGTCCCGGACGGCCCGCGCCGCGATCCCGGCCGGCTCACGCGCAACCGCCTGTCGGCTTTGGTGGTCGATGCCCTCGGGGTGGTCTGGACGGTCGACTTCGGCGGAACGCCCGGCGACGGCCGGTTCCACCCGCGCACCGCCGATCTCGCGGCGCTCGCCGGACCTGGCGGGCGGCCCGGCCACCCGATCGCGATCAGGGGGTTCCGCTACGAATACACCGAAGACGTGACGACGCCTCCCTTGACCATGAGCATCCGGCTCCGTGACGCCGCCGGGGCCGCCGGGGCCGGGCTGCGCCCGCCGGCCGGCAGCACGTGGTCAGGGAGCTTCCGCCCCGCCGGCGCCGGCCAGTCCCTCCAGCGGGTCGCCGCCGACGCCAACACCACGGACGCCGCGGACGCCGCCGACGCCGGGGAACTGACCGTCGAGCTGCCCAGGGTCGCGGCCGCCACCGACTTCTTCCGGGCCTCCGCGAACGCCCGCCTCACCGCCGTGCTCGGCCGGCCCGGCGAGCGCCCGGCGGAGGTCGCCCCGCCGCTCCCGGGCATCGTCACCGCCGCGCTGGCCCGCCGTGCGGGTGTCGGCGTGGGCGGGCTGATCACCCTCACCGAGCCTTATGGCCCTCAACCGGTGAGAGTCACGGCGATCGTGCCCGCGCTGCCGTCCACGTCGCCGGACGACCCGGGGGTGCTCGTCGACTGGCGCGCCTACGCCGACCGCTCGGCCGTCATGACCGGCACCGACACCGCGCCCACCGAGTGGTGGGCGGCCACGCTCGGCGACACCGGGCCCGCCGTGCGGGCGCTGAACCGGCACCCGTCCTGGACGACCGAGGTCGTCGACCGCATGGCGCTGCGCCGCGAGCTGCGAGACGCGCCGCTCGGGGCGGCGCTGCAGGGCGCGTTCGTCCTCGGGTTCCTCGCCGCGCTGGGGCTCGCGGTCGTCGGCTTCGCGGTGAACGCGGCGGTGTCGGCCCGCGAACGACGGGCCGAGTTCGCCATCTTGCGCGCGCTCGGCGTCAGCACCCGGCAGGTCTTCGGCATGCTCGGCGTCGAGCAGCTGTTCCTCGTCCTGATCGGCCTGGCCGGCGGCCTGACGCTCGGGCTCGCCATCGGCCGCGTCGTGATCCCGCACTCCGTGCTCACCGTCGGGGCCACCGCGCCGTTCCCGCCGGTGCGGCTCATCGTGCCGTGGCCGCCGATCCTTGCGCTGCTCGCGATTGTGCCCGCGCTGCTCGCGGTCGTGCTGGCGCTGCTCGTTCGCTCCTTGCGGCGCCAGGGACTGGGCGCCGCCATCCGGATCGGGGAGGACCGTTGAGACCCCTTCCCGCCATCGTGCGCACGGCCCGCGTGGAACGCGCCATCTTCGCGGCACTCGGCCTCGTCGTCTTGACCACGACCTTTCTCGTCACCGCGGCCGCGCCGCTGCTCACCGGCCGCTACGACGCGGCCGCACGCGCCGCCGTGACCGACGTGGCACCGGCCGCACGAGACGTCACCTTGACCGCCTTCGGCGAGGGCGGGCGCACCAGGGCGCCCACCGTCCGCGCCGACGACGTCCTGCGCTCGCTCGCGGACCAGATCGGCGCCATGACCCCGGGCGCACTGCGCGCCGTCACGGGGCCCGTCGAGTACACCGTCGCCACGCGGCCGCTGCCGCTGCCGGCCGGGTCGGGGGCCGACCCGAGCCTGCCGGACCCGTCTCGCCGGCTGCTGCTGGAGTGGGATCCCGGCGTGGCCGCACGGGTCCGCTACATCGACGGCCGGCCGCCGCACAATCCGGTGCCCCGGGCGCGGGGCCGGCCCGTCGTCGAGGCCGGCCTGGACGCGGGCACCATGGCCGCGCTGCGGCTCCAGACGGGCGCGGAGTTGCCGTTCACGCTCGGCAGCGAGCCCGTCATCGTGCGCATCACCGGCCGGTACCACCCGCTCTCCGCCGCCGATCGCTACTGGTCGGCGCGGCCCGGCCACACCGGTCCCATCGTGCGACGAAGCACCGAAGGCACCGAATACACCGGGGTCGGGGTGCTGGACGCGGCCGGCTACCAGACCGTCCACGACGCCACCGACACATCGTTCGACTTCACCTGGCGCCTTCCCGTTCGCCCCGACGCGTTCACCGCCGCCCGGGCCGGCCCGGCGGTCGACGCCATCGCCCGGCTCGGGGCGACCGTCACGGACCTGCAGGTCGCGAGCGGTCTGACCGGGGCGCTGGGCGACTTTCGCGGCCAGCTGCGCACGGCGCAGGCCGTGCTGTCGGTCGCGCTCACCGGGTTGTTCGCGGTGGCGGCCGGCGTCCTCGCGCTCGTCTGCCGACTGCTGACCGAGCGGCTACGGGCGCCGCTGGCGACCATGCGCGCCCGCGGCGCGTCACTGGCCCAGCTGGGCAGCGGCGTGGGTGCCGCGGCCCTGCTCGTGTCGCTGCCCGCGGCCGCGGCGGGGTATGCGCCGGCGGCGGCGCTGGTGCCCGGGACGGCCGCGCTGTCCGGTGCCCTCGCCGTACTCGCCGCGGCCACGCTGGTGCCCGTCGTCCTCGCCTGCCGGGCGCATTCCGGGGCCGGGGAGTCGGGGCGGACGGACCTGGTCGGGCGGCGCGCCACGCCGCGTCGGCTCGTGCTCGAAGGGCTGGCGGTCGCGTTGGCCGGCGCGGGCGTCGTCGCGCTGCGCACGCGCGGGCTGACCACGGGGTCGGCCGACCGCGGCGCCGATCCGTTCCTGGCGGCCGTGCCCGTGCTGCTGGGGTGCGCCGCTGGGCTGCTGACGCTGCGCGCCTACCCGTACCCGCTGCGGCTGGTCGGACGGCTGACGGCACGGGGCCGCTCCGTCGTCTCGTTCGTCGGCGTCGCGCGCGCGTCCCGCCAGAGCACGGTCGCGGTGCTGCCCATGATCGTGCTGCTGCTCGCCACGGCGGTCGCGGGCTTCGCCGGTACGGTCGAGTCGGGCCTGGGCCGGGCACAGGAACGCTCGGCCTGGATGGCGACGGGCGCCGACGCTCGCGTCGACGGCCTGCGGCTGGACGTCGCGGGTGCCGACCGGCTCCGGCGGGTGCCCGGGGTCCGCGACGTCGTGCCGGCCCAGTTCGTCGACGGCGCGACTTTCTCCTCGCCGTCGCAGGTCATCGACGTCACGCTCGTGGCCGTCGATCTGGCGGCCTATCGGCGCCTGACGGCCGGCACGCCGATCCGGCCGCCGGCGCCGCCGGCGGCGTCGGCGGCGTCGACGCGCGCCGGGTCCGCCGTCCCCGCGCTGCTGTCGCCCGGGCTGGCCCGGCGGGCCGGACCGGGGCCGTACACGGCGTCGGCGGGCGTCATCCCCGACCTGAGCATCCAGCCGGCGGGCACGGCCGACGCCTTTCCCGCGGCCGGCGCCGGCGACGCGTTCGTGGTCGTGCCGTACCGCTCGCTCGGCGCGGAGGCGACGCCCACCATGTTCTTCGTCCGGGGCACGGGCATGGACCCGGCCGGCCTGCGCCGGGCCGCCGGCGCGGACGCCGTCGTGACGACCCGCGCCGTCGTGTACGACCGGCTGACCGGCACTCCTATGGCCGCGCTGGTGCGAACGGCGTTCGGCTACGGCACGCTGGTCGTCGCCGGCTACGCCACGCTGGCCATCCTGCTCGCGTTGATCATCGGCTCGGGCCCGCGCGGTCAGACGGTGTCGTATCTGCGCACGCTCGGGCTCACGCGACGCCAGGCGCGGCGGCTGGCGGTCGCCGAGGTGGCGCCCGCGCTGCTGTGCGCGGCGGTCGCCGGCTGGGTGGTCGGCCTGCTGCTGCCGCACGTCGTCGGACCGGCCATCGATCTGCGGCCGTACACCGGCGGGTTCGCGGCCGTCGGCTACGCGCCGGATCCGCTCAGGACCGCCGCGCTCGGCGCGGGACTGATCGTCTTCGCCGGGCTGGCGATCGCCATCGAAACGGTGATCAGCGGTCGGCGGCGGCTCGGAACCACGCTCAGAATGGGGGCACAGACGTGATCGAGGAGACCGGCACCGTGGCATCCGACGACCTCGCCGAGCTCGAACGCCGCGCGGCCGGCGAGGCTCCGGCGTACGGCGCGGACGCCCACATCGTCTGCGACAACCTGGTCCGGATCTACAAGACCGAGGGCGTCGAGGTCGTGGCGCTGCAGGGCCTCGACCTGCTCGTCCAGCAGGGCGAGATGGTCGCCATTGTGGGCGCGTCCGGCTCGGGCAAGTCGACGTTGCTCAACATCTTGTCCGGGCTCGACGTGCCCACCGCCGGCGTGGCCAAGGTGGCGGGGGCCGACCTGCTGTCGCTGTCGGCGCGCGAGCGGCTGCGCTTCCGCCGCGAGTTGGTCGGCTTCGTGTGGCAGCAGGCCGCGCGCAACCTGCTCCCCTACCTCACGGCGGCGCAGAACGTCGAGCTGCCGATGCGGTTCAGCGGCACGAAGGCGCGGGCCCGCCGCGAGCGCGCCGGCGCGCTGCTGGACCTGATGGGCGTCGGCCACTGCGCCGGCCGGCTGCCCAGGGAGATGGCGGGCGGGGAACAACAGCGCGCAGCGATCGCCGTCGCCGTCGCCAACGCGCCGCAGGTGCTGCTGGCCGACGAGCCCACGGGCGAACTCGACACCGCCACGTCGGGCGAGGTCTTCGCGGCGCTGCGCGGTGCCAACCGCGAGCTCGGCGTGACCTCGGTCATCGTGACGCACGACCCGCAGGTGGCCGAGCAGGTGGACCGCACGGTCGGCATCCGCGACGGCAGGACCAGCAGCGAGGTCGTCCGGCGCACGCTGCGCGACGAGGCGGGGCGCGAACGGATCGTCGCCGAGGAGTACGCCGTGCTCGACCGGGCCGGGCGGCTGCAGTTGCCGAAGGCCTTCACCGGCGAGCTCGGCATGAAGGACCGCGTGCGCCTCGCGCTGGAGACCGACCACATCGGCGTATGGCCCGATCGCGCCGGTCGAGAGGACGAGCGCGATGGCTGAGCCGACGATCACCGTGACGGGACTCACCAAGACCTACCGGTCCGGCCGGATCGAGGTGCGGGCGCTGCGGGACGTGACGTTCGAGGTGCCGGACGGGCAGCTCGCGGTGGTCAAGGGCCGCTCCGGCTCCGGCAAGACGACGCTGCTCAATCTGATCGGCGGGCTCGACGCCCCCGACGCGGGCCGGGTCGAAGTGGCCGGCCACGCGGTGACCGACCTCGGCGAAGCCGAGCTGCTACGGCTGCGCCGCGAAACCGTCGGCTTCGTGTTCCAGTCGTTCGGGCTGATCCCGGTGCTGTCGGCGGCGGAGAACATCGAGGTGCCGCTGCGGCTGGCCAAGGTGTCGCCGCGCGACCGGGCCGAGCGCGTGCGCCTGCTGCTGTCCCTCGTCGGGCTGACCGACCACGCCGCCCAACGTTCCTACGAGCTGTCGGGCGGCCAGCAGCAGCGCGTGGCGATCGCCCGCGCGCTGGCGAACCGGCCGCGGCTGCTCATCGCCGACGAGCCGACCGGCCAGCTCGATTCGGAGACCGCTCAATCGATCATGCACCTGATCAAAGCGGTCGTCCGCAGTGAGGGGGTCACCGCGCTGGTCGCCACGCACGACCCGGTGCTCCTCGCCTACGCCGACCGCCTGCTCGAACTGCACGACGGCGCCCTGGTCTCCGCCTGATTACTTCGGCGCGAGGTCATGTGACTACTTCTGGTCACGCATTCAGGACTGCCGATATTCTGCCCGGCATGGAAGCTCGCAGCCTCCCCGAGGCCTTCAAAATGATCATGAAGCAGCGTCGCTGCTCTCAGAACAAGCTCGCCGCCGAGATTGGCAAGGGCCAGGGCTGGATCTCCGATGTGGTCAATGGAAAAGGCGGCCTCGAGTTCGCCAAAGTGATCAAAACCCTGTCACGTGTAGGGTGGGAAGTGGTCATACGCCCGAAAAGGGAGGAGTCGGACCCCGTGAAACGCCGGGAGTTCGTGACCGCGGCCGCGTCCGTAATGTTCGTTCCGTCCCCCAAGGTCAGCCCCCATGAGGACCCTTCCTACTTAGCGGCACTCGCACAACGCGTCGCCCGCGCCCGGTACGAACATGGCGGCGGGGCGACCGCCGCCACCGCCGTCAAACACATTCGCCGGATAGCGCCGTTGGTCGCCGGCAAAGACCAAAAACTCCAAGAGGCGGCGTCCAATCTGGCCGCCGAAACCGCCTGGACCCTCAATGACGCCCGTCGATTCGACGCCGGCGAAAACGTCGGCGGGCTCGCGCTGACACTCGCTCACCGCAGCGGGAGCACAGACGCGCAATCACGCGCCTACAGCGTCCTCGCGAACATCAATGCCGAACGCGGCCAGCAGGACAGGGCCCTTACATTCGCCGAAGCCGGTGCACGACTCCGCGAGGTTTCCGACGCCCAACAGCAATGGATGAAGCTGCGCAAGGGAGAGACGCGGTCACACCTGCCCGGACAGGGAAACGCCGGGCGCGACGAAATCGAAACCGTGCTGGGCCTCCTCAGGGACACCGGAGGATTCCCCGGTCAATCTCCGTTCGACGTTGCCGACATGACCGGCAATGCCGGCGTCGCCCTGGCAAATCTCGGCGCCTACGACGAGGCCCAAGAGGCATTGAGCCAAGCCGTAAAGCTCTATGGCGACTCATCACCAACCACTTCGGCGCTTTGCCTGGCGCACCAGAGCATGGCCGCGCTCCGCGCCTCCCACGTGCACATGGCGGCCGACTACATGCTGACGTTGGCGCGGGTCGTTCCCCTGATCAATTCGCCCCGCGTCGACGGGCACGTGGCGAAGATCCTCACGGCATCGGCCCGATGGGGCACCGTACGCGGCATGCGCGACGCACGCGACCAACTCAAGGCGGTCGCCCACTCCCCCACCCGGGAATCCGGTTGACAAACGTATGACCGCTCAGCCGGCCGGGTCGTCGCCGGCCAGCAGGTCGAGAAGTTGATCCGGCGCCAGATTACGTAGTTCGACGGTGCCGTTCTGGGACATCAGGCAGACGGTCACCTGCTGGGCGGCCAGTTGTTGTGCGTGGTCGATCAGTTCCTTGGCCCTGCGCCGGCTGCGGATGCGGTCGGCCAGATCGAGCACGGCCAGCGCGGCCGACGGGATCGACACGGCGAGGGCCGCCAGCGCCACCGGGTCAATGGCCTTACCGCGGCCATGTTGCCGGGTTCCAGCGATAGTGGTCGCCTCAGGCTCGGCCACGGCAATCTCGTAGCCCCAGCCACGGGCAATCGCTTCAAGACTCCGCTTGGCCGCCTCCACGTTTTCAGCGCTGGCGCTTTCAAGCTGGACGATCATTTCCCTCATCTTCCGTGGCCGCGCTTTTCAACAACTCGTTGATCTGCTGAACGGCATCGGCCCAGCCGATCTTGGTAGCGGCTTCAAGCGCGTCGCCCAGCACTCGGCGAGCGCTATCGGCCTGGCCTGCGGCCATCAACAGCTGCCCTAGTACGTTGCCCACGGCGGCGATCCCGTCGGGGCGTTGCAGCTGGCCGAGGATCTGGAACGATTCCGCCAGCCGTGGGAGCGCTGAGTCGTAATCCTCTCGGCTGAGATCGATCCTGGCCAGGTCCCAACTGGCCCCGGCGATCCCGTCGAGGTCGCCGAGCTCCTTGTTGATCTCCAGCCGCTTTAGCTGCAACTCGGCTGCCTCGTCATAATCACCCCGGTCGTAGGCGATATCAGCGATCCTCCCCCACGCGACCGCGGCAGACCGGGCATCACCAAGACGCTCGAAGACCGGCAGCTGGACCTCCCGGCGAATCCGCAACGCCTCGTCATACTCACCCCGCTGATAGGCGATGTCAGCGACCTTCCCCCACGTGACCGCGGTCTCCCGGGCATCGCCAAGACGCTCATAGACCGGCAGCTGGACCTCCCGGTGAATCCGCAACGCCTCGTCATACTCACCCCGCCGATAGGCGATGTCAGCGATCGATCCCATCGTCACCGTCGCTTCCCGCTCGGATCCCGCGGCCGTGAAGAGGTGTTGGGCGCGCCGGAGCAGCTGTTCGGCCTGCTCCGGTTCGCCGCGGGTGACGAGGCGGCGGGCTTGTGCGGCGATGACCCGGGCCTGGTCGAGCTGGCTGATCCCATGCTCGTCCCCGGCTGCCACCTGCTGTGCTGCCCTGTTCAGCAATGCCTCGCCCGCCTCGCCGTCGCCGCTGGTGAAGGCGGCGTCGGCAGACATTCGCAGCAGGTCAAGCGGCACGGCCGAGCCGTGCCGGTCGAGCAGGTCGATGGCGTCCCGGCCGAGCCGGAAAGCGTCGGCGGCCGGGCCGCTGCGCAAGGTGACGACGGCACCGAACGCGCATGCCGCAGCGACCGCAGGGTCATCGGCCGGCAGGGCGAGCCGGGCCAACTGCAGATCGAGCGTCGGATCGCGGCGCGACCGCGGCGCCGCTCCGCCCCAGGCGGCGAACAGCGGCCCAACGCTTGCGGCGGCCACAGCGGCCTGCTCATCGGTGCTGAGCGGCTGGATCCGTCCGGCTGCCAGCGGGTCGGCCGCCAATGCCAGGTGCGCCGGGTCGTACAGATCCTGGTAGGGCTCCAGTAGCCCCAGTCCCCGCAGCCGCACCGCCGATCCACCCACCTGGTCGGCCAGCACCCCGATCACCGCTTCCGGCACCGGCAAATCGAACAGCGTGGCAGCCCGCAGCAGGGCGACGTTCGCAGGCCCGGCCTCCGCCAGCAGCGCATCCAGCGCGAGATTCTCCAGGAACGCCCGTACCTCGGCATCGGCCGGCAGGTCGCCCTGCCTCAGGTACGCCTCCATCCCAGCCACCGCCGCCGCAGCCCGCTCCGCCCCCACCTGCTCCCCGTACACCAGCCGCAGGCCGATCAGGTCCTGCAACCCGGGGTTGCCCCGGCTCACCGCGAGCGCCCTGGCGGCGAGGGCGGCCCGCTCGGCCTGACGCTCCGCCGGAGTCACCGCCTGCTGTCGGCGCTGGAGCTTGCGCTGGGCCACCGGCGACAGCGGCGGCAACTGCACCGCCTCCAGCCGGGTCTCCAGCCCGTCGAGGGCGAAGGTGAACCGGCTCGTGACGAGCAGGCGGCTGTCTGTCTCCGCCGGGTCGAACGCCCGCAGCACCGCGGCCAGCACGAGGGCCTGACCTGGCGCCACCCGGTGCGGGCCGTCCGGGTCGGCCACCAGGATCTGCTCCAGGTCATCGATGACCAGCAGCAGCGGCCGCCGGCCGTCGTCACCGGCCTGCGCGCACGGCCCGGCCAGCAGATCGACCAGCAGCGTCTCGATCGCCTCCGGCCGCTCGCGCACCGTGGGCAACCGTTCCTCGATCAGTTGCCTCGCCGCCGGGTTGGCGCGCACCGCCGCGGCCACGGCGTCCAAGATGGCGGGCGCCTCGTAATGACCGAACACCACCGCCACCGCCATGTCCGGGCACCGGTCCACGATCCGGGCGGCCAGGCTCGACTTGCCCAGCCGGCCCTGCCCATGCAGCAGCACCCCTGCCCGCTGCCCCGAACGCAACGCCCGCAACGCCCGCTGCATCTCCGGGCGACGCCCCACGAACATCTCAGCCGTCGCGACCGGGACCTCGTGCTTGCGGTCCAGGAATGTCTTGGTGCCGTGGGTGGCCGTCACCAGTGACCGTTTGCGGTTGCCCGCCACCACCGGCCCACCGCCGGCGGGCCCCAGCCACAGCCGGGCGAGATGCCAATCAGCCCGCACCAGCGGATCATCCGACCGCAGCAGCACCCGGCGGGCGTCGCCGACAGCCACAGCGACATCGGCGCGGTCGGCCAGGCCGCGATACAGCCGCTCGGCGAACGCGGTGGCCGAACGATCACCGACCGAACCGTCCCAGCCGATCACCGCCGGCACGCCAGCCGCCACCAGCGCCGTCGCCAGCGAATGCGCCACCAGGCTCCCGCCTGCCCCTGTGCCGGGCTCCCCCTTGTGACCGTTCCCCGGCGGCAGATGACCGGACGCGTCGGCACCGGTCGCGGTCAGGCACGCCGAGACGAACAACAGCCGCGGCCCCTCCGGCAGCAGGCTCACCAGCTCAGCCGCCGGCACCGGACGGTCACCGCCCAGCTCGTCCTCCATCATCAGCACCGGAACACCCGTCCCGCCCGGACCTCCCGGCCAGCTGTTCAACCCGTGGCACGACAAATGCACCACCGGAACCCCGCCCAGCTCGGCCAGCCGATGGGCCAACTGCTCGGGGTCACCGGTGTCGTCGACCACCAGATCGACGCGGCCCTCGCCCACAGCGAGGAGAATCGCCGCCTCTTCCGCCTCGAAATCCAGCTCGGGCAGCCCCCGCGGCGACGACGCCATGAAAGCCAGACCCAGCCGGAACTCGTCCAGCGCAGGCCGCTCCCGCGCCGGCCCTAGACGTCGCACCACACAAAAACGGACCAGCTCATCCTCCGCCAGCAGCCCGCCATGTGGTGGGGCCAGCAACTCGAATGGAGCTCGCAGCACGGCCCACGCCTGAGCCGTCGGCGACAGAGGCCCGCTCACCTCGAAGACCAGCGGGCGGGCCGCCCGCTCCAGCAACGCGCTCAGCTGACCCTGGTCCCCGTCCAACCAGCCGAACAGCTCGCGGCCCAGCTCAACGAACACGCCGGCGTCGGCACGCGCTTGCACTGCCCGCACATAACGGCTGGCCAGCCCGGTCAGTAACTCCACATCGGGCGACTCAACGAGCCTGCGGGACCCGATCCGCTCGGCACCGACGACGACCTCAAAACCGGCGCCGTCGACGATCAGGCCACTCATCACGCCCCGCCTTTCCAAGGTCAGCTTTCCGGACCGGGTCATCCAACCGAAGTCACGCCCGCACGCTATAACAGGCCCAGCGCTCTCCCGCGGAAATCCGCCGGACACAACCCGACAAGGGGAAAATAGCCAGATGATCCGATCTGGCCCGGACCAGCCGGACAACACCGCAAATCCGCACACTGATGCTCGGCCGGCTGAATAGCAGAACATGCAACATATGCACACCATTGATCACCCGTCGCCCTCGGCAATCCTCCAATAATGGCGTCGGGGTTCGGCGCGCTCGCGGACGTGGGTGTGCGACAGGCCACTAGACACCGTAACCGGCGTAACCCGGGCGCTTCGGGCGGGACCTTGGTCAGGACGCGTCGCAGCGCCTCGGGCGGAGTGCCCGCACCGCGAAGCGTACGATCTCGTCACTTTCCGCGTCACGGTCGGCCGGACCAGTCCGCGCAGCGACCGGTGCAGCAGCTTCTTCTCCAGCCGCGCTGTGGCGCACTGGCCGACCTCGGGCGACTCCGCGAGCGTCCGCAGGACGAGCCGTACCGGCAGGCCGAGCTCGGCAGGCCGTCCAGCAACGCCCGCTCGACGGCGTGACCGGCCGCGCGGCATGTCTTCTTCACCCAATGCGGTCGCGACTCGGCCACCTCGATCGAGCCCCGGAAACGCCACATTGGACGAACTCGTCCGGCGCGGCTGGTACCACCGGCGGCCCGACCTGCAGCGCCGCAGACAGCGTGTCCTGGGCGGGGTGATGCTGGGCCTGAGCCCGTTCGGCTTCGCCCTCGGCCTGCTCGGCTCACAGGTCCTCGGCCAGGCGAAAGGCCTCCGCGAACATCTAGGGACGGGCCGATCCCACAGGGAACCCCGGAGCAGATCGAGGAGGCGTGTCCAGGCTCACGCCCCTCGCGATCGCGTTCGGCCTCCAGCGCGGCCGGCACACCAGAGCATGGCCGCGCTCCGCGCCTCCCAGGTGCACATGGCGGCCGACTGCATGCTGACGTTGGCGCGGGTCGTTCCCCTGATCAATTCGCCCCGCGTCGACGGACACGTGGCGAAGATCCTCACGGCATCGGCCCGATGGGGCACCGTACGCGGTATGCGCGACGCACGCGACCAACTCAAGGCGGTCGCCCACTCCCCCACCCGCACCTGTGGCCCTCCACACTCAGAAGATCGGCGGGGATCACGCGTTCGTACAGGTCAAGGCAGGGGCGGCGGGGGATCCCGAGGCGAGGAAGCCGAAGGTCGTGCCACCGTTGGCGGCGACTGAGCCGTTCCACGAGTCGTTGCGTACGGTCACGGTCGAGCCGGTGCCAGACCGCACGCCGCCCCACAGTTGGGTGAGGCTCTGGCCACCCGGCCAGGTCCAGTTCACCGTCCAGCCGTTGATCGGCGAGGTGCCCGCGCGTACCGCGACCTCACCCTGCCAGCCGCCGGACCAGGAGTTGACGACCCGCATCGTGGCCGAGCAGGCACCGGTCGGCGTCGGGCTCGGGGTTGGAGTCTGGGTTGGAGTCTGAGTCGGGGTTGGGGTCGGGCTGGGCGACGAGGTGCTCTCGAACTGCGTGATGAACCGCCACGTCTCCGCCGGAAGCCAAGTCCTCGGGCTGAGGCCGGTGGCGCCGTCCGACGGCGCGGGGTTGTGATCATCGTCGAACGCGGCCCACACGACAGGGAAGCCGGCCCGGCACCCCGAATACGCGGTGACCGTGTGCGTCAGGCTGCCCCGCGCCGGCTCAGGCGGGTTCTGCGGAGCGCAGCCGTTGTTGCCGACGAAGCGGTCGCGCAGCGCCCTTCCATTGGAGATGTTCAAGACCGAGTCCCTGATGCCATGAGCGCCGAAGTACGCGACGGGCTGGGTGCCACCGCTGCATCCGCTGATCTGCGCGCCGGAGTAGACCGCGACCGCGCGGAAGACGTTCGGCCGGGCGCACGCGAGCGCGAAGCTCATGCCGCCGCCGAAGCTCCAGCCCATGGAGAAGACCTGCGAGGTGTCGACGCACAGATCCGACTCGATCTGCCTGAGCATGTCATCGGTGAAGGTGACGTCTTCACCGCCCGTGTTGGCCCAGCCGTTGTTGATGCCCTGGGGCGCGACGAAGATGGTGCTGTTGTTCGACAGCTGCAGGAGTCCGTAATAGGCCCACGTGTCGCGCTGCACGGTCTGACCCGTGGCGACGTCAGTGGCGGTGCCGTCTCGCCAGTGGAATGCGAAGATCAGCCGGTAGGGACGCGTGTTGTCATACCCGTCGGGAATCCGCAGGATAAAGGTGCGGCTTCGGCCGCCGCTTTGAATCGTGTGCGTCCCACTGGTCAGCGTCGGCGTCCTGCCGCAGCCGGCCGTCGATGCGAGCGCGCTGCTCGACGTGGTCCTGCCGAGGCCTGCGCCCTGCGCCAAGGGACCCGTGGCCGCGAGAAGCGCCGCAGCCGCAATGGCGACAATCATGGTTCGGTGCTTCAAAATCGCACCCCCTCTGCCATTCGAACTCGTGGCTCGCCGGTGCGAACGGCACGAAACGTACGGCGAAGCCGGAGCGGCAGTCAATGTGCTTGTTGCGCACGCGTTCGCCAGACCACGTCTGAGCAGGCACAGTCGGCTCCCGGCGTGACGACCGAACAGGAAACTTTCACTCTCGATGGGTTCGCCCTGCCGACGTCGGAAGCGCCACGCGGGAACGGAACGCGCGCCCGGGGACTCTAATCCGCGACGGCGGCGCCCTCTGCGGGGAAAGGGGGGGCATGGTGCCCGGTTACCTACGAATCTGGCGTGCGGCGGCGCTCCTGCTGGTGAGCCTGATCGGCGTCCTCGCGATACCCGCGCCCGCCCGTGCGGAGACGGAACGCATCGCCCGGTATCAGGTGGACATGGAGGTCCGGCCGGACGGGCTCCTGCATGTCAAGGAGACCATCGCCTACGACTTCGGGAGCGTGGCCAAGCACGGCGTCGACCGGTACGTGCCGCGCCTCGTCCCGTCCGGTCCGGCCCGGGATCGCTTGTACGCTCTGGCGAACGTGCGGGTGTCGAGCCCGGCCGGGGCGCCCGTGCCGGCCGAGATGACGTCGGGCGACGAGACCCGCATCCGGATCGGCGATCCCGCGCGGACCGTCACCGGCGCGCAGACGTACGTGATCGACTACGACGTGCGGGCGGCGCTCTCCCCTCATCCCGGCCATGACGAGCTGTACTGGAACGCCGTCGGCAATGGATGGCGGGTACCGATCTCCGATGTCACCGTCACGGTGTCCATCCCCGTCGCGGTCACCGGCGCGACATGCTTCGCGGGCCCCGCCGGGGCGACGCGGGCGTGCGGGTCGGCGAACGCGCAGGGCACGACGGCGCGTTTCACGCAGCCCTCGCTGGACCCGCGCACCGGCCTCACTGTCGCGGTGAAGTGGGCGAAGGGCGCGGTGACCGTGCCGCCGCCGGTGTATCGGGAGCGCCTGGCGACGAGTGTCTCACCGGTCGCGATCGCGATCGCGGGGGCCTTGCTGCTCGTGCCGCTGCTGATGTTCCTGCGCGGCCTGCCGCGTGGCCGAGCGCGCGCCGCGCTTGTTTCGGTGCCGCCGCCCGGAGTGCGGCCCGCTGAGGCGGGCGCGCTGCTCGACGACCGGGCCGACATCCGCCACGTGGTCGCCACCCTGGTCGATCTGGCCGCCCGCGGCCGGCTGCGCATCGAGGACACCGACGGCGACTACCTGTTGACCCGGACCGGGCCGCTCGACCTCCACGATCTGGCCCCGTACGAGGCGACCCTGCTCAAGGGAGTCCTCGGCGGCCAGGAAGAGGTGCTGGTCTCCCGGATCCACGTCTGGTTCGGCTCGGTGCGCGTGCGGACACAGGACCAGCTCATGGACGAACTCGTCCGGCGCGGTTGGTACCGCCGGCGGCCCGACCTGCGGCGCCGCGGACAGCGCGTCCTGGGCGGGGTGATGCTGGGCCTGAGCCCGTTCGGCTTCGCCCTCGGCCTTCTCGGCTCGATCACGTTCGCCGGCGCGTTCACCATCGTCGCGGCTCTGGCCGTCGCGGGCTTGGCGGTGGTGCTCCTGGCGCGGACGGTCCGGCCGCGCACGACGCTCGGCTCACAGGTCCTCGGCCAGGTGAAGGGATTCCGCGAGCACCTGCGGGGCGGGCCGGTCCCGGAGGGAACCCCGGAGCAGATCGAGGAGGCGGTGTCCAGGCTCGTGCCGTTCGCGATCGCGTTCGGCCTCCAGCGCGGCTACGCGGCCGTCCTCGCCGCCCACCTCGTCCAGACCCCGTCCTGGTACAACGTCGGCGGCGGCGCCTTCGCCTCCAGCCTCACCTCGTTCGCTGCGTACACCGGGTCCCCCTCATTCGGCGGCGGCTCCTCCGGATCGTCCGGCGGCGGTTTCTCCGGCGGCGGCGCCGTGGGCGGAGGAGGAGGCGGAGGCGGCGGTGGAAGCTGGTGAGATGCCCAGACTCACCCGACAACCCGGTGCGCTCGGAGAGGCGCGGGATCAGAGAGTCCACGATCCGTCCGCTCGGGCGGTCAGTCAGTCAGTAACTCAATCTGCCTCGGCCTCGGCGATGGAGCGGGGGAAGCGGGTGGGCGAGTACGACAGGGCGCCCGCCGGGACCATCCAGGGGATCACCTTGGGCTCCAGTCGGCCGGCGCGCACGGCGGGGTCGCGCTCGGCCAGGCGGCGCGCCTCCTCGGGCGCCACGGTGAACAGGGACAGGCCGCGGAAACCCTCGTCGGACAGCGGACCGGCGGCGAGCAGGTGGCCCGCCTGGTGCAGCTCGGCCAGGTGGGCGAGGTGGGCGTCCTGCAGGGCGGCGGCGGCCGCCTCGTCGAGCCGCGGCGCGTCGGGCCGCAGCACCAGCAGCACGACGGTGAAGTGATCGAATTTCACGCTGCGATGGTAGTCAGCGCCGGGAAAGGCCGTCGATGCGCACCACTTCATCGGGGCTGAGCTGGAAACCCGACAGGTCGAAGTTGGCCGCGATGCGGTCGCGGTTGCCCGACTTGGGGATGACGACGATCTCGTGCTCGAGATGCCAGCGCAGCACGACCTGGGCGGGGGTGACTCCGTGCCGCGTGGCGATCTCGGCCAGCACCGGGTCGCGCAGGTTGGCGCCCTTGAGCGGGCTGTAGCCCTCGACGACCACGCCGCGATCGCGGTTGCCGGCGAGCTGTCGCGGGTCGTGCCGGGTGGGGCTCCACGGGATCTGGTTGACCGCGGGCGGCTCGCCGGTGGCGTCGATGAGCTCGTCGAGCTGGCCGACGCTGTAGTTGCTCACCCCGACCGCCCTCGCCAGGCCCTCGTCGCGGATCGTCAGCAGCTCCTGCCACGTACGCGGGCGCGCGCTGCCGCCGGGCGGCCAGTGGACCAGCCACAGATCCACGTAGTCGGTGTCGAGGGCGCGCAGGCTGGCGGAGATCGTCTCGCGCTCGCGGCCGGCGCCGCGCGCGGGCAGCTTGGTGGTGACGAAGATCTCCTGCCGGTCGATGCCGCTGTCGCGCAGGGCCCGGCCCAGCTCGGCCTCGTTGCCGTACATCGTCGCCGTGTCGAGGTGGCGATAGCCCACGTCGAGCGCGTACCTGACCGCGTCGTAGGCCCGGCGCCCGCGCAGCTGCCAGGTGCCGAACCCGACGAGCGGCATCACCACCTTGCCCGGCAACGCCACCGTGGGGATCCCGTTGGCCCGCGTCGTCTCGTCCGCCTTCCCGCTGTCCGTCATGAGGCCATCATTCCCCATCAGTCCCAGGTCACCGGCACTTCGACGAACCCGCCGGTGAGGCGTTGCGTCAGCCGCCGCAACCGCTCGACCGGCACGGCGAGCGCCAGCGTGGGGAACCGCCGGAACAACGCGCCGAACGCGGCCTGGAGCTCGATCCTGGCCAGCCCGGCGCCGATGCAGAAGTGCTGTCCGTAACCGAAGCCCAGGTGCAGGTCGGCGGGCGCCCGGAAGATGTCGAACCGGTCGGGGTCGGGGAAGGTCCGCTCGTCCCTGTTGGCCGCGAAGTGGAGGAGCACCACGGCGTCGCCGGCCCTGATCGTCACGTCCCCGACCTCGATGTCGGTCCGCGCGTACCGCGGCAGCCCGTGATCGCTGGGCGCGGACGCGCGCATGATCTCCTCGACGGCCGTCGGCACCAGCTCCGGGTCGCGGCGCAGCGCGTCGAGCTGGTCGGGATGTGTGAGCAGCAGCACGGTCCCGTAGTCGATGCGGGCGACGGTCGTCTCGTGCCCCGCGATCAGCAGCCCGCCCGCCAATGTGGCGATGCGGTCGTCATCGAGGTCTTCGAGCCCGCCGTCGGCGGCGGCGACGAGGTCGGAGAGCACGTCCTCGGCCGGGTCGGCACGTTTGACCGCGATCAGCCGGCGCATGTACTCGTTCAGCTCCTCGATGGCCGCGGCGGACGCGGCCGCGTCCGTCACGCCCGCCGCCTGGCCGGACAACGCCCGGAAGTAGTCCCTGTCCTCGTACGGCACGCCGAGCAGCTCGCAGATCACGAGCGCGGGCAGCGGAAAGGACAACGCCTCGTGCAGGTCGACGGGCGGGGTCCGCTCGGCCATCTGGTCGAGCAGTTCGTCGACGATCGACTCGACCCGGCCGCGCAGCGCGTTCATCCGGCGGCGCGAGAACGCGGGCACGAGCAGCCTGCGCATCTGCTCGTGGGCGGCCTTCTCGGTCGCGAACTCGTCCCGTGGGCCGCCGAACAGCGCCGAGTTGGAGACTCGCGCGGCCCGGCCCGGGTCTGGATGCGATCTGCCCAGGCGGTCATCGGCGAGCAGCCGCCTGATCTCCTCATAGCCGGTCACCAGCCAGGCGGGGTCGCCGGTCTGGGTCCGCACCCGGGTGATCGGCCCCTCGGCGCGCAGCGCCCTGTAGTCGGCGGGGACATCGAAGTTATCGCGGCGCGCGAACGGCAGCCGGGGCAGATCGGTGCTGGCCGTCATGACCGACGGGCTCCTTCCGTGACGACCCATGAGACCTATCAGGGCTATCAGAAGCCCGCGGAAAACCGATGTCAAAAGGTTTGGTCAGGAGCCACCGTCAAAAGCGGGCGCTCATCACCGTTTCCCCGGATCGGGCGAATTCGATGGTGCCGATCTCGCGTACGTCGACCTTGATTGTGGAGCCCCAGGCGTAGGCGTTGTGGCCCGCCTCAAACGGTCGCAACGCGAAGCGGCGTCCGTCCTTTGTCACCAGGCAGGCGTCGTAGAGACCCGGCTGCGGCGCCGCCCGGAAGGTCACATACAGCCAGGACGGCTCGCCTTGGTAGGCGAACACGGTGCCCTGCTCCGCGCCGAGGCCCGACATCAGCGGCGCGGCGGACAGGCCACGCCCGTGGGCGACGTCGAGCGTGTGCCGATAGCTCGCGGCGAGCTCGCGATCCTGCGCGGTCTGCCACCACACCGCTCCGGCGGCGAGCCCGGCCGCCGCCGCGGTCGCCGCCAGCCACGCCGCCGCCCGCGTGGACGCCCGCGTGGGGCGCCGGCGCAACGCACGGACCCGCCCAGGCGCCCGCCGCACCTTGGCCTCGGGCGCGAGCCGGGCCATGACGCGGCTCTCGAAGCCCGCCGGCGGTTCCTCGGCAGGGGCCAGCGTCAGCATCTCGTCGACCAGATCCGCGGTCACGGCGAGCTCGTGGCGGCAGTCGTGACAGTCGCCGAGGTGGGCGAGCGCACGCGCGCGCTCGTCACCCGCGGCGACCCCCGCCGCGATCTCCGGGATCAGTTCCCGGATCTCCGCGCACTCCGCGTCCTCACTCATCCCTAACCCCCAGAACCTCCCTGAGCTTGCCGAGACCGCGCCGTATCCGCGTCTTGGCGGTGCCAAGCGGGATCTCCTCGACGGCCGCGATCTCCTTCCCCGTGAGTCCATAGAACACCGACAGGGCGATGGCCCGCGCCTGCTCCGGCGGCAGCGCGAGCAGCGCCCGCCGGAGATTGTCTCTGTCGTCGTAGTCGAGACTCGAGTCGCTGGCGCCCTCCTGCGACACCAGCGATCCCATGAGCAGGAACGGGTCGGTGGGAAGCTCACCGCGCATGCGCAGGGCATCGATAGCCAGGTTGCGCGTGATCGTCAGCAACCAGGCGGGCACCCGCCCCTTGCGCGGATCGTAGCTTTCGGCGTGCCGCCAGGCCCGGACGAACGCCTCTTGGGCCACGTCCTCGGCGACCGAGCGGGAGCCGACGATCGTGAGCGCGAGGCCGAAGACCCGGGCCTGGTAGCGGCGGACGAACGCGGTGGCCGCATCGGCGTCCCGCGAAGCCATTCCAGCGAGCAGCGACTCATCTGACAAAGACCACACCCCGTGCACGGCGCGTGTCGCCCTCCGGTTCATCCCCTCCGGAATCCCCTCGCGTTCATCGCACCGTAGTACGGCATGGTGGTTCGGCGCCAACGCCGGCGAGAAAATGTCGATTGCTCGCACCACACATGGGATATACGGCCAGACCGCTCCACGAGATTCACCCGATCCCAGCGGATTCGAGCCCGGCTCAGGTCAAGGCGAAGACCCCGTAGGAGAAGCCGCCGGCACGGATCTGCCCGTCGCCGATCGTCACGCCCCTGACCTCGAGCGGCCGCGCCGATTCGTCCGCACGCCCGAGGCGGTCGGCGACGGCGAGGTCCGCCGGCTCCCGGCGCGGGTTGATCACCACCAGGTGGCTGCCGCCGCGGACGTACACGAACGGGTAGCCGGCGTGCCACACCTCGATCGCGCCGGCGGCGCCGAGCGCGGGCTCCGCCTTGCGCAGCGCGATCAGCCGGCGCACCTGGTTGAGCAGCGAGTCCTCGTCGGCCCGCTGGGCGGCGACGGTCGGCCGGTCCGGATCCGGATCGATCGGCAGGTACAGCCGGTCGGCGGGGGCGGCGGAAAAGCCGGCGTTCGCCGTGCCGTCCCACTGCATGGGGGTGCGCGAACCCGCCCGGTTGTACGTCGGCTCCAGCCGGCTGCCCTCCTTGTCGGGCAGTCCTGGGATGTAGCGCATGCCGATCTCGTCGCCGTAGTAGATCGCCGGCAGGGTCGGCCAGGTGAGGACGAACGCGAAGGCGGGCCCGAGCTGGTCGCGGGTGCGCGGGTGGCAGGCCAGCCGGGAGAAGTCGTGGTTGGCGGTCGGCAGCACGATGTGCCCGGCGTCGGCCACCGCCCGCACCGCCGCGCGCCAGGTCTCGAGGAACTCGGCCGGCGATCCCTTGCCGGCGGCGTCGAAGAAGCACTCCCCCTGCTCCCATGTGGGGCTGGTGGCCCCGGTGCCGGTGTCCCACAGCGAGCGCAGCGCGCGGCCGACGAAATGCAGGAAGAAGTCGGCGTGGAATCCCGCGGGGATCGCGATCTCGGGGCTCCCCCACTCGCTGAGCATCATGGCGTCGGGGTAGGCGGCGTCCAGCCAGTCGCGCATCTCGCTCCACAGCCGCGCCGTCTCCACGCCGCCGGGGTCGTCCTTGACGAGCGAGAACGCCATGTCGACCCGGAAGCCGGCGACGCCGAGGTCGAGCCAGTGCGCCATGATCTCCCGCACCGCGGCCCGGTTGGCCCGGGGTCCCGCGGCGTCGACGGGCTGCCGCCACGGCTCGGCCTCGTCGGATCGCGCGTAGCCGAAGTTGAGCGCGGGCTGGCTGTCGAAGAAGTTCTTCAGGTAGTAGCCGGGCCGTGGTCCGGGCGACGGGACGAACCGCTCCGCCGGACGGTCGGCCCAGATGTAGCGGTCGTCCGCCGGGTCGTCGAGGGCCGCCCGGAACCACGGGTGCTGGTCGGAGGTGTGGCCCGGCACGAGGTCGAGCAGGATCCTGATGTCCCGCCGGCGCGCGGCCTCGACCAGCTTCACCAGATCGTCGTCGTCTCCGTAGCGCGGCGCGATCGTGAAGTAGTCGGATACGTCATAGCCGGCGTCCCGGAACGGCGAGGCGAAGCACGGGCTGATCCAGACCGTGTTCACCCCGAGCCAGGACAGATAGTCGAGCCGCTCGACGAGCCCGGGAAAGTCGCCGATCCCGTCGTCGTTGGAGTCGGCGAAGCTCTGCGGGTAGATCTGGTACAGGACGGCGTCGGCCAGCCAGGCCGGGGCAGGACGGACGATCAAGACGAGTCCTCTCGCTGGGGGTTAGGACGACCGGGGGTCGCCGGCCATTGCGCGGGGGCACACTTATGCCTAGTTTGCGCACATGAGCGCTCCCCGCCACGCGCACCCCGCTCCGTTCTCCCGACTCCCCCGGCTTTCCCGGCGCCGCCCGCGGCTGCGGCCCGCGTCCGCGCTGGTGATCGTCGGCGCCGCCGTGCTGGTCGGCGCCGCGCCCGCCGCCGGCGGGGCCGCCACCTCCGGGCAGACCGCGGCCGCCGCGGCCGGGCGGCCGACGCCGGCGGCGCCGCCGCGGGTCATCCCCGCGCCGGCGAGCCTGACCACCGTCCCCGGCGGCTCGTTCGAGCTCACCCCCGACACGCGGATCGGGGTGACGTCGCGCCGGGCCCTCGGCGTCGCGACCGCGCTCGCCCAGATCCTGCGGCGGGCCACCGGCTACCCGTTCCCGGTGCGCGTCGGCGCCGGCCGCGGCATCACCCTGGGCCTGTCGGACGCCGACGGCCACGGCCGCGAGGACTATACGCTCGCCGTCTCCCGCGCCGGGATCCTGCTGCGGTCCGGAACGACGGAGGGCCTGTTCCGCGCCACCCAGACGCTGCGGCAGTTGCTGCCGGCGCGGATCGAAAGCCCGACGGCGAGCCCCGGGCCGTGGGTGGTCCCCGGCGTCCGGATCGCCGACCGGCCCCGGTTCGGCTGGCGCGGCGCGATGCTCGACGTCTCGCGGCACTTCTTCTCTGTCACCGAGGTGAAGCGCTACATCGATCTCGCCGCGCTCTACAAGATCAACATGCTGCACCTGCATCTCGCCGACGACCAGGGCTGGCGCGTCATGATCGACAGCTGGCCGCGGCTGGCGACGCACGGCGGCAGCACGGAGGTGGGCGGCGGTCCCGGCGGCTTCTACACCAAGGCCGACTACGCCGAGATCGTCCGCTATGCCGCGGACCGCTACATCACGATCGTGCCCGAGATCGACATGCCGGGGCACACCAACGCGGCGCTGGCCTCCTACGCCGAGCTGAACTGCGACGGCGTCGCGCCGCCGCTCTACACCGGCACCGACGTCGGCTTCAGCTCGCTGTGCGTCGGCAAGGAGATCACCTATCAGTTCATCGACGACGTCGTCCGCGAACTCGCGGCGCTCACCCCCGGCCCGTACATCCACATCGGCGGCGACGAGGCGCACAGCACCCCGCACGACGACTACGTGACGTTCATCGAGCGGGTCAGGGACATCGTCGCCAGGCACGGCAAGACGATGGTCGGCTGGAAGGAGATCGCCGGGGCGTCCATCGCGCCCGGCTCGGTCGCGCAGTTCTGGGGCAGCACGACCCCGGGACCGAACGACATCGAGCAGGCCAGGTCGGCGGTCGAGCAGGGCGCGACGGTGCTGATGTCGCCGTGCGACAAGACCTACCTCGACATGAAGTACACCCCGAGCACGCCGTTCGGGCTGACCTGGTGCGCGGTCGTCGAGGCCCAGGACTCCTACACCTGGGACCCGGCACAGATCGTCGAGGGCGTCACCGACGAGGTCATCGAGGGCGTCGAGGCCCCGCTGTGGAGCGAGACCATCGACGACATCGGCGACGCGGAGTTCATGGCCTACCCGCGGCTCGCCGGGATCGCCGAGATCGGCTGGTCGCCGGCCGCCGGCAGGTCCTGGGAGACCTACCGGCCGCGGCTGGCCGCCCAGGGTCCGCGCTGGGACGCCCTCGGCGTGAACTTCTACCGCTCCCCGCAGGTGCCCTGGCCGTCCTGAGGAACTTCATCGAGTGACGCGGCCGCGGGCGCACCCCCGGTGCCTGCGGGAACGCCCGACCGTGGCCGGCCGGGCGCGATGCGTGATGGGTAATCGGCGGCCGACGGGGAACTCTTTGTCCGCATCATCGCGTCAAACCCATGCAAACGTCCCATATATACGTCCCACGCACACGTACGTCGCATCACCCCATAGAGCCACTCCCCCGCCGCCACAGCTGGAGGTCAGCGCATGGCGGAGCCAGCCGATAATCGCCGGGCCGAACTCATCGCCGCGGCCCAGACGAAATGGATAGCCGCCCTCACCGACATGGGCGGCCGCAACACGTTGCTCTACTACAAGGACAGGCGCGCCAGCACGCTCGACCTGGGCGCCGCCGACCCGCAGGTGCTGGAGCGGTTCCTCGAAACCGGCTCCGTCCGCCTCACCAGACTGTTCCGCGACGTCGACCTGCGCGCCGACGCCATCCGCCGCGTCCAGGCGATCTACCGCAAGGCCAAGGAGCTGGCCGAGGAACGCGGCATCAACGCGGGCTACCTGGCCATCGGCCTGGCCAGATGGGACGAACTGTTCCTCGAGCCCGCCGCCCCGGTGCTGCTGCGCGGCCTGACGATCTCGCCCACCCGGGCCCGGCATGACGACTTCGACCTCGTGCTCGATGACGAGAGCGAGGTCAACCCGGTGCTGTTGCACAAGCTGGCCACGGTGTTCGGCGCGGAAACCGGCGCCCTGGGCGGCGAGCCGGTCACCGGCCCCGACGTCGTGTACGAGCGGCTGCGGCGCATCGCCAAGGACGCCGACGTGCCCGGCTTCGACATCGCCCACCGCAAGGTCATCGGCACGTTCACCTACGCGAAGCTGCCCATGGTCCGCGACCTGCAGAACGCGGACGAGTTGCTGGCCGACAGCGACGTCGTCGCGGCCATCGCCGGCGACCCGGAGGCGCAAACCGGCCTCCACCCGGACCACGGCTCCCCCGCCGAAGCCATCGCCCATGACACAGTGCCGCCGGAGGACGACTACACCGTCCTCGATGCCGATTCCTCCCAAAGCAGCGCCATCAACGCCGTGCTGCGCGGCGGCAGCCTGGTGATCCACGGCCCGCCCGGCACCGGCAAGAGCCAGACGATCGCCAACCTGATCGCCACCCTGGTCGCCCGCGGCCGGAAGGTGCTGTTCGTCGCCGAGAAGCGGGCCGCGATCGACGCCGTGCTGTCGCGCCTCAAGGGCGTGGGCCTGGGCGACATCGTCCTGGACATCCACGACGGGACCCGCGACCGGCTCCGCATCGCCCGCGACCTTGGCGCCACCCTCGACCGCTCGCAGCAGACCTCGCCGCCCGACGTGCTGAACCTGCACCGCCGCCTGGTCGACCGGCGCCGGCGCCTCGCCCAGCACGCGGACGCGCTGCACGAGGTCCACCAGCCTTGGGGGGTGACGGCCTTCCAGGTCCAGTCGGCGCTGCTCGGCATCCCCGAGGCGGCGCGTACGGCCGTACGCCTGCCCGACGTCGAGCGCGTCGGCGGCGACACCGTCGACCGGCTCCGCGACGAGCTGCGCGAGTACGCCCACCTCGGCGGCTTCGCGCTCCGCCCGGAGGCGACGCCGTGGTACGGCGCCACCGTCCACACCCCGCAACAGGCCAAGCAGGCCTACGATCTCGCGGCGCGGCTGTGCACACGGTCCCTGCCGCGGGCGCGCGACCAGATCGCCCGCGCCGCCGCCGAGACCGGGCTGTACGCGCCGCGCGGCTACGCCGAGTGGGGTGAGCGGCTGCGGCTGTACGTCGCGATCCAGGAGACCCGGCGCAAGCTGGCGCCGCAGGTGTACGACGCGCGTCCCGACCTGCTGGCCGCGGCCACCGCGCCGCGCGAGGACCGTACGGGACCGGGACCGGGACCGGGACCGGCGCGGCCGTCGTGGTCGGAACGGCGGGCGCTGGTCAAGCGCGCCCGCTCGATGTGGCTCCTCGGCAAGCCCGAACGCGAGGAGCTGCACCAGGCGCTGACCGAGGCGGCGGCGCAGCTGGCCGCGTGGATGCGGCTGCGCGCCGACGCCGGGCCGCCGCGGGTTCCGTCGAACCTCGCCGACGCGCTGCGTCGCCACGCCGAGTGCGAGGAACAGCTCGCCGCGCTGCGCGCGTTCGTCCAGGTGCCGGGCGACGCCGAGCCGATGCTGTCCGCCCTGTACGCCGACCGGGACACCCCGTGGAAGCTGCCGCGCCTGTACGAGCTGCGCGCCGGCTTCGCCGAGTTGGGCCTGCGGCCGCTCGTCGACGAGCTCACCGCCCGGTCGGCCGGCCCCGACCTGGCCGTCCAGGCGCTCGACCACGCGTGGTACGCCTCGCTGCTGGACGTCATCCGGGTGCGCGATCCGCGGTACGCGGCGCATCGCGGCGACGCGCTCGACGAGATCGCCGCGGACTTCCGCGACCACGACGTCGAGCACCTCACCGCGAACCGCGCGCGGGTGCGCCGCGCCGTCGCCGACCGGCTGCACGACGCCCAGGATCACCACCCTCTGCAGGCCCGGGTGATCCGCAAGCAGGCCGCGTTGCGCCGCCGCCACATGCCGCTGCGCCGGCTGCTCGACCAGGCGAGCGACGTGTTGTTCGCGCTCAAGCCGTGCTGGGCGATGTCCCCGCTGGTCGTCAGCCAGGTACTGCCCACGTCCCGGCTGTTCGATGTGGTGATCTTCGACGAGGCCAGCCAGATCATTCCCGCCGACGCGATTCCGTCGATCATGCGGGCGCACCAGGTCGTCGTCGCCGGCGACGGCCACCAGCTGCCGCCGACCAACTTCTTCCGCCAGGTCGGCGACGGCGACGCGAGCGAGGACGACGCCGAGGGCGACGGCGGCCCCGACGACGGCGTCGTCTCCTTCGGCTCCGGCTTCGAGTCGGTGCTCGACACGTTGCGGCCGCTGCTGCCTACCTGGCCGTTGACCTGGCACTACCGCAGCAGGGACGAACGCCTGGTGGCCTTCTCCAACGCCCGGATCTACGACGGCGCGCTGATGACCTTCCCCGGCGTCTTCCGCGACGACTGCCTGCGCCACGTCGTCGTCGCCCAGGACACCGCGCCGGGGCAGGAGGCGTCGGTGACGGCCGAGGTGAACAGGGTCGTGGAGCTGATCCTCGAACACGCCCGCACCCGGCCCGAGGAGTCGCTGGGTGTGATCGCCCTGGGCATCAAACACGCCGAGCGCATCGACGAGGCGCTGCGCGCCGCCCTGGCCGAAGATCCCAAACCGCCGGCTTCCGAGGACGAACTCGAAGACAACGAGGACGAGCTCGAAGACGACGAGCCCGACGACGAACAACGCGCCGAGGAAGAACGGCTCGCGGCGGAGCGGGCGGCGGCCGAGCGGGCGGCGCTGGAGGAGTTCTTCGCCGAGGACAAGCCCGAGCCGTTCTTCGTCAAGAATCTCGAACGGGTCCAGGGCGACGAACGCGACGCCATCATCTTGTCGATCGGGTACGGCAAGCACCCGGACGGCCGGATGCGCTACCACTGGGGGCCGTTGCTGCGCGACGGCGGCGAGCGCCGCCTCAACGTCGCGGCGACCCGCGCCAAGCACCGGCTGACGCTGGTCAGCTCGTTCTCGGTGCACGACGTCGACCCGGAGCGGGTGACGAAGCCCGGCGCGCGGCTGCTGGCCGAATACCTCGAGTACGCGGGTTCTGGCGGCGCCCAGCTCAGCGGCAAGGCCGCCACCGACGCCGAGGCGGAGCTCAACCTCTTCCAGCACGACGTGCGCGAGCGACTGCGCGGTCTCGGCATCACGGTCGTGCCGCAGTTCGGCGTGGGCGGCTACCGCGTCGACTTCGCGGCGGCGCATCCGGACGAGCCGGGGCGCATGGTGCTGGCCATCGAGGCGGACGGCCCGTCCTATCACGCCTCGCGCAGCGCCCGCGATCGAGACCGGCTGCGCAAGGAGCACCTGGAGCGCCTCGGCTGGGTCTTCCACCGCATCTGGTCGACGAACTGGTTCCACGATCCGGACGGCGAGGTCGCCAAGCTCCAGGCCGCCTACGAACGCGCGATCTCGGCCACGCCGGCCGGGGACGCGGTGAGCAGCGAGGACGGGTCCGTGCCGGCCCGCTGACCACGGCAGTCCCACCGGCCTCACTTTTATTCGGCTTGCTCTGAACCCCGGTCGCGGCACCCGCGTATCTCCGTCCGACTGATCTCCAATTGACCGACCGGATGCGTGGCTCCGTCGAACATCCGACATGGCAGAGGTTCAGAGTGGAACTTCCACGTACTCGGGGTGGCGACACACTTTCGCCGCCCACTGTGCCTTTGGCGTGCTCGTCGCCGACCGGACAGCCACCGATACGACAGCCAGGTCCAGGAGATCGCTCAACGTCGGCCGGTCAGAACAGTTCACGCCACGGTAAGCGGCCAGGCAGAACCCGCGCGCTCGCCACTGGCATGTTCACGAGGTGAGAATTCAATGACAAGACGTTACGGACGATCATCGCCGAAAAGAACCGGCGTGATCGTGATCGCGGCGGTGCTCGCGATGGTCGGCGGAGTCATCGTCGGAGTCGTCACGAGCAACTCGAAGTCCCCCGTCAATCTGTCGGCCGGCGACTGCGAATCCGCCCCTCCGTCGCAGGGCGCGGCGGCACAGCAGAACAGCACGCGGATCCAGCACGTCGGCTGGACGCAGAAGCGGCACGGCTGGCGGCACCGGCCGCCCGCGGCCGAGCCGAGCGCCGCCCCCGGCGACCCGGCCGAGCCGAGCGCCGAGCCAAGTGCGCCGCCCAGCGAGCCCGCCGAGCCGAGCGCTCCCCCGAGCGAGCCGGCCGAACCCAGCGCCGAGCCCAGCGAGTCGGCTCCGCCGTGTGACGACGCGTCGGCCGAACCCAGTGCGGAGCCGAGCGCCGAGCCCAGCGACCCGGGGGGCGGTGAGGAGCCGCAGGCCCAGCCGATCGGTCCGTTGGAGTCGGACTATGTCAACATCCGGCAGGTCCGCCCCAACGTCCGGACGCCGCGGCCGAACCGCTCGGCCTCCAGGGGCACGTTCACCTCGCGCTGCGGCGTGAGCGACCACCAGAACACCGCGAACCAGGTCATCGCGCCTGGTGTCTCCGACGGTGCGCACCACCTTCACGACCTGGTGGGGAACAAGTCGGCGGATGGACTGTCGACCGACGAGAGCCTGGCGGCCTCCGCGACGAGTTGCACCAACGGGGACCAGTCGACGTACTTCTGGCCGGTCGAGCGTGTTCGGGGCGCCAACGACGACCCGACCGCGGCCGCGGTCGAGGACGAGAACAACATCGGCACGCCGGTGAAGCCGTCCAGGGTCCTCGTCCAGTGGCGCGGAAACCCCACGTCCAAGGTGGTGGCGGCGCCGCGGTTCCTCAAGATGATCGTCGGTGACGCCAAGACGATCACCAACGGGCTCGGTAACGCCAAGCCGACGTTCACCTGCACCGGGTTCACCAACCGGATCACCAACAAGTACCCGTTGTGCCCGCGCGGCAGCCAGGTGCTCAGCATCCACGACTTCCCGAGCTGCTGGGACGGTCAGAACATCGACAGCGCCAACCACCGTACGCATCTGACCTTCCCCGATGCTGCGTCCGGCCGATGCGCGGCGGGCACCCAGGCGGTCCCGCAGCTGCGGATCACGCTCACCTATAACCTGCCCAACCGGCCGCTGGCCTTCGCCGTGGACGGGTTCGCCACCGAACGCCACGATCCGGCGAGCGACCACGCCGGGGCGATCAATGTCATGAGCGAGGAGCTCATGGCCCGGGCCGTCCGGTGCATCAACAGCGGTCGCCGCTGCTGACGTCCCCGCGGTCGGGACACCACGTCCCTGGCACATGAGAAATGGCGGTGCCTCCCTTCGTATCCGATCCGAAGGGAGGCACCGCCCTTTTTGGCCCGGCGCCGGTCAGGCGGCGGCGCAGGCGGAGTTGTTGAGGGTGAAGGCGGTCGGCCGCGGGTTGGCTCCCGAGTAGGTGCCGTTGAAGCCGATCTGGGTGCTCGCGCCCGGCGCGATGGTGCCGTTGAACGAGGCGTTCGTGGCGGTCACGTTGGCGCCGCTTTGCGCCCAGGTGGCCGACCAGCCCTGACCGACCTGCTGGTTGCCGGGGAAGGCGAAGCGCAGCGTCCAGCCGTTGATGGCCGTGGTCCCGGTGTTGGCGATGGTCACGGTGCCGGTGAATCCGCTCCCCCAGTCGTTGACCGCGTAGCCCACTCGGCACGCGGCATCCACGGGCGGGGTCACCGTCGGGGTCACAGTCGGGGTCACGGTCGGGGTGACCGTGGGGGTCGGGGTCGGCGTGGAGGTTCCCGTGGTGTAGGAGATCTGCGTGTACGCGGTGCCGCACTGGGGGTTGCAGGACGCGGGCAGCGAGAAGTTGTACACCCGGCCGTTGTTGATGAGCTCGTCGTCGGCGTCGCGCACGCGAATCTGGAAGTCGGTTCCGGCGGTCGCCGTGGGGGCGACGACGTAGGACTCGCCCATGTCGCCGTTCATCTGAGCCTGCTGCCAGGTGCCGCCGGCGAAGTACTCGACGCCGTGGATGCCGTTCGGCAGGTGGGAGATCGAGATGGCCCCCCACCAGGTCTGGGCGCCCTGCAGGAAGCCGATCTTGATGTCGCCCGTGTAGTTGGGCGCCGGCACGAACTGCCAGGTGAGGTGGCGGTTGTTCCAGTGGTCGGGGAACAGGTCGCCGACCGGGGCGCCGTTCTTGACGAACCGGTTGAGCGAGGCCTTCGCCAGGTCGAGGTGGTACGGGTCGTCGCGGCACCAGGCGTTGGAGTCGCCACAGCTGTCGGCCACCACCATCGTCAGCGTCGCGCCGTTGTAGGCGTCGGAGACGAAGGAGCCGTTGCGGCAGAACGGCTGGCCGGGGGCGCCGTCATTGACGCCGGTGCAGTTGTCCCCCATCGTCACCTGGACGTAGCGGCCGCAGTTGCGGCCGTTGTCGAACAGCCCGATCTTGTCGGCCAGCGACGGCGGGATGGGTCGCGGATAGAACTGGTAGTCGCCCGGCGTGTTGTAGACGTTGAGCGCGACGAAGTCCTGGCTGTCGAGCTCCGACTGCGGCAGTCCGCAGCCGCCGTACGGCGAGCCGAGCGCCTCGAACCACGTGGCGTTGCCGGTGACCGGACCGTTCGTGGGCGGCACGGCCTGCGCGGCCAGCCGCGGCAGCAGCAGCGACACGCAGGCCAGCAGCGCGATGAGCACCGCGAGCCGCGCGGGGGTTTTTTTGTTGTTCCGCACAACTTCGACCATCGCCGGGAGCCCGGAGCGACGCAACGCGGGTCCGGCGGCGACCGCAACAGCCCAGGTCAGTACCCTGGCCGCGGCGAAAACTGGCGAAAATGATGAAACGCGGCCATGCGCGCCCCTAAAACCGGACAGAGGCCATTGCCAAAATGCCAGGTCGCCGACCAGATGCGGACCGTCCGGAAACCTTGACACCACCCACGGAACGACAATAATCGGAGCGAACTGCAAACCTTTTCATAGTTGCAGCAAGCACGCCCCGACCCGCCTCTCTCCTCCGGAACTCCCCCCGCCCCTGGAAGGAGAACCCCGTGCCGCTCCCCCGCCCGCGCCGCAACGTGGCCGTGCTGCTGCTGACCGCCGTGGTGCTGTCGCTCGCGGCGGCGCCCGGCCGCGCGAGCGGGGCCGGCGCCGCCGACGCCACGGGCGACACGGGCGGCACCGGCGGCACCGGCTGGCGCGTGACCGCCGCGCCGTTCGGGCTGACCTTCCTCGACCACGGACGTCCCATCACCGCGGAGGCCCCGGGTGACGTGGCCGGGCCCGGCGGGCGGCTGGCCTATCAGGTGGGCGGTTCGGCGTCGAGCCAGGAGGGCGCGACCTATCACCGGGTGACCGACCTGATCGCGCGTCGCGACGTGCCGGGCGGCACCGCCTACACCGTGGCGACCGACGAGCCGGGCCGCACCGCGACCGTGGTCGTCACGCGCACGCCCGAGGGCATCCGGGTGCGCTGGTCGTTCACGCCGGGCGACGACGTCACCCTGGTGTTCGAGGCGCTGACCGCCGGGGCGACGGAGCACTACCTGAGCGGCAGCTCGGCGGCGCACATGGACCTGCGCGGCCGCATCCGCGGCTGGTCGCCCGGCAAGGAGGGCAACGAGGCCGGCGACTACTGCCAGAACCAGGAGCAGACGGCGAGCACCTTCTATCTCAGCTCGGGCGGCTACGGCCTGTACGCCGCGACCGACCACATCGGCAGGTTCGCCTTCCCCGGGGCGACCCAGGTGGCCGACGGCCCCAACTGCGCGCGGACGCCGCGGCCCGCGGCCGGCACCCCCGAGCCCTACCCCTGCCCGGTGGCGGCGGCGGCTCAGCCGGACCGGGTGCAGATCTGCGTGAAGGACGCCGAGCTGACCTACGACATCTACGCGGGCTCACCGGCGCGGGTGACGACCGCCTACTACCGCACGGTCGGCCTGCCGAGCCTGCCTCCGCCGGGCCAGTTCGCGCTGCTCAAGTGGCGCGACGTGAACGCCGACCAGGCCCAGGTCGTCGGCGACGTGGACGAGTTCCAGCGGCGCGACATCCCGCTCGGCACGATCTGGATCGACAACCCCTGGGAGCCGCAGCCGCCCGGCAACACCCGCCGGATCAACGGCAGCGCGTGCACCAACACCGGCGCGTTCGACCCGACGTTCTTCCCCGACCCGCAACGCATGATCGACGAGATCCACGCGCGTGGCGTGAAGTTCGGCCTGTGGGTGACCTCGCACGTCGGCACCCCGTCTGCGGGCCAAGGCGGCGGCTCATGCGCGGGCCTCAACAGCTTCTGGGCGGAACGGGGCTGGATCATCCCCGGCACCAACTACATCGACTTCACGATCCCCGCGGCGCGACAGCACTACGTCGACCAGCTCACCCGGGTCTTCCGCATGGGCGTCGACATGGCCAAGGAGGACCGCGCGGAGGAGCACCGGCTGGAGACCGCCCGGCTCGCCGCCGGCTCCGGCGCCTCGTTCTATCTCCGCTACCCGGCGCTGTACCAGGCCGCGGTCAGCGAGGCGCTGCGCAACGTGAACGGCGAGGACTTCCAGACGCTGGTCCGCGCGGGCGCGCCCGGCACCGCCCAGGTCGCGCACGGCATCTGGGGCAGCGACAGCTTCCAGACCTTCCCCGCGCTGCGCACCGAACTGCGGTACGGCACGAGCGAGTCGCTGACCGGGCATTTCGCGTGGGGCTCGGACACCGGCGGCATCGACCCCCAGCCCCCGGCGACCGCGGCGAACAGCCCGACGCCGACGCTGTTCACCCGTTGGGCGCAGTTCAGCGCGGTCAGCCCGGTCATGGAGGTCGGCGGCGCCGGCCTCAACGCGACGCCGTGGGCCTACGACGCCGACACCGTGCGCCGGTTCCGCGACGCCGCGATCTTGCACTACGAACTGTTCCCGTACCTGTACGGGCTGGCGCGCCAGGCGGCGCGCACCGGCGTGCCCATCATGCGCCCGGTCGGCTACAACCACCCCGCCGACCAGATGGCCTGGGCCCAGGAGCAGGAGTTCATGATCGGCCCCGACCTGCTGGCCGCACCGGTCACCGCCGACCGGGCGGAGGCCGACGGCGCGGCCGGCCTGCCGACGCCGGTGAGCGTCTACCTGCCGGCCGGCCGGTGGGTCGACCTCTACAGCGGCCAGGTCGTCGCCGGCGGGCAGACGATCACCCGGCAGGCGAGCCTCGACGAGTTCCCGCTGTATCTGCGGGCCGGCGCGGCGATCGGCTTCAGCTCCCGCGTCCTCGGCGGCTGGGGCACCAACGAGCTGACCAAGCCCGGCCTGTCGGGCTGGCTGTACGCCCCCGGCGGCGACCGCGACGGCGACGGCGACCGCGGTGGCCGGCCCGGCGCGGCGATCAGCGCCGACCGGGGATCCCTGCGCGCCGCCACGGCCGGCGGACGCGTCGCGCTTCGGCTGCGCGGCGCCCCGGCGCACGCGCAGATCGTGGTGCTGGCCGAGCGGCCGCCCGCCTCGGTCCGGGTGGACGGCAGGCCGCTCGCCCGAGCCGCCGACGTCACCACGTTGCGCGCCATGGACGCGGGCTGGGCGTTCACCTCCGGACCTTTCGGCGGAGTCGTCGTCAAGCTGACGCCGCGCCATGGCGCGGCCGACATAGACATTCACGGACAGTGAGGATGTGATCTTTATGAGCGACTCCCCCCGCGAGCGGTGGACGCGGCGCCGCGCGCTCGGAACGGGCGGCGCGCTCCTCGGTGCGGGCGTGGCCGCCTCCCTGTGGCCCGCGTCGCCCGGCGCGGCGCACACGGGCGGGGGGCCCTGGGCGTATGCCGAACGGATCAAGCGGCGGGTGCGCGCCCCGCGGTTCCCGCGCCACGCCGTCAAGATCACCGACTTCGGCGCGGTGGGCGACGGGGTGACCGACTGCACGCGGGCGTTCGCGGCGGCGATCGCGGCGCTGACGCGACGCGGCGGCGGACGGGTGATCGTGCCGCCCGGCCGCTTCCTCACCGGTCCCATCCGGTTGCGCAGCCGGATCGACCTGCACGTGAGCGAGGGCGCCACGATCGCCTTCAGCACCGACCCCGCGAAGTATCTGCCCGTCGTGTTCACCCGCTGGGAAGGCGTCGAGTTGCTCAACTACTCGCCGCTCATCTACGCCTTCGGGGCCCGCGACATCGCGATCACCGGCGCCGGCACGCTGGACGGGCAGGGCAGCCTCGACGACTGGTGGCCGTGGAAGGGGGAAGAGGAGGACGGCTGGGAGCCCGGCGAGCCGGAGCAAAGCGCCGACCGGACCGCGCTGATGGACATGGCCGAACGCGGCGTGCCGGTATCCGAGCGCGTCTTCGGCGGCGGGCACTTCCTGCGCCCCAACATGATCCAGCCGTATCGCTGCGGCAACGTGCTCATCGAGGGCGTGACGATCCTGAACTCGCCGATGTGGCACATCCATCCGGTGCTCTCGCGCGGCGTCCTGATCAAGGACGTCACCGTGATCGGACACGGACCCAACAACGACGGCTGCAACCCCGAGTCGTGCACCGACGTCGTCATCACCGGCTGCACCTTTGACACCGGCGACGACTGCATCGCCATCAAGGCCGGACGCAACGCCGACGGCCGCCGGGTCAACGTGCCCAGCCAGAACATCGTCGTCGAGGACTGCGACTTCCGCGACGGCCACGGCGGGCTGACCATGGGCAGCGAGATGACCGGCGGGATCGAGCACGTCTTCGGCCGGAACCTGCGGATGTCCAGCCCCAACCTCAACACCTGCCTGCGGTTCAAGACCAACTCGCTGCGCGGCGGCTACATCCGCGACGTCCACCTGCGCGACACCGAGGTCGGGCTGCTCGCGGTGTCGGCGTTCCAGATCGACTTCTTCTACGAGGAGGGTCCGGGGCGCGGCTTCAACCCCGTTGTGGAGGGGGTCCATGTGGAGAACCTCCATGTGGACACCGCCCGGCAGGTCTTCGACCTGCGCGGCTACCCCGACGACCCGATCCGCGACGTCACGCTCACCCACTGCGCGTTCGACAACGTCGAGACCGTCGGCCGCGTGCAGGACGTCGAGGGTCTCGTGCTCACCGACGTCACCGTGAACGGCGAGCCCATGGACACCCAAGTCGACGGCTGATCACGAGTCTCGGACCACACGGCGGCCCCAGGGCGTTCCCCTCTCCCCCTGGGGCCGCCGTGTTCACCCGTTGTCGTACCTGTTCACCCGTTGTCCTACTCAGTGCCGGGGGCCTCGCCGCCCTCCGCACCGCTGTCGGTACGGGGCTCCGCGCCGCCGGAGTCGTGCTCGGACAGCTGTCGCAGCCGGCCGATGAGCCGTACGGCGGCGGTGACGGGATCGGACGCGGGGTGGACGGTCGGGCGGCCCTGCTCGTACCAGACGAAGTCGCGCCCGTTGCACCACACCGTCAGCTCCGGGGTGATCGACAGCACGGATAGGCCGCGGCTGTCGCTTTGGTAGACGCGCCCCGGCCAATGCAGCGCCAGCTGCTGGCGAAGCTGCGTGATCGCCTCCCGCGGATCGCGCAGTCGGCCGCCTCTGGTACCGGCCCCAGGAGGTATCACGTCACGAATCCTGCCAGGAGATCGCGGCCAATGGATCAGCAGTCTCGGCCTCGGTTGATGCAGCTGACGACCGAGTTCATGAGCCGCGTCGGCATCACGTTCTCGAAGCTGGCGTGGTCAGTGATCGGATTATGCTGCTGTCCGCGAGCGGTGTCCACAGCGAACGACGGCCCTGGTGGCACCTTGTAGATCAGTCGCATCCGCAGCTGCGGGATCGCCCGGGTGCCGTCCGGGCAGGCGCCGGCGGCGTCGGGGAAGACGACGTGGCTCCTGTGGTCCGCGCTGTCGGTGTTCCGGCCGTCCCAGCAGCTCGGGAAGTCCAATGTCCGTACCACCCGGCTGCCGCGGGGACAGAGCGGGTACTTGGTGGTCACCCGGTCGGTGAACCCGAGGCATGACCACGCCGCTCTCGCGTCCGCGCCGTTCTGGGTGGCCGCCTTGGGGTTGCCGGTGATGATCCGCAGGAACCTCGGCATCGCCACGACGTCCCCGCGCGGGCTGCCGCGGAACTGGAGGATCACCGAGCTCGGCCGGAGGACCTGTCCGACGTTTTCCGCCGAGGTGCCGCGGTTGCCGGCGGCGCCCGGTACCCGCAGGACCGGCCAGTAGTACGTCGACCGGTCGTCCAGCCGGCACGTGGTGCCCGCTGCCGCCAGGCTCTCGTCCGTCGACGACGCGTTCGTCGAGAGGTTGCCGACGTAGTCCTGCAGGGCGTCCGCCCCGTTCTCGACGCCCGGGGCGCGCACGAAGTCATCGGTGTTGTTGTGGTCGTTCAGATTCGTGCCACAACGGGAGACGAACGTGCCGGTAGAGGCGTCCTTGCCGGGCTTGGGGGTGCGCACCTTGGTGTTCACCCGCCGGATGTCGACGAAGTCGTCCGGCACCGGGTCCCGCGTGGCCGCCGCCGGGGGCCGGGTCGCCGGGCGCGAGGGGGCCGTGGACTTGGCCGGCGCCGGGGCCGGGGAGGCAGACGGATCGCCGGCGGAGAGGTTGAGCGGGCCGCCACCGATCAGGCCGGCCTTCATGCCCACGATGAGTCCGGCCGTGAGCGCCAGGACCATGATGACCACGACGACGCCGACCCTGTTCAGGGCGCTTCCCCGGGCGGAGTCCGCCGCCGGGGACCCCGGGGTCTGACGTCTCCGGGCGGGATAGTAGAGGGTCCTGGAGCGTCGTCTCACGGGCTCCTCCTCACCTCGACCGCGGTGACGGGGGCTGTGACGGGTGATCTGACGGGTGCTGTCATTGCGCGGGCTGGGGCGCCAGAGCCGAGTCTTCGACCAAGCCCGTGGTCTCCAGCAGCGCCATCTGTTTCATGGTCGTGTCCGCGGCCCGCTGCGCGAATTCCCTGATCAGCGAGTTGCGAGTGCTCGCGCGCACCTGCGCGGCGAGGACGAGGGTCTGGCCCTGTGCGGCGCGCATCCGGTTCACGAAGAGTTCGTCGAATCTCCTTCCCTTGGCGGCCGCCAGCTCCTTCAGCCACTTCCGCTGCTCGGCGCCGGGCTTGCCGGGCAGGGCGACGCGCAACCCGCCGGCCACCGACCGTATCTCCTCGTCGAGCTCGGCCCGCTGGGCGGCGAGTCGCTTGCCGGCGTCCTTGACCTGAAGGCTCCGCGCCCGCTGCCGGGCCAGCTGGGCGGCCGGCAGCTCCCACAGCCACGCCTGCCGGATCTTGACCAGCAGATCGCGGTCCGCGCCGCCGAGCGGACCCCATCTGGTCCGCGCGCCGCCCGCGGCGGCGCCGTCGTCGCCGACCGCCACCGCCTTCGTGCCGTCGGGGGCGACCGCGAACCACACGCCGCCGACATTGTGGCCCTTGACGTCACCGGTGCGGCGGTCGCCGGCGTACCGGTACAACGGCCAGCCCGCCAGCGTCAGCTGCCATCGACCGTCCTGGCGCTTGACCCTGCCCACCAGGCTCTGATCGACGCCCATGGTGGACAGCTCGTCGCCCGCCAGGACCGGCGGCCACTTCTTCGCGCACAGCCCGGCGCAGTTGGACCTCGCCGGCTTGGCGGTGTCCTTCTCGAAGCGGTAGAGCGTGTGCCCCTTGGAGTCGATCACGATGGCGCCGACCGAAGCCGACTTGGCCGCCGACAACACCGGCCGACTCGCCCTTTGTGTGGATGTCTGGGGGGATGTCACATTGGGCAGCGGGTCGCCGGTGGCGCCCTTGTCACCGCCACCGCGAGACGCACACCCGCCGGCGAGAAGCAACACGGCAAGCCCACAGATCGTGGCCGTTGCCATGCGACTACGTCGCTGTTCCAAGGCGCCGTCCATCCTCGGTCTTCACCCCTGTGCGGGCGCCGCGTTGACGCGGCTGTGTCGCTGCGGCTCTTGAGAGATACGTGACTAGATAAGCACTGGTTCAGAGGATGTTATGGAAGTTGGCGGAAGTTGGCGAAGTTGAACCAGATATCACGTTTCAAGTACGCGGGAGTCTCTGGAACGTCAAGATGACCCCGTGGAGCGTCACGCGAGCAACGGCTTCGGGGCCGCAAAAGTCGACGGGGGTGCCGGGCCCAGTGGGCTGAGCGAGGATTCGGACGAGCAGTTGGTCAAGGCTCTCTACCAGGAGTTCGCCGGACCGCTGCTCGGTCACCTCCTCCCCCTCACCGGCAACGATCGTCAATGGGCCGAGGACGTCGTCCAAGAGACCTTGTTCCGGGCCTGGCGTAACGCCGGGCGGCTGGCCCGAGATAGAGGACTGCTGTGGGCATGGCTGCTCACGGTGGCCCGCCGTATCGTGATCGACGGACGGAGGCGGCGCAGCGCCCGTCCGAAGGAAGTGGAACCGGCGGCACTGGACATCGTGCCGGTGCCGGATCAGTCAGAGCAGACCCTGTCAGCCATGGTGGTCTCGGACGCGATGCGCGTCTTGAGCCGGGAGCACAGGGAGGCCATCGTGGAGACGTATTTCCACCATCGTTCGATCAGTGAAGCCGCTCAGATCCTCGGTATCCGGCCCGGTACGGTGAAATCCAGGGTCTACTACGGCCTGCGAGCACTACGGAACGCGTTGCAAGATGAGGGGTAACGTCATGGAGCCGCCTGCCGCGCACGCCGAGGTGGCCGCCTTCGTCCTCGGAGTTCTCGACGAAGAGGAGAACGAGATCTTCGAGGCGCATCTGGCGGATTGTGCGGACTGCCAGGCGGAGCTGCGCGAGCTGTACATCATGCCGCCGATCCTCGATGAGGTCGCCCGCATCGACCAGGCGGCCGCCCGCGCGCCCGAGCCCGAGCCCGCACCGGCGATGCTCGCCGGGCTGCTCGACGACGTGGTGGAGGTACGCCGGCGCCGGCGCCGCGGGGTGTATCTGACCGCGGCCGCGGCGGCCGCCGTCATCGCGGTCACGCCGCTGGCGACGCACTGGCTGTGGCCGGCCGCACCGGACGATCAGCGCGGCCGTACCGTGGCCGCCGCGTCCGCCGCGCCCGCCGGCACGGAGGTCCTGCAGGCGAGCAACCGTGCCACGGCGGTCACCGCCAAGATCACCATCGAGCCCAAGGCGTGGGGCACCCACGTCGGCTTCGAGCTGTACGGCGTCCGCGGCCCGCTGCACTGTCAGCTCGTGGTGGTCACTCGATCGGGCAAGAGCGAGGTCGTGACGAGCTGGCGGGTGCCTGACAAGCAGGGCTGGGGCGTGCCCGGTTCGCCGAACCCGCTCCGACTCGAGGGCAATACGGGCTTTTTCCGCGCCGATATCGATCGCTTCGAGTTTCGCACGAGCACCGGCCCGAACATTTTGAACGTCCCGGCCTGAGCCTGACCTCAGGCGGCGGCCACGGCCGGCGGAGCCCTATCAGAGGGATATTGACACGCGGTCATTAGCATGTCACGGCTGCGGCGCCGGCCGGCCTGGGCCGTCGGCGCGCGGTGCGCGAGAAGCCCGTGGGGCGGCGTGAACTTCGTGGGACACGAGAGGTCGCCGCGGGCCTACGCCAAACGGACGTCCAACCCGTTCCTTTAGCCCGTTTTTATGTCCCGCCTGCGGGACAAACTCGGCGCTGGGCTGCGGGTCTTCGTATCGACCGTGTTTTCGGACAAGCCATTCCCACTGGTTCGCGACCCTGTTCAGGGTGCGCGTCTCACCGGGGTGCGGGCCGACGGGTCGTCCTTGATCTCGCGCACTCGATCCGACCCATACCGGTATGCGACCGGCCACCATTTTCTCCACATGCGCCGCGCTGATCTGCGACGACGCTCAACTAATCACGCGACCGCGAACTGATGACTTGACGACCTTGACATCCGACGGTGAGGTGAGTGGGGCTCAGAGAGGAATGGAATGGGAAAGGTTCATCGGGTGCCGGTCCCGTTAGGCGAAGGGCGGCCGTTCACACGGTCGGTACGCGCCGTCGCCGACGAGCCGCATTAGCTTGACGTCATCGCGCCTTCCCCGCGCGGCATACCGGCTTTGACCGTGTCCCGCGCCCGCGGGTTCACACGTTTCCCCTGAACCATTGGTTTCCCGCTGGAGAAAAACATGATCACCCAGGAATATCTGCCGCCGCGCACCCGCCCCTTCGACCCGCCGGACATGCTCGCCGAGTTGCGCGCCACCGCCCCTCTCACCAAGGTGACGATCTGGGACGGGACGAAGGTCTGGCTGGTCACCCAGTACGATGCCGCCCGCGAAGTCCTGCGCGATCCACGATTCAGCGTGGATGTCAAGAATCCCGGGTTCCCCAAGTTGAGCGCCGGCAGGGTCAGCGTGCAGCCCACGATGAGCCGCATGGACGATCCCCGACACGGCGAGATCCGGCGCATGCTCGCCGATGAGTTTCTGTCCGGCAGGATCAAGAAAATGTGGCCCGCCATCGCCCGGATCGTCGACTCGCAAATAGACCATCTGCTCGGGACACAGCCGCCCACCGATTTCCACGCGGAGTTCGCGCTGCCCGTGCCGACCCGGGTGATCGGCGAGTTGCTGGGCGTGCCACCGGCCGAACACCGGACATTCCACGAGGCGACTCAGGTCATGCTTTCACGCACCGCGACGAAAGAGGAGTTCGTCGCCGCCGACCAAGAATTGATCTCCTTGTGCGCCCGGCTGCTGGCCCAAAAGGATCCCGACGCGACCGACGACATGTTGAGTCGCACCATCGTCCGTGAAATGCGCGCCGGCCGGCTCACGACCGAGGAGGCCTACCACACGACGAAGCTGTTAATCATCGGCGGCCACGAGACCTCGGCGAACATGATCTCGCTCGGCACGCTCACCATGCTGCTGAACCCGGAGTGGTTCCGGCAGATCCGCGACCAGCCCGAGGCGGTGTCCGGCGCCGTGGAGGAGCTGCTGCGCTACCACACCCCCATGCACGACGGAGTTCCGCGGGTCGCCACCGATGACGTGGTCATCGCGGGCACGCTGATCAAGGCGGGCGAGGGCGTCATCGTGTCCCTTGCCGCGGGCAACCGGGACGAGTCCGAGTTCGCCAACCCGGACGAACTCGAAATTGACCGCGAGCGGCCGCGGCGCCACCTGTCCTTCGGGCACGGCGCCCACAAGTGTCTCGGGCAGTGGCTCGCCCGCGCCGAGCTGCAGATCGCGCTCGCCGCGCTGGCCCGGCGGATCCCGACGCTGCGGCCGGCCGTGCCGCTGGAGGAGATCTCGTTCAAGGAGGACTCCCACGTCTTCGGCGTGCACGCGCTCCCCCTCACGTGGTGAGCCGGCCATGACCGAGCTCGCCACCGCCAAGTTGGCGATCAACGGCGGCACTCCGGTCCGCACCAGGCCGTTTCCCGGCTGGCCGCGTCATGACGAGGCCGAGCGGCGCGGTCTGCTGCGCGCGCTCGAGGGCGGCGCGTGGGGCGGCCGGATCAACCGCGGGGACGGCGAGGCCGCGGCGTTCGAGTCCGAGTTCGCCGAGCTGCACGAGGCACCGGCCGCCCTCGCGGTCACCAACGGCACCCACGCGCTCCAGCTCGCGCTCGACCTCGTGGGGGTGGCGCCGGGCGATGAGGTGCTCGTCCCCGCGCTCACCCCCATACCGACCTCGAACGCCGTCCGCCAGCGCGGCGCCGTGCCGGTCCCCGTCGACGTGGACCCGAACACGTACGGCGTGGACCCGGACCGGCTGGAGGCCGCGCGCACCGACCGGTGCACCGCGGTGATCGTGGTGCATCTCGGCGGCCATGTCGCCGACATGGACCGCATCCTCCCCTGGGCCGCCCGCGCCGGGGTGGCCGTGATCCAGGACGCCGCGCACGCCCACGGCGCGCGCTGGCGCGACCGCGGGCTCGGCGCGTTCGGCACGCTCGCCACCTTCAGCTTCATGCAGAGCAAGGTCATGACGGCTGGGGAAGGCGGCGCGCTGCTGCTGCCCGGCGACGCGGGAGACACAGACGCGGGAGACACAGACGCGGCAGACACAGGGGCCGCCGTCGGATACGAGCAGGCCTTCGCCCGGCACTGCCTCGGCCGGATGCCGTCCGGTGTGCCGGCCGGCTTCCAGAGCGCCTCGTCCAACTACCGGATCAACGAGTTCGCCGCGGCGGTGCTCCGCGCCCAGCTGGCGCGGCTGCCCGAACACAATCGGCACCGGGAGCTGCGCCGGCGACAGCTCGCCGAGCTGGTCGCGCGGGTCCCGGGGCTGACGCCGCAGGGGCGCGATCCGCGGTGCACGACGCATCCGCACTACCTGGCGCCCATGACGCTCGAACCCGGATCAGCCGGCGCGATCTCCAGAGAGGTTGTGGTCGCCGCGCTCCAGGCTGAGGGAATCCCGGCGTATCCGATGTTCCCGCCGATCTATCGGCTTCCCGCGTTCTGGGACGCCCCCGCGCATCCGTCCGCCCCTTCCGTGGAACACCTGGCCGCCGCCTGCCCCGCCGCCGAGCACATCGGCCGCCAGGGGTTCTTCCTGCGCCACGAAGTGCTGTTGGGCGACGAGCGCGACATTCAGGACGTCGCCGCGGCCATCCAGAAGGTCGTCGGCGCGCTCACCGCCGAACCGTCCGCGCTGAGGACCTAGGACAGAGAGAAATGGTGAAGCACGATGAGCCAGTCGCCGGTGAATTCCTATGACGAGTGGAGCCCGCTCGAAGAGGTCATCGTAGGAACGCCGTACCACCTCGACTATCACGCCGACGAGAGCTTCCGGCTGTTCTTCTACGAGAACATCAGGGAAGAGATCGCCTACGCCCATCCGCACGCGTCGGTGTTCCGCACCAAGCCGAGCGACCGGCTGAAGGACGAATGCGCCGAAGACCTCGACGGCCTGATCAAGACCCTCGAGGAGGCGGGCATCACCGTACGGCAGCCGCAGCGCCTGACGACGGTGCCGGTCGTGCAGACGCCCTGGTGGTCGGCCCCGATGGGCCACGCGATGATGCCCAGAGACGAGTTCATGGTCGTCGGTGACGAGATCATCGAGACCGCGCCGCTGGTCCGCGCCAGGTATTTCGAAGGCGACCTGTTCAAGGAGCTGTTCACCGAGTACTTCAAGGCCGGCGCCAAGTGGACCGTGGCGCCGAAGTCGCGGCTGATGGACCGCAACCTCGACTACAGCTACGTGATCAAGTGCGGCTACGACGGCCCGGTGCCCGAGGACCCGTTCTACGAGATCATGTTCGACGGCGCGCAGTGCATGCGGTTCGGCCGGGACATCGTCTTCAACGCATCCACCGAGAACCATCGGCTGGGGGCGCGGTGGCTGGCCCGTCACCTCGGCGACGATTTCAACGTGCACATGGTCACCGTGACCGACAACCACATCGACTCCAACATCTTGCCGCTACGGGCCGGCACCTTGCTGATCCGCGAAGAGCTGGACATCGAGACGTTGCCCGACGGCCTGCGCAAGTGGGACATGATCCGCTACAAGCGGTTCGACAAGCCCGTCGAGGTCATGGACGAGGGCATCCCGAAACTCGCGTCCCAGACGATCGGCATCAACGTCTTGTCCTTGGACGGCGACCACATCCTCGTCCAGGACATCCAAGAGCCCCTCATCCGCGACCTGGAGAAGGCCGGGTTCACGCCGGTGCCGCTGCGCTGGCGGCACGGCCGCAGCCTCGGCGGCGGCTTCCACTGCGTCACCCTGGACATCCGGCGAAGGGGCGGCCTGGAGTCCTACTTCTAGCCGAACTAGCCGATCTAACCGGCGGGCGGCCAGTGGTGCGCCGCGTGACGACGCGCTGGAGCGCGTCGCGGGGCGAGGAAGCGTCGTTCGGCGTCCTCGGCCGCCCGCACGATCTCCGCCAGCCGCCCGTGATGGGCGCCCGGCCAGTAGACGCGGCCGCACGCCGTGCAGCGGGCGAACGCGTCGTAGGTGCGGCGGGTGCCGGGTCGCAGCAGGTGCTCGACCTCGCTCTTGGGCACCCCCTCCAGCACCCCGTTGCACGTGGTGCACCGGGTCCACGGCGCCAGCCGCGGGGCGAAGCGGTCGAGCATGTCGGCGAGCTGCCGGTCCGGATGGTCGCCGCGGACGTAGGCGCCCAGCCACAGGCGTCGCCGGCGCAGCAGGCCGCGGTCCTTGGTCAGCAGCACGCGCTGCTCCGCGTTCGCCTGCGCGATCAGCGCGTCGTCGTCGAGATCGTTGCGGTACGCGGCGTCGACGCCGACCAGCCGCAGCCGCCGGGCGAGCGCGCCGAGGTGGACGTCGAGGACGAACCGCGGCGGGCCTGGCAGCCGCTGGGGCCGGGCGACAGCGTCGACGTACGCGTCGTCGCCGTTCGCCGGCCGGTAGGACGGGGCGACGGCGCGGCCGCCCACGACGAGGCGGCCGACCTCGGGCAGCGGGACGCCGCACGCCTCGACCAGGTGCCCCAGCGTCGAGGTCGCGTCCAACGCGACGCGCGCGCCGCACGCCTCGACCTGGTGTCCCTGCCGGTCCCGCGGCGCGAGGAACATCCGCAGCTCGGGGGCGAAACGGATCGACAGCTCCGGCTCGTCCACCCCTCCAGCATGCCCGAGCCCACCTGGGCTCACCCGGGCTCACCCGGGCTCACGAGGGTACGTGCGGGAGGACCTCCTCGCCCAGCAGGCGCACGTGGTCGACATCGTTGATGTCGAAGAAGTGGAAGTACAGGGTGTCCACGCCTTCGTCGGCCAGCTCGGCGATCCGGTCGAGCACGGCCTGGGGCGACCCGATCGCGGCCGCGTCGCGCAGCGCCGGCGAGCGGATCGACTCGGCGCGCCGCTCGGCCTCGGCCTTGTCGGCGCCGCAGGCGATCGGCACGACGTAGGAGAACCGGGCCGTGGCCGGGTCGCGGCCGATCTTCTCGCACGCCTCGCGGAACCGCGCGAACCGCTCTCGCAGCCCCTGGCCGAACGCCGCGTTGTACTCGTCGGCGAACCGGGCGGCCAGCGCCGGCGTCCGGCGCGGTCCGGCGCCGCCGACGATGATCGGCGGATGCGGCGACTGTGTGGGGCGCGGCGGGTTGACGCACTCGTCGAGCTGGAAATGCCGGCCGGAGAAGCTGAACGACTCGCCGGGCGGCGTGCGCCACAGGCCGGTGAGGATCGTCAGCTGCTCCTCGAGCCGGTCGAACCGGTCCTTGAGCGCGGGGAAGGGGATGCCGAGGCTCTGGTGCTCGCGCTCGTACCAGGCCGCGCCGAGCCCCAGCTCGACCCGTCCGCCGCTCATCGCGTCGGCCGTGGCGACCGTGACGGCCAGTACGCCGGGCAGCCGGAAGGTGCTCGCCGTCAGCAACGTGCCCAGCCGCACCCGGCTGGTGTCACGCGCCAGCCCCGCCAGGGTGGTCCACGAGTCGGTCGGGCGGTACCCGGTGTCGTCGCGCTCCACCCCGAGGTAGTGGTCGGAGCGGAAGAACGCGTCGAAGCCGCCTTCCTCGGTGGCCCGAGCGATGGTCAGGAACTGGTCGTACGTACCGCCGTGCAGCGGCTCCAACAGCAGCCGGATTCTCACAGGGACTACCTCCGTACGTCCGGCACAGCCTACCCTCATCAGTCGGCGACTGATGTGACGGGCGTGAGGGAAAGCGTCCGATTTCGCCCTTCCGTATCGGCCGCACATGCGCGATTGTCGTAACAGACCAGATCAAGACGCCAGATCACGGGAACGGCAGGAGGACGAACCGCGCCATGATCGATCGAGCGGCGGCGACCGGCCCGGAATCCAGCCAGGAGTCCAGCCAGGTGGACGAGGGCGAACTGCTGTGGACACCCAGCCCCGATCAGGTGGCGTACGCGAACGTGACCGCGTTCACGAAGTGGCTCGAGGAGCACCGGGGGCTGCGCTTCGCCGACTACCACTCGCTGTGGCGCTGGTCGGTCGACGATCTCGAAGGGTTCTGGGGCGCTATTTGGGACTATTTCGATATTGAGGCGTCCCAGCCGTACACCAAGGTGCTCGGCCGCCGCGCGATGCCCGGCGCCGAGTGGTTCCCCGGGGCCCGCCTCAACTACGCGCAGCACTTCCTGCGCGGCGAGCGGCCGGGAACGGCCGCGCTGATGTTCCGCAGTGAGTCGACCCCGCTGCGCACGCTCCCGTGGGAGGAACTCGCCGGGCAGGTGCGCGTCCTCGCCACCCGGTTGCGCGCGATGGGCGTCGAGCCGGGCGACCGGGTCGTGTCGTACATGCCGAACATCCCGCAGACGGTCGTCGCGATGCTCGCCACGACGAGCATCGGGGCGGTGTGGGCGAGCTGCTCCCCCGACTTCGGCTGGCGCGGCGTGCTGGACCGGTTCCAGCAGCTCGCGCCCAAGGTCTTGTTCTGCGTCGACGGCTACCGCTACGGCGGCAAGGACTTCGACCGGCGCGGCGAGCTGCGCGAGATCATCGGTGGGCTCGACGGCCTGGAGCACATCGTCCACCTGCCCTACCTCGACCCGGCCGCCGACCCGCCGGTGCCGACGGCGACCACCTGGGACGCCATGCTGGACGGCCCGCCGGTCCCGGCCGAGACGTTCGAGTTCGAGCAGGTCGCCTTCGACCACCCGCTGTGGATCTTGTTCTCCTCCGGCACCACGGGCCTGCCGAAGGCGATCGTGCACGGCCACGGCGGCATCCTGCTCGAGCAGATGATGCTGCAGAGCTTCCACATGGACCTGCACCCCGGCGACCGGGCGTTCTTCTTCACCACCACCGGCTGGATGATGTGGAACTTCATCGTCAGCGCGCCGCTCCTCGGGGTCTGCCCGCTGCTGTACGACGGCAACCCGGCCTACCCCGACCCGGGCGTGCTGTGGCAGCTGGCGGCCGACAGCGGCGCGACGCTGTTCGGCGCCAGCCCGAGCTACGTCGAGCTGATGAAGAAGGCCGGGATCGTCCCGGGCAAGACGTACGACCTGTCGCGGCTGCGCACCATCCTGCCCGCGGGGTCGCCGGTCTCGGCCGAGATCACCGCCTGGTTCTACCGCAACGTCAAATCGGATCTTTGGGTCGCCACGGGCAGCGGCGGCACCGAGTTCTGCTGCGGGCTGGTCGGCGGGGTGCCGACACTTCCGGTGTACGCGGGCGAGATCCAGGCGCGGTCGCTCGGCGTCGCCGCGTACGCGTTCGACGAGCGCGGCGAGACCGTCGTCGACGAGCTGGGCGAGCTGGTGATCACCGAGCCGATGCCGTCGATGCCGGTGCGGCTGTGGGGCGACGAGAACGACGAGCGCTATCGCGAGACGTACTTCGCCGACTTCCCCGGCGTGTGGCGGCAGGGCGACTTCTTCCGGATCAACAAGCGCGGCGGCTGTTTCGTGCTCGGCCGCTCGGACGCCACGCTGAACCGCCACGGCGTCCGCATCGGCACCGCAGAGATCTACCGCACGCTCGCCCAGCTGGAGGAGATCGACGACGCCCTGATCGTCAACCTCGACCTGCCGGGCGGCGGGTTCTACATGCCGCTTTTCGTCGCGCTGCGGCCCGGGGTGCGCCTCGACGAGGCACTCGAGCGGCGGATCCGCGACCGGCTGCGGCGCGACTACACCCCGCGGCACGTGCCCGACAAGATCATCCAGGTGCCGGCGGTCCCGACCACGCTCACCGGCAAGAAGCTGGAGGTCCCGGTGCGCAAGATCCTCACCGGCGTGCCGGCGGAGCGGGCGGCCAACCGCAACGCGATGGCCAACCCCGAGGCGCTCGACTTCTTCGTCGACTACGCGCGGCGGAACGAGGACTACTCGATGGGCTGAACCACACCTTGGAGGGACGGCGATGGCCGAGACCGAAAAGACGGGACGGGCATTCCCGCTGCCGTCGGAGATCACCGATGTCCCCGGCGCCGAGGGCTGGCGCTCGATGTATCCGTACTTCACCCGCTTCCAGCCCGCCGACGACGAGCGCTTCTGGTTCTACAACGCGATGCACTTCCCCGAGCCGATGCCGGCCTTCGACGTCATCACGGCCGAGGTCCCCTACACCGCGATCGGGGCGAACACCGCGCGGGTGTTCTCCTTCCCGACGACGCTCGGCATCGAGCACCGCATCGTCAACGGCCGCGTCTACATCACCGCCATCCCCGTCCTCGATCCGGCCGAGATCGAACGCCGGGCGGCGGACTTCGCCGAGCGCGCCGGCGTCTACTACGAGAACTGGGACCGCCTCTACGAGGGCTGGAAGACGCGTATGCGGGAGCTCATCGGCGAGATCGAATCCATCGCCGTCCCCGCGCTGCCCGACCTGGAGGACATCGACGTCGTCAAGAACTCCACCGGCGTCGCGCAGAACCACTACGTGCGCGAGAACTACCACCGCTGCATCGACCTGTACTCGAAGATGTGGCACCACCACACCGAGTTCCTCATGCTCGGGTACGGCGCGTACGTGGTCTTCTTCGAGTTCTGCAAGAAGGCGTTCCCCGAGATCCCCGACCAGATGGTCGCCCGCATGGTCGCCGGCATCGACGTGATCATGTACCGGCCGGACGACGAACTCAAGCGGCTGGCCCGGCTCGCGGTCGACTGCGGCGTCGACGACCTGTTCACCGAGGGCGCCGATCCCGCGGCCATCCTCGATACGCTGCGCGCCAGCGGCGACGCCGGCGCGCGCTGGCTCGCCGGTCTGGAGGAGGCGCGCGAGCCGTGGTTCCACGTCTCGACCGGCGACGGCTTCTACCATCATCACCGCAGCTGGAACGAGGACCTCACGGTGCCGTTCGCCGCGCTCCCCCGCTACATCGCGCAGGTGCGCGCGGGCGAGAGCCTGGAGCGTCCCACCGAGCAGCTCAAGCGCGAACGCGAGCGCATCGTCGCCGAGTACCGCGAGCTGCTCGGCACCGAGGAGGAACGCGCCGCCTTCGACCAGATGCTCGGCCTGTGCCGGGTCGTCTTTCCCTACGTCGAGGACCACAAGTTCTACTGCGAGCACTGGTTCACCACCCGGTTCTTCCAGAAGATCCGGCAGTTCGGCGAGTTGCTCCAGCGCTACGGCGTGCTGGCCGACGCCGAGGACGTCTTCCACCTGCACCACACCGAGGTCGACCAGGCGCTCGCCGATGTGATGCTCGCCTGGGCCTCCGGCGGGGCCGCGCTCGGCGGCGGGCACTTCGGGCCGATCGTCGCCGAACGCAAGCGGATGCTCGACGCGCTGCGCGACTGGTCGCCGCCGCCCGCGCTCGGCCCGGTCCCCGAGGCCCTCAACGACCCGGCCGTCAAGATGCTCTGGGGGGTCACCGCGCAAACCCTCGAAGCGTGGTCGAGCGAGATCGTCGACGAGCGGGAGATCCACGGCTACGCCGCCTCGCCCGGCGTCGTCGAGGGCACCGCCCGCGTGCTGCGCGACGTCAACGAGATCGGCCTGCTCCGGGAGGGCGAGATCCTCGTCTGCCCGGTGACCGCGCCGAGCTGGGCGCCGGTCTTCACCAAGATCAAGGCCGCGGTCTCCGACATCGGCGGCACGATGTCGCACGCGGCCATCGTCGCCCGCGAGTACGGCATGCCGGCGGTCGTCGGCACCGGCCACGCCACCAAGCGCATCAAGACCGGCCAGCGCCTGCGCGTCGACGGCGACCGCGGCATCGTCCGCATCATCGGCTGACCCCGCCGCCATCGAGGTCATCGAATACCCCGCCAAGCGACCTCGGTCGTCATGGTGGCCAGGTGCCCCGATGGATCGCATCGCCCAAGATGGCCATGGCGGAGGCGTGCATGACCTTGGCCGCCGCCTTCTTGGGCAGACCACCGACATCGGTGAGCCAGATCAGGGCCTCTATGCCCGCGGCTGAGCGGATGGCTCGGGCGAGCAGCCCCAGGTCGAGCTCCGGGTGTGTGTCAGCCAACGGCTCCAGTGCTTGAAGGATCCACCGGATGCCCCGACCCTGGCGCAGCGTTCCGGCATCCGCCGTACCCGGCTCGCGTGGTGGGGCCAAAGCGATCTGCAGCGCGGCCCGCAGTTGGGGTTCCCAGGGCAGGGTCACGTCATGGATGAACGCGGCCATGACCAGCGACAAACGCTCGGCTGGATCATCCGGCGCCGGATCGGGCAGTAGAGACTCCGCGTCGATCTGCGGGTGTGCCGCGGCGATCAGGTCACGGTGGTTGGCGAAGTACCGGTAGGCAGTGGTCCGAGAGACCCCGGCGGCGGCTGCCGCGGACTCCACGGTGACCGGGCGCCCGCCGGCCAACTCCTGCCGCGCGGCCGTCACCAGGGCGTCGCGGGTGCGGCGCTTTTGCGCGGACCGGCCGGTCTCGATGTAGGAGGCGGAGGCCCGCCCACGCGGGTCTTGTGGTATCGAGGTGCCCATGATGGGATGATAGTGCCATGAACTTGGCTGATCGTCCCGACACGAAGGGAGGGCATCATGGGTGACCCCGTCGCGAGCAACCCTGAGCTGTACTCGGTGGTGTTCGAGAACGCCCGCGTCCGCGTCCTGCGCTACCACGACCGGCCGGGAGACCACACCCTCCCGCACCACCACCCCGACAGCGTCATGATCACGCTGTCGTCCTTCGAACGCCGACTGATCCATGGTGCGGAGAGCGTGGACGTTACCTTGCCGGCCGGCGAGGTCCGCTGGCTCGACGCACAGGAACACTCCGGGCACAACATCGGCAGCACCGACACCATCACGCTGTTCGTGGAACTCAAGGAGCCGGCGGCTGCGACGAGACGGGCGGCGCGGCTGGGACCTCGCTCCTGAGGGCACCCTACGGCCGGTGGCGGATCGAACTCGCCAGGGTGTGAGGTTAAGGCGCCAACTCATTGACGGTTTATTGCGGGGCATGTCGGATAAACGCAGGTCGCGTGCCGACGCTGGATGAGCCGCCGCGGGCGGGCGGCCGGTAACCACGGTGGGCGTGGGCGTGGTCGTCGTGATCGTCGTCTTCGTTGTGGTCGTCCTGGCCGGTGCCGTGGCACCACGCTTCGACGGCGGGGGCGAGCGCCTCGCGCATGGCGTGGGCGGCTATGCGGAACGTGGACGAAGGCTGCATAATGGACGGCGCTAATCTGTGACTCCTCGCCGACCCTCCATCACCCCGAGCCACCTTCGAGTCCCCCCACTCTTGGGCGCACTTCCGTTACGCGCCCGCTTGCGAGATCGTCGTACCAGATGGTCAACGGGAGATCCATGAGCGATCACCTCATCCGCGACTTCGCCGGCATCGGCGGTGCCGACCGGCCGGCGGCGGGCGGGAAGGGCGCGAGCCTGGGCGAGCTCACGCGCGCCGGCATCCTGGTGCCGCCGGGGTTCGTGGTGACGACGACGGCCTTCGAGCGAACGCTCGCCTCGATCGACCCCGACGGCGCGGCCCGCGAGCGGGTCGAGATCTTGCCGCCCGACGACCACGCGGGCGTCTCGCACGTCGCAGGCGAACTGCGCGCCCGAATCGCGAGCGCGCCCATGCCGGCCGACGTACGGGCCGCGATCATCGAGGCGTACCGGGCGCTCGGCGACGGCGCGCTGGTCGCCGTACGGTCCAGCGCGACGGGTGAGGACGGCGAGGACGCCAGCTACGCGGGGCTGCAGGACACCTACCTCTGCGTGCGCGGCGCCACCGAGGTGCTCGACCGCGTCCGCGCCTGCTGGGCCAGCCTCTACAACGATCACTCCGTCGGCTACCGGCTGCGGCGGGGGCGCGGCGATGGCACGCCGGCGATGGGCGTGGTGATCCAGCGGATGGTCGACCCGCGCAGCGCCGGGGTGATGTTCACGCGCAGTCCCACCACCGGCGATCGCTCGGTGGTCGCCGTCGAGGCGTGCTGGGGGCTGGGCTCGGCCCTCGTCAGCGGCGACGTCACCCCCGACGCGTACGTCGTCAGCAAGGTGACCGGTGAGATCATCAAGCGCACCGTCTCGGCGAAGCTCCACCTCCACCGGCGCGGCCCCGGCGGCACGGGGGTGGTGACCGCGGACGTGCCCGATGAGTTGCGCGCCCGCCCCTGTCTCGATGACGACGAGATCCGGGCGTTGGTCCGGCTGGCACGGCGCGTGGAGGACCATTACGGCGCACCACAGGACATCGAGTGGGCGATCGCCCGCGATCTGCCGCCCGGCGAGGACATCGTGGTGCTGCAGAGCCGTCCGGAGACCGTATGGGGCGGCCGCGCCGCCGCCCCGGTCGCCGCGCCGAAGGCCAGGGCCTTCGACCATGTACTCGACTCGCTCAGCCATCGGGGTGCGGCCGAGTGAACCTCACGGACGACGACGTACGAGACATCCTGCGCCTGCTCGACAGCCTGCCGTTCACCGAGCTGCGGCTGGAGACCGACAGCTTCCGGCTGGCGCTGCGCCGCGGCGCGGACGGCGAATGGACGCAGGCCGGAGAGGTGCTGTCCGCCCCGAACGAGCTGGAGACCGGGGCGAGCGCCCACCCGGACGCGGGCGGGCACGCGGACGCCGGCGCCAACACGGACAAGGGCGGGGGCGGCTCGCCGGCGGCCGCGCGCGACGGGCTGCTGGAAGTGCGGGCCCCGCTGCTCGGCACGTTCTATCGGGCTCCCCGGCCGGGCGCCGAGCCGTTCGTCGAGGTCGGCGACCTCGTCGAGGAGCACACGGTCGTCGGGATCATCGAGACGATGAAGCTGATGAACTCCGTGCCCGCCGGCGTGCGCGGCAAGGTCGTGGAGATCCTCGTCGCCAACGCCGAGTTCGCCGAGCGCGACGCCGTCTTGATGCTGGTCGCCCCGGAGTAGCGCGAGTGATGGTGCGGCGGCTGCTCATCGCGAATCGCGGGGAGATCGCGGTCCGGATCATGCGGACGTGCCGCCGGCTCGGCGTCGAGACGGTCCTCGCGGTCTCCGCCGCCGACCGCGACTCGCCGCCCGCCCGGCTGGCGGACCGTACGGTCGTCATCGGCCCGGCCGACCCCGCCCGGAGCTACCTCGACGTGGACGCCGTCGTGGGCGCCGCGCGCGCGACGGGCGCCGACGCGATCCACCCCGGTTATGGCTTTCTCGCCGAGAACCCGCGGCTGGCCGCGGCCTGCGCGGCGGCCGGGGTCGTCTTCGTCGGCCCCACCGAGACGCAGCTCGCCGCCGCCGGCGACAAGCTGGCGGCACGCGGCCACGCCGTCGCCGCCGGGCTGCCGGTGCTGCCCGGCGGCGAGGTCCGGGACGTACGGGCGGCGCGCCGGCTGGCCGACGAGATCGGCTGGCCGGTGCTCGTCAAGGCGGTCGGCGGGGGCGGCGGCCGCGGGATGAAGAAGGTCGGGGGGCCGGCGGAGCTCGCGGACACGATCGAGCTCGCGATGGCCGAGGCGGGCGCGGCCTTCGCCGACCCCCGCGTCTATCTGGAGCGGTTCGTCCCGGCCGGCCGGCACGTGGAGGTCCAGATCGCCGGCGACGGCGAGCGCGTCGTCCAGCTCGGGGAACGCGACTGCTCGATCCAGCGGCGCTACCAGAAGCTGGTCGAGGAGGCGCCGGCGCCGTGCCTGGGCGACGCGGTGCGCGCGGGCCTGCACGCCGCCGCGGTCGCCTTCGGCCGGCGGCTGCGCTATCGCGGGCTCGGCACGGTGGAGTTCCTCGTCGACGGCGACGCCTTTTACTTCCTGGAGCTGAACGCCCGCATCCAGGTCGAGCATCCCGTGACCGAGGCGGTCTACGGCGTCGATCTGGTCGCCGAGCAGCTCGCGATCGCCGAGGGCCGGCCGCTGCGTCCCGAGCTGACCGCCGCGACGCCGGCCGGGCACGCGATCGAGTGCCGGATCAACGCCGAGGACTGGACGCACGGATTCCGGCCGAGCCCCGGCACGGTGACGGCGGCGGTCTTCCCGGCCGGGGACGGCGTACGGGTCGACACGCACCTGCAGCCCGGCGCGCGGGTGCCGCCGCACTACGACTCGCTGCTGGCCAAGCTCATCGTGCACGGCGCCGACCGGGCGGCCGCGCTGGAGCGGCTGCGCGGCGCGCTGACCCGCTGCCGCATCGACGGGGTGTCGACCAACCTGCCGATGTACGCCGAGCTGACGCGGCATCCGGAGTTCGCCGCGGGCGGCGTCGACACGGCCTGGTTCCCCGGCTTCCTCGGGTTCCTCGGCTTCCTCGGCGACCGGCAGGGGGACGAGGGGGGCGGCCGTGGCTGACATCGAGCTGCTCGACGTCTCGATCCGCGACGGCAACCAGAGCCTGTGGGGCGCCACCGGGCTCACCACGCCCCAGATCCTCCAGATCGCCCCGATCATGGACCGGGTCGGCTTCCGGGCCCTCGACTTCACCTCCAGCACGCACATGGGCGTGGCGGTGCGCACCCACCGCGAGAACCCGTGGGAGCGCATCCGGCTGACGCACGCGGCGATGCCGAACACGCCGCTGCAGTTCATCGGCACCGGCTTCCGCTTCATCTCATGGGAGACCGTGCACCCGGAGCTGATGCGGCTGGCCTACGAGCGTCTCGTCGCGTCCGGCATGTCGCGCTTCGTCGTCCTCGACCCCATGCACGACATGGACGCGGTACGCGCCTCAGCCCGCACGCTGCGGGAGGTGGGCGCGGCGGAGATCATCGCGGCGTTGACGTTCACGATCAGCGCGGTGCACGACGACGCCTACTACGCGGACCTCGCCGGGCAGATGGCGGCCTGCCCGGACATCGACCGGGTCTACATCAAGGACCCGGCCGGGCTGCTGGCGCCGGAGCGGGCGCGCACGCTGATCCCGGCGGTGCGCGCCAGGCTCGCGGGCACGCCGCTGGAGCTGCACGCGCACTGCACGATCGGGCTCTCGCCGCTGACCTATCTGGCCGCCGCCGAGCTCGGCGTGGCGGTACTGCAGGTCGCGTGCGGGCCGCTGGCCGGCGGCAGCTCGCTGCCCGACGCGCAGCGGGTGGTCGCCAACCTGCGCGAGCTGGGGCACACGGTCGACATCGACGATCGGCTGCTCGGGCGCGTCGCCGACTACTTCACCCGACTCGCCGCCGCCGAGTCGCTGCCGGCGGGGACGCCGCAGGACTACGACGCCTCGTTCCTGCGCCACCAGGTGGCCGGCGGGGTCATGACGACGCTGCGCCGCCAACTGGCGGAGCTCGGCCTCGCCGACCGCTTCGAGGAGGTCATCGACGAGGTCGTCCGGGTGCGGGCGGAGCTGGGCTATCCGATCATGGTCACGCCGTTCCCGCAGATCGTCTGCTCGCAGGCGCTCTACAACGTGATCGGAGCCGAGCGGTACGGCAACGTCCCCGACCAGGTGATCCGCTACGTGCTGGGCAGTTTCGGCCGGCCCACGGCGCCGGTCGACCCCGATGTGCGCGACCGCATCCTGTCTCGCCGGAGGGCCGCCGAGCTGCGGGCAGAGCCGCCGCCGTCGCCGCCCGCCGAGCTGCGCAAGCGCTTCGCGCCCGGCATCTCGGACGAGGAGCTGCTGCTGCGCGCGACCATGCCCGGCGATCAGGTCGACGCGATGCTCGCCGCCGGGCCGGCGAAGCGGCACTACAACCCGGATCTCAAGGGAGTCCTCGATTTGCTACGCGAGCTGCGGACCCGACCCGCCGTCAGCGACCTGATCATCGACAAGCCCGGTTTCCGGCTGGAGCTGCGCTCAGCCGGCGAGGAGACCGGCCGTGCCTGACCGCCGCGTTCCCGCGCAGATCCGCGAGCGGCTGAGCGCCGTCCGCGGGTTCGTGTTCGACATGGACGGCACGCTGGTGCTGGGCGACCGGCGCAACCACGCGCTCCGGCCGCTGCCGGGGGCGATCGACGTCACCGAGCGGCTCGGCGAGCGCGGCATACCGTACGTCATCGTCACCAACGGCACCACACGTACGCCGCAGGAGTACGCCGGCACGCTACGCGAGATCGGCTTCGACGTCGAAGACGACGAGGTGATCACGCCGGCGACGAGCGCGGTCGATGTGTTCGCCCGGCAGGGGCATCGCCGGGTGCTGGTGCTGGGCAACGAAGGGCTGATCCATCCGTTGTGGGCGGCCGGCGTCGAGGTCGTGGCGCCCACCGGTCGCCCGACGGCCGACGCCGTGCTCGTCGGCTGGTACCCGGAGTTCACGATGCCGGCCCTCGAGTCGGCCTGCCACGCCGTCTGGAACGGCGCCGCCCTCTACAGCTGCTCGCAGTCGATGTTCTTCGCCACCGCGGACGGCCGCGCGCTGGGCACGTCCCGCGCCATCTCCGCGATGATCATGAGCCTGACCGAATGCGACGTGGAGATCGTCGGCAAGCCGTCGCTGCACGCGCTGCGCTGCGCGGCCGACCGGCTCGGCGTGGCCACGGCCGAGCTGGCGGTCGTGGGCGACGACCCAGAGCTGGAGGTGCCGATGGCGCACCGCGGGGCCTCGCTGGCCATCGCGGTGAGCACCGGCATCGGCGGGGCCGAGGCGTTCACCAGGGTGCCCGAGGGGAGCCGCCCGCACCTGCGCCTGGAGGGCGTCGACGACCTGCTGTCGCTGCTGCCACCCGTCATGCCGCCCCGTCGCTGAGCGGGGTCAAGCGCCGAGGCCGAGGGCATAGGCGATGCCGTCGTCGACCTCGCCTTCCAGGCCGGTGCGGAAGGCCGCCTCGTAGGCCTCGTCGCCGATCGCCGCGCGGGCTCGCCGCTCGCACAGGTCACGGCCCGCGACGAACTCGGGTGCGCCCAGCTGCGGCAGCCCGAACGTCCTCCACACCTGATGGCCGAAGCCGAGCAGCCGGGCGGCCCGGTGGCCGTCGCCCGCGGCCGCGGCCGCGCCGGCCAGCAGATCGATGGCGGTGCTCATGCCGGTGCGGTCGTGCAGGCGGCGCTTGACGGCGAGCGCCGCGCGCGCGTACGACTCCGCGGTCTCGACGCGGCCGCGGGCCAGCTCGGCCCGGGCGCGGACGTAGTCTCCGGTGGAGCGCATCCACAGCTCGCCGCGGCGTTCGCATTGCGTGCGCATCTCCTCCAGCAGCGCCACGGCGCGTTCGATCTCGTCCTGCGCCACGAGCGCGAGCGCCCACACGCCCAGGCCGTGCAGCAGCGCGGACCCGTGTTCGTCGCGACGTCGCTCCAGCTCGACCGCGCGCCTGGCCTCCGCCACCACCCGCGCGAGGTCGCCCCTGATGAACGCGGCGCCGGCGGACAGGACGTGCACCTTCGCCTGGGCGTCCAAGTCGCCTGCCTGGCCGGCGGCCGCCTCGGCGCACTCGGTGAGCAGGCTCTCGGCGTAGTCGCCCTGACTGTGCGCGACCATGCACTGGGCCAGCAGCGCGTTGGTGCGGGCCGGGCTCGGGGCGGTGTCCTGCGCCAGCGCGCGCCGCAGATAGTGCCGGCCGTCGCGCTGGAAGCCGCAGGGGTACCAGAAGAACCACAGCGCGGCCGCCAGCTCCAGCGCCAGGTGGCCCTCAGGGGCGGCGAGGCAGAAGTCGAGGGCGGCCCGGAAGTTGTTGTGCTCGAGCACCGCGCGTTCGCGCCAGGCGACCTGGTCGGGCCCCAGCCATTCGGCGTCGCCGCGCCGCGCCATCGCCACGTAGTAGTCGCGGTGCCGGCGGCGGACGATCCACTCCTCTCCCAGCTCGCGCAGCCACTCGGCGCCGTAGGCTCGGACGACGTCGAGCAGCAGGTAGCGCACCCCGGCCGTGGAGTCGGTGCGAACCACGATCGACTTGTCGACCAGCTCGAGCAGGATCGTGCTGACGAGCGCCTGCGGCAGCTGCCGGTCGGAGCAGATCCGCTCGGCCGCCTCGAGGTCGAAGTCGCCGGCGAACACCGAGACGCGGGCCCACAGCAACCGCTCCAGCGGCGCGCACAGCTCGTGGCTCCAGCCGATCGTGGAACGCAGCGCCTGGTGCCGCGGCTCCGCGTGATCGGCGTCGCCGAGCAACTCGAACCGGTCGCCCAGCCGCGCCAGCATCTGCGACACCGACATCGAGCCGAGCTGGACCGCGGCCAGCTCGATCGCCAGCGGCAGGCCGTCGAGCCGCCGGCACAGGGTCACCGTGACCTCGTGATCCTTATCGACCGGCAGGAACTCGGGCACCACGGCGACCGCCCGGTCCATGAACAGCTCGACCGCGTCGGCCGGCGGCAGCGGCTCGAGCGCCAGCAACTCCTCGACCGGCACGTCGAGCGGCTGCCGGCTGGTGGCCAGGATGCGGAGTTCGGGGGCGGCCCTCAGTAACCCCTCCACCAGGACAGCGCACTCGTCGATCAGGTGCTCGCATGTGTCAAGGATCAGCAGCAGCTTCCGGCTCGCCAGGAAATCGGCGAGCACCTCGGCCTGCGGCCGCAGGACCTGATCGACCACGCCCAGCGTCTCGGCGATCGTGTGGCCGAGCAGCTCGCTCTCCTGGATCGGCGACAGCCGCACCGGCCAGACCCCGTCGGGGAACTTCGAACGCAGCCGCGAGGCGACACGCAGCGCCAACCTCGTCTTGCCGACGCCGCCGACGCCCGTCAGCGTCACCAGCCGGAACCGTCTCAACAGCTCCTCGACTTCGACGAGCTCCGCCTGGCGGCCCACGAAGCTCGTCGCGGGGGCATACACCTCGCCCGTACGCGTCACCACGAACGCCTCTCACCGGCACCGGGTCTCAACCGGTGGTCAGCTTCCAATTCTGCCGGAACCAGCGAGGACGTGTGACCAGTAGTGAGAAGGCGACTACCCAGGCCGGAGCGCCGCGAATTGATCAGGCGCGCGGCGCGGCCGCGGGGTTCGCCGGCGCGCCGACGGGGCGATGCGGGGCGATGATCTCGCCGTCGGGAAGCAGCTCACCGGTGTCGTCGAAGAGGACGACGCCGTTGCACAGCAGGCTCCAGCCCTGTTCGGGATGGGCGGCCACGACGCGCGCGGCCTCCCGGTCGTACGCTTCCGATGGGGGACATAGGGGCTGATGTGAACACACGGTGAGCCTCCGAGGAAAAGGCGAGGCTTGCTCATTTACGGCACGTCTCAAGACTAAACACAGTTGTCCGAAAATCGGCAGCCCTGGGGTGGATTCTTTACCTTCTGACGTGCTCCGCGACCTCAGCCATACCCTATCGCGGTCTCCGCCCTGCCCTGGTCGTCGCGTCCGAAATCACGGCTGGGCGCGCAGCGGCCGGTAGTCGCCCGGGGCCGCGTCGCCGCGGCCCCCGGGCGTTCGGCGCCCCCCGCACCGTGCGCATGTTTCTGTCATGAGCCGGTAAAACGCCGGCACAACGGCGGTAGAACGGCCCGATCCGTCATCGGGCCGCGAGATGCGCCACGACGTGCTCCGCGTCCGCTCCGACGCCGGCGAGCACCGACGAGGGCTCCGAGTGCAGCCAGGGCAGCCCCACCGCGTACAGCCCGGGCTCGGTGGTGACGCCGCGGACGTGGCGCGGATAGCCCCACTCGTCCAGCACCGGCAGGTCCACCCAGCCGAAGTCGAGCTTGTAGCCGGTCGCCCAGATGACGGCGCCGACGCCGGCGACGTCCAGGTCCAGCTCCCTGGACGTCGGCGGGACGTAGTCGTCGGGCGGCGGCCGGTCGTCGGGCGGCGCGGCGATGCCCGCCGCCGCGATGTAGGCGTCGAACAGCGGCCGGAACTCCTGCTCGAACCGCGCCTCGGCCGCCGTCAGCCGGGCCGCGAGGTCGTCGGTGAACCGCACCGTGGCGCCGTCGGCCGACTCCAGGCCGCCGTACAGGCGGATGCCCTGCCGGGCGAACGCGCGAAGGCTGATGTCGTGGCCGCCGTCCTTGCCCGAAAGGTAGGGATTGCACCCGAACCTGGCGGCCGGGGACGGGAGATCGGCGACGGTCGGGAACGGGACCCCCACCTCGGCGCCGTGCAGGAAGGTCCGCAGGAGCCACCAGATGCTGTCCCGGCCCCGATAGCGGCGCGGCACCCCGAAGCAGCGCGACACGGCCAGGTGCACCTCGCGCCCCGCCGCGTGCAGTTCCTCGGCGATCTGCGTGCCGGACTGGCCGGTGCCGACCACGAGCACCGCGCCGGGGGCCACCTGTCCAGGCCGCCGGTAGTCCTGTGAGTGCAGCTGCTGGATGTGGCCGGGAAGCCGATCGGCCGCCGCCGGAATCTTCGGCCGCTGGTACGGCCCGGTCGCCAGGACGACGTTGCGCGCGATGAACGTCGCCGCGTCGGCCGCCGCCGTGAACAGATCGTCCTCGCGGGGCGACCGGGACAGCCGGGTCACCTCGGTGCCGAGCCGGACCGGCGCTGCGATCACCGAGGCGTACTCCGCCACGTATGCGGCGATCTCGTCCCGGCTCATGAAACCGTCCGGGTCGGGCCCCTCGTACGGCATGCCCGGCAGCAAGATGGTGAAGTTGGGCGCGACCAGGTGAAAGCCGTCCCATCGGTCGTGCCAGCCCCCGCCGAGCCGGTCCCCCCGATCCAGCACCAGGTGCCCGATCCCGGCCTTCGTCAGCCAGTAGCTCGTCGCCAGGCCCGCCTGACCGGCCCCGATCACCAGGGTGTCCACCCGCTCCGCGCGCCCCGCCCCGATCGTCATGACCCGCTCCCTTCGTCGAGCACGACGCTAGGAGCCGGCGAACGTCTCCCGCTTCGGGAGAAAAACCCATTGGTGTGCGGGGGCGCACTGGGTAATTCTGTGTAGGGACCGCACCGACGGGGGACGTCTCCGCGGTGTTCGAGGCTGGCGCCCGCCAGCCGCAGACCAGGAGGTGCCGATGGCCGCCGCTTCCGAACCGGCAGGTCAACCCGAGTCCGATACCGAGGACGATGTCAAGCGGAAGTTCCGCGAGGCGCTGGAGCGCAAGCAGGCGCAGGCGGAAAATCGGGCGGGGAGCAACGCCAAGGACGCGTCGAAGGTGCATGGCCGGCACGGCCCGGCCGGGGGCCGGCGGACGTTCCGCCGCAAGAGCGGCTGAGCCCTGCCCGGGCCGCCTTTACACGGCCGCCATTACACGAGGCCGTGCTCGTAGGCGTACGCGGTGGCCGCCGATCTCGACGTGAGAGCCAGCTTGCCGAAGATGTTGCTCACGTGCCGGGCCACCGTCTTCTCGCTGAGCACCAGGTCGGCGGCGATCGACCGGTTGGTCTTGCCGGCCGCCACGAGGCGTAGCACCTCGATCTCGCGGCCGGACAGCCGCGCCTTGGTGTCGCCGTCCCCGCCGGCGGGCCCCGGCCTGGCGGTCAGCGCCGCCACCCGGGCGAGGTCGGGGCCGGCGCCGAGCCGCTCGAAGACCCAGCGCGCCGCGTCGAACTCCATCTGCGCGGTGTCCTCGTCGCCGAGCGCGCGGCAGGCCAGCCCGATGAGCACGCGGACCCGCGCGGCCTCGTACGGCGCGTCGAGCTCGCGCCAGGCCGCCCAGGCGCGGCGCAGCGCGGCCAGCGCGCCGAGGGCGTCGGCGCCGGTCGCGACGAGCACGGCGCCCCGCGCGGTCGCCGCCGTCGCCTGGAGCTGCGGGGCATCGAGATCGGCGGCGATGCCCGCCAGGTCGTCCGCCGCCGCGCGGGCGGCCGGCACGTCGCCGACGGCGAGCATGATCTCGACGTACGCGGCCAGCGACCGTGACCGTTCGATGCGGTCGCGCGCCTCGTCGGCGACCCGCCGGATCGCGGCCTCCGCCGCGCCGGCCTGGCCCTGCGCCAGGCGCAGCAGCGCCAGGCCCGGATGCGGCTCGCGGCCCAGCCGGCTGGCCTGCCGATAGGCCTCCTCCGCCGCGGTGAACTCCCCGCGCAGCCGATGCAGCTCGCCCCGGCGGTAGAAGGCCGGCCCGGCCGACGGGTGGCCGGGCCGGAACCGCTCGCAGCCGCGGCGTACCTCGTCGAGCGCGTCGGGCCACTCGCCGTGCAGCTCCATGATCTCGGCGCGGTGTACCAGGCAGGTCCCTGTGTAGGCGACCAGATCGGGCTGGGCGTCGCACCAACGGGTCAGCGCCGCCGTCCACTCCCGCGCGCGGCGCAGGTCGAAGATCTCCTGACACGCCTCGATCACGCCGCAGTAGACGGTGCCGACGATGATCGGAGACGCCTCGCCCGCGGTCACGGCGACCATGACCTCGTCGAGCAGGGCCACGCCCGCGGCCGTCTCGCCGCACATGATCATGCCGCGCCCCTGCATGTGCCGGGCGAGGGTCACGAGGTCGGCGTCGCCGAACCGCTCGCCGGTCTCGACGGAGCGCCGGATCAGCGTCATGCCGTCCGCCGCGGATCCGCCGAGGAGAAGACGGCGGCCCTCGATCAAGGTCAGATAGCCCCGCTCGGCGCAGTCGTGGCCGCCCTCGTCGAGCAGCCGCCAGGCGCGGCTCAGCACGCCGCCGGCGCGCGCCGGCTCCCCCTGGTTGACCAGGCAGAAGATCAGCCAGAAGGCGCACCGGACGGCGTGGACGACATCGCCGCGGCCGGCGAACTCGTGGTGGGCCCGCTCCCACACCGTCATGCCCACGTCATCGCGGCCGATCAGCACCGCGGCGACCGCGAGCCGGTCGAGATCGGCGGGCTCGAGCGGCACCCGCTCGTCGGCGGCGGACAGCTGGGCGTACGCCTCCGCCCATGCCCGCCGGGCGAAGGCCGCGCGGCCCCGGCTCACGGCGCCGTCCCCGGCAGGTGGCCCGGCAGGTGGCCCGGCAGATGGCCCGGCCGTCTCCACGGTGGTCCCGTCGCTCATGGCCTCTATCATGCGCCCGGCCCCCGAGCGCGCGCCGCCGCAGGAGATTTCCCTTTCGTTGAACCCCGTCCCACCGGGCGGCGTACTGCAACCCGAGAGCTTGTGCACAAGCCGTCACTCAGGTCACAAGGCCAGGCGCGGCGCGAGAGCGGGGGCTTGTGCACAGGCCCCCGCAGGCTGCACGGACCGCCGTCTCGGCACGGATCTTCGGTCCTTCCCTGCGGGAACCCCCGCAGGGAAGGGAACGAAGATGAGAACCCAACGTCGGCTCGCCTCGATCGCAGGCGCGGCGACGGCGGCGGCCATGCTGCTCGCCGGCTGCAACGGCTTCGGCGACGGATCACCGTCAGTAGCGGCGGAGGACGGCGCCGGTTCCAGCCAGGCCGCGGACCACTCGACGTCGGCCCCCACCACACCGAAGATCAAATGGACGCTCATGACCCTGTCGACCAAGAAGCTCGGCAGGATCATGGTCAACGGAGCGGGCCTGACCGTCTACCGGTTCGACAACGACAGGGCGAACCCGTCGGCGTCACGGTGTTTGGGCGCGTGCGCCAAGAAATGGCCCCCGGTCACCATCAACACCACCAACCTGGTCCTCAAGGGCTTCGACGCCACCCTGCTCGGCCGGATCAAGCGCGCAGACGGCACCTGGCAGCTGACGCTGCGCGGCTGGCCGCTGTACACCTACGCCGGCGACGACAAGGCCGGCAGCTGGCGGGGACAGGGCGTCGACGGCAAGTGGTTCGTGGCGGCCGCCAACGGCACGAAGGCCCTCGGCAAGAGGTCCGCCGCGTCCGCCGGCAACGGCTCCTCCGGCTCGGGGTCGTCCGGCGGGTCCGGCTCGAGCGGCGGCTCGGGCAGCGGCGGCTCGAGCGGCGGATCCGGCTCAGGCGGCGGTTACGGCGGCGGCTCGGACGGCGGCTACGGCGGCGGCGGTTACTAGCCCGCCGGTCTGGAAACGGGCGCGGACAGGTGCGATCATGCGGATGACAATTCAAGGCTGCCTGTCAGGCCGCGGGTAAAGGTGGTCGCCGTGTCCGGTCGTAGCGTGTCGTTTCCCCATCCGCGCCGGATCGGGCGCGTGGCGCTGGCGCTGCTCATCGCCGTCTCGGGCGTCAGCGCCGTCGCCGCGCCACCGGCGGCGTCGGCCGCCGGCTCGGCGCGCCCGCCGGGTTGGGTGGCGACCTGGGGCGCCGGCGCCATGGCGCCGTCCGCGCTCGTGTCGACGGTGCAGACGCTCGACGACCAGACCGTCCGCAACATCGTCTACACCAGCGTCGGCGGCAGCGCGCTGCGGATCCGGGTGAGCAACGCGTTCGGGGACCGCACGGTGACGATCGGGGCGGCCACCGTCGCCAGGCAGGCGAGCCGGGCCGCGCTCGACCCGGCCACCGTTCGCCGGCTGACCTTCGGCGGCCAGCCGTCGGTACGGCTGGCGCGCGGCGCGGCGGCGCTGAGCGACCCGGTGCGGATGACGGTGCCGGCGCTGAGCACGTTGGCGGTGAGCCTCTACCTGCCCGCGCCCACCGGCCCGGCCACCTACCACCAAGACTCCCGGCAGACGAACTATCTGGCCGACGGCGACCAGACGGCGGCGGCCGGCGCCGGCGCGTTCGGCACGACGGTCGGCACCTGGTTCTTCCTCGACGCCGTCCAGGTGCGGACGACGGCCCCCGGCGCGATCGTCGCCGTGGGCGACTCGATCACCGACGGGTTCAACAGCACGATCGACGCCAACAACCGCTGGCCGAACGTGCTCGCCCGGCGGCTGGCGGCGCGCCACGGGCGCGCCGCGCCGGCAGTGGTCGACGAGGGCATCAGCGGCAACCGTGTGCTGTCCGACTCGGTGTGCTTCGGGGAAGATCTGTTGTCCCGGCTGCGCCGCGACGCGTTCAGCCAGCCCGGGGCGCGCACGCTGGTGCTCCTGGAGGGCGTCAACGACCTCGGTTTCAGCCAATTGCCCAACGCCGACTGCACCGCGCCCAACACCAACGTCACGCCCGATCAGTTGATCAGCGCGTACAAGGAGGTCATTCGCCAGGCGCACGCGCGCGGGCTGCGCATCTTCGGCGGCACGATCCTGCCGGCGGAGGGCAGCGGCTACTGGGACCCCGCCGCCGAGCGCAAGCGGGTGGCCGTCAACGCCTGGATCCGCGGCTCACGCGCCTTCGACGGGGTGATCGACTTCGCCGCGGTGATGGCGGCACCCGACCGGCCCGAGATCCTCGACCCGGCGTTCGACAGCGGCGATCACCTGCATCCGAACGACGCGGGCTACGCGGCGATGGCGGCGGCGGTCGACCACGTCCTCGCGCGTCACGCCGGCGCGCGAGCCGGCTAGGAGATCGCGCCGGCGCGCCGGCGCGCCGGCGACGCGCTCAGAAGTGGAAGCCCCCGGGGCTGCCGGTGCGGTCGGCGATCAGCCCGGCCAGCGTCGCGAGGGCGATCTCCGGTGGCGTACGGGAGCCGATGTTGAGGCCGATGGGCCGATGCACCCGGGCGATGTCGGCGGCCGGCACGCCCAGCTCGGTGAGCGCCCGGACGTGCGGACCCTCGTGGCGCGGGCTTCCCATCACACCGACCCACCGGACCCGCCGCTTCAACACGTCGCGCAGCACGACGCCGAGCTCGGGACGATGATGGTCGGTCACCACGACGTCCGCGGTGTCGTCGAGGTCGGCCGGCGGCTCCGCCACCACCTCGGCCGCGGCGACGCCAACCGCGGCGGCCGCCCGGCCGGCGCGGTCGGGGTCGGGCTCCAGCAGCAGCGTGCGAAACCCCAGGTCGGCGCCGAACCGCAACAGGAACTCGGCCACCGGAGAGGCGAACACAGCGACGAGCGTGCGATCGACAGCCGCGGCGGCGGCGAAGCCGTGCGCGATCGCGTCGGAGTCGGGGGCCACATCGCCGTGGGCCACGGCGCAGGCCGGGTCTGCTTCGTGCTCGTGAGCCATATCGGCAGTCTCCCACCCGTCGCCGGTTCGGCACAGGCCCGGGGGCTCCGTGCGGCCCCGCGACCGCACGGAGCCCCCGGGGCCCCCGCTTCGTGGTTACGCGGCCTCCTTGGACAGCAGCTCCGCCGGAACGGCCGCCGGCTCGGTCGCCGGCGCCCCGCCGCGACGGTCCGCCGTTCGCCGCGCCGCGTACAGGCCGGTGAGCGCGACCGCGAGGCCGCCCAGGGCCAGCCCGGTGACGACCGTGAGCGCGGGCCGGAACCCGGCCAGCAGCGCGCCGGCCGACGCGTCGCCGCCGCCGTTCGCCGTCACCACCGCGGTCACCACCGCGAGCGACACGGCCCCGCCGATCTGCACGGAGGTGTTCAGCAGGCCGCCGGCCAGCCCCTGTTCGTGGTCGGCGACTCCGGCCGTGGCCTGGATGTTCAGCGCGGGGAAGGCGAGCATGAACCCGACGCCGAGCAGGATCATGCTGGGCAGCACCGAGGTGAGATAGCCCGACCGCTCATCGACGAGGAAGAACAGCCCGTAGCCCGCCGCGTGGGCGGTCACGCCGCCCACGATGAGCGGCACGGTGCCGACGCGGTCGACGATCGGCCCGGTCCGCGGGGATCCGACGGCCACGATCAAGGCGGCGGGCAGGAAGGCCAGCGCCGTCTCCAGCGGCGTCCACCCGCGTACCGACTGCAGGTAGAGCATGACCACGAACTGGAAGCTGACGAAGGCGCCGAAGAACGGCAGCGCCCCGAGGTTCGCCCGCCGCAGGGCGCCCGAGCGCAGGATGCCCAGCCGGACGAGGGGGTGCCGGCTGCGCAGCTCGGTGATGACGAACGCGGTGGCCAACGCGGCGGCGACGGCCAGGCCGGCGACGGTGCGGATCGCGGTCCAGCCGACGGCGGGGGCGTTGACGACCGTGTAGACGAGCGACAACGCGGCCCCGGCGGCGGTCACCGCGCCGAGCACGTCATACCCGCGGCCGGCACGGTCGGGCCGCGCGGCCCGCGGGATCAGCCGCACTCCGGCCAGCCATGTGATCAGGGCGATCGGGACCGGCAGCAGGAACGTCCAGCGCCAGCTGACCTGTGTCATCAGGCCCGAGAACACCAGGCCCAGGGAGTAACCGCTGGCCCCGAAGACCCCGAAGATGCTGATCGCGCGGTTGCGCGCCGGCCCCTCGGGAAAGGTGGTCGTCACGATCGACAGCGCCGCCGGAGCGGTGAAGGCGGCGGCGACGCCCTTGACGAACCGCGCCGCGATCAGCAGCCCGGCGTCGCTGCCCAGACCGCCCAGCAGCGAGGCCCCGGCGAAGACGGCCAGCGCCACGAGGAAGACGCGGCGGCGGCCGAGCAGGTCGGCGGCCCGTCCGCCGAGCAGCAGCAGGCCGCCGTAGCCGAGCACGTATCCGCTGACGACCCACTGCAACGTCGAGGTGGACACCCCGAGCTCGGCCCGGATGGACGGCAGGGCCACGCCGACCATCGAGACGTCGAGGGCGTCGAGGGCGATGACGGTGCAGACGACCATGAGCACGCCCCACAGCCGCGCGTTCCAGCGCGTGCCCACGGCGGTCGGTGGGGCGGAGGTTCGTTCGCGTGATGTCATGGCGGGGAAGTTACATGCGCGTGCATTTAATGTCAACGCATTTAACCCGCATGCATCTTATGCGTGTGCATGTGTTACGCTGAGGGTCGTGAGCGACATCGACACCGACACCGAGCCGTCCCTGGTGGACGAGTGGCGTCGGCTGCTCGCCCGCCACGCCGCGGTGACCGGCGCGGTCGAGCACGAGCTGCAGCAGCGCCACGGGATCGGCGTCAACGAGTTCGAGGCCCTGGAGCGGCTGGTCGAAGGCGCCGACGGGTGCCGCGCGCTCGAGCTCACCGACGCCCTGCCGCTGAGCCAAAGCGCCGCGTCGCGCCTCGTCGCGCGCCTGGAGCGGCAGGGTCTGGTCACCCGCACGGTCTGCGTCAACGACCGGCGCGGCGTCTTCGTGTGCCTCACCGAGGCGGGCCGCGAGCGCTACCTGGCCGCCCGGCCCACCCAGCGCGCGGTGCTCGCGGCCACTATGCGGCCCGAGTCTTCCGGGTGAGCGCCAGCCGCGTCCGGGTGTCGTCGTCGACCGGCGTGTAGACGTTGACACGCAGGTCGGGGACGGCGGCGACGTCGAGCTCCATGCGGGTGAAGGCCAGCTCTCCCGCCTCGGGATGCAGGAATCGCTGCACCCGGACCTCCGGCTCGGCCACCTCGTGCCGCGCCCACAGCTCGGCGAACTCCGGACTCAGGTCGGCCAGCCGCCGAATGTCCTCCTCCCACTCGGGATCGCCGATGTGCGCGCTGTAGGCGGCCCGCAGCCGGGCCACGAGATAGGGCACCTCGTCGGCGTAGTTGAGGAACCTGGCGGGCGCCTGCGGCTCGGCGACACAGCACCACAGCAGGTTCTTGTGGACGCACGGCAGCAGGTGCCAGTCGCGGAACAGGTCGCGGTGCGCGTCGTTCCACTCGATGACGTCGAAGCGCGTGTTGATCAGCGACGCGGGCATCGGATCGAGGCCGCGCAGCACGTCGCGGACCGAGTCGGGCACCACCGTCGATCCGGCCCACGAACGCAACGGCGTGGCCTCGGCGAGCCGGTACATGTGCTCGCGTTCGAACCGGTCGAGCCGCAGCGAACGGGCGACCGCGTCGAGCACCTGGGCGCTGGCGTTGATGGGCCGCCCCTGCTCGAGCCAGGTGTACCAGGTGACTCCCAGCCCGGCGAGCAGGGCGACCTCCTCGCGTCGCAGCCCGGGAGTACGGCGGCGCGGCGCGGGCGGCAGGCCGACGTCCTCGGGGCGCAGCCTGGCCCGGCGTGACTTGAGGAACTCCCCCAGCTCGGCCCGGCGCAGCGCGGCGCTGGACGCCTTGGTCGTCGTCACAGCGATCCTCCCGTCGCCCGTCCGGGTGCTCACAGCACCAGCATCAGCGGGCACTCGGCACTCCCCCGGCCGCGGCGTCAGGGTCGTCTCATGTCCGCGATGCCTCAAGCAACCGTACGCCCGGGTGCCGACATTCCGGTCCGGGCGGAACGTAGACGCTGGTTCATGCTGGCCGTGCTGCTCACCGGGCAGTTCATGGCCCTTCTCGACGTCACCATTGTCAATGTCGCGATGCCGACGATCGGCGCCGACCTCGACGCGTCCGGCGCCGCCCTGCAACTCGTCGTCGCGGGGTACACCGTCACCTACGCGATGCTGCTGATCACCGGCGCCCGGCTCGGCGACCTGTACGGACGGCGGCGCGTCTTCCTCACCGGAGTGATCGCCTTCACGGTCAGCTCCTTGATCTGCGGCATCGCGCCCGCGACCGTGGTGCTGATCGTCGCACGCCTCGTCCAGGGCGCCGCCGCGGCCGCGATGATGCCGCAGATCATCAGCGTCATCCAGATGCGGTTCTCCGGCCCGGCGCGCACCACGGCGCTCAGCGCGTACTCGGCGGTCATCGCGTCCGGGTTCCTCGCGGGCCAACTGCTCGGCGGAGTGCTGGTGAGCGCCGACCTGTTCGGCGGCGGGTGGCGGCCGGTCTTCCTCGTCAACGTGCCGATCGGCCTCGCGGTCGCGGCGCTGGTGCCGCGGCTGGTGCCGGCCGACGAGGCGCGCGGCGGCCGGCGGCTGGACGTCGCCGGGCTCGCCATCGCCGTCCCGGCCGTGTTCCTCGTCGTGCTGCCCCTCGTCCTTGGCCGCGAGGAGGGCTGGCCGCCGTGGACGCCGATCTGCGTCGCCGCCGGCATCTTGCTAGCGCCGTTGTTCGTGCTGGTGGAGCGGCGGGTGTCGGCGCGCGGCGGGGACCCGCTGCTGCGGCTCGACGTGCTGCGCGCGCCCGGCCTCGCGGCGGCGCTGACCGCGCTGTCGCTGGCGATGATCGCCTATGCCGGGTTCTTGTTCGGCTTCGCGCTGCACCTGCAGGCCGGGCTCGGCGACAGCGCGCTGCGCGCCGGCCTGACGTTCGCGCCCGCGGCCGCGATATTCGGGCTGAGCGCGTTCCACTGGCGCAGACTCCCCGAGCGGATCCATCACCTGCTCGCGCCGACCGGACTCCTCGTCGCCGCCGTGGCGTTCGCCGGCGCCGGTCTCGAGCTGCGCGCGGGTACGCACGGGGGCCCGTTGCTGCAGGTGGCGCTGATGGCGTTCGGCGCGGGCATGGGCGCGGCCTACAGCTCGCTGGTGACGCACGCGCTCGTGCACGTGCCACCTGCCGAGGCGGCCGACGCCGGCGGCGTGCTCACCACCACGCTGCAGCTCTTCCAGGTGGTCGGCGTCGCGACGCTCGGCGGTCTGTTCCTGTCCCTGGCCGGACGACCCGGGGCGCACGCGTCGGCGCACGCGGTCAGCACGGTCTTCGTCTGGGCGGCGGCGCTGCTGGCGGTCGGCGCGGCGGCCGCGCTGCCGCTCGCCCGGGTCGTCGTACGGGCCAGGCGCTAGCAGGCGCTAGAGGACATGGGAGGTCGCCAGCGCACCGCCGTCGATCGGGTAGACCGCGCCGGTCATGAAGCTGGAGGCGTCGGAGGCCAGCAGCAGCACCAGGCCCTTGAGCTCCTCGGGGTCGCCCATCCGGCCGAGCGGCACGGTGGTCGCCCAGGTCTTCTCCACCGCCGGATCCTTGCCCTTCTCGCCGCCGATGTTGGTGTGGAACGGCCCGGGCGCGATCGCGTTCACCCGTACGCCATGGGGCGCGAGGTCGAGCGCCGCCTGCTTGACCACGTTGATCAGCGCCGCCTTGGCCGCCACGTAGGAGTAGGCGACCATCGGGTCGGCACGCAGCCCGGCCGTCGACGCGGTGACCACGATCCGGCCCGCGCCCTGGCGGCGCATCACCTCGGCGGCGGCGCGCATCGTGTGCACCGCTCCGGTCAGGTTCACCGCGACCACGCGCTCCCAGGAGTCCTGCGGAAACGCCTCCAGCCGCCACCCGGGGTCGGCGTAACCGGCGCCCTCGGCGATCCCGGCGTTGGCGAACACCGCGTCGAGGCCGCCGAAGGCGTCCACCGCCTCGGCGACGACGGCGCGCACCTGCTCGGCGTCGGCGACGTTCACCTGCGCGAGCCTGACGGTGCCGCCCGCCGCGGTGAGTTCGGCGGCCGTCTTCTCCAGCCCGGCGGGGTCCTTGTCGGCCAGCGTGACGCGGGCGCCCGCGCCGGCGAGCACCTCGGCCATCGCCCGGCCGAGCCCGCTCGCCGCCCCGGTCACCAGCATCCGCCGGCCGCTGACATCGAAGATCCGGGCGACCAGCGCCCCCGGGCCGTCCGCTGTCGTCATCGTCCTCACCACCCTCTCGCCGGCGGGCCGGCTCATTCGCCGGCGGCGACCGTGACCTTCATGACCTCCTGCGGCCGGCTCATCGCCCGCGCGATCGCCGCGGCCGCTTCGCTCAGCGGGAACTCGTCGGTGATCAGCGGGGCGACCGCGGCGGCGGAGCGGCGCACCAGCGCGACCGCGTCCGCGAAGTCCGCCGCGTCGCAGCAGCTCGACCCGAGGACGTCGATCTCTTTGACGGGCAGCAATCCCGACCGGACCGGCGCCGCGCCGCCCGACATGCCGACCACGACCACCCGCCCGGCGGAGACCACCATCTCCATCGCCGGTTCCAGTGCCGCCGGGTCGCCCGTGGTGTCCACCACGACCTGTGGGCCGCCGTCGCTCCACTCCCGTACCGCCGCGGCGAGTTCGTCGGGCGTGCCCCACCGCGCCGCCTCGGCGCCGGACCGCAGCGCCAGCTCGCGGCGGGCGGCGAGCGGGTCGATCACCATGACGTGGGCGCCGTCGTCGGCCGCGGCGATGGTCACCGCCTGGCCGATGGGCCCGGCGCCGAGCACCGCGACGCGCTCGCCGGCCGCCACCCGGCCCCGCCGCACCGCGTGCACGGCCACGGACATGGGCTCGGCGAAGGCCACCACCTCCGGCGCCGCGTCGCCCGCCGGGAAGGCCTGCGTCGCGGGGACGGCCAGCAGTTCCTGCAGTCCGCCGTCGATGTGCACGCCGATGAGCCGGAAGTCGACACAGCAGCTCGACCTGCCGACCCGGCACGGGTAGCACCGGCCGCAGGACAGCAGCGGCCAGACCGCGACCCGGACGCCTTCGGACAGCTCCGGCGGGCAGCCCTCGCCGGCCGCGACGACCCGGGCGGAGATCTCGTGCCCCTGGACCCGCGGGTACGCGCGCTCACTGCCCGACAGCGCGTCGTCGCCCGTGAAGATGTGGAAGTCCGAGCCGCAGATGCCCACCTTCTCCAGGCGCAGCAGCACCTGCCCCGGCGGCGGCGGGCCCGGCTCCGGCCGTCGCGTCACCTCGATGACGTTGGGAGCGGTGGTGACCGCGGCCAGCATCGATGCTGCCCCCCTCGTGCGGGTTCTCGTGGTCAGGGCGGGTGATCAGGCCGACGCTGTGAACGCTAACGACGCGCGATAGCCGCTGCCAATGCTCCGTGGTTAGCGACCGATTCCCGTCGGCTATGACGTGAAGATGTCGAGCGGCAGGAACGCCGACACCAGGAAGCTCGGCACGTCGACCAGCTGACTGATCTTGAGGTCGACGGCGACGCTGCAGATGGCGTAGGCCTGCTGAGGGTCCCAGCCCAGCTCGCCGAGATAGTCGATCATGTTCAGCAGCGCGTTGCGGGCCGCGAGCGTCGCGTCCTCGGCCATGACCGTACGGCCGTCACGGTCGACCGACATGCCGGTGGTGGCGTAGAACCGGCGGGGCGCGGCGAACTCGGGCGCCACCCAGTAGTCGGTGCGAGAGAACCGCGGGTCCCTGATGCCCTTCGCCCGCGCCTCGCCTTCGTGCACCTGGAAACGCACCCGCAGCGTCGACCTCATCTCGATCGCCGTGCCGCACGTCTCGCAGTCGCCCTGCGCGAAGTGCGCGTCGCCGGCGCTGAACAGCGCGCCCGGGGCGTCGACCGGGATGAACAGTCGGGTGCCCGCGGTGAGCTGCTTGATGTCGACGTTGCCCGCCTGCTCCCTGGGCGGGACGGTGCGCAGCGCTGTGGCGGCGATCTCCGGGTCCGTCGGCACCGCGCCAACCGGCGACGGCGGCAGCACGAAGCCGCCGCGATCCAGCGCGGCCTGCTCCCGTTCGGTGATCCGGCGCAGCGCGTCGGGCCCGGGCGACAGCCCGATCGTGCCCATGAAGGGCGCGCCGGGGACGCGGACGCCCGGCAGATCGGGTGAGGTCGCCCAGCCGTCGGCGATGTCCCAGCGGACCACGTACGGGTCGGGGAAGTCGTCCCGTAGGAACCCAAAGCCCGGCGCCTGGATCGTGAACCCGAACGAGTCGGGGATCACCTCGAGGATCTCCACCTCGAGCAGGTCGCCCGGCGCCGCGCCCTCGACGTGGACGGGGCCGGTCAGCGGGTGCACGACGTCGAGGTTGGCCGCGCCGACCGTCTCCGCCGTGGCGGCCGGCCCGATCTGCCCGTCGAGGGCGTCGCGCGTCTCCAGCACGACCTCGTCGCCCGGGGCGCAGCGCACGATCGGCGGGATGTCGGGGTGCCAGCGGTTGTGGCCGGTCTCCGGCTCGTCGAGCAGCGGCTTGGCCCGGTCGATGCGGATCTCGTGCACGGCCATGGGCGGCTCTCCCCTCCACCAGGTACCGGATAGATCGTGACCGTCCCGCTTTGGAGGTCGAGCTGTCAACCCAGATGCGGCCCCACATGCGCCGAGGGCGACTCCTCGTATCGCCCGCGGCCGTCACTGCGGCGAGGTGTCGGCCGCCTGCTCGAGGAAGGCGAGCGCCGCGGGCAGGTTGCCGGCGGCCTCGTAGTCGCGTCCGATCCGGTAGGCGTGCCGGGCGGCGACGGCCTGCTGCCGCGGATGATGCAGCAGTTCGAGGGCGTCCGCGTGGCCCGCCCGGCTCGCCCGGCGCAGCCACTCGGTGGCCTCGACGGGCCGGTCGCCGCACAGCAGCAGCACCGCCAGCCGGAAGGCGGCCTCGGCGTCGCCGGCCTCGGCGTGCCGCAGCAGCCGCCCGCCCGTGCGCTTGTAGCTGGTCAGCAACCGCATCGCCGGGGTGAGCTCGGCGGGCGCGTCCCCCGCGGAGGCGGGCTCGGTCGCGGCCGGTCCTGACGGAGCGGCCGGGCCGGCCGGGCCGGCCGCGGCATCGCCGCTCGCCACTGGGTCGCCGGCCGCGCTGCGCGCCTTGCGGTAGCGGATCCGCCACTCCTCGACCGAGCCCAGGTGACCGGGGTCAATCGCGGTCTCGGTCGCGGCCATCCAGCACGCGGTGACGAAGCTGGCCACCCACGGCCAGTCGGGGAACCTGGTGCGCTTGCCCGAGAGGATGTCGCTCGTAGTGCTCTCGGCGAGCACGCGCAAACCCGTGACGCCCTGGTTGACGACGACCTGCTCCGACAACTGCCGGAGCCGGGACAGCTTCGGCGGTCCGGCCCGTTGGTACAGCTCATTGAGCTGCTCGACGAAACTCCGGAGAGCCGCACCGCTGTTGGCGTCCCGCATCGCCCCCACCCTGATCATTAGTGATCGCCCTCGACGGAGGACCGGCCCAACAGTGCGGAGTCAAGGTCCGCTCCGCTGCGCAGATCCTTGACTGCACTGTATTCCGCTTCAAATCCTGACTCCTCCGCATGCGAAATCTCACTGCACGCAAGGCGGTATGTCGCCGGTCCGGACGGAACCGGATCGGATCGGACGAGTCCGTACGCCGCGGTCACCCGGTTCGGAATCCTCCGGAGCCGTTCGGCCGCCGTACACGGCGCGCTACGGTGCGTCATCGTCGGGCGACGTGACCGACCACCGACAGGCACCCGATCCGACGACGGATCTGTGCCTCGCCGCCGGACCGTCCCGCGCGCGTTCCGACGACGAACTGCTGGCCTTCCTGTTGATCTTGACTTGGTCGCTGCGCACCGGCCGCACGCTGCGCGCCGCGCCCGATGACCTCTCCGCCGAGGAGCTCATCGAGTTCTGGGCCGAGGAGTGGGCCGGCGGGGAACCGACGGACGCGCCGCGGTGTTCCACGACAGGTGTACCGCCGCCCCCGAGCCAAGGTGTGAAGCCATGACAACCGCCCGGCGCCGCGATGGGACGCTGCTCGCCGTCTTGCTGGTGGCACCGTTCCTGGCCCAGGCCGACGCCACGATCGCCAACGTCGCCACGCCGGCCATCCAGGACGACCTGCAGGCGTCCGGCGCGACGGCCGAGCTCGTCATCGGCGGCTACATGATCGCCTTCGCCGTCCTGCTCATCACCGGCGCCCGCCTCGGCCAGCTCCACGGCTACAAACGGGTCTTCCTGCTCGGCCTCGGCGGGTTCGCCGTGACGTCACTTCTCGGCGGCCTGGCCCCGAACGCGCCGACGCTGGTCGTGATGCGCGTGCTCCAGGGCGCGAGCGCGGCCGTGATGTTCCCGCAGGCGCTGACCGGCATCCAGCTGAACTTCAGCGGCGGGCGGCGGCTGCGCGCGATCGGCTCCTACGCGATCGCGCTGTCCATGGGCGCCGTCACCGGGCAGATCTGCGGCGGGCTGCTCGTCGCGGCCGACATCGCCGGCGCAGGCTGGCGCACGATCTTCCTGGTCAACGTGCCGCTGTGCGTCGTCGTGGCGGCCGCCGCCGTCCGCGTCCTGCCGCCCGACAGCGAGCGGGACGGCCGGCGGGTCCACCTGGCCGGCGTCGCGACGCTGTCGGCCGCGGTGCTGCTCGTCGTGCTGCCGCTCACGCTCGGCAGGGCGGAGGGCTGGCCCGCGTGGACGTGGCTGTGCCTGGCGGCGAGCCCGCCCGCGTGCGCGCTGTTCGTGCTCGCGCAGCGGCGCGCCGCGGCCCGCGGTCGCGACCCGCTGGTCAACCTGGCCCTCCTGGTCAGGCCGCCGGTGTTCCTCGGCCTGCTCACGCTGCTGATCGCCACGTCGACGTACTACGCGTTGCTGTTCACGCTCGCGCAGTACATGCAGCACGGGCTGGAACGCGGGTCGATCGTCTCGGGGCTGGTGCTGGTGCCGTGGGTCGCGGCCTTCGGCGTGGCCGGGCAGGTCACGCGGTGGCTGCCGCCGCGGCTGGGCCCCGGCGTGCCGGCCGCCGGCTGCCTCGTGCTCGCCGCCGCCTATCTCACGATCGGCGGCGGCCTGTCCGCCGGCATCCGCGCGGACGCCCTGCTGGTGCCGCTGCTGGCCGTCGGCGGGTTCGGGCTCGGCACCCAGTTCAGCACGCTGATCGGGCGGCTCACCAACGCCGTGCCGGCGAGGTACGCGCCGGACATCAGCGGGACGATCACCACCGTCCTGCAGGTCGGCGGCGCGCTCGGCGTGGCGGGCTTCGGCGCCGTCTACCTGAGCCTGGCCGGATCCGCGGAAGCCGCCCGCTCCGCCCAGGCCACCACCCACGCGTTCGCCGGCACCACCCTCGCCATGGGCTGCGCGGCGCTGGTCGCCGCCGGCGCCGCCTGGTTCGCCGCCCGCACCCGTCCGCCCGCGCCGGCGGACCTGAGCGACCGCGAACGAGCCGATCGGGCCGATCGGGCCGAGCCGGTCGGGCCGCGCAGGCACCCCTGAGGTCCCGCATCGGCCATGCGGGGGCGGCTCAGCGGATCAGCGGTAGCGGAAGCCGTCGAGGAAACGGCGGAAGACGCCGCCTTCGCGTGGCAGCGGCGCGGCCGGCGGCGGCGCCTCCGGGCGCTGCCGGGCAATGGGCTGGTCGTAGTCGGTGCGCGCGATGGCGTCGACGACCTGCTGCTCGTCGAAGTGCTCCGACCCTTTGATCACGGGAACGAAACCGACCAGCATGCCGTTGCGCATCACCTGGGCTTCGAGGCCGGCCGTGCCGTCGGTGTCCCACTCGGCCTCGCGTCCGCCCGGCAGCGAGACCCGGACGCCGAACTGTCCCACGCCGGCCCGCAGCAGATGAGCGTTGATGCCGCGGTCGCGCAAGGCGTCGACCACGCGCCGGGCCCTGTTTTCCTCCATATCGACGACGATAGCGCCGGTTACTGCCGGTTGACAGCACGGGTCAGGCCGGTCGCGATCGTGGTGGCGAGCAGCCAGCCCGCCGCGATCAGCGCGTACGACAGCCACTGCGACCAGCCCACCGGGTTGAAGGCGTTCTCCTGGTGGAAATCGATGATCGGCAACAGCAGGTCGACGGTGTAGACAACCGGGTTGAAGACGGGGGCCGTGGCCGGCTCGATCGCCCGCGGCTCACGCAGCCCGTACGTCACGGAACCGGCGACCAGCAGCGCGACGAGCCAGGCGACGGCGCGCACCGGGCGATAGCCGTACCCGACGGTGGCGTCCTGCGCCAGGCCCCACAGCCGCGCGTACCAGGCCAGGCCCGCGCGGCGACGCCGCTGCTTGGCCAGCAGCACGGTGCGGGCCGCGGCGTCGTCGCCGATCCGCCGGTAGCTGGCCGCCAGCTGCTCATAGGCGTGCGGGACGAATCCGTGCCGATCGCGCCGCAACAGCTCCAGCCGCCGCTCGGCGGGCAGCCGCGGCTCGAGCGCCGAATAGGTCAGCCCGTCGAGCTCCACGTGCGGCGGCCACACCTCCGGGGCCGCGGAGATGACGCCGAACTGCGCGTGCCGCAGGTAGACGCCGCTGGTGATGGGCTCCGCGCCGCGCAGCAGCAGCTCCCTGGCCTGGCAGTGGCTGAGCTGCAGCGCGACGGCCGGCTCGGCCCGCTCCCGGCCGGGGGCGCGGCCGCCGCCGGTGAACCGGGCGTCGAGCAGGAACACCGCGGCGGTGACGCGCGCGCCCATGAGGTGGACCATCCCGTCGGCGTGCATGGCCTTGCCGCGCAGCCCGGCGCCGATCGTGAGGCCGGGCCCGAACAGGGCGATCCGCCCGGGATTGCTCAGGTGCGCCTCGTCGAGGTTGAACGCGCCCTCGACGCGGGCGCCGTCCATGCGCAGCTCGCCGTGCGCGACCAGCCCCGGCGCCCACACGTCGTCGCCGACGATCGCCTGGTTGAGTTCCATGGCGCGCTCGCCGTCGCCGCCGATGTGCGCGCGATCGAGGAAGAACGCGCCCGAGATGCGGGCCCCGCCGAGCCGGACCGTCCCGGGAATCCGGGCGTCGGTGAGCCGGAGCACGCCCTCGACGCGGATCGTGGCCGCGCTCAGCCCCGGCAGGTAGGACGCGCTCAGGTTCACCTGGCGGGTCCGCGCCCCGTAGAGGTTCGGCGTGCGGTCGAAGTGACAGCCCATCAGCCGGATCGGGTGCGGCACGGTGCCGTACTGCAGGTCGAGCTCGCCGCTGATGCGCGCGCCGACGAGCCGCAGCGCCGCGACCTCGGCCGGCTCGGTCACCTCGCCGAGCAGCAGCTGCCTGAGCACCTCGGCCCGGACCGTGCGCTCGGGGCCCCAGCTGCCGCCGGCCACGGGATCATGCGGATCAGCAAGATCATCGCTTCCGGGGGCGTCGTCGCGGCGCAGGTCGACCTCCTCGCCGCGCGGAAAGGCCCGCCACACGCGGCGTTCGACGGGCGTCAGGTCGGCGAATTTCATCGCCGGGAGGCTCTCGCGGCCGGTGCGGACTGTCAATCCGCGCAGATGGCGTACACGCTGATGCCGACGTCGGAGAAGCCGATCTGGCGGCCGATGACGATCCAGCCTCGTCCGTCGTCGGTGGGGAACGAGCCGACCAGGATCGCGCCGTCGCCGCGCGCCTCGCCGCCGCCGCCGAGGACGTGCTTGGAGCCGGGACAGTAGAGGGTCCGGCGCTGGAAGTTCGGAACGTTGGCGTTGGGGAGGATCACGAGCTGCCAGCCGGGGGGAAGGGCCGCCGCCCGCCGCGCGGCCGCCTGCGCTGGGGCGTCGTCCGGTAGGGCGCCCGCGCCCGCGGCCGCGACCGTCGCCAGGCCGGCGCCGACCCCGAGACCGGCCAGCGCGAGTCCGATGGCCTTCCTGACGTGCATGGCTCTCCTCCTTGGACGACGCATTCACGTTAAGTGTGTATAATCTCACTCTCTGTGTCTATCAAAATCGCGGTCAAGCGGCGGCGCCGAGTAGTCGGCGGCGTCATTTGTCCTGTTTCTGTGGCTCGCCGTGTCCGCAGAGGTGTCCAGGTGGTCCGGAATATGGGAGACTCACCAAGGGCCGAGGGGGACACAGATACGTATCTGGGAAGATCTATGGGCATTGTTCCAGCGGAGGGGGACGCGTCGTCAGGACACGTCGTTTCCTATCCACGGGGTGGGCCGACCGTTCTGCGGATTTTGCTCGGCGCACAACTGCGGGCATTGCGTGAGGCGCGAGGCGTTTCGGCCGCGAAGGCCGGGAGCACGATCCGCGGCTCCGCCTCCAAGATCAGCCGCATGGAGTCGGGCAAGGTCGGGTTCAAGGAACGCGACGTAGCCGACCTGCTGCGGCTCTATGGCGTCACCGACCCTGAGATGACCGCGGCGACCGTCTCGCTGGCCAAGGAGGCCAACAAGCCCGACTGGTGGCACCGCTACAGCGATGTGCTGCCGAACTGGTTCGAGGTCTACATCAGCCTCGAAGCGGCGGCCTCGCTGATCAGGACCTACGAGGTTCAGTTCGTGCCCGGTCTGCTGCAGGTGGAAGACTACGCCCGCGCCGTCATCAAGCTGGGCTTTCCCGACGCGCGCGACGACGAGCTCGAGCAGCGCGTCGGCCTGCGCATGGCCCGCCAGAAGTGCCTGTTCGAAGGCGACGCGCCGCGGCTGTGGGCGGTGGTCGATGAGGCGGTGCTGCGCCGGCCGCTCGGCGGCACCAAGGCGATGCGCGCCCAGCTGGAGCACCTGATCGAGGCGACCGAGCTGCCCAACGTCACGATGCAGGTCATCCCGTTCACGGCGGGCGGCCACGCCGCGGCCGGCGGCGCCTTCACCATCTTGCGGTTCGCCGAGCCCGCCCTGTCCGACGTGGTCTATCTCGAACAGCTCAGCAGCGCCCTCTACCTCGACAAGTCGCACGAGGTAGAGGGCTACATGCGTGTGATGAACCGGCTGTGCGTCGAGGCCGCGCCGACGACCAGCACGCCGGACCACCTGCGCGGCCTGCTGAAAGAGCTCTAACGCGAGCGGCCGCCCCGCTCGGCGATCTCAGTTGGCGATGCTGCCGAGCAGCAGCCCGCCTCGCCAGTACCGCTGCAGCAGCAGGAACAGCGTGACGAGCGGGACGATGGTGAAAAGACCGCCGATCACGATCATCGGGTAGAGCACGTCGGTGCCGCTGGTCGACGCCGCCTGAGAGCTCCACACCCCCATGCCCTGCGTCAACGGAAACAGCTCGTTCCTGCTGAAGATGAGCAGCGGCAGGAAGTAGTTGTTCCACACCGCGACGATGGCGATCAGCAGCACGGTCATAACGCCGGGCACCATGAGCGGCAAAGCGATGCGGAAGAAGATCCGCACCTCGCCCGCGCCGTCCAGTCGTGCCGCGTCCATGAGCTCCCTGGGGACGGACAGCTGGGCGTAGGTGCGCATGATGTACATGCCGACCGGAGTCAGCATGCTGGGCAGGATCAACCCCCAGATCGAGTTGATCAGGCCCACCTTCGTGTAGAGGAGGAAGAGCGGGAAGGTGATCGCGGTGATCGGCACCATCAGCGCCGCCATGACGACATAGAACAGGGCCTGCGAGCCGCGGAACCGGTACCGGGCGAACCCGTACCCGGCCAGCGTGCACAACACCGTGGCCCCGCCCCCGCCGAGGAGCGCGTAGAAGGCCGTGTTGGCGAACCACCGGATGTAGGTTCCGTTGCCGCCGATGTTCTCGAAGAGCCGGCCGAAGTTCTCGAAGAACGCGAACGGGCTCGCGAACCAGAAGCCGAACGTCTGGAAGAGGTTGGCCTGCGTCTTGGTGGAGTTGATGACGAGCCACACGATCGGGATCAGGATGAACAGCGCGAACAGCGCGGAGAGCAGCGTGAGCGCCGTGACCGTGCCGCGCCTGAGCCCGTACAGCTTGATCGGAATCTCGTTTGACTGCGTACTCATGCGAAGTCACCCTTCCGGCGGCGGAAGATGAGCGCCGCGAGCGAGATGAGGACGACGACCAGCCCCAGGATCACCGCCATGGCCGCCGCGAGGTTGTACTGCGCGCCGCCGACGGCGGTCTTGTAGATGAAGTAGGTCGGCGTCCAGGAGTTGGTGACCACACCCGCCTGGTATTCGTTCAGGATGAGCGGCTCGATGAACAGCTGCGAGGCGCCGATCGAATTGAGGAAGATGAGCATCACGATGGCCGGGCGCACCATCGGCAGCTTGATCTTGAGGATGATCTTCCGTACCGGAGCGCCGTCCAGGATGGCCGCCTCCACCAGTTCCCGGGGCACCGACTTCAGCGCGGTGTAGAGAATGATCATGTTGTAGCCGGTCCACTCCCAGATGACGATCACGATGATCGAAGGAAGCATGAGCTCGGCGGACAGGAAGTTGGTGCCGGGGAACCCGACCGCCTCCGCGAGGCGCGGGAACGGGCCGTACTGGGGTTGCAACATGAAGCCCCACATCAGCGCCCCGACGACGATCGGCACCGCGAACGGGATGAAGAAGATCGCCCGGAAGGTCCGGCCGAACTTCACCAGCCCGAGGTCAAAGATGGTCGCGAAGAAGAACGCGATGACCAGCATCACCGAGATCTGAATCGTCCCGAAGACCACCACCCTGACGACGCCGGACCAGAACAGGCCGTTACCCAGAACCTCCCTGTAGTTGTCGAACCCGGCGAAGACCGTGCCGCCGATGATCCGGGTGGTGTAGAGGCTGGAGTAGACCGCGTAGCCCAGAGGCACGACGAGGAAGAGCACGAACGCGCCGAGAAAGGGTGCGACGAAGACAAGGCCGCGACGATCGCGGCGGCGGACCCACGCCGTGCGGGTGGCGCGGGTCCGCGCCCCGGCCCGGCCGGAGTCTTCTTTCCGGGCGGGCCGTACAGCCGTATCACTCACGATGTCGCGACCTTGAAGCCCTGACCCCGCGCGTACTTCACCATCTGGCCCTGGAAGGCCTGGAACGCCTGCCGTAGCTTCATCTTGCCGGTGAGGACCTGCCCGAAGGTGGTCTCCGCCTGGTCCCCCGCCGCGACCATGAACGGAGGCCACTGGATCGGAGCCATGTCCTGCGCCGCCTCCGCGAACACCTCGTTCGGCCGCGACTTACCCGATATTGGGTAGGTCTGGCTCTTGAAGTCCGCCGAATTCAGCAGCGGCGCGTAGGCCGGGAACAGCGAGGACGGGGGTGTCCTCAGGATGTTCCACGCCTCGTCGGTGGCGGTCAGCCACTGCGCGAACTGCGCCGCCTCCGCCGGGTGCTTGCTCTGCTTGAACACCGGATAGGTGGATCCGCCCCAGTCGGCCTCCACGTCGGCGCCCGGTGTCCACTGCGGCAGCGGGGCGGCCCGCCAGTCGCCCAGCGTCCGCTTCAGCTGCGGCTGGATGTAGGACGGCCGCCAAGCCGAGGCGAGTTCGGCCGCGAGGAGGCTCCTGTCCTGGCTGATGGGATATTGCGTGCCGAACGCGTCGGTGGTGGAGACCAACTTCTTGTCGATCAGGTTCTGCCAGAAGTCGGCGAACCTCAGCTGTGCGGGACCCGTCCAGTTGATCCTCACCTGGTCGCCGCCCGCGTAACCGAACGGGGACGCGCCCGCCTGCGCCATGAGGTCCAGCAGCCACTGCAGGTCGCTCGGGTTGAAGTTCGCCAGGACGACCTTCGGGTCGGCCTTGTGCAGCTTGGCCGCCGCGTCCGCGAACTCCGCGTAGGTGGCCGGAGGCTCGATCTTGTGCTTGGCGAGCAACGGCTCGTTGTAGTAGAACGCCATCGGGCCGAAGTCGCTGGGCATCGCGAGGATGGCCGAGCCCCGGCTGACCTGCTGCCACGCCCACGGTACGAACTTGCTCCGGTGCTGGTTCGCGCCGTATTTCGACAGGTCGGCCAGGGCGCCCAGCGCCTCGAACGAGGGAAGCACGTTGAACTCGACCTCGGCGACGTCGGGTGCGCCGCTGCCCGCCTTCAGCGTGTTGGTGAGCGCCCGGTACGTCGGAAGTCCCGCACCGGGGTTCTGCTGGGTGACGCAGATGTTCGGGTGGGTCTTGTTGAACCGATCGACCGCCCTTTCCATCCCCGGCACCCACGCCCAGAACGTGATCTTGGTGGCGCTGGACGACTTACAGGACGCGCCGGCGACGAGCGAGGCGCTCGGCGAGGCACCGCCGGTGCCGGGCGGGGCCGCGCCGCCGCCGGACCCGCCGTCACCGCCGCAGGCGCTGAGCGACGCCAGGACGAGCAACCCGGCCGCCGAGAACATCAGGCTTCGGGGGCGGCGGAGCCGCGATCGTGAGGTCGAAGACATGTCGGTGGGAGCTCCTTGCCTTGAACGATGGGGTGGGACGACTGTGGGCTGGGGGTGCTAACGGCCGGCGGTGGTCGCCGCCTCGACGAGCGTGAACGACCTGGGCGGCAGCGTGAGGACGCAGGTCGCGCCGCTGGGGGTCTCCGTGCCCTCTTCGAGCCGTACGCCCTCGACGTCGGGCAGCTCTCGCGCCTGCCCGGCGGCCTCGGGAGTCACTGTGGCGAAGCTCGCTGCGCCGTCGAACGCGAGGTCGCGCAGGACGATCTCGACGGTTTCCTCCTGGTCGGGGTTGCGGTTCACGAGGGTGAGCGCGAGGCGGCCGCGGTCCGCGGCGGCGGTGGCCGCCACGTCCACGAGGCTGAACGGGCCGAGGTCGGCGACCTGGTGCGGCCACCGGCTGCGGTGGTCGCTCGGCAGCGGGTCGACGGTGGGTCCGTCGACGTGCGCGTCGACCGCGACGTCGAGCGCCGCCCGCGCGTGCAGCAGGAACGGGTAGTAGATCGGCTGCAGGACGGCGGTGCCGGGGGTGGTGACGATGGGCGCGATGGCGTTGACCATCTGGGCCAGGTTGGCCATCCGCACCCAGTCGCAGTTGCGGACGAAGATGTTCAGATAGGTCCCGACGGCGAGCGCGTCGGCGAAGGTGTACCGCTCCTCCAGCGCGCCGTCGTCGTGGTTGCGGAACCAGACGTTCCACTCGTCGTAGGCGATGCGTGGGGGCGTCGCGATCTTTTGGATGTACGCGGCGCGCTCGATGAAGGCGCGCGCCCCGCGGATGGCCCGCTCCGCCTGGTGCGGCTGGAGGACGTTGGTCCAGTAGTCGTCGGAGCCGGTGTAGATGTGCACCGAGTGCAGCTCGACGAGCGAGGCCATTCCGTCGATGACGACGCGGTCCCAGTCGCTCCAGCCGGTCAGGCCGCAGCTGACCAGGACCGCGTTCGGGTCGAGCATCTTGATGGCGCGAGCCCAGCGCGACGCCGTACGGACGTACTCTTCGGCCGACAGCGCGCCGACCTGCCACTCGCCGTACATCTCGTTGCCCAGGCCCCAGTAGCGCACGCCGTAGGGCTCTGGGCGGCCGTTTTCGCGGCGCCGCCGCGCCCAGGCGGTGTCGCCCGAACCGTTGCAGTATTCGACCCAGGCGAGCGCCTCCTCCAGCGTGCCGGTGCCCATGTTGAGACAGATGTACGGCTCGGTGCCCAGTTCGGCGCAGTAGGCGAGGAACTCGTCGGTGCCGAACCTGTTGGACTCCTCGCCGCCCCAGGCCAGCTCGGGCCGGCGCGGCCGGGCGTCCTTGGGGCCGATGCCGTCGGCCCAGTGGTAGTTGCTGGCGAAGTTGCCGCCCGGCCAGCGCAGCACGCCGAGCCGCAACTCGCGGAGCAGGCCGAGCACGTCCTTGCGGAAGCCCAGGGCGTCGGACAGCGTCGAGCCCTCGTCATAGAGCCCGCCGTAGATGCATCGGCCCAGGTGCTCCACGAATCCGCCGAAGACGTTTCGGTCCAGGGTCCCCAGTTGCCGGGCGGGATCTACCGCGATACGGGTCACGCTTCGCTTCCTCCTCTGTCGCTGTTGCCGCGTCCCCGAACGCCGGTCCTGCCCCCGCCTCCTGGTCACTGGTCTGGTCTGTGGTTCCTCCTTTGGATGACTTGGCTGACACTGGATGACACTCGTCACTTGGTGGCCGGGTCGACGCAGCCGCACGAGTCCCTGTTGATCAGCTCGACCGGGAGAAGTAAGGGTTCAGCGGGCACCGCGGTGCCGGCGATGCTTTGCAGCAGGAGGTCGACGGCGCACTCCCCCGTCGTCGTCAGCGGCACCCGGACGGTGGACAGCGCCGGCTTCAGATATTCGGCGAACGGCATGTCGTCGCAGCTGACCACGGCGACGTCGGCGGGCACTCGACGACCCGTCGCGGCGACAGCGCTGAGCACGCCGATCGCCATGGCGTCGTTGTGCACGAAGATCGCGGTCGTGTCCGGGACGCGCTCCAGCAGCAGGCGGGTGGCGGCCGCGCCGCCGCCGGGAGTCCAGTCGGCCTCCACCACGAGGTCCTCGTGCGGTTCGAGGCCGCCCGCCCGCATCGTCGCCTCGTACCCGCGCAACCGGCTGCGCACCACGCGGCGGCGGAACGGGCCGGTGACGCTGCCGATCACGCGGTGGCCGTGAGAGATCAGATGCTCGGTGGCCAGCCGCCCCGTCTCGCCCTGGTTCGAGCCGACGACCGGCACCCGCCCACCGGGGACGTGATGCAGGCTGACCGCCGGCACGTAGGTCCGCAGCAACTCGGCGACCTCGGGGTCGTCTTCGACCTGGGGAGCCGCGGCGATCACTCCGTCGACCCGCCGTTCGATCAGCATGCGCACGACGTCGGCGCCGTCGCCGTCGCCATCGGTCGCCAGGTGGCCGACCAGCACGGCATAGCCGCGCCGGCGGGCCGCCTGCTCGACGGCCACGGAGAAGTGAGAGATGGCGACGTCGGTCGCGTCGCTGGCGATGAGCCCGATCGTGCCTGTCGTGCGCCGCACCAGGCTCCGGGCGATGGTGTTCGGGCGATAGCCCAGGCTCTTGGCGACGGCCATGATCCGGGCGGCGGTCTCCGCCGAGACCCGTACGTTGCCTCCGTTGAGCACCTTGCTGGCCGTCTGGAAGCTGACGCCGGCCCTGGCGGCGACCTCTTTGATCGAGACGAAGCGCCGCGCCATCTGCCCTGCCGTTCGCGGGGGATCTTTGAACGAACGTTCGCTCAAGAACCTAGAGCCGCGTCCTCGACCGAGTCAAGGCCCGACCGAAATTGGCGTCAGTGCTGCGTAGAGAGGTGACACAGGCCGCAGGAGCCGGCCGGAGCCGGGCCGTGGCCGGGGCAGGGCGACGCGGATCGACCTCGAATTTCGTCCCAAATGTCGTGCGAACGTTCGCTCGCGCGCGAGGGCCGCTGGGCGCGCGGGCTCGGGGGCGCGAACGCCGGAGCAGTCGATGGATCAGTTGATGCGGAAGACCGGAAAGCCGGGGGCCACCGCGGCGATCTGCTCGTCGCCGGCGTTCTTGTCGAGCCCTTCGAAGAACTTGCCGACCTCCCAGCCCCAGCGCTTCAAGTAGGCGCGGATCACGGGGGGTTTGTCGGCGTCGGCCAGCTCGGTGACGGTGAACGGTTCGACCTTGCGGCCCAGCCGCAGCTCCCCGCCGCCGGCCACGCGGATGTTGCGCACCCATTGGGCCTGCCCGCGGGGCGCCACCAGGTAGCGCGCGCCGTCGACGGTGAGCAGGTTGACGGGTGTGGTCCGCCACTGCCCGCTCGTGCGGCCCTTGACCGCCAGGACGCGGCTGCCCATGAGGCTGAGGCCCAGTTTGGTGAGCAGGCCGACGATCCGGTTGAAGTACGTCTCGAACGCGGTGGGCTTGATGTAGCGCTGTTCGGCCATCGATGCGTCCCCCTGTCCGACGTGCCCGGCTGCTAATGCCCGAGGTAAGGGTTGACGATCTTGGGTGTCGGGTCGGGCACGGCGGGGGCCGTGGTGTGCGTCAGCGCGGACCCGAGACCGAGAGTCGCCACCATGACGGCGACCTCGATCGTGGCGAACCGGACGAAGGGACGGTGGCCGTTCGCTCGCCGCAGGTCGGCGATGACGCGCCGGCGGGCCCACCACCCGAAGACGCCGAGCGCGATCAGCGCCTCGGCCTTGTAGACCACAAGCGTGCCGAAGTGCGACGCGCCCAGCGCCCCCGCCGACCCCAGGTTGATCCAGGCCGCGGCGGCGCCGAAGGCGCCCACGACGACGAAGCACGCCGGCGCCAGCCGGTTGAAGCGCGGCAGCGCGACGGCCAGCAGCGCGGGCGAGCGCCGGGCGTGGGCCAGCAGCGCGGCCAGGCCGCCCACCCACACCGCGATCGCGAGGACGTGCACCGTCACGACGGGGCCGAGGATCGAGCTGTCGACCTGCTGGTCGCGCGTGGTGAGCGGCAGCACGTTGTAGCCGCACAGCAGCAGGACCACGAGGACGCCGGTCACGGTGCGGGTGATGGCCGCGGCGCCCGCGATGACGAGGGCCAGCGCCGCGGCATACAGGTAGGGGACGGCGGCCGGATACGGAGCCGGCGGGCCGAAGATCTGCGGGATGCTCGCCTGGAGGACCGGAATGCCCCTGACGTCCGACCACGACCACAGGAGCAGCGCCACCATCGCCACCGCCCACGCCACCGCCGCCCAGGCGGCCGAGCGCAGGCACCGCAGCGCCGCGGCGCCGGGCTTGCCGTCTTCGCGGGGCAGCAGGAGGGCGCCGGCCAGCATGCCGACCGTGCCGACCACCGCGACGATGACGGCCAGCCGCACTATCGGCAGCCCCCAGGCGGTGAGGGCGCCCGGATCGGTCTGCGGGGGCGGCGCGTCGAGGGCGGCGACGCGCTGGCGGGGGCGGTCGTCGCCCCACACCCCGAAGGCCAGCCCCGTGGCGGCCGCGCCGGCGAGCACCACGACGTAGCCTGTCGGGCGCCGCCAGGGGCGCAGCCACGAGCCGGCAGTGGCCCAGCGGGAGATCGCATGGGTGCCGGAGCCGGCCGCGGTCATCGGTAGCCGCCGGCGCGGCGAACCGAGGCCGTCGACAACCAGTCCGTCGGCACTGTGTCGACGCCGCGGCGGCGCCTGACGCATGACATGGGCCCACCTCCCCGCCTGCCCGGCGGGCCAGGGGCCCGCGGCGCTCATGAGGAGTGTAGGCGTCCCGGCCCGCCGCCGATAGCGCCAAATTCGGTCGCCACGCGGAGGCCGCCGCGAACACAATAAGCGGATGAATTGGACCGCTCCCCAGCCCGTACGCACCGACCCGCCGACGATCGCCGACGAGCGGGTGTTGCTTGATCACTTTCTCGACTACCACCGGCAGACGCTGCTGGCGAAGTGCGCCGGGTTGACACCCGAGCAACTCGCGCTGCGCGCCGTGGAGCCGTCGAGCCTGTCGCTGCTCGGCCTCGTCCGGCACCTCGCCGAGGTGGAGCGCTCCTGGTTCCGGCGCCGGCTCGCCGGCGAGGCGGTCGACTTCCTGTACTGCGACATCGAGACCAACCCCGACGGCGACTTCGACGACGCGTCGCCCGAGCACGCGCAACGCGACTTCGACACCTACGCCCGCGAGGTGGACGCGGCCCGCGCGGCGGCGGCCGGGCGGTCGCTGGAGGACACGTTCGTCCATGCCGTCCTCGGGGCCGAGATGAGCCTGCGCTGGGTGTACCTGCACATGCTCGAGGAGTACGCCCGGCACAACGGCCACGCCGACCTGCTCCGCGAACGCATCGACGGGGCCACCGGCGAGTGATCAGCCCGGTGATCAGCCGGAGCGGTCCGCGGCCGGCAGATCGGCGACGATCTGGGCGATCATGGCGCGGCTGGCGTCGGGCGGCAACGCCACCTCTTCGATGAGCTTCCAGGTGTCGGTCAGGTCGACCCGGGCGATGTCGATGCCCAGCGCCCCGTGGACCATGGACACCCGCTCCTTGATGTCAGGAAATTCCAGGACATCGAATGCGCCATGCAGGCCGGGGTAGGCGCCCACGCTCATCGGCACCACCCGGACCGTGGCCTGCGCGTCGTCGCCCAGGGCGAGCAGACGACCGAGCTGACCCCGCATGATGTGCGGCGGCATCGGCAGCGTCAGCGTGTTCTCGTCGACGATCACGTCGAGCGTCCTCCGCCGCCCGCCCGGCCGGTGCCGCTGCCGGCTGTTCAGCAGGTCCCACTCCTGGTCGGGGTCGACCCCCTCGGGGATCCGCGACTCGAAGATCATGCGGGCGTACGCCTCCGTCCGCACCAGCTCCGGCATCAGGCGGATGCCGAAGGTCCGGACGGCCGGCGCCTCCGACTCCAGCGTGAGCAGATCGCGTACGAGCGCCTTCAGCCGCCCGACGTGCGCGGCGAGCCACGGTGGACCGGTCACCCGGGACGCCAGGTCGACGAGCACGGTGCGGATGCGGTGCGGCGGCACGTGATAGCGGTCGAGCAGCATGCGGACCTGCTCCGGCGTCACCGCCGCGAACCCCGTCTCCACGCGGATCAGCCAGGTCACATCACAGCCGACCTGAACAGCCGCCGCGTCGTAGGACAGCTCGAGCGCCTCGCGCAACTGCCGCAGGTGCAGGCCGAGCCTGCGCGCGTTGATATTCGGGGCACGATAATCGACCGGCATGGCAACCTCCCCCGCATCATGGTGCGTCACCGCGGCGCTATATGCGGGGCGAATTGGTGAAGAGCCAGCGCGAAATACCGCGCCGACCACCCCATTTTCTGTGAGCATCACATTCGCGATATATCGGATGCGCGAGTTCCCGGACATCAGGTGAGATCGACGCGTCCCGGTTACAGTTCAGGGATGCGGATCCCCACGGACAAACAGATCCGTGCCCTGCACGAGAAGCACGCGCCGACGGGGGCGGTCTTCGACCGCGTTTACTCGCACTGCGAGATCGTCTGCCGGATCGCCGAAGGGCTGCTCGCCCGCGGCGCCCCCGGCCTGGCAGACCTGGACGCCGACCTGGTCCGCGCGGGCGGCCTCCTCCACGACATCGGGGTCTACCGCCTCTTCGACACCACCGGCCGGCTCACCCGGACGCCTTACATCCGGCATGGCGTCCTCGGCCACGAACTGCTGGCCGAGGAGGGGCTTCCGCCGGAACTGTGCCGTTTCTGCTCCTGTCACACGGGCATGGGCCTGACCCGCGATGACATACGCCGCCGACGGCTGCCCATTCCCCCCGGCGATTATGTGGCGGAGTCCGGCGAGGAGCGGCTCGTTATGTACGCCGACAAGTTCCACAGCAAGTCCGAGCCGCCGGCCTTCGTCACCGCCGGCGCCTACACGACGGCCGTACGGCGTTTCGGCGAGCACAAGGTCGCGATCTTCGAGTCGCTGCGCGAGAGGTTCGGCGACCCAGACCTCGCGCCATTCGCCGAGGAGTACGGCCACGCCGTGATGTGAGCGCCTACCAGGCCCTTCGATCCTCCCGCTGCGAGCGCATCGGCTCGGGCAGGTCCATGTGCGCGAACTCGGACGGCCAATCGGCTGGTTTGTAACCGATGTCCAGGTCCGTGTGGTGCAACACGACCTCATTGAGTCTGCGCACGAGCACCTGCTCCATGGGAAGTTCGGGGACGTTCAGCGCCGAGACGACGAAATCCCAGGCCTCTTCGGGCATCATCGCGACGGCCGCGCGGAAGGCCGCGGCGGACTGTGTCAGGTCGGCGTGCAACTCGGTCGCGGTCCGTCCCGCCCCCTCCTCGATCGCGCGGTCCCGGGCCTCCAGGCTCGCGTAGGCCGGCGTCTCGACCCCGGTCCGCGCCCAGGTGAGCAGGTTGCGCAGGGCCTCCCCGTTGCGAGCGACATGCGTGAGCACGTGGCCGCGCGTCCAGCCGGGCAGCAGCGACGGCCGCCGCACGTCCTGGTCGTCGAGCCGTGCCGTGGCGGCGAGCAGCCGTTCGGTGGCGGCGTCGATGAGCGTCAGCATGCCGGCACGATCTTCGATCATGTCTCCGTACCTTAACGGCCCCGCCATGGCGCGCTCATGAAGGGGCGCCCGCGCCGGGCATTCGGCGCGAATTTATCCACTTCCCCGCGATAGTTATTGATTATCGCAATTACCCATTTAGCGGCGCAGGAGCCGATCATTGAGGCTGGTTTAGGACCGGCACCGGAACGGTAAGTCATCTCACACATGTCGACGATTCGAGCGTGGGAGCGTCATGCACGAGCTTGCCAAGAAGAACAAGTACATGGGCTTTTTGTTCATGAAAATCAGCCCCGAGTACTTTGCCCTCGGCAGGGAGGGCATTCACGAGGTATCCGCCGCCCACGCCCGAGACTTGGCGAAGTACGCCAAGCAACTCACCCATGTGGTCACATCCGGCGTGGACGGGCGCTACGACCAGGTCACCATCGTCGAGGCGGACTCGCTGGAAGAAATCCACGCCGCCGCCACCGAGTTTCGCATGGGCGCGAAGGCGCAGTATATCGAGATTACCGATGTCGTGGTCGGGATGAAGGCGCCACCGCGCGGGCAGGCCAAATAGCCTAAAACCTGAGCGCGACCACGGTGTCACTCATCGTAGGCTCACCGGGTGGGGGGCGGCCGTTTTTCCCGCGGCCGGAATCGGTCCGAGCCGCGGCGCACGGTTCCCTTCTGAACGCTCCATAATCTGTTATCGTCACCGGGCCGATCACGGGTGACGTCACGCCATTTCGTCCGCAGCCGAGATGGCGACAGCAGCCTGGAGCCGCACATGCAACAACGGGTTCGCGCCCCTTACATCGCCGGCCTTTGCACTGTGGCGGCGGCCACGGTCGCGGCCACCGTCTACGTGCTCGGCTCCGCGCCGAGCCCGGCGTCCGGCGGTGCGGTCGAGGGGACGGTGCACTCCATCGCGCTGCGCGACATGGCGGCGGCCGGCGCGGCCGACGCGGCGGACCGGCGGGTGAGCGGGCTCCCAGCGGTGACCACCGCACCGTTCAGCCTGATCGGTGTCACCTGGGACGACGCGAGCGCCGACCTGATCGCCGACGTTCGGGTGCGCGCCCGCGGCGCCCGCACCGGAGCCTGGTCGGGGTGGCTGGCGCTGGAGCCGAACGAGGCCGACGCGCCCGATCCGCGGTCGCGGGAACGCTCCGCGAGCCGTGGGAGCAGCGCGCCGCTGTGGGTCGGGCCGTCCAACGGCGTCGAGGTGCGCGTGGCCGGGCGCGGCGCGCCGCCCCGCGGGCTCCGCGTCGAACTGGTCGACCCCGACGGCGATCGGCGTACGCCGCACCGCGCCGCCGGCGCGGTGGAGTTGACGCCGGTGGCCGCGGTCGAGACCGCCGATCCCCCGAGCGATTCCCCGGCCGAGCCCTCGCAGCCGGCCGCGACCACGACCACCGAGCCGTCAGGCCCGGCCGAGCCCCCGCCGGCCACCTCGCCCGCCGCCTCCCCGGCCGCCACGGCGCAGGCCACCGCCACAGACTCGGCGACGTCGAGCGCGACGACCTCGTCGCGGCGCGCCCTCACGTCCGGCGACTCGTCGAGCACGGCTCCGCGCCCGTCGATCAACGGCCGCGCGTCCTGGGGCGCGGACGAGTCGCTGGTGACCGACCTGCCCGAGTACGGCCAGACGGTCAAGGCGGTGTTCGTCCACCACACCGCGGGCACGAACAGCTACGCCTGCGCCGACTCGCCGTCGATCATCCGGTCGATCTTCCTCTTCCACGTACGGAGCAACGGCTGGAACGACATCGGCTACAACTTCCTCGTCGACAAATGCGGCACCATCTTCGAAGGCCGCGGCGGCGGCGTCGACCGCCCGGTGCTCGGCGCCCACACCTACGGCTTCAACACCGACACCACCGGCGTCTCCGTCCTCGGCACCTACACCAGCACCGCGCCCGGCCAGCCCGCGCTGGACTCCGTCGCCAAGATCGCGGCGTGGAAGCTCGGGCTGCACGGCGGCGACCCCGCCGGCACGACCACGCTCACCGAACGCGCCACCGACGGCAAGTACCCGTACGGCACGGACGTCACCTTCCACACCATCGCCGGTCATCGCGACGGATTCGCCACCGAATGCCCCGGCGACCTGCTCTACGGCAAGCTCGGCGCCATTCGTACCGCGGCCAAGGCGTGGACGACGCCGCTCACCAGCCTGACGCCGACCGGCCTCGGCGGCACGACCAAGGTCGGATCGACGTACTACACCAAGGGATCGGTCACCTTCACCTGGCGGCCCGCCGCCGTGTCCGGCTACGAGGTGCTCGTGGACGGCGCGACCGCCGCCCGGGTTGACGGGTCGGCCACGTCCGCGAAGGTGACGCTCACCGCGGGCCCGCACACGCTCCGGCTGCGCGCCGCCAACATCAACGGGACCATCGTCGACTCGCCCGACTACCCCGTCGTGGCCGACCCCGCCGCCCCGGTCTTCACCAAGGCCGCCACCCTCGCCATCCGCTCCGGCACCGTCAGCACCAGCGTCACCACGCCCGTGGCGCTGAGCTGGAAGGTCACCGACGGCGTCCTGCTCCACTCGGTGAAGGCGACCTCGCCGGCCGCCGCGACGTTCGCGCCGACGACAACGTCATGGTCCAAGTCCGCCAAGCTCAACACCGCCACCACCTGGTCGTTGACGGCCGCCGACGCGGCCGGCAACACCGCGACCTCGGCGGCCACCCGGACCGTCGGCGGGATCGCCGAGAGCGGCTCCGTACGGGCCGGCACGTGGAAGCCGACGGCCGCCTCCACCTCCTATATCGGCGGCAAGGCCGTCTACAGCGGCGCCAAGGGCGCCAGTGCCGCCTACACGTTCACCGGCCGCTCGGCCGGCCTGATCGTCAAGCGGGCCGCCAACCACGGCGTCATGGACGTCTACGTCGACGGCGTCAAGGCGGCCACGGTCGACACCTACGCCGCCACCACCTCCTACCGGCAGATCGTGTGGACCAAGACGTGGTCCACCGCCGCCAAGCACACCGTCAAGCTCGTCGTGCTGGGCACCGCGGGGCGGCCCTATGTCGTCACCGACGGCATCGTGTTCGTGAAGTAGCCGGCCGGGGCCGGTCCGCCGCGCCGGGTCAATAGCCCGCGTCGCGGCGGTGGAAGGCGAGCAGGCCGGCGCCGGCCAGCGCGGCCGAGGCCGCGGTGAGGACGGCGAGCGGGACGATGGTCAACGACGCCCCGGGCAGCTGCGGGATGTGCTGGAAGGGCGAGGCGTCGAGGACCCAGCCGGGGAACTCGAAGATCTCGCCGAGCAGCCCGATGACGAAGCACGCCGCGAAGGCCCCCCAGGCGATGGCGGCACCGCGCGGGACGGCCCCGAACAGCAACATCGCGATTCCGGCGAGCAGCCACAGCGCCGGGGCGTAGGCCAGGGCCACGCCGATCATGCGGGGCACCTGCCCGAGATCGCCGATGGTGATGCCGTAGACGAGCCCGCATCCGAGTCCCCCCGCGGCGAGCACGATGACGCTGCCCGCCAGCGCGATCGTCAGGTGGCTGACGATCCACCGGCCGCGCGACACCGGTGTGGCGAGCACGGGTTCGGCGTGCAGCGCGGACTCCTCGCCGCGCAGCCGCAACGTGGACTGGACGGCGAACCCGGCGGCGACCAAGGCCACCATGAACATGACCATGGACAGGTAGGAGTCCACGAGGCTGGCGCCGCCGAGCCTGTTCATGACCTCCTGCATGGCCTCGTTGTCGCCGACGAAGTCCTCGACGTCGTTGGCGATCCAGCCGTAGGCCGCGCCGGTGAGGAACATGGCGATGCTCCACCAGATCAAGGCCGCCCGCTGCAGCCGTACGGCCAGGCCCAGCGGCCGGCCGAGGGACGGGGCGGCGACGCGGCGACCGGGACGGGGGCGCACGAAGCCGGCGTCGACGTCACGCCGGGTCGACAGGACGGCGCCGGCCGCGATCAAGGCGGCCGCGGCGACGGCCGAGATGATCAGGGGCCACCAGCGGTCGCCGGCGAACGGCCGCGTCTTTTGCGCCCATCCGATCGGCGACAGCCACGTCAGGTTCCCGTCGCCGATGTCACCGGCCGCCCGGAGCACGTAGGCGGCGCCCACGACGGCGCCCGCGCCGCCCAAGGCCACGCGGGTGTTCTCGGTGAGCTGCGCGGCCACGAGGGCGACGCCGGCGAAGACCAGGCCCAGCACGAACGACGAGACGCCGAACAGGACGGAGCCCTCCGCGGGCACGTCCAGGCTGAGCAGGCTGAGCGTCTCCAGGGCCCCGACCGCCGCGCTCATGCCCGACACGACGATGAGGGCCGCCGCCGCGCTCGCGTGGCGGCCGACCGCCATGGCCCGGATGAACTCGGCGCGGCCGGTCTCCTCCTCCAGCCGGGTCTCGCGGCCGATCATGAAAATCGCCATCAGCGCCACGAGGACCAGCCCGAAGGTGCCGATCTGGAAGACGATCTGGCCGCCCATCGTGTCAAGGGCCTGGTCGGGCCCGTTGAGGGCGATGGCGGCGGCGTTGCCGTGGACGGCGGCGGCCGCTTTGTCCAGGTCGGCCTGGGTGTGGTAGATGCCCTTCGTGCTCGCCGCGCTCATGTACTCAAGCAGGAAGATCGAGCCGATCCAGACCAGGATGCGCAGCCGGTCGCGGCGCAGGATGAAGCGCGTGAGCGTGCCCGTCCCGGTGAGCTCGATCATCAGGCGCCCCCTCCGTCACCGGATCCGGCGGCCGGGCCGCGCGCGTCGGCCGGCCCGCCTCCATCGGCCGGCCTGCCTCCATCGGCCAGCCTGCGCTCTTCGGCCAGCACGTCGCCGTAGTGCCGCAGGAACAGCTCCTCCAGCGTGGGCGGCTGGCTGGTGAGCGTGCGGATGCCGAACGAGGTGAGGTGGCGGACGGCGCCGTCGAGGCTGTCGGTGTCGACGTCGAAGCGCGCCCGGGTGTTCTCCAGGCGAACGTCGTGCACCCCGGACAGGCGTTCCAGCCCCGCCACGGGCCGCTCGGTGTGAACGTCGATGGAGGTCCGGGTCAGGTGCCGCATCTCGCTCAGCGTCCCGCTCTCCACCGTGCGGCCGTTCCGGATGATGTCCACCCGGTCGCACAGGGCCTCCACCTCGGCGAGGATGTGGCTGGACAGCAGCACCGTACGGCCCTGCGCCTTCACCTCGCGGATGCAGTCTTGGAAGACGGTCTCCATCAGCGGGTCCAGGCCCGAGGTCGGCTCGTCCAAGATCAGCAACTCGGCGCTGGACGCCAGCGCCGCCACCAGGCCGACCTTCTGGCGGTTGCCCTTGGAGTAGGTCCGCGCCTTCTTGGTCGGGTCCAGCTCGAACCGCTCCAGCAGCTCGTCACGGCGCACCGGGTCGAGGTCGCCGCGCAACCGGCCGAAGACATCGATGATCTCCCCGCCCGACAGCTTCGGCCACAGGCTGACATCGCCCGGCACATAGGCCAGCCGCCGGTGCAGCGCGACGGCGTCGCGCCACGGATCGCCGCCGAGCAGCTCGATCCGTCCCGCGTCCGCCCGCAGCAGGCCGAGCAGGACCCGGATCGTCGTGGTCTTGCCCGAGCCGTTGGGACCGAGGAACCCGTGCACCTCGCCCGTCGCCACGGTCATGTCGAGTCCGTCCAGCGCCCGGACCCGCCCGAACGTCTTCACCAGCCCGGCGATGGAGATGGCGGTGGCGTGCCCCCGATTGGAGGCGGTCGTGGGTCGTGCGGAGGTGGTGGACATGGTCGCTCCCCGAAGGCGGTCAATCACCAAGATCCCCCGCCATCCGCCGGTCCGGCAGGGCCTAAGGTCCCGCCGCCCGGCCCATCGGGCCGCGCCATCAGCACCGCGCCGTCAGCACCGCGTCCCTAGCACCGGGGCACCGGCGCGCTGTAGGTCGTGTTGCTCGGGGTGGCGACGTAGTAGTCGGAGACCCAACGGGAGTTGTCGAGCTTGTTCCAGACGCTCGTCGTGCTGACCTTCGTGCCGGCCTTCTGGCACACCACCCAGGCCAGGGCCCCGTTCGGCAGCGTGCCCACACTGGCGTACGACGTGCCCGGTCCGCTGCGCTGGGTGAGCCCGCTGCCCGCGGTGGCCTGGTACGGGTAGGCGCAGCGCGGCAGCGGCGCGCTGTATCCGGTCTTGGACGACGTGCTGACGTAGTAGTCGGTCACGTACGTGCCGTCCGACAGCTTGTCCCACACGCTCGTGGTGCCGACCGTGGCGCCGGGCGCCTGGCACACCACACGCACCGTACTTCCCGGCGCGTAGGTCTTGGAGGTGCCGTAGGAGGTCGACGGCCCGGTACGCGCCTCGAGCGGCGTCGTGCTCGTGACCGTGTAGTCGTAGGCGACGGTGGCGACGGGCGCGTCGAAGTTGTCGTTGTCGATGTTGATCGTCACGCCGCCGTAGGTCTCGGTGTGACCGCCGCGGTACTGCTTGCCCCGCTGGTGCGTGGCCCACTGGCCGTTGGGGACGCCCGTCCAGCCGGTCAACGCGGAGTTGGAGTCGTAGCGGGCGATCCACACCGCGTCCGGCCGGGCGTACGACGTGGAGGTGTAGACCGACGACAGATGCAGCGCCCCCGAGCTGAGGTTGACGTAGACCCCCGAGACGTACCCGAGGGCGTGCATCCGCTTCGTCCAGCCCGACAGGTACCGCAGGACGGCCGTCTTGCACGCGCTGTCGGTCGTCGAGTAGTGCTCGATGTCGTTGTAGATGGCGCTGCCGGGCAGGATGCCCAGCGCCTTCGCCGCGGTGACCGCCTCGTTGGCCGCGGCCGTGCCCTCGGCGGTGGCCCCCGAGGAGGTGATCTTCTGGTCGGTCGCCTTGCCGCCGCATGGCGGTTGCAGGCCCTTGTAGATCGGAACAAGTCGCCACTTCAGCTTGGAGACCTCGGTGACCCAGCTCGCCGTCAGCTGCGGCTGGGCACAACTGCGGTTGACGCCGCTGATGTAGATGCCGAGCGCGCGGTAGGGCGACGCGCCCCACGCCTGGATCGATGCCAGCGTGGGCGCGGTGCAGGTGTCAAAGGCCAATCCGGAGTAGCGAGTCGCGGTGGCTCCGGCCGCGTAGCTGACCGTCGTCGCCGGCTCGGCCGAGACACGCGCGGTGGCGGCGAACGAGCCGGCGATCGTGATGGTCGCGGCGGCGAGCACACCCAACGTACGACGTCGAGAGATCATGACGCACCCGCCGATCATGGGCAACGCTGATATCTCCATGCTGGGGCCGCAGGTCCCCGGCGGGCAGGGACGTTCGGCCCTGGCGTCGCGCCGTTCGGCCTGATCTTCGGGCTCGAGCCGCCTGTCACCCCGGAGCGGGACGTTCGCCCCTACGGCGCGGCCGCCCTTCCGAGCGATCATGACAACGTAGGAGATCCGGTCGGGGGACGGATGACCTTCGGAGCGGGCGGCGCGGCCGTTCTTTCTGCTCAGAGGCCGCATCGTCCTCTCCGCACCGCCGCTGAGGAGGTCGAATTCGATGGGACGACGCACCGTGGCGGACGTAATGACGACGGCCGTGGTGAGCGCTTACGCGGGCGCCACGTTCAAGGACATCGCGACGATCATGGCGGGACGCGGCTTCGGCGCCGTCCCGGTGGTGGGTGATGGGCACCGGGTGATCGGCGTCGTCTCCGAGTCCGACCTGCTCGCCGGGACGGATGACGACGATGAGGGGGGCCGGCGCCCCTTCGGGCGGCTGCGGGGCGGTCTCGCGACGCGGCACGCCCACGCGTTGAAGGCGGGGCAGCTGATGTCCTCGCCGCCCATCACGGTACGGCCGGAGACGACGATCGCCGAGGCGGGCCGTCTGATGCACCGGGCGAAGGTCAAGCACCTGCCCGTGGTGGACGACGAGGACCGCCTGATCGGCATCGTCAGCCGCCGCGACCTGCTGCGCGTGTTCGCCCGCGACGACGAGGAGATCCGCGCCGAGGTGACCGAGAACGTCATCGGCCCGCTGCTGGGCGCGGACGCCCGCGAGGTTTCTGTGATCGTCAACAAGGGTGTCGTGACGCTGACCGGCCACGTGGCCAAGCCGAACCTGATCGCGCCTGCCGTCCACCTCGCGGCGGGCACGGACGGCGTCGTCGACGTGATCGACCGGCTCACGGTCGCCGCCGTCACCTGAGGCGTACCGGGAGGGTGGCCAGGCCGCGCACGATCGAGCCGGTTCGCTTCCAGGTGAGCGTGTCGGGGGCGGCGGCCAAGGCGAGCTCGGGGAAGCGGGCGAGCAGCGCGCCGATGGCGACCTGGCCTTCGAGGCGGGCGAGCGGCGCGCCCAGACAGTAGTGCGGGCCATGACCGAACGCCACGTGCCGGTTGTCGCGGCGGGTCAGGTCGAGCGAGTCGGGGTCGGCGAAGGCGGCGGGGTCACGGTCGGCGGCGCCGAGCGAGATGTGCACCCAGGACCCCTTGGGAATCGAAGTTCCCGCGATCTCCATGTCCTCCAGCGCGATCCGCTGGCTCGCGCGTTCCACCGGCCCGTCGTAGCGCAGCAGTTCCTCGATCGCGCCGGGCAGCAGCTCGGGGCGGGCGGTGAGCAGCTTGCGCTGGGCCGGGAAGGACAGCAGGGCGAGCACGCCGTTGCCGATAAGGTTGACGGTCGTCTCGTGCCCGGCGATCAGCAGCAGGGTGACTGTGTTGAGCAACTCGCCGTCGGACAGGCGGGCCGCGCCGTCACGGGCCGCCAGCAGCGCGCTGATGAGATCGTCTCGGGGACGGCGGCGGCGTTCGGCGAAGACGCCCCGCACATAGTCGTTGAACGCGATCGCGGCGGCCCGCCTGCGCGCGGCCATCTCCCGCGACGCCACGGGCACGGTCAAGATCGCGGTCCACTCCCGGAACGCCGCCCGGTCGGCGGCGGGGACCCCGAGCAGCTCGCAGATGACGGTGATCGGCAGCGGGAACGCGAAGGCGTCGATGAGATCCGCCTCGTCCGCGTCGCGGCCGGCGATCGCGTCGAGCAGGTCGTCGGCGATCTGCCGCACCCGGGGGCGCAGGGCCTCGACGCGGCGTGGGGTGAACGCCTTGGCCACCAGCCCGCGCAGGCGGGTGTGGTCGGGCGGGTCCAGGCCCAGCATGGTGCCGCCGAAGAACTCCTCCGCGCGCACGGGTACCGCGCTGTGCTCGGGGTTCTTGGACAGGCGAGGGTCGGCCAGCGCCGCCCGGCCGTGCTCGTGATCGACGACGAGGAAGGCCCGCACCCCCGGGGGGAACTCGATCGGGTGGATCGGCCCGCTGTCGCGCAGCGTCGCGTACCGCGCGTACGGGTCCTGGGTGAACGCCCGGCCGAAGAAGAGCTCTCCCGGAAGGCTCTGCCGAGCCATCAAGGTTTCCTGCCCACGACGGCGAAGAAGCCGCCCTTGGTCAGGTCGACCTCGACGGGGCCGTCGTCCAGACGCCAGGCCTCCACGGGGACCACGCCGGGTTCGAGCACGTCCATGCCCTCGAAATATTCGAGGATCTGTTCGGGCGTACGCGGGATGATGTCGCCGGCCGCGGTATTGCTGTAGGCGCCGCGCACCTGCTTTTCCACGTCCTTGCTGACCTTGCCCGCATGACCGTGTGAAATGACCAGATAGCTGCCGGGGACCAGCGATCCGCGCAGGGTCTGCACGATCCCCGCGGGATTCGCGCCATCGGGAATGAAATGCAAGATGGCCAGCAACAAAATGGCGACGGGCTCGTCGAAGTCGAGCAGCCTGCGCACGTCGGGGTGGTCGATGACGCTTCGCGGCTCACGCAGATCCGCCTGGACGACGGTGGTACGCGGATTGTCCGCCAGCAGCGCCCTGCCGTGCGCCAAGACGACCGGGTCATTGTCGATGTAGACGACCCGGGATTCCACCGCGGTCCGCTGCGCTATTTCGTGCACGTTCTCCTGGGTCGGCAACCCGGAGCCGATGTCGAGGAACTGCCGGATGCCCTGCCGGGCCAGCATGGTGACGACACGCGACAAGAAGCGCCGATTGGCCCGGGTGAAATCCAGGACGTTGGGCATCACCGCCACGACCTGGTCGCCGGCCGCCCGGTCGGCCGCGTAGTTGTCTTTTCCGCCGAGGTAGTAGTCGTACATCCGCGCGACATTGGGCACGTGCGGTTTGAGTACCCACGATGGGATGCGGTCCTCGTTGTCCACGCCATCGGGTCCCTTGTTCGACTGATGCTGTGATCCTACGGGAGCACAACCCCCATACCGCCCAAACGTCGAAAGCCGGAAACATCGCACAATGCCGGTACAAGATCGTCGGCCTCACCCCTGGTGCGGTTCCGACCGCGTCATGGTCAGGGTGGCGGCGCGCTTTCCCCGGCACCCCGACCGTCATCGCGGGGTGGGGTCTCAGATGCGGCATCTCGGCAAGGGCTGGTTGTCGCGGGTGCGGATGCCGGACAGCCAGGCGTAGCCGCCGGGAACGTCGCTGAGGCGAACTCGGAACCATCGAGTGGAGGTGGCGCCGGTTTCGTCCTTGACCTGGTCGCCGTCGTAGACGACGCAGTCGGCGGAAAGCACGTCGCCGTGCCATACGCGGTGGCTCACCACGTTGTTGGCGTCGTAGTTCACCCGGGGGTCGGCGGCCAGGCCGATGCTGCAGCCCGGGAGCCTCTCCTGACGGGCCGCGCAGGCCTTCTCGACGTTGAAGACCCGCACCGGGGCGGTGGTGCCCGACGGACGGGCTCGATCGCCCGATGTCGCCGACGCGTTCGTCTTCTCGGATGTGTCGAGCATCGCGATGACGCTCACGGTCGCCACCGCGACGACGCCGACCGCCGCGATGGTGAGCACCGGCCTGCGGAGACGCGGCCCGCGCCGGGCGGACGGCGCGGACGGCGCGGACGGCGCGGACGGCGACTGGACGGACGATGTGGTCGGCTCGCCATTGTCGACGTCGTCTTCGGGGGCGTTGGAGGCGGACCGCGCGGCGTCGGCCAGTGCCCACAGCCGATGCAATTCCCGGAGCTCTTCGTTGCTCGCGCCACACGCCGTGCCCAATGCGTGAACCACACCGTAGCCGGTGGGGATCTTTGCGCCTGAGCAGTAGCGATGCAGGCTCGAACTACTGGAATTGGTCCGCTTGGCCAGCTCTTCGAAGCTGATCCCGGCGCGGTCTTTGAGCGCCCGAATCTGGGCAGCAAACTGCTCGGCCGACGTGGACTGCACCATCGTATCCCCCGTACGAAAACGCGCCCTGTATATCACCCCGTACGCTCCGAGCCTCCCCTTCGTCTCAGCAGGTTGGCGAGTCACCGGGGTCACGGCCGGAAGCGCCTCCTCACCATGCCATCTCGTTGCGCTTTCTTGCAAGGCTTCATTGCGCGCTGTCAAGCTCCCCTCAATTCGCCCTGACCGATCCGTCTTTTTCGGACCGGTCGATGCGGTAGCGCTTCGGATACGACCACTTACTCGCGCCATCGCATAGGGAAACGACAAAGATGCCTCGGCCGCCTGCCGCGCTCCTGATGGAGACGCGAGCAGGCGGCCGTTTCTCGTGGCAACTAGGCGAGCGGAACATGCCCCCCGCGGCGCCCGCCCGGCCGGGGCGTTAGCACCCGTGGACCCACTGGTGAGAGTCGTAGTCGTTGTCGTTCATCGCGGCGTCGTACGTCTCTCCGGGCAGCACGCAGATGTCCAAGCCCGAGAATCCGACGTTCTCGTAGACCAGGACGTTGTCCGGGACGGTGGTGCTCGACGGCGCGTTGTTGAAGACGGAGTCCGCGTCGTCGTGCATGCCCTTCGCCCCCCAGTTCGACGAGTTCCCCTCCCAGGAGGCGAAGCCGCCCCTGAACCCGTCTTCGGTCCAGGCGCAGAAGTGGGTACGGGGGCACTGGCCCAGATCCGCGTGGGCGACGCCAGGGGCCGCCAGCATGGTCGTCGCGGCGACCGGCAGGCCGATGGCCAGGGCCTTGAGAATCTTGATCATGAGGTGTCCTTTCTATTGTTTTCGGTCGAACCTTGTGTGCTAAGTGCCGGCCAGGGTCTGCCTGGCCCGGGGAATGGCCCTGCGCTCGAAGGACTTCAGCGCGTCGAGCTCGCGCGCGAACCTCCTTTCGATCTCCGGTCGGTATCTCCGCTCCAGGGCACCGATGGTCTGGGAAAACCCGGTGGAGGTGGCGCACTTGGCCTCCGCCTCGGCCGCGGCGACCTCGCGCCCCCCGGCCCGCTCGCCGGCGAACCGCGGTGTTTGGCGAGCGATGAGCTCGCGTAGTTCGCGCGGCGAGGACGCGGCATAACCGCGCTTGCGCGCGCACGCGGCCCAGGCGGCGAGCCCGGCACGGTACTCGGCGGCTCCGCTCACCTGGCCGGCGACGTAGCTGTCGAAGTGGTCGACGATCCGGCGCGCCCGGTACCAGCCGGCGAGATCCCCGTAGAGGGTGCGCCGCGCTTCGGCGGTGCATCCGTTGTCGGGCGCCGAGACCCGCCCGAAGCCGGGAAGGTCCACGGCGAGCCCGCGCCCGGACCCCAACAGCGTTCGCTGCCAGGCGCGCTGCCGCTCAGGTGTCAGCTTCGCCAGGTTGCCGAAGTTGGCATCGTGGTCCCACCCGCCGGGCCTGCCCAGCAGCGTTCCGTACCCGTGCTCGCGCGCCCACCCGACATCGTCGAGCACATAGTGGAAGTCCTGCTCCGGCGCCGAAGGCGGCGGCTGCTCCGCATACGCGAAGCCGTGCCGGGCCATGCAGCGGGCGATCAGTCGTTCCGAGGCCCGGTGGAGCAGCTCGGTGTCAGTGGTGGCGGCGGCCACCGGCCGGTCACCGGCGGGAGGAACATCCTTGACGGCCCCTGTCCCCGTGCCGACGACCCCCTGGCCGGCGATGACGCCAAGAACGATTCCGGCGACCGCTCCGGTGACCGCTCCGGTGACCGCGAGGCGGCGCCGCCTCACGCCCCCGTCTCCAGCGTGCGGCCGGACGATCCATCCCGCGCACTCGATACTCGCCCGTCTGATTCACCCGGCCGTGCGGTATACGCAGCCGGCGTCGCCGTCCCCCGTCGCATTGCTCCCCCTCGCTATGCCGGCTCGCTTTCCCGCCTGCCGGCTGCCCTGCGGTACGGACCTTCGCAACGGGCGGTCGGGGTCCGCGAGGGACTGCGCCGGGATGGGACGGTGGGATGGATTTCCCGCCGTGAGTTGAGGGTTTGCCGACCTGCTGGGACGCGGGTGGGACGGCACGCCGGGTCTTGCTTTCAAGAGCTCGGGCGAGACCTGCGGAATCGTTGGCCAACTTCGAATGTGATCTCACTTGCCCCGGAACAGGGGGCGAGGGTCGAAGAAGGCGGCGACGCGGCGGGGCGCCGACATGCCGGCGTGCAGTCGCCGGCGCACCTCGGCGGCGGTCGCCCAGGCACGGGCCGGGGCGTCCGCCGCGCGCTCGCCCGGAGCGTACGCCGCCGCGTCGACCAGCGCCGCCAGCCGCGTCATCTCCCGCAGATCCGGTACGAGTCGCACGACCTCGCCCGTGGTGAGCGCCGGGCCGACGGCCACGCCGGCCTCTCTCAGCCGGTCCGTCGTCTCCCACCAGGCGCCCAGGACGGCGCGCCGGGGAGATCGGTCACGCCGCCGGCGGACGCGTCTGGCCGCCTTGGCGGCCGGTGCGGCCCAGCCGAGCGCGAGCATTCCCGCGATGACGAGCGCCCAGGCCGGCACGGGTCCGCCGTCCGGCTCCGGTACGGCTCCGGCCGAATGGCCGGCCCCCGAATGGGAGCGCTCCGGCGGTCGCCGCTCCTCGGCCGGACTCCGCAGCAGATCATCCTGCTGCCCGGGCCGCGGCTCCGTAAGGGGCGCGTGGGCGCGCGTCCCGATCCGATTGGCGAACGGGCTCGGGTCGATGGGCACCCAGCCGAGGGCGGCGAAACGGACCTCCGCCCACGCGTAGACGTCGCGACTTTCGACCTCGAAGGAGTTCCCCTCATGCGAGCGAGGCCGAAAACCCATCACCACTCGCGCGTCCACGCCGAGGTGGCGGGCCATGACCGCGAAGGCGCTGGCGTATTGCTCGCTCGTGCCCCGCCCGGTGCGCAACAGCTTCTGGATCTGGTAATAGCCGTGCCCGCCGGGCACGTCCGACGCCTCGTCGTAGTGGAACTCGCCGCTGCTTTTGAACCGCTCGTAGAGGGCGGTCAGCTTCTCGTGCCCCGACGTCCTGCCCGCGACGGTCCGCTGCACCCAGCTCTGGATGAACGCGGGCGGCGCGGGGGTGAGCGGACCGGGCGCGGACGCCGGCGGGACGCCGCTCACGTCGTCGGCCCGCACGTCGTTGACCACCGACTCCACGACGTACTGCGCCGGCGTCGGCCTCCGCTCCGGCACCGCCACGTCACCGGTCACCTCGTCGACGCCCAATCCGGCGATGGAGACGCGGGTGGCGCGCCCGGCCGTCACCAACCAGCCCAGGCAGTTCGTCGTCGCGCTGACGCGCACCTGCTGGCGGACCGTCACCGGCCGGGCCGCGGCCGGCGAAGCGTCGGGCAGCCGCCTGCCGGCCAGCCGGTAGTCGCCTTCCACCGTCCAGTACGAGCCGTCGAACCGGGTGAGGGTGGCCAGCCGGAGCGGCCCGGTCGCCCGGGACGTGGTGCCCGTCAGCTTCACCTCCGGATCGCCCTTGCGCAGCGCGTTGTACTGCTGCAACGGGCTCGTGTCGCCGCACGGCCGAACGCGGGAGTCGACGAGGGTACGCGCGTCCGCGGGCGACCCGCCGGGCACGCGGGAGCCGATCACCCCGGCGGCGCCGATGGCGACCGCCCCGATCGCGGTCGCCGCCACGAGAACCGCCGGCCCCGGCCGGCGCCGCCGTCCGGTGAGGAGGAGCGCCACCACCAGCGCGATGGCGGCGGGGACGTACCAGCCGGGCAACGGATCGACGGACGCGCCGAGCCCTTGCGCCGCGACCAGACAGACCAGCGGCGGCACGACCGGCGGCAGCGCGTTCCGCGCGTACGCGGCGAGCAGTCCGGCCAGGAGGGTCGCCCAGCCGGAGGCGATGGCGACCGCGGCCACCGACGCGGCCGACGGCTCCGCCGGCAGTGCCCCGGTGAGCAACCGCGAAGGACCGTTCAGCACGGTGAGACCGGCGCCGGTCACCGCCGTGGCCGCCGCCGCCACGATGACGGTGCCGCCGACCGCCACGAGTGCCGGCGGCAGGCGCGGCATCAGCACGGCGGTGAGCGCGACGATCGTCGCGATGCCGGTGGCCGTGCAAATCGGCACGATGAGTTCGCCCGGCGCGGGCCCGGCGCCGCCGAAGACCGGCCCGAAGGCGAGCCCGGCGAGGCCGCCGAGCAGCCCCGCCAACACCACCCGGGCGAGTCTCATCCGGCCTCCCCGCCGACCATCCGATTCCAGCCGACGGCGGCTTCGGCGGCCGATCGGGCGGTGAGCACCACCATGCCGGGCCGGCGCCGCAGCCCGGCACCGGCGCCCATGTCGGCGCCGGGACCGGCCAACGAAATCACGACCACCGGCCGGAACCTGCGCCGCTGGTCGGCGAGAAGGGTGAGCACCGCGGGCTCGGCCCGCCCGGTGACGACCACAAGCGCGCCGCCCGCCGGGCTTCGGCCCACCACGCCGAGCAGTCGCATCGCGTCGGCGTCCGGGTCGCGTTCGGCCAGGGCGAGCCGGTCGAGCACCGAGCCGGCGCCGGCGTTTCGCGCCTCGTGCGGCCGCTCGCCGAGTATGTGCAGCCCCACCGGCCGTCCGATGTTCTCGACCGCCCGCACGACCGACGCGGCGACCTCGACCGCCTCTTCGAAGGAGTCGCCGTCGAACACGCGGGAGTTCGTGTCCAGGACGATCGTGGTCGTGGGCTCGGTGGTGTCCACGTGCTCCCGTACGACCAAGGTGCCGAGCCGCGCGGTGGAGCGCCAGTGGATTTGCCTGGGGTCGTCGCCGGGTACGTACTCGCGCAGCGCCGAGAAGGTGACCGTGCCCAGCTTGGCGTGCAGGTCCGAGCGGCCTTCGTAGTCGAGGACGACGCCGACCGGCAGCGGGCGCAGCGGATGGACGCGCGGATGCACCCACAGCACGTCGTCGGTGGTCAGCCGCCGCTCCCACCGAAAGAGACCGAGCGGGTCGTGCCGCGCGACGGTGAGCGGCCCGAGCGGGATCCGGCCGCGTTTCGGCGCCGGCAGCAGGTAGTGGATGGCCCGCAGCCCACCGCCGGGGACGCGAGCCACCTCCAGCGCGACCGTCTCCGGCCCAACGCGGTCGACGGCGGTGAACGACACGCTCGGCCAGCGCGTGGTGTTTCGCACCCGAATGCGGCCGAGCGCGGGCTCACCCACCGTGGTCCGTTCGGGCGTCACCTCGCGGCTGAGCCGTACGGTCGGCCGGATCAGCACCGCGCACCCGCCGGCGGCCAGCATGGCGGCGGCACCGACGGCCAACGCGACGAGGACCGGATAGCCCAGCGCCGCCCCGGCCGCGTAGCAGCACCCCGCCAGCACGGCCATGCCGGCACCGGTGGCCGTGACGGGTGGCCTCCTGGCGCCGGCGGCGGGGACCCTCATGCCGATGACGGGGAGAGCGCGGGCACCCGCACGCCGTCGACGATCTCGGCGAGGACGCCGGCGGCCGTGGTCCCGCGCACCTCCGCCTGCGCGGCCAGCACCAGCCGATGCGTGAGCACGGCGGCCGCGGTCGCCTTGATGTCGTCGGGCACGACGAAGTCGCGCCCGGCGCACGCGGCGTGGGTCTGGGCGGCCCTGACCAGCGCGAGGCTGCCGCGGGTGCTCACACCGAGCCGCAGCGCCTGATGCTCGCGCGTGGCATGGGCGAGCCGCGCCACATACCGCGCGATCTCGGGAGCCACGTGCACATCCGCGATGCTCCGCTGCACCTTCTCGACCTGCTCGGCCGTCGTGACGGCGGCGAGCGCGGGCGGAGCCGACCGGGCCCGACCGGTCAGGATCTCCTCCTCCACCTGGATGTCCGGATGACCGAGCTCGATCCGCATGAGGAAGCGGTCGAGCTGCGCCTCGGGCAACCGATAGGTGCCCTCCATGTCGATGGGATTCTGCGTCGCCACGACGAGGAACGGCGTGGGCACCGGGTGGGCGACCCCGTCGATCGTCACCTGTGCCTCCTCCATCACCTCGAGCAGCGCCGACTGGGTCTTGGGAGAGGCTCGGTTGATCTCGTCGGCCACGACGACGTTGGCGAAGACCGGACCCGGCCGGAACTCGAAGACCGCCCGCCGCTGGTCCCATACCGAGACCCCGGTGATGTCCGTCGGCAGCAGGTCGGGAGTGAACTGCACGCGATGCGCGACGCCGCCGAAGCTCGCGGCGAGCCCCTTGGCGAGCGAGGTCTTGCCGGTGCCCGGTACGTCCTCGATCAGCAGATGGCCGCCGGCGAGCAGACAAATCAGCGCGAGCCGGATCTGGGCGGTCTTGCCGCGGAGGACCTGTTCGACGTTCGCGGTAACGGCCCGCGCCACATCGGCGGCATTGTCGGCGGCGGCCGGCGGCGGGGTGTCATAGGGCTGCATCAGGTGTCCTCGGAATCTTGGTGCTCTTCATGATCGTGGTGTGCCGTACGGCGCCGCGTGCGGGGAAGGCGCGCCGCCCGGGGAGACGCAGGCCGGCTCGGCCTGGGGTCCCGGCGGCGCCGCGGTGACGAGCGCGGCCACCTGATAGCACATGCTCCGGCCGGTGGACGGCGGCACGGTGAAGGAGGTCCGGCCGCTCTCCAACGCGGTCGGGGTACGGATGGCCCGCCGGCCACCGATCACCTCGTAGACGATGTAACCGGCGAAGCCCGGGATCGTCTCCGCCCGCCTGCCCCAACTGATCGTGGCCGAGCCCGACCCGGACACGACGACGGACGCCGGCAGGTAGTACTGCACGAGCGCGGGCGCAGGGGCAGGCCTCGCCGGCTTGGCGCTCAGGTTCGCCGGTACGTCCTGATCGTGCCGCAGCAGCGCGATCCCGACGCCGGAGGCCGCGCCGAGGACGACCGCTACGGCGATGGCCACGAGGTGCGGGAGCCGAAGCCGTCGGCCGCGGGTGCGCGACTCGTCCGGCGGCCGGACGGGCAGCGGCCGGGCCGACAACTCGGTCCCGGCGGACCGGGCATCGGGAGACTCGGGACCGGAAGATCCAGGAGCGGAAGATCCAGGACCGGAAGACTCGCGGACGCTCGCGCCTGTTAACGGCCGGCGCCCGTCCGCCGTCCGCGCGAGATCATCGTCGAGACGCGGCAGCTCGATGTCGCCGAGAGCGGCCCAGCGGCGGGCGGCCGCGGCGGCGCTCGGGCGGGCCGCAGGGTCCTTGGCCAGGCAGGACTCCAGCAGTGCCCATGTGTCGTCGGCGATGCCGTCCGGGCGGGCCGGCCGCTGCTCCAGATGCGCCCGGAGCAGGGCCTCGGTGGTCCGGGCGGTGAACGGGGGCCGCCCGGCGAGCAGCTCATACCCCGTGACGCCGAGCGCGTAGACGTCCACCGGCGGCGCGGGCGGATGCCCGGCCGCCAGCTCCGGCGCGCAGTAGGTGGGGGTGCCGACGAGCTGGGTGTGCGCCGACCCTTCGATCGCGCGGGCGATGCCGAAGTCCGACAGCAGCGCGATGCGACGCCCCGCCCGCTCGCTGACGAGGATGTTCTCCGGCTTGACGTCTCGGTGCACGATCCCGGCGGCGTGTACCGCGGCGAGCGCGCTCGCGGTCTGCGCCAGCAGGGTCGCCGCGCCCGGCTCGGTCAGCCGGGTACGGGCCGCGACCCGGCGCAGGTCCTCCCCGTCGACCAGGTCCATCACGATGCCGAGGACGTCGCCTTCCGCGACGAGGTCGTGCACCCGGACCAGGTGCGGATGCCGCAGCCCCCGCAACACCGTGCGTTCTCGCATGAAGCGGGTGACCACATCGGGATCTTCGGACAGCTCGCCGCGCAACAGCTTCACCGCCACCGGAGCGTCGTCCTCGCGGCGCCGGGCGATCCAGACGTGCCCGCTGGCGCCCTGGCCGATTCGGTGCTCCAGCAGGTACCGGCTGCCCAGCGGGCGCGGCGCGGCGGCCGGACGGATCGGGGGCATGGTGGCGTGACCGGAAGGTTCGGGCTCCGTCAGCCGGGCGGCGAGCGCCGCCGGGTCGGCCGGCCGGGCGCCGGGGTCGGCGGCAAGGGCGGACCGCAGCACGGCGATCAGCCGGTCGGGCACGTCGGTGCGGCCCGGCGACGACGGAGGCGCGCCGAGCACGCGATCGAGCTGCCGCCTCCCGCCGCCGTACGGGGGCCGGCCGGCGAGCAGCGTCCACAACATGGAGGCGCACGCGTACACCTGCCCCGACGGTGTCCAGTCCGCGCCGCCGAGCACCTCGGGCGGTTCGTGCCCCGTGCCTTCGCCGAGCGTCGTCACCAGTTCCATCAGCGCCGGAGGCAGCGGGGTGGAAAGCACCATGGCCCCGGAGTCGGTGCGGCACAGATCGGGAGGAGAGCCGACGAACCCGTGCGCGGCGAGGGCGTCCAGGCCCGCCGCGTACGCGCGGGCCGCGATCGGCACCTCCCCGGCCGGCCGCCGCCCCTCCGCCGCGAGCAACTCGTCCATGGTGCGGCCCGGCCGGGCGGCCACAAGGAAGGGCCGCCCGGCGGTGTCGGTGCCATGGTCGACCAGCGGCACCACGAGAGCGTCACCGAGTACGGCCAGCACGCGCTCCAGGTCGGCGCACTGCGACCTGATCCGGCGCCGCGCCCGCGAATCGAGCTCGGCGGTCACCAGGATCAACCACACGGGCAGATCGTCGATGGCCCTGATTCCAGGCACGACGGCCAGCGGCCCGCCACCGGGAATGGCCTCGAGCAACCGCACACCTGCGACCTCGGGGATCGTCACCGGGCTGGTCACCTCGTCACCGTCGACATCCGGCAGCGGCATGCCGGTCCGCGCGCCGACCAAGGTATCGGAGGCGAGGGGCTCGTTCGTGCGGTTCATCCTGGTCTAACGGGGCCAGACATAGCAGAGGTCCTTGTCGACGGCGAAGCCGTTGCCGACATAGTCGCCGTACTCCTGGCTCGGCTTGGGCGCGAACTCCCATCGTTTTTGCTCGGCGACGCCCTTGGACATGCGCATCAGCGGGACCGTGCCCGGCGGCGCCGAGCTCTGGTGGAAGCAGGCGAACTCCGCGCCGCTCAACGAGACCCACAGCCCGTTCGGCTGCGCCGGTGTCCGCCCGTCGGCGTTCGCGTAGTAGTACACGGTCTGTACGTCGCAGTTGCCGCACCCCGCCTGGTAGACGGCGACCAGACCGGGCACCGGGCCGATCGCGCCGGGCGCGTACACCCCGGCGCTCGGCGGCTGCTGGTGCCACACCCCGTCTCCCACCGGACCGCCGGACAGGGACAGGTAGCGCGACTTGACCCGGTCCGCCCGGAAGCGGTTGAGCGGCTGCGGCGCGAAGTCCTGGTAGAGGTAGCCGACCGTCGTCCCGGACGACACCCGGACTCCCGCGCCCGGGTTCTGGCTGTGCACCCCGGTCGCCGTCGGGTGCGGCACGGCCGTCCCCGCACAGCCCAACGTGATCGCCTGCAACGTCTGGCAGGCCTGGTCGGCGGTGAGCCCGATCAGGTTGGGCACCTCGATGGGGCTGCCCTGGCTCGGCTCCGGGCGCCAAATGGTGACCACGCCTCCGACCGGCGCCCGGGCCGCCCCGCGCGGGGTCTGGCGGACCACGCGTCCGACATCGGCCCCGGTCCGCACCACCCCGCCGATCTCGTCCCGCCACCGCAGGCGGGCCGCCCTAAGCGCCCGGTGGGCCTCGTCGACCGTCTTGCCGACGAGATTCGGCACCCGTGTGGTGGCCGGGGTCGGTTCGGGAGCCACGGCCGATGACGGCGCGGGCTCGCTCGGGGGTCGCGGCGGCAGGTGCGGCGGCACCGACTCCCGCGTCGGCGGCGGGCTGGGCGGGTTCGGCGCGGGTCGCGGGGTGTTGGACCGTCCAGGCTCGCCCAGGCCGCCCTCGGTCTTGTCGATCGTGACCGGCCGGCCGTCCCGGTCGAAGGAAAGCGTCCTGTCGTCGTACGGGTCGTTCACCCACACCCGGCCGTCACGCTCGAACAACTCAAATTGCGTCCCGCCGTGTACGACGACGCTGCGCACCCGCCGCAACGTGCGGGACTCCAGCACGACCACGCGCCGGTTCGTGTAGTCGGGAACGTAGATCCGGCCACGCGACACGACCGCCGCGCCGAACTGATGCGCCGCCGGGGCGGCCAGCCGCGTGCGCCGCGTCCGCCCCGTGCCGCCGTCGGTGCCGGCGGTGAAGTCGACGGCGGTCAGCTCGCCGGATGCTTGGGACGCGACCACGAGGACCCGGGAGTCGGCACCGGGGGCCGCCACGTACACGCCGCGCCATGTTCTTTCCTTCGGCAGCTCGATCGCGCGCACCTGGCGCGAGCGGTCGAACATCGTCGCCACGCCTCGCTCCGGGCGGTAAACGATCGGCCGGTTCCCGGCCAGGGTCAGCAGCGCCGGCTCCCAGGGCCCGGCGACGTGATGACGGGCGACAACCGATCCGTCGGCGACGCCGTACAAATCGCCGACCTGTTGCGACAGCGCCCAGGCGACCCCGGAGCCGTCCACCACCACCTGAGTCGGCGGCTCTGGCAGCTTGATGTCCTGACGCCCGCGCCCCGACGAGTCCTCCAGCAGGGTGAGCGTCCCGCGCATCTTGTCGAACAGGTAGGTCCGCCCGCCCCCGTACACCGTCTGCGGCGGGTTGGGCACCGTCTGCCGCTCGCCGCCGCGGACCGGCTCCGGCTTCAGCGTGTCCGTGGGCAGCCGCCACACCGCTCCGGTCACGGTGTTGACGACGTACACCACCCCGGGGCGGACCTGCACGACCGCCAGCCGCTCGTCGCGGCCGGCCAGCTTCTTGGCCACCTCGGCGTCGGTCTCGCGGCTTTCGGCGTTCACACGGACGATCGTGTGGTCCTTTTGCACGTACGCGCTGGCGCCGTCGAGCAGCGCGTTCGACGCCCGATAGCCCGTGCCGAACGCGACCGCGACGGCCCCGGCCACCAGCACTAACCCCAGGGCAACCCGCATCAGGCGCTCGCGGGCTGACGTCGCCATCGCACACCTCCGACGGGGGCGGGAGATACCAGAGAATGCCGACGGTACGGCTGAACACCGCTGAGACTAGGGCAGCACGGGCCGTCGTCGCATCCTTACGGCGTGGGAACGGTTTCCCATATCGAGCGCGCGCGAGGGCCGCCTACCGTGCCCTCATGGGCGTACGTGCCGGGCTCGAATACCCCGAGGGCGACCCCGGCGGTCTCATGTCGGCCGCGAGCCGGCTGTCGAGCCTGGCCGCGCTCGTGGCGGCCGAGGCCGGCGGCATCGCGCGGGCCGGTCAGGTCGCCGGCTGGGAGGGTCGCAGGTACGCGCTGTTCCAGGCGGCGGTGCGGGGAATCGCGCCGGGCCTCGAATCCGGCGCGGGCGCGCTTCGGCGCGCGGCGCGGCTGGTCGACGACCTCGCCGAGCAGCTCCAGCGGGCGCAGCGACAGATCCGCGCCTGGGCCGAGGAGATCGAGGCCGCGGAAAAGGACGTCGAGGCGGCCGAGTCGGCGCTGGCGAACGAGCGGTTCAAGCGACAGACGTTCGGCGATCCGCTCGCGCCCTTCCCGGGCCCCGACCCCGTCCAGGAGGCCCAGGCGAGCTATGACAAGGCCGCCCGGCATCTCGCCGAGCTGCGGGGCCGCTACCAGCCGCGGGCGCGCCGGCTGTGCGAGGAGCTGGAGCAGGAGGACCGGAGCGTGTCCGCCGCGCTGCTCGCCGCGGCGGCGGCCGCGCCGGCCGGCGGCTCCAGCGCTCCCGGCGCACCGAACGTGCCGGCCGACGTACGGCTGTTCGCCCCCACGTTCATCTTCACGCCCAGCGAGAGCTACCTGCCGGCCGACCCGCGCCGCAACGCGATCGACTTCAGGCAGGTCGATTCGGCGGCGGACCTCGAACGCTATCTGCGTGGTCAGGGGGCCGGCGCGCCCATCTTCTACCGGGTTCGGGACTTCGGCGACGAGAAGGTCATCGAGTACTGGTTCTACCGGCGCAACGACGACTTCCGCGACCTCGGCGTGCACACGCACCTCAACGATGTGGAGGGGGTGGCCGTCCGGCTCCGCGACGGCAGGCCGGTGGAGGTCGGCTACAGCCGGCACAGCGGCGGCTGCTCGCTCCCCTACGGAGACGCGCCGAAGCGGGGCGGCCACCCGGTGTCCTACCCGAGCGACGGCAGCGCGGCGAACTCGCCCTACCCGGGCGTGGCCGACAACGAGGCCAAGCTGTTCGGCGTCGACGTGAACCCGCTCGGCGAGCTCCACGGCCCGGCACCTGGCGAGCGGACGCCGCCCGCGAACGTCGTGCGCGGCGAAGACAACCTGGTCCGCCACGGGGCGAACGCCGAACGGTCCTGGCAGCTGCTCGGCGGGAACGGCAACGGCGGTCAACTGGCCGACGACGAGGACAACCGGCCCCTCAACTCATCGAATCAGGGGAAGTTCGTCCCCGGCTCGTCCGTCTGGGCGAACGAGTGCGAGGAACTGCCCTCGCGCGAGTGACCGGAATCGCAGAGACATCGCAAGCAGAGACATCGCAAAGGGAGACAAGCGCGTGCGCGTCGCCAACGACTTCACCGAGACCCGCTCCGCCGGTGCCGCGCTGTCGGCGGCCGGCGATGGCCTGCTCGCGGCGGCGTCGATCGCCGGCCTCGGCGGTACGGCCGGGGGCGATGCCGCGCCCCGTACCGATGCCGCGCTCGGCTCGCTGGCGCGGGACTGGCAGTCGGGCCTCGAGGCGTTCGGCGAGCAGGTGAGCGCGCTCGGCACCTACGTCGATCTCGTCGCGGCCGCGTTCCAGAAGGCGTCCTGAGGTCGTCACATGGCGACGTGGACGTGGTCGGTGTGGCCGGGGACGAACCACTGGCCGACCGGCTCGCCGTTCTTGACGTTCCTGGGGTCCGGCCCGTTCCAGAACAGCTCCTTGAGCTGCGTTCGATAGTGGTCGGCGACCCAGTCGGCGAACCGAGACATCTCCGCGGCGCTGCCGCTGGCGTCGAAGGCCCGGTTCTTGTAGTGCCACGAGCCGGACGCGTGCACCGGGTCGACGTCGTCGAACGGCTCGAACTCGCGAATCGTCAGATGGAATCGGCGCTGTGCGATGGTCGCCAGCTCGCGCAGGTCGATCCGAGCGGGCGCGGCCGGGCCGCCCCCCTGCCCGCCCCCCTGCCCGCCCCCTTGCCCGCCGCGGTGCTGACGCCGCGCCGAGGTGGGCAGATGGCGGCGCACGCGCGAGCCGGTGTCCGGTCCGTACAGCGCCCGCAGCAGGGCCGCCACGTCCTTGCGCGTGCCTCTGCCGTAGCCGCCGTGCAGCGAGGAGATGAGGGTCTCGATGGTGGCGCGGCCCGCGTCGCGGTCGACGTCGGCGAACCGACGCTTCACCTCGACCACGTAGCCGATGTCCTTGGCCATCAGGTACGGGAGCCGGCGCAGGCCGGTCCACTCGTCGAGCGCCTCGTCGAGCTTGTTCTTCAGCCGCCGTTCCGCCGCCTCGTCCGCGAGGTGGAGCGCGCCGAGCTCGTCACGCTCGCGCCGGCAGCGGCGATAGACCTGATCGACGGTGGCGAGCAGGTCGGTGAGCCGCTCGGCCAGGTCGCGCAACATGGCGCCGTCGACGCGTACCTTCCGGCCACGGAAGGGGTGGTGGGGCAGCCGCCACGGCCGCAGCCCGCCCCGCCCGGCATGTTCGGCGTGCCCGGCGCGTTGTCCGTGCCCGGCGTGCCCGGGGTGGCCGTGCCCGCCCGAGCCGCCCGAGCCGTCCGAGCCGCCCGAGCCGCGGAGCTGCGAGACCGCCCGCGCGGCGTCGTCCAGGTACGGACGGTGGAGCCCGTTCTGGTAGGTCGACCACGCGTCCCAGGGGTCGGATCGGAACTCCTTCGACTCCGCCCAGACCCGGTGTGCGGCCTTCGCGTTGTAGAGCGGCTCGTACAACCGGTCCTCGTTCAGGCCGCCGAAGTGCACGCTGTTGATCTGCCACAGGCCGCGGGAGTCCTCCGCCCCCGCGGCGTTGACGCCCGGACGTCCGCCCGATTCGGCCAGCGCGACGGCGACGGCGACCCGCAGGTCGTGGCCGCGGAAGCCGGCCTGTCGCGCGACCTCCGCGATCTCGGTGGCGGTCATCGTCTTCATCGGTCCGCCGTCTCCGCCGCGGCCAGGGCGGCGAGGTCGCGGTGCAGCTCCGGCCGGCCGGCGGGCGTGATCACGGCGTACTCCGGAGGCCGCAGGTCGGGCCACGGCGCGAGCGGCGGCTCGGCGGGTTCCACCCGCCAGGCGGTGCCGTCTCCGGCCACCAGCCAGCGCAGCTCCCCCGCCTCGACCGGGCCGCCGTCGTCGCGGCGGCGCGCCACGCTGAGCGATGCCGCGTATCGGCGGCCCGCCACCGCCGTCACCCACGCCCGCGCCGAGCTCGCCTGGACGCCCGCTTCGGTGAGCAGGCGGGCGGCGGCGTCGAGGGCGCCGTCGAGCACCAGCCCGTCGGCCTCCGTGTGCGCCTCCGCCGCGACGGTGAACCCCGCGCCGGCGCCGACTTCGGCCACCTCGTCGAGGCGGCACACGCGCGCGAGCACCTCCCCCGGGTCGGCGTCGACGCGCTCGACCGAGACGAGCCCGGCGTCCCGCTCGGTCAGCAGGGTCACCCGCTCGGTTCCGGCCGCGAGGGCGATGTGGGTGAGCCGGCCGGCGGATTCCAGCTCGACCTCGGCGAGCAGGCGCGCGGACGAGCATGGCGCCAGCAGCCTGGTGAGCTCACCGCCGACCCGCACGCCGTCTTCGAGCGTCACCAGACCGCGGACCGCGAGACCCCGCAGCGCGGCGGCGTCCACCGCGACGTGCCCGGCGTCCCCCTCGCACACGAAGCGAGGCAGCTCGATCTCGGCCACCCGGCGCAACGCGCGCAGCTCGTCAACGGTGAACAGCGCGCCGCTCATGTTCCGTCGCCGCCTGAAGTGCCAGTTGTGCCGCCTGGAGCAGCCGGTGGTGGGCCACGCCGAGGTGGTGGTCCCGGTAGTCGCCGCCGGCGTGGTGGCGAAAGGTGTCGGCGGCGTTGCCCTCCCAGTACGTCCTGGACTCCTCGACCTCGCGACGCAGCCGGGCCCGCACGTCCGCCACCTGCCCCGCCGCCTGGGCGAGCACCTGGTGCAGGTCGATCAACCGCTGCTCCGATGTCAGCCGCGCCACTCGTCCTCCCCGATCCTTCGACCGATGGATCCAGACGTTAAAGCGCCCGTCCCCGCCCCCGGTATCGGAAGCCCTTCCCATCCCCGCCCCTGCCACCTGAGCGGCACTTCACCCTCCCGAGGGCGTAGATAGCAGCCGGCCAGCTCGGCTCTGCACCAGTGCACGCCGCAATCTGTGGATTCCTGGATTATCCATAGCAGGGCGGTGTCGGCGATTTAGGGTGAAGTGTTTCGAAGGTGGCGATAGCCGCGTTGAGAAGGTCGGGTGTTGGGGCGCTGAGCATGGCGTGCGGCGCGCGTACCCAGCAGGCCATCGCCCAGTAGCACCGCGTCTGCCGGCCATACCAGATCACCCACCATGGGCGGTGCTTATGCTCGATATGCCGGGCCACTTCATGTGGATCAAGAAGCAAGAGCGTCTCAGCCAAAGGTGCCATGCGTTTCCACCACCCGCATGGGTCCGATCGTCAGTCCGTCCTCGATGGCCGCCATGATGAGTTGGGCCTCGGCGGGGTATTTCTGGATGAGGTCCGCCATGGTTTGGAGTTGCTCTGCCGTGGCGGCCAGCCGTTCACGGTCGCCGCGCTTCGTGGGAATCGCCATCGCGCCTACTCCTTTTCGATATCAGTTGACCCAGCTAATCCCGGGGAGCCAGGACTTCTTGAACCCCATGAGCGCCCACACGACCTTGCCGCGGTCGAAAATTGTGTAGCCGGTAAAGATGCCGAGCTCCTTGACGATATGGAGGCCGCGCCCGCCGTCGGCCAGGCACTCGGCGTCCAGGTACACGGGAGGTTTCGGGGAACAGTCCCAAACCTCCAAGTCCAAGAACGCTCCTGTCTGCCAGATTCCCACCCAAATTGGGAGGCTTGGCGCATAGGTGAGGCTGTTCGTTACCAATTCGCTCGCGATCAACTTCGCGTCCTCCACAAGATCCGGATGATCAAGTTCTGCGAGCACCTCGGAAACGAATCGGCGTGCGTCCCGTGCCGCCCGAGCAGTCGGCTCCAGCCGAACAAGCCGACTCGCCCGAGTGCTCACCCCCGTCCACGCCTTCGTGCACATCTGCGGGCCCCTTCTCCTTGCCGGCCCTCCCGCCGGACTCTTGGAACTCCGCAGGTGGGCATGCGTGCATCACGTGACATGGCATCGTTCCGACATCCTTCGGTTACGGCTAGTCACGTGATCTGTGATTTCGATAGCCTGCCGGGCGTGGAAGCGCATAGCCTCCCTGAGGCTCTTAATATGATCATGGAGCAGCGAGGTTGCTCGCAGAGTCGGCTGGGCCGTGAGATGGGGAAACGGCAGAGCTGGGTCTCAGAAGTGATCAGCGGCAAGCTGGGGCGCGACTTTGAACGAGTGATCAATGCCCTGGCGCGGGTAGGCTGGGAAGTGGTCATACGCCCCAAAATGCCCGAAAGGGAGAAAGCCCCCGTGAAACGCAGGGAATTTGTGGCTGCGGCGGCTTCTGTAGCGTTCGTTCCCTCCCCCAGGGTCGGACCTTACGAAGACCCCACGAACGTACGAGAACTTGCCCGGCGAGTTTCCCGGGCAAGGCACGAGCACGGGGGCGGCGCGACTGCCGCTACCGCACTGAGGCACGTCCGGCGGATAGAGACGGTGGCGGCCGGCCGGGACAGGCGACTTCAAGAAGCGGCCTCGGAGCTTGCGGTCGAAACAGTCTGGACGTTGAACGACGCTCGCCGATTCGACGCCGGGGAAAATGTCGGCAGGCTCGCGTTGGAGTTGGCCAAGCGCAGCCAGAGTGCTGATGCGCAATCATGTGCCTATAGCGCACTGACAGGAATCAATATGGAACGAGGCAGCGTCGATCGGGCCTTAATGTATGCCAGAGACGGAGTGAAGCTCTCCGAAGTTCCTGAAGCGCAGCAGGCGTGGATGCGGCTACGCAAGGTGCGGAGCCTGGCATTGGTGCGCGGCCAAGAGCGCGCTTCGCGCGATGAGCTGGAAAGCGTCCAGGCGCCACTTCGGGATCGAAGATTCATGGGTGGTCAGTCGTCGATCGATGTTGCCGACATGATGCACGGTGTCGGTATAGCCCTCAACGGCCTGGGAGCCTACGCGGAGGCGCACAGCACGCTTGACGAAGCCGTCATTCTCTTGGGTGGCTCATCGCCCTATCTTCAAAGCAGATGTATTGCACAGCAAGTGCTCGCTGCCTTGGGGATGTCCCAGCCGGCGCTCGCGGCCAATCACATGCTAGACCTTGCTCGCGTCGCCCCTCTTGTCGACTCCCGGAGGCTCGACGACTACCTACGGGACGTGCTGGCCCGATCGGCCAAGTGGACGACCGCGCCGGAAATCCGTGAGGCCCGCGAACACCTCAAGGCACTCGTTCTCTCCACCGCCCAGAGGTGAAATCGGCAGGTGGTGCCGCGCGTGGGTGAGAGACGATACGTTCATCGCATGGCGGATCGGCTCGCTCTCGGATTCGACGCCGGAACCTCCCGGCGCGCCACCCAGGTGGGCGGACTATAGCTTCGCCGCGTACGACCAGATCTTCAACGAGGCGATGGATCGTGGCGAGCGGATCTACTCGGCCGCCTACATCGTCCCGAACCCCCCGTTCGGCGAACCGCGCAAGCACGGCGACCACCTGCGGCTCATCGAGTCCGCCATGGCCGGAGGCTTCCCCGCAGCCATCGCCGAGGCAACGGACCTCCATGTGGTCTATGACAGGCTGCTGGAACTACCGTCGCTCGGGCCCTTCCTCGCCTACCAGTACGCGATCGACCTCGCGTACTCACCCGTAGTGCACGCGGACGAGACGCGGTTCGTGGTGCCCGGGCCCGGTGCCCTGGACGGGATATCCAAATGCTTTACCGACACCGACGGCCTGGGGCCAGCGGATGTGATCAAGTGGATGTCGGAGACCTCACGCGCGCATTTCGAACGGCTCGGGCTTGATTTCCAAGATCTGTGGGGACGCTGGCCCACGTTGATCGACTGGCAGAACGTGTTCTGCGAGGTGTCGAAGTACACCCGCATCTCTCATCCGTACGTGACCGGCGCCTCCGGCAGATTTCGCATCAAGCAGGCATTCCGCCGGGCGCCGACGCCGATCGACTACCGTTTCCCGCCCAAGTGGGGGCTGCCGCCAGAACGGACGGCGCGGATCCGCTCGGGGTGAGCGGCGACTGGAACGTCAGAGTTCTTGTGGTGAGATCGCCGAGTAGGACGCCGCCGTTGTGTTCCCAAAGGGCTCAGGCGATCGCCTCATCATCGACCACAACCCCGTCCGCCGTCCTCGATGTGGTCGACGCGTGGGTCAGCCGAAGGACCGTCACGAATGCGGTCTGCCGGGCGCGGACGACCGGGCCGCTATAGAGGGACGGGCTTCCTGGCGGCGCCGAATTGCGCATCGTTCGCCTCAGTGACGACTTCCGGGCCTCGGCTTGAGGTCATAGCAGGCGTCTTCGTCGACGGTCAGGCCAGGGCGGCACGTAGCAAAGAGTCGTATGTTTCGTGGACGCGCCGCCCGTTGATCCCGAGCGCGGCGGCGACCTCCACGAGTTCGGTTTGAACCGCCTCTCCTGGCACGTGGTCAGGAACCAAACGTTCGAGCTCCAGGAATGTTCCGACCGTGGCTACTTCATCGACGCAGAGACGAACATCGCCGAGCCGACCCGTGCGGCGCGTCTTCATGATGCGCACCGTCGGGTAGAAACCCATCGCCAGAATCGCCGAGTGCATCTGGTCGCGATCAGACACCTCGCACTCGTACTCATCGCACGACAACGCGTTTTCGGCCGGCCGCTTGAGCGTAAAGACGTGACGGCCCTCCATGGTGCGCAGCCGTACGAAGGGCACCCCCAGCTTGCTGTCACCGTATGACCAGCCGCGAGGAGCGTACGCCTGGTCGTCCTGATGGACCGGCGAACCCATGGCGACTCCACGGGATTTCAGGGCCGCGAGCAGTGACTCTGCGTCGATCACCCGATATTTGACCTCAATCTCGCGCACATCGCCTCCGCCCGTCCGGTGACGACGAAGCAGGCTGGCATGGGCACGAAGGCAGAGCAATGCGCCGCGCCGACCAGCGTTCTCCCCGACATCGTCCGCTCGGCCGGATTGACTCGCGCCACCAGAAGCATCGTCGACACTGCGTTCCGACGGCCCTCAATCACGTCAGCCACGCACGTGTCTGCCCGTCTCGGCCCGAATTCGCGGCGAAGGTGATGCGGATGGTCAGTACCGCGAGCGGCTTTCGTCGAGCGGCGATCGGCGGCGAGGAGCTGGAATTGCCGGAGTGGTGAAGTTGCTCGGCGTGATCGCGGCTACTGCCTGGCGGAGACGCCCGTTTGGTCCCAGATCCGATTCAGCTCGATCTGGTAATAGAGCGCGTGGAGGGCAAAGAAGAAGGACAGGATCAATCCGATCCAACCATTGCAGGAAGGCCGTCCGAGAGCCTTGCCCTGCATCCACGCGATCCGTTCGCCCGTCCGGTAGACGGAGACGAAGGGCGGCACGATGATGATCCATCCGATGAGGATGGCCAGCAGGGCCAGCACCGGGTCGACATCCACGCCGGAGTCGCGTGCTTCGCGGTTGATCTTGTACCACCACACCAGGTGATAGATCCCGAGTGTGAGAATTGGCCAGACCAACCACACCAGAAATGGATTACGTCGCTTACCTACCATCAGACATTCCTCACTATCCAGGGATAATATGCCACCATGTCCAAATAGGGTGCATTGTGGAGGCAAAAACTGGACGAGGATTGGCGGGATAATGTCCGCTTGGCCAGTGAGTGCCGGCGCTTGCCGAACCCGCTTCGCCGGCTTGCTTTGGGGGGCCGGTGGCTCTGTCCCCACGACCGCCGGCCCCAATCCAAGGGTCGCAAGATCGTGACCATATGTCACGGTACGTGACCGGATGAGGCCAGCTGAACGAGCTCTCCGATCGTGCTCGCCGTGCCCCCGCGGGGGACGCGGGTCCGTTGGGAAGGGCTTCCGATTTCCCCGGCGGGTGTTCGCTCCTAGCGTCGGCGGCGTACGCGAGAGCAAGGAGAGGACGAGATGTCGAGGGTCAAGGCAGATCCGGTCGAGGTCGAGGCGCTGGCACGCAAGGTCGACGACCAAGGGCACGTCATCAACGGCCTGATCGGCGTGCTGAGCGCCGCGGTGTCGAGCATGGACTGGGAGGGCCGCAGCGCGAGCAGGTTCGACGAGGCGTGGCACGCGGAGTACCGGCCCATGCTCGAACGCATGCGGGACTCGCTGGAACACGACTTCTCGCCGGCCATGAAGGCCTTCGCCCACCGGGTGGCGGCCGCCGACGGCCAGCTGTAGCCGGCCGGTTCCTCCAGCCGATGGAGTGGGAGCTGACGATCGTGGACGGCCGCGGCCGGTCCACGCCGGTCATCGTCGAGGCGCCCGAGCAGGCGAGCGTGGCGGATCTGCGCGCCGCTCTCGCCGATGTGGCCGAGCAGGCGATCGACCTGGGCGTGTACCTCGGCGAACGCAGGCTCGACGACAGCTCTCGGCTGGCCGACGCCGGGTTGGCCGACGGCGCCACGGTGTACCTGGACTGGCCCGGTGCGCCGGCCCCTCCGGCGGGCGGCGGCTGCGAGCTGGCCGTGGTCGGCGGGCCGGCCGCGGGCGCGAGCATCGCGCTGCCGGGCGCCGGCTCGGTCGTCGTCGGCAGGGCCGGCGGCTGTGACCTGGCCATCGACGATCCCGAGGTGAGCCGGCGCCACGCGGAGGTACGAACCGGCGGCACAGACGCGGTGGGCACGGGTGACGCGGGCGGGGGCGCCATCACGCTCATCGACACCGGTTCGCGCAACGGGACGGCGCGCCGAGGGTTTCGCATCGGCGCGCCCGACCGGCTGGAGCTCGGCGAGGTCTTCCAGGTCGGCGAGAGCGTGCTCGCCGCACGCGAGGCTCCCCCGGCGGACGCCAAGCTGTCCGCCGACGCAGAGCAGGGCGTCATCCGCTTCAACCGGCCGCCGCGCATCCAGCCGCCCGCGCGGCGTCCCGAGGTGACCGTGCCGGCCGCGCCGGACCGCCCGCGCGGGCTGCGCTTCCCGCTCGCGATGGTGATCGTGCCCCTGATCGCCGCCGCCGTGCTCTTCACATTCCTGCCCGGCTCGCCGTACTTCCTGGTCTTCCTCGCCCTCTCCCCGGTGATGGCGCTGGCCCACTTCGTCACCGAGCGGCGGGGCGGGCACAAGGAGTACAAGGAGAAGCTGACCGCCTACCAGGCCGAGCTGGCCGGGGCGAACGCCCGCCAGGCCGCCCTGGCCACCGCGGAGGAGCGGACGGAACGGGCGGCCTGCCCCGATCCGGCGGCCGTGCGCCGCATCGCCACCGCGCCGGGCGGGCGGCTCTTCGAGCGCCGCCCGAGCGACCCGGACTTCCTGCGCCTGCGCGCCGGGCTCACCGACCGGCCGGCGAACATCCGGCTCACCGGCCCAGGTGCCGACGGCCTCACCCCGCCGACGGTCTACGCCGTACCGGTCCCGGTCGATGTGGCGGCGGCGGGCATCGTAGGCCTCGCCGGGCCGCGGCCGGCGGTCTTGGCGAACGCCCGCGCCCTGCTCGCTCAGGCGGCGACCCTGCACGCGCCGCACGACCTCGGCATCGCGTTGATCACCGGTGCGGACGCCGCGGCGGAGTGGGAATGGCTGAGCTGGCTGCCGCACACCCTCCCGCACCGCCCCGACCTCGCGTGCCGGCGCATGCTGGCCACCGAGCTGGCCCAGGCGGAGGCCCGGATCGCCGAGCTCGGCAGGATCGTCGCGGAACGACGGGGTGAGCAGCGGGCCGGCCTGCGCGAGGCGGCACCGATCGGCCGGCGGCTGCTCGTCGTGCTCGACGGCGCGCGGCGGTTGCGCGGGCTGCCCGGGCTGGCCGACCTGCTCGCGGACGGACCGGCCGTCGGGGTGTACGCCCTGTGCCTGGACGCCGCCGAGGCGAGCCTGCCGGACGAATGCCGAGCCACCGTCGTGGTCACCAGCCCGTCCGGAACCCGGGTGCGGGTCAGCCGGCCGGGCAGCGAACCCGACGAGGACGTTCTGGCCGACGGCCTGCCTCCCGTGCCCGCGGCCGAACTGGCGCGGGCGCTCGCGCCGATCCGGGTGCTCGGCGCGCGGTTCGGCGACGACGAGGGGCTGCCCGACGCGGTGCGCTACCTGGACCTGACGGACGTGGGGACCGACCCGAGCCCGGACGACATCGCCGAGCGCTGGGCGGCACTGCCCGGCGGCCGCAGCACCAAGGCATTGCTCGGCGTCGGCCCGGTCGGGCCGATCGAGGTCGACCTGCGCCGCGACGGCCCGCACGCGCTGGTGGCGGGCACCAGCGGCGCGGGCAAGTCCGAGCTGCTGCAGACCCTGGTCGCCTCGCTGGCGCTCGGCAACCCGCCGGACGCGCTCAACGTCGTGCTCGTCGACTACAAGGGCGGCAGCGCGTTCGCCGAATGCCGGGACCTGCCGCACTGCGTCGGCCTCGTCACCGACCTCGACGGGCACCTCGTCGGCCGCGCCCTCGCGTCGTTGTCCGCCGAACTGCGCCGCAGGGAGGCGATCCTCGCCGCGGCCGGCGCCAAGGACATCGAGGACTACTGGGCACATGCCGGCGGCCGGCTCCCCCGGCTGGTCATCGTCATCGACGAGTTCGCGTCGCTGGTGGAAGAGGTGCCGGAGTTCGTCACCGGGGTGGTCGGCATCGGCATGCGCGGGCGCAGCCTCGGGGTGCACGTGGTGCTCGCCACCCAGCGCCCCGGCGGCGTGGTCAACGCCGAGCTGCGGGCGAACGTGAACCTGCGGATCTGCCTGCGGGTGACCAGCGCCAACGAGAGCACGGACGTCATCGACGTGCCGGACGCGGCGCGGATCTCGCGGCATCACCCCGGCCGGGCGCACCTGCGTACCGGGCACAGCGACCTCGCGATGGTGCAGTGCGCGCGGGTCGGCTGGCCGCGCACGCGGACCGCCGGCGGCGCCGACGCCGGGGACGCCGGGCGCGTCGTCCTGCGGCCGCGCCGGATGACGGAGCTCGGCGCCCAGGGGCCGGCCGGCGGCGACCGCTCCGACGCCGATGCGGGTCACGACGGCGACACCGACCTGACGGTGCTGGTCGCCGCCATCAGGGCCGCGGCCGGGCAAGTCGGCGTCCGCGCCCCGGCCAGCCCGTGGCTGCCGCCGCTGCCCGAGCACGTGACGCTCGCCGAGCTCGACACGTCGTCAGCCGACACGATGGCCGACGCGGCCGACGCGATGGTGGACTCGCCGGTCGCGGTCCCGATCGGGCTCGCCGATCACCCCGGACGGCAGGCGCAGAACGCCTTCGTGCTCGACCTCGAACGCTCCTGCCCCATCGCCGTGGCGGGCATGGCGCGCAGCGGCCGGTCGACGGCCCTGCGCACGCTCGCCGCCGCGCTCGCGACGCGCACCAGCCCGGCAGACGTCCACATCTACGCGCTCGACTTCGGCAGCCGGACGCTCTCCTCGCTGGCCGCGCTGCCGCACTGCGGCGCCTGGGTGGACGCCGACGAGCCCGACCGGGCCGAACGGCTGCTCGCCCTGCTCACCGCCGAGGTGGCGCGCCGGCAACGGCTCCTCGCCGCCGGCGGATACGGGTCGCTGCGCGAACAGCGCGCCGCGGTCACGGCGGCCGACCGGACCGACCGGCCCCCCTACGTGGTGCTGCTGGTCGACCAGTACGAGACGTTCCTGGCCCGCCATTCGGAAACCGACGGTGGGCGCCTGGTCGAGACGTTCGAGAGCCTGCTGCGCCGCGGCCCCGCGGTGGGCATCCTGCCCGTGCTCGCCACCGACCGATCCGGATTCGGTCATCGGCTCGCCGGCGCGGTGGCCACCAGGCTCGTGCTGCGCCAGGCCGAAGCCGATCAGGTCTCGGCCTTCGGGCTGCACCCCAGGGAGGTGCCGCGCGCCATGCCGCCCGGCCGCGCTGTCGCCGTGCCCGGCACGGTGGAACTGCAGGTGGCACTGCTCGACCCGGACCCGGACGGGGCCGCGCAGACGGCCGCGGTGGAACGGCTCGGCGCGCTGCTCACCACGCGGTGGGACGGCCTCGATCCGGCCGCCGCGCCGCGCCGCGTCGACCCCCTTCCGCACTCCATCACCATGACCGAACTGGCCGGGCTGCGGGTGACCGCGCGGCCGAGCGGGCCGGCGGTGTGCACGGTGGGCGCGGGCGGCGACCACCTCGCGCCCGTCGACCTCGATATCGCGGACGCGGGCGCCACCCTGCTCGTCTCCGGGCCGCCCCGATCCGGGCGAAGCTCGGCGCTGACCGCCATCGCCACCTCCCTCGCGGGACGGGCGACCGGGCGGCTGCCGCTGATCGCCGTCTGCCCGCGTCCGTCGCCGCTGCGCCGGCTCGCGAACCTGCCCGGAGTGGCGGACGTCGTGACCGGACCGGATGTGGGCAACGACCTCGAAGACGCGCTCACGGCGGTGCAGGGGCCCGTCGCGATCATCGTCGACGACGCCGAACTGCTCGCCGACGACCGGGCGGCCGGCCCGCTCGAACGCCTCGCCAGGACGGCCAGAGACGACGGCAACGTGATCGTCGCCGCCGGCACCACCGAGGATCTGCTGGTGCAGCGCTACCGGGGCTGGCTGCCGCTGATCAGACGCGGCCGCTGCGGTGTGCTGCTCAATCCGGGCTCGCACGTGGACGGCGAGGTCTTCGACGTGCGACTGCCCCGCTCCACCCGCGGCGGGTGGCCGCCGGGCCGCGGGTTGCTCGTCTGGCGGGGCGAGATCACCCCGATCCAGGTGCCGCTCTGCGACGGCGCCGAAGCGAGCGAAGCGGCACGAGTTAGTCACGGGCACAGTGAGTCATGAAATGACTCGCTATCGTACGGAGGCGGAAGTGGCGGGCCCCGCACCGCAGTGGGGCGCTGATAACGCGTCGGCGGTGACCATGACGCCCGAGAGCAGCACCGACCCGGCCGAGACGGACACGATCGCTCCGCCCGGCCCGGCACCGGGCACTCCGCTGGGCAGCTTGTACGTCCTGGACAGTGTGATCGGCGGCGGCGCCACCGGCCGGGTCTGGCGTGGCCGGCGCCGCGAGGACGACGCCCCCGTCGCGGTCAAGGTGCTCCGCGGCGACTTCACCGGCGACCCGGACACGGTGGTCAGGTTCCTCCGGCAACGCACCGTCCTGCACGCGCTGGAGCACCCCCATCTGGTGCGCGTGCGCGATCTGGTCGCGGAAGGCGACGTACTGGCCATCGTCATGGACCTGGTCGAGGGAGAGGACCTGCGGCGCCTGCTCGTCCGGCGGGCGCTGCGCGCCGACCAGCGGCTCACCGTGCTCGGCCAGGTCGCCGCCGCGCTCACGGCGGTCCACGCCGCCGGCGTGGTACACCGTGACGTCAAGCCCGAGAACGTGTTGGTGACCTGGCAACACGCGCGGCCGTTCGGGCTGTTGACCGACTTCGGGACGGCGCGGGTCGCCGACGGCACGCAGCTGACCGGAATATCGCAATTAATCGGCACACCCGCGTACGTGGCACCCGAACTGGTCGCGGGCCGGCCCGCCGGGCCGCCCGCCGACCTGTACTCGCTCGGGGTCACCTTGTACGAGGTGCTCACCGGACAGCGCCCGTTCCGGGGCGAGCACTCGGCGGCGCTGCTGCGGGCCCACCTGGAGCACGAGCCCACCCGGCCGCCCGGGCTGCCCGATCCGCTGTGGGAGCTGCTGCGCGGCTGTCTGGCCAAGGAGCCGGCCGACCGGCCGGCCGCCGCCGATGTCGCTGCGGATCTCCTGGCGCTGGCCGAGGCGGCCCAGGCACCGCCGGAACCGATCCCGCCCCCGCCGCCCCCTGCGGCACCGCCCCCCGCGACACCGGCCCCGGCCCCCGCGGCCCCGGCTCCCGCGACACCGGTCCCTGAGCGCGCCGCCGACGATGGCGACGGCGCGACGGAACAACTCACGACGGGCGCGACCCGGCCGGCCGCGCCGACCCCCGCCCCGACGCCGACACGGCGGAGGCGCACCCCCGGAGTCCGCTGGATGACCGCGATCGCGGCCTGTGTGCTGGCCGGCGCCGGGGCGGGGCTGTGGTTCGGCCGGCCGGCCGGGCCGGCGCCGGCACAGGAACGATCCGGTCCGGCGCCCGCGCGTTACCACGCCTACTACCTGCCGGTCACCGCGACCAGCCCGCGGTCCGGCACCATCAGGTTGCAGTTCTCCGACGCTTCGGGCATGACGGGCTTTCAGTACTACGTCGTGTTCCGCGACCAGGACCTGATCGCCCACCCCTCTCCCGACCGGGCGCCGCCGTACGTCGTCTACGGGGTCGACCCCCAGACCAAACACTGCTGGATGGTGGCCGCGCTGCTGGAAACCGACCGGCCGCCGCCCTCCGCGCCCGCGAAGCCCGCCTGCACGGCGGCCGACGGCCAACCCACGGAGAACTGATGACCCACTCCCCCACCCAGCTGGACACCCAGCCGGCCGCGGACTCCGCGACCGAAGACCCGACCGCCTACTTCGCCGCGACCTACCGCGCGGTCCTCGGCAACGTCGAGCGCGCCCTTTCCGGCAAGCCGCACGTGGCCCGGCTGGCGCTCACCTGCCTGTTCGCCGGCGGGCACCTGCTCATCGAGGACGTCCCCGGAGTCGGCAAGACCACGCTGGCCAAGGCCATCGCGCACTCGCTGGACGCGAGTTGGCACCGCATCCAGTTCACGCCCGACCTGCTGCCGAGCGACATCACCGGGACCACCGTCTACGACCAGCGTTCCGGCGAATTCGACTTCCGGCCCGGGCCCGTGTTCGCGCACGTCGTCCTCGCCGACGAGATCAACCGGGCCTCCCCCAAAACCCAGGCGGCGCTGCTGGAGGTGATGGAGGAGCGCCAGGTGACCGCCGACGGCCAGACCCACGAGGTGCCCCAGCCGTTCATCGTGATCGCCACGCAGAATCCGATCGACCTGGCGGGCACCTACCGGCTGCCCGAGGCACAGCTGGACCGGTTCCTGCTCCGGATCGCCGTCGGCTACCCCGACCTCGCCGCCGAGCGGGAGTTGCTGACGGGCCGGGCGGCGACCGGCGCGCCCCCCGCGCTCGGGTCCGTCGCCACCGTCGACCAGGTGGCCTGGATGGCGCGATACACCGGCCGGATCCACGTCACGCCCGCGGTCGCCGAGTACATCGCCGCGCTCTCACACGCCACGCGCGATCGCACGGACCTCCGGCTGGGCGCGAGCCCGCGCGGCAGCCTCGCGCTGCTGCGCGCGGCGCAGTCGTGGGCGGCCTGCGAGGGCCGCGGCTACGTCGTCCCCGACGACGTGAAGGCGGTCGCCGAACCGGTGCTGGCGCATCGGCTGCTGCTCGACCCGGAGGCGGAGATCCGCGGCGTTCGCGCCGATCAGGTGCTCGCCGAGGTGCTGCGAGAGGTGCCCGTCCCGGCGCCGGCCGAATCGACGGCGGCCGACTAGATGATCATCGATATCGCCGGCTCCACGACTCGGCCGCGACCGGCCCTACGCGCCGTCCTGCGCGTGGGCGTACGCGTGGGCCGAGGAACGGCGCGGCCCGCCGGATGGCGCAGCGGCCCGACCGACGTGGGCTGGATCGTGCTGTTCGGCGGCGGCGGCCTGCTCGCCGCCGGCGTCGCCTTCGGCTACCCCGCGCTCACCGGCCTGGGCGTGGCGGCGGCCGCCGCCCTCGGCTCGGCCGCCCTGGTCCACCTCGTCCGGCCGCGGGTCGCGGTCGGGCGCGAGCTAAGCGCGAACCGGGTGACGGTGGGCGATCCGGCGCTGGCCCGGCTTACGGTCACGAACCTGGGCAGATTCCCCGCGGCCGGCTTCGACGCGGTCGAACTGGTCGACGGTGAGCCGCTGCGGATCCGGATGCGGCCGCTCGAGGGGGGCGGCCGCCGATCCATGGACGTGGCCATCGCGACCCCGCGCCGGGGCTTGATCCGGCTCGGTCCGGTCGTGGTCGAACGCCGTGACCCGCTCGGCCTCATCCGGCATGTCCTCCCGCTGTCCAACCGGACCTGGCTGTGGGTGTGGCCGCGGGTGCATCCCGTCCGGCCGCTTCCGCTCGGGCTGGTGCCGGACTTCGAAGGCCGGCTCGCCGACGAGGCGCCGAGAGGCGGGACGGCGTTCGCGTCGCTGCGGGAGTACGAGGCGGGCGACGACCCACGACTCATCCATTGGCGCTCCACCGCGCGCCTCGGCTCGCTGGTGGTTCGCGAGCACGCGGACACCACCGACCCGACCACCGCGATCGTGGTGGACACCCGTACGGACGCGCTCGACGCGGACACGTTCGAGGCGGCCGTCGAGATGGCCGCCTCGGTCGCCGTCGCCTCGCTCCGGGTGGGTCATGAGGTCACCCTGCACGCGCCCGGGGAGGACAGGCGCGCCGTGGCGACGGCGGGCGGGCACGAGATCCTCGACCGCCTCGCCGCGCTCGGCCAGATCGACGACGCCGAGCCGAGCACGCTGGTGCGCGTGGCCGAGCAGGCCAAGGAGGGCGGATCACTGGTGGTCGTCACCGGCGCCGAGACCGGACTCGTGGGCCGCCTCGCCGCCGTGCGCCGCCGGTTCGCCCGGATCGTCGTGATCGCGCTCGGGCCGGAATCGGCCGTCATCCGGCGCCCGGGGCTCGTGGTGATTCACGCCCCCTCCGCGGCGGAGGCGGCGCAGGCGTGGACGCGACTGATCGCTTGAGCGCGGGAGGATCGGCATGAGCGGGCCGACAGCGGCGAGCGTACGACCGGGACAGCCGGGACAGCCGGGACGGCCGGCGGCCGACCGGTGGCGGGCCGGCCGAGCCCTCGCCGGCGCCGGCCTATCCCTTCTCGGAGCCGTGGCCTTCGCGCCCGCGTTCGGCCGTACCGCCGCCGATGCGCTCACCGACCCGCGTTACGCCGTGCCGGCAAGCGGGGCCGTCGCCGTGGTCGCCGCGGTGTGCCTGCTGCTCGCGATGGGGACCCGGGCGGCCCCCGTCACCCGGGTGGCGGCCGCCCTCGCGGCGCTCGCCGGATTCGTCTGGTTGGTGGTGGCGCCCGGCTGGGCGGTGGCCGGCGGACCGAAGCGGTTGCTCACCTCGGCGTTGCCGCTCGAGGTGGGCGGCCCCGAACTGGCGACCGTGGTCATCGTCGCGGGCCTAGCCGCGATCGGCGCGGTCGAGCCCGCGTTGCGCCGCCGCGCGGCCGCGCTGCCGCTGCTCGCGCCCGTCGCCGCGACCGCGCTCGGGACCGTCGTCTCGGCGGGCGGCGGCACTCCCGCGGGCTGGCTCGCGCCCGCGTTCGCGTTCGGCGCCGCCGTCCTGCTGGTTCTCGCCCGGTACGCGCCCGATCCGGGGCAGGCGGTCACGCGTCCGGACGGCGCCCGTCCGGATCGTGGCGAGGACGGCGGCGAGGGTGGCGGAAACGGCGGCGGGAACGGCGGGACGCCGCGGCGGGCGGCCGCGGCGTTGATGGTGGGCGCCCTGCTGGCCGGGGTGGCCGCGGCCGGCTGGTACGGTCCCGAATCGCTCGCACGTACGCGACAGGACGCCCCCGCCGACGTCAGGAACCTCGTTCCGCAGCAGGTCCGGCCGCGCGAAGGCACCAGTCCCCTCGTTCTCTACCCGGCGCTGCGGCGCGGGGAATGGCGTCTGTCGCTCACCGTGCGCGCGAAAGAGGCGCCGCAGCCGCTCCGCTATGTGAGCCTGGACAGGTTCGACGGCGAGCACTGGACCACGGCGGCGCGGTATCGCCGGACCGGCCGGCGGCTGCCCGCCGAGCGGAACCCACGGCCGCGGGTGACCATCCGCGAGGAGCGGGTCGGCATCGCCGACCCGGGCCCGCTCGGCTGGCTCGTCTCCAGCGGCCGACCGGTCGAGGTGTCGGTGAGCGGGCTCGGCGTGAACGAGGACACCGGCGACGTGGTGCTCCCGGCCGACCGGAGGATTCCGGTCGCGTACACCGTGCGCAGCGCGCTGCCCACCTACGACGACCAGACGCTCACGACGGCCACCGCGGCGGGCTCGGCCGGCTCGGCGGGCTCGGCGGGGACGGGCACCCCTCCGTTGCCGGCGCGGCTCACCTCGCTCGCCGCGCGCATCGCGGGGGACGAGACCGGATACCCGGCGCTGCGCCTGCTCACCGACTACTTCCGATCTCCCGGCCCCCCGAACGACCCTGGCGGCGGCCCAGCCGCGAAACGCCCGCGGTTCCGTGTCGATCAGACGCGCCTCGCGCCGGGCGGCCACGGGCTCTATCAGATCAACCGGCTCCTCGACACCGGGGAGGGCACCGCCGAGCAGTACGCGAGCGCGCTCGCCGTGCTGGCGCGGGTGCTCGGTTATGAGTCCAGGGTGGTGATGGGGTTCCGGCCGCGCCGAACCGGACCCGACGTCTACACGGTGAGCGGCCGGGACGTGCACGCGTGGGTGGAGGTCCGCTTCGCCGGCATCGGCTGGGTGCCGTTCGACCCGACGCCGACCACGTCCACCACCGACGCGACCCGGGCGGTGGGGCCGCCGCCAAGACCGGAGCCCGGCCCCGCCGACCAAGGTGGCCGACCGGCGCCGCCGGACCGATCGGCCCGGGCGCAGGGGCAGGCCGGCCAGGCCGGCGCCGATCATGGGCGCGGGACGACCGGGTACGCCGCCCTCGCGCTGGCGGCCGTCGGCGGTCTGCTCGTCGGCTATGCCGGCGTCGTTCCCGCCGCCAAGTCGGCGCGCCGCCGCCGGCGCCGGCGGCGGGGCGGCCCCGGCCGCCGCGCGCTCGCCGCGTGGCGGGACACGGTCGACGGTCTGGTCGAGGCCGGAGTCGATGTGGCGCCGGCCGACACATCGGGCGAGGTCGTCGCCGCCGCGCGGCGGCGGTTCGGCGATCGCGTCGGCCTGCCCGTAGGCCGGCTCGCGCTGCTCCATGACGAGGCCGCGTTCGCGCCGACCCCCATCGCCGGGCCGGTGGCCGAGGCGGCGTGGCGCCACGCCGACCAGGCTCGCAGTGAGATCCGCGCGATACTGCCCGCGCCGCACCGGCTGCGGGTCGCGCTCAGCCCGCGGGCGTTCGCCGCTCGCCTGGGTGCTCCCCTCCGGGCTCGCCGGGGTGCTGGCCGATGAGACGCAGATCCGCACGTTTGATCAGCCCGGTCGTGAGGGCGTACTCCGCGAGCGCGCTCAGCGCGTTCCACCCCTGCATGTTGGGAACGCCGGCGTTGGTGAGCCGGGTGCGGATGTATTCGACCCGCTTCACCAACGTCGTGCGCGGCCAGCCGAGGCGGGCCGCCGCCGCCGCGTACGACTTCGGGCTCGGGTCGTATCGCTTTCCCTCGTGCAGGTATCCGGCGAACAGCGCCACCAGGGCCCGCCGGTCCGCCTCGTTGATCATGACCTCCTGCCCGGACAGCGTCGGCAGCCCCAGGTCCACCTCGGTCGTCGGCTCGGCGCCGTCGGGCAGCGGTCCCTCGAAGACGAGCTCGTGGGTCGCCCGGGCGCCATCGACGATCACCCGTACCCGCCCCTCGATGGGGTCGCGCCGGCCGGGGCCAAGGACGTGGCGCAGCCCGAACCGGTCGACCAGTGCGAGCTGCCGGCTCTTACTGCGATTCGCCACGAACCAGACCTCTCCGACCCGCTGCACCTCACCTGCCAGGCGGGAGATCGCCATGTCGTGGGGATCGAGGCAGATCGTGCAGGTCGCCGCCCTGCCGAAGGTCAATGAATCGCCCGCGGCCAGTTGCCGGCTCGCCCCCTTCGCCACGACCACCAAGCCGGTGTCATCCGTCATCGTCGTTCAGCCCTTCACCTCGCCCGCGCACAAGACATTTTTGGGAAGGGTGTGCCATGGCGCCACCCCTTCCTCACCAATAAAGTTGCCGCCTCCCCCGACACATCCCCCGAGGTAGATCATGACCGGATTTCGGCGCCCTGCCCGATTGCGCCTCCCCGCCGGCCCGGCGAGCCGGGCCGGCAGCGCGATGCTTGCGATGGTCGTGCTGGCGACCGTGCTCGCGGTCGGGGCCGGCGTCGGCTACTCGGTGGCCAGGCCGCTGCTGCTCGGCGACGGGTCGGCCTTCCTGGAGCGCGACCACACGGTCGTGCGCGTCAACGGCGCGACCGGGGAGGCCGACGCCGAGTCGGGTCAGGTCGCCACCGGCAGCGAGCAGGTACAGACCGTACGGCTGCCGGACGGCCGGGTCGTGGCCGTCAACAAGGAGACCGGCGCCGTCACCGTGATCGACGGCGCCACCATGGCGTCCACCCGTCGTCCCGGGGCGGGCGGCGGGCCGTCGACCGCGAAGGGGCTGGAGCCGATCGCCACGAAATCCGGCGGCTATCTCGTCAACATGGGGAACGGCACCGTCCAGGAACTGCCCCCGCCGGGTCGCGCGGCACCGCCCGCTCCCGTCCCCGTCCGAGGGGGCATCCGCGCCGCGGTGCCCGCCGGCGACTCGTTGTGGGTGCTGACGGAGGGCGACGAACTCGTCGAGATGCGCGCCGGGCGCGAGGTGCGCCGATTCGGTCTCGGCGAGGCGCTGAACGGGATCACCGTCGCCGACGGCCATCCGGTGGCCGTGTCACGGCTGGGCAAGGCGTACGTCGTGGACTCCGATCAGCCGCACCTGATCGGCGTGCTCGGGCTCTCCGGCGACGAGGTCGTGTTCGGCTCGTGGCGGGGGGCCGGCCGTTACGTCCTGGCCGCGGACAACGCCACCCATCGGGTCGCCGTCCTCGATCCGCGCACCGGGCGGGTCGTGCGGCCGACGCTTGACGTCCCGTACATCACCCGGCTGGGGCCGCCGGTGGTGCTCGAGGAGTACGCCTATGTGCCCGACTACACGGGCTCGCGCCTGTGGCGGGTCAACGCGGCCACCGGCGCGGTCGACGGCCGGTTGCGCGTGCCCAAGGGCGACGGCAGCGGCTTCGATCTCCAGGTGAGCGGCGGCCATATCTGGGCCAACAACCAGTACGACCCGTACGCACTGATCGTCGACCGCGACGGGCGCGACCACCGGGCCGACAAGGCCCCCGGCCCCGAGCCTCGTGGCACCGCCACGGCCGGTGGCCCGGGACGGCCGGGACACGGACCGCGTCCGGGGATGCCGCGGGCCCCGGGCCGCTCCGACGGGCCGCCGCGACGTGAGTCGGTGAGCCCAGGACAGGTGCCGTCGACGCTCGGGTTGCCCCACGACGATGCCTGCCGCCTCATCAACAGGGCCGGGTTCGGCTGCCGGGAGCGGACCGATCCGACCGGAGTCACCGACCCCGACCAGGTCGGCGCCGTCGCGAGCCAGGACCCGCCCGCCGGGACGGCGAAACCCGGCACGACCGTCACCATCACCTACCCGGACACCTTCACCATGCCGGACGTGCGCGGCCAGTCGCAGGGCGAGGCGTGCGCGCGGCTCAGGAAGTACACGTTGCGCTGCCGGCCCGCTCCCGGCCTGGCTGCGGCGGGCGCGCACCGGCCCGGTGAGGTGTATGAGCAGAATCCGGGCCAGGGGACGGTCGCCAGGGAGGGCGACACGGCGCGCCTGCTCTTCTACGGCGGGAACGGCCCGGTGGGCCGCTACGTCGGCAGGAACGTCGACGAGGCGTGCGCCCAGGTGGAGGCCGACGGATTTCAATGCCGACCGCAAAAGGGCCGGACCGCCGCCGGCACGGACCTGCAGCCGCGCACGATCTACCAGCAGGATCCGCCGCCGGGCACGCGGCAGGACATCAAACGGCCGGTCGCGCTCACGTTCTACAGCGACACGAACACCGTGCCCGACGTCAAGGGCAAGGACCGGGACGAGGCCTGCGCGGTGCTGTCGCAAGCCGGGTTCGCCTGCGCTGACAACCATGCGCTCGCGGCCAACTACCGCATCGTCAACGACGAGGACGGCATCGGCGGCGAGCAGCCGATCGGCACCCCCGTCAACATCTACTGGTCGCGGTGGCAACCGGTGACGTTCTCCATCACCCAAGGTCCCGTCCACGTGTGGACGCTGCACCAGGGCGCCGGCCACTTCACCGTCGGCGCCGCCTATCCGCCGGGCGCGGACATCCCCGGCGCGCGGACGGTGAACGGCTTCATATGCACGTCCGGCGGCGATCGATGCCGGGGCCTGGACGAAAACCACCTGTACACCCTCAGCACCGATCCCGCGCTGGGGGTGGAGCGTCCGCGCTGGCGGGGTCCGACGCCGACCGCCGTGTTCATGGACTGCGCCCTCGTCCAGGGTGCGGGCGCCCGACCGATCTATCGAGCGTGGCGGGACTTCGGCGGCTGGCCCACCAGCGGTCGCGGGTACCGAGAGGAAGGCATCACGAGCGACCCCACAGGCTGGGAGGACAACGAGCTGCTCGGTTGCGTCTGGTGACCGGAGCAGGAGCGGAGCCGGCGGTGAGGTCCGGGTCGACCACCCGGGCCGGACGCCGCCGGGGAAACTCGGGTCGCCCGTGACGGCGGCCTCCGCCTCGTGGCGGAGGCCGGACCAGCGGATAGTTGCCGGTGGGCTCGGCCGTGCGCGCCGGGCATCGTGTCACTATGCGGCACTCACGTCCGGACCGAACGGATTCGGATCAGGCGTGGCGGATGGCGCGGGTGCCGACGAACAGGCCCAGGGCCGCCACGGCCACCGCCGCGATCAGCCCGCCGCCGACCGCGGCGGTGGCGACGTCGCCGCCGAACAGCGCGCGCTCGGCGTCCACGATGTACGACAGCGGGTTGAGCTGCGAGAGGAAGCGCAGCCAGCCCGGCCCGCCGTCGATCGGCAGCAGCATCCCGGCGAGCAGCAGCAGCGGGAACAGCAGCGACTGCTGCACCGCCCAGAACATCCAGTCCTGGCTCTTCGACGCCAGCGCCAGCGTGTAGGACAGCGCCCCGAGCCCGACGCAGAAGACCGCCAGCATCAGCAGGCCGATCAGGGCGCCGGCCAGGTGCAGGTGGAACCCGAACGGAATGGTGGCCGCGATGATGAAGGCCGTCTGAGCGAACATCGGCGCGGTCTCCTTCAGCGCCCGCCCGACGATCAGCGCCGGGCGGCGGAGCGGCGAGACGAGCATCCGCTCGTGCGACCCTGTCTGCATCTCCAGCAGCAGGTTCGCCCCCGTGGTCGAGGTGCCGAACAGGCAGGACATCACGATGATGCCCGGGACGAACCACTGCAACGCAGGCTCGCCGCCGACCGAGTCCGGAAGGAGCGGGGCGAACAGCGCCAGGAAGAACAGCGGCTGCACGATCGTGAAGATCACGGAGAACGGGTTGCGCAGCACGGGACGCAGCTCCCGGCTGAAGACCGTGACGGTGTCGGTGACCATGGTGGTGCTCATGCCGCGTACTCCTCGATGGTGGTGGCGGACGTTTTGGCGGACGTTTCGGGGGCGATGGGGGCCGCGCCGTCTTCGCGGAGGCTGCGGCCGGTGAGGTTGAGGAAGACGTCGTCGAGCGTGGGGCGGGCCACCTCGACGCCGGTCACCGTGACGCCGGCGTCTTCGAGGCTCCGCAACAGCTTCGGCACCAGCCGGGTGCCGCCGGGGGCCCTGATGACGAGGCCGGCGCCGCTCTGCTCGAGTTGCGCGCCATCGGTGATGCCGGCCGAGTGCGCCATCGCCCGCCGCGCGTCGTGCTCGCGGTCGAACGTCAGGCTGATCCGATCGCCGGCGTAGTCGGCCTTGAGCCGTGCCGGGGTGTCATCGGCGATGAGCCGCCCATGGTCGATGACGATGACCCGTTCGGCCAGTTGGTCGGCCTCGTCGAGGTAGTGGGTGGTCAAGACGATCGTGGTGCCGTGCTCGGCGCGCAGCCGGCGGATGTGCTCTTGCAGGTTGGCCCGGTTCTGCGGGTCGAGGCCGGTGGACGGCTCGTCCAGGAACAGCAGGCGCGGCGAGTGGATCAGGCCCATCGCGATGTCCAGCCGCCTGCGCTGGCCGCCGGACAGCGACGAGGTGACGCGGTCGGCGACGCTCTCCAGATCGAGCGAGGCGATGAGCTCGGCGGCCTTGGCGCGCGCCGCGGCGGTGCTCATCCCGTACGCCCGGCCCTGGCTGATCAGCTCGTCGCGGCCCCGCTGGTTGTGCCCGGCTCCGTTGCCCTGGCCGATGTACCCGATGCGGCCGCGCACCTCGCGCTGGGCGGTCACGACGTCGAACCCGGCAACCTCGGCGGTGCCCGAGGTGGGCTTCAGCAGCGTGGTGAGCATCCGCAGCGTGGTGCTCTTGCCCGCTCCGTTGGGCCCGAGCAGCGCCACCATCTCACCGGACCGGACGTCGAGGTCGAGGTCGCGTACGGCCTCCACCTTCTCCTTCTTGACGGTGAAGTGCCTGGTCAGTCCGTGTGCGCGAATCATCGTGGTGTCCATGTGAACTACGTTAGGATCAATACCGGCCAGTTTCTGACCTGAATTTGGCGGATTCTAGATTCATGGCGAACACGAGCGCACGGATGCTGCGGCTGCTGTCGTTGCTGCAGACCCATCGGTTCTGGCCGGGCCAGGAGCTGGCCGAACGGCTGGAGGTGAGCGAGCGGACGCTGCGGCGCGACGTCGACCGCCTGCGCGAGCTCGGCTATCCGGTGAACGCCAGCCGCGGCGTCGCCGGCGGCTACCAGCTGCAGTCCGGCGCCGCGATGCCGCCGCTGCTGCTCGACGACGAGGAGGCGGTGGCCATCGCGGTCGGGCTGCGCACCGCGGCCGGCGGCGCCGTCGACGGCATCGAGGAGACGTCCGTACGGGCGTTGGCCAAGGTGATCCAGGTGATGCCGCCGCGGCTGCGCCGGCGGGTCGACGCCCTGCAGGCCTACACGGTGCCCGCCTTCTGGGGGTGGGGCGGACGCGGCGGCGGAGGTGCGGGCGGAGGCGCGGGCGGCGGCGCTGCCGTGGACGCCATCGCGCTGACGGTGATCGCCCAGGCCTGCCGCGACGACGAGCGGCTGCGGTTCGGCTACACGACCCGCGACGGCAGGGTCGCGACGCGGCTGGTCGAGCCGCATCGGCTGGTGTCGCTGGGCCGGCGCTGGTATCTCGTCGCCTACGACACCGACCGCCACGACTGGCGCATCTTCCGGGTCGACCGGCTCACCGACCCGGTGGCGACCGGCGCCAGGTTCCGGCAGCGCGAGCTGCCCGGCGGCGACGCCGCGGCGTTCGTACGCGACCAGATCTCCTCGATGCCCGCCCAGTACCAGGTCGTGGTCGAGGTATCCGCGCCGGCCGCCGACGTCGAACGCGTGGTGTCGCGCTGGGGCACCGTCGAAGCCGTCGACGACCGCTCCTGCCGGCTGCTGATGAGCGTCGACGCGCTGGAGTGGCCGGCGTTCGTGCTGGCGACCGTGGGCGCCGACTTCCAGGTCGTCCAGCCCGACGAACTGCGCGACTACCTGCGGACGACGGCCGGCCTGCTCGCCCGCAACACGGCGCCGAGCCCGCGCTGACCGGAGGCCGGGTCAGGTGTACTCGGCCAGCTTGGCCTTGGCCGCCTGCTCGTAGTTCTCGTCCGAGACGTACACGTGCTGCCGGGCCGCGATCAGGTTGCGCAGATGCCGCTGCATCGGATGCTCCAGCGCCAGCGCCCGGCCCCCCGCATAGCGCATGATCTGGTCGACCAGATCGGTGCACTCCTCGACGACCAGCGTGTGCTGGGCGAGCTGGCGCGGCACGAACGACGCGTCCGGCTCACGGCCGGTCCGCGCCGCGGCCCAGCACTCCGCGACCGTGTCGCGATAGAGCAGCCGCATCGCCCGCAGCCGGCACTCGGCCCGGCTGATCTCCTTCTGGAACGCCGCCCGCTCGCTGAGGTAGACGCGGCTCAGCCGCCGATCGGTCGCGCTCGCCAGCGCGTACATGTCATCGATCGCCCGGCGCGCGATGCCGACGACGACCGGGCTCAGCTCGTTCGACACGAAGAGCACCCGGGCCTGCCGGAACAGATCGCCGCCGCGCACGGGGGGCATGGCGAACCAGTCGAACGCGCGGCCGGCGGGCACGAACACGTCGGCGAGGGAGAAGTCGCCGCTGCCCGTCCCCTGCAGGCCGGCGGCGTACCACGTGTCGTGCCGGGACGCCTGTGCCTTCGGGACCACCACGAGGATCTGGCCGCTCCCCTGGCCGAGTCCCCCGCCCCGGCCGTCGCCGGTTTCTGCCGCGTGGCCGGCACCGGGGCGTGAGCCGGCCACGCGACAGCCGCCGACAAGCCAGTCGGCGTGCTCGATTCCGCTGCAGAAACTCCACCGGCCGGTGACCTGGTAGCCCCCGTCGACCGGCACGGCCGTGCCGCGGGCGACGAACTGACCCGCGCAGATGGGCAGGTCGGCGGCGGTGGGCTCGGCGGGGAAGACCTCGCCGAGCCGGTCGCCGGCCACCCAGCCGGCGACCACGCCGGTCGTCCCGTTGCCGACCATCACGGTCCACGCCGCGGACGCGTCGTAGTAGGCGAGCTCCTCGAGCACGTCGCAGAACTCCAGCGGGTCGAGTTCGCTGCCGCCCAGCTCGCGCGGCGTCTTCATCCAGAACAGGTGCAGGTCGCGCAGCAGCGCCACCACGTCGGCGGGCAGCGTACGGGCCTCTTCGGCGCGCCGGGCGGCCGCCTCGAAGGTGGCGCGGTGGGCGCGGAGCGCGTCCAGGAAGCCGTCGCGACCCTCGGGACCCTCGGGGATCTCGCCGGCGGCCGATCCCGGCCGGTCGCGATCCGGCATGGCCATCCGGCGCTCCTCCCGTTCTCTGGACGCATGGGCCCGCGCTCGCGATGCTAGGCGCGGCACGGGCCGGGTACGAGCCGGTTCCGGCACGGACTAGCCACTTTCGGCAATGCCCGGACAAGTCGTGATCCGCCCAGTCGGCCCGGGGCCATCTAGGCTGGTGCCCCCAGGGGTCATCTCCGGCGCCCGGACGGGAGGACTTCACGTGGCGACGGCCGACGGCGTGCCTGTCGAGCTCAACACGAGCGTCCCGCACATTGCCCGCATCTATGACTACTGGCTGGGCGGCAAGGACAACTTCGCCGTCGATCGAGAGGCCGCCGAGCGGGCGCTGGCCATCATGCCCAACCTGGCCGGCAAGGCGCGGGCCAACCGCGCCTTCTTAGGGCGCGCGGTCCACCACCTCGCCGCCGAGGCGGGGATCCGCCAGTTCCTCGACATCGGCACCGGGCTGCCGGCCGCGGACAACACCCACGAGGTCGCCCAGCGCGTCGCGCCCGACTCGCGCATCGTGTACGTCGACAACGATCCCGTCGTGCTCGTCCACGCCCAGGCGATGCTCACCGGCACCCGCGAGGGCGCCACCGCCTACATCGACGCCGACGCGCGGAACATCGACGAGATCGTGGACCGGGCGGCGGCGACCCTGGACTTCTCCCGGCCCGTCGCCGTGATGCTGGTCGCGATCTTGCACTGCATCCCCGACGAGGACGAGCCGCTGCGGATCGTCACCGCACTGCGGGAGGCCGTCCCACCGGGCAGCCACCTGGTGCTCTCGCATCCGACGATGGACCTTGACCCGCAGGGGATGGCCGAGGTCGCGGCCACCTTGAACCGCGTGATGCCCACCAAGGTCACCTACCGCTCGTACGCGCAGGTCGAGCGGTTCTTCGACGGCTGGGAACCGCTGGAGCCGGGCATCGTCCCCGCCGCGTCGTGGCGGCCCCGGCACCCGCATTCGATCGAGCCGAAGGCCATGTGGGCCGGCGTCGCGCGCAAACCCTGACGCGACGCGCGAACCGCCGGCCCGCCGCCCTCAGCCGCGGGCGTCCCAGAAGGCGCACTGGTGCTGCGCGGCGAGGCGGGCGTCGGAGATGAGCGTCGACCGCCCGCCGGCCCGCAATGACAACACCTGCCCGGTGCGGTCATAGCGCGCCCACCGCGCGGACGCCGCCGCCGCAGGTCGCCCGCTCCGGACGAACGACCCCCAGTAGCGCACCATGTCGAGCGCCAGCCGCCGCTCGCCGATGTCGAACGTCGGCGCGATCGGGGTGCCGTTGTCGAAGCTCGGCCACAGGTAGGCCAACTCGGCGGCGTGTCCCGCGCCCCACACGTACCCGGCCGGGGTCGGCGCGAGACCCGGCCCGGTCCGGTGGTCGAACTGGTACGCGTACGTCGGCGTGGCGCCGGCGAAGGCCCGCGTCAGCCCGCGGTTGGCGCAGCCGCCGATCTGGGCGATCAGCCCGGAGTCGGTGAGGATGGCGCCGGCGCGGTAGGCCGGGGTGAACGCGTCGAAGGTCGCCGGCCACGGGTAGCGGCCGAGAACGGCATCGGCGTCCGCCCCGAACGTCGATCGGACGAAGGCGACATATTGCTCCTCGGTCTGGCCGATGAAGCCCTGCGAGAACGTACGGCCCTCGTCCCGGTTGGCGCCGATCACGACCGGCACCCTCGCGAAGTCGCCCGCCCGTACGGCGGCGTCCGGCGCCACCGGCAGCGCCGGCACGCCGTGCGTCATGAGGAAGGAGTTCGCGCCGGACGCGGCGGTGAGCAGCTGGGTGGTCGTCTTGCCGCGCAGGCAGGGCGCCGCACCGGCGGGGTCCGCGCATCCGGCGGCCGCCGCGATCGTCGTCCCGGCCGCCTCGGCCGCGTCCAGCGGCTGGGTCACGCACGATCCGCTCTGGATGATCGCGCGGCCGAACAGGCCGCGCGAGCCCGGCGCCGTCAGGTGCGCGCACGTCGACCAGCCGCCCGCGGACTCCCCGCCGATCGTCACCTGGCGCGGGTCGCCGCCGAACGCGCCGATGTTGCGCCGCACCCAGCGCAGCGCCGCCTGCTGGTCCATGAACCCGTAGTCGCCCGACGCACCGGCTTCGGCGGTGAGGGCCGGGTGGGCCAGGTAGCCGAACACCCCGAGCCGGTAGTTGATCGTCACCACGACGACGCCGGTGTTACGGACGATGAGGCCGGCGTCGTGCTGGTTGGAGCTGCCGTTGACCAGCCCGCCGCCGTGGATCCAGAAGAAGACCGGAAGCCGCTCCCCCGGCCGTGCCGTCGCCGGCCGCTGCACGTTCAGGTAAAGGCAGTCCTCGGTGTCGGACTCCGGCCCGTTCGTGCTCGCCCGCGCCGCGCAGCGGTTGCCGTAGGCGTCCGCCGCGCGGACGCCCCGCCACGGGGCGGCCGGCCGCGGCGGCCGCCAGCGCGCGGCGCCGACGGGCGGAGCGGCGTACGGGACGCCGAGGAAGCTGTCGACGCCGCCGGAACGGACGCCGCGCAACGCGCCGTTCTCCGTCCGCACGACCGGCTCCGCGCCGGACGCGCGCGCCGCGGCCTGGCCGCCGATGACGACAGTGGAGAACGAGATCAACGCGGCGGCCAGGGAGGCGATGACGGACTTCGCTCCGGCGAAACGACGACGAGGTCGCATGGCGTCTTCTTCCGGTCGTGGGGGCTCGCGCGACAGTCAAACTCCCCGATTCATCCGAAAATTAGCATTTCACTCATTGGCGTCAAGAAGGCTGACCCGCTCGCGATAATTGGGTCGGCTCACCACACGGCGGACGACCGGCCAGGGCGCCCGTACTTCTAGGGACGATCAATGGATACCACCCAGCTGCGCAGCGCCTACCACGACTTTCTCGCCGTCGCCGAGGCCGGCGGATTCGGCCCGCCGCCCCCGGGTGAGTGGGACGCGGAGCATGTGCTCGCGCACGTCGCGGCGGTCGACGCGAGCGTCGCCGCGGTCGCCATGTCGGTCGCCTCGGGGCAGCGGCCCAGCTACGACAACCGCACCGGGCTCGACCCATGGAACCTGCGCCGCATCATCGCCGCGGCCGGCGGCGACCTGCCGGGCCTGACGCGGCGGGTCCGCCGGACGGGCGAACTGCTCTGCGCGATCGCCGAGGAGCTCAGTGAGGACGATCTCGCCGTCCAGCTCGCGACCTTGATCATCTCCAACGACGAGGTCGTCGTCGATCAACCGTGGACGCTGGGCGTGCTGGTCGGCGGCATCGGCCGCGTCCACCTGCCGGGCCACGCCGAGCAGCTCGGCGCCCTGCGCGCCCCGCGGGGCACGGCGACGAGCCGACCCGCGGCCGAGGTATAGGCGATACCGGAACGCGCGCGGCCGCCGGGAGGAGTTTCGCGGGCGGCTACTCCTTGGCCTCCGCATGGTCGCCGCCGCCCCGGCGCAGCTTGCCCCTGATGCCGTGGCCGCGACGCCGCCCGCCGCCCAGCTTCTTGGCCTCCGCGTCGAGCTCGCCGATCTTCTGGCGGAGCCCGTCGATCGTCACGGCGATGTCTTCGTCGTCCCACGCGACCGGGTTGATCCGATTGAGGACCGCCAGCCTCCGGGTCTCCTCCTCCAGTGGCCGCAGGAACGTCCGGAGATACAGATGCCGGAAGTCGCGGGCGATCTCGGGGCCGAAGAGGCCGGTGCACAGCTCGCGGACGAGCACGAACTGCCATTCCTCTGCGGTCTGCATCGCCACCGTCCTGCTCGTCAGCGCGGGGACCATCTGGCCGACGACCTCCAGCGCGGTGGCGGCGTCCGCGATCTTCCCCTCCTTGACGAGCCGCCGGCACGCGGCGTCGGCGGTCCCCCGGCCCTCGCAGGTCGCGACGATTACCGCGAGCGCCTCGCCCGCCGGGCCTCCGTCGCCGAACAACCGGGCGACGGGCGGGCGCCCCGCCGGCGGCGGCGCCACGACGGGCCGCGCCACCTGCGGGTTCGCCTCGGTGCGCCGGCTCTTGTCGCGGCTCGCGTCGAGCGCCCTAAAGATGGTCGGTTCGCCGGCGGGAAACAGCGCATGCATGAGATCGCGGACCTCGGCCTCGCGCTCGGGGCTCTCCTGCCAGCGTTGCGCCCTCAGATAGTCGGCCAGCCCGCGTGTCATCCGGGCCTTGCCCGGCCAGTCGAGCAGCCAGGCCTGGATGAAGCCGTCTCGATAGGCCGGCCACTGCTCCCGGACGATCTGGCTCATCGAGGAGGGCTTGCCGCCGGTCATCAGCAGCAGCACATCGAGCTTGCCGCGGACGTCGGGCTCCTCGGGATCGAGCGCGTCGAGTTGCCTGCTCCAGTACGTATCGTGGCCCGGCGGCCGGAAGCCGCCGCCCGACGCGAGCCAGCTCACGAACCCGTCGATGACGAACGGCATCTGCCGGCGGCGGCTCGCGATGGCGAGGACGGCGGGAACGCAGCTGTGACCGTGGGCGAACAGGGCCCCGAACGCGTACTCGTCGACGCGCTCTCGTCGCAGCCCGGCCGCGACGTCGATGGGGCGCGCCAGTTCCTCCGGCAGCCCGGGGCGGACGAGCTCGAGACCTTTGGCCAGCCCGGCCTCGTCCTCGGCCGTGGCGAGCTCGACGATCAGCGCGAGCGCGACCGGGATGTTCTGCCGGAGAGTTCCGAGGGTCTTCGGGTAGCCCTGCGGGTCGGCCATGACGTTCGTCACGAGCAACCGCGCCGCCGCGTTGAGCCCGTTCTCCAGCTCGGTATGGCTCAACGACGGCTGAGTGACCAGACCGCGCAGGAACCAGTCGGCGTGACCGCACCGGGCCGCCTGCTCCACGACGCGCTGCAGCCGGACGTTCGCCGGGGACCACAACAGCGTGATCGCCATCTCCTGGAGCGGCGCGAGCAGGGTGGACAGCTCGCTTTTCGGGAGCCGCTCGAGGGCCTTCTCGATCACCGTCAGGTCGGCGTCGCCACCCGTCTTCATCAGCTTGACCAGCAGGTCACGGCTGGTCGCCGGATCGAGGTCAGGGTCGTCGAGCCCCTCGCGTAGATCGCTGACCGTGTAGGTGCCCTGGCGGAGCCTGGACCTGCGGTCGAGACCACGGCAGATCCGTTGCAGGACCTCGATGGCCGGCGCCTGGCCGTCGAAGGCGCGCGGCTCGACCTCCAGGGCGAACGCCTCGACGAGTTCGGCCGGGCGATACCGGTCGAGCGCCTGGCCGAGCAGCTCGAAGTATCGGCGTTCTTCGGCTTGGGCCGGCCCCACGGGCTCGGTCTTGCCCTCCCAGCGCAGCGCCGTCACCACCCGGTCGGACTCGTCGTCGGCCTCGGGCGGCGTCCGGGCGAAGAACAGCCGCAGCGGATGCAAGGTGGCGCTGTTGGCCCACGTGCTCAGCGTGAGCTTCGCGCGGTATCCGTAGGGCAGGAGCGCGGCGACGGCGTCCAAGAACCCCAGCCGTTCCTCCGGCGACGTATGTTCCGCCTGGGTCACGCAGACCCGGCGGCCCTTGGTCAGCAACAGCGCCGCCGCGTACAGCGCGTCGGCCCGGAACGTCGCGATGTCGGCGACGATCCGCTTCGCGGCGAACGGCCCGACGTCAAGGGAGATCAGCGGTCCGCCGCCGCTTTCCGGCAGCGGGATCGTGTGCAACGCCTCGTACAGCTGCAGGTACGACACCGGTTGCCCGGCCAGCGCCGCGTAGGGGAGGCAGAAGTAGGACGTGGGCGCGATGTTCCTGCCGACCCCGTCCTTGTGCCGAGAGTACTTCTGGATCGCCAGGCCGACGTAGGGCGTCCCCTCGATGTCGACCCGGCCGACGGTCAGCCGCGGGAGGGCGCGCTCGCTGTCGGGCGAGCCCGGAGAAAAACGCGTGATCAGCCGGTTGAAGTGGTTCGCGCGGAGCTGACCGTCGCTGCAGCTGAGCACCGCGTAGTCGGCCCGCGCATCGGGCCGCTCGCTCCACAGCGCCCACTGGGCCTCCATCCGCACCATCCCCTGCGACCCCCTTACCGGGACACCACGTCGCCGAGCCACAGCAACGGCTCGAGGACGTTGATCGGATGAATGTCTCCGCGGATCACGGTGCTCTTCTCGCTGTCCGGCACCACGTTCCGGAAGTTGGCCCGCCGGAATCGGGTGGCGCCGGGAGGAACATAGAAGCCGATCGACGACGTGGCGAAGTAGCGGACCCGGTCTTCGTGGAAGTACCTGCGGATGGAGTCATGGACCTTGAGGGCGCTGCGGGTCGGGGACGTGCTGCCCAGTTTCAGGTACAGCTCCTCAGTCCGGCCGGGAACGACCCGGGGAAACAAGTAGGGATCTTGTGTATCGGCGGTCAGGTAGCCAAGCTCGTCGGCGGTCCTGAAGACCAGCGGGTCATCCAGCTTGGTGATGCAGACCGCCAGGTAGTGCGGCAGGTGAGTGTCGAACGTGCCGTTCTTGTCGCAGATATGGGCGATGTTCTGCAGGGCCCACTGGAAGTGCTGGAAGTCGTCGCCGTCCTCGAGCTTGCGGTCCGAGCGCTCGCGCAGCGGGTCGAAAAGGTAGACCAGCCCATCGCAGGCGGCGAGTTCCTCGATGAGCTGATCCGCCTCGGTCTTCGGCGTCTTCATGGCCCTGGTCTCGCCGAAATCGAGGTTGAGATCGTCGGCCCTGTCCATTCCCGCGAGCAGCCGGCCCTGGGCGTCGATAAGATCGAGTCGAAACCGGAGCGGCACCGTTTCCTTCTTCTTTCTGAAGCGCCGGCCGACGATGCGCTCGGTCTGTCCGACCATCGTCCAGCTCAGCTTCTGGATGCCCTCGGTCTTCTTCGGGAAGACATGGTGCTGGGTCATGCTCTTGGTCATCTCGGTGAGAAAGTCGACCGAGGCCCGGTTGTCACCGATGATCCTCCAGTCCGCGGTGTTCTCGGTGACGGCCACGTAGAGCGCGGCGAGAAAGGAGGTCTTGCCGCTCCCCGAGGCGCCCCAAAGACCGATCTTGCGCTCTTTCCTCGGCGACTCGGCCTCGTCCGGCACAACCGTTTGAGAGCTCACGACTACCTCGTCATTCTGCGGGTTCCGGCAACGGGAAGAAAAGCCGTTGGGAGGGCGGGATCAAAAGGCCTGCCGCCGTCGCGAGCTTACGCGGGTCGGTCAGGTTCAGCTGGTGCAGCGCGGTCTTGCCGAGCTGCCTCCAGGCGAAGTTGTAATGCTTGGCGGAATCCAGCACGGCCACTGAGGTCAGGCCGCCCGGACGGTGACGGATACGCCTCAGGAGCGATCGCCAGTCGTACTCGAGCGGGCACGGGATCTCGCCGTCCGGTTCCTCCGCGGGCGGATGCGGAGGCCGTGCGCCCACGGTGAGCAGGACGACCTTGCGGCCCGGCGGGATCCGGCCCACGCGCCGGGCGATGACGTGCAGCGCGTCCTCGATCGGCGCGGCCCGCACCGGGCCCGGCTCGAACGCGCGGAATCCGTCGAGCGACCGCTGCGCCTCATCGGGCGTGTCCAGCCAGCGGCCGTACACGACCCTGTCGTGCTCCTCGCCGACCCGGAACCGGTGGGCGCGATAGCCGACGACCGCGACGCGGGATCTGCCACGCTCGGGATACTCGGTCCGGAGCAACTCGACCAGCTCGCTGACGAGCGCGCGCCTGTCGTCGAACCTGTCGGCGCCGAGATCGAGCGCGCAGATCAGGTCGAAGTCCCCCACCGGCGGGATGAAGCGCCGCGGCAGGCTCGCCACGAGCTCTGACCAAACACGAGAGTCCGGCACGACGCCGGCGGGCTCGCTGAACTTCACCCGGCCCGGGCCGGCCAGCACCGCGTGGAGGCGGTGCGCACCCGGCCGCAGCCGGACCGAATCGATCGACACCGGCCGGGGCCGCGTGTTGTCGTGGCCCCAGCTGACCACGGCGAGCACGAGGCCGTCATCGAGCGTGTGAGCGCACCGAATGGTCAACGCCTGCTCGGCACCCACCGGAGCCCCCGCCTCGAACAGCCGCTCGCTGCGCAAGACGATGCGCCCGTTCTTGGGGACCACGTGGGCGACGACCAGTTCGAGCCGGCCGCGCAGCGCCGCCGTCGTGTTCATCTGGGACACCAGTTCCCCGACCAGCTCCGCCGCGTCCACGTCGACGACACGCGACCGTACGGCGTCCGGGGCCCGGCGGGCCAGCACCTCCAGCCCGTGCTCGGGAACCGGCCAGCCCGGGACCGCGCACACCAGGATGGGGTCGGCGCCCGGGATCGCCACGCTCTCCGGCACGGTGCGCTCCAGCTCCGCCCAGAGGGCGGCGCGGTCCACGCCGCCGAACCCGCCGGCGAGCCGGAACAAAAGCTCGTCGGGAGATTCCGCGGCCAGCATCGGCGCCAGGTCGATCCAGCGGACGACCGGGCCGCGGTCCACCCTGCGCATGCCGGACGGCTCCGCGCTCACGACGGTGGTGGTGGTGATGCCGCGGCTCCCGACCTCGACCACGCTGAGCCGCCCGGCCTCGGGCCGCGTCTCCAGTCGCCGCCTGATCGTCTCGCGCAGCCGGTCGGCCGTGTCGAGCGTGTCCGCGGCGACCGTGGCCCGCCGCAGCGCGGCCGTCCACTCGGCCTCGTCGGGCCGTCCGCCGCGGATGAACGGCAGATCACGGCCGTCCGTCGGAGAGATCCGGGCCGCCGCCACGCTGTCGTACCCGCGTTGCGCCCGCTCCAGTTCCTTCGCGAAGTGGCGCTCGCGGCTCTCGGCGTCGCCGCCCGGCCACGCCGCCGCGGTCAGCGGCCAGCCGCATTCCGCGCAGGTCGCCAGCGCACCGGCGGGGGAAAAGCACACCGGGCAGGGGACGGTCGTTTCGTACCGCGGCATCGGTCGGTTCCTTGTGGTCGTTCGGGGGTCGACAAGAACCTGGCTCGGGGGCTGTCAAGGGTCGCGCGGCGCGAGTCCCGGCACCGTGAGATCCCACCGCTTAGACGAAGAGGTCGTCGCACAGGTTCTCTCGCCGCCTTCTCCGCCGCCGCACCAAAATGATCGAATTATAAGGGACCCCCGGTTCTGCGGCTGTGTCACATTACACACAGAAAGGGAGTTATACACATGATGCCAGGTCTGTCCGGATTCGCCCCGGGAGCGGCCCTTTACCCGGCTCGCGAAATACGGCAGAACCAAACGCATCGATGCACCATCTAAGCGGATAATATTCAGCTGCGCCTCCAACGTCAGGTTCTGGGCGACACCAGGCGATCACCCTCCCCGGGAGAGCGATGTGAGACGATTTCTGATTTGGCTTTCCGGTGCCCGTCCCGATCTTCTGGACCGAGCCCGCGGCGACAAGGCGAAATATGAGGGCGTGGGCGCCGCGATCTTGTTTACCGCGATCCTCGCGGGCGTGTCGATGACCTTCGCGCTGAATACGGCGCTGAATGTCGTTCTACCTTTGGCGATCTTGGCGGGAGCGGCATGGGCGGCGGGCATCATGCAGCTCGACCGCTGGTTGGTGGTCTCCATTCAGCGGCGCGAAAAGCCCTGGCAGAACCTCTTCATGGCGTTGCCGCGTTTGTTCCTCGCCCTGCTGTTCGGGGTCGTCATCTCCACGCCGCTCGTGCTCCAGGTCTTCCGCCCCGAGATCGAGGCCAAGGCGGTGGAGATCCGGCAGCGCGACGCGGACGCGTTCCGGCAACAGCAGCAGACCGGCGCGGTCGGCAAGACCGTCGGCCGGCTCACCGCCCAGCGCGACGCCCTCCAAAAGACGATCCAGACCGGCGGCGACGTGCCGCAAAACCCCGAGGCCGATCCCAAGATCGTCGGTCTGCGCAGCCAGCTGTCGCGGGCGCAGAGCACCGCCGCCAAGGCGTACAAGCAATGGCAGTGCCAGCTGTACGGGCCGTGCAAGCCCACCGGCAACGGTCCGCTGGCCAAGGCCGACGAGCAGGCCTATCGCGCGGCCCAGCGGCAGGTCAACAACATCAACCGGCAGATCGAAGACCGCAAGTCGCAGCTCACCTCCAACGACCAGAAGAGTCGCACCCAGCGGGTCGCCGACGCGAAGGCGCTCTTGCCGCAGGTGGAGAGCCAGCTCAAGGTCTACAGCGACCAGCTCCAGGGCCTGCAGCGGAACTTCGAGGCCAAGAACCGCGGCTCAGCGGGACTCCTCCTGCGGCTCGAGGCGCTCGACGAGGTGGCGGAGGAGGACAGCACGCTGAACACCGCGCGCGAACTGCTGATGCTCCTCATCACCGCCATCGAATGTCTGCCGGTGCTCGTCAAGCTGCTGCTCACCTTCGGTCCGATGAACAGCTATGAGCGGTTGCTGGCGGAGGCCGAGGCCGTCGAGACCAAGGAGGCGATCTTCGCCATTCACGCGCGAACACGCGGCAGCGAGGACAGCGCCCGGAAGGTGCTCGACGACATCTGGGGCCCGCCCGCGGAGAGCGGCGACCATGTCCGCACCGCCCGGCTCTCGGCGGACGGCGACATGAACGAACCGGACGAGCCCCCCGATGAGGCCGCCTTCCGGTGGGAAGACGACGCGCTGCGCCGCATGCCCGACGGCAACGTCCCCTGGTCTTGGACCGGCGACGAGCACGGAGTGAAGGACGACGCCCGTTGGGCGAACGACGCTTCGTGGACCGGCGACCCCTCCTGGGGCGACAACGACGCCCGTTCCGCGCACGACCGGCCGCGCCCGCCAGCCGGGGCCGTGCCGGCCAGGACCGCGACGCCCGGCCCGGCCGCCGGCGCCGACGGGGAGGTCGCGGCCCCCGCCGACGATCTCCTCGACTTCGACGAGGAGGACTGAGTCCGGACCGCACGTGAACGTGACCTGGAGGTGGTGGGCGTGACGGGATCCAACGCCGCCGAGCGCTACGAGATAGTCAAGCGGCTCGGCGAAGGCGGTATGGGCAGCGTCTGGCTCGCCTGGGACACCCTCCTCCATCGCCATGTCGCGATCAAGAAGATGCGCATCGGCCGCGTGCCCGCGGAACACAACCGGGCGGTGTCCGCCGCGCGGGTGCTGCGGGAGGCGCGCGCCCTGTCCCGGCTCAGCCATCCGAACATCGTCGGCGTCATCGAACTGCTCGAGCGCGACGAAGGCCCGTGGATCGTCATGGAGTACGTCGAAGGCCGCTCGCTGGCCGACTGGATCGCCACGTGGCCGGCCAGGCTGACCGAGGACAAAGTGGCCGAGATCGGATTGACCGTGCTCGATGCGCTCAAGGCCGCGCACGCGTCGGGGGTGCTCCACCGCGACGTCAAGCCCGCGAACATCCTCATCAAGGACATGCCGGGGTCGCTCACGTCGCGCATCCGCCTGGTGGACTTCGGCAACGCGGCCATGGAGGGCCACGACCTGACGACGCTGGGCAACGTGATCGGCACCCTCCCCTATGTCGCGCCCGAACGGTTCAACCGTGCGACCGGGCCTGCCTCGGACCTGTGGTCGCTGGGTGTGACCCTCTACGAGGCGGCGGAGCGGCGCCTGCCCTTCCAGCGCGAGGACCAGATCCTGGTCTACAAGGCGATCTTGGACGAGGCGCCCGATCAGATGAAGCGCGCCCCGCTGCTTGCTCCCCTGGTCTCGCGGCTCCTGGAGAAGGATCCCGCCAGGCGGCCGCGGCCGGACGAGGTCACCCTCATGCTGCGGCGGGTGATCGCCTCCCGCCGCGAGGTGCGTGACGAGCACGAGGCGCGCGACAGGCGCGACGGGAGGGTGCGCCCGTCCCCCGCCGCCCCGAACGACGACGCCCCCGATGGTCCGCCGCCCGCCCCTTCGGGTGCTTCGGGGCCTGCGACCGGTTTCGCCGCGGTCGCGGCGCTCAGCCCCAAGGAGGCCGCCGCCGTTCTCCGCAAGCAGGGACCGCGGCAGGCAGCGCTGCTCCTCGGGCGCATGGCGACCAGGGACCCCCGCGGCGTGACCGCGACGTTCAGGGTGATGGACGACGGTTTCGCCGCCGAGTTGCTTCGGCAGGCGGAGCCGGCGGCCGCGGCCATGATGCTGCTTGGCCTGCCCGCGCAGCACGGCGCGCGGCTGCTCGTTCAGGTGTCGCAGGTGTCGCCGCCGTCTGCCACCGGCATCATCATGGCCCTTCCGGCACGGGACGCCGCGACCGCGCGGCTCATGAACGCCTTGGCCCCGGGCGACGCCGCGCGGCTGCTGAACGACACGCCCCCCGAGCATGTCGTCGCGCTGACGGCCCCGTACGACAGGCGGCGGATCACCGCGGTGCTGGCCGAGATGAACCCGCGCAAAGCCGCCGGCGTGCTGGATCTCGCGCCGGCCGACCCGCGGGCGGCCGTCACGGTGCTGCGGGGCCTGCCCGGCAATCGCGTCGGGCTGGTGCTCGACCGGATGGACGCCGCCCGGGTGGCGGCGATCCTTCAGGTCGAGCCTGCGGCGGACTCCCGGTTCCTCAAGCTGATGCGGCCAGAGGCCGCCTGGGAGGTGATCGAGCAGATGGACCGGCCGGGCGGCCCGGGCGGCCCGGGCGGCGCGGACGGCGCGGACGCAGGCCCGTGACCGGGCACGCCGGAGCGGGTCAGCGGCGGAAGTCCGCCTTGCGGATGAGGGCGTGGATGCCGGTCGTGCGGTCGACCACCTGGGAGACGTGGAAGTCCGCGGCCGCCGACAGGTAGGCGTACGCGGCGGGCGGCGGCATGCCGATGTGGGTGGTGAGGAAGGCCAGCGCGTTGCGCACCGCGGTCTTCATGGCGTCGTCGAGCGAGTTGTGCTGCCCGTCGACCGGGCCATCGGGGTCCGACAGCCCGAACGGGATCCAGTGCTCGGCGGTCTCGGCGAACGGGTAGGAAAACGCGAGTTCCGGCGCGCCGCCCCGGCCCTCGCCGTCCGACGAGCCGTCCGGCTTGATCACCGTGAGCCGGAACGTGGCGCGCAGCGGTGCCTCGAGGGCGGTCAGCGCCACCTCGCCGTCGCCCTGGGCGTAGTGCGGGTCGCCGACGAAGAACAACGCGTCGGGGACCTGCACGGGCAGGTAGAGCACCGCCCCCTCGCCGAGGTTCTTGATGTCCAGGTTGCCGCCGGCCAGCGTGGGCGGAACGGAGTTGACGCGTTCGGCGGTGTCGATGGCGACGCCCATGATCCCCATGAAGGGCGCCAGCGGGAACTCGGCCCGGGCGCGACCTCCCGCGGGCAGCACCCCGCGCGGCCCGCCGCCGCCCCGCCCCTCGACGACCGGGGTGAAGACCGACATATTGCCAAATAGATTGAGAAAGGGAGTTGAGGCCGGATCGCCGGCGAACTTCTCGGGATACTCGCCGGGCAGCGCGCCCTTGCCGTGCCGGTTGGAGACCACTCCATAGGGCACCCGGGGCCGCAACTCCAGCACCTCGATCCGGAGCACGTCCCCCGGCCGGGCTCCGCGCACCGCCACCGGCCCCGTCACGACGTGCGGACCGTCCGCGGCGAAGTCGTGCGCGATATCAGAGGCGGCGATCGCCTTGGCGTCCTCCAGCACCCGGCTCTCGGGCACGCCGTGCTCCCCGAAGAACCTCACCGGATCGCGACCCTGGTCTTCCAGGATCCCCTCGTGCGACACCGTGTCCACGGTGAGCACTCCGCCCGAGGCGACCGACGCGATCGGCTCGGCCGTACGGTTCGGCAGCACTCCCCAGCGCACCGTGTCGGGGCTCGACGGCACATAGACGCCGCGCACCCGGCCGGCCCCGGCCTGCAGCACCTGCACCCCGCCCGGCGCCCCGCCCGGCGCCTGGGCGCGCGCCGCCCGCGCCGCCCCGACCACTCCAGCGGCACCCGCCGCCCCCGCGGCACCCAAGGCCGCGGCCGCCCGTACGAATCCGCGCCGTCCCACGCCGTCCGTCACCACCCGCGCTACCTGCTCACCGGACCCCATCAACGGCCTCCCTGGTAGCCGACGCGAGAACGCCCAGATGTTAGTCGCCGCTCATTGCCGGCGCGTTGCGCCCGCGTTCCGGCCACATATCCGCACCGGTTCGGCGGCGGCGCGGCCGTTACGACACGCGACCAACTCAGCGGGCCGGTCAGCTGGAGGTCAGGGCTCTCCCCATGGCCAGGCGTGACTCGGCGTTCTGCAGCGCCACCGCCGAGATCGCGTGCAGCAGCGCACGCTCAGCGTAGCCCCCGTCGCGCAGGGTCTGCAGGTCCGCCGGCCCCATCTGCCACGGCCGGCGGCTCAGCTTGCGGGCGAACGCGTCGAGCAGGGCCTCCCCGCCCTCGTGCGGCGCGTACTCGCCCAGCTCGTCGGCCCGCCAGGCGTCGCAGCTCTCCTGTGCGGCGGCGCGGGCCAGCACCAGCCGCTCCCGGCGGGTCAGCGGCTCGTCGGAGTCCAGCACGTAATCGCGCCAGTCCTGCCACGCCCGCGTCATCGCCGGGAAGCTGGGGAAGGTCCGGAACTCCGCGCCGACGACGGGCCAACGGTCGCGTCCCGGCCGCGGCGCCGGCTCCTGGTCGCGTTCGGGCTCGAACACCGGAAGCTGCTCGGAGGCATAGTCGAACTCGATGCCAGAAGCGTCGGCGACCCGGGTCAGATAGTTGAACATCGCCACCACGCCGAGCGCGGCCTCGAAGTCCGCCCCCTCGACGCCCTGGGCGGCGAGGCGGTCGCGGATCTCGGGGGTGACCGACCACGGCCGGCTCGTGAGCACCGCGGCGAGGTCGGCCAGCGCGGCACCTCGCGCGGGCAACAGCCCGTCGTCGCCCGTGAGCACGGCCTTGGACAAAGCGGTATCACCGCTGGCGGCACGCAGAAACTCCGCGTGAGCCGACGTTCAATAAAAGCACTGGTTGGTACGGGAGGTGACGCTGCTGACCAACTCGCGATCCGCCCAGGCCAGCCCGGAACGATGCAACAATCCCGACATCGTGAACGTGCGCCGCATCAGCTCGGCGTCCAGGCTGTGCGCCCGGACAATGCCCGGGGCGGTGCCGTTCGGGGGACGATAGACGGCCGGAATGGGCCGCGCGGCCATCGCCGCGTACGCCTCCGCGAGCTCCCCGACCGCTTCGCCTTGCGAGATCGTCGCTAACCACGCCATGCCAGGCAGGCTAAACCACCCTCCTAAATCCGGCCAGAGCGCACCTTTCTCCCCTCCCCCGTGGTCACCCGCGCCATGAGGCAATTCCTTGTTCGGCTGACCGATCTTGGCCATGCCGGGAAGCGCGGGCTCACCGCACGTCGTCGGCACAGGTCACCGGAGGCAGTCCGCGCCCCTCGACCAGTTCGCTGAAGGCGGGCACGTCCCGCGCGCGCAGCGCGTCGTATCGGCCGAGCTGGACCTCCAGCAGGCCGGACAGCAGCCGGAACACCTCGAACGTCTGGTCCGTCGGCCGGTCATCGGCGCTTTCGATCACGCCGAGCAACGCCGCGATCTTGTTGTTGAGCTTGATCGGGAAGTTGAGCGGATCTTGGGCGCTCTGCAGCCGAGTCTGGTAGATCTCGTTCTCCACCGCCGACAGCGCCTCGCGCAGCGCGCTCCCAGCCCGCGTGACCTGCGGATCGTTCGCCCCCGTGACCCGGTCGGCGACCGCCGTGGAGCAGGCCCGGATGCTGATGACGGCATCGTTGGCGTCGCTGGTGCGGTCGCGGACCCGCAGGCCGAGTCGGAACTGCTCGGCGATGTCCCGCGCGGAGATGCCGGTGAGGCGCGGATCCTTGCGGACCACGAAGTCCTGCGCCAGGCGCCGGCCGTCCACGGTCAGCCGCACCCGGTACGTGCCGAGCGCCGCTTTGGGCCCGTTGGTCGCGCTCGCCTGCCAGTAGATCAGCCCGGGGAAGGCGGTCGGACCCGGATAGCGCAGGTTCCAGGTGAAGGTGTGCGCGCCGGGCTCCGTGGGCTGCCCGGTGAAGGTGCGGATCTCGCGTCCCTTGCGGTCGAGGAACGTCAGGCTCACCTGCTGGGCCGCCTCGGCGAGGCGGTAGGTGACCCGGACGCCGGGGTCGACCGAGCGGATCGGGTCCGCCGGGTCGTCGAGCGTCACCCCGCCGGACGTCACCGGGTCGGCCGCGATCCCGGTCCGCCGGCTTCCGGGAGCGGCCGGCTCGGCCGAACCCGCCGGTACCGCCGGCGGCAGGCCCGATGCCGCCGGGCGGTGGATCGCGATCCGCGGGGCCTGGGACGCCGTCATGCCGGGCCGCAGCCCGCGCAGCAGCGTCGCGCCGTCGTCGAGCACATAGAAGCCGCGTCCGTGCGTGGCGATGACGACATCGCCGTTCTTGACGGTCAGGTCCTGCACGGAGGTGTCGGGGAGGTCGAGGCGGAGCGACTGCCAGTGGGCGCCGTCGTCGAACGAGACGTACACGCCGTGCTGGGTGGTCGCGTACAGCAGTCCGGGCCGTACCGGGTCCTCGCGGATCGCCCAGGCGAAGTCGTCGCGGGCGATCCCGGCGGTGATCGGCGTCCATGTGCGGCCGAAGTCGTGTGTCTTGAACAAGTACGGGGCCGGGTCGTCGAGCCGGTAGTTGTGCGCCGCGACATAGGCGGTGCCGCGGTCGTGATGACCGGCGTCGATGATGCTGACCCGGGTGAACTTGCGCAGGCCGGCCGGCGTCCGGTCGGCCCAGCGGCCGCCGCCGTCGCGGGTCACGTTCACCCGCCCGTCGTCGGAGCCGGCCCAGATCACGTCCGGGTCGCGCGTCGACGGGGCGATCGCGAAGACCGTGGCGAAATACTCGATGCTGGTCTGATCCTTGGTGATGGGGCCGCCCGAGTCGCCCAGCGTCGCCGGGTCCGCGTAGGTCAGGTCGGGGCTGATCCGCCGCCAGCGTTGGCCGTCGCTGGTGCTCTTGAGCACGAACTGCGATCCGGCGTAGACGGCGCGCGGCTCCGCCGGGTTGGTCACGATCGGGAAGGTCCACTGGAAGCGGTGCTCCAGGTCCCTCGCGGGGTGCCCCATGGGGTTGTCGGGCCACGGGTTGACGTTGCGGGCCTGCTCCGTACGGCGGTCGAAGCGGGACAGGAAACCGCCGAAGCTGCCGCCGTAGAAAACGTTGGAGTCCCGCGGGTCGACCGCGATGTAGCCGCTTTCCCCGCCGGCGACCTCGAAGAAGTCGGTGCCGTCGCCCTCGCTGGACACGCACGCGGTGTCGCTGTCTTGCTGTGAGCCGCAGATGAGGTACGGCGAGTCGTTCGTCGTCGTCACGTGATACATCTGCGCCGTCGAGTAGTCCTGCGCCGTCCACGTGCTCCCGCCGTCGGTGGTCACGTTGGCGCCGCCGTCGTTGCCTTCGATCATCCGTCGCGGATCATCGGGCGCGATCCACAGATCGTGGTTGTCGCCGTGCGGCGTGGCGATCGAGCGGAAGGTCGCGCCGCCGTCCGTCGACTTCATGAACGACACGTTGAGGACGTAGACGGTGTCCCTGTCCTTGGTGTCGGCGTACACCCGGGTGTAGTAGAACGCCCGCTGGCGCAGCGAGCGGTCCTGGTTGACCCGGTCCCAGGTGGCGCCGCCGTCGTCGGAGCGGAACAGCCCGCCCTGGTCGGCCTCGATCATGGCGAAGACGCGGTCGGGGTCGGCGGGCGAGACGGTCACGCCGATCTTGCCGAGGGGCTTGCCTGGCAGCCCCGGCCGCCCGGTCAGCTCGGTCCAGGTGTCGCCGCCGTCGGTGGATTTGAACAGCCCGCTGGAGTCGCCGCCGCTGTTGAGCAGCCAGGGCGTGCGGAAGACGTGCCAGAAGCCGGCGTAGAGCACGTCGGGGTCGCCCGGATCGACGGCGATATCCGAGGCGCCGGTGAGCTCGTCGCGGAAGAGCACCTTCGACCAGTTCGCGCCGCCGTCGGTCGAACGGAAGACTCCGCGTTCGGCGTTGGCGCCGAACGGATGCCCCAGCGCGGCGACGTACACGCGGTCGCAGTCCCGCGGATCGGTCCTGATGCGGCTGATGGTCTGGGTGTCGGCGAGCCCGAGATGCCGCCACGTCGCGCCGCCGTCGGTGGTCTTGTAGACCCCGTCGCCGGGGATGATGTCGCCGCGCAGCTCGACCTCGCCCATGCCGATGTAGACCACGTCCGGGTCGGCGGGGCACACCTCGACCGCGCCCACAGAGGAGCTGGTGAGCCGGCCGTCCGTGACCGGACGCCACGTCGTGCCGCCGTCGGCGGTCTTCCACAGGCCGCCGCCGGTGGCGCCGAAGTAGTACTCGGCGGGGCGCGCCGCGCTGCCGCCGACGGCGATGGAACGGCCGCCGCGGACCGGGCCGACGTTGCGCCACGACAGCTGATCGAGAATGGCCTGATCGACCGTGCCCGGCGCGGGCGCCCCGGTCGGCGCGATCGGAGCCGTCGGAGCAGGGGCGGCGGGCGGAGCCGCCGCCCAGGCCGCCGGGCCGCCCACCAGGCCGAGCACCAGCCCGGGCAATGTGGCCAGCAGAAGGACAATTAACCGGGCCAGGGGAGTCTGCCGAGCCATCGGGCCTGCTTTCGTGGCGGCGTAAGGAACCCCCCGAGCGCCCTTCAGCCTAGAGATCGTTTAACGACCCGGCAAGGTTGCGATTTCGCGGCGCGATGGCCGGTGAAATCCGGCTCGCCGCGCGCTCATGCATGGGCGGTAGCCGATGTTTCGGATGGCGACGCGAGATCACCCTCGGCTGAGACGATCGCCTGGCGGGTCCGTCCGGATCTGGCCACCCGTGGCGCGCGGCAACAGGGCCCGGGCCCGGCAGAAGCGTTTCGGCCTGCGCGGCGGAGCCGGGAGCCCCGCCGCGCACGCCCAATTCATTACCGCGTCATTACCGCTGCTTCATTACCGGCCGCGGCCCGCGGGTGCTTCGGTCCTCGTCTTTTTTTCCACGGCTCGTGCCCCGACCACGCCCAGCGCGATCATGCCGACGCCGAGAACGAAGTGGAGCCAGTCGTCGGCGGCGTTGAGGGGGACGAAGTTCGCGCCACTGGCCTTGTCGATCAGCAGACCGTACAGCCACAACACCAGGTAGATGACCCCGCCGCCGATCAGGAACGCCCGCGCCATCGAGGCGGTCCGCGAGAGCGCGATTCCCGCGACGCCGAACAGCAGGTGCACGATGTTGTGCAGAACGGAGACCTCGAAGAGCCCGAAGAGCTTGGCGTCCGACTCGTGGCCGGCGAAGGTCATGGAATCGTAATCGGTGGTGATGCCGGGAATAAATCCCAAGAGTCCCACCAGCAGAAAGGTCGCCCCGACTATGAGGGCGAACTGTTGCACAAGGGCGGGACGTGAAGTGATGGAACGGGTCATTTCGAACGCTCCTTTGCGGCAGATGCATCGAAGCCCTACCCGTGGTCGCCGGCTTACTCCTGACCAGGCGCACATATCCAAGAAGTCCGGCGCCTGAGGCTGCGACGGCCGGCACACGCCGACAGAAACTCCGGTATGGAGGCTCCCCCGGAACGACCTCATATCAGGACCAGGTACCCCGTCTTGGGAGAAAAGTTCGCCCAAAAGGCCAAATATACGTGTTAAAAGGGCAATATTCCGGGTAGCTCCGCGCTCGGCATCAAGGTTCGCCGCTACAAGGTGGGCGTCGCCTGGGCCATGGAGAAGGCGGGGCGGCGGCCCGGCGGGTGGCGCGCCGGTGGATAATCGGGAGCCCCTGACGAGACAACGGGGTGGGGCGGATGCCTGGATGGCTGCAGGCCGGTGGATGGGGTCTGCTGGCCGGTTCGGCGCTGGTGCTCGGCGCCCTGCCGGGCTACCTGGCCCACGTGCCGGCGAAGGTGATCGCCAGCGTCATGGCCTTCGGCAGCGGAGTCCTGCTGTCCGCCGCGGCGTTCGAGCTCATCTCCGATGCGCATGACCGAGGCGGTCTGGCGCCCACGGTGGCGGGGGCGGTGACCGGTGCGCTCGCGTTCTCCGGATCGAACGCCCTCCTGGCACGCCGGGGCGCTCGCCACCGCAAGCGGTCCGGCGATCAGCAGCCGTCGGAGGAGCAGCAGTCCGGGTCGGGGACCGCGATCGCGCTCGGCGCGCTACTGGACGGAGTGCCCGAGTCCGTCGTCATCGGCGCCGGTCTGGTCACCGGCGGGGCGGTCAGCACGGTGACGGTCGTCGCGGTCTTCCTCAGCAACGTTCCGGAAGGGCTGTCCAGCGCCTCCGGGATGCGCCGCGCGGGACGCGGCCGCGCGTACGTCTTCGGCCTTTGGGCCACGATCGCCGTGATCAGCGGCCTGGCGGCGGTGTCCGGCTTCGTCCTGCTCGACCAGGCGCCCGTGAGCGTGCTCGCCGCGATCACCGCGCTGGCCGGCGGCGCGATCATCACCATGATCGCCGACACCATGATCCCCGAAGCGTTCGAGACCGCGCACCTGCTCTCCGGACTGATCACGGTCGCGGGCTTCCTCACCGCCTTCACGCTGTCTCACCTGTGACCCGCCCTTTGGACACTGCATCGACTATGTAGTGATCTGGTCGCGGTATGCGACCGGGCCTTGAACGTTCGCACACGGCTTCCCCATGTCCGCGCCGGCTGCCGTGCCTACTCCGGGGCCGGAATGGCCGCGTGGAGCCGGTCGAGCGCGTCGGGCGCCAGCGTGTAGTCGATCCAGCGGCCACGGCGAGTGGTGGTGACCAGGCCTGCCTCGCGGAGCACTTTGAGGTGGTAGCTGAGCAGGTTGGCCGCGATCGGCAGGTCCTCTTGGATGGTGCATACACAGGCCGGTGAGCGGGCGAGCCGGCGCATCACCGACAGTCGCACCGGGTCGGCGATGGCTTGCAGCAACTCCACCGCGGCGGCGCGGTCCGGGGCGCGGTCCGGGGCGCGGCCGGGGGCGAGGTCGGGTACGCGGGCGGCCGCGCCGGTCACGGCGCCTCCGTCGTCGGACCGGTGACGATGCTGCCGTGCACGTGGCAGGCGGCGGCGAGGGTGTTGTAGACGGTGCCGTAGCGGCGCAGGTTGCGGTGCAGCAAGTCGACGCGCTGTGCGGGTTCATCGGTGTCCAGCCGCAGTTCGTAGGCGATGTCGACGAATAGCAGGCAGGCGGCGAACGCGGCCGCGAGCAGTTCGGCGGGCCCGGGCAGCCCCGATGGTGTGCTCGGCCAGGCGGTGTCGAGTGTGATCGTCTCGGTGCCGACGGCGATCTGGGCCCGGCCCGCGTCCGTGGAGTCCACGGTGACCGTGTAGTGGGTGGGCGCCGTCTGTGCGGTGGTCTCGTTCATCGGCGGACTCCGTCCGGGTGACGATGCTCATGCGAGCACTGTGACGATCTTGTAGATGGTCATCACCACGATCAGCATGCCGAACAGCTGTTTGATCTTCCGGCTCGGCAGGTAGACGCTGGTGATGCGGGCGCCGGCGAACGCACCGACCGCCCCGGCGGCCAGCAGCGCCACGGTCAGGCCGCCGTCCCATTGGGCGGTGGCCAGGTGCGGTACCAGCGCGGAGAACGACGGCGGGGTGACGGCGACGGCGTTGATCGCGGCGGCTCGTTTGGTCTCGAATCCGGCCAGGATGAGCGCGGGCATCAACAGGAACCCCGGACCGACACCCAACAGCCCGGACAGCACCGAGATCGGGACCGCCCACGCCACCGCCGCCCGGTAGTTCTCCCAGCCGGGTCGTTCCTTGACCGGCCGGAACAGCCGGTAGGCCAGGTAAGCCACGGCGACCAGATACACCGCCCAGATCGCGTTCGGGTCGATCACGTGGGCCAGCAGGGCGCCGGCGGGCGCGGCAAGGGTGGTCACCGCGGCCAATCCCAGCGCGCGCCGCCACTCGATCAGGCGGCTTTGGGCGAACCCGAACGCAGCGAACAGGGCGGTGATCCCGTTCAGCAGCAGGCTCAGCGGCTGTACCTGATCGACCAGGTCGGCCATGAACAAGCCGAGAAACGGCACCGCGGCGAACGCCACGCCCAGGCCGAGCATCCCCGACACCAGCGACAACACCAGCAGCCCGGCCACCATCGTGAACACCGCGGCGTCCATCTCGTCGCCCCCTTGGTCACTTCAACGCCGGTTGAAGTGACGCTTCGATGCTCCGCCGGGGGGCGGCTTCGGAGCATGGGGCCTAAGTCCCGGCCGACGAAGACGGACGGCCCTCTCCCCGACACCTCCTCGCTCGCACACACCCCGCGACCAGGCCGGGCCGGGTCTCCGACGTCAACGCGTGCACACGAAGCTCGACGCGCTGTCCGGATCGCCGGCGCGATACCTGGGCCAGGCCGGGTATTCGCACAGCGGACGAGTCCGGTTGTGGCTCGAGTCGGTCACGATCGGATTCCCGGGCGACCGACCCGATTCGACCCAACGCTCCAGCGCGGACAGTGAGTCCCACCGGGCGACGAACGCCGGTGTGCCGAAGTTCGCGTGGTTCGCCCCGGGCACCAGGTAGTACCGCAGGAACGTGCGGGTCGAGTGGGGGCCGAGCAGGTCGCGCACTCGCTGGTAGTAGTCGTTCGTCGAGCGGTGCGAGACCAGTTCGTCCGCGGCGCCGTGCAGCAGGATCAGCTTGCCGCCGGCGTGGGCGAACGGACGAAGATCCACGTTGTTGCGATCCTGGATCGTGGACAGGTAGCTGATGCGGCCGAGCCACCGCCCGGGATTACGGGGATCCACGTCGAGAGAGTTAGCGGCCGGGTCTCGTGTCAGGAAGTACTTGACCCATTGGTCCCAGTACTGCATCCCGTAACCGCTCGTCACCGGCATGGGGTTGGCCGGCGCGGTGGTGCCGAACCCGAGGAACGGTGTCCGCATGTCCGCCCCCGACAGGAACGGGAAGCCCGGGTACTGGGTCTCGCCACTGGCGATCCGGTACGGCCACCGGAACGGCGAGGACATGGCGATCACCGCCCCGATCTGACGATCCGACAGACAGGCCGGACCGGCATCGACACCGTCGGGGCAGCGAAGCACGCGAGGATCGAAGTGACAGCGGTCCGGGTTGGAGATGACGTTGTCCTTGACGCCGTCCACACCGTCACACGCGTTGATGACGCTGTTGTAGAGGAGCGTCTGCTTCTCGGGTCCGGGGAAAGCGCCGGGGCGGGACAGGACCTGCGCCAGGTACCCCAGGTCCAGGACCTCACTGAGGTTGTTCCAGGCGGGATAGGCGGAGATCACACCGTCGAACGCGTCCGGCCACCGTTGCGTGACGATGAGCGCTTCGCGGCCGCCTGTCGAGCCTCCCGCGAAGTAGACCTGGGCAGGCTTCGTCCGGTAGGCGTGCCGGATGAGGAACAGGCTCGCGTCGCGCGTCTTCTTGAGCGCGTCACCGGCGGCGAAGTTCTTCAAGGCCTCGTCGTTCACGCCGAACGACCCGTCCAAGGACGGAGGGGATGTCGGGCTCGCCTGATGGCCGGAGTCGCTGGCGAACGTCGCATATCGCCGGGCCAGCGGCACCGGCCGGTCCGTGGGGCCGAACGGCACATTCGCCGTCAGGTCGGGAATGGTGCCGTTGTAGCCGCCGCCACCGAACATCATCGCCTTGCGATTCCAGCCGTAAGGCAGGTCGACGCGCATTTTGATATTGGGCGCGGACGGATCAACGGGGAAGATGGCGGCGTTGACCTGGCAGTACTCGATCATCTCGCCACTGACCAGGCTGGTCATGACCGAGGCCGACTCAACGCGACCGCCGCTTGTCGGCAGGCTGATGACCGATGCCGGAATCTCCATCTGATCCAGCCCGGCGCACGCCGGCACCGTCGTCGAGGAGCCGCCCTCGGTCGAGGTCGTCGCGGTGGCGGGTTCGCCCCCGAGGATCCGGGTCGCGCCTGCCAACACAACCATGGCCGCCAGCACGGCGAGCCGACGAGTCCTTGCGCCCCGAGTCCCTACGCCCCTTGCCGACGTTCCACTCACGCTGGCCTCTTCTCTGAATGTCCCGCTCAGGCGGGTGATGGCGGTCATATTAGGATGACCGTTACTCTGTGGTTGAGGTGTGCATCACCCATACCTCGCGTCGATTCGGTAGGTCCTTCACCCACCTGATGCCGAGGAGGGACGCACCATGGCCGGAAACCTCTGCGGCGAGGCGGACTCGTGCTCGCTCATGCGCCGACAGCGCGAACTGGCGTCGTTGTACGCGACCGCGAAGACGCTCACCGCGCTGGGCGAGCTCGATGAGGTACTGCGGTCGATCGTCCACAACGCCCACGATCTGATCGGCACCGACTTCACCTACCTCTCGCTGGTCGGCGCGGACGGCAGGCTGTCGGCCAGGGCCTCGGAGGGAACGATCTCCGCCTCGTTCCTCGCGGCGTCCATACCGGCCGACATGGGGCTCGGCGGCAAGGTCCTGGCCTCCCGGAGCCCGCACTGGGTGCGCAACTACGTGGCCTCGACCCTGATCGACCACGATCCGAACTTCGACCGCGTGGCCACGACCGAGGCACTCGTCGCGCTTCTCGGTGTGCCGCTGGTCATCCGAGGTGAAGCGGTGGGCGCCCTGTTCGCCGCGGACCGCTCGGAGCGATCCTTCCAGGCCGACGAGATCGCGCTGCTGAGCGCGTTCGCCGATCATGCCGCGGTCGCCCTCGACAACGCCCGCCTGTACGAGGCGAGCCGGACCGCCCTGCAGGAGCTGCGGATCGCGTACCGCAAGATCGAGAAGCACATGGCCGTCATGGAGCGAGCGCAAGCGATCCACGAAGCCCTGACCGGTGTGGTGCTGGGGGGCGGGACACCAGGCGATGTCGCGCAGCTTCTCGCCGATCAACTCGGTGGCAGCGTCACCCTCCTCGACAGGACCGGTGCCGCTCCCGTCCGCCGAGACTCGGCGTCGAGTCCGTGCCAGCCTCCATCGGAGCTCGACCTGGCCGATGCCGTCGAGAGGGCACACCGCTCGGGCCGCTGCACGACCTCGGTCGACACCGCCGGAGTCGCCCACAGCGTGGCTTCCATCCAGGCGGGCGACAGTTACCTCGGCGCACTGGCGTGGAGCCGAGAGGCGGCCGCCGACCACGGCGCCCCGCCCGACATGGACCTGCGAACGCTGGAGCGGGCCACCCACATCCTGGGGTTGCTCATCCTCAAGGAGCAGGCCGTTGCCGAGGCCAGCGAGCGACTGAGCGGAGAGCTCCTGACCGAGCTCATGGTCGGCAGCCCCGGGATCAGCCCGGCCCAGCGCGCCCGCGCTCGGGCCCGCAACATCGACCCCGACCGCCTGGATCTGGTCCTCGTCGCGGACTCCCCCACGTTGTCGCCGACCGATCTCGCGCGCCGTCTGCACGACATCGCCCGAGACTGCTCCGGACTGGCCGGCGAACATCTGGGCCGGGCCACGATGATCGTCCACAGCGTCGACGACGACAAGACCGTCGAGGAGGTCCACCACCGACTGCGTCGCACACTGGGCGGCCCCGTCATCGTCGTCGGAGAACGGGTGGTCGTTCGCGACTGGTCACGCGCCTTCTCCCTGGCCAGTCGCTGCGGCGCCGTGATGCGAGCGATCGGACACACCGACCTGGGCGCCACAACGGGTCGTTACGCCCTCTACGCCATGATCTTCGACACCGAACGGGTCCACGAGCTCGACCGCTTCATCTCCGACTCCATCGGCCCGCTCCTCGACTACGACCGGCGACGTGGTACCGATCTCGTGGACACCCTCAGCGCCTACTATGGCCACCGCGCCAACGCCGCGGCGACCGCCCGGGCGTTGCACGTGCACGTCAATACGCTGCTCAAGCGACTAGACCGCGCCGACAACATCCTCGGCCGGGACGGGCGCCACGAGAACGACCTGGAACTTCAGCTCGGACTTCGGCTGCACCAACTCAGGGCGCTCGCGACCGCCCCGTCGTGAGGCACCGGGCGTTCGGGCCGGTCCCCCGCTGAGGCGTGTTTTCCCTCGTCCGGCGGCCCGCGTGGTGTGGGACCCATTCATCTCGAGGGCTTGGAAGGTGTGTGCCTGTCACCTTGTCCCGGTCACCGGCCGCCACCTAGCGTTCACGGTCACACGGTCACAGGAGGGCGCATGGGCGGAGAGGCTACGGAGAGCGAGCGTGCCGCCGCCTCCGCGGGCACCGTCCTGGGCGGATCCGCCCCCATGCTGAAGGTCCGGGCCCTGATCAGGGAGTTCCGCGGCTTCCGGGCTGTGGACGGCGTGGACCTGGACGTGGCCGAGGGCAGCGTGCACGCGCTGGTAGGCCCCAACGGCGCCGGCAAGACCACCCTGTTCAACCTGCTCACCGGCTTCCTCAAGCCGACCGGGGGCAGCGTGCTGCTGGAGGCTCGCCGCGAGCTGGCGGGGCGCAGACCCGAGGCGATCGCCCGGCTGGGCGTCGCGCGCTCGTTTCAGATCACCAGCCTGTTCGCCGAGCTGACCCCGCGCCAGCACGTGGAGTTGGCGCTGGCGAGCGGCACCGGTCTGGGCTGGCGGTTCTGGCGTTCGGACCGGGCGCTCCGCCGCTTCGCCGAGCGCGCCGGGGAGCTGCTCGACCAGGTCGGGCTGGCCGACCACGGTGACGTCCCGGCGGGCTCACTGGCGTACGGGCGCAAGCGTGCGCTGGAGCTGGCGCTCGCCCTGGCCCTGGACCCCAAGGTGCTCCTGCTCGACGAGCCGACCTCCGGGATGGGTGTGGAGGACGTGGACCGCACCATCGAGCTCATCCGCAAGATCCGCGCGGGCCGCACCGTGGTGCTGGTCGAGCACAACATGAACGTGGTCGCCAGCCTCGCCGACCGGGTGACCGTCTTGCAGCACGGCAAGGTGCTGGTCGAGGGCCCGTACGCCGAAGTCCGCCGGGACCCGCGCGTCATCGCCGCCTACCTCGGAGACTCCCATGCTGCGCGTTGACCGGCTGTCGGCCTGGTATGGCGAGGCGCAGGCGCTGCGCGAGGTGTCGATGCGGGTCGACGAGGGTGAGATCGTCACGCTGGTCGGGCGCAACGGCGCGGGCAAGACCACGCTGGTGCGCTGCCTCATGGGGCTGCACGGGTCGTACGGCAGGACGGCGGGCACGATCTCGCTGTTCGACGAGGACATCACCGGCCTCGCCCCCCACCGCAGGGCCCGCCGCGGCATGGGCTTCGTCCCGGACGACCGGGGCATCTACGCCGCCCTGTCGGTGGAGGAGAACCTGACGCTGCCGCCCGTGCGTAAGGCCGGCGGGGCGGACGGCCCTGGCCCGGAGCCCTGGTCGCTGAAGCGGGTGTACGAGACGTTCCCGCGGTTGTACGACCGGCGCCGCTTTCCCGGAACCAAGCTGTCGGGCGGCGAGCAGCAGATGCTCGCGCTGGCCCGCATCTTGCGGACGGGGGTCCGGCTGTTGCTGTGCGACGAGCCCACCGAGGGCTTGTCGCCCCTGATCGTCGCCCGGATCAGCGAGATCCTCCGCGAGGTCAAGGCAGCCGGGGTCACCGTCTTGCTGATCGAGCAGAACGTGCACTTCGCCGCCACCGTCGCCGACCGCCACTATCTGCTGGCCGAGGGACGAGTCATCGAGTCGCTGGACAACGACCAGGTGCGCGAACGCGAGCACGAGCTGCTCGACTACCTCGGAATCTGACCACGGCCAAGAACCTGAAGATTGAGGAGAGACTCTGATGAGAGTCATGGGCTGGACCGGCGGCCTGGCCGCCGCGGGGCTGTTGCTGGCCGGGTGCGGGGGCGGACCGGCCGGCGGCGGAGGGAAGATCAGCGATGGCAAGGTGCTGCTTGCCGTGCTCAACGACCAGTCGGGCATCTACGCCGACACCTCCGGCCGCGCCACGATCGAGGCCGTCAAGATGGCGGTCGCCGACTATCGGGCCAAGTACGGGGACAAGGCGGTGGCCAAGACGATCGAGGTGGAGGCCGCCGACCACCAGAACAAGCCCGAGATCGCCAACTCCAAGGCGCAGGAGCTCTACGACCGCAAGCACGCCGATGTGATCTTGGACGTGCCCACCTCGTCCGCCGCGTTCGCCGTCGCCACCATCGCGAAGAACAAGAAGAAGGTGTTCATCGACGTCGGCGCCGCGAGCACCGAGCTGGAAGGCAAGCAGTGCAACAAGTACACCTTCCACTACGGCTACAACAGTTACATGCTGGCCCACGGCACCGGCGCAGAGGTGACCAAGGGCGGCGCCAAGAACTGGTACATCGTCTACCCGGACTACGCGTTCGGGCAGGACATGCAGAAGAGGTTCGACACAGCCGTGAAGGCGGCCGGCGGAACCGTGGTCAAGTCCGATCCGACGCCGTTCCCCAACGACAACTTCTCCACGTTCCTGCTCAAGGCGCCCGGTCTGAAACCCAAGCCGCAGGTGATCGGCACCATGCAGGCCGGCGGTGACCTCGTCAACCTGGTGAAGCAGTACAACGAGTACCGGCTCAAGGAGAAGGGCATCGGGCTGGCGGTCGGACTGATGGTCCTCAGCGACATTCACTCGCTCGGACCGGACGCCCTGGCCGGAACCCGCTACACCGACATGTGGTACTGGAACCTCGACGCGAAGGCCCGCGCCTGGGCCGACCAGTTCCAGGCCAAGACCGGCAAGCGTCCCACGGCCAACATGGCCGCCAACTACTCGGCCGCGTTCCAGTACCTGGAGGCCGTGCAGCGGGGCGGCACGGACAAGTCCGACGAGGTGGTCAAGCAGCTCGAGGGCCGAAAGGTCGAGGACATGTTCGCCCGCAATGGCACGATTCGCGCCCAGGACCATCTGCTGCTGCACGACGCGTACCTGGTCCAGGTGAAGTCGTCCAGCGAGGTCAAGGAGCCCTGGGACTATCAGAAGGTCCTCAAGACCATCCCGGCGGCGGAGGCGTTCCAGCCACAGCCCGACGCCGCCTGCAAGCTGTAGGCGAGCAGGGTGCTCCAGCAAGCGTTCAACGGGTTGGTGGGCGGATCGTTCTACGCCCTGCTCGCCCTCGGTCTCGCCGTCATCTTCGGGATGCTCGGCGTGGTCAACCTCGCCCATGGCGCGTTCTACATGCTCGGCGCCTTCGGAGCGTTCATCGCACTCGACTCGTTCGGCCTGAGCTTCTGGGTGGCCTTGGTGCTGGTCCCGCCGCTGCTGGGGGTGGCCGGGGTCGTGCTGGAACGGTTGTTCATCCGGCGGCTGACGCCGCTGGACCCGCTGTACAACTTCCTGTTCACCTTTGGGCTGGCACTGATCCTGCAGGACCTGGTGAAGCGGCAGTACGGCGTCAACTCCCAGCCCTACCCCAGGCCGTCGGGGCTGGGCGGCACGATCGACCTGGGGCTGTTCACCTATCCGGCCTACCAGGTGTTCGTGCTGGTGGCGTCGACCGTGGTGTGCGGCGCGGTGTGGGTGGTCCTCGCCCGTACCCGGGTCGGGACGATCGTCCGGGCCGCGACCGAGCGGCCCGAGCTGACCCGGGCACTGGGCATCGACGTCGGCCGGTGGGTGACCCCCGTGTTCGGCTTCGGGATCGCGCTGGCCGCGTTCGCGGGGGTCCTGGCCGCGCCGATGCGCGCGGTCAACCCGCTGATGGGGGCCGATCTGATCATCACCGTGTTCGCGGTGGTGGTGATCGGCGGGCTGGGGTCGGTGTTCGGCTCGGTCGCCGCGGGCTTCGCCGTCGGACTGGTGTCGGCACTGGGCAACCTGTACGTGCCGGCGCTCTCACAGACCCTGGTGTTCATCCTCATGGCCGCCGTACTGCTGTGGCGCCCGACCGGGCTGTTCGGACGCGAGGAGGCGTTCAGGTGATCTTGTCCAGGCTGGCCCGCTCGGGCCGGGGCGGGCTGCTGCTCCTGGTGATCGGGCTCCTCGCCGCCCTCGCCCTGCCCTGGATGATCTACCCGCCGGTGGCGCTGGACATCACCTGCTGGGCGCTGTTCGCCGCGGCGCTGGACCTGCTGGTGGGCTTCACGGGCCTGCTGTCGTTCGGGCACGCCGCGTTCTGGGGCGGGTCGGCCTACTGCACCGGTCTCATCGCACTGCACAGCGGAATGCCGTTCCCGGTCGCGATCTTGGGCGGCGCCGCCTTCGCCGCGCTGCTGGCGCTCCCGATCGGCTTCCTGTCGGTACGGCTGACCGGGATCTACTTCGCCATGGTCACGCTGGCCTTCGCGCAGATGATCTACTTCGTCGCCAACCAGTGGCGGGATGTCACGGGCGGGGAGAACGGCCTGCAGGGCATCCCCCGGGAGTTGTTCGGCCTTGATCTGTCCGAGCCGTTCTACTTCTACTACGCGGCCCTGCCGTTCGTGCTGGTGGGGCTGCTCATCGCCTGGCGCATCATCCGCTCGCCGTTCGGCCGGGTGCTGATGTCCATCCGCAACAACCCTGGCCGCGCACGTGCCCTCGGCTACCCCGTCGACCGTTACAAGCTCCTGGCCTTCGTGCTGTCGGCCGGGCTCTCCGGGCTGGCCGGGGGCGTGTTCGCCGTCGGCCACGGCTTCGCCTCGCTCGAGGGGGTCTACTGGACCACCTCCGGGCAGGTCGTGATGATGGTCATCCTCGGCGGCATCGGCACGCTATGGGGCGGCGCGATCGGCGCCGCCCTGATCGTCCAGCTCCAGGACTTCCTGGCCACCGCCGGGTTCGAAGAGACCGGGATCGTGACGGGCTCGATCTTCATCGTGGTCGTGCTGCTGTTCCGCCGGGGCATCTGGGGAACGGCCCGCCACCTGCTGTCCTCTCGCCGAACGGCCGCTCCGCCGGCGGCCTCCGAAGCCGAGGAGCGCGTCAACACCCCCGTCTGATCGCCGAAGCCCGCGCCGAGCGCGAAGCCGCGAAAGCGTGCCTTATTTGGCGCGTGGCCGCATACTGGTATCAATGAAACGATCTCGTGTCTCCGCGCGCCGTATCCTCCCCGGAAGTCCCTTCAACGTCCCGACCGTCGCGCCTCGCGTCGAGCGGTTCGCCCTGCACGACCGGGTGACCCACGACACGTACGGCCTCGGATTGGTCATCCGTGTCGAAGGCGAGGTCGCCGTCCACGTCGACTTCGGTGCGCGGACGGAACGAATCACGGCCCCGTACGCCAAGATGTTCAAGCTCTGAGCCTCGGAGTCTGGGTGAGCTCCCAGAACCGCCCGTGACGGGGCTACAGCGCGTCTACTTAGAGCTGATCGACGAATACACCCTGGCCCACCTACCCGGTCCTGGTGGGCGGCGGCACGCCGCTCTTCACGGCGCTGGACAGCTGGGTGAACCTGAACCTGGTGGAGACGCGGACGTTTCCCGGCGGCGTGGTGCTGACTCGTTACGAGACGAGGCGATGAGCGGTCAAGCGGTTGCCGGTCGCGTGCAGAAGCGTGCCTTGTTCGTGCGGTTCCATCGTGCCGCCGAGCACCGACGCCATCTCGCGGACGCCGACGAGCAGCAGTCGCCATTCCCCGGGGGCGCCGTGGCGTTCCGCGTGGACGGCGCCGCCCCGCCGCGTCACCGTGAAGGTGGTGCGGGGCGTCCCATCGGGCGAGGGGATCGTGACCGTGACCGGGCGGTCCTCTGCCAGTTCGTACGCCCGCAGGGTGACGCCCGCGTCGTAGTCGTAGTCAGGCCGGTTATCGACAGCCCCGACCGGGATCACCGCTCCGGGCCGGACGAGCAGTGGCACGCTGTCGAAGGCGTGGATCTCCCGCACCCATCTGCCGCCATGTACCGGCTCTCCGGTGAGGAACCTCGTCCATGTGCCCTCGGGCACGTAGTACTCCACTTGTCCGCCGTTCGTGAGCACGGGCGCGACCAGCAGATCGGAGCCGAGCATGTACTGCCGCTCAAGGTGCGTGCAGGCGGGGTCGCCGGGGAACTCGAGCGGCATCGCCCGCATCATCGGCACGCCGTCGGTGTGGGCCTCGCGCGCCGCCTCGTACAGATAGGGCATCAGCCGGCACTTGAGCTCGGTGAACGTGCGCAGCACATGGACCGACTCCTCGTCGAACAGCCACGGCACTCGGTAGGAATTGTGCCCGTGCAGCCGACTGTGCGACGACAGCAGCCCGAACGCGATCCACCGCTTGAACAGCTCGGGCCCCGGCGTGCCGATGAAGCCGCCGATGTCGTGGCTCCAGAAGCCGAACCCGGACAAGCCGAGTGACAGCCCGCCGCGCAGGTTCTGCGCCATCGCCTCGAACGTGCACTCGCAGTCACCGCCCCAGTGAACGGGGAAGCGCTGCCCTCCGGCGGTGGCCGCTCGCGCGAACACAACGGCCCCGCCCTGGCCGAACCTGCCGCGCAGCAGCTCGAAGACGCACTCGTTGAACAGGTACGAGTAGTAATTGTGCATCCGCTCGGGGTCAGAGCCGTCGAAGTAGACGACGTCGGTCGGTATCCGCTCGCCGAAGTCGGTCTTGAAACAGTCGACGCCCATGTCGAGCAGTGCCTCCAGCTTCGCCGTCCACCAGTCGCGGGCCGCAGGGTTGGTGAAGTCGACCACGGCCAGCCCCGGCTGCCACAGGTCCCACTGCCACACGTCCTGGTCTGGCCTCTTGAGCAGGTAGCCTTTCGCCCTGCCTTCGGCGAACAGCGGAGAGCGCTGCGCGACGTACGGGTTGATCCACAGGCAGATCCGCAATCCACGCTCTTTCAACCGGGCGAGCATGCCGCGCGGGTCTGGAAAGGTGCGCGGGTCCCACGCGAAATCGCACCACTGGAATTCCCGCATCCAGAAGCAATCGAAATGGAACACCGACACTGGCAGGTCGCGCTCGCGCATTCCGTCCACGAACTCCGTTACAGTCTCCTCGTCGTAGGAGGTGGTGAAGGAAGTGGACAGCCACAGGCCAAAGGACCAGGCGGGCGGCAGCGCCGGACGCCCGGTGAGCGCGGTGAACTTGCGCAGGACTTCCTTCGGCGTCGGCCCATAAATGACGAAGTATTGCAGCGACTGATCGCGGACGCTGAACTGCACCCGGGAAACGGCCTCCGACGCCACTTCGAACGCCACCTTGCCCGGGTGATTAACGAAGATTCCGTATCCGGCATTCGTCAGATAGAACGGCACGCACTTGTATGACTGCTCGGTGCTGGTACCGCCGTCGGCGTTCCAACTGTCGATGCTCTGCCCGTTCTTCACCATGGGGCCGAAACGTTCGCCGAGCCCGTACACGAAATGATCGGCACCGAGGTCGAGCTGCTCTCTTATGTAATGCGAGCCGTCGCCGGTCTCGATGAAAGCCGTGGACTTCGCCCTACTCGCGGTGAGCCTCCGGTCACCGGCGCGGAATTCCACCCGCCATGGCGTGCCCCGGCTCACATGCGCGGAGAGTGCGCCTGCCGCGAGGACGGCCTCGTCCCCCGCCACATGGACGAGACCTTTCGCCCCGTCAGAGGCGGTCACCGGGAATTCGGGGCGGCGTGGATCGCCTCCGTCCAGGTGCGTGATCGTGACAGCGATGACGTCCGCCATCGGTGCGGTGAACGTCAGCGTCACCAACGGACCTGCGAGCAGATCCGTGCGGTCGCGAATCGGCCACACCACGCCATAGACGGTCAGCAAGCCGGGACCACTCTCGACGTCGAACACTTCGACGGGGGACTGAGACTGGACGCCCGGCCGCATCATCCAATAACCGTCGGTGAATTTCATCGGCCAGATCATAGGCATGATGACCAGCGACGTGGATGCCGCCGCCAGCGGCACGCCATTCTTGCGCCAGAATCGCCGCCCAGAATAGGGCATTGAATGACCCGTACTACATGGAAGGAGCGGACCACATGGTGAAGGTCAGCGAAGAGCCCCTGCGCGTCGGCAGCGTCATCGCCTCCGGCGGCGGGAACTGAAAACAGGCTGCGCGGCCCGCGAACGCGGGCCGCTCGGCCGGAGAAGGAGGCCGATGCTCGCCGACCCGCAGTGGCGGCCGCGCCTGCGAGACAGCATCATCGTGCAGCGCGACGGTGATGAGTTGCTGTTCCTCTTCAGCGCGAACCGGACAGTGAAACGGTTCGCCGTGAACGAGGTGGCACTGCGGCTGCTGCCGCTCCTCGACGGCACCCGCACGCTGACGGACCTCTACGAGTTGGCCTCGCCCGAGGAATTGCGACCAATTCTCGACGTCCTGCGCGAGGAGCGCATTCTCAGCGGCACCAGCGACATCGCCGCCGACGCCGCCGACGCGCTCGGCTCCGTCCAGGCCGACCACTACGACCGCCAGCTCCGCCTTTTCCAGGACTTTTGCGACGAGGGCCTGTCCGACCTTCCAGGGGGCGTGGACCTGCAGCGGGCGCTTGGCGCGGCCACCATCGCCGTCTGCGGCGCGGGCGGTCTTGGCAGCTGGGTCCTGCACTCTCTCGCCGCGGCGGGGACCGGTACGATCCGCGTATGCGATTTCGACCGCGTCGAGCCATCCAACCTCACCCGTCAGGTGCTCTTCGCGGCCACCGACGTCGGCCGGCCCAAGACGGAGGCCGCCGCCGAGCGCCTGCGCACCATCAACCCCCATATCGCCGTCGAACCCATCGAGCGGAAGATCACCTGCCCGGATGACCTGGAGGACGTCGTCGCCGGCGTTGACCTGCTCGTCAACTGCGCCGATCAACCAGACCCGATCGCACTCGCCACCGTCGTCTCCGCCGCCTGTCAACCCACTGTCCCGCACATCATGGGTGCTTCGTACGCCTACCACGTAGGCATCCTCGGTACCACGATCATTCCCGGGAAGACAGCCTGCTGGGAGTGCGTTCGCACCGAGACGCTCGCCGACCACGGGCGGGACCGCGCGGTCACGTACATCTCCAGGCGAGAGCGTGCCGGGGTGGCCGGCCCACTCAGCGGTATGGTCGGCAACCTCCTGGCTTGGGAGGCGATCCGCGTGCTCACCGGGCTCCCGCCCGCGTTGTCCGACCGGTGGGTCGAGTTCGACTACTGGCCGCTGCGCGTACAGGAACGACCCGTCCCCAGGCGCCCTGGCTGCCCGGTGTGCGGATGAGGGTCCTCATCCCCGCTGAGGGCACCCGCGGCGAGCTACAGCCCTGCCTCGCACTGGCCAAGGCTCTGGACGAGGCCGGGCACGAAGCCGTCATCGCCGCTTTCAGCAGGTCCAACGAGTACGCCCGAGACTACGGCCCCTACGTGATAGCGCTCGGGGAGCACGGCCCGATCACGCCGATGAATGACATCGGCCCCAAGATCACTCGCGGTGGGGTTCGCGGCATGCTCGCCAGGGTCGAGTTGGCCCGCGTACTGCGGCCCGCCCTCCTCGAAGTACTCGACGAACTGTGGGAAGTCGCCGCCAAGGGCGCAGATCTGGTGCTCTGCCTGCCCGGCATCATGGGCGGGCACCACCTCGCCGAACGCCTCGGCGTGCCTGGCGTCGCCATGATGCTGGCGCCCCTCTACGTGCCGCGTTCCGACCTGCCCAATCCGCTGCTGCGCCGCCGGGTGCCCGGGCGGCTGAACCGCGGCACGTACGTGTTGTCGCGGGGGCTGGCCCTGCCGTACCAGAGCACCATCGACGCCTGGCGAGAGCGCACGCTCGGCCTGCCGCACCGTCCAGGGCAACGCGACCCACTGCGCCGGCCCGACGGCCGACCCGCTCCCGTGCTCAATGCCTACAGCCGCCACGTGGTCCCGGCCGCACCGGACGCCGGCCCGCATGTGTTCACGACCGGCTTCTGGCTGCCTGGCGTCCCAGAACGCTGGCGGCCGCCGCCGGACCTGGACACGTTCATCGCCGGCGGCGAGCCGCCGGTTTACGTCGGATTCGGCAGCATGCACGGACATCGCCCCGACCAGGCATGGCACACCGTGCTCACCGCCCTGCGACAGCTGTCCGTACGCGCTGTCGTGTCGACCGGCTGGGGCGGACTGCGGCCCCAGGGAACGGAACAGGACGACGTGTACGTCGTCGGCGACGTGCCGCACGCGTGGTTGTTCCCGCGCATGGCGGCCGTCGTGCACCACGGTGGCGCGGGCACCACGGCGACAGCCCTCGCCGCCGGTGTCCCGCAAGTCATCTGCCCGTTCTTCTTCGACCAGCCGTTCTGGGGCGAGCGCATGCACCATCTGGGCGTCGCGCCGCGCCCGCTGCCGATGCGCTCGCTCACCGCCCCGGCCCTGGCGGACGCCATCGGCAGGGCACTCACCGCCGACCGTGCCCGGCAGGCCGCACGTCTGGGCGAACTCGTATCCGCCGAGGACGGCACCGCCACCGCGGTAGCCCAACTCGAACGCCTGGTTCAGCGCGGCGGCTCCAGCACGTAACGGCCCGTCAGGATCTTCTGGTGCACCCGCTGGAGCTCCGGCCCGGGTTCCAGCCCGAACTCCCGCACGAACATCGCCCGCACCCTCCGATACGCAGCGACCGCGTCCACCTGGCGGCCTGTGACATAGAGCGCCTGCATGAGGTGCTTCCACAGCCGCTCGCGCAGCGGGTGCTGCTCCACCAGCGTGCGCAACTCGCCGACCAGCCCCGCGTGCCGCCCCAGCCGCAGGTCGATCTCGATCCGGCTCTCCAGCGAGGCCAGGCGCAGCTCGTCGAGCCTGATGGCCTCCGCCCTGATCATCGGCGTCGGCGGCACGCTCGCGAACGCCGGTCCGCGCCACAGCATCAGAGCCTCGCTCAGCAGTGCCGACGCCCGCTCGAACTTCCCCGCGGCCTCGGCATCACGAGAGCGCGCCACTAGCACCTCGAACATGCCGGAGTCGACCTGCGCGGCCACGACCTGGAGAGCGTAACCGGCTACCCGCCCTTGGAGCAGCCGCTTGCCGTCGTCCGAGACCACCGACAGCGTCCGGCGCAGCCGCAGGATGAGCGAGTGCAGCGTGTTGCGCGCGGTCGCGGGCGCGGCCCCTTCCCATAACTCCTCGATGAGCCGGTCCGTGGAAACCTCCTGGCCCGCCCGGATCAGCATGACAGCGAGCAGCGCCCGCTGCTTGGCGGCGCGCACCACAACCGAATGGCCGTTACCCTGTGCGGCCAGCGGACCGAGAATGCCGAAGGTTGGCGCATCCATGCTGATTCCTCAGCGGAGAAACTAAGAGATTTCGCTCATCAAAGCACGCCGCTAATCACTTTCGCAAGATTGACGAGATCTTGACGCCAACGCGCCCCCAGTGTTAAACTTCGCAAAACCTCGAAGCGTTTCGATTTTACATCCTCCCGAGCGGCAGAATTCATGCGATCCGCATTAGCGCTGCTACGAGAGCGGCAATTCTTTCTGCTATGGGGTGGCCAGACCGCGTCCGGCCTGGGCGATGCCATGGTGATCGTCGCATTTACGTTCGCGGCACTAGAGATATCCGATTCGCCAGGCTCTCTCGGGCTGGTCCTGACAGTCATGCACCTGGCCAGGACCGGCTGCTATTTCGCCGGTGGGGTGCTGGGTGACCGCCTCTCCCGGCGGCTCATCATGATCGTCTCGGACACGGCCAGGATGCTGACGCAGGCGGTCACAGCGCTGGTGCTGATCTCCGGTCAGGCGGCATTGTGGTGGTTGGTTCTGCTCGGAGCGGTTTACGGAGGGCTGGCCGGACTGTTCCGCCCGTCATCGGCCGGGCTGGTCGCACAGATAGTCGAGCCCGGCAGTCTGCAGGAGGCCAATGCGTTACTCGGCGTGTCCAGGGAGGCCGTCACCATCGCCGGCCCCGCGCTGGCAGCCGTGCTGGTGGCCGCCGCAGGACCGGGATGGGTCTTCGCGGTAGACGCGGGAACGTTCGCCGTCAGCATCGCCGCACTGTCCCGCATGCGGCCGGCCGAAGTCCCGGTCGAGCGCGGCGGCGGCTTCTGGAGCGACGTGTCGAGCGGCCTGCGTGAGGCGTTCCGACACAGGTGGTACGGGGTCAGCCTCTCCGTGCAGCCGCTGTGGACCTTCGCCAATGCCGTCTTCTCGGTACTCGGTCCCACCATCGCGCTGCACAGCCTCGGCGGCGTAGTCGACTGGGGGCTCATCAACACCGCAGGCGCGGCCGGCGCCGTCGTCGGCGGGATGCTCGCGCTCAAGGTGGCGTTCCGTCGCCCGCTGGTGGCCGCGAGTGCCGGACGGCTCGGGCTCGGCGTGCTGCTCGCTGCGATGGCCGTCCCCCTCCCGATCGGACCGGTCGCCGGGGCGGCGCTACTCAGCGGGCTCGGGTGGGCCGTCCACGACATCGCTTGGACGGCCACCGTGCAGCGTCGGATACCCGGCAACGCGGTCTCCAGGGCGGTCTCGTACGAGTGGACGGCCGGCCAACTCACGACCACGGCAGGGTTCGCGCTTGCGGGCCCGTTGAGTGCCGCTTTCGGCACGTCCGGCGTGCTTCTCGCGCTGACGAGTTTGGTCGTGGCCACGTCGCTACTGCCCGCGGCCGTTCCCGCCGTCTTCAGCGTGCAGCATGAATGACCGACAGGGAACACGCGCTGGGTGGACCCAACGCCGGCGAAAGGCAGTGGAGTCAGGGCCGCCACTCGCCGATGGCCTGATATACGCGGTCTGCGCCCGCGACACCATCGGTGGGGCGGGTGGGACTCGAACCCACGACCAAGGGATTATGAGTCCCCTGCTCTGACCGGCTGAGCTACCGCCCCGGCAAGCGATGAGCTTATCGCGCCGCGCGGCGTGGAACGGGTGACGCGTAGAGCGACTCGTCGGTAGGGTCCCGCTATGTCGTTGACCTGGGGCCGAGTGATCGGCCAGTGCGTGCTGGCCGGGGTGGTCGTCGCGGGGTGCTCGGGCGGGGGGTCGCTGCCGGATGGGCGGCAGGAGCTCAAGCAGGCCGCCGCCGCGATGCGAGAGGTGCGGAGCGTGGGCTTCGCGATCCGGTCCGAGGGGAAGCCGTCGATCTCGGTCAAGAGCGCCGATGGCCGGCTGCTGAGATCGGGGGACGCGGAGGGGACGCTCCAGCTCGACCAGTCGGGGCAGTCCGTGGAGATGGCGTTCACGCTGGTCGGCGACACGGTGTACTTCAAGGGGGCGACCGGCGGGTATCAGCAGCTGCCCAAGGCGACCGTGCTGGCCGTCTACGACCCGTCGGCGATCCTGGATCCGCAGCGCGGGATCGTGAAGCTGCTGGACACGGCGGGCGAGCCGGAGACGGACGAGCGCGAGAAGGTGAACGGGCAGCAGGCGCTGCGCATCAAGGCGAAGTTGTCGAAGTCGGTCGTGCCTGCGCTGGTGCCGGGCGTCGCCAAGGACGTCGACGGGCAGGTGTGGGTCGCGGAGAGCGACCACCGGGTGCTGAAGGTGCGGATGCCGCTGGAAGGGGGCGCGGTGACGGTGACATTTGCCGATTTCAACCGAAATTTCGTCATCACTGCGCCGAAGGGCTGAACCTCCGTGCAACGATCCCGCGCCACGGCCATCGGCATCGGCGGTACGGCGGTGTTGCTGGCGGCCCTGGACGCGTACGTGATCGTCACGATCCTGATGGACGTCGTCGGCGACCTCGGGGTGCCGGTCAACCACCTGGAACGCGCCACCCCCGTCGTCACCGGATTTCTGCTCGGCTACGTGGCGGCGATGCCGCTCCTCGGGCAGTTGTCGGACCGGTTCGGCAGACGGCCGGTCATCCACGCCTGCCTCGCCGGGTTCGCGATCGGATCGGTGCTGAGCGCGACCGCCGACGGCATCCCGGTGCTCGTCGCCGGCCGCGCGCTCCAGGGCATCGCCGGCGGGGCGCTGCTGCCGATCACCATGGCGCTCGCTAGCGACCTTTGGGACGAGCGGCGCCGGCCGCTGGCCCTCGGGGTCGTCGGCGCGGCGCAGGAACTCGGCAGCGTGCTCGGTCCCCTGTACGGCGCCGGCCTGGCGGCCCTCGTCGGCTGGCGCGGGATCTTCTGGATCAACGTCCCGCTGGCCGCGCTGGCGATGGCGGCGGTCCATCGCGCCGTGCCGGCCGGACGCCGCGGCCATGACACGCGTGTCGACGTGGTCGGCGGCCTGCTGCTGGCGCTCGCCCTCGGGCTGCTCGTCGTCGGCACCTACAACCCGGATCCGGAGGCGGCCGCGCTTCCTCGCTGGGGCCTGGCCGGGGTGCTCGCCGGGCTGCTGGCGTTCGCCGCGTTCGCCGCCTGGGAGGCCCGCTGGGCCCGGACCAGGCTGCTCGATCCGGCCGGCGTGCGGCGCGGTCCGCTCTTCGGGGCGCTCGGCGTCAGCCTGCTGGCGGGCGCCGCGCTCATGGTCACGCTCGTCGACGTGCAGTTGTACGCACAGACGCTGCTCGGCAGGTCGGCGGCCGGCGGCGCGCTCGTGCTGATCCGGTTCCTGCTGCCGCTGGCGGCGGCCGCCGTACTGGGCGGCTGGCTGGCCCGGCGGATCGGCGATCGCTGGACCGCCGTGGCGGGCCTGGCGCTCGCCGCGGCCGGGTATCTGCTCATCGCCGGCTGGCCGGTACGCGCGGCGGCGGCCGGGTACGGTCCGCTCCCCCGGATGGACGTCGACCTGACCCTCACCGGGCTCGGCCTCGGACTGGTCATCGCGCCCGTCTCCTCCGCCGTGCTGCGCGCCGTGCCGTCCCCGCGGCACGGGGTGGCGTCGGCGGCGGTCGTGGTGGCCCGGATGATGGGCATGCTGCTCGGCATCGCGAGCCTGTCCGCCTGGGGCTTCCACCGTTTTCAGGCGTTGACCGCGCACCTCGACACCCCGCTGCCGTTCGGCGTGCCCGGCGACGTGTACCAGCGGCGGCTCGCCGCCTACAACGCGTTGCTCAAGCAGGCGCTGCACACGCAGTACCGCGAGATCTTCCTGATCACCGCCGTGCTGTGCGCGCTCGGCGCGGTGCTCGCCCTCACGCTCGGCGGCCGTACGGGGGTGCACACAGGCCGCGAACCGGCAGGCGCCGAACCCGTGGACGGCGATCCGGCGTCGCCACGTGCGGCCACCCCATTGCACGACCACGCCTGACGGCAGATGATCACACTAATGTAACCAGCCCCCGGCCGGCCGCCGTCGCGCGTGCCGCCACGTTGACGGATGCCACAGGGAGTCGTACGGTTGATTGGAAAGCGCTTTCCCGCCAAGAGCGTTCCCTGCGCAGCGCCGCGCACCCCGCCTTCGCCCCGGCAGTGCCCCCGAACAGGTTGAGGAGACACCCCCGATGACCACAGACACGCTCGGCGTGGTGATGAACGGCGTCACGGGCCGGATGGGGCATCGCCAGCATCTCGTCCGATCGGTGCTGGCGATCAACCAGGAGGGCGGCGTCGAGCTGGCGAACGGCCGCCGCGTCCGCCTGAGTCCCGTGCTCGTCGGCCGCAGCGCGGCCAAGCTGCGCGAGCTGGCCACGCGCTACGAGATCGCCGCTTGGACCACCGACCTGTCCGGCGCGCTCGCCGACGCCGCCAACGTCATCTACTTCGACTCCCAGGTGACCCAGGCGAGGGTGCCCGCCGTCACGCGGGCGATCGAGGCCGGCAAGCACGTCTACGTGGAAAAGCCCACCGCAGAGACGCTCGACGACGCCGTCATCCTCGCCAAGAACGCGAACGCGGCCGGCATCAAGAGCGGCGTCGTGCAGGACAAGCTGTTCCTCCCCGGCCTGCTCAAGCTGAAGCGGCTGATCGACGGCGGCTTCTTCGGCCGGATCCTGTCGGTGCGCGGCGAGTTCGGCTACTGGGTCTTCGAGGGCGACTGGCAGGCGGCGCAGCGCCCGTCGTGGAACTATCGGGCCGAAGACGGCGGCGGCATCGTGCTCGACATGTTCCCGCACTGGGCCTACATCATGGAGAACCTCTTCGGCCGCGTCGAGGCCGTGACCGCACGGGCCATCACGCACGTGCCGCGCCGGGTCGACGAGAACGGCCGGAGCTACGACGCGACGGCCGACGACGCCGCGTACGGCATCTTCGAGCTCGCCGGCGGGATCATCGCGCAGATCAACTCCTCCTGGTGCGTCCGCGTCCACCGGGACGAGCTGGTCGAGTTCCAGGTCGACGGCACCGAGGGCAGCGCCGTCGCCGGGTTGCGCCACTGCCGCGTCCAGCATCGCGGCGCCACGCCCAAGCCTGTCTGGAACCCGGACGTACCGGCCACCGAGCGCTTCCGCGAGCAGTGGCAGGAGGTCCCCGACAACGGCCAGTTCGACAACGGCTTCAAGGTCCAGTGGGAGCGGTTCGTCCGGCACGTCGTCGAGGACGCCCCGTTCCCGTACGACCTCGCCTCGGGCGCGCGCGGCGTGCAGCTGGCCGAGCTCGGGCTGCGTTCCTCGGCCGAAGGCCGCCGCGTGGAGGTACCGCAGCTGTGAAGATCACACTGCCGACGGCCGACGGCGGTCTCGAGTCGTACGAGCCGCTCGGCCCCGCCGCCTGGGCGAGCGAGAGCGCACCCCCGCGCAGCCGGATCGCCTATGCCGCCGCGCACGTCGTGGCCGATCCGCTCGGTGTCAACACCCCCGGCTCCCCCGCCGCCGTCGACTGGGACGCGACGCTTCGCTTCCGCCGCCACCTGTGGTCGCATGGGCTGCGCGTCGCCGACGCCATGGACACCGCGCAGCGCAACATGGGCCTGGACTGGAAGGCGACGGAGGAACTGATCCGGCGCAGCGCCACCGAGGCCGCCGCGGTCGGGGAGCCCTACACATTGCTGGCCTGCGGGGCCGGGACGGACCACCGCGGAGCAAACTTGACGGTGGATCAGGTCATCGAGGCGTACAGCGAGCAGCTCGCGGTGGTCGAGGGCTCCGGCGCCAAGGCCGTGCTCATGGCATCGCGCCAACTCGCCGCCGCGGCGTCCGGCCCGGACGACTACCACCGCGTCTACGGGAAGCTGCTCACCCAGGCA
>DASTYC010000039.1:0-20964 GCA_035765195.1 Streptosporangiaceae bacterium
AGGAGTTGATGAACGTATTGGTCAAGATCCGATACAGCCACGCCTTGAGATTCGTCCCCTCCCGGAACTGATGAAAGGACGCGAACGCCTTCGCGAAGGTCTCCTGCACAAGATCCTCCGCATCGGCCGGATTCCGCGTCACCCGCAGCGCGGCCGAATAAAGCTGATCAAGAAACGGGAGCACATCGCGTTCGAAGCGATCGCGCCGTCGCTCTCGGTCAGGGCCTGTCGGTGGACCGCTCGGTGCCGTCATCGCGCTTCTCCCCCGATTTCGCCGTTGACGGGGCCTCGCCTCGGGCTCACCGCCTCGCGCCTGTCCCCTCCGTTCCCCTCTCGACGTAAGCTGCGGTCCGGCAGGCCGTCCGCGCCCCTGGAGCACGGGGACATGGTGGCGCGCGGACGGCCTGGGCCTTCGGTCACTTCGGCGGGTCATGAGCTCTTTCGCCGGCGGACGATCCGCCAGCCGGTCAGCACCGCGGCCATGACGGCGGTCGCCACCGTGGCGATGACCACCTGCGCCTTGTTGCGGCGCGCTCCGGCCACCACCTGACGGGCGCCGTCGACCGAGGTCTCCACGGCCTTCTCGCCCTTGACCCGTACGTCGTCCTTGATCTCGGCGACGTGCTTGCGGGACAGTCCCATCTCGCCGGCCTTCGCCTCCGCCTTCGCGGCAAGCTCGCCGGCCTTGCCTGTGACCTTCTCGCGCAGATCGTTGCGATCCTGACCCATGGGATCGGCCTCTTCCACCTTTCGAGGTATTTGTCCGGAGACGAAGGCCTACCCCAGGAGGCGGCATCGATGCCGATCCGGCCGATGCGATGGTGGGAAAAGCGGAATAGGCCGGTTGATGCGGGGCAGGGGCCGAGGGAGCGACCGTAACGCAACGACAAGGAGGCGTTCTCATGTCGCATCTCGGGGGTACGACCGTAGCCTTCCTCGTGGCCCCGGAGGGCATCGAGCAGATCGAGCTCACCGAGCCCTGGAAGGCCGTAGAGCAGGCCGGCGGCACGCCCCGGCTGATCTCCACCAAGTCCGGCCGCGTCCAGGCCTTCAACCACCTCGACAAGGCCGACACCTTCCAGGTCGACGCCACCGTCGATGAGGTCTCGCCGGCCGACTTCACCGGACTCGTGCTGCCCGGCGGCGTGGCCAACCCCGACTTCCTGCGGATGGACGAGCGAGCCGTCGCGTTCGCCAAGGGGTTCTTCGACGCCGGCAAGCCGGTCGCGGCGATCTGCCACGCCCCGTGGACGCTGGTCGAGGCCGACGTCGTACGGGGCCGCACGCTGACGTCATGGCCCAGCCTGCAGACCGACCTCCGGAACGCGGGCGCCACGTGGGTCGACGAAGAGGTCTGCGTCTGCACGGCCGGCCCGAACACGCTGGTGACCAGCCGTAAGCCGGACGACCTCAAGGCGTTCTGCCAGGAGGCGGTCGTCGCGCTCGCCGGCGGCGCTTCCTGACGAAGCCCGGACAACCGAACAAAGAAGTTCCCGTATAAAGAAGTTCCCGGCCGGGATCTCCCGGCCGGGAACTTCTTTATCCGCTCGCTCACTCGTCTTCAGCCGGCCGCCGCCTCAGGTAGGCCGGCTCGCCGGTGTCGATGCGCACCGCGCGCTCCTCGGGGCTGTACCCCCCGGGGTCCGGCCCCACGTCATCGGCGATCATCTCCTTCTCCGTGTCGGGCGCCGCGCCCTCGTCGGGCTCGACGATCCGGAACGGTCCGGCACGTTCGTCGCCTCCCGCCGAGACGGGTTCCCCCGGCGCCCCCGGCTCCGCCGGCTCGGGCTCCTCACGGGCGAGCCGCTGGTCGAGCGGCTCCGATTCGTGCTGCTCCTCCGCCGTGGTGCCGTAGTCGTCGACGGCCATCGGCTCGTCGCCCGGCACCGGCGCCTGCTGTGGGTCGTTCGCCCACTGCTGCTGCGGCGTGCCGTCCTGCATATCTGGGATGCCCTCGTCCTCGAGCGAGGACTCGGGATCGCGTCCGGGTTCCCGCATCGCACCTCCCTGGTCGAGACGTCGGCCGGCGGCCGTCAGAACCGCCGTGATTCGTGGCCCTGATCGAGCTGCTCCGCGACCTCGGCGAAGTTCTGGTACCGCCGATCGGGCAGCCGCTCCAGCGCCTCGACGGCGACATCGGGCGCGCCCTGGCCGGCCGCGTGCTCCGCCAGCGTCCGGGGCGTGGCCGGGTAGTCGACGCCCGCCAGGACCTGGGCCATGGCGCTGCGCTCGGCCACGTCTCGCGGGGTCATCCCCGGCGGGGCCGCGCCGGGCCGCGCCGTCCCGAACGACGTCGGGTCGCGCCCGGTATCGGTGTCGACCGGCTCCGGATCCTTGAACTCCTCGGCGTGGCTGGGCCCGTCGCCGCGGATCAGACCTTCGGTCTCGTGTTTCAGTTCGTCATCGAGCCGTGGGCCGTGCTTACCGCTCTTTTCTGCCATGAAATTCCCCTGCTCGATTTCGTTTGTGCTCTCCCCCGAAGCCGTACCCGGCGGGTGAGGATCATGCGGCCGGGACGGGCATCGTGCCCTCAGCCCACCCGGTACGGCTCGGCATCGGCCTGCTTGAACGCCAGGCCGTGGCCCGGGGCGTCGTCGCGCGGGCGGATCACGCCGCCCTTGGGCGACAGCGTGCCCGCGAAGAACAACTCCTCGATGCGGACGTGGTCGTGGAACCACTCGATGTGCCGGGCGTTCGGAACGGCGGCCATCACCGCCGCGTGCAGATGGGGGGCGCAGTGCGCCGAGACCTGGCGGTTGTGCGCCCGGGCGAGCCCGGTAACCCGCAGGAACTCGGTGATGCCGCCGCAGCGGGTCACGTCGGCCTGGAGGCAGTCGACGGCGTCGACCATACGTGCGAAGTAGGGCAGGTCGTAGCCGTACTCCCCCGCCGCGACCTCGGCGGCCACGGCCTCGCGCACCGTGCGCAGGCCGGCCAGGTCGTCGGAGGACACGGGCTCTTCGAACCAGCGCAGATCGAGGCTCTGCGCCGCCCGGGCCATCCGGATCGCCTGCTTGACCGAGTAGGCGCCGTTGGCGTCGGCGTACAGCTCCACCCGGCTGCCGACCAGTTCCCTCGCCAGCAGCAGCCGCCGCATGTCGCGCTCCTCGGCGGCGCCCCGGCGCTCACCGATCTTGATTTTGACGCGCGGGATGCCGAGGTCGCCCGCCCAGCGTTCGAGTTGGTCGCGCATCGTCGCGGTGTCATAGCTGACGAACCCGCCGCTGCCGTAGACCGGCACCTCGCCTGTGGCGACGCCGAGCAGCCGGTGCAGCGGCAGGTCGAGCACCCGTGCCTTGAGGTCCCACAGCGCGCAGTCGACCGCGGAGATCGCCATCGAGCAGACGCCGGGCCGCCCCGCGTTGCGCACGGCCCGGCACATCGTCTCGTGGGCGGCCGGGACGTCGAACGGTGATCGGCCGCGGACCGCCCCCGCGAGTTGGTCCGCGACGATGATCGCGACGGCGGCCGGTCCGTAGGTCCACCCGGTGCCGACGGCGTCGCCGGCGCGGACCGAGACCAGCACCATCGTCGTGGCCGACCAGTCCAAGGTGCCGTCGGACTCGGGTTTGTCCGTCGGGACCGTATAGACGGCCGCGTCGATGGCATCGATCTCGATCATGCCGTTTCGCCCCCGGGGTCACTCCGCGACACCGAACACACCCGCTTCGACGTCATGCGCCACCCCCTACCCATGGGGCGAGGTTCAATCCGGTCTCCCGACCGCCCGCGGCGCGTGCCGGCATCGTGCGGCTGCGAGACTGAAGGACGTGACCGATCACGCCGAAGGCGGAGACCCGGCGGCGGCGGAGCCGCCGCGGTGCTCGGCGAAGGGCTGCCGCGCCCCCGCCCACTGGGCCGTGCGGTGGCGCAACCCGAAGATCCATGGACCTGAGCGGCAGAAGATCTGGCTGGCCTGCGACGACCACCGCGAACACCTGTCCGACTTCCTCGGCCGCCGCGGCTTCCCGCGCGACGTCGTCCCGCTGGCCGACCTCGACTGAGCCGCCGGCCGGGGCCAGACCACCCGCCGCCCGGGCTAGGTCTCCCGGCGCCCGCGCCGCGTCTCCTGCCGCTCGGCCTGCTTCTCCGGCCGCCAACCCGCCGCGAGGTCGGTGATGCGGGCGGCCGCGTCGCGGGCCGGCCGGCCCGCCCCCACGGCGAGCCCGAGCAGATAGGCGGTCAGCGGCGCCGCCGGACGGGCGACCCCGTGGGCCACGTCTTTGGCCAGGTCGAGGACCAGGTCGCGATCCACGTCATCGCGATCGAGCCCGAGTTCGCGGCAGACCTCGTCGATCCAGTCCTCCAGCATCGCTCCTCCATCCACGCGGCGTCTGGCCAGCGTCAGGTCCTCGGTCGTGTCGCAGTCGTACCACGGCGGCCGGTCCCCCGCGGGCAGACCCACCCGCACGGGGTCGAGCGGCGCGAGCAGCCCGCGCAGCGCCGCGCCGGCATAGCCAGAAAGCGCTGTCCGCAGCCGAACGGTACGCCATGCCCCCGCGAGCCATTGGTCCCGGCCCGCCTCGTCGACGAGCACCGCGCCCGCCCGCCCGCCGGACGCGCGTGCCTCGGTCAACAGCGCGGCGACGTGCGCCGGACGCAGGAACGGCAGGTCGGCGGCGAGCAGCACCGTCCATGGCGCCGTCACCTCGGCCAGCCCGGCCCGCAGCGCCGCGACGGGACCCGAGCCCGGCGGCTCCTCGCGCACGGCGACCGCGCCGGGGACCTCAGGGCGGGGCGGGCCGACGATCACGACCCGGCCGGCGGCGGGCACCGCGGCCGCCACCGTGGCGATCAGCGGCCGTCCGCCGACCACCATGCCGGGCTTGTCGGCGCCCCCGAGCCGGCGGGCGGCGCCGCCTGCCAAGATCACGGCGTCGTGGGCGTCGCAGGCGTCGTAGGCGCCTTCGGCGTCGCCGGGGACGGCCGGGCGGGGCGGCATGTCAGCCGCCTCCAGCGCTCTTGCCGGTCTCCCGCTCGTACGCGCTGAGATTCTGCTCCAGCGCCTTCATCAGCTCCCAGACTTGGCCCGGGGGGATCCGCACGCGGGAGACCACGCGGGCGGGGATGTGGACGTACCGCACCCCGGACTCCGGCTCCTGGAGCACCTCGGGCGGTCGCACCTCGGTCGCGAAGTCCAGGACGAAGCAGTCCTGCGACCGCCAGACCGAGGCGAAGCTCGCGTACTCCCCGACCTCGACATCGGCGGGGACGGCGATCTCGACCCTGTGCTCCAGAGACTCCTCGTTCACGTCGCCATTCTCGCCGCTGAGCCGCGGCGGCGGTCCAGGTGGACACGCGTTTCGCGGGACGCGGGTGCGCGTCCACCGGGACGTCGCCGTTCGGGCTCGGGCGCGGTCACCCGCCGATGGCCGACATCGGGCGGGACGGCTGCAGGAACGCCGGATCGTCGATGCCATGACCGGGCCGCTTGGTCCACACCGCCTTGCGCCACCGGTCGGCGATCTCGTCGTCCGAGGCGCCGGCGCGCAGCGCGGCGCGCAGGTCGGACTCCTCCCGCGCGAACAGGCAGTTGCGCACCTGACCGTCGGCGGTCAGCCGCACCCGGTCGCAGGCTCCGCAGAACGGGCGGGTGACCGAGCCGATCACGCCGACGCGGGCGGGCCGGCCGTCCGGGCCGGTGAACCCGTCGACGATGAACGTCTCGGCCGGCGCGCTGCCCCGGTCACGCGGATCGTCGGGGATCAGCTCGAACGCGTCGGTGAGCCGGGCCAGGATCTCGTCGGCCGTCACCATGTTCTCGCGGCGCCAGCCGTGCTGCGCGTCGAGCGGCATCTGCTCGATGAACCGCAGCTGATAGCCCTGGTCGAGGCAGTACCGAAGCAGCGGGATCGCTTCGCCGTCGTTGACGCCGCGCATGAGCACCGCGTTGACCTTGACCGGCGCCAGTCCCTTGCGCGCCGCCGCGGCCAGCCCCGCCAGCACGTCCGGCAGGCGGTCGCGGTGGGCGAGCCGGACGAACAACTCACGGTCGAGGGTGTCGAGCGAGACGTTGATGCGGTCCAGGCCGGCGTCGTGCAGCGGCTCGGCCAGCCGATCGAGGCCGATGCCGTTGGTGGTGACGGAGATCTCCGGACGGGGCCGGAGCGCGGCGGTGCCCCGCACGATATCGATCAGTCCGCGCCGCAGCAGCGGCTCACCGCCGGTGTACCTGACCTCTGTGACGCCGAGGATGGTCACGGCGATCCGGACCAGCCGGACGACCTCCTCGTCGGTCAAGATCTCGGGCTTGGGGAGCCAGTCGAGACCCTCTGGCGGCATGCAGTAGCTGCAGCGCAGGTTGCACCGGTCGGTCAGCGAGACCCGCAGGTCGGTCGCCACCCGGCCATAGGTGTCGATCAACGCGATGTCGGACGGCACCCCCACCTCCTGGTCCTTCGTGCTCCTTGTTGGCCTTTCCTGCCTTTCGTCCACCCTATGTCGGCGGTTGACCTTCGTGCCCATCGAGGGCGATCGTGTTGCCCACCGGAGGCCGGCGGCACGCGACCGGCGTTCGGACGACACGGCAGGCGGATCGACAGGCGCATCGGGAGGCGGGCGTGTCTCAGGGGCCGGAGGGGACGCGAGAAGCACCAGGGCCGCGGGAGCCCCGTGAGTCGCCGCTCGACGGCACGCACGGCACCATCGTCGTGCGGAGCTGGCCGAATGACCACGCCCGCTATGTGGCACTGCTGGCGCACGGCTATGGCGAGCACATCGGCCGCTACGACCACGTCGCGGACGTGCTGGTCCGGCACGGCGCCGCCGTGTACGGCCCCGACCACGCAGGGCACGGCAAGTCGGCGGGCGAACGCGCCCTCGTCACGGACTTCGAGGACGTCGTCGCCGACCTGCACCGCGTCGAGGAGCAGGCCCGCGCCGCCCACCCTGGCCTGCCCGTCGTGTTGATCGGGCACTCGATGGGCGGCATGATCGCCGCCCGGTACGCCCAGCACCACGGCGCCGGCCTGGCCGCGCTGGTGCTGTCGGCGCCCGTGCTCGGCCCCTGGGTGGCGATCAAGGCGCTGCTCGAACTCGACGAGATCCCCGACATCCCGATCGACGTCGCCACGCTGTCCCGCGACCCCGAGGTCGGCAAGATCTATGCCGCCGACCCGCTGGTGTGGCACGGCCCGTTCAAGCGCACCACGGTGGCGGCGTTCGACCGGGCCCTGGCGGCCATCGCCGACGGCGGCCGGCTGGGTGCGCTGCCGACGCTGTGGCTGCACGGCACCGGCGACGAACTGGTGCCGCAGGCCGACACCCGCATCGGCATCGAGCAGATCCGCGGCGACGACTTCACCGAGGTCATGTACCCCGACGCACGGCACGAGGTCTTCAACGAGATCAACAGGGCCGAGGTCCTGGCGGAGGTGACCGCCTTCATCGATCGCGCGCTCGGCTGAGGCCCGCGCCGCTCCGGCGGCGCGCCGCCACCGGGCCGGTGACAATGGGCAGACCCCCTGGTGTAGGCGCTGATTACAGCGGGTAGTCACTCGATGACGTCTCCCCCGCGCTCCCGCGGTCTGCGCACTCCCCGGACTCCCGCACGGCCGGTCGGAGGGCCGCGGGGTCCACCCCAGGAAGGGCCGCCATGACCATCACGGGCGTACTAAGCGCCGTCATCTTCGGTGCGATCATCGGCGCGATCGGCCGGTTGTTGGTCCCGGGCAAGCAGAACATGCCGATCTGGCTGACCATCGCGGTCGGCGTCGTCGCGGCATTCGGAGGCACCGGCCTGACCAGGCTGCTCGACCTCAAGACGCATGGGTTCAATTTCTGGGAGACCATCTTCCAGATCGGCATCGCGGCCCTCGGCGTCTTCGTCGTCGCCGCTCTGTGGCCGCGCGGCGACGACGACGTGTCCGCCGGCTGACGCCGGTCGAACCCGGTCGACGCCGGTCGACGGCCGCGGATCGCGGCGCGATCGCTAGGTCCCGTCCGATCGCAGGATGGGGCGCAGCCGGTCCAGCACGGCCGGGTCCTCGATCGTCGAGGGCACCGGCACGTCGGCGCCGCCCGACTGGCTGTCGGCGATCGCCCGCATCGTGCCGCGCAAGATCTTGCCCGAGCGCGTCTTCGGCAGCGCCGGCACGACGGTGACCTGCTTGAAGGCGGCGACCGGCCCCACCTGCTCCCGCACCGCCGCGATCAGCTCGGCGGCCAGTTGGTCCTCATCGATCTCCACGCCGCTCTTGAGCACCACGAGCCCCCGCGGCAGTTGGCCCTTCAGCTGGTCGGCGACGCCGATGACGGCGCATTCGGCCACCGCCGGATGGCTCGCGATGATCTCCTCCATGGAACCGGTCGACAGCCGGTGCCCGGCCACGTTGATCACGTCGTCGGTCCGGCCCATGACCCAGAGGTATCCGTCCTCATCGAGGCGGCCGCCGTCGCCGGTGAGATAGTTGCCCGGGTAGCGGCTCAAATACGAGTCCGTGAACCGTTCGTCGTCCTGCCAGAGCGTGGGCAGCGTGCCCGGCGGCAGCGGGAGCCGGATCACGATGTCGCCCTCCTGGCCGGGGGCGGCCTCGGTGCCGTCCGGCAGCATCACCCTGATGTCGTACCCCGGCACGGGAACGCTCGGCGACCCCGGCTTCACCGGCAGCGGCTCCAGGCCGCGCAGGTTGGCGGCCGCGGGCCAGCCGGTCTCGGTCTGCCACCAGTGATCGATGACGGGCCGGTCCAGGATGCGGGTCGCCCAGTGGTAGGTGTCGGGGTCGAGCCGCTCGCCGGCCAGGAACAACGTCTCCATGCGCGACAGGTCGTAGTTCGCGAGGAACCGGCCCTCAGGGTCTTCCTTCTTGATCGCCCGGATCGCCGTCGGCGCCGTGAACAGCGCCTTCACCCCGTGCTCGGCGATGACGCGCCAGAAGGCACCCGCGTCAGGCGTGCCGACCGGCTTGCCCTCGTACAGCACGCTGGTGCATCCGGTGAGCAGCGGCGCGTAGACGATGTAGGAGTGCCCCACGGCCCAGCCGATGTCGGAGGCCGCCCAGAACACCTCGCCGGGGCCCACCCCGTAGACGTTCTCCATCGACCAGCGCAGCGCGACGGCGTGCCCGCCGTTGTCGCGCACGACGCCCTTGGGCCGCCCCGTCGTGCCCGACGTGTAGAGGATGTAGAGCGGGTCGGTCGCCGCCACCGGCACGCATTCGGCCGGCGTGGCGTCGCGGACCGCCTCGCCCCAGTCGAGGTCGCGCGGCGGCACGAGATCGGCGTGCGCCTGCGGCCGCTGCAAGATCACGCAGTGGTCGACCTTGTGCGCGGCGAGATCGAGGGCCTCGTCGAGCATGGGCTTGTACGCCACGATCCGGGTCGGCTCGATGCCGCACGACGCCGACACCACCACCTTGGGCCGGGCGTCGTCGATGCGCACGGCCAGTTCCTTCGGCGCGAAGCCGCCGAACACCACCGAGTGCACCGCGCCGATCCGGGCGCAGGCGAGCATGGCGATGACCGCCTCCGGCACCATCGGCAGGTAGATGATGACCCGGTCGCCGCGGTCGACGCCCAGGCCGCGCAGCGCGCCGGCGAACCTCGCCGTCTCCGCGGTCAGCTCGGCGTAGGTGTAGGTGCGCCGGCTGTCGGTGACGGGGCTGTCGTAGATCAGCGCGGGCTGGTCGCCGCGGCCCTCGTCCACGTGCCGGTCGAGCGCGTTCTCGCAGGTGTTGAGCTCGCCGCCGGTGAACCACCGGTAGTAGGGAGCCGCCCCGTCGTCGAGCACCCGGTCCGGAGGCGTCCGCCACCTGATATCGCGCGCCGCCAGCCCCCAAAAACGCGTGGGATCGGCGATGCTGCGTTCGTAGGCGGCCATGTAAGCGCCCATGGGCTGCTCCTCCGGGGTCCGTGAGGTATTTGAGGCACCTCTCCTATGTGGCGTTCCCGAAGGCCGTTTCGTCAAGACCGGTTCCCAGGACGGCTCGGGTCTGCCTAGGGTTTTGCGCGGAGTGGGGAGTCTGGTCGCTGGAGCATCGCATGCAGGTAGTCGCGACTGCCGGGCACACAGGGCACGGCAAGTCCTCGCTCGTTCACGCGCTGACCGGAACGACCGCTGCCGGCCCGGAGGCCGCCGGCCCGGACGCCGCCTGGGCCACCCTGCCGTCCGGCCGGCGCGTCGCGTTCGTCGACGCCCCCGGCGACGAGCGGTCCGTGCCCGCCGTGCTCGCCGGCCTCGGCACCGCCTCGGCGGTCATGGTGGTGGTCGCCGCCGACGAGGGCTGGCTGCCCCGGTCGGCCGAGCATCTGAGCGCGATCGACGCCCTGGGCCTGCGCGCCGGCCTGCTCGTCGTCACCCGCGCCGACCTCGCCGGCCCGACGCCGGCGCTGCGCCAGGCCCGCGCCGAGATCGCGCGTACCTGCCTGGCCGGCGCCGAGAGCGTCGTGGTGAGCACGCGGACCGGCGAGGGCATGAGCGCCGCGGTCGCCGCGCTCGACCGGCTCGCCCAGCGGCTGCCGCCGTCCGACCCGGACGAGTCGGTACGGCTGTGGGTCGACGGAGTGTCGGCGCCGGCCGGCGACGCACGGTTCGGCGACGCACCGTTCGGTGACGCGACGGCGGGCGACGCGGTGGTCACGGGCACGCTGACCGCGGGAACGATTCGGGTGGGCGACGAGCTTTCCCGCGGCGACCGCGCCGACCGCACCGTACGGGTCCGCGCCGTCCGCGCGCCGGGCGGCGACGACGAGCGGGTGTCCGGGGTGAGCAGGGTCGCGCTGACCCTGAGCGGCGCCGCCGGTCTCGTCCCGGGCACGCCGCTGGTCGCCGCGGGCCGCTGGACCTACACGACCGGCGTCGACGTCAGGCACGGCTTCGGCGCGGCGTCCGGGCGGCTGGCCCGGCAGCTGATCCTGCACATCGGGTCGGCCGCGGTCCCCGTGCGGCTGCGGCCGCTCGGCCCCGACACGGCACGGCTGACGCTCAACACCCGGCTGCCGCTGCACGTGGGCGACCGGGCGTTGCTGCGCGATCCGCAGCGCCGGGTCGTCGCCGGGGTGAGCGTGCTCGACGTCCGGCCGCCGCCGCTCACCCGGCGGGGCGCGGCCGGTGAGCGGGCGCGCGAGCTGGCGCAATGGCCCGACCACCCCGGCGGGAAGCAGTTGCTGCGCCGCCACGGCGTGCTGCGCCGGGCCGATCTGGAGGTCATGGGCTGCGCCGCGCCCGCGGACGCGCTGCAGGTCGGGGCCGGCTGGGTCGCCGACCCCGGCCATTGGGAGTCGCTGCGCCGGCGGCTGATCCACGAGCTCGACCGGCACGCGGCCGCCCATCCGCTGACGCCGGGGATCTCCCTCGAGGCGGCGCGCCTGCGGCTCGGGCTGCCGGAGCGCGGCCTCGTCGTCCGGCTCGTCCGGCCGCCGTTGCGCCTGTGCGGCGGACGGGTCTACGGCGCGCCGCTCGACCGGCGCGGCTAACCGAGCGGCGCGGCTAACCGACCGGCGCGAAGGCGTACAGCACGCTCGGGCTGCCCACCGACGGAATCACCAGGCGGTTGGGGTAGCCGTTGCCCCAGTACACGGTGCCGTCGACGATCGCCGGGCCGGCCACCGAAGGTCCTTGGCCCTGGAACTGCCACAGGATCTCGCCGGTGGCGGCGTCCAGCGCGAACATCCGGCCGCTCAGCGAGCCCGCGTAGACGACGCCGTTCGCCGTGGAGACCGCGCCCGTGTCGCTGGCGCCGGTCGGGTCGGCGACCTGCCAGCGGATGCGGCCGGTCGCCGGGTCCAGCGCGGCGAACGAGCCCGAGGTGATCGTCTGGCCGTTCGGCAGCGTGTACGGGAGTTGCGCGGAGTTGGCCTGGGCGAGGTAGACGCGCCTGCCGTCGGTCGCGCTGCCCCACTGGATGCCGCCGTTGAACCCGCCGGGACCTGACGCCGCGCTCCACAGCACCTCGCCCGTGGCCGCGTCGACCGTCCAGTACTCGCCGCTCTTTTGCCCGGCGCCGACGACCTGCCGCGCCCGGCCGCCCGCATTGACGGTGAACAGATGCGGCCCGTCACCGAAGTCCCAGTCCGGCCCGGGGTTGTTGGGGCAGTTGTCCGGCGGGAAGCCCGGGATGCATCCGCCGTTCCAGTCGTCGAAGCGGCTCGGCCCGGACGCCCACACGATCGCGCCCGTCTTCAGGTCGAGGGACACGATTGAGTTGATGTGGTTGTCCGGCGACAGACACTCGGCCGCGGTCCCGCCCGCCTCCTGGCACTCCTTCGCCGCCTGGGGCACCTCGTAGTTGTTGCCGGTCGTGATGTAGATCCTGCGCCGGACCGGGTCGATGGCCGGGGTGCCGCCCCAGATCGCGGCGCCGCTGTAGCCGTCCGGCGCGCCGCCGTTGTCGGGCGCCATGTAGGTCTTCCACAGCAGCCGGCCGGTCGCCGCGTCGAACGCGTTCAGGCTGCCCCGGAACGTGCAGCACACGTAGCCGGGCGTGCCGGCGGCGGCCTCCTCCTGTGAGGAGACGCCCTGGTAGACCACGCCGCCGTAGACGATCGGCGACTGGGTGAGCACCGCTCGGGGGTGGCTTTCGACGAGCTTGGTCCACACCCGCTCGCCGGTCGCGGTGTCGACGGCGATCAGCCGCGCGCCGGCGTCCAGCGCGCCGCCCTGGTCGCCGATGAAGGCCAGCCCGCGGGAGACCGCCGGGCTGGTGCGGGAGACGTCCCCCTCGACTCCCGTGTAGTCCGCGACCCGGCGCGACCAGAGCACCCGGCCGGTGCGGGCGTCGACCTTGGTGAAAAAGCCCGCCCAATCGGGGAAGTAGACGGCGCCGTCGACCACCGCCGGGGTCGCGGAGACCTCCCCTTGGGTGGCCACGGACCAGCGGACCGCAAGCGTGGCCGCGTTGTCTCGGCCGATCTTCCGCTCGGACGGGTTCGAGCGGGTGTTCGCGAGGTCGTGGCCGCCGACCGGCCAGTCGGCCGGCCAGTCCGCGGACCAGTCCCCCGACCCGTCCGTCGCACCGGGCGCCAAACTGAGCGCCGGACCGGGCGTCCCGGCGGCGGACGCGGGCGACGCCGCGGGCGCGGCGAGCGCGCATGTCGCCAGGGTCGCCATGGCCGCCGCGGCGGCCGATCGGCGAACACGTCGGAACACGTCTCGAGCGAGAGCCACGGCGGTCTCCTCCTGTGCGCGGCACGGCAACATACGACCCTCGGCCGGCCGGCCGAGGGCGGAGGCGGGGTAGAGCGGGGAGTGCGCCGCGACACGCCGGCGCGGCACGAGCCTCCACCGCGGCGGCGGCTCCCGCAAGCGGTATCGCAAGAAAAGCGCACAGAGCGTCTCCACCCGGACACATGACCGCGCAGGTTTCAGAAAGGACACACCGGTTTCATGAGGGCCAGGCCGCGGCGCGGCCCTTGGGGCACGCGCCGGCAAGGCGTACGGTCTCCGGTATGGGCCGGATCACTCAGCGACGACCGGTGCTGCGGCTGAGCACCGCGGGCCAGGGCAGGCGGACGCGGCGACCCGACACTCTCGTGGTCGAAGAACCCTTGGAGATCCGCGTGGCCGGCCAGGCGCTGTCGCTCACCATGCGCACGCCGGGCGACGACTTCGACCTGGTGGCCGGCTTCCTCACCGGCGAGGGCGTGCTGCGCAGCGCCAAGGACATCACGGCGATGCGCTATTGCACCGACCTCGGCGAGGACGGCGCGCCGACCTACAACGTCGTCGACGTGCTGCTCGCCGACGGAGTGGCGCCGCCCGACCCGTCGATCGAGCGGGCCTTCTACACGACGAGCGCGTGCGGCGTGTGCGGCACGACCAGCATCGAGGCGCTGCGGCGGCGCGCCCCCTACGACATCGCCGCCGACACCACGCACTTCGATCCCGAGATGCTCGTCGGGCTGCCCGACACGCTCCGCGAGCGGCAGCGGGTGTTCGAACGCACCGGCGGCCTGCACGCCGCCGGGCTGTTCGACGCCGACGGGCGGCTGCGGGCGCTGCGCGAGGACGTCGGACGGCACAACGCCGTCGACAAGGTCGTCGGCTGGGGGCTGCGCGACGACCGGCTCCCGCTGTCGGGGTGCGTGCTCATGGTGAGCGGCCGGGCCTCCTTCGAGCTGACGCAGAAGGCCGTGCAGGCCGGCATTCCCGTGCTCGCGGCGGTGTCCGCGCCGTCCTCGCTGGCGGTTGAGCTCGCCGAGGAGGCTGGCCTGACGCTCATCGGCTTCCTGCGCGGCGACTCGATGAACGTCTACGCGGGCGCCGAGCGCGTCGTCGGGCCGCGCGGCTGAACAACGTCATCCAGTGGTACTCGCCGGTTCAGCGGCAGGCCAGATCCGCTTCCTTTCCGATCGCGACGCTGCATGCGCCGTCATGCCAGCGCGCGAAAGGGAAGTCACGTGGCTCGAATCCCCATGGGTCGGCTGGATCGACTCGACCGACGATCGTTTCTTGAGCTCAGTGGAGCGGGAGCCGCGGCGCTCATCTTCGGCGCCGGTCCCTACACCGGGCGCGCCGCGGCCGGCCCGCGGCGGCCCGCGGACTATCCGTTCAAGCTGGGGGTGGCGTCGGGCGACCCGGCGCCCGACGGGGTCGTGCTGTGGACGCGGCTGGCCCCCGACCCCCTCGACACCGACCCGGCCACGCCGGGCGGGATGAGCCCGCGGCCGGTGCCGGTGCAGTGGGAGGTCGCCGAGGACGAGAGGTTCGCCCGCGTCGTACGGCGGTCCGCCACGGCGGCCCGCCCTGAGCTCGGGCACTCCGTCCACGCCGAGGTGACAGGGCTGCGACCGGGCAGGGAGTACTTCTACCGGTTCCGCGCCGCCGGCGAGATCAGCCCCGTGGGCCGCACCAAGACGGCCCCGTCGGGCGGCGCCGACCGGCTGCGGTTCGCCTTCGTCTCGTGCCAGCAGTTCGAGCACGGTCACTTCACCGCGTACCGGCACCTGGCGGCCGACGACCTCGACGTCGTCTTCCACCTCGGCGACTACATCTACGAGTACGGCCCCGACGAGTTCCTGTCCCCGACCGGGAACATCCGCCATCACCTCGGGCCGGAGATCACCACGCTCGCCGACTATCGCCTCCGGCACGCGCAGTACCGTACCGACCCCGACCTGCGGGCGGCGCACGCGCACGCGCCCTGGGTCGTGACGTGGGACGACCACGAGGTGGAGAACAACTACGCCGACCACATCTCCGAGAACGCCGGCGAGGACCCCGCGGCGTTCCTGCGGCGGCGGGCGGCCGCCTACCAGGCGTACTACGAGAACATGCCGCTGCGCCGGGCTTCGGTGCCGCGGGGCCCGGACATGCAGCTGTTCCGGCGCGTCGGCTACGGGAGCCTGGCCGACTTCCACGTGCTCGACACCCGCCAGTACCGGTCGGACCAGGCGGCCGGCGACGGCAACGACCCGCCGAACCCCGAGCAGCAGGACCCGGCGCGCTCGCTCACCGGTGCCGCCCAGGAACGCTGGCTGCTGAACGGCATGACGCGGTCGCGGGCCCGTTGGCAGGTGATTCCCCAGCAGGTCTTCTTCGCCCAGCGCGACCTGGCCGGCGGGGCGGCCGAGCGCTACAGCATGGACGCCTGGGACGGCTACGTAGGCAGCCGTGATCGCATCATGCGGGCGATCCAGACCCGCGACATCCGGAACGTGGTCGTGCTCACCGGCGACGTCCACGCGAGCTGGGCGTGCGAGCTCAAGGCGGATTGGCGGAACCCCGCGTCGCGCACGCTCGGCGTCGAGCTCGTCGGGACGTCCGTCACCAGCGGCGGCAACGGGTCGGACGTCCGCTCCGACACCGCGACCATCCTCGGCGAGAACCCGCACATCAAGTTCTTCAACAACTACCGCGGTTACGTGCGGTGCACCGTGACCCGCGACGACCTCCGCGCCGACTATCGCGTGGTGCCGACCGTGACGGAGCCGGGCGCGCCGGTGTTCACCCGGGCGACCTTCCGCACCGCCGCCGGCCGGCCGGGGCTGGAGCGGATCGCCGACAACCCGCTGCCCACCGGCACCGGCAGGGCGACCCGCGCCGAGACCGAGCAGACCCGTGTCAAGGCCCAGGGGCGCGCCGCCGCCCGCTGACCTCTTAACCGCCACCCCCGCTGACCTCTAGACCGGCCCACCGCCTGGCGCTCATCGGCGCCCCCGCACGACGACCCGATGAACGCCGGCGCGGCGGCCTGGACGGAACGGAGCCAGGCGCATACGGGCGGGCCGGGTCACCCGGGAGGCAGGACGGTGACGCCGTAGCGGGCGGCGGCGGCCGCGACCGCGGGCAGGTCGGGAGCGGTGGGCTCGGGTAGTTCGTCGCCGGAGGCGGGGCGGCCGATGGCGGCGAAGAACCGCTCGAACCCGGCGGGCGTGATCAGCACCAGGACGCGGACCTCGGCGGTCTCCACGTGCAGGCTGTGCGGAATGCCGCGGGGCAGGAACACGAGATCCCCCGGCCCGGCGCTGACCCGGTCGTCGCCCCGGGTGGCCCCCAGCCGCCCTTCGAGGACGTAGAACGCCTCGTCTTCGCCCGCGTGCACGTGCCGGGGCGGCTCACCGGCCGGGCTCAGGCGCTGCTCCAGGACCGCGAGCCTGCCCCCGGTGTCCTCGGCCGTCGCGACGTACCGCATCCAGGTGTTGTGCATCCAGATCGTCTCGCCCGCGCGGGCGGTGACGTGGTCGGTCACGGTCGCGAACCCCCTCTCCCTCGTATACTGCCCTCTGCAGTATCAGCACTTTTATCTGATACTGCCTAGGGCACTATGTCAAAGGGAAATGCCGCGTGACCGAACTGACGACGACCTCGTACGCGATCCTCGGGCTGCTGGCGCTGCGCGACCACACCACCTACGAGCTGGCCAAGCAGATGCGGCGCACCGTCGGCTATATCTGGCCCAGGGCCGAGCGCAAGCTGTACGACGAGCCCAAGCGCCTGGTGGCGGCCGGGTACGCCCGGTCGGTCAGGGACATGGTCGGGCGACGCCGGCGCACCACCTACTCCATCACCCCCGCCGGGCGAGAAGCGCTCACCCGCTGGCTCGGCACCGAACCGGCACCGCCCGCCCTCGAGTTCGAGGGCATGCTCCGGGTGCTGTTCGCCGACCAGGGCGGCATCGACCAGCTCCGCCGGTCCCTCCAGGCCATCGCGGCCCAGGCGGCCGCACGCCGCGCCCACTTCGCCGACATGGCCGCCGGCATCCTCGCCACCGGCGGCGAATACCCCCACCGCGCCCACGTCAACGCCCTCGGCATGCCGTTCATGACCGCCTACTTCGACCAGATGGCCGCCTGGGCCGACTGGGCGCTGAAGGAGATCGAGGGGTGGGAGGACACCACCTCGCCGGCCCGGACCTGGGCCGCCAGGGCCGACGACGTCTTCGCCGACGCCGCCCGTCCACACGACACCCCCCCACCTCGCCGATCTTGATGTGAGCGTTGCATCGCGGGCGCGCGATAGAACGCTCACATCAAGATCGGCGGTTGCCGGGGGCCGCGAAGGTCGTCGGCCGCTCAGAGCGCGTGGGGGCGTCAACCGGGAAGGCCGTCCGGTTCCATTACCCGAAGGGGGCCGAGCGTCAGGCCGTCTTCAAGCGCGGTCATGATGAGCTGGGCCTCGGCCGGATATCTCTGGATGAGGTCGGTCATCATCTGCAATTGCTCGGCGGTGGCGCGCAGCCGTTCGCCGTCGCCGCGTTCGCCGGATCGAATCGTCATCGCGTCTCCTCGCTTTCGTCGGGTTTTCTCATAACGGCGGCGGCCACGGGGCCTCACACCCAGCTGATCCCGTGAATCACGATTCCCTTACTCCTTTCTATCGACGCAGCGTGGCGATAATCGCCTTGCCGTGGCCCGATGTGACGCAGTCCCATGCCTCGCACAAGGCATCGACGATGTGCAGGCCGCGACCTTCCTCCGAAAGGACAGAGACGATCAATGGAAAGCGCGGTCTCGACTTCGCAAAAGTGATCAATGTCCTGGCGCGAGTAGGCTGGGAAGTCGTCTTAAGACCCAAAAGGGAGAAGTCGGACCCGGTGAAGCGTCGAGAATTCGTGGCCGCGGCGGCGTCCGTAATGTTCGTTCCGTCCCCCACCGCCGGGCCGTACGAAGATCCCGCGAATGTGCTGGATCTGGCGCGGCGGGTCGCCCGTGCGCGCGACGAGCACGGAGGCAGGGCGACCACCGCCACCGCGATGCGGCACATTCGGCGAATCGAGCAGGTGGTGACGGGCCGCGACCGCCGCCTTCAAGAGGCCGCGTCACAGCTCGCCGTCGAGGGCGTCTGGACATTGAACGACGCACGCCGCTTCGACGCGGGAGAAAACGTCGGCAGGCTCGCTCTGGAGCTGGCCAGGCTCAGCAAGAGCCCGTATGCGCAGTCGTGTGCCTACAGCGCCCTGACGACGCTCAACGTCGAACGGGGCGCCCCCGATCGGGCCCTCATGTACGCCAGGGACGGCGTGCGGCTTCGCGACGTCCCCGAGGCCCAGCACGCGTGGATGCGGGTGCGCAAGGCCCGGGCGCTCGCGCTGGTCGGCGGGCAGCGGCACGCGTCGCGCGATGAGCTCGAAAGTGTCCAGGCGCCACTGGCGGATCGAGGCTTTTCGGGTCAATCCGAATTCGACGTCGCCGACATGATGGGCAGCATCGGCACAGCGCTCAACGGCGTGGGCGCCCATCCCGAAGCACATGGCACGCTTGCCGAATCGGTCGCCCTCCTGGGCGGCGCGTGGCCCAACATTCAAAGCGAGTTCCTGGCACAGCAGGTGATCGCCGCATTGCGGATGTCGCAGCCCTCGCTCGCGGCCGATCGCATGCTGACCCTCGCCCACGTCGCTTCGCCGGTCGACTCCGGGCGGCTCGACGGTTATCTGCGCGATGTGCTGGCCGAGTCGGCCCGCTGGGCGGCCGTGCCGGAGATCCGCGACGCCCGAGACCAGCTCAAGGCCCTCGTTCCCGCCGGCGCGCACCGATAGCGCGAGCACTCCGCGCCGGGCGGCCGTTGGCGGATCTCACGCACCCGGGTGATCGTTCGGCCCCAGGGCGATGAGTTTCGCCGTCGCCGCCGGTCTGTATCTCCGACACGCGATCAACCGCGCTCGAGGAGGGCATCATGGCCGCCACCTACACCTTCGACGTTTTCTGCAGCCTCGACGGCTTCGGCGCCGCCGGCGGCGACTGGACCGGGTACTGGGGCAAGCAAGGCCCCGAGCTTCTCGACCACCGCCTCGCCCTGTACAGCGAGGAGCAGCGGATGGTCTTCGGGGCCAACACCTATCGGGCGTTCGCGCAGATGCTGGCCTCCAGCACCGAGGAGTCCGAGGTGCGTGACCCGTGGGTCACCCGGATGAGGAACCTGCCCGCCACGGTGGTGTCGACCACGCTCGAAGGACCTCTCGACTGGCCCGACGGGACCGTCGTGAGCGGCGACGCCGTCGACGTCGTCGCCCGGCTCAAGGCGGAGTCCGAGGTGCCGTTGCGTTCGCACGGCAGCCTGTCGATGAACCGGGCGCTGATGGCCGCCGGTCTGGTCGACCGCGTCCAGGTGACGCTCTTTCCGGTGATCACCGGCAAGAGCGGGCTGGACCCGATCTTCCAGGGCGCGGCCGACTTCGACCTCGAGTTGCTCGAGCACCGGACGCTCGACGGCCACATCCAAGAGCTCATCTACCGGCCCACCCTGCATGCCTGAGCCGTCCATGCCCCGGGGCTCACCAAAGGCGACTCCGACAGCTCTCGACACCTTCCACGACTCGATCGAGACGGCGGATTGGCCGGCGGCTAGCTCAGATGCCGGGTGAAGAACAGGGCCGCGGCGTCTCCTTCGGACTGCGGGACGCCGGTGTGCCCGCCCATATTGGCGTGCAGCGTCTTCTCCTTGGAGCCGAAGGCGTCGAACAGGTCCAGGGCCGACTGCCGGTCGTTCCCTTCGTCGTCCCATTGCAGCAGGACGTGCAGCGGAATGGTGACCTGCCGAGCCTCCTCGAACAGGACGCGGGGCACGAAACTCCCGGCGAACAATACGGCGGCCGATATGCGCGGCTCGACCACCGCCAGCCGGATCCCGATGGCGATCACTCCCCCCGAGTACCCGACCGGGCCGCCGATCTCGGGCAGCGAGAGGAGGGCGTCCAGGGCGGCCTGCCATTCCGGCACCGCCTTTTCGACCAGCGGGAGGACGAGCCGGTCCACGATGTCCTCGCCGACCGGCTCGCCGGCCTCCAGCGCGCGGCGCAGGTCGGCGCGGGCCTGCTCGGCGGCGGCGGAACGGGGCCGGTCACCGCCCCCGGGGAGCTCGATAGTGGCGGCGGCGAAACCGTACTCCGCCGAGTGCCGGGCCCGGGCCACCAGCCGGGGGCGCATCTTGTGCAATCCGCCGGGGTGGCCGATCAGGATCAGCGGCGCCGGCGCGCACGCGGATCCGGGCGTCCACAGGATTCCGGGGATCTCGCCAAGGGTGAATTCGCGTTCGAGGACGCCGTCGAGGCGCTGTTCAGAAGTGAATCGCATTGTCGTGCCTTTCGGGAGCGCTCTTGAACGGCGCTCCCGGACGACCTATCGCCCGACCGTGACCCCGGAGGGGAGCACCCACGTCGATACTGCGTTCACGGGTACCACCTCCTCGTTCACTGGCACGGCCGCTGGAAAGCTAGCAGTGATCGCTGTGGTCCGCCAACGGGTTTTGCGGATTCTCCGTGGCCGGGACGCCACGGAGCCGCTTGCCTAGATGGTTGATTCCAGGGTGTGGTGGCTAGTGATCGTAGGCGGTCAGGGATCGCTTGACCTGCTGGCCGGCCTGGTCGTTGTGCCAGATCACGGCGGTGAGCGCCAGTACCCGTGTCAACACCCGCACCATCACGCCCGCGGTGGTGCGTCCGCCGTGTCGTTCCGGATCAAGCTGGCTTTTGAAGGTCTGGTTGATCGATTCGATGACCTGCCGCAACGGCTTGAACAGCTGCGCGCCGGCCCGTTCACTCTCGCCCTTGCGGGCCGGCCGCAGCAAGACCAGCTCACGCTCGGACAGGTCGT
>DASTYC010000040.1:0-383406 GCA_035765195.1 Streptosporangiaceae bacterium
ATCGAGCTGATGCGCGCGGTGCTGCTGAAGGGCGCGACGCTCGCCGTCGTCGCCCGGCAGCTCGCGATCCTGGCGGCGTTCGGGGCGGTGGTGCTGACGCTGGCGGTGCGGCAGTACAGCAAGCGGGCGGGGTGAGCGCCCGGCCTCGACGCTCTCCGCGCCTTCGCGTGATGCGTGCGGCGCCAGTGCTCCAGCACTATTGCCGTGCGGTCTCTCGCGGAGCGCGCGGAGGACGCGGAGGGGGCATCTGGCGCAGCGCAGCTCCCCGCGCCCTCCGCGCGCTCCGCGAGAACCACCGAAGCAAGAGGCACGGAGCCGTCGATGGCACGGAGCCGTCGACGGCGGGGATCGATCCGCGACATCAGTGCGATCCGTGCGATCCGTGCGATCCGCCCTCCCCTCGCCGGCAGTGCCCGGCGCGTGACGACGATCCCGGCGCCAGGCCCCAACTCCATGCCCCGGGAAGACTTCCGAAAATCTTTCGTCGCGTGTCGATTTCACGGGGGCTCGTTCGACGTCTGGATGGAGCCGCGAAGGAGCCGCCCGGCGGGGCGGCCGGGCTCCCGACCCGAACCATTCGACAGGAGAACGGACGATGCGCGTCATGGTCATCGTGAAGGCGGACGAGAGCAGCGAGCGGGGCGAGCTGCCGAGCACCGAGCTGCTCACCGCGATGGGGAACTACAACGAGGAGCTCGTGAAGGCCGGCGTGATGCTCGCCGGCGAGGGGCTGCACCCGAGCTCGAAGGGGAAGCGCGTGCGCTTCTCCGGCGCGAAGCGCACCGTCATCGACGGACCGTTCACCGAGGCCAAGGAGCTGATCGCCGGCTTCTGGCTCTGGCAGGTGAAGGACATGGACGAGGCGGTGGAGTGGCTGAAGCGCGCGCCGTTCGACGGCGGCACCGAGATCGAGATCCGGCCGGTCTTCGAGGCCGACGACTTCGGCGAGAACCTGACGCCGGAGCTGCGCGAGCAGGAGGATCGGCTCCGCGCGCAGACCGAGGCGCGGAAGTAGCCGCGCGCGGGAGCCGCGCGCCGAAATGACGGGCCGGCCGCCGGGCGCCTTGCATCGCGCCCCGGCGGTCGGCTGTTTTCGTGGTCGTGACGGCCACGGACATCCACCGCACCATCGAGACGGTCTGGCGCATCGAGTCGGCGAAGGTGATCGCCGGGCTCGGGCGCATCGTCGGCGACGTCGGCGTCGCCGAGGACCTCGCCCAGGACGCGCTCCTCGCCGCCCTCGAGCGGTGGCCGGAGGCCGGCGTCCCCGACAATCCCGGCGCGTGGCTGATGGCGACGGCGAAGCACCGCGCCATCGACCACCTGCGCCGCGGGAAGCTCCTCGACCGCAAGCACGAGACGCTGGGGCGCGAGCTGGAGGAGCGGCAGACGAGCCCGGAGGCGGCGCTCGCCGAGGCGCTCGACGACGACGTCGGCGACGACCTGCTGCGGCTGATGTTCGTCTGCTGCCACCCGGTGCTCTCCGGGGAGGCGCGCGTCGCGCTCACGCTGCGGCTGCTGGGTGGGCTCACCACCGCGGAGATCGCGCGCGCCTACCTGGTCCCCGAGCCGACCATCGCGCAGCGGATCGTGCGCGCGAAGCGGACGCTCGCCGAGGCCGGCGTCGCGTTCGAGGTGCCGCGCGGCGAGGACCGCGAGGCGCGGCTCGCGTCGGTGCTCGAGGTCGTGTACCTCGTCTTCAACGAGGGGTACGCGGCGACGTCGGGGGACCAGTGGGTGCGGCCGACGCTGTGCGAGGAGGCGATGCGGCTCGGACGCATCCTCGCCGGGCTCGCCCCCGACGAACCGGAGGTCCACGGCCTCGTCGCGCTGATGGAGCTCCAGGCGTCGCGCGTGCGCGCCCGGACCGGCTCCGCCGGGGAGGCGGTCCTGCTCCTCGATCAGGACCGCCGGCTGTGGGACCGGCTCCTCATCCGCCGCGGGCTCGCGGCGCTCGAGCGCGCCGAGGCGCTCGGCGGGCGGTTCGGCCCGTACGCCCTGCAGGCCGCGATCGCCGCCTGCCATGCCAGGGCGGACACGCCGGAGGCCACCGACTGGGGGCGGATCGCGGCGCTGTACCAGGTGCTCGCGCACGTATCGCCGTCTCCGGTGGTGGAGCTGAACCGCGCGGTCGCGGTCGGGATGGCCGACGGCCCGGTGCCGGGTTTGGCGGTGATCGACGCGCTCGTCGACGCCGAGCCGCGGGCGCTGGCGGACTATCCCCAGTTGCCCGCCGTCCGCGGCGACCTGCTGGCCAAGGCCGGCCGTCATGACGAGGCGCGGCGGGAGTTCGAACGCGCCGCGGCCCGGACCCGGAACGAGCGGGAGCGCGCGGTGTTCCTCGACCGCGCCGCCGCCTGCGCCCGCACCGCCGGGAACGTGGGCGGCGGCGGCCGGGCGATGACGTAAGCGACGAGGGGCGCGTGCCGGACGATCGGCTATGGCGGGTCGTCGGCCGCCGGTTCGTCGAGCAGCGGGTCGGCCCAAAAGTCGATGAGCTCTTCGACGGGCAACTCGCTCGGCGGTACGTCGCGTCGCAGGGTGCGTCCGGTGTGCAGCACCCAGGTGGAGATCAACACGCGCCTGAGCAGCGCGTCGTCGAAGTGCGAGTCGACGGACATGCCGGCGCTCGCGGCTAGCGCCGCTGTGCCGGGGCCGGAGTCAGCATCAAAGGCCTTTCTATCGAAGGGCTCACCCGAAACTTCACGGTGGCGCCGAGATCACCCGGACATCATTCGAGGCCATCACGTGCTCGGGGAGTAGCCCTGTCCGATTTCGGGCTTTTTCGGACTTGCCCTAGGCCCCCAATTCCGGATGAACCTCATATGGCGTTGATGAAACCAATTCACGCGAGATGTGAAAACTGCCCCGATATAGGGATTCGTGGTGCCAGGCTTGGTCCGCCATTATCTGACCTTGTGCCGTCCCTCATTGCAAACGATCTTCTGGTGGTGGGTCATGCCTGATCAAGATCGTCAGGGCTTGCGCGATTTCGTCGATCAACTGGCCCGGCTGCGGGAGGACGCGGGGGGACCCTCCCTGGCCACGCTGCAGAGGCTGTCCGAGCAGGCCCGAGCGCGGACGGGTCGCGGGTCGCGGGTCCTGGCCGTCAGCACCACGCACGAGATCCTCAGCCACAAGCGCAAGCGGTGGCCGGAATGGGAATGGGTGGCCTCGTTCGTCGGCGCCTGCCTCGCCTTCGCCGAGGAGGCCACCGGAGTCGACAGCACGCGGCTCGGCGGCCTCACCGAGTGGCGGTTCAGGTTCGTGGCGGCCCGCAACCGCCATCGCGAGCATGCCGGCGCGGGCGAACCCGGCGCCGGCGACGACCGTTTCGCGGACGGCGACCCCACAACCGGCGACCGTACGACCGGCGAGCCCGGCGCCGGCGAGCCGTACGACGATCCGGCGACCCCGCACGCCGACCCGTGGGCGCCGACGCAGCCGCTCTTCGAGATCGCCGCGTCGCTCCTCCCTGCCGGGCCGGCCGCTCCGCTCGGCGCAGGGCCGCGCGGCGGCTCCGGCGCGGCCGCCCCCCACCTGCCCGGCACGGGGGCGATCGGCGCGGTCGCGGCGCGCAGCGGCGAACTGCCCGACCAGCCCGTCCCCTCGACCCTGCGCGGCGGGCCGCAGGTCGTGCAGAAGATGCTCGGCACCAGGCTCCATCGGCTGCGCGAGGAAAGGTGCATCACCCACAAGGACGCCGGCCGGGCGATCCGGGTGTCCGCGGCCAAGATCAGCCAGATGGAAAGCGGCCGCGTCAAGTTCAAAGAGGCCGAGGTGGCCGAGCTGCTCACCTTGTACGGCGTCACCGACCAGGCCGAGCGCGCGGCGCTGCTGTCGCTGGTGCACCAGGCCAACACCCCGGGCTGGTGGCACACATTCGACTCGATCCTGCCCGACTGGTTCGAGACCTTCCTCGGCCTGGAGGCGGCCGCCTCGCGCATTCGCACCTACGCCGTCCAGTTCGTCCCGGAGCTGCTGCAGACCCCTGCCTACGCCCGCGCCGCGATCCGCCTCGGGCACCCGAACGCGCCGGAAGAGGAGGTCGAGCGGCGGGTCAGCCTGCGGATGCGCCGCAAGGAGCTGCTCACCGGGCCCGATCCGCTCCGGCTGTGGGCGGTGATGGACGAGATGGCGCTGCTGCGGCAGACCGGCGGCGTCGCGGTGATGCGCGCCCAGCTGCGTCGCCTCATCGAGGCGACCGCGCTGCCGAACGTGACGCTGAACGTGCTGCCGCTGCGGGTCGGCGGCTACGCGGCGGTGACCGGCCCGTTCAGCATCCTGCGCTTCACCGAGCCCGAGCTGCCCGACCTGATCTATCTCGAGCAGCTCACGGGCGCCATCTACCTCGACAGGCGGACCGACGTGGACCGCTACGCCATGGTCATGGAGAGTCTGTGCGCCAACGCGGCCGGGCCGGCCGCCAGCGTACGGACCCTGCGGACGATTCTCGACGGTCAGTGAGCCGGCCGGCGGAGAGACACACTGTGATCCCTAGTCGAACAGGTCGGGCTGCTCGCGGACGATCTGGTCGTACAACGGCTGATAGTTGACCCAGCCCGCGAAGTCGCCGCCGATCTGCTCGTGGGTGAGGGCGGCGTTCTCCGGTGAGATGGGCACGATCTCGCCGGCCGCCTTGGCGAGCAGCTGGACCTGGCAGGAGCGCTCCATCGTGATGAACCACCAGGCGGCCGCGGCGACGGTGGAGCCGACGGTGAGCAGGCCGTGGTTGCGCAGGATGACCGCCTTGTTGCCGCCGAGCGCGGCCGCGATGCGCTTGCCCTCCTCGAGGTCGGTGACGACGCCGGTGTAGTCGTCGAACAGCGAGTGATCCTGGTAGAACGCGCACACGTCCTGGGTGATGGGCTCGAGCAGCTGCCCCAGGGCGGAGATCGCGCGCCCGTGCACCGAATGGCTGTGCGCCGCGCTGACCACGTCGGGCCGCGCCTGGTGCACCTGCGAGTGGATCGCGAACGCCGCCTCGTTGACCGGGTGGCGGCCCTCGACGAATTCGCCGTTGTGGTTGACCAGCAGGAGGTCGCTCACCCGGATGTGCTTGAACGACATGCCGAACGGGTTCACCCAGAAGTGGTCGGTCAGCTCGGGGTCGCGGGCGGTGATGTGCCCGGCCACGCCCTCCTCGAAGCCGAACTTGCCGAACAGGCGCAGCGCCGCGGCCAGTTGCTCCTTGCGGTGCCGGCGCTCGTCGGCCACGTTGTCGAAGGTCGGCGGCAACCGGAAGATCAGGTCTTCCTTCGGCACCGGCGTGGGGGCGACCTTGTCGGCGCTCTCGTCGGGGGACACGGACGGCTCCTTCCCGCGAATTCATCAAGTTGTCCCTTGACACCAAACCCGATTCGAGCCGGGCTCGCATAGGCTCGCGAGAGCCAAGTCTGTGCGTTGCGGTTAGCCCGAAAGGACAATCAGGCGCGATGGAGCGCTTTGGTGAGCTGATCGAGCTCGAAGCCCCCGAGGTGGTCGACGCGGCCACGCGAGCCGCGCGCGCCCGCTCCCCGCACGTGGCCGCGTTGCCGATCGAGGAGATCCGGCGTCACGTCAACGCCATGATCGAGGCCGCGCGCGCCGCGCTCACCAAGGGCGAGGTGGACGAGCTCGATCTGCGCGCGGCCGAACGACTCGGCGCCGACCGGGCCCGGCAGGGCGTTCCGGTCGCGGCGCTGCTCGACGGCTTCCAGGCCGGGCGTTCCCTCGTCGTACGTATGATCATCGAGCGGGGTCGCCGGCAGGGCCTGCCCGCGGACGAGCTGCTTGAGGGCGTGACCCGCATCGACGCCGTCGCGACCGCGCTCGAACACCGCATGGTGCACGCGCACCGCGGCGCGGAGCTAGAGCTGGCCCGCACCGCCCGCGACGCCGACACGCAGCGGCTGCGGCAGGCCCTGCGCGGCGAGCCGGGCGCCGAGCTCGACCCGGAGAAGCGCTATCACTGCCTGGTCAGCGACGTCAGCGACCCCGCGGCGGCCGGCGAGCTTGAGCGCCTGCTCGACGGGGGGCTGTCGGGGCTCGTCGACGGCCGGCTGACCGCCCTCGTGCCGCGGCTGCCGCCGCTGCCCCCCGATCCGGGCGCGCCGCTGGTCATCGCCGCGCCCGCGGCGCCGCCCGCGGACATCCCCGGGCTGTACGAGCTGTGCCGGGAGGCCCTGGCCGCCGCGACGGGCAGGTCCGGGCTGTGGCGGCTCGCCGACCTGGCCTTCGGCGTGGCCACCGCGTCCCGGCCCGAGCTCGGCAGGCTGCTCGCCGAGGATCTGCTCGACGGCCTCGACCCCGCTGACGCCTTTCACCTGCTGCTCGCCGAGACCGCGCTGGTCTATCTCGACAACTCCGGTCGGGTCGAGCCCACCGCGACCGCGTTGCACGTCCACCCGAACACCGTGAAGTACCGGGTCCGACGCTTTGGTGAGATCACCGGGCGGCACCTGAGCGGCCGCCCGGGCATGGCCGTCGCGGACACCGCGCACCTGTGGTGGGCGCTGCGCAGCCTGCTGCGCGACGCCCCGTCCGCCCCGTCCGCGTCGCCGCGGAACGATCACATGCGGTAGGTGCGGCCCTCATCGCCCCACTCCCCGTAGGGCGGCGCCGCACCGGCGTCGACGGCGGCCAGCGCCGCCGCGCCGAGGCGGACGAAGACGAGACGCCGGACGCGCAGCCGCTTCGCCGCATGGGCGAGCTCGTGCGTGCGCGCGTCGTCCAGCGAGCCGTCGGCGAACGCCAGATCCAGCCCATCCGCCCACGCCGGCAGCGTCGCGGCCTCGGGCAGCCAGCCGGCGACGTGATGCCCGACGCCGATCCGGTACCCGTACACGTGATCGGCGACCGGCACCGGCTCGATCTTCAGCGGGCCGTGCTGGTACGGCAGCACGGCGGGCTCGGGCATGCCGGTCTCGCGGGCGATTCGGAGCAGCTCGGCCCGCAGCGGCCCGTGCTCGTCGCGGACCAGCCAGGCGTCGATGTTCTCAGGAGGCTCGGAGCCGGGACCACCGTCGATGCCCACGCGGATGTGTCCGTACTCCAGCAGCAGGCCCACGGGCGCGAACCGGAGAGAGTCCGCGGTGCCGTTACCAAGCAGGATCAACCGCGACACACTTCGAGGAAACCCCCAACTTCTCCTGTCGTCTAGGGGTGACCTGGTAAAAGAGCGTCAAGGCGGCGGGAACGGTCGATCCGCGCCCATCCGCGCCTATTCGCGCCCATCCGCGTCGTCCCTGCGGAGCCGACCGGCCCGCCCGCCGGGGGCGTGAGGTCCGTGCGGGCGGGCCGGAGCCGTCGCAGGCGCGCGGGCGCGCGTCAGGTGGCGAGAATCCGGTCGACGAACTCCCGGTAGGCGCGGACGATCAGCCGGAGCCGCTCGGTGTCCGGCGCGGGCTCCCGCTCGCCGCGCCAGCGGTCCTCGAGCGCCCGCTTGCGGGCGTCCAGCGCCTCGGTGAACAGGCTCAGCACCTCGTCGGCGAGCTCGTCGGCCTGGCGTACGGCCTCACGCGGGTCGTCGACGAAGCCGAACTGCACATCGCGCCAGCGAGCGTGGAAACCGTCGGCGGTGCCGGGGGAGATCACCGTCTCGCCGCCGTGCGCGCCGGCCGCCGGCGAGCCGGCGGTCGGTCCTGCGGCCGGTCCTGCGGCCGGTCCTGCGGCCGACTCCGCCTGCCGCTGCGCCGACCGCGCCGACCACCGCTCCGCGGGCGGGCCCACGTGCGGCTTGCCGTGCGGCGCCTCGCGTTCGCCGAGCGGAGCGCCGGCGACGAGCACATCGGCCGGCGGGGTCACCTGGCCGGGCACAGCGGGAGTGAGTTCGTCCCAGTCCGACGACTCCTCGGGCGCCGCCGGGGGCGGCTGCTCCGGCGGATCCGGCACGGTGCCGGCCGGATCGCGCCCGGCCTCGGCGTCCTCGGCCCCGCCCGCGCCCGGTTGCGACCACTCCTGCATGATCATTCAGCTCCTCGGGTCCGGGACGTCGGACCGGCGTCGGCCTCCGCGGTCCGCCGCAGCGGCGGTCTGCTGTTCGGCACCGGCGGGACCTCGGCGCGTTCGGCCGCCGGGACGGCGAGCAGGTCTTCCAGGAGCGCCCGGTAGTGCACCATCGCCTGCCGCATGTCCTCGGTGGAAGCCTGGCGACGTTCGGCGCGGCAGCTGATCTCATGGCCGCGGCGGTAGTAGTCGATGGTGCGGCCGTGCTCGACCGACAGATGCGCCACCCGCTCGTCGAACCCCTTGGTCGGATAGCCGCGGTCGCCCATGACCGTGATCACCAGGCGGTCCGCCTGGCCGAGCGCGGCCTCCGGCGAGTCGACGAACTGCTCTTGGACGTGCACCCATTGCTCGCGGTACCGGCCGCGCGCCGTCGCGTCGAGGGGCCGGATGTCGAGCTCGTCGTGGCGTCGTTCGCGGGCGCGCAGCTCGCGCTCGGCGGCGCGACGATCGTCGTGCCGCGCCACGGTGCGGTCGTATTCGGGACCGAACCGGCGGCGCAACCGCCGGGTGCGCGCCCGGCCCCGGAGCAGGAGGCCGATGCCCGTGGCGGCGGCGACGGCCACGAAGGCGATGACGACCAGCACGGCGGTCGACATTGGGGCCTCCTGTCGTAGGCGCTCCTTACATCCCGATGCCCGGACGAGCCACAGCAAAACCGTACGAGAGGGAACCAAGCAGGTCACGGGCCGGGCCCGCCGCCGCGCCGAACGTGGCCGGGCGAACGCGGACAGTACGCCGCCCGGCCCCGGCCAAAACCCTCAAGTGCTGGATAGGGCGCGTGGGCCCTGTTATATCGGTAGGGACTTCCCCGCTGAATGGACGGTGCGGCATGGTACGGCACATCCTCGGGTTCTTGCTCGGCATCGTGCTGACGCCCGCCATGGCCTACGCGGTGGGGTGGGGCGCGGCGCGTTCGGAGAGCGCGGTCGATCCGCTGGCCGACACGATCACCGACACGAAGCGGTTGTACGGCGCGTTCGCGCTCATGGCCGCGGCCGGTCTCGTCACCGGGGTCGTCATCGTGGCCAGGTGGGCGTCGCCCATGGTCTCGTTGGTCCCCGCGCTGGCGTTCATCGGGTGGAGCGTCTGGTTTCTGCTGGCCACGCGGACGGCGCTGGACCTGCCGGGCAAGGTCCCCCCGGCCGGCGACCTCGACGAGGGGCTGCGCACGATGCTGGGCACCGGCGTCTTCGCCCTGGCCGGCTTCGCGCTGCTCACGCCGGCCTGGACCGGATGGCGCTGGGGCGGGACCGCCCGCGTCGGCGAACCCGTGGAGGAGTCGTACTACTAGTTGCCGGCCGCCGGGCGGCTACCAGCCGGCTACCAGCCGGTACTGCCGACCCGGCCGTCGGCCGACGGCGCGGGGGCGGGGAGGCCGCTCCGGTAGAGACGGGCCACGACGTCCTCGATGTCGGGTTCGCGCAACGAGATGTCGGCGACCTCATAGCGGGCGGCCACGTCGGCCACCACGGTCGCCGCGTTCACGCCGGAGCCGATCGCCAGCCACTGGCGCGGGCCGTCGGCCCGGACGAACCTGACTCCCGGTACCTCGACCGGCGGGCCGGGGCGCTCCAGGTCGACGACGAGCATCCGCTCCGCGTCGGCCATGGCGCGCAGCCGGTCGAGGCCGCCGTCGTACGCGAGCCGGCCGTGATCGATGATCATCACGCGCCGGCACAGCCGCTCGATGTCCCCGAGATCGTGCGTCGTCAGCAGGACCGTCGTGCCGCGCTCGGCGTTGAGCTCGGCGAGGAAGCCGCGGACGGTCGCCTTGGTCACCACGTCGAGGCCGATGGTCGGTTCGTCGAGGACGAGCAGTTCCGGGTCGTGCAGCAGGGCCGCCGTCAGATCGCCGCGCATGCGCTGGCCGAGGCTGAGCTGGCGCACGGGAGTGTCGAGGAACGGCCCGAGATCGAGCAGGTCGATGAGCGCGGCGAGCCGCCGGCGATGATCGTGCGCGTCGATCCGATACAGGTGGCGCACCAGCGCGAGGCTGTCGCGCAGCGGAAGGTCCCACCACAAGGTGGTGCGCTGGCCGAAGACCACGCCGATCCGCCGGGCCAGCGTGGTCCGCTGCCGAGAAGGGTCGAGGCCGGCGACCCGGACGGAACCGGACGACGGGGTGAGGATGCCGGTGAGCATCTTGATCGTCGTCGACTTGCCCGCGCCGTTCGGGCCCAGATAGCCGACGAACTCACCGGCGCCCACGGTGAACGAGATCCCCTCGCACGCCAGCACCACCGTACGGGTGCGCCGCAGCCGGCCGGCCCGCCGGCGTACCACGAAGGACTTGGTGACGTTGTCGAGCTCGATCAAGGCCTAGCTCCCGGTGGATCGGTAATGTCGCAGGCCCGCGCGCCAGGCCAACGCGGCGACCCCGCACAGTGCCGCGGCGACGAGGGGTGAGGCGAAGCGGACCGGCGTCGGCAGGCCGAGCGGATCGGCGCGGCCGAACACGTACAGCGACGGCTCCCAGTTGACGAAAGCGAGCGGGATCACGAACGTCAGGCCCCGCACGAAGTCGCGGCCGAAGATGCCCAGCGGGTACTGGGTGAGGAAGCCGCCGCCATAGGTGACCGCCTTCGTCGCCTGATGCCCGTCGATGAGCACGAACTGCACCGCGGCCGTCAGCACCCACAGCGCCGCGAACATGACGAACCCCGAAATGATCATCATCGGCACGAGCAGCACCCGCAGCGGCGTCCACGTCACGTCCAGGCGGGGGAGCACGAGGATGAGCACCGTGGCCGTGGGGATCAGCTTGCCCATCCGGCGCGGTGAGAACTCCTCGGTGGCGACCTGGATGAGCGGGCTGACCGGCCGGACCAGCATGGCGTCGAGCGTGCCGCGCCGCACGTGCTGGCCCAGGCGCTCCGCGGTGCCGAGGACGATCTCGGCGAGCGCGAACGACAGCCCGCTGGTGGCGTACAAGAACATCACCTCGGGCGCGCTGTAGCCGGCGATGCGCGGGACGCGGGAGAACATCAGCGCGATGGCGGCAAGGTCCAGCCCGGTGACCACCGCCGTGCCGAGCGCCAGCAGCACCATCGAGACGGGGTACTGCGCCGCCGCACGGATCCAGGTCCAGGCCAGCAACCCGTACACGCGCAGCGCGCTAGCCACCGTGGATCACCAGCCTGCGGCGGGCGGCGACCGTCAGCAGCCGGCCGGCGGCGAACAGCACGATGGCCCAGAACGCCTGGAAGCCATAGGTCGCCAGCAGTCCGGCCGTGCCGTCGAGGCCGAAGTAGCCGGCCTTGCCGAGGAAGACGTCGGCGGGCACCTGGATGAGCGCCGCCCACGGCAGCAGATTGGCGACCACGCCCAGCGCTCCCGGGAACACCACCAGCGGCAGCAGCAACCCGGAGAAGAACATCGCGGCCACCAGCGACACCGCCTGCACGCCTCGATCATCGTGCAGCCAGAACACGCACATCGCGGCCACGTACCGCACGCCGAACCCGGCAAGGAGGGCGAGCAGCACGGCGACGGCGAACTGCGCCAACCTCGCGGGACTCGGGACGGCCAGGTGAAAGACCAAGATTCCGGTCACCAGCGGCGGCACTCCGCGAAACCCCAGCGCGAAGGCGGCCCGGCCGAGATCGTCGGCCAGCCACCACCCCTGCAGGTCCGCCGGCCGGTACAGGTCGATGGCGACGTCGCCGGTGCGGATCCGCTCGGTCAGTTCCATGCCGCCGAAGATCTGTACGGGGCCGATCAGCGCCTGCGTGAGGAAGCAGAAGGTCACCGCGTCGGTCACGTCGTAGCCGCCGAGCGCCGGGCGGGCCTGCCAGAGCGCGATGAGGATATAGGCCCGCAGGAAGCCGAAGACGGTGTTGGTCACCGCCTCCGACAGCGCGCCGAGGCGGTAGGTGGCGTACCGGCGCATGGCGTACCACGCGACCCACGGATAGGTCACCGTACGGGCTCACCTCCTGGCCCTGTGCACTCGCGATGGCCGACGCGTGGGCGCGCGCGACAACCGCCCCCCGGGCGCGAAGCGCCCGGGGGGCGGTGAATTTCACCTAAGGCAGCGTGCCGCCCGCGGAGCGGCTCGTTTGTGTCATGCGACGCAGTCCGCCGTTCGAAATTCGGTCCGCGGAAACGCTCGGCGACAGGACCACTGATGGCGACGGGCACCGGTGGCCGGAGGGTCAGCCGCCGGGCAGCGGCGGCTTGCCGGGGGAGTGCAGCCAGGTCTGGAAGAACCGGCTGAGATCCTGGCCGGCGATCTGCTGGGCCAGCGCCGTGAACTGCTCGGTGGTGGCGTTGCCGTACTTGTGCTGTGCGTACCACGTGCGCAGCAGCTGGAAGAACTTGTCGTCGCCGATCTTTTCGCGCAGCCACTGCAGCACCATGGCGCCGCCGTTGTACTCGCGGTTGTTGAACATGGTGTCGCGCTGCGGGTCGGCGATGACGATGTCCCACCATGGGTCTTCCGCCGGGTGGCTGTTGTAGAGGTTCAGCGACGACTGGTGGACGGTCGTGCCGCCGTGCAGCTCGTTCCAGTACAGGTGCGACCAGGTGGCGAAGCTCTCGTTGAGCCAGATGTCCTTCCACCAGCGCGGCGTCACCGCGTCGCCGAACCACTGGTGCGCCAGCTCGTGCGCGATCGTCGTGGTGTTGCGCACGTCGGAGTACAGCGGCCGGGTCTGGGTCTCCAGGGAGAACCCGATCGTCTGCCCCTCGAAGGTGGCCAGGTCGGCGATCGCGCCGGTGGAGTCGAAGGGGTACTTCCCGAACAGCCGGGACCACAGGTCCGTCGCCTCGGCCGTGGTGTCCCAGAAGAAGGCGACCGGATCGGGGTGGTTGGGGTCGCGGCCGTTGAGCTTGGGGTCGACGCCGACGGTCATCGGGACGCCGCCGGGCGTCATACCCGTCTTCAGCGTCCACCGCCCGATGTCGGCGGTCGCGAGGTAGGTCGCCATCGGGAACTTCTCGTCCCAGACGAACGTGGACTTGCCGGCGCGGGTCGTCTGGGCGACCAGCCTGCCGTTGGACATGACGGAAAGGCCCGCGGGCACGGTCACCCGGAAGGTGTAGGCGGCCTTGTCGCCGGGGTGGTCGTTGCTCGGGAACCAGGTCGACGAACCGTTCGGCTCGGCGCCCATGAACGCGCCGTCGTCGGTGTGCACGAACCCGTACGGCGAGCCGAACACGATCGGCGAGCCGATGATGGTCTCCGGCACGCCGCTGTAGCTGACCGTCGTGACGAACGTCCGGTGATCGCGCAGCCCGTGGCGCGGCGTGATGGTCAGTTCCTGACCCTCGCGGCCGAACCGCGCGCGTTTGCCGTCGACCGTGACGGCGGTGACGTCGAGCTGCTGGAGGTCGAGGTCGAAGCGCGACAGGTTCTGGGTGGCGCGGGCGGTGATGGTGGCCTTGCCGACGAGTCGTTTGGTCGCCGGGTCGTAGGAGAAGTCGATGCCGTAGTGCCGGACGTCGTAGCCGCCGTTGCCTTCCAGCGGGAAATATGAGTCGCCGACGCCGGGCGCACCCGGCGTGAAGCGGACTCCTGAACCGGCGGCCGCGGCGGCCGGGGCCAGCGTCAAGACACCGGCGGCGGCCACGATGAGCGGCAGCATGCGCGGGATGTGGCGCAACGCCATCGTTGGATCCTCTCCCTCGAGTGATCGAGCAGCAGATGCCGGCCCCCGCCAGGTCGTCGGCGGGAGAGGGGGTCAGGCAAGGGACAGATCAGGCCAAACTCGGGACGAATTGAACAAGCCGGAACAAATTGGGTGAGATAACGGGATAAGTCGGTGAAGTTGGGACGAAGATGGCCTATTGAAGTCGATTCCTGGTCATGTGGCGTCCGTCAGCCTACAGCGTGATGTCCTCGCGGCCGATAGATAGGTGAGCGGTGGCAGGAAGAGGCCCCCCGGCGGGTGCGCGCCGCCGGGGGGCCTCTGCGGAACCTGGATCAGACCTTTTCTCAGTGAGCCTTGGAGAACTGCTCCTCCTCCGTCGAGCCCTTGAGCGCCACGGTCGAGGAGTCCGGCGCGATAGCCGTGCTGACCAGGTCGAAGTAACCGGTGCCGACCTCACGCTGGTGCTTGGTCGCCGTGTAGCCGCGCGCCTCGGCGGCGAACTCGCGCTCCTGCAGGCCGACGTAGGAGGTCATGCCGTCCTCGGCGTACCCCTGCGCCAGGTCGAACATCGAGTAGTTCAGCGCGTGGAAGCCGGCCAGCGTGATGAACTGGAACTTGTAGCCCATGTGGCCGAGCTCGCGCTGGAACTTCGCGATGGTCGCGTCGTCCAGGTGCTTCCTCCAGTTGAACGACGGCGAGCAGTTGTAGGCCAGCATCTGGTCGGGGTACTCCGCCTTGATGGCCTCGGCGAACTCGCGGGCGACCTCGAGGTCGGGCGTGGAGGTCTCCATCCACAGCAGCTCGGAGTACGGCGCGTAGGCCAGCCCGCGCGCGACGCAGGCCTCGAGCCCGTTGCGCACCCGGTAGAAGCCCTCCGCGGTGCGCTCGCCGGTGACGAACGGCCGGTCGCGCTCGTCCACGTCGCTGGTCAGGAGGGTCGCGGCATGGGCGTCTGTCCGCGCGATGACCAGGCTGGGGACGCCGGAGACGTCGGCGGCGAGGCGGGCGGCCGAGAGCGTCTTGATGTGCTGCCCGGTCGGGATGAGCACCTTCCCGCCGAGATGGCCGCACTTCTTCTCCGAGGCCAGCTGGTCCTCCCAGTGGACCCCGGCGGCGCCGGCGGCGATCATGCCCTTCATCAGTTCGAACGCGTTGAGCACGCCGCCGAAGCCGGCTTCCGCGTCGGCCACGATGGGCGCCAGCCACTCGATCTCGGAGTCGGCCGTCGTGGTGCCGTTGAGCGTCTCCGACCAGGCGATCTGGTCGGCGCGCAGCAGGGCGTTGTTGATCCGCCGGACCACGGCCGGAACCGAGTTGGCCGGGTAGAGGCTTTGGTCCGGGTAGGTCTGGCCGGCCAGGTTGGCGTCGCCGGCGACCTGCCATCCGGACAGATAGATGGCCTTGAGGCCCGCCTTCACCTGCTGCACGGCCTGGTTGCCGGTCAGCGCGCCGAGCGCGTTGACGTAGTCCTCCTGGTGCAGCAGGCGCCACAGCCGCTCGGCGCCGCGCTTGGCGAGCGTGTGCTCTTCCTGCACGGATCCACGCAGCTTGATGACGTCCTCGGCCGAATACGTCCGCTCGATCCCCGCCCACCGCGGATCGGTCTCCCACTGGCGCCGCAGCTCCTGCGCCGCGCCCTTGAGGCGACGAGTAGTCATATCAATTGCCCTTCTTTGTCGTCCCCTGGGCCTGATGTCCTTGAGTGTTACCGCTCGGGAACCTCTAACCAACTCGGCGGTAACATGAAGAATTGCAGTTTTTTCGTTATGGTGAAGCTATGACGAGCTTGCGGGGAGAAGAAGCGGTCAACTTGACGAGTGGTCTAGACCTCGTGATGTTCGGGCAGCGGCTGCGCCATTTGCGGCGTCTGCGCAAGCTGACCCTCTCTGATCTGGGCGAACGTGTCGGCCGAGCACCGTCCCAGCTGTCGCTGCTGGAGAACGGGCGGCGCGAGCCCAAGCTCTCCCTCCTGCAGGCCCTTGCCGCGGCGCTCGACGTGCCGGTCGAGGAGCTGTTGCGCAAGCAGCCGCCGAGTCGCCGCGCCCAGCTGGAGATCGCGGTGGAGGAGGCACAGCGCGATCCGCTCTACGCCTCGCTCGGCCTGCCGCATCTGAAGGTCGGCACCAGGGTGCCCAACGACGTGCTCGAGCACCTGCTCGCGCTGTATCAGGAGCTGCGCAAGAGCCGGACGAAGCCCACCGCCAGCCCGGAGGAGGCGCGCCTGGCCAACGCCGAGCTGCGCGCCAAGATGCACGCGCGCGGCAACTACTTCGGCGAGATCGAGCAGGTGGCCGCCAAGACGCTGGGCGCGATCGGCTATCGCGGCGGGGCGCTGTCGCAGGGCAACCTGACCTCGCTGGTCTCGCATTTCGGCTTCACGCTCAAGTACGTCCAGGACCTGCCGCGTTCCGTCCGCTCCATCACCGACCAGCGCAACCACCGCATCTACCTCGAACGCGAGCAGCTCGGCATGCACACCCCGCGCACGATCGTGCTGCAGACGCTCGGCCATTTCGCACTCGAGCACGGCGTGCCCCGCGACTTCGCCGACTTCCTGCGCCAGCGGGTGGAGGCGAACTACTTCGCGGCCGCCATGCTCATCCCCGAGCAGACCGTGGTGCCGTACCTGCGGGAGGCGAAGGAGAACCGGGAACTGTCGGTGGAGGACCTCGCCGATGTGTTCTCCGTCTCCTACGAGATGGCGGCGCACCGGTTCACCAACCTCGCCACGCACCACCTCGACCTGCCGGTGCACTTCGCCAAGAACGACGAGAGCGGCACGATCTACAAGGCGTACGCCAACGACGGCCTGGTCTTTCCCGCGGACGAGTACGGCGCGATCGAGGGCCAGCGGATGTGCCGGCAGTGGGGCGGCCGCCACGTCTTCTCCGCCGCCGACCGCTACTCCGTCTACTACCAGTACACCGACACGCCGACCGGCACGTACTGGTGCCTGTCCCACATCGACCCCAGCCACGAACGGGACTTCGCCATCACGCTCGGCGTCCCGTTCGAGCACTCCCGATGGTTCCGCGGCCGCGAGACGACGACGCGGCGAACGTCGAAGTGCCCCGACGGCGAGTGCTGCCAGCGCCCGCCGGCCGAACTGGCCGCGCGCTGGGAGGGTCACGCCTGGCCGTCGGCCCGCGCCCATTCCCACGTGCTCGCCGTGCTCCCGCCGGGTGCCTTCCCCGGCGTCGACGAGGCCGACGTCTACGCTTTCCTCGACCGCCACGCCGCCGGGTGACCCCGCCCGCCCCGCCGCCGGAGAGGTTACTGTACGGTAATGACTGAGCTGCTACCGTTGGTAACACCAGGAGCGGGTGTTCGCGACGAGGAAGGACCGTGCGATGGGTGACGAGGCGACGGGCTTCTCGCTGGAGTTGAGCGACGACCTGCGCCAGGTGCGGGACTGGGTGCACGAGTTCGCCCGCGACGTCATACGTCCCGCCGCCGAGGAGTGGGACGAGCGCGAGGAGACCCCCTGGCCGATCATCCAGGAGGCCGCCAAGATCGGGTTGTACTCGCTGGACTTCTTCGCCGAACAGTGGCTGGAGTCCACCGGCCTGGGCATCCCGGTCGCCTTCGAGGAACTGTTCTGGGGCGACGCCGGCATCGCGCTGTCGATCGTCGGCACCGGGCTGGCCGCCGCCTCCGTCGCCGCGACCGGGCTGCCCGAGCAGGTCGCCGAGTGGGTGCCGCAGATGTTCGGCACCGCCGATGACGTCCACCTCGGCGCGTTCTGCGCGTCCGAGCCCGACGCGGGCAGCGACGTGGGCTCGATCCGCACCCGGGCCGGCTACGACGAGGCGAAGGACGAGTGGGTGCTGAACGGCACCAAGACGTGGGCCACCAACGGCGGCATCGCCGACGTGCACGTGGTCGTCGCCTCGGTCTACCCCGAGCTCGGCGCGCGGGGCCAGGCCAGCTTCATCGTGCCGCAGCACACGCCGGGGCTGTCGCAGGGGCAGAAGTTCAAAAAGCACGGCATCCGGGCCTCGCACACCGCCGAGGTCATCCTGGAGGACGTGCGGATCCCCGGCCGGCTGCTCGTCGGCGGCAAGGAGAAGTTCGACGAACGGATCGCGCGGGTGCGGGCGGGCAAGCGGGGCGGCGGTCAGGCCGCGCTGAAGACGTTCGAGACCACCCGGCCCACGGTGGGCGCGATGGCGCTGGGGGTGGCCAGGGCCGCCTACGACTACGCGCTCGGCTACGCCCGCGAGCGAGAGCAGTTCGGCAAGAAGATCGGCGACTTCCAGGCCATCGCGTTCAAGCTCGCCGACATGAAGACCCAAATCGACGCCGCCCGGTTGCTCGTCTGGCGGGCCGCCTGGATGGCGAGGCAGGGCAAGGACTTCGACAACGCCGAGGGCTCGATGGCCAAGCTGTATGCCAGTGAGACCGCCGTCCGGGTCACCGAGGAGGCGATCCAGATCCTCGGCGGCAACGGCTACACCCGCGAGTTTCCGGTCGAACGCATGCACCGCGACAGCAAGATCTTCACCATCTTCGAAGGCACCTCGGAGATCCAGCGCCTCGTCATCGGCCGTACGATAACGGGCCTGCCGGTTCGCTAGGCCAAAACTTGCCCTTGCATGATGCAAGGGCAAGTGTGATACTTGCGTCATGCTAGGGGTCGCGCGGCGCCGTGAGTACGCTCGGCCAGGCGAACGTTTGTGTTGACGGCGTGCAATCGCGGACGGAATTCGCCGCGCTCCCCGGCCGATATATCGGAATATTCGAGGCCCCGAGCGCTAATGCGGTGTCCGCGGGTCGGTGAAATGTACGCGGAAAGCGGTGGGATTGCCGGTGGCGGGGGTTCGCGATGACCGGAAATGGCACGGCATCGGAAATAGACCGCCGACCGCGAAATTATCCTTGGCGCAAGGAATAACCATGACCCGGAGGACATCATGAGCGACCTGTCCGGCAAGACCACGATCGTCGTCGGCGCGTCCCGCGGCCTGGGCCGCGGGATCGCGACCGCCTTCGCCAAGGCCGGCGCCCCGGTGGTCGCCGTCTCCCGCACCGCGGCGCCGTTCGCCGAGTCGGCCGCCGGCGCCGGCTCCATCAAGTCGGAGGTCGCCGATGCCGGCGCGGCCACCGTGGCGGCCGGCCTGATCGACCAGTACGAGCCGCAGACCGTCATCTTGGTGGCCGGAGCGGTCCCGCACATGCGCCCGCTGCAGGAGCAGACGTGGGAGACGTTCTCGGTCAACTGGGAGACCGACGTACGGATCGCTTTCCACTGGTTGCGCGAGGCACTGCTCAAGCCGCTGCGGCCGGGCAGCAGGGTGGTCGTGTTCAGCAGTGGCGCCGCGCTGGGCGGGTCGCCGCTCAGCGGCGGGTACGCCGGCGCCAAGGCCACCCAGCGGTTCATCACCGCTTACGCCCAGGGCGAGGCGAAGCGCGCCGGTCTTGATATCACCTTCACCGCGGTGCTGCCGAGGTTCGCGCCGGAGACGGGCGTCGGCCGCCCCGCCGTCCGCGCGTACGCGGCTCACTCAGGCCAGCCCCTGGACAGGTTCCTCGAGCAGGCCGGCCCGCTGGTCACCCCCGAGATCGCCGGCACGGCCATGGTCGAGCTGGTGAGCGCGGACGCCGCGACCGTCGCGCCCGCCTACGTGCTGACGGGTGCGGGACTGCAGAAACTGGCCTGACACGCGAGCACAGGTGACGAGCACCGGGGCGGCCCCCGCCCCGGTGCTTCTCGCTGTCAGGGACGGGCGGTGAGGTCGTCGGAGTGGCCGGCGGCCAGGCGCGGCCAATGCGAGGTGGGACGTCCGTTTGTCCGCGAGTTGTTGCTGTCGACTCGCCAGTGCTGCGGCCAGCCGGGGGGCGAGTCCTCGAACGCCTCCTGGCGTCCGTAGACGGTGAGGTCCATGAGCGCGTAGCTGTAGTCCATCGCCTCCACGCCGCGCATGGTGGTCCAGTAGGTTTCGAAGACACGGTCGCCGTCGCGCAGGTAGCACACGATGTGCATCATGCCGCGGCGTTTGGGCGGGGGCAGCAGGGCGGCGGCGGAGTCTTGGGCGGAATACCACGGCATGTCCCAGCCCATGAAGTCGCGGTAGCGGACGCTCTCGTCGTAGGGCCCCTGGCAGAAGACCGCGAAGGTGATGTCGCGGGAATGCAGGTAGGACAGCTCGCGGACCTGGCCGGTGTAGAACGTGCAACCTTCGCATTGCTCGGCCGCGGGCCGGCCGGGGTGCCACATGAAGTAGTAGACGACCAGTTGGCGGCGCCCCTCGAACGCGTCGAGCAGCGTGACGGGCCCGTCCGGCCCGATCACCTCGATGTTCGCGTCCACTTCGATCATGGGCAGGCGTCGCCGGGCCGCCGCGATCGCGTCGCCTTCGCGGGTGTGCGCCTTCTCCCGGACCCGCAGCGCGTCGACCTCGGCCTCGAAAGTGGCCCGATCGACGACGGGGGGCAGGCTCGGCGCGCTGGTGGCGGCGGCGAGCGGACCGCGGACCTCCGTCGGTTCATCCTGCATAGACCGTCTCCTTTGTTGTCAATATCCCGATATGTTCCAATGTTCCGACGACAACACCGCGGGGTGGCCCGCGGTTCGGCAGAGTACGGTTGACCACCGCCGCGCATATGCTCGTCGAATGTCGCCGACACCGCATCTGGGTTTGTGCGCCCCCGTGCCTAGCGGCTCTCTCATTGTCGCCGGCAGGGGCGCTTCGATAAGCGTCCTGCGCCCAGTCCCAAACTACCCTTGACTCGCCGGCCTCACACCAATTATCGCATCGCCGACTAAGGGCGGGGGGCGAGATTGTCGGAATGGCCGGCTGCCAGGCGCGGCCACTGGGGAATGGGGCGTCCATCCGGCCAGTTCGCCACTGGCGGCCAATCCGGAGGGCTGGCGTCGGTCCGCGTGTAGGAGCACTGTTGAGGGCGGCCGGCCGGAGAGTCCTCCCAAGGTTCCCGGCGTCCGTCGACGGTGAGGTCCATGAGCGCGTAGCTGTAGTCGGCGATCTCGACGCCGCGGGAATGCAGGTAGGACCGCTCCGCGATGTGGGTGTTGTTCCACGTGCAGCCTTCGCTTCGATCATGGGCAGGCGTCGCCGGCCGCGGCGATCGCGTCGCCTTCGCGGGGGTGCGCCTTCTCCCGGACCCGCAGCGCGTCGACCTCGGCCTCGAAAGTGGCCCGATCGACGACGGGGGCAGGCTCGGCGCGCCGGCGGCGGCGGCGAGCGGACCGCGGACCTCCGTCGGTTCATCCCGCATAGACCGTCTCTCCAGTCCTCAGAAATGGCGATGGGTCAAGATTCGGCGACTCGCACCGTATCCCATCTCGGGAACTCCGGACCCGCGACCAAGTCAGAGTGTGAAGATTATCTGCGACGAGGACATTTGAGTCCTCCTGCTGTTGCACGAAACTGTTCATAAATAGTGTCCGAAAATGATCCGCGGCGATTCGGCCAATTGTGGCCAGAGCCCGGCGGATTGCCGAGGCGTTCAGGTCACCGCGGTAGGGCAGCACGACAGAAGTAGACGTACCGATCGGAATCGGTGCAACCTTGCCCCACTATTCCATGATAAACGGTTTTTCTCCGAGATCAATTACGTCGGCAATTCGCAAGAAGAGCCGGCGTGTGATGGGCGGCGAGCGACATCATGTCCAGGCCGCCACCCCTGCGCCTGCAACCAGTAGAAGGGTCTTGAGATGTTGTCTACCGCCACGGTGCCTGACGGCGGGAGCAGGTTACCCAGCCTGACCGGACTGCGCTTCCTGGCCGCCCTGTCGGTCTTTCTGTTCCACACCGGCCTGCCCGTATCGCCGATTCCATCGCAGGGCGGGGTGACCCCGTTCGCCGACAAGGACGTCGCGGCCGACTACGCGTTCGTGCTCGGTCACGCGGGTCCCCTGGGGGTGTCCTTCTTCTTCGTGCTCAGCGGCTTCGTGCTCACCTGGTCGAGCCGGCCGGGGGAGTCGGCGCGGGCCTGGCTGCGCCGGCGCGTGGTCAAGATCTACCCGAACCACGTGGTCATCTGGGCCGTGGCCCTGCTGCTGTTCGCGCGGGCGGCCGGCGGGCCGGGGGACTGGTTGGCGAACCTGCTGCTGATCCACAGCTTCTTCCCCCAGCCGAGCGTCATCTTCAGCGTCAACCCGCCCAGTTGGTCGCTGTCCAGCGAGATGTTGTTCTACCTGTCCTTCCCGTTCCTGATCGGGCCGCTGCGGCGGATCCCGGTGCGACGCCTGTGGATCTGGGCGGCGGCGATGGTCGCCGGCACGGTCGCGGTGCAGTTGGTCGCCCAGTTCGTGATCCCGGCGGGGGCCCAGGCCCCGATCAACCCGATGCCCGACCTGCAGTTCTGGTTCGGCTACTTCTTCCCGCCCAACCACATGTTCGAGTTCGTCCTCGGCGTACTGCTCGCGCGACTCGTACTGGCGGGCAAGTGGCCGCGCATCGGCATCGTTCCCGCCGGTGTCCTGCTGCTGGCCGGTTACACCGCCGCCCTGTACATGCCGGTCAACTACGGCTTGATCGTCTCGACCATTGCGCCGATCGGCGTGTTGATCGCCAGCGTCGCCGACGCCGACGCCCGCGGCCGGCGCACCCCGTTCGGCGGGCGCGTGATGGTCTGGCTCGGCGAGGTGTCCTACGCGTTCTACCTCTGCCAAGGCGTGACGTTGTTCTACGTACGCCACCTGTTCGCCGACACGCTGTTCCCCACCGGCGAGGCGATCTTGGTGATCATCGGGCTGACCGCCCTCAACCTCCTGGCCGCCTGGCTGCTGCACAGCTGCGTCGAGGAGCCGATGATGCGCCGCTGGAGCAGGGCACGCCGCCCCCGGCGGAGCGCGGAGTCGACACCGGCGGCCGCCACCTCGGTCGCGGTGCCGCACAGCGCGGGAGAGACGACGCCGCCGGCCAAGGGCGACTGACGATCCCGCCTGTCTCGTCTCCCCGCCATGTCCTGCTATATGCGTATTTGGCGTCAGCGTGCTTTCCGGCGTCGTCGACCATATGTCAGCACGATAAAGGATGCGGGCGAGCGTTCTCGTTATCGATGATGAATGGCGTTTGCGGGATACCTCCGCGCTGATAGGGGACCCGTGGGTCACGAATCTGAATATGGTTCAGCTGCCATGGTCGGGACGTTAGAAGAGGAGTGACAAGAGCCGATGTACAGCGATAAGGAGACCACTGGGGGAATCGGCGAACCGGGGGCCGCGGCCTCGGCGATCGCGTCCGGCACCACCGCCGCCGACCCCGGCCATGACGTGGCTTCGGCAGTGCCGACCGACGCCGAACTCGCGCGATCGCTGGACGGCGACTTCCGCAGCGAGTACCTCACCGTCGACGGCCTCCGCCTCCACTACGTCGCCGGCGGCAGCGGCAGGCCGCTTGTCCTGCTGCCGGGCTGGCCGCAGACCTGGTGGACATTCCGGCATGTGATGCCCCCGCTCGCGGCGGCCGGGCGGCGGGTCATCACGGTGGACATTCCCGGCATGGGCGGCTCGGACAAGCCCGCCGCCGGCTACGACAAGAAGACGATGGCCAGGGCCATCCACGGGTTCGTCCGAGCGCTCGGTTACGACCAGGTGGACATCGCGGGCCACGACATCGGGTCGGAGGTCGCCTTCAGCTTCGCGGTCAACCATCCCCAGGCCACCCGGAAGGTCGCGCTGCTGGACGTCCTCCACCCCGACCCGTCCCTGTACGAGCTGCGCCTGCTCCCGGTGCCAGGTTCACCCCTCTATATGTGGTGGTTCGCCTTCAACCAGGTCGTCGGCCTGCCCGAGAAGCTGCTCGCCGGGCGGGCCCGGTACCTCATCGACTGGCTGTTCGACACCTTCCTGGTCGACAAGGAGGCGGTAACCCCGCTGGACCGGGCCGTGTACGCGCACGCCTACAACACGCCGGACGCGATACGCGCCGGCAACGGGTGGTATCAGACCTACGGCCAGGACATCGTCGATATGGGCACCTACGACAAGGTGACCGCTCCACTTCTGGGGATGGTCTCCAGCGTGCTGGGCGACGGAGTCTTCGCGGAATACATGAAAACCATGCTGCCTGGACAAGGGACCGATGTGAAGATTGTCCCGGTGCAGAACGCGGGCCATTATTTCGTCGAGGAGGCACCGCACGTCGTGATCGACCAATTCAATGAGTTCTTCGGGTGAACCGTCGATTGGTCCACGGTCTCACGGAAGGGTTAACGGCGTTCCGCCAGCGGAGCACGTCGTAGGTTTGGTGCCGATCTCGACCATGTCGGCAGGTCGCTCGATCGGCATGAGCGCGCCGGCCGCCAGGTGAACCCTGCGCGCCGTGCGGATTCTCGGTTTCCCCATAAATCTCCTTATGCCGCGCCGGCCGGCCGCCGGATGGGCGGCCGAGCCAAATTAATCACTGAGCAACTTGGGAGATGTGCGCGATTTCTTCACATGGCACAGTCGTGGTGACCGGTGGAGATTCCGGGGGGCCGCGTAGCTGTGCGGAAGATCTACTTATCTGTTTCCCACCATCGAATTGAGGAGCAGCGCAGATGACGTTGATCAAATCGCAGCCGAGACCTGACCTCGTCAGCCGGGCGACGGATCTGGTGGATCTGCTCAGGAAACACGCCGAGTGGCAGGAGGAAAAGCGGGTACTGCACCCGGAGATCGTGGACGCGTTGACCGAGTCCGGCTTGCTGAAAATGCGAATTCCGGCCCGCTACGGCGGCAGCGTGCCGGACCTGCGCACCGTGGTCGACGTGATCTCTGAGCTGGCCCGCGGCGACGGCTCCGTCGGGTGGTCGTGCGTTTCGTTCACCATGGCCTCCTGGCTGTCCTCGCTCGTCCCGGATGAGACCCAGGATGAGATCTGGGCCGACCCGGATGTTCGGTTCTGCGGGTCCGTGGAGCTGAACGGGGTCGCCGAACCGACCGACGGCGGCTACATCCTGAACGGCAGGTGGCACTTCAACACCGGCTCCCCGCACGCCACGTGGGACGCGCACTTCGCCGTGCTGAAAAACCGCGACGGCACGGCCGAGCCCGCCCTTGCCGTCGTCCCCGTGTCGAGCCTGACGCTCATCGACGACTGGCACACCTCGGGCCTTCGGGGCACCGGCAGCCGGACGTCCGTCGCGAAGGACCTCTTCGTTCCCGACGGCTGGCTGGTGCGGATGCTCCCGATGGCGGTCGAGGGCAAGCTCGAGACGAAGCTCAATGCCGAGTACCAGGCCTGGCATGTCCCGTTCATGCAGATGGCGATCACGGTGGCCAGCGCGCCCGCGCTGGGCATGGCTCGCGCCGCGCTGGAGAACTACCTCGAGTTGGTGCCGAAGCGAGGGATCACTTACACGCATTACCAGCGCCAGAGCGAGGCGCCGATCACGCACCTCAATTTGGGCGAAGCCGTCCAGCTGATCAACGAGGCCACGTTCCACGTGGACCGCATGATCGAGCGTCTGGACACCAAGTCCGCGACCGGCGAGCCGTGGACCAACGAGGAGAAGGCCCTCGCGCGGATGCACGCGGGTGCGGCCGTGGGCCGGGCCAAGCAGGCGGTGGACATCCTCGCCAACGGCGCGGGCGCCTCGTCCATCTACTCAAACGTGCCGCTCCAGCGGATCCAGCGGGACATCGGGGCGCTCCACCATCACGCGATCATGTACCCCAACACGAACCTGGAAACTCTCGGGCGCGTCATGCTCGGCATGGAGCCCAACACCGACTTCCTGTGAAGGGTGAAGACCGTTCGGAATCGGCTCTCGGCTCCTCGCTGCCGAGCCGGTGAGGCGCCTCCGGTGACCGGAGGCGCCTCCGGCGTACCGGGCGGCGAACGGCCGGGGCCGGCAAGGCCCGCCACGCCGAGCGGCGCACCCGCTTGCGTGATACAAGCCATTACACTAGCGTGATGCAAGCATAGATAGTACGGCCCGCCCCACGCGCGAACACGCGCGAACCACGAGGGAATCATGAGTGACCAAAGTTTCACGACGGCCTTTTCGGTGGACCAGACTCCGCAGGAGGCCTTCGACGCCATCACCAATGTTCGCGGCTGGTGGTCGGAGGCAATCGAGGGCGGTACCGAGAAGCCCGACGATGAGTTCACATATCGCTATCAAGACGTGCATCACTGCAAGATCCGGGTAGTAGATGCCGTTCCTGCTCGGCGAGTCACCTGGTTGGTGTTGGACAACTACTTCAACTTCACCGAGGACAACACCGAGTGGAACGGCACCACGATCAACTTTGAAATCTCGGAGCAGGATGGCAAGACCGCAATCAACTTCACTCATCAGGGCCTGGTTCCCGAGCACGAGTGTTTCGATTCTTGTCGTGATGGGTGGACCTTCTACATCAACACCAGCCTGCGGAGCTTGATCACCACCGGGAAAGGGCGGCCCAACAGCCTGGACGGCGTGGACGGCCGCGAAAGAAGCGACATCCGGGCGTCCTCGTAGACGAACCGCGATGATCAAGGTCGCGCGGCGCGGCAACCGTACTTGGCGATGACACACGGACCATCCGTGGGAGGGACTACGGCGTCATGGTGATGACCGCGGACGCACCGGCAAAGATTATCGGCCGCCAACGGCTGATCGTGTTCTTACTGCTCGGTGCCGGATTCATGCTCTCGGTCGACTACTCGATCGTGAATGTCGCGCTGCCCCGGCTGGGGGCGGGCGTCGGCCTCGAAGTGTCAGCGCTGCCATGGGTGGTCAGCGCGTTCGCGTTGCCGGCGGCGGGATTCACGTTGCTCTTCGGGCGGATCGCGGACCTGTTCGGGCGGCGCCGGATGTTCCTCATCGGCATCTCGCTGCTGGCCGTCTCCTCCCTCGTCGGCGGGCTCGCCACCAATCCGGCGATGCTGTTGACCGCCCGCACGTTGCAGGGCTTCGCCACCGCGATCGCCACGCCGGCCGCCCTGTCGTTGCTGATCACGTCGTTCGGCGACGAGAAACAGCGGGCGCGGGTGCTGGGCCTCAACGGCGCGCTGCTGTCCGGCGGGTTCACCATCGGCGCGTTGGTCGGCGGCACCATCGTGGGCGTGCTGAGCTGGCGCTGGGCGTTCCTGATCAATGTGCCGGTGGCCGTGCTCATCCTGGTGGCCACGCCCTTCCTGGTGCGGGCGAGCAGGGCCCCCACCGCTGTCAAGCTGGATGTGCCGGGCGCGGTCTCGGTGACGCTGGGCCTGCTGGCGTTGGTCTTCGGCGTCATCAGCGAGAACGTGTACTCCATCATCGGCGGGTTGGCGCTGCTGGTGGTGTTCTGGCTGATCGAGCGGCGGGCGAAGGCGCCGCTCGCCGCGGTGGGCATCCTGTCCCGTCCCACCGTGATGTGGGGCAACATCGCCGGCCTGGTGGTGTTCGTGATGGAGCCCGGGTCCATCTTCTTGATGACGTTGTATCTGCAGGACGTGCTGGACCTCGCGCCGCTCACCACCGGGCTGATCTTCGGCGTGCCCGGCTTGGCCTCCGTGGCGGCCGGCGTCATCGCCGGGCGCCTCATCGCCCAGTACGGTCCCCGCAACGTGCTGGCCATCGGGCTCTTGGGGCAGACCGTCTTCACCGCCCCGTTGGTCCTGCTGGGCACCGGACATGTGTGGCTCTCGCTGCTGATCCCCGCGTTGTTCCTCAGCTTCTTTGGACACGTGACGGCGATCGTGTCCTTCATGGTGACCGCGACCTCGGGTCTGCCCGACTCCGAACAGGGCCTGGCCACCGGCCTGGCCACCTTGACCCAGCAGGTCGGTCTCACCATCGGCATCCCGATCCTCGGCGCGATCGCGGCCACCCAGGCGGCCCTGCTCACCGGCATCCACCTGGCCCTCGCGGTCAACTTCGCGGTGACCGTCACGGCTGTGGTGTTCATCTGGGTCGGGCTGCGATCCCGGGCCCAGGCCGTCGCCGACGACGCGGGCGAGCGCGAAGCGTACGAGCCGAGCGCGGGCTAGACCACGACGGACGCAACGACCCTCGGGCGGGTGGGAGTCGACCGGGACTCACCGCACCCGCCCGAGGGTCTTCTCGTCGGCCGCGCAGAGCATCCGCACCTGCCAGGCCGACAGCCGGGCCGGCGGCGTCCGGTCTGACCGCTCCCCGTAACGGTGACCGGGCCGGGAACGCCGCGACGAAGCGCAAGGGAAGACGAGCGCAACGGGAAGGCGAAGCGCAACGGGACGACGGACCTCAACGGGAGAGCGCGTGCGCGCGGTCGTCGGGACCCGCCCCGGGGCCGGGCACCACGTTGATCTCGTCCGCGGCGGAGATGGGGCCGCACGTGTCGCAATTGGTCGACAGGTGCACCGAACCACCGCATGCATCGTGCTTGAAAAGGACCGGCGGCCCGTGGGGTGCGGCCCACCGGTCACCCCATTCGGTCAACGCCATGACCACCTGGGCGAGCTCGCGACCCTTTTGGGTGAGAATGTACTCGTGGGCACCGGTCGCTTCGTCGGTTGGCCGCAGCTCCATCAGCCCGTCGGCCACGAAGCCCTCCAACCGCTTGGCGAGGATGTTCGGCGCGATGCCGAGGCGCCGCTCGAAGGCCGAGAAGCGTGTCATGCCGGCGAAGACGGCGCTGCGGATTATCAGTAGGCTCCAGCGCTCTCCGACCAACTCGAGAGCGCGCGCTGCGGAGCAGTTCTCGCGTGCGTACATGCGGCCCAACACACATTCATACTAATGAGCAGGCTTGCGTGATGCAAGTAATGACCTCTGCCGACGTCGGCGCGAAAAAGCGGCGGCCACCGTCGCCCTCCGGATGTCGCCTTCCGAAGGTCGGCCGGTGGCCGCCGCCACGCCGGTCCGTCAGATGTAGTAGGTGTTGGGCTCCTGGCCGCACAGGATCCGGCCGTAGATCTCGGCGTTGACGTCGGGGTTCATCATCGCGTGCAGGCTGTAGGTCTGCAGGTCGTTGATGATCCGCTGGATCGGCACCTTGGTGTAGGCCGAGGAGCCGCCGCTGGCCTGGGCGATGATGTCCGCCGCCTCCAGGGTCAGTCGCACGGCCGCGCCCTCGTCGGCACGGCAGCGGCCGCGCTCGGTCAGGTCCCAGGCCTCGCCGGACGCGCACTTGGCGTCGACCGTGGCGGCCAGCCGCTGTGCGTGGAACTCGGCCTCGTCGATCTTCAAGACGGCCTCGGCGACCCGCAGATGGGTCACGGGGGCTTCGGCCTGGCTCGGGTACTCGGTGTAGGTGATCTTGCGCCCGGGCAGCCGCTCGAAGAACACGTCCTTGAGCGCCTTGGCCATGCCGATGCAGATGCCGACGGTGGCCGCCGCGCCCACGGAGATGAACGGGGCCCGGTACATCGGGACGTCGCCGTTCAGCTTCGACACCGACTGGCTGTTGACCACCATGGGCGCGGGAAGGACCCGCTCTTGGGGAATGAACAGGTCCTTCGCGCTCGTGGCGACGCTACCGGTGGCGCGGAAGCCGGTGGTGTGCCAGTCGTCGCTGACCTCCAGCTCCGAGAGCTGGACCGGCCCCATCACCGGGTACGGCTCCGAGTTCGGGTCGAGCAGGATCGCGGCGACCTGCTGCCAGCGGCTGCTCAGCGCGCCGCTGATGCACGGCCACGAGCCGTTGACCAGGATGCCGCCCTCGACCGGGACCGCCGTGGCGGTCCCCGGACCGATGGTGGTGCAGACCTGCACGTCGGGGTCCGCGAACACCTCGGCCTGGACCTCGTCCGGGAACAGCCCCAGGCCCCAGCTGGCAATCCAGGAGCAGGCGACCACCCACGCGGTGGACCCGTCGATTTGGGCGATCTTGTCGGCCACCTCGACCATGGTCTGCGCGTCGCTCTCGTAACCGCCGTAACGCTTCGGGATCCGCATCCGGAACACGCCAGCGTCGGTCAGAGCCTTGACCGTCTCGTCGTGCAGCCGGCGGTTCTCCGCGGACCACGCGGCGTTGGCCTGGAGCACGGGGGCGATCTCGCTCACCCGTTGCACCAGCTCTTCCCGTGAGGGGACTACGACAGTTGACATGTCCTCTCCTTACTGAAGTTTTGGAAATCCACTAAGAGGGTCCCTGATATAACTCGCCGGCGCTTCTCCGGTATTGCTTGATGCGTCGATTTCTTGGCGGGACTGAGTGGGCGGGTATGGGAGTGCCGGAAATGGTGCCCGCGCGGACCCCAAGGCGCCCGGCCCCGCCCCTGCCGAATGACGGGCACGTGTGTCCGCGACCCCACGCCGGGCCACCGAAAGTGTGGCTGAGAGCGCGGGGTCGCGGACCGTTGCGAAATGGCGGAGTCGCACGAGCGTGACTTCACCGGTCGAATAATTGTTGTGGTCACCGGGCGGCGTGCGCACGCTCCTTCAGACTGCGGCGTTCTATTTTTCCGACCGGCGTGCGCGGAATCTCGTCGATGAACTCGATCCGCCGGATCTTCTTGTAGGGCGCGACGCGTTCGGCGACGAAGGCCATGAGCTCCTCGGCCGTCGCCGGCTCCTTGGCGACCACGAAGCCCTTCGGCACCTCGCTGGCCTCCTCGTCGGGCACGCCGACCACCGCGGCGTCCGCGACCTTGGGGTGCAGCAGGAGGACGGCCTCGAGCTCGACGGGGGAGACCTGCTGGCCCTTGTACTTGATGAGCTCCTTGATGCGGTCGACGATGAACAACTCGCCGTCGTCGGAGACGTGACCGAGGTCGCCGGTGTGCAGGAACCCGTCCGGTTCGATCACCTTCCTCGTGGCCTCTTCGGCGTTGAGGTATCCCTTCATCACGTGCGGACCTCGGATCAAGATCTCGCCGTCCTGGTTGGGCCCGAGTTCCTCGCCCGTCCGCACGTCGATGATCTTGCACTCGATGTTGGGGGTGTTGTGGCCGACCGATGCGGGCGACACCGGGTTGTCGAGCTGCATGAAGGACACCAGCGCCTCGGTGAGCCCGTACCCCTGGCCGATCTGGCACCCGATGCGCTCCCGGCACAGGCGGGCGATCTCGGGATCGAGCGCGGCGCCGCCGGAGACGATCGAGCGAACCGACGACAGGTCGTACTTGTCGACGAGCGGGCTCTTCGCCAGGAGGACGGCGATCGTCGGGACGACATACAGACGCGTGATGCGGTGGTCTTGGATCGCCTTGAGGTACGCCTCGGGGTCGAAGCGCGGCATGGTGACGAGTGTGGCGCCCTGCAGCAGGCTCGCGTTCATCACCATGATCAGGCCGAAGGCGTGGTGGAAGGGCGGCACGGCGAGCACCTTCTCGCCCTCGGCCAGGGGCGCCACCAGGCTCGTCTGGAGCACGTTGGCGACCATGTTGCGATGCGTCAGCAGCACGCCCTTGGGGTGGCCGGTGCTGCCGCTGGAGTGCAGGATCGCCACCACGTCCTCGGCCGGGTCGACGGGTACCTCCGCCATGGCGCCGGCACCGGCCCCGTCGAGGAGCGAGGAGAACGGCGTCAGGCCGTCCGCCGCCCCGAAGACGAAGACCTCCTCGACCTTCGTCCGGGCGGTCAGCTCCTTCGCCTTGCCCGCCTCGGACGGCACGGTCAGCAGGAAACGCGCGCCCGCGTCGTTCAGGTGGGTGGCGAGGTCGTCCGTCGTGTCGAGCGGATTGAGCATCATGACCGCACCGCCCGCCGTGGCCGCGGCGTGAAAGGCGATCGGGTACTCGGGCAGGTTCGGCGCGAGCATGGCCAGCACGTCGCCCTTGCGGAAGCCGTGAGCGCGCAGCCCGCCGGCGGCGCGGCGCACCGCCGAGACGAGCTCGCCGTAGGTTTGCTCATGCCCGCCCGCGACGTCGACGGCCGCCGTCTCGCCGGCGTACCGCTCGGCCGCTCGCAGCACGAAGGACGTGAAAGACGTGCCGGGAACGTCGACGGGCGGGCGTGGACCGGTGAAGATCATGACGCCTTTCCGCCTGACTGCACGGCCTCGCGCTTGAAGCTGCTGAGGCCGGGCTGGTAGCTGCGCTTTTCGAACTGCTTCAGCGCCACGTTGATCCACTCGTTGCCGGTGAGCCGGGACAGCTCCCAAAGCTTCGCCTGGTCGTAGTCGATCGACGCGGGAAGGTCCGCCGACCTGTTGTGCTCGTAGACCTCCTTGGCCAGCCGCAGCGTGGTCGGGTTCTTCTTGACGAGCTTGCGCACGACGCGGTCGGTCGCCTCATCGAGCTGCTCCGCCGGCACCGCCTTGTTGACCAACCCGTACTCCTCGGCCTGCTTTCCGGTGAAGGTGTCCCCGGTGAGGATGTAGTAGAGCGCCTGCTTGCGGGGCAGGTTGTTGGCCGTCGCCCATGTGGCGCCGCCTGCCGGGAAGATGCCGAAGTTGATCTCGGAGAGGCCGAACATCGCGGTCTCGGACGTCACCGCCAGGTCGCAGATGCCCGTCAGCAGCACCCCGCCGCCGAAGGAAAAGCCGTTCACCTTCGCCACGGTCACGGCGGGGAACGCCTTCCAACGCTGGAACCACTCGAGTGCCACCAGGTTGGTCCGGTAGAACTCCATCGGGTCGTCGAACGGCCGGAGGAAGCACTCCTCGAGGTCCATCCCGGCGCTGAAGCTGTCGCCGTTGCCGGTCACCACGACCGCGGCGACGCCACCGGCCTCCTCGATCGCGTCCAGCGCCTCGTGCATATCGCGATGCATCTGGGGGTTCATCGCGTTCTTCTTGTCGGGCCGGTTCAAATAAATGGTGGCCGACGGCCCGTCGATCTCGACGTTCAGGGTCTTCAACGTAATCATGTGTGGCCTTTCCTTCCGCCAGGCGATGGCACATTCACACGGCAGTCGACCGCTTGACCGGCGAGAATTGGCGTATCGCGGACGCGCCTTCTCTGGTGCAGCGATCCACAGTTATGAGCATCACATGACCACATCCGCATTGCTTCTTCGAGCGTGCCGTGCTGGGCGTCCGAGCCCGGCTTTCCCGGAATAAATAGGCGAGTTCCCCCGCTGCGCGGGGGAACTCGCAATATATAAACGGCTGATCGATGCACGGCGGACCCGCTGAACCACCGGCTCTGAAAATGGTGGTTCAGGCCCCCCTTGTCAGTTCTGGCGCAGCCAATCAGCCAAGCGTTCACCGATCATGATGGACGTGAGGTTGGTGTTGCAGCTGACGATGTTCGGCATCACCGACGCGTCGCAGACGTACAGCGCCTGCGTTCCGTGCACCTGAAGGTGCTGGTCCACCACGGCGTCCGCGTCGCCGGCGGGACCCATCTTGGCGGTGCCCACGGGGTGGTAGGCGCTGTCGAGGCTGAGCTTGGCGTACTGGCGGACCATGTCGTCGTTTTCGATGAGCTGATCGTTCAGCACGATGAAGTCCTCGCCCAGCTCGCGGATGCCGGGGTGGTTGGCCAGCTGCCAGCACGTGCGCAGGCCGTCGACCAGAACCTGGTGGTCCCGGTCGGTCGCGAGGAAGTTCAGCTCGATGTCCGGCGCCGCGTTCGGGTCGGCCGAGGTGAGGGCGAGCCGGCCGCGGGATTGCGGGCGCTGGTGGACGAGCATGACGCCGAGGATGACCGAGGTCCCGGCGAGCATCTGCAGCTCGGGGAACAGGTCGAGCTCGAAGTGGTTGACCATGTAGTACTGCAGGTCGTTGAACTCCTCCGAGCCGGCGGCCGTCGTCCGCACGATGGTCTGCAGGAACGGGTCGGATTCGCGCCACGCGCCCTCCCGCGCCCCGAGGAACACGCCGGTGCGGGGGTGGTCGATCAGGTTGGCGCCCACCCCGGGGCGGTCGAGGAGCGGCTGGATGCCGTGCCGGCGCAGGTCCTCGGCCGGTCCGATGCCGGACCGCAGCAGGATCGACGGCGAGCCGACGGCGCCGGCCGCCAAGATCACGCGCTGTGCCCTGATCTCCTCGCCCGCCTGATTGCCGGTGGTGACCTCGACGCCCACGGCGCGGTCGCCCTCCAGCAGCACGCGGCGCACGAGCGTGCCGGGACGGATGTCCAGGTTGTCGCGGCCCCGAGCCGGGCCCAGATAGGCCATCGCGGTCGACACGCGCGTCTTCGTGTCGCGGCGGTTGGAGGGAATCGGGCCGACGCCGGTGGACTCGGGGTGGTTGTGGTCCTCGACGCCTGCGAAGCCCGCCTTGAGGCAGGCCTCGGTGAACGCGCGCTGGCCGGGGGTCAGCTCCTCGGGCCGCCAGCGGCGGATGGGGATCGGCCCGCCGCGCCCGTGGTACTCGCCGTCGAAGTCGAGGTCGTCCTCCAGCCGCCGGAAGTACGGCAGGACCTTCTCCCAGGCCCATTCCGCGTTGCCGAAGGCGGCCCACTCGTCGAAGTCGGCTGGCGTGCCGCGCAGCGCGATCGTGGCGCCGACAGCGGACGACCCCCCGGTGACCTTTCCGCGCGGGAAGCGAATGCGGCGCCCGTCGTTGACGTCGGCGCGAAACTGCCAATCGTGTGCGTCCAGCGACATGACGTTGCCATTGCGGATATCGAATGGCGTTTCGTCCAGTGCGGCGAAATCCGGGCCCGCGTCCAGCAGCAGCACACGCCTATCGGGATCCTCGGTGAGCCGTGCTGCTAGGGCGGCGCCGGCCGAGCCGGAGCCGACGATGATGTCATCATAAGGATTGGTCATGGAAACATCCTTGGAGACGTTGGGGCAGCACGCGAGTGAAATTACCTGAGCGCCGCCAGATCCCTCGTGCGCTTCTATCGGCGAGTATCACAGGCGCGAACTTGGCCGTCATCTTCGTGGTTGCTCACTGCCTCGGCCAGAGGCTCCGGAGCAGGCGGACAGTGGATTAACACGGAGTCCGCCGTGCGGAGGGCAACCGTGAAGAAGACATCTTGCGGGCGGTCGTGCACCCTGCTGTAAGGCATATTGCCGGACTCGGTCGATGAGGGAGCCGCATGCCAACCGCTATGGGAGTGATACGCAAGCGTCTGCTGACCCCGGACCTTTCGGAGGTCACCTTCCAGAAAAGAGGATTCCACGAAAGGGATCGTGCGGTCCGCGAGAAACTGGAACACGTTGGCCGGCAATTCCTGACCGGATTCGGGCATGCGATGGCGAGCCGGGACGTGGACGAGGCCGGGCGGCTGCTGGACGCCGTGGAACGGCCGTACCGCGGGTTCGCCTACGAAGGCGCCGCCATGGCCTACGCCATCTCCGGCGCGATGATCCCCGGGAAGCGCAGGCATCTGCATGAGTTCGCGGCGGGTCCCGCGGCCCCGCACGTGTACATGGTGCACGTCGGGATCGGCTGGGCCATGGCGCGCCTTCCCCGGCTGCTGTGGGGAAGGATCTTGCTGCCCGATCCGCTGTTGCGCTGGCTCGCCTTCGACGGCTATGGCTTCCATCAGGCGTACTTCGCGACCCGCGCGTACGTCGATGAAGGGCGCGCCCCGACCGTACGCGCGCCGTGGCCGGACCCGTCCGGCTACACGCCCAGGGCGGTGGACCAGGGCATTGGGCGGGCGTTGTGGTTCGTGTGCGGGGCGGATGTGGAGCGCCTCGGCGTGGTGATCGACGGCTTCGCGCCGGCGCGCCGGGGCGACCTGTGGAGCGGCGCCGGGCTGGCGGCCACCTACGCGGGCGGCGTGGGCGCCGATGACCTGGACCTGCTGGTCAAGCTCGCGACCGGGTACCGCCGCGAACTCGCCCAGGGCTCGGCCTTCGCGGCGAAGGCGCGGCTGCTCGCGGACCTGGTGCTGCCCCATACCGGCGAGGCGACGCGGGTGCTGTGCGGGCTGTCGGTGGAAGACGCCGCGCGCTTGACGGACGAGGCGCTGATCGATCTGCCGGCCTCCACGTTGCCCGCGTTCGAGGTGTGGCGCCGGCGGATCCAGGCGAACTTCGACGGGCTCGAGGACGAGACACGGCGCTGACGTCGGGCCGGGCCGGGGCGGGGCGCCGCGCCGCGCCGAGGCCGGCGCGCGGCGGACAAGCACCGCCGGTCAACACAGAGAGGAAGACGATTCATGACCGAGTATCAAACGATCCCGGGAGTACGTGTCCCCGTGGTCGCGGAGGAAGCGGCCACCGGCCGCACGGCCGAGTTGTTCGAAGAGGTGAAGAAGGCGACGGGCCTGCCGTTCGTGCCCGACATGTTCCGCCTCACGTCGACCGCGCCCCAGCTGCTCCAGGTCACGCTCGCGGGCTACGCCGGAATGTTCGGGGACAGCGAGCTGCCGCGCGACATCAAGGAACTGATCTCCGCCTGGACCTCGAAGGTGAACGGCTGTCCCTACTGCGTCGGCACGCACAACTGGTTCCTGCGCCAGTTCGGCGGCAGCGAGGAGCTCACCGCCGCCGTCGAGTCCGCGTCGTCCCCGGACGAGCTGCCGGTCGACGAACGGACCAAGGAACTCATGCGCCTCGTCACCAAGGTGAGCACGGCGGCCTACAAGGTCACCGATGCCGACTGGGATCGCGCGGAGGCCGCCGGCTGGACGCGGACCCAGGTGCTGGAGGCCGTGTTCAACGCGGCTCTGTTCAACTTCATCAATCGCCTCGTCGACTCGGTCGGGCTGGGCACGGCGGTACGGCAGAGCCGGATCTCCCAGCAGGAGGTCACCACAGCCGAGTCCGCCGGGTGAGCGGCCTTCGGGCGATCCCGCCCTTCTTCCGCGACCGCGATTGGGGACAGATCCGATGACACCATCACGCGCCGTACTGCTGACCGGTGCGGCCTCCAGCACCGGCTTTTCCTCCGGCACGGGCCACACCGTGGCGCTCAAGCTGCACCGGGCCGGCCGGCCCGTGTACGCCACCGCCAGGAGCGCGGAGGCCCTCGAGCCCCTGCGGGCCGAAGGCATCACCACGCTCGTGCTCGACGTCACCGATGAGGACTCGATGGTCGCCGCCGTCGACCGCATCACCGAGGAGCACGGGGCGGTCGGCGTGCTCATCAACAACGCGGCGTACAGCCTCAACGGAACGATCTGGGAGACGCCGATCGACGCGGTGCGCAAGCAGTTCGAGACCAATGTCTTCGGGCTCACCCGGCTGACCCAGCTCGTGCTGCCCGGCATGCGCGAGCAGGGGGAGGGCCGCATCGTCCTCATGTCGTCGATGTTCGGTCACTTCGCCACGCCCGGCCGTGGCTTCTACCAGGCGACCAAGCACTCCCTCGGCGCGATCGGCGACTCGCTCCGCAACGAGGTGGGCAAGTTCGGCATCAAGGTCTCGCTGATCGAGCCGTCCCCCATTCGCGGCGGCTTCGTGCCGACCTCCGTCGGCGACCTGGGCATGTCGGGCGGCCAGCAGGCGGGCCTGTACAAGGACTTCTGGGAGTACTTCGTGGAATGGCACGGGGCCTACCGGGAGGTCGAGCACCCGAGGGGGCGGGGCCGGACCGCCGTCACCCGCGAAGCGGTGGCCAACGCCGTCATGCGGGCGGTGACGGACGACAAGCCGCGCATTCGCTATCGGATCGGATTCCCGGCCAAGGCGGTGGCCCGCATGCGCTGGACGGTCGGCGACCGGCTCTTCGAGAAATTCCTGCACTTCTTCTTTCCCATGCCCTGAATAATCTGAATTGCCCGCCGGCCGCGCGCCGGCGGCACAGCAATTTCCAGTAGTGGCTCCGTTCGCGACGTCGGCGGGGCCACTTACTTTTTGTGTTTGACCGGCTACTTTCGGCGCCAGTCTCGCGGTGCGCCATAGATTCAAAATAACACCGTCTTTGAATGGCAGTTGACGACAGCATTTCTGGAGATGCGAGGCCACAAAGACGAGCCGGATCATTTAACTCGGGGACGATCGTCGTGGTTCGGCGAGGAGGGGTGTCCTGGAACCTGATCGAAGCACGTCTTTATGCATTGACACTGGGCGCGGACAGGCGCTCGAAACGACTCCTCGTGGAGAAAGGTAATGTCAACTATTTCGACGCGAAAGCGCAGATTCGTGCCGAGCGCGGTCGTGCTTGCCCTGGCCTTGGTCTTGTTCTTCGTCGCTCGGCTCCCGACGGCGGGCGGAGATACCAAGGACGAGCTGGCGTCACGCTACAAGTTCGCCGAGATGCCGATCGCCATGCCGCCCGGCTACCGGCCGACCCAGAACATCCGGCAGGTCAACCCGGCGTATCGGCACATCCGGTCGTGGATCTCGGCGGTGGGCGCGAGCGTCGCCCTCAACGACCTGCAGGGCACCGGGCGCGCGGACGACCTCTGTATCGTCGACACCCGCACGGACCAGGTGGTGGTCACCTACGCCCCCACGGCGCCGGCGAGCGAGCGATTCACGCCGTTCGTGCTGAGCGGGGCGCCGCTGCCGATGGGGCCGGCCATGGCGCCGATGGGGTGCGCCCCGGGTGACTTCAACGGCGACGCCCGGATGGACCTGCTGGTCTACTACTGGGGCCGGACGCCGATCATGTTCCTGGCCCGCGCCGACGTCACGTCCTTGTCCGCGGCCGCGTACCACCCGGCCGAGCTGGTTCCCACCGAGTCCGTGGACGGGAACTACCACGGCCCGCGGTGGAACACCAACGCCGTGAACATCGCCGACTTCGACGGCGACGGCCACCCCGACATCCTGGTCGGCAACTACTTCCCCGACTCCGACGTCCTGGACCCGCACGGCCACAACAACGTGCAGATGAACTCCTCGATGTCCAACGCCAAGAACGGGGGCGGCGACCACATCCTGCGCTGGCACGACGCGAGCGCGGGCGACAAGCCGACCGCCCGCTACGTCGAGGAGCGCGACGCGCTGCCCTTCAAGACGTCGACCGGCTGGACCCTCGCGGTCTCCAGCGCCGACCTCACCGGCGACGCGCTCCCCGAGCTCTACGTGGCCAACGACTTCGGCAACCACCACATGTTCTACAACGCCTCCACCCGCGGCACCATCAGGTTCACCGAGGCCAAGGGGGCGCGCAAGCCGACGACGCCGAAGTCCTTCCAGCTCGGCAGGAGCTCGTTCAAGGGGATGGGCATCGACTTCGGCGACCTCGGCCAACGGGGCCGTTACGACATGCTCGTCAGCAACATCACCGAGGCCTGGGGCCTGGAGGAGAGCAACTACGCCTGGATCAACAAGGCCGAGAACGAGGCGGAGATGCGCCAAGAGCTCTCCCGGGGCCACGCGCCGTTCGAGCAGGAGGCCCGTGAGCTCGGACTCGCCTTCACCGGCTGGGGCTGGGACGTCAAGATGGGCGACTTCCTCAACAGCGGACGGCTGGAGGTCGTCCAGACCGAGGGCTTCGTCAAGGGGCACATCGACCGGTGGCCGTGGCTGCAGGAGATGGCCATGAACAACGACTCGGTCTACACCAACCCGAAGATGTGGCCGCACGTGCGCCCAGGCGACGACATCGCAGGCAGCACTCCCGTGGCCTTCTACGCCCGGAAGGAGGGCGGGAAGATGTTCGCGAACATCACCAAGGACCTCGGCCTCGCGGTGCCCATCCCCACGCGCGGCGTCGCGATGGCGGACACCCGCGGCAACGGGGCGCTGGACTTCGCCCTCGCCCGGCAGTGGGGTCCGCCCGCGTTCTACGCCAACCAGTCGCCCGCGCGCGGCGCCTACCTCAGCCTCAACCTCTGCCGTCCGGCGAGCGACACGGCCGCCGGCGGGGGCTTGAAGGCCGGCGGCTCGCCCGCCTACGGGGCCAGCGTCGTGATCCGCGCCTCCGACGGCCGGACCCAGATCGCACAACTCGATGGAGGCGGCGGCCACAGCGGCAAGCGCAGCTTCGAGGTCCGTTTCGGTCTGGGATCGGCGACCGGACCGGTCACCGCGACGGTGCGGTGGCGGGACCTGAACGGGCAGGCGCACACCCAGACCCTGCGCCTGAGCCCCGGTGCGCACACCCTCATGTTGGACAGCACGGCCCAGGAGGTCGCGACCCGATGACTACCACCGTCAAGCCGGCCAGCACCGCGCCGGCCACCCCCCAACCCGCGAGCGGTGAGACCAAGCCCGCGCCGGATGTCCGCTATCTGGCCCTGCGCAACTTCGCCATCTCGCTGAGCGTCTTCAACATCATCGGCTACACGGTGCTCGGGTTCGAGCAGCCATGGCTGTGGCCCTTCCTGGCCGTCGCCACCGGCTACACCACGGAGCTGGTGCTCGAGAGGATCAGCGCCTGGGCGGAGGGGCGCGCGCCCCGCTACCAGGGCAGGGGCATGCGCGGCCTGTATGAGTTCCTGCTGCCGGCGCACATCACCAGCCTGGCCGTCAACATGCTGCTGTACGCCAACGATCTGTGGTGGCCCGTCATGTTCGGCGTGGTGGTCGCGGTCGGGCAAAAGCACGTGCTGAAGGCGCCGATCAACGGCCGGTGGCGGCACTACATGAACCCGTCCAACTTCGGCATCGCGGTGACCCTGCTGTGCTTCGGCTCGTGGGTCAGCATCGCGCCTCCCTACCAGTTCACCGAGTACGCCAACACGTTGTTCCGGGTCCTGATCCCGCTGCTCATCATCACCGCCGGGACCGTGATCAACGCGATGCTCACCCGCAGGGTGATGCTCATCATGGGCTGGGTGGGCGGTTTCGTCATCCAGGCCCTGGTCCGTACCTGGATCTGGGACACCCCGCTGTTCACCGGTCTCGGGGTGATGAGCGGGGTGGCGTTCGTGCTCTTCACGAACTACATGATCACCGACCCCGGCACCTCACCGAGCAAGCCGCGGCCGCAGTTCATCTTCGGTGCGAGCCTGGCGGTGATCTATGCCGTGCTGATGCTCTTCAACGTCGTCTACACGCTCTTCTTCGCCACCGCGCTGCTGTGCGGTCTGCGCGGAATGGGCTGGACGGCGGCCCACTACCTCAAGGTCCGCAGGGAGCGTGCGGCGCAGGTGGCGCCCGCGGCGCCGGCGGGGCCGGCGGTCGCCACCCAACCCGCCGGAATCTGAGCCGCACCCATCGCACCATTTCGTCGCGCGCCCACACCCCTTCCGCGTGGCGCCCGACGAGCGGTGGGCGGCCATCTGGAAACGGCCCCCGGCTTAATCCGGGGGCCGTTTTCGGCGTAGGTAAAAGATGACGTCATTATGAAACGCTGTTATCGCATATGGGTGTTATTGGCGAACGTTTCTCCGACCCCTCTCAAAGCAGCCTGGGAGAAGACTTTAACGGTCTCGTGAGGCACGCTTGAGAACGGATCGCTTCGGCCAAAAATCAATGGCTTAGTACAGTGGAAAGAAGGCAATCCCCTATGGTCAGGATCGCCGTAGTCGGCATGGCGTGCAGATATCCGGATGCCGACTCGCCCACCGAGCTTTGGGAGAACGCCATCGCGGGGCGCCGCGCATTCCGCCGGCTGCCCGACGAGCGGATGAACCTGGCGGACTACTGGGACCCGGACCCCGCCGCCCCCGATCGCTTCTACGCGCGCACCGCCGCGGTGATCGAGGGCTATGAGTTCGACCGGCTGGGTCACAAGATCGCGGGGAGCACCTACCGGTCGACCGACCTCACCCACTGGCTGGCGCTCGACATCGCGGGCCGCGCGCTCACCGACGCCGGCTTCCCCATGGCGGAGGGGCTGGCCAAGGAGCGCACCGGTGTACTGGTCGGCAACACGCTCACCGGCGAGTTCACGCGGGCCAACCTCATGCGCCTGCGCTGGCCGTATGTGCGGCGGACGGTCGGCACGGCCCTGCGCGAGCAGGGCTGGGACGACGCCCGCGTGGCGGACTTCCTCGACGGCCTGGAGCAGACCTACAAGGCGCCGTTCCCGGCGATCGACGAGGACACGCTCGCCGGCGGGCTGGCGAACACCATCGCCGGACGCATCTGCAACTACTTCGATCTGGGCGGCGGCGGCTACACGGTGGACGGCGCGTGCTCCTCGTCGCTGCTCTCGGTGGCGACGGCGTGCAAGGCGCTGCTCGACGAGGAGCTGGACGTCGCCATCGCCGGCGGCGTCGACCTGTCCATCGACCCCTTCGAGATCATCGGGTTCGCCAAGACGGGAGCGCTCGCCCGGACCGAGATGCGGGTCTACGACCGGCACTCCAACGGCTTCTGGCCGGGGGAGGGCTGCGGAATGATCGTGCTGATGCGCGAGGCGGACGCGCTGCGGCTGGGCCGCCGCGTCTACGCCACCATCGCCGGCTGGGGCATCTCCTCCGACGGCAAGGGCGGCATCACCCGTCCCGAGGCCGACGGCTACCGGCGCGCCCTGGGCCGCGCGTACGGTCGGGCCGGCTTCGGCATCGAAACCGTTCCGCTGTTCGAGGGGCACGGCACCGGGACCGAGGTGGGGGACGCGACCGAGCTGACCGCGCTGTCCCAGGCCAGGCGCGACGCCGCGGCCGCCGCCGGCACATCGGCCACGGAGCGGCCGGCCGCGATCGGCACGATCAAGGGAATGATCGGTCACACCAAGGCGGCCGCCGGCGTGGCCGGACTGATCAAGGCCGTCATGGCCGTGCACGAGCAGGCGCTGCCGCCGACCGTCGGCTGCGTCGACCCGCATCCGGTGCTGGCGGACGAGTCCGCGGTGCTGCGGGCCCTGCCGAAGGCCGAGCCATGGCCGGACGACGCCCCGCTGCGGGCCGGCGTCACGTCGATGGGGTTCGGCGGCATCAACACGCACGTCGTCGTGGAGGGCGGCGGCGAGCGCCGGTCCTCGTCGGCGCCGTCGCGGACCTTGGCCCTGGCGGCCTCGAAGCAGGACACCGAGCTGCTGCTCATCGACGGCGCCACCCCCGACGAGCTGCGCGACCGGGTGGCCGAGCTGGCCGGCTGGGTGTCCCGGCTCTCATACGCGCAGCTGTCCGACCTGGCCGCCTCCCTGCAGCGACGGCTGCGCGATCTGCCGTTCCGCGCGGCGGTGATCGTTTCCTCTCCGGAGGACGCGGAGACCCGGCTGCGGCGCGCGCTGGAGAGCCTCGACGCCGGCGAGACCACGATGATCTCGGCGGAGGGCCGGACGTTCCTCGGTCACGCGAGCGGGCCCGGCCGGATCGGCTACCTCTTCCCCGGGCAGGGATCGGGTCGCGGCACGAGCGGCGGCGCGCTGCGCCGGCGGTTCGCCGAGGTCGATGACATCTACGCCGAGGCGGCGCTGCCGGTCGCCGGCGACATGGTGGCGACCGAGGTCGCCCAGCCGCGCATCGTGACCGGGTCGGCGGCCGGCCTGCGCGCGCTTTCGCTGCTCGGGATCGAGGCCGTCGTGGCCGTCGGGCACAGCCTGGGGGAGATCTCGGCCCTGCACTGGGCCGGTGCGCTGGACCGGCGCACGCTGCAGCGGGTCGCGGCCGTCCGCGGGCGGACCATGAACGAGCACAGCTCCTCCGGCACGATGGCCGGCGTCGGCGCGCACCCGGATGTGGTGCACGACCTGATCGGCGACCTGCCCGTCGTCATCGCCGGCTACAACGGGCCGACGCAGACGGTCGTCGCCGGCTCCGTCGACGCGATCGAGACGCTGGGCGCCAAGGCGGGGGCCGCCGGCCTGGCGTGGTCCCGCCTGTCGGTGTCGCACGCGTTCCACTCGCCGCTGGTGGCGCCGGCGGCCGATGAGTTCGGCTCGTGGCTGGCGGGCGAGGGGTTCGGCCGGATCGGCCGGCGGATCGTCTCCACGGTCACCGGCGAGGAACTCGGCCCGAAGACCGACATCCCCGCGCTGCTCCGCCGCCAGATCACCGACCCGGTGCTGTTCGCGCAGGCGGTGGCGCTGGCGGCCAAGGACATCGACCTGTTCATCGAAGTGGGCCCCGGCAAGGTGCTCGCGGGCCTCGCGCCGAACGTCGCGGACGTCCCGACGGTGGCGCTGGACACCGACAACGAATCGCTGAGCGGGCTGCTCCGGGTGGTCGGCGCCGCGTACGTCACCGGGGCCAGGGTCGACCACGCCGTGCTGTTCCGGGACCGGCTGACCCGTCCGCTGGAGATCGGGGCCGAGTTCAGGTTCTTCGCCAGCCCGTGCGAGCAGGCCCCCGACGTCCGGTTCGAGACCGTCGCGGCCGGCGCCGGCGTCGCCGCCGGGACGGCGACCGTGACCGGGACCGCGACCGGGACCGCGACGGGGACGGTGCCAGGGACCGCCGGTGGGACGTCCGCGGGCGAGGCCGGCGAGGCGACGGACGAGCCGAGCCTGGAGGTGCTGCGCCGGCTGGTGGCCGATCGCGTGGAACTGCCCGTCGACATGGTGCGCGACGACAGCCATCTCCTCGACGACCTGCACCTCAGCTCCATCACCGTGGGGCAGCTGATCAACGACGCGGCCCGTCGGCTCGGCGTGTCGATCGTCCAGCCGCCCACCAGCTTCGCCACCGCGACGCTGCAGGAGCTGGCCGGGGCGCTGGACACCCTGTCCGAGGTCGCTCCGGACGCCGGTCCCGCGCCCATGATCGAGGGCGCCGCCGCGTGGTCGCGGCCGTACGCCGTCGAGCTCGACGAGGCCCCGCTGCCGGCTCCGGTCGAGCCCGCCGCCGCGGGCCGCGGCGAAGGGCGGAGCGGCGGTCAATGGAGCCTGTTCACCGTCGACGGCAACACGCAGGCCGAGGTGCTGCGCGAGGCGCTCGAACGCTCGGGCGCCGGCTCCGGGGTCGTGGTCTGGCTGCCCGAGCAGTGCGCGGAACACCACCTCGACATCGCCCTGCGGGGAGCACAGGCGGCGCTGGCCGGCGAGCGGGGCGGCCACTTCGTGCTCGTCCAGCACGACCTCGGCGCCGCCGGCCTCGCCAAGACGCTCCGCCTGGAGGCGCCCCACCTGCGGGTGACCATCGTGCACGTTCCCGTCACCCCCAAGGCGGTGGAGTGGGTCCTGGCCGAGGTCGCCGCGTCCACCGGCTACGCCGAGGTCTACTACGACGCGGCGGGCGTGCGGCGCGTGCCGACGCTGCGCGCGCTGCCGGTACGGGCCAAGCGCACCGCGCCGGCGCTCGACGGGACCGACGTGCTGCTGGTCACCGGCGGCGGCAAGGGCATCACCGCCGAGTGCGCGCTGACCCTCGCCGTGGACGGCGGCGCGAAGCTGGCGGTGCTGGGCCGCTCCGATCCCGACACGGACGCTGAGCTGGCGGCGAACCTGCGCCGCATGGCCGACGCCGGGGTGGACGTCCGGTACTTCCGGGCCGACGTCACCGACGCCGAACAGGTGCGCGCGGCGGTGCACGCGGCCGCCGGGACGCTGGGTCCGGTGACCGCGGTGCTGCACGGCGCCGGGCGCAACGAGCCGCAGGCCCTGGCCGGCCTGACCATCGACGCCTTCCGCGCGACCTTCGCGCCCAAGATCGACGGTCTGCGGGCCGTGCTGGACGCGGTCGACCTCGAGCGGCTGCGCCTGCTCGTGACGTTCGGCAGCATCATCGGCCGCGCGGGGCTGCGCGGCGAGGCGCACTACGCGACCGCCAACGAATGGCTCGCCGAGCTGACCCGCGACGTGGCCGAGCGGCACCCGCGGTGCCGCGCGCTGTGCATGGAGTGGTCGGTCTGGTCCGGAGTCGGGATGGGCGAACGGCTCTCGGTCGTGGAGTCGCTCGCGCACGACGGCATCACGCCGATCCACCCCGACCAGGGCGTGGAGATCATGCGCCGCCTCGTCGCCGATCCCGACGCGCCGAACGTCGTGGTCATCAGCGGCCGCACGGGAACCATCGACACGGTCCGGCACGACGCGCCCGAGCTGCCGCTGCTGCGGTTCGTCGGCAAGCCGCTGGTCCGCTACCACGGCGTGGAGCTGGTGACCGAGGTCGAGCTGAGCCCGGGCGGCGACCGGTACCTGGCCGACCATCTGCTCGACGGCAACCTGCTGTTCCCCGCGGTGTTCGGCATGGAGGCCATGGCCCAGGTCGCCGTCGCGGTCACCGGACGGCAGGCCGTCCCGGTGATCGAGCAGGCGGAGTTCAGCCGTCCAATCGTCGTCCCGCCGGACGGCAGCACGGTGATCCGCGTCGCCGCGGTCGTCGCCGACGACGACGTCGTCGACGTGGTGATCCGCAGCGCGGAGACCGGATTCGCCGCCGAGCACTTCCGCGCCCGGCTGCGGTTCGCCGCCGACGCCGTGCCCGACGGCCCGCCGTACCAGGCCGCCGAGGGGCTGCCGCCGGTTGCGCTCGACCCGGCGAACGACATGTACGGCAGCGTGCTGTTCCAGGGCGGCCGCTTCCAGCGGCTGCGCCGCTACCACCGCGCGGCCGCCCGCCACGCGGACGCCGCCCTGGCCGCCTTCGACGGCGACTGGTTCGCGCCGTACCTGCCGGGCGAGCTGCTGCTGGGCGACCCCGGGCTGCGGGACGCGCTCATGCACGGCAACCAGGTCTGCGTGCCCGACGCGACCTTGCTGCCGACGGGCATCGAGCGGGTCAGGCCCGGCGGCGACCGGCTCGTGGCGGCCGGCGACCTGCGCTACTGCGCCACCGAGCGGCACCGCGACGGCGACACCTACATCTACGACATCGCGGTCCGGACGCGGGCGGGCGAGGTCGTCGAGCGCTGGGAGGGCCTGCGCCTGCAGGCGGTGCGCAAGAACGACGGAGCCGGCCCATGGGTCGCCCCGCTGCTCGGCCCGTACCTGGAGCGGACGCTGGAGGACCTCGTCGGCATCCGCGCCGCGGTGGCGGTGGAGCCGGGCAGTCCCGACGGCAAGGCCGAACGCCGCGCGCACACCGCGCTGGCCGCCGGCCGCGCCGTGGGGCACCCCGTCGACCTCGGCCACCGGCCGGACGGTCGGCCGGAGCTCGACGGCGATCGCACGATCTCCGCGTCCCACGGCGCCGGGCTGACCCTGTGCGTGGTGGGCGACGGCGCGGTGGGCTGCGACGTCGAGACCGTGACCGGGCGGACCCCCGACGACTGGGCCGGACTGCTCGGCTCGCACGAGCCGCTGGCCCGCCGGCTGGCCGAAGAGGCGGGCGAGCGGGGACTCGACGAGGCCGCCACCAGGGTGTGGACCGCCATCGAAAGCCTGCAGAAGGCGGGGTCGCCGCTGACCGCGCCGCTCGCGCTCGCGCCGAGCGCGCACACGCGACCGGGCTGGGTGGTGTTCAACTCCGGCGATCGGCGGATCGCCACGTTCCGCACGACCGTGCGAGGTATCGCCGAACCCGTCGTGCTCGCCGTTCTCCTCGAAGGGAAGTCCTGATCCACCATGGCGAACTACTTCGAATACCAGCACACGGTCGGTTTCGAAGAGACGAACATCGTCGGCAACGTCTACTACGTCAACTACCTGCGGTGGCAGGGACGCTGCCGGGAGATGTTCCTCAAGGAACGGGCGCCGGACGTGCTCGCCGATCTCCAAGACGACCTGAAGCTGTTCACCCTGAAGGTCGACTGCGAGTTCTTCGCCGAGATCACCGCGTTCGACGAGCTGTCCATCCGCATGCGCCTGCAGGAGCTCGCGCAGACGCAGCTGGAGTTCAGCTTCGACTACATCCGGCTCGACCCGGGAGGCGGGGAGACGCTGGTCGCCCGCGGCCGGCAGCGGGTCGCCTGCATGCGCGGCCCCAACACCAGAACCGTCCCGGCCAGGGTGCCCGACTCGCTCGTCCGGGCGCTGGAACCCTACAGCCCTGCGATCTTGGCGGGGAGGCCGGCATGAGCGCCATTCCCGAACCGGCCCCAGAGGTCGTGGACACCCGGGCGCTCCGCAAGGCGTTCGCGGCCTTCGCCACCGGCGTCACGGTGGTGACCGTCGGGGACCCGGTGCCGCACGCGATGACGGCCAACTCCTTCGCCTCCGTCTCGCTCGAACCGCCGCTGGTGCTGGTGTGCGTCGGACGTGACGCGGTGATGCACCACAGCCTCGACACCGCGGCCACCTTCGGGGTCTCCGTCCTGGGCGACCACCAGGAGGCCATCGCCCGCCACTTCGCCGACCGGCGGCGGCCGCTCGGGTCCGCGCAGTTCGACGCGGTGGACTGGCGGCCGGGCCGGTTGACGGGCGCGCCGCTGATCAGCGGCGCGATCGCCACCTTCGAGTGCGCGGCCTGGCGGCGGTACGACGGCGGCGATCACACGATCTTCCTCGGCGAGGTGCTGTCCATGGACCGGCGCCCCGACGAGGACGCCCTCCTGTTCTACGCGGGCGGCTTCAGACGGCTGTCCGTCGACGAGAGCGAGGTCGTGACGTGAGCGTGACGGACCGGCCGGCCGGACCCGCCGCGCGGCCGGCCGGCGGCGGCCGGGCGACGGTCCGGCGTCGCCCGCCCGGGCCGCCCCGCACCGCGGCACCGCGGCTGCTGCTGCGGCTCGCCAAGGACCGGCTCGCCGTCATGAGCTCGGTCGCCGCGCGGTACGGCGACGCGGTGTCGCTGCCGCTGGGCCCGACGCCGCTGTACTTCTTCAACGATCCCGACAGCGCCAAGCACGTCCTCGCCGACAACAGCGCCAACTACCGCAAGGGCATCGGGCTCGTGCACGCCAGGCGCGCGCTCGGCGACGGCCTGCTGACCAGCGAGGGCGAGCTGTGGCGCAAGCAGCGCAAGACGATTCAGCCGGTGTTCCAGATGCGACGGCTGGCCGCCCAGGCCGGCGCGATCGCCGAGGAGTCCGCCGGGATGGTCGACCGGCTCCGTTCGCACGTGGGCAAGGGGCCGGTCGACGTCCGGCAGGAGATGACGGGCCTCACCCTGGGCGTGCTCGGCCGCACCCTGCTGGACGCGGACCTGGGGTCGTTCGCCTCGATCGGGGACTCCTTCGAGGCGATCCAGGATCAGGCGATGTTCGAGATGATGTCGCTCGGTGTCGTACCGCCCTGGATCCCGCTGCCGAAACAGCTGCGCTTCCGGCGCGCCCGCGCGGACCTGGAGAAGGTCGTGGACGCGCTCACCGCGGAGCGGTCAGCGCCGGGGGCCGGCGACGGAGACGATGTCGTCTCCCGCCTGCTGGCCTCCGTCCGCGATGAGATCGATCCGCGGGTCGGCCGGGCCCGGCTGCGCGATGAGCTGGTGACGCTCTTACTCGCGGGGCACGAGACCACGGCGAGCACGCTCAGCTGGGCGTTCCATCTGATCGACCGGCACCCGGAGGTGGCCGAGCGGCTGCGGGCCGAGGCCGTGGACGTGCTGGGCGACCGCCTGCCGGTCTATGAGGACCTGCACCGGCTGGAGTACACGATGATGGTCGTTCAGGAGACCATGCGGCTCTACCCGCCGGTGTGGCTGCTGACCCGCCGCGCCAACGAGGAGGACGAGGTCGCCGGCTACCGGGTGCCGGCCGACACGAACGTGCTCATCTGTCCCTACACCCTGCACCGTCATCCGGCGCTGTGGGACGAACCCGAACGGTTCAGCCCGGACCGGTTCCGGCCCGAGCGGGCGGGGGATCGCCAGCGGTACGCCTACATCCCGTTCGGCGCCGGACCTCGCTTCTGCGTCGGAAACAACCTGGGCCTGATGGAGGCCGTGTTCGTGCTCGCCCTGGTGAGCAGGGAGCTGCGGCTCGCCGGGGTGCCAGGGCACGTCGTTCGCGCGGAGCCGATGCTGTCTTTGCGCGTGCGCGGAGGACTGCCGATGACGGTGCACGCCGCCGCCTGATCGGCCCTCTCCACCGACGGTGCGCCGTCGGCCGGCCCGGCCGGGCGTCGGCGCCCCGCCGTGGGTGCCGCCGGCGTCGAGCGCGGCGCGTCCGGACGCGCCGCGGGGTTCGCAGCGAAGACCGGTGCCCGCGGGCTCCCGGAAGGGAGGAGCCCGCGGGCACCGGCTCACGAACGCCTGGGCAGCCGGGCTCAGCCGGCGGTCGAGGCCATGAGCTGGGTATTGCGGGGCGCGATCAGGATGGGCGGATCGAAGGCGTTCGCCGGCCGCAGGCGCACGTCAACTGTGATGACGCTGCCGTGCCGGACCTTGAGCGCCTCGCTGGAGCCGATGGAGGGCCGATGCCCGGCCTTCTCGTCGAGGTCCTCGCCGCCGGAGGCCAAGGAGTACGCCAAGAGGTACCAGGTTCCCGGCGGGACATCGGTCAGCTGAAACGGCCCCGGACCCTCCAGGATCGCGCACGTGGCCGGGTCTCCCTGCGGGATGACGTCCGGGAACAGCCCGACGTAGACATTCTCGGTCAGGATCTGTGCGGAAAGTACCTGCCCCTGGATCACAGGAGGCGGACCGAAGGCGCGTTTGTCAAATGCTTTTGTGCCATTACGGGCCGTCGTGTCAAAGGGCTTGTTCTCGCCGCGGCGGACGCTGAAGCCGCCGGTGGAGCGGAATACGCTCGGGGATGCGCCCACGGCGGCCTTGAAGCGCGAGCTGAAGGTGCCGACGCTTGAATAGCCGACCATGTTGCTGATGTCCGCGATGCTCAGCGAAGTCGTCGTGAGAAGGTGCTTGGCCTCCTGAATTCGCAGGGCGGACAGGAAGCGGCCGGGAGAAACTCCGGTGGAGTCGCGGAACACTCTGGAAAAGTGGAACTTGCTGAACATGGCTATTCGAGCCATGTCGTCCACTGTGATGGGTTCACCGAGGTTGGCGCGCATTGCCTCGATCACACGTTCAATGGAGCGTTGGTATCCCATGAGTAGTGTCCTTCAGGTCGTCAGCACTGGACCGGTCGGTTGATCTGTTCCTGGCACGCGCGGACGCACGTGCCACCTCACTTGGGCGTTCCGATGTTCGCGGATCCCAGGCGCATTCCGCGGACGCCTGGCGCCGGGGGACGGCGTGTGCCTAGAGGTGCTCAGGGGACGGCTGACGGCGAATCCGGGTAAGTGATACTCCCCGGCCGCTGGGTGCGGGGAGGTGTTCGCGAGAGCGCTGCGCCGGCCATGCCCGAACCCGGTGGGCGCGCCGGACAGCGTCTGGTGCCGCAGGTCGGCACGCCGGATCGGCCGCCCTTTGCGGGCGTGACGTCGATCGTGCCTGGCGGACCAGCGGGGGAGACCACGCGCGGGGCGGCAGCGGTGCCGGCTGCCGGGGCGCGGCCGTTCGGTTGCTAATCGGCGTCGCCTACGGGCCACGGGGACCTGGGGGAGGCCGGTTCGCACAAGGTCGGGTACCGGAGTCCGGCCCGAGGCCACCGGGGCGATGGCGAGGTCACGCGCGGCGCGGATCGGCGCGGCGCATCGATCGTCGTTGGGTTTCCGCTTCCGGCTCTGCTCTTTCACCCGAACTGTTCCCCCGCTATGGAAAACTGATACCCCACGCACGGACGCGCTCGAACTCCCAGCTCGGCAGTGCGTGGACGTCTTCCCGTTCGACGCCCGCACGACGACATACCGCTCCGCGCGACTTGCGCGACCGGTACGAACCATACGGACGTCTAGAATGGCCGCGGATACGATCATGGATCGGCCCCGCCTCCATATGTCTATTAATAGACCGGATAGTCGGTTCTGCGCAAGGGTCAGATGTTGCTACAATTCTGAATGATCTTCATTGTGGTCCCATATTGACTCTATCGTGGTCAATCGGTAGCAGCGAGTAGTCAAAGGATCGTCGCGACCACGCTGTCCGGTCGCCTCTTTCTCCGCGTAAATATCGTGTCGAGCATATTGATTAATCTTGTGCGCGAAAGAGGGAGGGGCGGCGGGCGCCGCCCCTCCCTCGTCCGGCGGTGACCGACGTCGTCGGCCGGTCGGCCGGTGGGCCGTGGGCCGCTCGGCGGCACGGCCGAGCGACCGGGCCGGTCAGCTCGCGTACTTGTCCGTCTTGTTCCAATAGTTCTGCCCTGGCGCGGGGGCGGACTCGTCGTCATACCTGTCGTGGTGGCGCCACCAGTCCCAGGGGTGCTCGAGCTCGTCCTCCTGCCTGCCCAGCGGGGTCAGGTCCAGGTAGTTGTAGAAGTTCTTGAAGATGTCGCCACCACGGTCGTAGATGGAATACGTGTGGTAAACGGTGTCGCCGTCACGGAAGAACACGCTCACACCGGGAGCCTCGCCCTGGTCCGTGGTGGCCTTGTAGTCGCGATTGAATTCACTGCCGTACGAGGAGTACCACGGGATCGTCCACCCCATGCGCCGCTTGAACGCCTCCAGCTTCGCCACGGGCGCGAGAGACACCATGACGAAGGTGGTGTCGCGGGCGTGCATGTGCGCCAAATGGCCGACGCTGTCGGCCTGCATCGAGCAGCCAATGCAACCTTCGTCCGCGTCCGGCGCGAACATGAAATGCCGGACGATAAGCTGACGCCGCCCTTCGAAAAGGTCGAGCAGCGTGACTTTGCCCTGCGGGCCTTCGAAGATGTAGTCCTTCTCGATCTTCACCATGGGCAGCTGCCGGCGAGCCGCAGCCACCTCGTCCCGGATTCGTGTCGCCACCTTCTCCTTTTCGAGCAGTTCTTTTCGTGCGGCAAGCCATTCTTCTCGCGACACGACCTGAAGACTCATCTGCCTCTCCTAGGTGTGGGTGCCGGGCCGGTTCCGCAACACCGCGTCGGCGGCGGCACCACGGCTGGATGATGGGCGCGGCCCCCGGGGAAAGACCCTGAAGCCGTATCCGCAGGCTCGCATACGTCTTCCGCGGAGTCTTCTCCTTGACTGCTGTCTTCGGCATCGGTAATAAGCGTGACCAGTCGCTGGAACGGGAATGCATAGAACAGTTATCAATCGGCGTTTTGCCTGATGGGCGCCCTTGTCCGGGAGAGGCAATTCAAAATCACACTATTATCGAACGCTGTTATTTTTCCTCGGATGGGATCAAAGCACTATCGGAGAAGACGCGTCGATCAGTGTGCGGCACGCTGAGAGCGGTGACGTATTGCCGTGGCGGTTGTGCTGTAAGAGGAGATGATCCGATGCTGGTAGGGGTGACCGGTGGCACCGGATTTGTCGGCGGCCATTCGGTGGCCGCGTTGGTGCGGGCGGGTCATCGGGTCCGCATGATTGTCCGCCGAAAGGACGCGGTGGAACAGGTGCTGGAGCCGCTCGGCGTACCGCCCAGAGCCGTCGACGTGGTCACCGGGGAGATGATGGACGAGTCCTCGGTGCGCGGCGCGCTGCGCGGTGTGGACGGCGTCCTCCACCTGGCGTCGGTCTATTCCTTTGACCCGAGGAGACATCGGGAAATCCGGCAGACCAACGCACGGAGCACCGAGGTCGTCATTGGCGAAGCGGCTCGGCTCGGCCTGAATCCGATTGTCCACGTGTCCACAGTCGGCGCGATGTTTCCCTCGCGAACGGCGCCGCTGCAGGAGAACTCGCCGGTCGGGCGGCCCAGGGAGACCTACCTGGCGAGCAAGGCGGCCGCGGAGCGGATCGCCCGCGCCCATCAGGATCGGGGCGCGCCGGTCCTGATCACCTATCCGCCCGCGCTGCTCGGCCCGCATGATCCCAAGCTCGGCGACCAGACGCAGCGGATGCGCGACCTGCTCCGCGGGCTGGCCCCGATCTGGCCGCTCGGCGGCTTCCCGCTCGGCGACGTCCGTGACACCGCGGCGCTGCACGCCGCGCTGTTCTCGGCGAACCACCACCACTCGAACCGCTACTTCGGACCCGGCCGCTACGTGTCGACGCGCGAGTACGTGCGGGCCGTGCGCGAGGTCACCGGCCGCGCGCTCCCGATGCTCTTCCTGCCGTCCGGCGCCGTGCTCCCCGTGGGCGCGCTCGCCGACCGCCTCCAGCGCCGGTGGCCATGGCACGTCCCGGCGCAGTACGGGGCGGTCTACACGGTGGCTTGCAGGACGAGGGTGAGCGAGCGGGCCGACACCGCCGGCCTCGCCGCCCGTCCGCTGACCGAGACCGTGCGCGACACGGTGAGCTGGCTGTGCGAGGCCGGCCACCTCACGCGACGGCAAGGCGGCGCGGCGGCCCGGCGTGCGACGGACGCGGAGTGGCGGCGGGTGATGGCCCGATGAGCGAGCGAACCGCCTCGGCGGAGGAGACGACGACGCTGCCCGAGCTCGACTTCACCCCGGTTCCGGTTCCCCGGCCCGGCGGACCGGACCGACAGCGGGACGGCGGGACCAGCGGTGCGCGGCCGCCGGAGCGGTCGATGACCATCCTGCGCGAAAGCCACGGCGGCCTGCGCGACCAGATCCTGGAGGGCAGGCGGGATGCCGTCGAGCGTCAGCGCCGGCTCGGCAAGGGCACCGCCCGCGAACGGCTCGATCTCCTCCTGGACGCCGATTCGTTCATCGAGATCGACATGTACCGTCGCCGGCAGGCGCAGGGCCTGCGGTCCGGCGCCGACAATCGGCCCTACACCGACGGCGTGGTCGCGGGCTCGGGGACGATCCACGGTCGCCGGGTCTTCGTCTACGCGCAGGACTTCACCATCCTCGGCGGCTCGCTCGGCGAGGCGCACGCGGCCAAGATCCACAAGGTGATGGATCTGGCGATCGCGAACGGCGCGCCGCTGATCGGCCTCAACGACAGCGGCGGGGCGCGGATTCAGGAAGGGGTGATGGCGCTCAACGGTTACGGCGGGATCTTCACCCGCAACGTCCAGGCCTCCGGTGTGGTGCCGCAGATCAGCGTGATCCTCGGGCCTTGCGCCGGCGGCGCCGCCTACTCGCCGGCGCTGACCGACTTCACGTTCATGGTGCGCGACGTCGCACAGATGTACCTGACGGGCCCGGACGTCGTCGAGGCGGTCAGCGGCCAGCGGGTCACGCACGCCGAGCTCGGCGGCGCGGACGTGCACGGCCGGCTGTCCGGAGTGGCCACGTTCGTCCGCGACGACGAGGAGAGCTGTCTGGAGGACGTGCGCCATCTCGTGTCGCTGCTGCCCGCCAACAACATCGAGCCGCCGCCCGCCGGGCCGCCCCGCGGCGCCACGACCGATCGTCGCCCGCGGCTGGCCGAGATCGTCCCGGCCCTGCCCAACCGGCCCTACGACATGCGCGACGTGATCGCCGAGCTGGTGGACGACGGGGAGTTCCTCGAGCTCCACGAAGGCTGGGCGGCGAACGTGATCTGCGCGTTCGCGCGGATCGACGGCGAGGTCGTCGGCGTGGTCGGCAACCAGCCGATCGTGCTGGCCGGCGTCCTCGACGCCGCCGCCGCGCAGAAGGCCGCCCGCTTCGTGCGCTTCTGCGACGCCTTCGGCATCCCGCTGGTGACGCTCGTCGACGTGCCCGGGTTCCTGCCGGGGACGGACCAAGAGCACGCGGGGGTCATCAGGCACGGCGCCAAGCTGCTGTACGCGTACTGCGAGGCCACGGTGCCCCGGATCCAGGTCATCGTGCGCAAGGCCTACGGCGGCGCCTACATCGTGATGGACTCGCGGTCCATCGGCACCGACCTGTCGCTGGCCTGGCCGACGAACGAGATCGCGGTGATGGGCGCCGAGGCCGCCGTGAACGTGATCCATCGCAAGGCGCTGGCTACCGCCCCGGACCCGGGCGGTCTGAAGGCCGAGTTGGTCGAGGAGTACTCCACACAGCTCATGCACCCGTACTTCGCGGCCGAGCACGGCCTGGTCGACGACGTGATCGATCCGGCGGACACCCGGTGCAAGGTGGCCGCCGGCCTGGCGATGCTGCGCAACAAGAGAAAGCCGGCGCCGCAGCGCAAGCACGGGAACGTGCCGCTGTAGCGGACGGCCAGGACAACCCCGGGGAGCCGCAAGATGAGCGTTGGTCGGCGGGAGTCCGCGCCCGCAACGGATCGGGCCGGTTCGCCCGCCAAACCGGCCGCCTATCGCCACATCCGCGAGAACGTCACCCGCCTGGTGCTCGAGCACCGCACGGCGGTCGGCCGCATCGTGCCCGCGTGCCCGGCGTGGACCGTACGCGATCTCGTCGCGCACCTGACCGACAACTGCCTGCGAGCGGTCCGCCGGGCAAAGGGGCAAGAGCCGGCGGTCGAGCCGCCCCCGTCCGTCGAACACACCGACGTCGGCGAGTTGCTCGCCTACTGGGAGAAGAGAGCCGCCGAGCTCGACCGGATCGTGGCCGCGGGCGACGCGGAGATGAGGGACCTGCTGGTCGCGGACGCCTTCACCCACGAGTTCGACATCCGCTATGCGCTCGGCGCGCCGTTGCCCGCCGCGCACCCCGCGTTTCCGCTGGTGATGGCCTTCGGGGCGGAAGGGATCACCCAGGCTCTCGTCGCTCATGGCCTGCCCGCCTTCCGGATCGAGGTGGACGGCGGCTCCTGGGTCGCCGGCACCGGAGCCCCTCGGGCGACCGTGCGCGGGCACCCCTACGACGTGCTGCGTTCGCTGTCGGGACGTCGGACGTACGCCCAGGTCGCCGAGCTCTCGTGGAGCGCGGATCCGGCCCCGTGGCTGCCCGCGTTGAGCTGGGGGCCGTTCACGCCGCCGGAGCGGCCGGTGGAGCGGACGGCGTTGGAGATGGCCGCGGCCGCGGCGCGGGATGTCGCCGCCGCCGGAGCGTAGGGCGACGCGTCAACGGCGTTTCGTCCCTGGGCCCGGGTCGCCGGCCCTCGTGGCGCGTGCGTCATCCCGTGGCGGCGTGGCGGCGTGGCGGCGTGGCGGCGGTGCTCAGCCGCACGCCTGGGCGCGGTGGCCCGGCGCGTCGCCTGCCGCCTGGCCGGGCCGCGAACTCGCCGGCTCGCCGCGGTACAGCAGGCGGGACACCTCGACCGACCGCGTCGCTGCCGCGAAGGTGTCGCCGGCGCCCACCATGAGCCCGATGAGCTGCCGCTCGAAGCAGCTGTCGGAGTCGTAGGGCGGCACCAGATATCCGCCGAGCTCGAGGGTGACCACGCCGTGGGTCGCGCTCCACATCTGGTGCGCGACGAGCTCGGGGTCGGTCACCGTGAAACGTTCGGCGGCGATGCACCGCTTCGCGCACTCGATCACGCTGCTGAGCGTGTAGCGGCCGTGCTGGCGGTCGGCCTCCGACAGCTCGAAGCTGGCGAGCGACGATCCACCGAACATCACCGCGTACAGATGCGGGTTCGCCAGCGCGTTCTGCCGGTAGGCCCGGCCCAGGACCGCCATGTCGGTGACGGGGTCGTCGGAGCGGCGCACCAGGCTGAACGAGCTCTGCATCCGGGCGAACCCTTCGTGCACGATCTCACGGACCAGCCCGCTCATCCCGTTGAAGTGGGTGTACACCGGCATCGTGGAGATCCCGGCCTCGCCGGCGACGCGGCGCGCGGACAAGGCCTGCGGCCCTTCCTCCGTCAAGATCCTGGCCGCTACCTCCACCAGCAGCGAGCGCACCCGGGGATCCACCTTTCGAGGGCTCATCCGCGTGATTTCCTTCCTGGACCGTGACGGAGGATTTCCGTGGCGTCAGCCTAGGCTCGCCTGATTCAGGAGGTCATCTCCGATATTGCGGACTCGACATAATACGTCAAGCGGCGCGGATAAAGAGCACAGTTGGATAAACGACGGGTGTGTGGTGGATGTTAGCATCGGCATGTTTCGTCGGCCCGGAGGAGGAAGCATGGCCGCGACCATAGCGCTCGACCAATGGATGGCGGTACGGAATTCTCTCCACGAGGCGACCCGGCGGTTCGCCGACCTTCTGGCCGACACTCCAGGTCCGGCCGCCGAGGAGGCGAAGGCGACGAGGCATTGGTCCATCGCCGAGACCGCCGCGCATGTGGTCACCATTTCCCACCTTTACACGTCGATCACGAAAGGCGGCGCCATTCCGCTGCCTTTCCCGGGGATCGAAGAGCGGATTCGCGCCACCACGGTCGACACCGTCGCCGACCTCAACACGGAGATGCTGCGGCAATTTTCCGAACGAGACCCGGCGAAGCTGGGCGAACATCTGCGCGACGATGTCGACGACATTATGCGGGCGACCAAGGACGCCGACCCCGCCGAGACGGTCGGCTGGCTCTCCGGGGCCAGGGTGCCCGTGGCCGGCCTGTTCGCCCACTTGCTCAACGAGGTCCAGATCCATGGTCGCGACATCGCCCGCGCCTCCGGCAGGTCCTGGACCATACCGCCGAGAGATGGCGGAATGTTCCTCGAGCTCTTCGTCATGGGGATGACCCGCGAGAGCATCGGCGGTTTTCTCGATTCCACGGCGCCGATCCCCGAACGCCGGATCTCGGTCGAGTTCCGGTCGAAGCACATGGCCCCGGCCGTCATGGTGTTGCAGCATCGCCGGGCCTTCATCGAGGAGCCCGGCGGCGCGCCAGACGTGCGGCTGTCCATCGACCCCGTGGCCTTCAACCTCATGATGTTCGGCCGCATCAGCAAGGCGCGGGCCGTCCTCACCAGAAAGGTCGTGATCGGGGGCCGCCGGCCCTGGCTGCTGCCGGTCTTCATGCGCAGCGTGCGCTTCCCCGGCTGAGCCGCCGAGGGACCGCCCTTCGCGTCAGCCGCCGCGCAGCGCCGACCACACGGCGTACGGGGTGAGCGGGGTGGCGGTGAGGCGGCCGGCGATCTGGGGGAGCGCGGCGGCCACAGCGTTGCCGATGGCGGCGGGCGCGCTGATCACGCCGCTCTCGCCGACGCCTTTCATGCCGCCCGGGGTCACCGGCGACGGAGTCTCGATCAGGTGCACCTCGATCGGCGGCGCCTCCCGCGCCGATGGCGGCAGGTAGTCCATGAAGGTGGTCGTCAGCGGCTGCCCGTCGGGCGAGTACGCCAGCTCCTCACTCAGCGCCATGCCGATGCCCTGCACGACGGCTCCGTGCAGCTGCCCCTCCACGATGGCGGGGTTGACCACTACGCCGCAGTCGTTGGCCACCCAGTACCCCTCGATCTCGACCTTCCCGGTGTCGGGGTCGACGGCGACGGCGGCCGCGTGCGCGGCGTACCCGTAGACGTTGGCCGGCGGGTCGTAGACCTCGCGTTCTTCGAGTCCGGGCGCCATGCCTTCTGGCAGGTTCCAGCCGCGCCACGCGGCGGTCGCGATCTCGGCGAGGGCGATCTCGGCGGCGGGATCTCCCTTGACGCGAACCGCGCCGTCAGTGATCTCCAGATCGCCGGGCGTGGCCTCGAGGCGATGGGCGGCGATCGCGAGGATTCGGTCACGGAGCCGGTCGGCCGCGCCGATGAGCGCCGCGCCGCCGACCGTGAGCGACCGGCTGGCGATCGAGCCGAGCGAGGAGTACGGCGCCCGCGCCGTGTCGCCGAGCGCGACCCTGACGCGGTCCATCGAGACGGCGAGGCGGTCGGCGGCCACCTGGGCGAGCGTGGTCTCGATGCCCTGGCCCATGGCGCACACGCCGGACTCGACCACGATGGACGCGTCGGGCTCCATCCGCACGACGACGATCTCGTACCCGCCGGCCTGCATTCCCATCCCTTCCATCTCGGCCGACGGCCCCAACCCGGTGTGCTCGACATGGAAGGAGAACCCGACGCCGCGCCGCCTCCCGTCGCCGGAGGCGGTGTGCCGGGCCGCGACCCGATCGCGGACCAGCTCCAGCGCCGCCGCGTAGTCGCCGGAGTCGTACGACTGCCAGGTCCGGGTCGCGTACGGAAACTCCGCCGGCCGGACCATGTTGCGCAGCCGCAGCTCGACCGGGTCGACGCCGATGCGGCGGGCCGCCTCGTCGATCAACCGCTCCCGCGTCCAGGTGATCTCGGGCTGACCGAACCCCCGGAAGGAGCCGGTGGGCGGCGTGGTGGTGACGACGGCGCGGACCCTGGCGCCCGCGTGGGGAAAGCGGTACGGCCCGGGCAGCATCATCGCCGACACCGCCGCGGGACTGGCCCCGACGTTGGTCGGGTACGCGCCGAGGTCGCTCACGATATCGGCGTACAGCGCGACGAAGCTGCCGTCGGCGGCGAGCGCGAGCCGGGCACGGTGCACCGCGTCGCGGGCGGGCAGGGTCGCGGCGAAGTGCTCGCTGCGCGTCTCGGTCCATTTGACCGGACGCCCCAGCCGGGTGGCGGCCAGGCAGACGAGGACCTCGTCGGGGTAGATGTGCTCCTTCGCGCCGAACCCGCCGCCCACGTCGCAGCCGATCACCCGCACCCGGTCGTAGCCGATGCCGAGCGCGGCGCCCAGATGATCGCGCACATGATGCGCGGCCTGCGTGGACGTCCATAGCGTCAGCTCGCCGCCGTGGGGCTCCCAGGCCGCCACGACCCCTCGCGGCTCGATCGGGCAGGGGGCGATGCGGCCGAGCCGCAGCGTCAGCTCGACGACGTGGTCCGCGGCCGCCGCGGCCGCGTCGGCGTCTCCCATGGCGAACTCGCTGACCAGGTTGGTGCCCCACTCGGGATACAGCAGCGGCGCCGCCGGGTCGAGCGCCGCCTCCGCACCGACCACGGCGGGCGATTCGCCGAAGTCGAGCTCGACCAGCTCCGCGGCGTCTTCGGCGGCGGCGGCCGACTCGGCGACCACCAAGGCGAGCGGCTGGCCCGCATGGCGAATCTCCTCCGTCAACACCGGATAGGAGGTATGCCGCTGGCCGGGCGCGAGGGTGACGCACGGCAGCCGCACCCCGGCCACGTCCCGCGGGGTGAGGACGGCGCGCACCCCGGGGGCCGCCAGCGCGGCGGCCGGATCGCACCGGGTCATCGTGCCGTGCGCGATCGGGCTGCGCACTAATGCGGCGTGCAGCATCCCGGGCAGCCGCACCCCGTCGACGAACCGGGCGGTCCCGGTCACCAGCCGGCTGTCCTCGACCCGCGGCGCACGCGCCCCCACGTACCCGGTCGGCCGGTTCGCATCGCTCATTTCGTCATTGTGTGCCGCCGGCCGCCGAAACGACAGCACCGCCGCGAGAGCGGGCCGGTCTGCAGCCGAGGCGGCGTCAGCGGGTCCACAGGACGCGCGGTCGAACGCCGCCCGCCCTCCGCGGCGGGGAACAGCACCCGCGGGCGGTCGCGCCGCCGCGCACGGCCCGTTGCGATTCGAAATTGGGGACGCTTGCCGGTACGAATGTAGGGCCGAACGTCCCGCCGCGAAACGATCAAATGTTTCGGCGCAAATGCCGTCGAGTCTGCCTCGGGGCGAAGGCAGACTCGATTGGCGTCACTGGGTGGTGTCGACGTCGATGGCGACGACGTAACGGTGCTGGCCATTTACCAGTTTGTGTACCTCGTACACCCGAATGGGGGTCTGGGGGTTGGAGTGCAGGATGGGCCGGTGCACGCCGAGGCCGTAGGTGACGACGCCCTCGAAGTCCCCCGCGCCTGCGTAGGCGAGCACCCGGCCGAGAGTGAGCGCGGACACGTCGCCGCGGCGCGGCGCGGTGACGCGGCCGGCGCCGTCGTGGGCCTGGGCCTGCCGGAAGGTGATCTGGAGCACGTCGTCGCCGCGGATCGCAACCACCAGGCCGCTCGCGTCGCTCCGGAACTCGGACTTGCCGACCCACGTGACCTCATAGGTCGGGAACGCCCTGGTGAACGTGAAGCTCACCCGGTCGAACGGCGGCTTGCCGAGATCGCGGTGGCCGGCGGCGGCGATGCCGACCAGTGTGGGCATCGGCGGCACCGAGTACCGGTGCTCGACCTTGGCGGAACCCGTTTCGTTGGGCCACTGCCAGCCGTAGGCGATGACCGAAGAAATCGTCACGTCGCGGCGCGGACCGGGCGCCGACCTGGGCGGCGCGGGCCGCCCGGCTGGTGTGCTCGGCGTGGGCGCGGGGGCCGCGGTGGGAGAGGTGGCCGCCGGCGGGGACGGCGGGGTCGACGGCTCTGCGACGGTGCTGGATTGTTGCGATCCGCAGGCGCCGGCCAGCGCGATGAGCGCCGCTGCCGACAGTCCCGCCCCCGCTTTGTTCAAGACCTTCATGACACCCTCCTCGAGGTGCCGATAAAGCGGGGAGTTCTGCCTCCCTATATTTATGATTCTAATGTCGGCATAATCGTTCGCGCCGGAGCGGCGGTGTCCGAAAGCACGAGAAAATTCGCCTCGATGTGACGTTGCGAACAAACCGCGAATAACCCGGCGGCCTCAGGCCGGGGTCACCCCGGCGATCCGCGCGGCCACGGCGAGCAGCGCCGCCGGGTCGCGCCCGAGCACCTGCCGGGGCCCGTCGGGCGTCGGGAAGGCCAGCGCGGGCCAGCCGAGCGCGTTGGCCGCCGGCGTGTGCCGCAACAGCCGCTCCCGCACGTAGAAGGTGCCGTCGTCGTAGTCGGCGCGGACGGCCGACAGCAGCGGCGCGAGACCGTCGATGACGAGGTCGACGAGCACGTCGTACCCGGCCGTCGCCGCGGCGTACGCGCGCCGCCACTCGGCCTCGACGGCGTACGCCGCGACCGGATCGTCGTGGCCGAGCGCCAGCCGCGACCGCACGTCGGCGCCATAGGCGTCGGAATGCTCGGCGAACGCCTCGCGGTGCGTCTGCCACGCCTCCGCGCGAAAGATCGTCCAATGGTCGGCCGGCAGCGCCGGCACCTCGACGTCGACGCCGATCGTGCCGACCCGCAGCATCGCCGCGTCGGGCAGTGCGCCGATGCCGAGCGCCAGCCGCAACGTGTCGGGCCCGTCGGCCAGGTAGCCGAGGCTGTCGAACGACGGCGCGAGCGGGAACACGCCGGTCATGTCGGCCGCGCCGTGCGCCAGCTTGAGCCCCCACACGCCGCAGCACGCCGCCGGGATCCGGACCGATCCGCTGGTGTCGGTGCCGACCGCCAGGCGGCACACCCCCGCCGCGACGGCCGCGGCGCTGCCGCCGCTGGACCCGCCCGCCGTACGGGTCCGGTCGAGCGGCGACAAGATGGCGCCGAAGTGCGGGTTGTAGCCGGTCACGCCGTAGGCGAACTCGTTGAGGTTCGTCTTGCCGATCACCACGGCGCCCTCCGCAAGCAGCGCCGCGACCGCGGGCGCGGTACGGTCGGGCACGTGGTCGGCGTATCGAGGCGAGCCATAGGTGGTGCGCATGCCGGCGACGTCGATGAGGTCTTTCACCGCGATGGGCACGCCCGCCAGCCGGCCAGCCGGCGCGCCGCGGGCCGCCCGCAGCGCCGAGTCGGCGTCCACCGTGATGAAGGCGCCCAGCTCGGGATCGATCCGGTCGAGGGCCGTGCGCACCGCGGAGTCGTCCACGCCACCCAGCTTGTCCGATCACCGACCATGACCGAAAGCCCGCCGCGAGGGCGGGACCCGATGACCAGGCACCTTTGCACCCAGGAGGCAGAAGATGGCGACGCGCACGGATTCGATCGCGGTCGACGACGGCAGGTTCGACCTCGGCGTCTGGCTGCCGGAGCGGGGGCGGGGCCCGGGCCTGCTGCTGATCCAAGAGATCTTCGGGGTCGGCCCGTACATCGAGGCCGTGGCCGCGGACCTCGCCGGACTCGGCTATGTGGTCGGCACGCCCGACCTGTTCTGGCGGGTGCGACCGGGCTGGCGGGCCGACCACACCGAGGAGGGCATCAAGCAGTCGATGGGCGTGGTGTCCCAGTTCGACGGCGAGGCGGGGGTGGCGGACCTCACGGCGGCCCTGGACCACCTGGCCGGGCTGCCTGAGGTCACCGGCGGCGTCGGGGCGATGGGGTTCTGCCTGGGCGGATCGATGGCCTTCGCGCTCGCCGCGCGCGCCAAGCCCACCGCGATCGTCTCGTTCTACGGCTCGCAGGTCCCGGGGAGCCTCGATCTCATCGACGCCATCGAGTGCCCCGCCCAGTTCCACTTCGGCGGCTCCGATCCCTACATCCCGCGCGATCAGGTCGCCGCCGTGGAGCGCGCGGTCGCGGACCGGCCCCAGATGGAGATCCACGTGGAAGAGGAGGCGGGCCACGCCTTCCACAACCGGATGGCGCCGATGTTCCACCAGCCCGAGCCTGCGGCTCGAGCGTGGCGGCTGACCGAGGAGTTCCTGGCCCGCCACCTCCCCGCCTGACCGCGGCCTCACCCGGCGGTGCGGCGGAACCGGAACGGGCAGGTCACGCCGCCCGTGCCGATCGTGGTCGGCCGGTCGAACGCGAAGCCGTGCCGGTCGGGGTCGATCGCGTCGATCCAGTTGGCGTCGAACGCGCAGAACACCGGCGTGAGCCGCGCGGCGTCGTTGGCGCTCAGCACGTCGTGGTAGTAGCACCGCTCGACCTGCGCGACGTAGTGGTCGTCATCGTCGTGCGGATGGGTGAAGACGAAGCCGGCGCCGAAGGCATGCCGTTCGCGGTACCGGCTGATCTCCACCATCGCGGCGAACGGGTCCGGCGCGGCGTCCAGGGCCGCGGCGGTGCCGGTCCGCACCGGCGCCCGCAGCGGCTCGACGAACGCGTCGCGCAGCAAACCCAGCAGCCGCTCGTCGTCGTCGTACAGGGGCGTAAGCTCCCGATAGCCCGCGAGCACGGCGAGGGTGAGCGCGAGGTTGTGGCGCGAGGCGGCGTCGACGACGCGGTCGCGCTGGTCGGCCAGCAGCCGCTCGTGCCGGCGGCGCAGCCGCGCGGCGAGGTCGGCGTCGCCGGGGCGGGCGGCGGCAAGCGCGGCGAAGAACGCGTCGATGACCATGCGCATCTCCGCGGCCGGATCGGGGCGGTAACCGTCGTCGGATGCCGGCGGCCCGGCGGGGTGGTCGGACATGGGGTTCTCCTGTTCGGTCGGGCCCGTCAGGGACCCGCGACGCAGAACCCGCGCTGTGCTCGGGGTGCGGCCGGGCCCATGCCGAGACGGGCTCGGCCAGCGCACCCTCCGACCACCACGGCGCTGACCTGTATGCGGTTGAGGGCATCACCCTCGCGGATCGGCGGCGGCGTCGTCAAGCCGGTCATGCTATGACGGGACACGGCGGCGACGCCGCGCGCCACTGAGGAGGACGGCCATGATGCTGGAAGACGAGCGCCGTCAGATCGTCGAGGCATGCCGGAAGATGCGCGCCGACGGGCTCGTCGTCGGCACCGCGGGCAACATCTCGGTCCGTGTCGGCGAGCTGATCGCGGTGACGCCGAGCGGCCTCGACTACGAGGCGATGACGCCGGAGTCGGTCGGGGTCCATCGCCTCGACGGCGCGCCGGTGGAGGCGACGCTGGCGCCCACCACCGAGCTGCCGATGCACCTCGCCGTCTACGCCGGCACCGACGCGGGCGCCGTGGTGCACACCCATTCGACGGCGGCCACCGTGTTTTCGACGGTCGGCGACGAGCTGCCGTCGATCCATTACATGGTCGCGTTGTTCGGCGGGCCGGTGCGGGTCGCGTCGTACGCCACGTACGGCACGCCGGAGCTCGCCGCGAACATGACCGCCGCGCTGGCCGGCCGGACCGCCTGCATCCTCGGCAACCACGGCACGATCAGCTACGGCGCCGATCTCGCCGCGGCCTACGCGCGCGCCGCCCAGCTCGAGTGGCTGTGCGAGGTGTACCTGCGCGCCTGCGCTGCCGGGACGCCGCGGCTGCTGCCGCCGGCCGAGATCGACCGCGTCAAGGACAAGCTGGCCGGCTACGGGGTCCGGGCGATGGCCGGCCTCCCGGCGCCGGACGCACCGGACGCACCGGACGCACAGGCCTGAAGCGGTGTCCACCAAGGTTCACCGGGTGCGCGCCCGCATACACCCGCCGATCTTGATGTGAGGGTTGTATCGCAGCGCGCGATACAACCCTCACATCAAGATCGGCGAGGGTGGGGGGGCCGCGGTGACCCGGCCAAGGTTCGTGGACACCGGGCTAGCCGGCGCCCACCTCCGGCTCCGGGAGGTCGAGGAGACGGGCGAGGCGCTCCCAGTGGTGGGCGCCGTCGCCGAAGGCGAGCGCGGCGGCCATGGCGTGGCGGGTGTACAGGTGCAGATCGTGCTCGCCGGTGAAGCCGATCGCGCCGTGCACCTGGTGCCCGCGCGCGCACACCCGCTCGGCCGCCTCGCCGACCCAGGCCTTGGCCATCGACACCTCGGTGGCGGCGTCCAGCCCGGCCGACAGCCGCCAGATGGCCTCGTAGGCGATGAACCGGGAGGTCAGCACGTCCATGGCCATGTCGGCGCAGTGATGTTGCACCGCCTGGAAGCCGCCGATCGGCCGGCCGAACTGCTCGCGCCGCGTGGCGTACTCCACGGTCATGTCGAGCACCCGCTGCGCCACGCCGACCAGCTCGGCGCACGTGGCGGCGGCGCCGTAGGCGAAGATCGCCTCGGCGGCCGCGGCGCCGCCGGGCAGCGCGCGCTCGCCCGGCACGCGGACCCCGTCGAACGTCACCCGGTGCGGGCGGTCGGTGCCGACCGCGTCCAGCGGTTCCGCCGTGACCCCAGGCGCCCGCGTCTCGACGAGCAACGCCGCCGGCCCGTCGGGCCCCGCGGCCACGACCAGCAGATCCTCGGCGACGTGCGCGAACGGCACGAACGACGCGACGCCGTCGAGCACGAACCCCGCGCCGTCCGCGGCGGCTGTCGGCGCGGCGGGGTCGGCGCGATCCCAGCGCGCCGGGGCGGCGCTCATGACGCGGCCGCGCGCGATGGCCGCCAGCCACTCCGCCCGCTGCCGTTCGGTGCCGAACCGGGCGATGGGCAGCCCGCAGCACGCCACCGTCGCCGGCAGCGGGCTCGGCACCTGGTAGCGGCCCAGCTCCTCGATGACCAGGCACAGCTCGAGGAACCCGGCGCCCAGGCCGCCGTGGGCCTCCGGCAGCGCCAGCCCCGGCCAGCCCAGCTCGACCATTTCCTTCCACAGGGCGCTGGAGTAGCCGGCGGGGTCGCCGGCCATGGCCCGGGCGCCCGCCTGCGCGCACCGCGACTCCAGGATCTCGCGTGCGGTGGACTGAATGAGCTCCTGGTCCTCGGTGAGGGTCAGGTCCATCGCTACCGCCCGGGCGGGATCTTGTCGGAGCGGACCCACACGCCGGGACGCTCCTCCCAGAACAGCTGCACGAGCACCCCGCCGGTGTGCTTGGGGTGGATGAACGCGTCGCGCCAGGCGGCGCCGTCGGTGGTGCCCTCGTTCTCGCCGAAGGTGGGCGTCTCGTGGTGCCGGCACGCCGCCAGCGCCCGGTCCCAGTCGGCCACCTCGAACGTCACGTGGTGCGCGGCGGCTCCGTTCTTGTCCCAGAACCGTTCGATGAACGAGTCCTCGCCGCGCGGCATGATGATCTCCCAGCAGATGGTCGATCCCGGAATGTTCATGACAAGGTCGGCCATGTCGGGATGCTCATCGTCTGGCGTGCGCCACACCTCGACGAACCCGGCGAGATCGGCGTACCAGCGCGCCAGCTCGTCGCGATCGGGGAACGCCTGGCACACGTGGTCGATGCCCACGATGCCCAGCGCCGGCCCCTCGCCGGGACCCGCGGCGGCCGCGCCCGACGGGCCGGCGCCCGTCGACCCCGCGCCGGCCGGGCGCGTGTCGTCGCCGCACATCTCCAGGCCGCCCGGTCCGCGCAGCCGGAACCGCACGCCCGGGCCGTGGGCGGGCGGGGACAGCGAGGCCTCCAGCCACCGGCCCGGCGCGCCGTCGGTCGTCTCGATGCCGCGGCCGGCCAACTCGGCGCGCGCGGCCTCGAGGTCGGGCACCTCGGCGGCGACGTGGTGGAGTCCGCCGCGGCCGCCCTGGGCGTCGAGATAGTCCCGCACCGCCGAGTCGTCCCCGCTCGGCGCGATCACCTCCCAGCACTGGCCCCAGGCGGCGGGCAGGCCGAGCCGCACGCCGCGGCACCCCGCGGCCGGGTTGTCCCACTCGCGCACCCGCCGGAACCCGAACAGGCCTTCCAGCAGCCGTGCCTGCGGCTCGAGCTCGGGGGCCACCTGGCCGATGTGGTCGATCCGGTAGATCCGCACAGGTAAGGTCCTCTCCTTCGTTTCCCGGCGGTCAGCTCGGGTGCGGCTCGATCCAGTCGTACTCGTTGTTCACCAGTTCCTTGACCAGGCGGAGGTTGTAGCGGTTCATCGCGGCTATCCGCTCGGCGAGCTCGCCCACCCGCTTGTCGAACTCCTCCGCCGGGTAGACGTCGTTGACGAGACCTAGCCGCAGCGCCCGCTCCGCGTCCAGCCGGATGCCGGTGAACAGCAGCTCCTTGGCGCGGGCCTTGCCGATGCGTTGCGGAAGGCGCTTGACGCCGCCCCAGCCGGGCGCCGAGCCGCCGAACTCGGGCTGGTCGGGGTCGCCGTCCTCTGTGATCTTCGGCCGGTACGGCGGGCGGGCGGACAAGGTGATCTCGACCAGCCCCATCTTGGCGTTGTCGGAGGCCACGATGAAGTCGGCGGCCAGCGCCAGCTCCAGGCCGCCGCCGATGGCATAGCCGTGCACGGCCGCGATCACGGGGATCGACAGGCGTTCGAGCATGGCGAAGGTCTTCTCGCCGAGGCGGCCCTGCTCGACCCGCTCCTTCTTGGTCAGCCCCTCGGACCAGGCGAGGTCCATGCCGGCGCAAAAGGCGCGGTCGCCGGCGCCGCGGAGCACGACGACGCAGACGTCCTCGTCGTCGTCGACCTCCGTGCAGAACTGCCGCAGCTCGCGCATCGTCGTCGGGGTGAGGGCGTTCAGCTTGTCGGGCCGGTTCAAGGTCACCCAGGCCACCCGCTCCTCGATCTTGACGTCGAGGCTCTCGTACATGAACGCGTCCTTCCGGTGATGGTGTCGGTGCTGGAGTATCGGTGCAGGCTGGTCTCAGGATCGGGGGAGGTTCAGGCCTCGGGTGGCGATGACGTTGCGCTGGATCTCGGCGGTGCCGCCGAGGAAGGTGGCCGCGACCGCGTCCATGCGCAGGTGGGTGAAGGCGGCGTGCAAGGGGGCGCCGTCGCGCTGCCACAACCGTGCGGACTCGCCGAACGCGGCGGCGCCGGTGCGGGCCAGCCGCTGGTGCAACTCGGCGCTGAAGAGCTGGTTGACCGAGGCCTCGTAGCCGGGAACGGCGCCCGCGGCCTGCTTGGACATCGTGTATCTCGCCAGGTTGTACAGCACCCGGATCTCGGTGTAGCGGCGGGCGATCTCGTGCCGCACGGAGGTGGCGTGGTCGGCGCGAAGGAAGCCGCGCCCCTCGGGCGAGGCCAGGTAGCGGATGAGCTCGGTCAGGGCCTGCTCGTATTTGATGGTGGCGCCGATGCCGGCGCGTTCGAAGCCGAGCGCGGTCATGGCCACGTACCAGCCGCGGTTCTCCTCGCCGACCCGGCACGCCGCCGGGACTCGCACGTCCTCGAAGAAGATCTCGCAGAACGGGGTGTCGCCGCGGATGTCGGTGATGGGCCGGACGGTGACGCCGGGCGTGGTCACGTCGACCAGCAGGAACGTGATGCCGCGGTGCCGGGGCGAGGCGTCGGGATCGGTGCGGGCGAGGACGAACAGCCAGTCGGCGTACTGACCGAGCGAGGTCCACACCTTCTGTCCGTTGAGCACGTAGTCGTCGCCCTCGCGGACCGCCCTGGTGCGCAGCGAGGCGAGGTCGGAGCCGGCGCCCGGCTCGGAGAAGCCCTGCGCCCAGGTCCGCTCGCCGCGGGCGATCGCCGGCAGGTGGGCGGCCAGTTGCTCCTCGGTGCCGTGCTCGAGCAGGGTGGGGCCGAGCAGGAAGGCGCCGATCCCGTTCACGGTCGGGACGCGGGCGCGCATCATCTCCTCCTGGAGGATGAACTCCTCCTTGGCCGACAGCCCGGCGCCGCCGTACTCGGCGGGCCAGCGCGGCGCGATCCACCCGCGCTCGGCGAGCGCCGCGGCCCACTCGCGCGCCCCTTCGCGCCGGGCCGGGTCGTCGCTGACCCGGTCGACCGGCCAGTTGTACCCCCAGACGTCCTCGGGCTCGAGGCTCTGCTCGGCGGCGGGATCGGGACGGTAGCCGGCCGGGAAGCGGTCGTGGACGAACGCCCGCACCTCGCTCCGGAACGCCTCCTCCGCGGCGGTGTCCGCCCAGTTCACCGCGCCTCCCGATCCCAGGTCGTGGGGGTGATGCCGTGGTCGCCGGCGTCGCGCAGCCGGTACTTGGCGACCTTGTCGGTGGGGGTACGGGGCAGTGCGTCGATGAACTCGATGTAGCGGGGGACCATGGACCGCGGCAGCCGCTCCTCGCAGTAGGCCACCAGCTCGGCGGGCGCCAAGGTGGCGCCAGGTCGCAGCACCACCGCCAGCTTGACGTCCTCGTCCTCGAGCTCGGACGGCACGCCGATGGCGGCGCATTCGAGGACGGCGGGGTGCAGGTTGATCTCGCATTCGAGGTCGAAGGCGGAGATGTTCTCGCCGCGCCGCCGGATGGCGTCCTTCATCCGGTCGAGGAAGTAGAAGTAGCCGTCGTCGTCGCGCCAGGCGCGGTCGCCGGTGTGGAACCACATGTTCCGGAAGCAGTGCGCCGTCGCGTCGGGGGAGCCGTAGTAGCCGGTGGTGATCACATAGGGCTGTTTCGGCCGCACGACGATCTCGCCGGGCTCGCCGGGACCGACCGGCCGGTCCAGCTCGTCGACCACCGCCACCTCGAATCGCTTCTCGTGGGCCCGCCCGCACGAACCCAGCCGCCACTCGCCGTACGGGCTGGCGGTGGCGATGCCGACCTCGGTGCTGGTGTAAGTCTCCACTGATCGAACCCCGAAACGTTTCCGGAGCGGCTCGTCCAGCATCGATTTACCCATATAGAAGGTCTCCAGCGGGTGGTCCTTGTCGTGCGGGGTGGGCGGCTGGTTCAGCAGGATCGGGATCATCGAGAACACGCTCATCGCGACCTGCGCGTCGAAGTGGCGTACGTCGTCCCAAAACCGCGAGGCGCTGAAGCGTTCGACGATGGCGATGGCGCCGCCCGACAGCAGCGCCGACATCATGCCGTCCCACAGCCCGGCCGCGTGGAACAGCGGCAGCGGGCAGTAGACCGTCTTGCCCCATCGGTCGAGGAAGTCGAGGGAGTCGAGCGCGCAGGTCAGCGCGAGGGCGTGCGGCACCATCGCGCCCTTGGACGGGCCCGTGGTCCCCGATGTGTACATGATCGCCTGCAGATCGGCGAAGCCGACGGGCGCCGAGACGGGGTCGGCGCCGTGCGACAGCAGCCCGGACATCGCCATCGCCGGCTTGCCCAGCCGGTCGAGTGCCACCTTCGCCTCGCCGGCCGGCGCGCCGGTCCGCACGATGACGCGGCCCAGGCCGGGCAGACGGTCCGCGATCGCGGCCAGCCGATCGGCGTAGCCGTCGTCGATGATGAGCGTCGAGGTGTCGGAGCTGCCCAGCACGTGGCGGAGCAGCTCGCCCTTGTAGGCGACGTTGATCGGCACCGCCACGGCACCGATGCGGGCCAGCGCGAAGACCACGTAGACGATCTCCGGGCCGTTGGGCAGCATCACGCCAACGTGATCGCCGCGGTCGACGCCGGCGGCGAGCAGCCCCCGGGCCAGCCGGTCGGCCATGGCGTCGACGTCGCCGTAGGTGATCTCGCCGTCTCTGAACTTGAGAAAAGGCTCGGTCCGATGGCTCTCGGCCCGGGTCCGCAGAATGTCGCCGAGCACCAGGCTCTCCAGCGGCTGGTCGCGCATCCGCATCCTCTCCGCGCTCGCCGGCAGGCCACGTTCGCCTGATCACAGTACTCATCCGGGTGTCGGCGGCGGCGACGCGGGCCCCCTCGTGTCTCGTCCCAGCTCGCTCACCACCCCCTCGACCCCCTAATCTCTTTCCCAGTCCCGTCCCGATCCGACACCGTCCCTCCGGTGCAGCGTCGATGCGATGAGGAGCCGAGATGGCGACCAGCGGCGACATCCTGGCCACCACGGTGGTCGGCAGCTACCCGCAGCCCAACTGGCTGATCGACAGGCAGCGGCTCGGCGCCCGGCTGCCGCCGCGCGTGCGGGCCGCCGAGATCTGGCGGATCCCGCCGGATCTGCTCGCCGAGGCCCAGGACGACGCGACAGTGCTCGCCATCAGAGAGATGGAGCGGGCCGGCATCGACGTGCTCACCGACGGCGAGATGCGCAGAGAGAGCTACTCGAACCGGTTCGCCACCGCGCTCGACGGCATGGACATCGCGAACCCCGGCACCGCCATCGACCGCACCGGTCATCCCAATCCGGTGCCGCGGGTCACCGGCCCGATCCGGCGGGCCCGGCCGGTCGAGGTGGACGATCTGCGCTTCCTGCGCGCCAACACCGACCGGCGAGTGAAGATCACTCTGCCCGGCCCCTTCACCATGGCGCAGCAGGCGCAAAACGACTACTACCCCGATGACCGCGCGCTCGCGCTCGACCTGGCCGCCGCGGTCAAAGAGGAGATCGCCGACCTGTTCGCCGCCGGGGCCGACATCGTGCAACTCGACGAGCCCTACCTGCAGGCCAGGGCGGCCGCCGCGCGGGAGTACGCGATCGAGGCCATCAACCGCGCGGTCGAGGGCGCCGCCGGCACGATCGCCCTGCACACCTGCTTCGGATACGCGGCGATCGTGCACGAGCGGCCGCCCGGGTACGCCTTCTTGGCCGAGCTCAACGACTGCGCCGTCGACCTGCTGGCGCTGGAGACGGCGCAGCCGGACCTCGACCTGTCGATCCTGCGGCAGGTTCCGGACAAGGGCGTGATCCTCGGCGTACTCGACCTCGCCTCGCCGGTCGCCGAATCGCCCGAGCGGATCGCCGACCGGATCCGAGAGGCGCTGCGCCACCTGCCCCCCGATCGCCTGCAGATCGCGCCCGACTGCGGGATGAAGTATCTGGACCGTGGGCTGGCCTACGCCAAGCTGCGCGCGATGGTGGAGGCCACCCGGACGGTACGGCGCGAGCTCGCCGGCTGATTCGCGAATTTGCGCGAACCTGGGGGCCGATCCGCCGATCCGGAACGCGAGTTGTGGCTTGATCACGTAAAGTAACACATTGCAGGTGGTCAGCGGCATACCGTGGGGTTTCGCCGGATGTCTGTACCTGTCGCGCTACGGGGAGCAAACTGGCCTTGAAGCCGGGCCGGGGGGTGACGATGTGGACTTGGCATACGTGATTACGGGGCTTGTCGTGCCCGCGGTGACCGTTCTCGGCCTGTGGGCGTGGCTGACCCGCTCGCGGGCGGGCGCTGCGGCGCGGGCGGTCGCCGACCTCGACAGGTCGGAGCTGGCCCGGACGGTCACGGCCGTGCAGCAGCGGCTGACCGAGCTGAGCGGCCAGCTCGACACCATGAGCCGCGACTGGGAGGAGCGCGACCGCCGGCTGACCGGCCAGCTCAACGCGCTGCTCGCGATGACCGAGCGGCCCAACAGATTCGATCTGCCGGTCAGGGACAAACCCGCCGCGCGAAGGCCGCGGCGCTCGTGAAGGTCCGCCCCGTCGCCATCATCTGGTGCGCCATCGTGCTGCACCTGCTGTGGGGCTGCCTGTTGCTGGTCAACGACAAGGCGCTCGGCGCGACGGCGCTGCACGCCTTCGCCGGCATGCCGCGGCAGCTCACGGCGGCGATCTTGTTCGTGGTGGCGGGGCTGGCGGCCGTCGGGGTCGTGCGGCCGCACTCGCGCACGGTGAGCCTGGCCTTGCTGCTCCCGCAGCAGGCGGTCTTGTCGATCTCGGCGATGTCGGCGATCCTGGCGGTGATCGACGGGCAGTACGGCGACGGCGTGTCGCGGCCCTGGTACTTCATCCTCGCCGATCAGGCGCCGGTCATCCTCACCATGGTGTTGCACACGATCGCCGTGGTGCAGCTCCACATGGCGCCCGCCCCGGCCCCTGACCCCGCCTCACGTCCCGACGGCGAACTGCACGCGAAGCTGGTCGGCGTGCAGGAGGAGGCGGAGCAACTGCGCAGGAGGCTGGCCGAACGGCGCGGCGAGCTCAGCGGCGGCGAGGAAGCCGTAGGGCGAGACCGCAACCGATGAGCGCGACCAGGCCCATGCCCGAAACGGCGGCGGTCAGCCCGCGATCGCGGGCCTTCGCGTTGATCTGAACCAGATCGGCGGCCTGCGGCCCGGCGACGCCCCGCTTGGCCAGCGCCGCCTCGAGATGCCGGTCGCTCACCGCGGTGGCCTGGACCTGAGAGTCGAGGGCCCTATCGATCTGGTCCTTTTGCCGTGCGGTGAGGACCGTGCTGGTGCGCACCCCTTCGGTGAAGGTGTGCACGAGCACGCCGACCATGAGCGCGCCGGCGAGCGCCACCCCGATCGACTGGCCGAGGTAGGAGGCGCTGCGCGACAGCCCGGCCACGTCGCTGACCGCGTCGGCGGGCGCGGCGGACTGGACGAGGTCGGGCAGGATCGCGCAGAGCCCGAGGCCGAGGCCCGAGATCGCCAGCCCGGGGGCCAGCCGCAGCCCCGAGCCGTTCGGATCGAAGGACAGCGCCACGGTGATCGAGCCCGCCGCGATGAGCAGGAAGCCGAGCGCGATGAGCGGCCTGCGGGTCACCTTGCCCATGCTGACGAGCTGGGAGGCGGTCGTGGCGGCGATGATCAGCGCCACGGTGGTGGGCAGCAGCGTGAGGCCGCTGTCGAGCGCGTTGTAGTCCAACGTGGTCTGGACGAACACGGGCACGAGGAACAGGCTCCCGGCCGTTACCAGGAACTGCATGCCCAGCGTGGCCGAGCCCACCCGGGTCGTCCGGTCGCGCAGCACGGCCAGCCGGACCAGCGGGTCGCGGCCGCGCAGGATGCGGTGGCGCTCCCACCAGCCGAAGAGCACGAGGATCACCAGCCCGGCGAGGCCGAGCACGGGCGTGGGCGCCACGTCGCCCCTGGTGACGACGGTCTGGCCGAACACCACAACGTCCACCCGGGCGGTCAGCAGGCCGTACTTGCCGATCAGCAGGACGGAAAAGACGATCAGCCCGAGTGACAGCGCCGACAACACCACGCCGATGACGTCGAACGACTGGGCCGGCCGCTCGGGCCGGGGCTCCAGCGCCCGGCGCATCAACACGATGACCGTCGTGGTGACCAGGGTCTCCATGAAGAACGACACGCGCCAGGTGAGATAGGTGCTGATCACGCCGCAGAGGATGGGCCCGAGCGCGGCGCCCACCCCCGTCGCGGCGCCGACGGTCGCCAGCGCCCGGGTTCGCCGCGCGCCGGTGAAGCTCTTGGTCGCGATCGAGAAGATCGCCGGAAAGATCAGCGCGGCGCCGATGCCTTCGAGCAGCGACCAGCCGAACAGCATGACGGCCAGGTTCGGGCTGAGCGACGTGGTGAGCGCGCCGACGCCGTAGGTGACGGCGCCCAACGTGAACATCCGGGTGTGCCCGTGGCGGGTGCCGAGCTTGCTGCCCGTGATCATCAAAGCGGCCATCACCAGCGCGTACACCGAGATCGCGGACTGGACGCCGCTGAGCGTCGTGTGCAGGTCGACCACGATGTTGGAGATCGCCACGTTCATGGCGGTGGAGTCGTAGGCCATGAGCAGTTGCTGGGTGGCGAGCGCGACGATCACGACGCCGCCGGCGGGCGCCGCGCGCTCCCGATGCCGCCGCCCCGTCATGACCCCGCCATCCCGCCGCCCCCGCGCCGCCGCAGGCCGCGCCGCACCGCGTCGACCAGCACGCGCGCGGCCAGGCCGATGATGAGCAGGTCGCCCAGCATCTGCACGATGGTCAGCACGCGGGCGGCCTGCGAGCGGGGGGTGATGTCGCCGAAGCCGACGGTGGAGAAGACCTCCATCGTGAAGTAGAGGGCGTCGGTGCGGGTGAGCGGCTCGGAGAAGGCGTCGTCCTGGCTGTTGCCCATCACCACGTACGTGGTGGCGAACAGCAGCAGGAACAGCGGGACGACCACCGCGAGCGCCTCGATCGCCCGCAGCCGGGGATGGCTCGACCGTTCGATCGCCCGCGCCTGCCAGCCGATGAGCAAGACGAGCAGGACCAGGCAGCCGACCAGGCCGAGCGCCGTGACCACGGTGAACCGTTCGTTCAGCGGCGCGACGAAGTAGAGGGCCACGAGGCAGGCGGCGGTCACCACGGGGTGCAGCAGCGCCCGCGCCGTGACCCGGCGCCGCGCCGCCCCCGGCCGGTCCTCATAGCGCCGTCGCGTCACGCCGGCCTCAGGTCCTCGTCTCCGCACGTTGTCGTTCGCCGTGCCGTCCCAATGTGATCGAACGACTACTTTATGTGTCCGGGCGCACGAGCGACGCGCAACGCGCCGGACGCCCGGAGCGCGACCGCCCCGTGGCGGGTCCCGGCCGCTCGCCTACGATGACCGGGTGACGAGCGTGCCGGTCGGCAACGGCGCCCGCGGCAGACGCGACCCGCGGCGGCGGCGCGCGCTGCTCGAGGCCGCCGACCGCGTCATCCAGCGCGACGGCCCCGAGGCCTCGATGGCGACGATCGCGGCCGAGGCCGGCATCAGCAAGCCGATCCTCTACCGCCATTTCGGCGACAAGAGCGGCCTGTACCAGGCGCTGGCCGACCGCCACATCCGGCGGCTGATCGAAGACGTGCGGGCCGAGTTCCTGCGCCCCGGCGACATCCGTGAGCGCACCCGCGCCTCGATCGACACCTACCTGGCGTCGATCTCGGCCAACCTCGGGCTCTACCGTTTCCTCATGCACCGGGCCAGCGCGGAGGATCAGGCCACGCACAGCACGGTGAGCACGGTGATCCGCGAGGTGGGCCGCGAGATCGCCGGCGTGATGAGCGCCGAGATCCGCTTCACCGACGCGGCCCGCGCCCACATCTGGGGCCATGCCGTCGTCGGCATGGTCCACACCGCGGGCGACTGGTGGCTCGACCATCCCGAGGTGACGCGCGAGGACGTCGTGACCGCTCTCGTCGACCTCATCCTCGACGGCCTGCCCGCGGCGGCCGAGGGCGGCGCCGCGGACCGGACCCCATGACCGCGCGCGAGACGCCGCCCCAAGCGCCGCCCAGACTGCCCGAGGGTCTGCCTGAGGGGCTGCCCGAGATGTTGGGCGCGGCGCTGGCCGGCCACTACGGCTCGGCGCCCGCCGTGCTCGGCCTGCGCGCGGAAAGCGGCGGCGCGTCGCGTGCCACCTGGTCCTTCGATGTGCGCACCGCCTCGGGGGCGACGCACGGCCTCGTCGTGCGACTGGCCGGGGCGGGCGGCGCGCCGGGTCTGGGGGCGAGCCTGGCGCGGGAGGCGGCGCTGATGCGGGCGGCCGCCGCGGCCGGTGTCCCGGTGCCCGCCGTGATCGCCGTCGGCGAGCCGGCGCCGGGCACCGAGTTCGTCGTCATGGAGCGCGTCGAGGGCGAGACGATCCCGCGCCGCGTGCTGCGCTCGCCGGCGCTGTCGGCCGCGCGGTCCGGGCTGGCCGCGCAGTGCGGCCGGATCCTCGCGGCGATCCACCGCATGCCGCCGGGCGCCGTGCCCGGCCTGACCGCCGCCGACCCGGTCGCGACCTGGCGCGGCGTGCTCGACACGCTGGACGAGCCGCACCCGGCGCTGGAGTTCGCGCTGCGCCGGCTGAGCGGCACGCGCCCGCCGGCCGGCGGCACGGTCGTCGTGCACGGCGATTTCCGCAACGGCAACCTGATCGTCGGGCCGGACGGCGTCCGCGCCGTGCTCGACTGGGAGCTGGCCCACCTCGGCGATCCGCTCGAGGACCTCGGCTGGCTGTGCGCGAAGGCCTGGCGCTTCGGCGCACCGCTGCCGGTGGGCGGCTTCGGCGGCTACGACGACCTCATCGCGGCCTACGAGCGCGCGGGCGGCGCCGCGGTCGACCGGGCGGCGCTGGGCTGGTGGGAGCTGTTCAGCGCCTTCAAGTGGGCGGTGATGTGCGCGCTGCAGGCGCGCCGGCATCTGACCGGCGGCGAGCGCTCGGTCGAGCTCGCCGCGCTCGGCCGCCGCGTCGCCGAAAGCGAGTGGGACCTGCTCCGAATGGTGCCCTGAGGACGGGGCGACCGGTCAGCGCAGCCCGAACTCCCAGTTCCGGCCGGCGGCGTACTCGGCCAGGACGCGGCGCGCCGTGGTCGTCACGTGCACCTCGTCAGGTCCGTCGTAGATGCGGCCGGCGCGGGCGTGGCGGTACATGTGGTCGAGCGGCGTGTCGCCGGTCAGCCCCTGCGCGCCGTGCACCTGGATGGCCCGGTCGATGACGTTGTGCAGCATCCGCGCGCCGACCACCTTGATGACGCCGATCTCCACCCGCGCCTGTTCTCCCGCGTCGATCTTGTGCGCGGCGTGCAGGGTGAGCAGCCGCGCCGACTGGATCTCCGCGTAGGAGTCGAACACGTGCTGTTGCATTAGCTGCTTGGCGGCGAGCGGGCCGCCGAAGGCCGTGCGGGCGTGCAGCCGCGCGCACATCAGGTCGAACGCCCGCTGCGCCTGGCCCAGCCAGCGCATGCAGTGGAAGATCCGGCCGGGGCCGAGCCGCTCCTGGGCGATGACGAAGCCGTGCCCGCGCGGGCCCAGCAGATTGCCGGCGGGCACCCGGACGTCGTCGTAGACGACCTCGCAGTGGCCGCCGTCGAGGCCGAGCACCGGCGTGTCCCGCACGATCGTGTAGCCGGGGGTGTCGGTCGGCACCAAGATCATGCTGTACGCGCGGTACGGCGATCCGGCGTCGGGCTCGGTGCGGCACATCACCGTCGTGTAGGCGGCCCGGTTCGCGTACGTGGTGAACCACTTGCGGCCCCGGATCACCCACTCGTTCCCGTCGAGCGTCGCCGAGGTGGTGAGCTGGGTCGGATCGGAGCTGGAGATGCCGGGCTCGGTCATCGCGAAGCTGGGGAAGATCTCCGCCCGCACCAACGGCTCGAGAAACCGCTTGCGCTGCTCGTCGCCGGCGTAGCGGTGCAGCATCAGCGAGTCCTGCAGCGTGAACGTGCCGAGCGCGAGCTGGCCGAACTCGCTGCGACCCTGCACCTCGTTGACGTACACGTAGTCGAGGAAGGGCAGCCCGCCGCCGCCCAGCTCCTTCGGATGGCCGAGCGCCCACAGTCCCTCGGCCTTGGCCTGCCGCTGCAGGTCGCCGAGCAGCTCGGCCGCCCGCGGCCCGCCCGCGCGCAGCACCGGCTCGGCGGGCTCGACCCGTTCGGTCATGAACGCGTGCACCGCGTCGCGGACCGGCCGGATGGACTCCGGCACCTCGAAACTCATCGATCGTCTCCTCCTCGACGCCGGGACGTGCCCCTAGAATCGCATTCTGTCGCAGGGGAGGGGAGCCCGATGGCCCAGCCGCACGACCGGCCGAGCGCCGCCGAGCTGGTGACGGCCGTCCGCGAGTTCCTCGAGCGCGACATCCTGGACGCCGTCGAGGGCCGGGCCAGATTCCACACCAGGGTCGCGATCAACGTCCTCGGCATGGTCGAACGCGAGCTGGCGGACGGACCGGCGCAGGCCGCCGCGCACGCCGCGCGGCTCGCCCGCCTCGGCGTCGGCGGCGACGCCGAGCTCGCCGCGGCGATCAGGTCGGGCGACCTCGACGACCGCGCCGCCGACGTCAGGGCGGCGCTCATCGAGTCCGTCCGCGACAAGCTGCGCGTCGCCAACCCCGGTTACCTGGAGTGAGCCGCGGGCCCGGCTAGGCCCGGGCCCGACCCTCCCGGCACAGGCGGAGCACGTTGGCGATGACCTGATGGCCGTGCCGGCCCGCCGCGGTGAGGATCGACTCCGGATGGAACTGCACCGCCCACCGCCGGTTCGCCGGGTCCTCGATCGCCATCACCACGTCCCCCAGCAACGCGGTGATCTTGAAGCCGTGCACCTGGTCGGGGGTGGCGTGCAGCGAGTGGTAACGCGCCGCGGTGATCTCGCCGGGCAGCCCGGCGAACAGCTCGCCGCCGGTGATCTCGACGGTGCCGGGCTTGCCGTGGGCGGGCTCGGGCAGCAGCGCGAGCTCGCCGCCCGTGTGCTCCACCATCGCCTGCAGCCCCAGGCACACCCCGAACGTCGGCAGCCGCCGCGCCTCCAGCGCGGTGAGCAGCGCCGCGCAGTCGAAGTCGGCCGGGCGGCCCGGGCCGGGGGACAGCACCACCAGGTCGGGCCGGGGCTCGTCGAGCAGCCGTTCGGGGAAGCCATGGCGCACCGTCGTCACCGCCGCGCCCTGCTGGCGGAAGTAGTCGGCGAGGGTGTTGACGAAGGAGTCCTCGTGGTCGACGAGCAAGACCGTGAGGCCGTCGCCGGCGCGCTCGGCCGCGCCGGGGGTCTCGTCCCGCCGGGGAGCGCGGGTGGACTCGAGCGCCTCGAGCAGCGCCCGGGCCTTGAGGTAGGTCTCGCGCTCCTCTGCGTCGGGGTCGGAGTCGTACAGCAGCGTCGCGCCCACTCGCACCGCGGCGACCCCGTCCTTGATCCGCGCCGTGCGCAGCGTGAGCCCGGTGTTCATCGACCCGTCGAAGCCGACGAACCCGACGGCCCCGCCGTACCAGCGCCGCGGCGCGTCCTCGTGGTCCTCGATGAACTGCATCGCCCACGTCTTCGGCGCGCCGGTCACGGTGACGGCCCACATGTGAGTGAGGAAGGCGTCGAACGCGTCGAAGCCGGGACGCAACCGCCCCTCGATGTGGTCGACCGTGTGGATCAGGCGCGAGTACATCTCGATCTGGCGGCGGCCCAGCACCTTGACGGTGCCCGGCACGCAGATCCGGGACTTGTCGTTGCGGTCGACGTCGGTGCACATGGTGAGCTCGGACTCGTCCTTGCGCGAGAGCAGGATGGTCCTGATCTGCTCGGCGTCCTGCAGGGCGTCGGCGCCACGCTTGATCGTGCCCGCGATCGGGCAGGTCTCGACCCGGTCGCCGGTCACCCGCACGAACATCTCCGGCGACGCGCCCACGAGATGCTCGCCCTCGCCCAGGTTGAACATGAACTCATACGGCGCCGGGTTCGTCTCCCGCAGCCGCTCGAAGAAGGCCGCCGGCGACTCGCACCGCCCGTACATCACGTGGCCAGGCGTCACCTCGAACAGGTCGCCGCGGACGAACCTCTCCTTGGCCTCGCCGACCACCTGGGCGTACGTGCCCGGAACCGGCTGGGGCGGCAGCTCGCGGACCGGCCGCACCGGAGTCGGCTCGGTCAGGCGCGGCAGCCCGCAGGTGCTCGCGCCGTCGACGATGAAGTCGTAGGACATGCGGTGCGAGGTCTCGCGCTTGCGGTCCACGATGACCAGCTCGTCGGGCAGGTGCAACACCAGGTCGCGCTGGTCGTCCGGCCGGGTGTGGCGCAGCCGCAGCGGCTCGAACTGCAGCGACAGGTCGTAGCCGAACGCCCCGTACAGCCCGAGATGCGGGTCGCCGCCGCGGAAGACGCCGGCGATCGCGCGCAGTGCGGTGAAGACCGTGGGCTGGCGGCTGCGCTCCTCCTCGGTGAAGAACTCCTCGGTCGGGGGGACGAACACCTCGAGCAGGTCGGCGTCGCTCGCGACGACCTCGCCGGTGTCGCCAACGGCCGCCGCGACCGCCGCCAGCGGCACCCGGCCGCGCTCGTTCAAGGCGCGCACGGCGAGCCGCCTGCCGCGCGCGACGATCTCCAGGCACGGGTCCACATAGCCCATGTGCCAGCGGCTGTAGCGGCCCGGGTACTCCATGCCCGAGGCCAGCACGCCGCCGCGCCGGCTGCCCACGGCCGCGATGAGGCCGTCCAGCACGTCCGACTTGTCCGCGGAATCGACCCGGGTGGCGGCGCGGACGATCCGCACGCCCCCGGCGGTCACATATTCGGTGATCTCGCTGTGCTCCACCGTGCCGTCGCCCATTGGCGGGTCCCCTCAGCTTGTCGCGGCTCCCCCTGATCAGGGGGCCCTCGTCCCGGCCGGAGGAAACGAAAACGACCGCCGGGTGAGGGCGGTCGCCTGTCTGCTCATCCACGCACGAACCGGCACCGCCTCAGCGGCGCCACCACCACGTGCGGGACTCGGTTCGCATGATGTCAAGCAGGCTACTCCCAAGGCGCGGGCGCCGCCAGCAGCGCCGGGCCGCCGCGTCAAGTCCGCAGGACAGGAGGTACGGCGTTTCCGGAGATGGGTACATTCGAGCCGCGGTGTCGCACACTGCGGAACGATGCACCGAGTCGTGCCGCACTCGCGACCCGGCCGTGACGTCGGCCACACTAGGCTGCCGTCGCTTTCCGCAGTCTCCAGTTTTCGGAAACGGGGGCCTGACGAGGGAGGATCCTTGGCGCCGCAGAACCCCACCCCACCCGGCGACCGCACGAACGGCGAGAGCGAACGTAACGACCGCAGCTACTGGAACTGGCTGCTCGCCGTCGCCGTCGTCGTGCCGCTGTTCACCTTCCTGTACAACCGCACCGAGCCGCGGCTGGCCGGGATCCCCTTCTTCTACTGGATGCAGCTCGCCTTCATCGCGGTCGGCGTCGTCGCCACCGCGGTCGTCTACACGATGACGAAGCAGAAGGGCCGCTGACGATGTCCGACCACATTCCCGAGATCACGATCTTCGTCATCCTGTTCACCCTGGTCAGCGGCATGGGCTTCGTCGCCTCGCGGTGGCGGCGGGCCGAGTCGCTTGACTCCCTCGACCAGTGGGGGCTCGGCGGCCGCAACTTCGGCAGCTGGATCACCTGGTTCCTCATCGGCGGCGACCTCTACACCGCCTACACCTTCGTGGCGGTGCCCGCGCTGGTGTTCGGCGCCGGCGCGGCGGGCTTCTTCGCGGTGCCCTATACGGTCATCACCTACCCGCTCGTCTTCCTCGTCCTCATCCGGCTGTGGTCGGTCTCGCACGTGCACGGCTTCGTGACGCCGGCCGACTTCGTCCGGGCCCGGTTCGGGTCGGCGACGCTGGCGCTGCTCGTCGCGATCACGGGCATCGTCGCGACCATGCCCTACATCGCGCTGCAACTGGTCGGCATCCAGGCGACGCTCAAGGCGATGGGCGTGAACGGCCACTGGCCGCTGATCATCGCGTTCGCGATCCTCGCCGCCTACACCTACCGGTCGGGCCTGCGCGCGCCCGCGCTGATCGCGTTCATCAAGGACACGCTGATCTATCTGGTGATCCTCGTCGCCATCATCTACATCCCGACCAGGCTCGGCGGCTGGGACAACATCTTCGGCGCGGCGCAGGAGAAGTACGCCTCGTCGGCGCTGGCGACCGACTCCCTGCTGCTCAACAGCAACAACCAGCTCAACTACGCGATGCTGGCGCTGGGCTCGGCGCTGGCGCTGTTCTTGTACCCGCACAGCGCGACGGGCGTCCTGGCCGCCAGGAACCGCAACGTGATCAAGCGCAACATGGCCGCGCTGCCCGCCTACAGCCTGCTGCTCGGCCTGATCGCGCTGCTCGGCTTCATGGCCATCGCGGCCGGGGTCAGGCCGCTCACCACCGACGGCAAGGCCGACTCGAACACCATCGTCCCGCTGCTGTTCGACCGCGTCTTCCCCGACTGGTTCACGGGGGTGGCGTACGCGGCCATCGGCATCGGCGCGCTGGTCCCGGCCGCGATCATGTCGATCGCCGCGGCCAACCTGTTCACCCGCAACATCTACAAGGAATACATTCACCCGGCCGCCACCGACCGCGAGGAGGCCGCGGCCAGCAAGCTGGCCTCGCTCGTGGTGAAGATCGGGGCGGTCCTGGTCATCTTGTTCCTCGACCCGCAGTTCTCCATCGACCTGCAGCTCATCGGCGGCGTGATCATCTTGCAGACGCTGCCGGCCGTCGGGCTCGGGCTGCTGACCCGCTGGTTCCACCGCGGCGGCCTGATCGCCGGCTGGGCGTGCGGCATGGCCGCCGGAATGTGGATGCTGTACCAGATCCCCAACCCGGCCAACGGCAAGCAGCACTTCGGCGGGTCCGCCTACCCGCTCAATGACCTCGGCTTCGACACCAAGCTCACCGTGTACACCGGCATCATCGCGCTCTCGGTGAACCTGCTCGTGGCGTTCTTCGGCACGCTGGCGCTCAAGGCGGCCAAGACGCCGGACGGCGCCGACGCCACTCGCACCGGCGACTACTTCGCCGACGAGGGCGACCCCAAGGTCAAGGAGCTCGATCTCGCCGCGTCGACCTGACGGATCACGAGGACCCGATCGTTCTCGATCGCCCTCGATCACGCTCGTCGGGGAAACCGATCGTAACCGAGGCCGGTGGCCTCGGTTACGATCGGTCAACTCGATCAAGTGACGGGCGGGCAGGGGGCACAGATCCCACGTGGACACACAGGGCATTCCGCCGCAGCTGCAGGACGCGCTGGATCGGCCGCTGGTCGATCACCACTGCCACGGGGTGCTCCGCGGCGCGGTCGACCGCGCCGCGTTCGAACAGCTCATCGTCGAGGGCGGGCTGCCGGCGCCGCCGGGCACGACGCACTTCGACACCCCGGTGGGGCTGGCCGTGCGGCGCTGGTGCGCGCCGCTGCTCGACCTGCCGCCGCACGCGCCGGCGTCGGACTACCTGGCCCGCCGCGCCGAGCTCGGGCCGGAGGAGGTGAACCGCCGGCTGCTCGGCGCGGCGGGCATCGGCGTCTTCTGCGTCGACACCGGGCTCGACGCCTCCCGCGGTACGAACGCCCCGGACGCGATCGCGGCCCCCGCGACCTTGCTGTCGCCGGGGGAGATGGGGGCGGCGGGCGGCGGCGCGGCCGGTCGCGAGATCGTCCGCATCGAGCGGGTCGCCCGCGAGGTCGCCGAGCGCGCCCCGACCGCGGCCGGCTACGCGGACGAGTTCGCCGAGGAATTGTTCCGGCGGGCGAGCGACGCCGCGGGCCTCAAGACGATCATCGCCTACCGCTGCGGCCTCGACTTCGACCCGTGGCCGCCGGAGCCGGGCGAGGTCGTCGCCGCCGCCTCGACCTGGTTCACCGGCTATCACGTCGAATCCCGTCTCGCCGATCCGGTGCTGTTGCGGCATGCGCTGTGGACGGCGCTCGCCGTGGCCCGCGAGTACGGGCTGCCGATCCAGTTCCACACCGGGTACGGCGACACCGACCTGCGCCTGCACCGCGCGAACCCGGTGCTGATGACCGACTTCCTGCGGGCCGCGCAGCCGGTCCCGGTGGTGTTGCTGCACTGCTATCCCTATGTGCGCGAGGCCGCCTACCTCGCCGCCGTCTATCCGCACGTGTACCTCGACTGCGGGCTCGCGGTCACCTACACGGCGGCCGCCTCGGCCGCCGTGCTCGCCGAGTCGCTCGAGCTGGCGCCGTTCCACAAGAACCTGTTCAGCACCGACTGTTACGGCTTGGCCGAGCTGTGCCATCTGGGCGCGCTGTATTTTCGGCACGGCCTTGGCGCGCTGCTGGCCGAGCGAGTACGGGCGGGCGAGTGGTCGCTGCCCGACGCGGCCCGGGTCGCCCGCCTGATCGGGGGCGGCAACGCCCGCAGGATCTATCCGCTCGACCCGTGATCCACGCCGGCGCTCCCACGAATCGGGCACACCAAATCCTTGGTTAAGGGTGTCCGCTGGCGCCGCTTCGTTTATCGGGATGCCGGCCGGGCAGCTCAGCCCGCATGTACACACTCTTGCTGCTGATCGCGGTGATCATGGTGATCGCCGGTATCTATGTCATTCTCGCCAGGCGCGAGCTGCTGTGGGGCATCATCCTCATCGTGCTCGGGCTTCTCATCGGCCCCGGCGGTGTGAGCATTTTCAACACCTAGTAGTGCCGATCGGCCGAAATCCTCGGACGGCCCTCCGCCGCCTCTGTTTTGCTGGAGGCCGGAGGGCCGCTCGATGAGAATCCTGCACACTGCCGACTGGCATGTCGGCAAGGTGCTCAAAGGCCGGTCGCGCGTCGCCGAGCACACCGCCGTGCTCGGCGAGATCGTCGACATCGCCCGCGCCGAGGACGTGGACGTGGTGATCGTGGCCGGCGACGTCTTCGACGCCGCCGCGCCCGTGCCGGCCGCCCAGGCGCTGGTGATGCGCACCCTGCTCGCGCTCCGCGAGGACGACCGACAGGTCGTCGTGCTGGCCGGAAACCATGACAACCCCCACCTGCTGGACGTCTACCGCCCGGTGCTCGGCACGGTCGGCATCCACGTCGTCGGCACCTTTCGCGGCCCCGAGAACGGCGGCGTGATCTCCTTCACCGCCAGGTCCGGCGAGGAGGCGCGGATCGCGGTGCTGCCGTTCCTGTCACATCGCTTCGCGGTGCGCGCGGCCGAGGCGCTGCGCGGCACCCCGCCCCAGCACAGCGTCGCCTACTCGCTGAAGTGGGCCGAGCTCGCCGGCGCGCTGACGTCCGGATTCGGCTCGGCCCGCGATGAGACCGTCAACCTGCTCACCGCGCACGCCACGCTGCGCGGCGGCCGGCTCGGCGGCGGCGAACGCGAGGCCCAGACCGTCATGTCGTACTACGTCGAACCCGGAACGTTCCCTGAGACGCTCCAGTACGCCGCGCTCGGCCACCTGCACCGCCGGCAGCGGCTGCCGGGCCCGTGCCCGTTGTGGTACGCCGGATCCCCGCTCGCGGTCGACTTCGGTGACGAGACGATCCGGCCAGGCGTGCTGATCGTGACCGTGGGGCCGGGGGAGGAGGCGCAGGTGCGCACGGCCGAGATCACCGCCGCGCGCCGGCTGCGCACGGTCCGCGGCTCCCTCGACGAGCTGGCCGCCCTCGCGCCCGACCTCGAAGGCGTGTGGCTGCGCGTGGTCGTGGCCGAGCCGCCGCGTCCGGGGCTGGCCGAGGCGGTGCGCGAACTGCTGCCCGACGCGTTGTCCATCGACATCGACGAGCGCTTCCGGCCGGCCCGGCGGCACGCCGCCGCGGTCCGGCACGATCGCGGGCCGCGCGGCCTGTTCCGCGACTACCTCGCCGCCTCGGGCCACGGAGGCGGCGACGAGCTGACGGCGCTGTTCGACCGGCTGCTCGACGAGGTCACCTCCGAGGAGGCCACGTCCGAGGACGTTACCTCCGAGCAGGTCACGTCCGGTGAAGGGGGAGCGGACGGCTGATGCTGCCCAGCCTGTTGCATATGGAGAACTTCGGCAGTTTCCGGCGCCCCACCGACATCGACTTCTCCGAGAGCGACTACTTCGCGCTGGTCGGGCCCACCGGCGCCGGCAAGAGCACCGTCATCGACGCGATCTGCTTCGCCCTCTACGGCACGGTGCCGCGCTGGGGCAGGGAGAACGTGGTGGCGCTGGCGCTGCCGCCGTCGGCCGCGATCGGCCGGGTCGGCTTGATCTTCGAGGTCGCCGGCCGCCGGTACGCGGCCGTACGGGTGCTCAGCCGCGACCGCAGGGGCCGGGTCAGCACCAGGGAGGCCAGGCTGGACGAGCTCACCGGCGGCGGCACCTGGGAGGACGCGGTGCGTTCCATCGCCGAGGGCGACGACGTCACGCCGGCGGTCCAGGACATCGTCGGGCTGCCCTACAAGTACTTCGTGCAAAGCGTCGTGGTGCCGCAGGACCGCTTCGCCGAGTTCCTGCACGCGCCGCCGCGCGACCGCCAGGACCTGCTCGTCCGGCTCCTCGACGCCGGCGTGTACGAGCGGGTGCGCCGGCGTGCCGTCGTCGAGGAGGAGACCGCCCGCCGCGCCGCCGCGCTGGCGCGCGACCAGCTGACCGCGCTGCCCGACGCGGATGAGGCCGCGGAGCGGCGCGTCGCCGAGCGGCACGAGGCGCTCACCGCGCTGGCCGGCACCGTACGGTCCTCGCTGGCCGACTTGACGCGCTATGAGGAGGAGCTCGTCGGGTCGCGAGCCGAGCTGGCCGCCGCGCGCCGGCAGCTGACGGCGCTGACGGGGCTCGCCATGCCCGACGGCGTGAGCGAGCTCGCCGATCGCCTCCGGCGCGCCGGGGAGGAGGCCGAGCGGCTGGCGGCGGTGGTGACCGAGCGCGAGGAGGCCGAAGCCGCGGCCGAGGCGGAACTGGCCGCTGCCGGCGATCCGGCCGACCTCGAACGGATCCGCGCCGGGCATGTGGAACACGCCCGGCTGACCGCCGAGCTCGCCACGGCCGAGACCCGCCTGGTCGAGGCGAGCGAGCGGCGGCTCGAGCTCGCCGACCGGCTCGCCGTCGCGGACGACGCGCACGCGGCGGTGGCCGCCGAGCTCGACCGCGTCCGGCACGCCAACGCCGCCGCCGATCTGGCCCGGGACGTGGCCGTGGGGGAGCCGTGCCCGGTGTGCCTGCGGCCGGTGACCGAGCGGCCCCACCACCCGGCGGCGGCCGACGTCACCGAGATCGCGTGGCGCGAGGCCCAGGCCGCCCGCGTGGTCGAGCAGCTGGAGGCCGCGCACCGGGAGGCCGAGGCGACCTTCCACCGGGCCGAGCAGAACCACGGCGACCTGCGCGACCGGCGCGACGCGCTCGCCGAGGTGCTCGCCGAGGCGCCAGGCGAGGCCGTGATCGAGCAACGGCTGAAGCTGATCGAGTCGGCCCGCGACCGCGCCGAACGCGCGCGTGCCGACACGCGGACGGCCCGGCGCGGCCACGACGACGCGAGGCGGGCGGTCGCGGCGCTGCGCGCGACCGCGGGGGACACCTGGCGGGCGCTGCACGAGGCACGCGACACCGTGGCCGCGCTGCGCCCGCCCGTCCTCGGCGGCGACGATCCGGCCGCCGCCTGGCGCACGTTGCTGAGCTGGCGGGAGGAGACCGTGGTCCGGCACGGCGAGGAGGTCGCCGCGCTGGAGGACGCCGTCCAGTGGACCCGGGCCGCGGCCGCCGAGCTGCGCGACTCGATCACGACGCGGCTGTCCGGCGCCGGTCTCGCGGTCGCCGCCGAGGCCACGCCGATGGACATCGGCGGGGCCGTCACCGAGGCGGTGACCACCGCCCGCGCCGAGCTGGACCGGGTCAGGGAGAACCGCAGGCGCGGCGCCGAGCTGGCGGCGCGCGTCCAGTTGACCGAGTACGAGGCGCGTCTGGCCGGCGAGCTGGGGCGGCTGCTGCGGGCCAACAACTTCGAACGCTGGCTCGTCGGCGCCGCCATGGAGATCCTCATCGAGGCGGCCGCGGAGATCATGCGGGAGCTGTCCGGCGGGCAGTACGAGCTGGCCCTCGCCGAGCGCGGCGAGATCGAAGTCGTCGACTACGGAGAGGCCGGGCTGCGGCGCAACGTGCGCACGCTGTCCGGCGGCGAGACGTTCCAGGCCGGGCTGGCGCTCGCGCTGGCGCTGTCGCAGCGGGTGGCCGGCTTCGCCGCGGCCGCCGCCCGCAGCCTCGACGCGGTCTTCCTCGACGAGGGGTTCGGCGCGCTCGACGCCGCCGCGCTCGACACCGTGGCCGCCACCCTCGAACGGCTGGCGGCCGGCGGCGAGCGCATGGTCGGCGTCGTCACCCATGTCCCGGCGCTGGCCGAACGGATCCCGGCCCGCTTCGAGGTCTTCCGCGACGGCGCCGGCTCGCACGTCCGCCGCCTCGCGCCCTGACCTGTGCATCAGGTCTTGGACGAAGCCGGTCCCTCCAACGCCGCGCGGTGCGCAAGGGCGGGCTAACGCGCCGCGACCTCGACGCGAGTGTCGTGGTAGACGGCGCCGCCGCCCATGTCGGCGTCGCGTTCGTCCACCGTGGCGTTGGCGGTGGCGCCGCCGGTGAACTTCGCCCAGTGCCCCTTGGTGGTGGCCGCCACGCCCGGCCGCACGCCGTCGCTGATCTCCACGACGGCGTCGAAGCCGCCGCGGTCGTTGAACACGCGCACGTCCGCGCCGTCGGCCAGGCCGCGCGCCGCGGCGTCGGCCGGGTGCAGCACCACCCGCGGGCCGCCGGCCCGCCGCCGCAGTTCGGGGTTGTTGCCGAAGACGGTGTTGAGGAAGTGGTGGGAGGCGGCGGAGATCATGGCGAGCGGGTAGCGTCGCGCGCGGCCGGCGTCGGCCACCTCGGCGGGCGGGCGGTAGTCGGGCAGGGCGCCCAGGCCGTCGCGTTCGGCTCGGGCGGAGACGAACTCCAGCCGCCCGGACGGGGTCGGGAAGCCGTCGGCGTACGGCACGAAGGGGTCGGGCACGCTCAGCCGGGCGAACCCCTCCTTGCGCAGCCGGTCCAGCGTGATGCCGGTCAGGTAGGGGTGCCCGGAGTCGAGCAGTTGCTGGGCCAGTTCCTCGTCCGAGTCGTACAGGCCGGGCTCGGTCAACCCCATGCGGCGCGCCAGGAGGCGGAAGGTCTCGGTGGTGGGCCGGCATTCGCCTGGCGGCGCGACGGCGGGCTCGTTCCAGGCGAGGTACATGTGCCCGTAGCCCTCGTGCAGGTCCATGTGCTCGTGCTGCATCGTCGCCGGCAGCACGATGTCGGCGTAGTCGGCGGTGTCGGTCGGGAACTGCTCGAGCACCACGGTGAACAGGTCCTCACGGGCGAGGCCGCGCCGCACCTTGCTCTGGTGCGGGTTGCTGCCGAGCGGGTTGGCTGCGATCACGAACAGCGCCATGACCGGCGGGTCGTCGAGTTCGAGCAGCCCCTCGCCGATGCGTGTCATGGACAGCGTCCGGACCGGGCCGGGGCGCAGATCGTCGCGGAACAGCCCGGCCCGGTTGAGCTTGAAGTGGCCGCTGGTGGAGTAGGAGACGCCGCCGCCGCGCCGCGCCCAGTCGCCGGTCACGCCCGGGATGCAGGCGAGCGTGCGCAACGCCGTCCCGCCGCCCGCGTGCCGCTGCATCCCCATCGTGGCCCGGATCGCGGTGGGCCGCGACCGGGCGATCCGCTCGCCGAGCGCGACGATGTCCGCCGCGTCGATGCCGGTGATCGCGGCGACGCGCTCCGGCGGGTACTCCGCGATGCGCTCGCGGAACCGCGGCCAGCCGAGGGTGTGCCGGTCGATGTAGTCGCGGTCCTCGGCGCCGAGCCCGACGACCACGTTGAGCAGGCCGAGGGCGAGCGCGGCGTCGGTGCCCGGGATCGGGGCGAGGTGCTCGTCGGCCTGCCGCGCGGTGCGGGTGCGGATCGGGTCGATGGCGACGACGTACGCGCCGGCGTGCCGGGCGTCCTGGACGAACTTCCAGAGGTGGTGGCCGCTGGTGAGGGTGTTGGTGCCCCACAAGATGATCAGCTTGGCCGCGGCGAGGTCTTCGGGATCGAGCCCGGCCGAGGAGCCGATCGCGTACTTCAGCCCGGTGCCGCCGGCGATCGAGCAGATCGTCGGGTCGTGGCCCGACGCGCCGATCGCGTTGAAGAACCGCCGTCCGCCGAAACCCTCCAGGCCCTGCAGGTAACCGAGCGTGCCGCAGCCCCAAAACGGCCAGACCGCCTCGCCGCCGTACCTGGCGAGCACGTCGTCGAGCCGGGTCGCGATCTCGTCGAGGGCCTCGTCCCAGCCGATGCGCTCGAACCGGCCCGCGCCCTTGGGGCCGACGCGGCGCAGCGGATGCGTGATCCGATCCGGCGCGGCGGCGTGCTCCAGCCACCGGTTGACCTTGACGCACAGCGCGCCCCTGGTGAACGGATGGTCGGGGTTGCCGCGCAGCTTCACCGCCTGCCCGTCGCGAACCGTGACCACCCAGCCGCAGGTGTCAGGGCAGTCCAGCGGGCAGGCGCCGAGCACGTTGAGCGAAGTCATCGAAGGCCCCCTTACAGGTCTCGCGCGTCACACGCCGTCACACGTCACGGGCAGGCCAGCCTCGCCCCTCGATCTTCCCAATCAGTGTGCGTCAATTGGGCATGAGTGTCACCATCGAACGGACATTACTCATCCGATCCCGTCCGAGCGTGAGGCGAACTGACATGAAGAGCGTCGAACCCGAGGTGTTCCTCGTCGCCCGGCCCGCGCTCGACTACGCCGAGGTGGCCCGCTACCTGCGCGACGTCGGCGGCGAGAGCTGGCTGGAGCGCCTCGACCGCGGCGACCTCGACGCGGAGCTGAGCGACGCGCAGGCCCTCGCCGAGTTCGCCGGCCGGCTGTGCTACCGCTCGTGGGAGCCCGGGCTCAACCCCAACGTGCGCCGCATCCGCACCGACAGCACGGCCTACCTGCAGAACATCCTGAGCAGCATGCACGGCTCGGTGCTCGAGCACGTCAGCTTCAGCTTCGTACTGCACAACGTCAGCAGGGTGCTCACCCACGAACTGGTCCGGCACCGGCCGGGAGTGGCCATCTCCCAGGAGTCCATGCGGTTCGTCCGCTTGCGCGACATCCCGTTCTGGTTTCCCGAGTGGGCGCGCGAGGACGCCGAGCTGATGAAGCGGGCCGCCGCGCTGCTCGACCAGATGGAGGAGTTCCAGGCCTGGATGTCGGACCACTTCGGGCTCGACGACGAGGGCGTGCCGTTCAGCGACAAGAAGCACAAGACATCGTTCATGCGGCGCTTCGCCCCCGAGGGCGTGGCGACCGGCCTCGTCTGGACCGCGAACGTCCGTACGCTGCGGCACACGATCGAGGCGCGCACGACGGCAGGCGCCGAGGAGGAGATCAGGCTGCTCTTCCACAAGATCGGCGAGCTGATGCGGGCCGAGGCGCCCGCGCTGTTCTCCGACTACGTGATCGACGAGGACGGCGCGTGGGTGCCGCGCTGGCGGAAGGTCTGACCGGCGACCCGCCCGGTGGGCCACGGCGTTCCCCCAGGGGCCCGAGCGACGGGCCCCTGGAGAAACACCTCGCCCTGCCGTCCCGGGGGTCTAGGGATGGGACAGGCAGGTCGTTGTGGTCGCGTGCGCGGGATCGAGCGCGCCCAGCACGGCGTGCAGCGCCACCGGATCGACCGCGATGGCGACGTGCTCGGCGATGTCGAGGGCGCACAGGTGCTGCAGCGTCACGTTGCGCACGCCGTCGCCGCTCAGGAACTGACTCGTGTAGGGCGTGACGACCTCGTCGTACTTGGTCGCGATCACGGTGTAGCGCACGCCCGGCACAGTCTCGCCCCCGGCGGCCAGCCGCCGCAGCAGCTCCGAGCCCGCGAGCTGGTCGGCGCAGGCCGGGCAGCCGGATCGGAGCAGGTCGAGCGCGCCGGGGATGGCGGCGGCGAGGCGAGCCAGCCCGTTCAGCGTGGTGCCGTGGTTGGACGGCGCCAGCCCGATGAGGGCGTGCACCTTGCCGGCGCCGCCGAGGAAGCGCAGATAGTAGCGGGGCATCATGCCGCCCTGCGAGTGCCCGACGAGGTCCGCCTGCGCGGCGCCGGTGGCGGCCAGCACGCCGTCGACGAACGTGGCGAGCTGGGCGGCGGAGTCGGCCACCGGGGCGATGCCGGCGAACAGCGGTACGCCCCGGCGGGCGCCGTAGGTCAGCGCGAAGACGCAGTAACCATGGGACGCCAGCGCGGGCGCGGCGACGAGCCAGTTGTTCGAGCCGGTGGCGAACGTCCCGTGGACCAGCACGACCGGCCGGGGGTGGGCAGCGCTCGGCCGGCACGACCAGTCGTTGCCGCCAGGCACGCCGGGCGCGGCGAGGGCCTTGGCCGCCGCGACGGGGTCGGCGGCGCGGGCGGGCGGGCCGGACAGCAGCACGGCGCCGGCCAGGAGGGAGGCGGTGGCCACGAGCAGGGAGCGGAGGGTTCGGGGGCGCGACAGCACGTTTTCCTCCCAGGAGGGCGGGGTGGAACGGCGCGCGCGCCTGTGTGAAACGAGTCACACGTTGGAGTACTCGCGAGTAAGTTACGCCTGGGTCAAAAAGCTGACCAGAGCAAGGAATGTAACGCTTCGATAACGAAGCGCGTGCAGTGTGGCGCTTTGGGCCTCCCGCCCCGGCGCCCAAGTACGCGAGGGTGAGGAGCCATGCCCGATATCAACTTTTCGGTCGGTGCGGCGGACGTCCGCGGGTACGAGGCGCGGCCCGCCGCGGGCGACGGGCCGTGGCCGGGTGTCGTCGTGCTGCACGAGGCGTTCGGCCTGACGCCGGACATCCGCGAGCAGGCCGACCGCTTCGCCGCGGCCGGATATCTCGCCCTCGCGCCCGACCTCTACACCGGCGAGGCCGGCCTGCGCTGCGTCCGGAAGGCGTTCCGCGACCTGCTGAGCCGCCGGGGGCGGACCTGGGAGACGATCGAGGAGACCCGCGCCTGGCTGGCGGGGCGGCCGGAGTGCACCGGCCGGGTCGGCGTGATCGGGTTTTGCATGGGCGGCGGCTTCGCGCTGGTGGCCGCCGCGAAGTACGAGTTCGCGGCCGCGTCGGTGAACTACGGCTACGTGCCGCGGCGGGCGGCGGAGGTGCTCGCGGGGGCCTGCCCCATCGTGGCGAGCTACGGAAAGCGCGATCTCATGCTGCGGCGGGCCGCCCCCAAACTCGAGCGCGTGCTCGCCGACCTCGACGTGCCGCACGACGTCAAGGAGTACCCGGACGTCGGCCACGGCTTCCTGGGCAAGCACGAGCCGCCGCTTCCGGTGTTCATGCTGAGCAAGATCATGATGTCCTACGGCCATGACGCCGTCGCCGCCGAGGACGCCTGGACCCGCATCCTCGGCTTCTTCGGCGACCACCTGGGCGCCGCCGCCGGCCCCAAGGCATAACCGCCCGGGTCGCACGGGCCCTGCCGGCCGGTCCGGCCGCCGTCACCGCGGCGGCCGGACCGCCTGCGTCTGGGTCACCTGCGCGACGCGCCGGTCATCGTCGTCGAAGAGATCGGTCTGGACCACGATCGTGGAACGCCCGATGTGCAGCGGCCGCGCCACGGCCCGGACCGACCCGGACGTCACGGCGCGGAAGAAGTTGGTCTTCGACTCGATCGTGCTGGTCGTCGCGCCCGCCGGCAGGTTGAGGAACGCGCACGCGCCGCCGAGGCTGTCGGCCAGCGCCATGATCGCGCCACCGTGCAGCACCCCGCCAGCGGTACAGCGGTCGGGCGCCCACGCCAGGCTTCCCGCGACCTCCTGTGGCGTCGCCGCGTCGATCCGCATTCCGAGCGAGCGCGCGAACGGCATGGAGTCGATCAACTGTCCGGCGATGTCCGCGGTCATCCTGGTTTTCCCTTCGGGTCGTCGGGTGCGTTGCTCCCATGATCGTGGATTCACTGCATTGCCCCTGCGGATCCGTCATTCGTGAGGCAAGCTGGACGTGGGGAAAGCGGGGATGGGGCAGCTCGGGGGAGGGCTGAGCAGGGAGGGGTTAGGTAAGCATGCCTGGACCAATGCGGCACGGGGGTCCACCGCCGCTGATCGGGGTGACGACGTACCTGGAGGCGGCACGCTGGGGGGCGTGGGTGCGTGAGGCGGCGCTGGTGCCGGCGCCCTACGTCAGCGCGGTCGAACGGGCCGGCGGCGTGCCGGTGCTGCTGCCGCCGGCGAGCACGCGCAGCGCCAAGGCCGCCGTCCACGCGCTCGACGGCATCGTGCTGGCCGGCGGGGGCGATGTCGAGCCGGGACTGTACGGCGCCAAGCGGCACGCCGAGACCGGGCCGCCGCAACCGGCGCGCGACCGGTACGAGTTCACCCTCATCCGCACCGCCATCGAGGCCGACGTGCCGTTTCTCGGCATCGGCCGCGGCATGCAGGTGCTGAACGTCGCCCGGGACGGCGACCTGGTGCAGCACCTGCCGGACGCCGTCGGACACGACGGGCACGCCTCGGTCGCGGGCAAGATGACGGCCCACGAGGTGCGGATCACGCTCGCCGGCACGCTGGGCAAGATCCTCGGCGAGCGCGCCGACGTGCCCGCCCACCACCATCAGGCGGTCCGGCGGCTGGGCCGGGGCCTCGTCGCCGTCGCCTGGACCGACGACCAGGTCGTCGAGGCGGTCGAGCTGCAGGGGCACCGGTTCGGGCTCGGCGTGCAATGGCATCCGGAGGAGGACGACGATCCGCGCCTGCTCGAGGCGTTCGTCGCAGCGGCCGCCGGGCGCCGGGCGGGCGCGGCGCGGGCGCCGCTCGGGGAGTACGGGCCAGTGGGATAGTGTCGGGCCCGAGCCCGACCACGGAGGTCTTCCCATGGCGAGTTCCCCGGCGTCCTTGCATCCGCAGGCGGTGCGATTCCTGGAGTTGCTCGCCGAGTGGGCGCCGCCGCCCGGGCAGCGGCCGTCGGTGGAGGAGATGCGCCGCAACATGTGGCGCGAGCCCTACCTCGGCGACGTGACCGCGCTGCCGCTGGTGGCCGACCGCGCGGTCGCCGGTCCCGCCGGCGAGATCCCGGTCCGCGTCTACAGCCCCGCGCCCGACCGGGCGCTGCCGGCGCTCGTCTACTTCCACGGCGGCGGCTGGGCGCTCGGCGACATCGACGCCGTCGATCCGCTGTGCCGCGACCTGGCGCGGCTGGCCGGTTGTGTGGTGGTCAACGTGGGCTACCGGCTGGCTCCCGAGCATCCCTTCCCCGCGGCCGTCGACGACAGCTGGGCGGTGACGGCCGATCTGATCGCCGACCCCGGCGGCTACGGCGTCGATCCGGGCGCGGTGGCGGTGGCCGGCGACAGCGCCGGGGGCAACCTCGCCGCCGTCGTGGCCGCGCGCGCCCGTGACGAGGGCGTCGCGCTGGCCCACCAGCTGCTGGTCTACCCGGTGCTCGACACGGCCATGGACACCCCGAGCTACGCCGAGTTCGCCCAGGGGTTCGGCCTCGACGCCGACGGAATGGCCTGGTTCGTCGATCTTTACGCGGGCGCCGCCGACCGGTCCGACCCCCGCCTGGCGCCGCTGCGCACCCCCGATCTGACCGGGCTGGCGCCCGCGACGGTCATCACGGCCGAGTGCGACGTGCTGCGCGACGAGGGCGAGGTGTACGCCGGTCGGCTGGCCGCCGCCGGCGTCGACGTGGCGCTGCGCCGATTCGACGGCATGGTGCACGCGTTCTTCGTGCTGCCGGAGATATTCGACGCCGCCCAGACCGCCCGCGACTGGGCGGTCGCCCGGCTGCGGGCCGCGTTCGCCGCGACCAGGCAGGGGGACGCGGCGTGACCGATCGCTACGCGGCCTACGAGCGGCTCAAGATCGACTGGGCGGCCCCCGCGGTGCTGCGGGTCACGATCACCGCCCACGGCAAGCTCAACGCCGTCGACATGGTGGGGCACCGCGAGCTCGCCGAGATCTGGCGGGACATCGACGCCGACGACGAGGTGCGCGCCGTCGTGGTGCGCGGCGAGGGCGCCGCGTTCTCGGCGGGCGGGGACCTCGCCATGATCGAGCAGATGATGGCCGACTACGAGATCCGCTCCCGGATCCTGCGCGAGGCGCGCGACATCGTCTACAACGTCATCAACTGCGCCAAGCCCGTGGTGAGCGCCGTCCAGGGGCCCGCGGTCGGCGCCGGGCTGGCGGTGGCCCTGCTGGCCGACATCTCGGTGGTCGGACGCGAGGCGAAGATCATCGACGGGCACACCCGGCTGGGCGTCGCGGCCGGCGACCACGCCGCCATCATCTGGCCGTTGCTGTGCGGGCTGGCCAAGGCCAAGTACCACCTGCTGCTGTGCGAGCCGCTGACGGGCGCCGAGGCCGAGCGGATCGGCCTGGTCAGCGTGTGCGTCGACGACGACGAGGTGCACGAGCGGGCGATCGAGATCGCCGCCCGGCTGGCGGCGGGGTCGCCGCAGGCGGTGCAGTTCACCAAGTACGCCCTCAACAACTGGCTGCGGCAGGCCGGCCCGACCTTCGACGCCTCGCTGGCCCTGGAGTTCTACGGCTTCGCCGGGCCCGACCTGTCCGAAGGCGTCGCCGCCATCCGCGAAAAGCGCCCGCCCCGCTTCACGTGAGCCGGCCGTCGCCGGCGGCGGTCACGCGAAACGGTCGCGGAGCGAGGCGAGCCCGGCGCCGTAGACGTTCTCGGTGAAGAACTTGACCATCGCGTCGACGTCGTTCTCGTCCGCGGAGAACTCCCCGCGCCACTCGATGAACGCCTGTCCCGTGTCGGTCACCGTCGCGACGCGGATCCGCGACCGGTAGTCGCGCACCGGCAGCGGGCTCTCGATGAACTCATAGGCGTACGAACGGTCCTCGTCGTCGAAGAAGACGAGCCGTTCGCGGATGGGGGGCTGGCCGGGCTGCGTGCCGAGCCGCCGGACCGCGCCGACCTCGTCGGCCGCCGCGTCGCCCTCGAGCTCGCACGTCTCGATGGACGGCAGCCACTCGTGGAGGTTGGCGAAGTCGCGGATGTACGACCACACCGTGGCCGCCGGGGCGTTGACGACCGTGCTGGCGTACGACTGCGGCATGACGCGCTCCCTTGGGTTCGTGACCGACGGGCCAGAGGTCCAGGCTCCGTGGTCCAGTCTTCGTCGTCGATCGTCCGGCGTCCACTCCATCGACCCGCGCGCCAACAGACGGTTACCCGCCTCGGGTCATTCGCTGACGATCGCGCGCAGGATGTCGATCCTGGCGGCGCGGCGGCCCGGGAAGATCGCGGCGGCGACGCCGGCGACGGCCGCGACCGCCAGGTAGACGATCAGCGAGCCGACCGGCACGGCGAACTCGGTGATCCCCTCGCCGCGCAGCGCGCGGACCAGCGTCCAGCCGAAGAACACGCCCACGACCAGGCCGAGGACGGCCCCGAACACCGCGATGATCACCGCTTCCCAGCGGATCATGGACCGAAGCTGGCGGCGCGTCATGCCGACGGCCCGCAGCAGCCCGATCTCGCGCACCCGCTCGATCACGGACAGCGCGAGCGTGTTGATGATGCCGAGGAACGCGATCACCACGGCCAGCGCGAGGAGCACGTAGAACAGCAGGAGGATCTGGTTGATCTGATCCGCCCGCTCCTGCCGGTACTCCGCCTGGTCCCTGACCTGGACGATGGGGAAGTCGCGCGTGATCCGCTCCACCGCGGCGCGGGACCGGTCCGGGCCGACCCCCGGCCCGGCGTTGACGAACACGAGGAAGTCGAGCTGGTCGGGATAGTGCCGTTGGAAGTCCGGCAGCGCCAGCAGGTAGGCGTCGTTGAGCCGGTTGTCCTCGAACAGGGCCTTGATGGTGATCTGCTGCCGGCCGCCCACCGGGAACTCCATCGCGATGGTGTCGCCCACCTGCCAGCCGCGCGCCTTGGCGGTGTCCGCCCGTACGGCCACCCCGCCGCCGGCCATGTCGGCGAAGCTCCCTGAGGTGACGTCCGTGCGCACCGTCCGGCTGTAGGGGACGGGATCGATCCCGGCCAGCGACCGGGTCTTGCCGTCGAGCTTGAACACCCCCAGGCGGACCCCGGCGACCGACTCGATCTCCGGCTGCCGGGCGAGCCGACCGGCGACCTCGGGGCTGAATCCCAGCCCGCCCCCGTTGGTCGGTCCGCTGAGGATATAGTCGGCGACGACCGTCTGATCCAAGGTCTTGGTGATCGAGGCCTTGATCGAGGTGGCGAAGATGGCGACGAAGCTGACGAGCGCCAGACCGATCATCAGGGCCGCCGCGGTCGAGGCGGTGCGCCGCGGACTGCGCATCGCGTTCCCCCGCGCGAGCCGGCCCGGCTCGCCCGCCCAGCGCGCGAACGGCCAGCCGAGCAGCCAGGACAGCGGCCGGGCGATGAGCGGGCTGAGGATCCCGATGCCGAGGAGGATCCCCGCGGCCCCCGCCGCGACCTGCGCGAGGCGGTTCCCCGCATCGGTGAACAGCCCGGTGAGCAGCAGCGCCACGCCCGCGAAGGTGATCGCCGCGCCGGACACGACGCGCCGGCGGCCGGCGCGCGCGGGCACTGGGAGGACGCCCTCCTGCAGGCCCGCCACCGGGGCCACCCGCGTGGCCCGCAGCGCCGGCACGAGGGAGGCGCCGACGGTCACCAACACCCCCACGGCGAGCGCGGCCACGATCGTACGGGGCTGCACCTGCAAGCTGGTGGCCGGCAGGCTGGCCCCGACCGCCTGGAACAGCCGCTGCAGCCCGACGGCGATGAGCACGCCGACGCCCAGGCCGACGACGGACGCGAGCCCGCCGATGATCGAGGCCTCGGCCAGCACCATGCGCAGCAGCTGCCGGCGGGTGGCCCCGAGGCAGCGCAGCAGCGCCAGTTCGCGGGTGCGCTGGGCCAAGATGATGGAGAAGGTGTTGACGATGATGAACGATCCGACGAACAGCGCGACGAACGCGAAGGCCAGCAGCGCGTAGTTGACCACGTCGACGAACTGCCCGATCGACTTGGCGCTGTCCTCGGCCAGCTGTTCGCCGGTGAGCACCTGGTAGGCGGGGCCGAGCGCGGCCCCGATCCGGTCCCGCAACCGCGCCGCGTCCGTCCCGGGCGCGGCGACGATGTCGATCTCGTCATAGCTGCCGGCCCGCCCCAGCACCCGCTGAGCGGTGCTGAGGTCGAAGGCGGCCAGCGTGGCCCCCGCGAGGTTGTCGGCCTCGCCGAAACCGATGACGCCGGTCACCGTGAACTCGCCGGGTGGGCCGGTGAACAGGATCTTGATCCGGTCGCCCACCGCGAAGTGCTGCCGCTTGGCCGTCCGCGCGTCCACCGCGACCTGCCCGGGGCCGGCCGGGTAGCCGCCAGAACGCAGGGTCGTGGCGTTGCGGAACTCCGGCGTCACCGGAACCGACAGACCGATGGCGGGCGCGCCGCCCGTGCTCACCACCTTGCCGTTCTTGCCGACCAGCTGGGCGTACCCGTAGACCTGGCCCTCCGCGGAGCGTACGCCGGGCACGCCCGCGATCCGGTCGCGCAGGGCGGCCGGCATGGGCGCGCGCTGCTCGCCCATCTGGCCGGTGAACGTCGCGCTGGTGCGGACGGCGACGTCGACGCCCTTGGTGGCCTGGGTGAACAGCTCGGTGAACGTCTTGTTGATCGTGTCGGTGAGCACGTAGGTGCCGGCGACGAATCCGACGCCGAGGACGATCGCCAGCGCGGTGAGCGCCAGCCGCAGCTTGTGCGCGAGCAGTCCGCGCAGGGTGACCTTCCACATGGCGGATCAGGCCCCCATGCTCTTCATGAAGTCGAACACCCGTTCGGCGGTCGGATCCGCCATCTCGGACACGATGCGGCCGTCGTTGAGGAACAGCACGTGAGCGGAGCGGGCCGCGGCGTTCGGGTCGTGGGTGACCATCACGATCGTCTGCCCGAACTCGTCCACGCAGCGCCGCATGAAGCGCAGCAGCTCGGTGCCCGCCCGCGAGTCGAGGTTGCCCGTGGGCTCGTCGGCGAACACGATCGTCGGCCTGGAGATCATCGCGCGTGCTCCCGCGACGCGCTGCTGCTCGCCCCCCGACAGCTCGGCGGGCAGGTGCCCGAGGCGGCGGCGCAGCCCGATCGTCTCGACCACCTGGTCGTACCAGGCGCGTTCCGGCTTGCGGCCGGCGATGGCCAGCGGCAGCTCGATGTTCTGCGCCGCGGTCAGCGTCGGCAGCAGGTTGAACGCCTGGAAGAGGAAGCCGACGTGCTCGCGCCGCAGCAGGGTCAGCCGCCGGTCGGACAGCCCGCTCAGCTCGGTGCCGCCGATCCAGACCCGCCCGCTGGTGACCCGGTCCAGCCCGGCCAGGCAGTGCAGCAGCGTGGACTTTCCCGAGCCGCTCGGCCCCATCACGGCCGTGAAGCGGCCCCGCGGGAAGCAGACGGTGACCTCGTCCAGCGCGCGCACCGCCGTGTCGCCCTGGCCGTAGACCCTGCTGATCGCCTCGGCGTGCGCCGCCGCCGGCGGCGGCGCGCTCGATCCCCTGTTGTCGTCCACGGCCCAGCCCCCGTCCCCGCGACCTTCGGCCCGTGATCGTCCACGCGTGACGCTAAGGAGCCGCGCCGCCGGGCGATAGGGTCCAACGTCCTGGGACCGCCGGGTTCAGTACGGGGAGCGACCGCCGAACATCTCGGCCATCCGGTAGGCGAGGGCCATGTCGCCCTCGATGCGGGTGCGGCCCGCCAGCAGCGAAGCGAGCTGCTGCTCGCCGGCGAGCGACCGGACGAAGTCGGCGACGGGCGCGTGCAGCACCACCGCCGGATCGTGCGGCAGCCCGGCCCGGGCGCGCGCCTTGCCGCCGCCCACCGCGATGGTCCACCGCAGGACGCGGCCGTCGGAGGTGGTGAGCTCGTAGCCGAACTCGCCGGCGAAGCCGCCGCCGACGCGCGGGTCGTACTGCCGGGCGATCATGGCGAACAGCGCCCGCTGCACCGCGAGCGTGCCGAAGACCCGCTCGACGCGCTCCTCGCCCACCCGCTCGACCCAGCGGCGCAGGCCCAGCCGGGCGCGTTCTTGGGCCGACGCCCGCACCGTGACCCGCGCCCCGCCCGCCGCCGGCGCGCGCAGCGGCTCGCGGGCGCGGCGGGCGCGGATCTGCTCGGCGTCCTCGTCGATGGGGTAGGGCACGCTCAGCGTGCGGGCCGGCGCCCGGCGGGCGAGCGCCGCCTCGATCGCGGGGGCCAGCCGGTCGGCCTTCGCGGCCTCCTTCTCCTCGCGGCCGTCGGCGAAGCGCGGCAGCACCCGCTTGCCGAACAGCTCCAGGCTCTCGCAGATGTGCTCGTGCCGGTTGCCGCCCGCCTGCATGATGAAGATGACCTGGTCGACCCCGGCCGCCTCGTAGCGGGCGATCAGCTCGGTGACCTGGTCGGGCGTGCCGATCGCGCCGCGCAGCGAGCCGAGGCTCTCCTGCAGCAGGCGCATGCCGAGCGGCCCTTGGTCGGGCCGGACGATGTGCCGGGCGAAGCCGGTCTCGTCGCGCCGCTCGGTGAACTCCCGCCAGAGGTCGGCCGCCCCGACCACGTGCCGCATCCCGTAGAAGTGCGACAGCGAATAGCCGAAGAAGTGCGCGCCGTCGATGCCGCGCTCGATGGCCGTGGCCTCGTCCTCGGCCATCATCATCGGCAAGATGACCGCGACCTGCGGGTTGACGGCGAAGCCGGCCGGCAGGCAGTCGGCCGACTCGATGATGGAGTAGTACTCCCGCACCCAGGTGGCGGCGTCCTCGGGCTCGACGAAGGAGAACGACAGCGCGCCGATGCCGCGCCGGGCCGCGAGGTGGATCGTCTCGCGGCGGCTGCACGCCACCCACAGCGGCGGATGCGGTCGCTGCACGGGCTTGGGCACGATCTCGCGCGGCGGCATCTGGACGTACTGCCCGTCCCAGCCGCAAAACGGCTGCTCGACGAACATGCGGGTGATGACGTCGAACGCCTCTTCCCACATCGCCCGCTTCGCCGACCGCGCCACCCCGAAGCCCCCGAGCTCGGCCGCGGAGCTGGCCTCGCCGGTGCCGAAGTCGACCCGGCCGTGGGAGACGAGGTCGAGGGTGGCGATCCGTTCTGCGACCCGCGCCGGGTGGTTGATCGCCGGCGGGATCTGCACGATGCCGTGACCGAGCCGGATCCGGTGGGTGCGCTGGCTGGCCGCGGCCAAGAACACCTCGGGGGCCGAGGAGTGGGAGTACTCCTCGAGGAAGTGATGCTCGACCTCCCAGACATGGTCGACGCCGACCCGGTCGGCGATCTCGACCTGCTCCAAGGCGTCGGCCAGCAGCTTCTCCTCATCGCCCGGCCCCCAGGGCCGCGGCAGCTGGTGCTCGTAGAAGATTCCGAACCGCATCTCAACTGCCTTCCGGTCCGTGACCTGCGTAACCACCCACCCAACCAACCTGGCCGTACCCGGCCAGCCTCGCCCGAATGGAGCGACCCGTCAACGGGTCCGCGGCGTCGGTGGGTCTTATTTTTGACCGTTCGTTCTCGATAGGTTAGCGTGTCGGCCGTGGCGAGGACGAAGGAGTTCGATCCGGACGCGGCGCTCCGGAGCGCGTTGGAGCTGTTTTGGGAGCGGGGCTACGAGGCGACCTCGATGGCGGATCTCGTCGAGCGTCTCGGCATCGCGCGGGCGAGCATCTACGCGACCTTCGGCGGGAAGCGTGAGCTGTACCTGAAGGCGCTCGACCGGTACGGCGAGCTCGCGCACCCCGACCTGCTCACGGATCTGTCCCAGCCCGGACCGGCGCTGCCGGCGGTGCGGGCGCTGGTCGCGCGATACGCGACGGAGGCGGCGCACGACGACAGGCGTCGTGGCTGCTTCGTCGTCAACACCGCGGTCGAGCTGGCCCCGCGCGATCCGGCCGCGGCCCGGCGGGTCCAGGCCAGTTGGGACTACCTGGAGACCGCCCTGACCTCGGCGCTGATCCGGGCTCGGGCGCAGGGCGAACTGGCCGAGGGCAAGGACCCGCGCGCCCTCGCCCGCTGCCTCCTGGTGTTCCTGCAGGGCCTGCGGGTGATGGGCAAGGCCGCCACGGAGCCCGAGCGGCTGCGCGACGCCGCCGAGCAGGCGCTGGCCCTGCTGGACTGACCCGCACACCGGCACCCTCCGCCGCGGAGGGGGGCCGAACGCCGCCCTAATAACAGAACGATTGGTCTTAAATATGCCTGGAGACGATGTGGCAACCGGCGAACGCGTCACGAGCGCCGAGTCCGGCGAGCGAGCGGGCCGTGGGCGTGCCGTCGCGCTGCTCGGCACGGTGCAGGTCACGTTGATCTTCACGATCACACTCATCGCGGTGCCGTTGCCGGCGATCGGCCGGGAACTTCGCCTGGGCAATTCGGAACTTGTGGTGGTGAGCGCCGCCTATGGACTGTCCTTCAGCGGCCTGCTCCTGTTCGGCGGGCGGCTCGCCGACCGGTACGGCGGCCGCGCGGTGTTCGCCGCGGGCCTGGCCGTGTTCGCGGCGGCCTCGGCGATCACACCGGCGGCACAGGGGTTCGCCGTGCTCGCCGCAGGCCGTTTCGGCCAGGGCGTCGGGGCGGCTCTCGTCGCACCCGCGGCCATGGTCGTGTTGCGGGCGCTGTTCCCCGAGCCGGACGGATACGGGCGCGCCATGGCGACGTGGGGCGGGCTGTCCGTCCTGGGCGCGACGGCCGGGATCGTGCTGTCCGGCGTGGTCGCCACCTGGGTGTCGTGGCGATGGATGTTCGTCGTTCCGTTGCTCGTGGCCGGAGCCGGGCTGCTGCGGGCGCGACGGCTGCCCGCCGCCCGGCCGCGGGACGGGCGGGGAACACTGGATCTCCCCGGCGCCGTGCTGGCGACCTCCGGGGTGACGCTGCTCAGCTACGGCCTGGTCAGAATCGATGACCATGCCTGGTCATCGGCGACCGTCGGAGTCCCGCTCGCCTGCGGGGTGGCCCTGCTGGCGGCCTTCGGCGCGGTGGAGGCGCGTGCCCGCGATCCGCTGCTGCCGCCGTCGTTCATCGCGGACCGGCGGCGGCTCGTCGCGCTGGCCGCGATCGGCCTGTCCGCCGCCGCGACCACCGTGGTCTGCCTGTTCTTGGCCTTCTACCTGCAGCAGATCCGCTCCTGGTCCGCGCTGCGCACCTCCCTCGCCTTCGTGCCGTACGCGCTCGTCCTCATCGTGATGGGCCGGGCCGCCGGGCGTCTCGTCGCGCGTTTCGGCGCGGTGGCCGTCGTCGTCGCCGGCCTCGTCCTCGCCGCCTGCGGTCTGTTCGCGCTGGCGGCTCTGGACCCCGGCTCCTCGTACGCCATCGGGCTGCTCCCCGGCCTGCTCGCCATGCCGGCCGGGGTCGCGCCGGCCTTCGCCGGCGCCGCCGTCCTGTGCGTCCAGGGCGTCCAGCCGCCGCGGATCGGTCTCGCCGGGGGCGTGATGAACACCGCCATGGAGCTCGGCCCGACCGTCGGCCTGGCGCTCGTGAGCGCGGTGGCCTCCGCCCGTACCCACCACCTGACGGCGACGGCGCCCCTCGGCGCGGACGTCACCGACGCCACGACCAGCGGGTACGCGTGGGGCTTCGGCGCCACCGGCCTCGCGCTGACCCTGGCGACCGTACTGATCTGCGGCCAAGCAAGAAAACAGTAAGACAGTAAGGGAGAAGCCCCATGGCAGAGCGATTCACCGGCAAGACCGTACTCGTGACGGGCGCGAGCGGCGGCATCGGCCGGCACACGGCCCTGGCCTTCGCCCGCGGCGGAGCGTCCGTCGTCGTCGCCGGCCGGTCCATCGAGCCGTTGACCCAGACGGTCAAGCTCATCGAGGCCGACGGCGGACGCGCCACGGCCATCGCGGCCGACGTCACCCGATCCGCCGACATCGCCGAACTCGTCGCACAGACGGCCGCCGCCTACGGCCGGCTCGACATCGCGGTCAACAACGCCGGCGCGCTCACCGCCGCCGGACCGGTCGGCGACATCGACGAGGGCCAGTGGTCGGAGCTTGTCGCGGTCAACCTCACCGGCGTCCTGGTGTGCATGAAACACGAGATCGCCCAAATGCGCCGCGACGGGGGCGGGGCGATCGTCAACGTCTCCTCCGTCCTGGGCGCCCACCTGCGGCTCGCCGGCCTCGGCGGCTACATCGCGACGAAGGCCGCGGTCAGTGCGCTGACCCGCAACGCCGCACGCGACCACATCCGCGAGGGCATCCGGATCAACGCGGTCAGCCCCGGCCCGGCGGACACCTCGATGTCGTACCGCCCCGGCGAATCCCGCGCCGACCGCGACGCGCGGGTGCGGGACCAACTGCCGGCCGGGCGGGTCGCGACGCTCGACGAGATCGCCGCGGCCATCGTCTACCTGGCCTCGCCCGAGGCCGCCTTCGTCGTCGGAACCGATCTGGTGATCGACGGCGGCGCCGCCGCGTGAGAAGCCGAGATCACAACCGCAGGTAGCGGATCACGACCCGCGCGATCCGCCGGGCGACCACGTCGGGCGGCTCGGTGGGCAGCACCAGGTGGCTGATGGTCAACCGGATCGCGGTATCGACGATCTCGGGCAGTTCCGCGCCGTCCACCTCGGGCCACTGCCGGACCACGTGCTCCAGGATGCGGCTGCGGGCCGCGAACACGACCGGCTCCGCCTGCGTGGTCAGCAGCGGCAGCAGGTCATCGCCGCCCGTGCCGGTCAAGATCGCCTTCTGGAACGGGTCGTCGGCCGCCGTCGTCAAGGTGAACTCGGCGGCGGCCGCCACCGCGGAGAACAGGTCGGCGTGCCCGTTCAGCGCCTCGTCGACCCCGTCGAGGTAGCGATCGTTGTTGCGCAGGACGAGCGCCTGGGCCAGGCCCCATTTGCCGTCGAACTCGTTGTAGACCGTCTGGCGGCTCACGCCGACCGCGTCGGCGACGTCCTGCATCCGCACCGCTCGGTAACCGCGCTCGGTGAGCAGGGCGGCCGCCGCGTCGAGGAGCTCCTCGCGGAGCGCCCGCTTGGGCGCCGCCTCGCGTGCCGGGGCGTCGGTCGGAACTCGTTTGCGCACCACACCAGCCTCACGGAGTCGGGTCTGCTGTCAAGTCCGCGGCGAGATCGCGTCCGAGCGCGAGGAGGACCGCGAGGAGGGCAAGGCCGGAGACGGGCCTGCCGGGACGAAGGGAGCGGGCGGGGGCGGCGGCGGCCGGATCGAGATGACGCCCGCCCATGGTATCCACGGTCTAGCCCCAGACGGCGCGTGCGGTCTCGGCCACCAGTTCGAGCTTGCGGCGCTGATCGTCGAGAGTGAGCAGGTTGCCGCGCGCGGTGGAGGCGAAGCCGCACTGGGGGCTGAGGGCGAGCTGATCGAACGGCAGGTACTTGGCCGCCGCGTCGATGCGGCGCCGCAGTTCGTCCGCGGACTCCAGGGCCGGCGTCTTGGACGACACCAGGCCGAGCACCACCGTGCGGCCCGGCGGGACGAAGCGCAGCGGCTCGAAACCGCCCGCGCGTTCGGTGTCGAACTCCAACAGCAGCCGGTCGACGCACACGTCGGCGAACAGCCGCTCGGCGATCGGCTCGTAGCCGCCCGCCGCCGTCCAGGCGCTGCGGTTGTTGCCGCGGCAAAAGTGCATGCCGACCACCACGGCCGGGTCGCACTCCTTGGCCGCGCGGACCAGCGCGTTGTCGATCTGGATCAGCTGGTCGAGCCGGGCGTCGACGTCCACGCCGCGGGCCAGGCTGCGCGCCCGCTGCCGCTCGTCCACGTACGGGATGTAGGCGAGCGAGTCGAGCTGGATCCAGGTGACACCGGCGGCGACGAGGGCGCGCACCTCGTGGATCTGCAGCCGGACGAAGTCCTCGAGCATGTCGGCGCGGGTGGCGTAGACCCTGTCGGTCACGCCCGGGCACCATAGCTGCGCCCCCATGGTGGGGCTAACGATCGTGATCTTGAACTGCCCGGGGGAGTGCTTGATGAGGAAGGCGGCCTCGGCCGTGGACTGCTCGACCTTGCGGTAGAGGCGTTCGCCCACCGCGACCGCGGGCAGGTCGGTCTCCGCCGCGGGCGGCCGCGGCTCGCCGTCCCCGGGGCCGCGGTGCCAGGCCGGCTGGAAGGACGTGTCACGATCCACGGGGACCAGCCCGCCGACCGACTCCATGATGCCGGCCATGAAGTTCCCCCGGCGGAACTCACCGTCGGTGAACACCCGCAACCCGGCCTCCCGCTGGAGGTCGAGCGCCGCCAGCACCGCCTGATCCTCGATCTCGCCCAGCCGCGTGGCGGACAGCAGCCCCGCGGCGCGCAGCGAGCGCGCCGACAGCAGTTCGGGCGGGCGGAGCAGGCTCCCGACGTGCTCGGCGCGATACTCGGTCACCCCTGGCTCGCTTTCGTCCGCTCTTGGGAACCATATCCCGGTGATCTTGTTCTGACGCCTGCCCGGTGATGCCTGTCAGTGCTGCCGGCCGCGCCGCGGCGAACCGTCGGCCCGCGCCCTGCGGGGAGGGCACAGGCTCTTCACCGCGCGTCCACCGAACGGGCCCGAGAGCCCCCGCTGCCTGACAGGTAGGGTCGAGGCAGCAACAGGAGGTGACGTGACCACCGAATCCGGCGGATCTTCCCGGCCGATGGGCCCGGACCGATCTTCCGGGCGCGTCTGGACGGTGCCGAACGCCTTCAGCTTCGTCCGGCTGCTCGGCGTTCCGCTGTTCCTGTGGCTCGTGCTGGCCCATCACGACTGGTGGGCGCTGGGGCTGCTGACCTTCGCCGGACTGTCGGACTGGCTCGACGGCAAGCTCGCCCGCATGCTGGATCAGACGAGCCGGCTGGGCGCGATGCTCGATCCGGCCGCCGACCGGCTTTACATCTTCGCCACGCTGATCGGTCTCACCGTCCGGGACATCGTGCCGCTCTGGCTGACCGCCGCGTTGGTCGCCCGGGAGGTTTTCATGGGTTTCGTGCTCCTGGTCGTCCGCCGGCACGGGTACGGGGCACTGCCCGTGCATTTCGTGGGCAAGGCCGCAACCTTGGCGTTGCTCTACGCGTTCCCTCTGTTGCTGCTTGGCGACCAGGCTGGTGCGGCCGGCACCGTCGCCAAGATCATCGGTTGGTCTTTCGCCATCTGGGGAACGGGCTTGTACTGGTGGGCTGCCGTGCTCTACGCCGAACAGGCGCGGCGGTTGACGCCGGTCGGCCGCACCCCCCGGGATCCGGCCGTCCCCGGCGAGGACCACAGGGCGGAAGACCCGAAGGGAGCAACACCAGCGCCATGATCCAGCTGAGGTGGGGGGCAGGCCCCCGTCAGACGGCCGACAACCGCAGGGGACGCCGCCCATGAAGGCGGTCGTCATGGCGGGCGGCGAGGGCACCAGGCTGCGTCCGATGACCGCCAACCAGCCCAAGCCGCTCCTCCCCGTCGTCAATCGTCCGATCATGGAGCACGTGCTGCGGCTGCTGAAGCGGCACGGCCTCTCCGAGACGGTCGTCACCGTTCAGTTCCTCGCCGCGCTGATCCGCAACTACTTCGGCGACGGCGAAGAGCTCGGCATGTCGCTGCAGTACGCCACCGAGGAGATGCCGCTCGGCACGGCGGGCAGCGTCAAGAACGCCGAGGCGGCGTTGCGCGACGATCGGTTCCTGGTGATCTCCGGTGACGCGCTGACCGACATCGACCTGACGGACATGGTCAACTTCCACAAGAAGAACGGCGCGCTGGTCACCATCGGGCTCAAGCGAGTCCCCAACCCGCTCGAGTTCGGGATCATCATCGTCGACGACGACGGCCGCGTGCAGCGCTTCCTGGAAAAGCCGACCTGGGGCCAGGTCTTCTCCGACACCGCCAACACCGGCATCTACGTCATGGAGCCCGAGGTCCTCGACCACGTCGCCGAGGGCACCTCGGTCGACTGGTCCGGCGACGTCTTCCCCAAGCTGCTCGCCGAGGGCGCGCCGCTGTACGGCTACATCGCCGACGGCTATTGGGAGGACGTCGGCACCCACGAGAGCTACCTCAAGGCCCAGGCCGACATGCTGTCGGGGAAGATCGACGTCGAGGTCGACGGGTTCGAGGTCTCGCCGGGCGTGTGGGTCGCCGAGGGCGCCGAGGTCGACCCGGAGGCGGTGCTCAAGGGCCCGCTGTACGTCGGCGACTACGCCAAGGTCGAGGCCGGCGCCGAGCTGCGCGAGTACACCGTGCTCGGCAGCAACGTCGTGGTCAAGGAGGGCGCGTTCCTGCACCGCGCCGTCATCCACGACAACGTGTTCATCGGCCCGTCCACCAACCTGCGCGGCTGCGTCATCGGCAAGAACACCGACGTGATGGCCGGCGCCCGCATCGAGGAAGGCGCGATCGTCGGCGACGAGTGCGTCATCGAGGCCGAGGCCTACGTCTCCAGCGACGTCAAGGTCTACCCGTTCAAGACGATCGAGGCCGGCGCGGTCGTCAACACCAGCGTCATCTGGGAGTCGCGCGGCCAGCGCAACCTGTTCGGCCCGCGCGGCGTGTCCGGGCTCGTCAACGTGGAGATCACCCCCGAGCTGGCGGTGCGGCTGACCAGCGCGTACGCGACCACGCTCAAGAAGGGCGCCACGGTGATGACCGGCCGCGACGCCTCGCGCGCCGCCCGCACGCTCAAGCGCGCCATCATCAGCGCGCTGACCGCCAGCGCCATCAACGTCCAGGACCTGGAGGCCATCCCGCTGCCCGTCGCCCGCTTCGAGACTTCCCGCGAGGACTGCGCCGGCGGCATCTACATCCGCACCACCTCGGGCGATCCGCAGGGCGTGGACATCGTGTTCCTGGGCGCCAACGGCGCCGAGCTGTCGCAGAGCGCGCAGCGCAAGCTGGACCGGGTGTTCGGCCGCCAGGAGTACCGGCGGGCGTTCCCCGGCGAGATCGCCGAGCTGACCTACCCGCCCCGCGTCATCGAGACCTACAGCCGCGACGTGCTGCGCCGGATGGACATGACCGGCGTCCGCGAGGCCGAGCTCAAGATCGTCCTCGACTGCGCGGGCGGCGTCGCCTCGCTCGTGCTGCCGAGCCTGCTCGGCCGCGTCGGCGTCGACGTGCTGACCATGAACAACCGGCTGGACGAGGCGAGCCCGACTGAGACCCTCGCCGAGCGCATGCGCGACCTGCAGCGACTCGGCGAGCTGGTCTCCTCGTCGCGGGCCGCGTTCGGGGTCCGCTTCGATCCGGTCGGCGAACGGATCTCGCTGGTCAACGAGAACGGCGAGCTGATCAGCGACGACCGCGCCCTGCTCGTCATGCTCGACCTGGTCGCCGCCGAACGCCGGGCGGGCCGGGTGGCGCTGCCCATCACCACCACCCGGGTGGCCGAGCAGGTGTGCCGTTTCCACGGCGTACGGGTGCAGTGGACGTCCACATCCCAAGACGTGCTCACCAAGACGGCGGCCGACCCCGACATCATCTTCGCCGGCGACGGCCGCGGCGGCTTCGTGCTGCCCGAGTTCTGCACGACGATCGACGGCATCGCGGCGTTCATCCGCCTGCTCGGGCTGGTCGCCCGCACCCGCCTCAACCTGTCCCAGATCGACCAGCGTATCCCCGAGGCGCATCTGCTCAAGCGCTCCGTGCCCACCCCGTGGGCGGCCAAGGGCGCGGTGATGCGGCACGTCGTCGAGGCGGCAGGCGAGCGCACCATCGACACCACCGACGGGGTCCGGGTGGTCGAGGACGACGGCCGCTGGATCCTGGTCCTGCCCGACCCCACCGAGGCCGTCACCCACCTGTGGGCCGAGGGTCCCGACAACGACACCGCCCAGGCCCTCCTCGAAGAATGGGGCGAGGTCGTCGAGGAAGCCGGCGCCTAGCGCGAGCAGCCGCGCGTGAGCGCCGGTGGCGCCCGGGGCGCCCGGGGCGGCCGGCTGCCAGAATGGCCGGATGGCCGATGGGCGGGACCGGCGAGCAGGCGGCGGGCGGCGCGTCGACGCGTCGATGTCGCTGCTCGCCGACCTGTTCGCCGATGCCGCGCTCGATCCGGGGTACGCGGCGGCGGCCCGCCGGCGGGGGGCGGCGCCGCGGCGTCGCGGCGCTGGCGTGACCGCGGTGGCGGCCATGCTCGCGCTGATCGGACTGCTGGGCGCCGTCGCCGGGTTGCAGGTGCGCCGGCACGAACCCGCCGCGGTCGAGGAACGACACCGGCTCATCGCGGAGATACGCGACCGCACCGCCGAGTCCGACGCGCTGGAGCGGCGGCTCGACGCCGTCCGGGGCCAGGCCGAGCGGGCGCGGACGGCGGCGCTGGCCGCCAGCGCCGCCGGGCGGCGCCGGCGCGAGGACCTCGCGCGCGCCGCCGACGCCGCCGCGGCGACACAGCGATCGGGCCCCGGGCTCACCGTCACCATCGACGACGCGCCCCGCGCCGCCGGCACGAACGACCCGGGCGGGACCGGCCTGGTCTATGATCAAGATCTGCAGATCCTCGTCAACGGGCTGTGGGGGGCCGGTGCCACCGCGATCGCCGTCAACGGCCGGCGGCTGACGTCCACCACGGCCATCCGGGCGGCGGGCGACGCCATCCTGGTCGACTACCGGCCGCTCTCGCCGCCGTACGAGGTCATCGCGCTCGGCGGCGACGGGCTGCGCGCGGCCTTCGACGACTCGCCGGCCGGCGAGCACTTCCGCGCACTCGAGGATCAGTTCGGCATCAGATTCGACGAGCGCGGGGAGCGGGCCGCCCGGCTGCCGCCGGCGGCGGCGCCGCGGCTGCGCTACGCGCGGGAGGGGACGCCCCGGTGATCCCACTGATCGGTCTCGTGATCGGGGTCGGCCTCGGGCTGATGCTGCAGCCGACCGTGCCGCTGTGGCTGGAACCGTACCTGCCGATCGCGATCGTCGCCGCGCTCGACGCGATGTTCGGCGGGTTGCGCGCCAGGCTCGACGGGATCTTCGACGAGCGGGTCTTCGTCGTCTCCTTCCTCGGCAACGCGATCGTCGCCGCGCTCATCGTGTTCCTGGGCGACCAGCTCGGCGTCGGCTCCCAGCTGTCCACCGGCGTCGTCGTGGTGCTCGGCATCAGGATCTTCTCCAACGTCGCGGCCATCCGCAGGAAGCTGTTCCGGGCATGAACGGCGGCGACCGCGACGATGCCGAGCCCGTCGGCGGCGACGTGAGCGCGGCCGGGCGGGTGTGGGCGCTGCTGCGGCCGCGCGCCGGCCGCGGCCAGTTGCTCGCGTGCGCGCTGTGCCTGCTGCTCGGCTTCGCCGTCGCGGCGCAGGTCACGTCCAACCGGGCGGACACCACGTTCGGCTCCGCGCGGCAGGACGAGCTCGTCGGGATCTTGTCGGATGTGACCGAACGGTCCGACCGGCTGCGCGCCGACATCCGCGAGCTCGAGGACACCAAGGCACGGCTCGAACGCGACGGGCGGGGCGCCGCCGCGCTCGAGGAGGCACGCCGCCGCGCCACCGCCTATGGCATCCTCGCCGGCACGCTGCCCGCCACCGGACCCGGCATCGAGCTGCTCATCGACGATCCCGGCGGCCGGGTGCGGGCGAGCGTGCTGCTGGACACGGTGCAGGAACTGCGCGACGCCGGGGCCGAGGTCATCCAGGTCAACGACGTGCGGGCCGGCGTCGACAGCTACTTCCTCGACGCGCCGGGGCGGCGCGGCATCGACATGGACGGCACGCGCCTGACGCCGCCGTACCTGCTGCTCGTGATCGGCGATCCGCACACGCTCGCGACCGCGCTGAACATCCCCGGCGGCGTGCTGAAGACCCTGCGGAACGCCGGAGCCAACGGTTTGATCACTCAACGAGAGAAGGTGGCCGTCCGCGCGGTACGGTCGTAACAGACGGGGCCCTGCCTACGGGATGGCGCCGGGAGCGATCGGGCGACGCGCGCGTCGTCCGGGCGGTGGGCGGAAGCGGCCGCGACGTGCCCGCGCGGCGGCGTAGACCTGCGATCACGTACGAAGGTAGCTTGTGGAGCAGGTAGTGCGTCGTTGCCATTGACCCGCGGACTTGACCCGCATAAGTTGCCAAAACCGTCGTCGTGGTGGGGCGGGGGAGGACCAGGTAGGAGGCCGAGCCGATCGATGCCGAGCGTCTACTGCACGCAGTGCGGTCACGCCAACCCGGATGATGCCCGCTTCTGCTCGAACTGTGGCAGGCCGCTGACGCGGAACGTGCCGCCGGCTCCCGGCGAGACGCCCGGAGAGTCCACATCGACGATCGCGCTCGGCGGGATCGAGGCGCTGGGCGAGCCGGAACAGGTCGAGGAGGTCTCCGCCGATCAGGTGGCGGTCGAGGCACTTCCGCCGGGCACGGCGCTGCTCGTGGTCAAACGGGGGCCCAACGCGGGAAGCAGGTTCCTGCTCGACAGCGAACGCACCTCGGCGGGCCGGCATCCCGAAAGCGACATCTTCCTCGACGACGTGACCGTCTCCCGCAGGCACGCCGAGTTCTACCGACAGGGCACCACCTTCTCCGTGCGCGACGTGGGCAGCCTCAACGGCACCTACGTCAACCGCGAGCGGATCGACGAGGCGGGCCTGTCGGGCGGCGACGAGGTGCAGATCGGCAAGTTCCGGCTGGTGTTCCTCACCAACCCGCAGCACCAGCACGCCGCAGAAGGACGGGGCGAGGGCCGCCCGACAGGCGGCCTATGAGTGGGGCTCGCGGCCGGGCGGGAGGCGTGAGATGAGCGCGCAGGCCGCCCGGGCGTACATGACGATCGGGGAAGTGCTCGGGCTGCTTCGCGGCGATTTCCCCGACGTCACGATTTCCAAGATCAGGTTCTTGGAGTCGGAGGGGCTGATCGAGCCGGCGCGCACGCCGTCGGGATACCGCAAGTTCACGCATGCCGACGTCGAGCGGCTGCGTTTCATTCTCGCCGCACAGCGCGACCACTATCTGCCACTGCGCGTCATCAGGGAACGGCTGGCGACCCGCGACCGCGCCGCCGATCCGCCCCCCTCGGCATCGCCCTCCTCGGCGTCGCCGGCGTCCGGTACCGGCCGCCCTCGCACGCTGGTCGCGGCCGACGACGGCGGCGGCGGCGCGGGCTTTTCGCTGTCGGCTGAGCCCATTGCGCCCACAGCGGAGCGGCAGGTCGCACTCACCCGCGGACAGCTCATCGACGGGGCCGGCATCGACGAGCCGTTGCTGTCGCAACTGGAGGAGTTCGGCTTGATCCGCCGCTCCGGCGGACATTATGACGGCGAGGCGCTCGCCATCGCGAAGGCGGCCGGTGCGCTCGGCGCGTTCGGGTTCGAGGCCCGTCACCTGCGGACGGTCAAGGCCGCGGCCGAGCGCGAGGTCGGCCTCATCGAACAGATGATCACTCCGCTGTTGCGCCGGCGCTCGCCCGGCGCCCACGGCCGGGCCGAAGATACCGCTCGTGAGATCGCGGCGCTGACCCTGCGGCTGCATACTGTCCTGGTCTCCGCGGGACTCAGAGACACGCTGAACGGGTGATCACGAAGTCGATGCCGGCACGCGTCCAGCACCCTCGGGGTGTACGTTGGGCATCAAGGCTTCGGTCAGCAGCCTTGGGCAGCGATCAAGCAAGTAGCGATCAAGCCAGCAGGGAGCCGTAGTGAAGCAGATGGAGGTCGTCGGCGTCCGGGTCGAGATGCCCTCCAACCAGCCGATCGTGTTGCTGAAGGAGACGGGCGGCGACCGGTACCTGCCGATCTGGATCGGTGCCGTCGAGGCGACCGCCATCGCCTTCGCCCAGCAGGGCGTGCTGCCCGCGCGGCCGCTCACCCACGACCTGTTCCGCGACGTGCTCGAGGCGCTCGACGTACGGCTCAACACCGTGAACATCACCGCGCTGCGCGAAGGCATCTTCTTCGCCGACCTGATCTTCTCCAACGGGGTCGAGGTGAGCGCCCGGCCGTCCGACTCGATCGCGCTCGCGCTGCGGACCGGGGCCACCATCTTCGCCAGCGAGGACGTCCTGGACGAGGCGGGCGTGGCCATTCCCGACGAGCAGGAGGACGAGGTCGAGAAATTCCGGGAATTCCTCGACACCATCAGCCCCGACGACTTTGGTCGGGCGGGTTGATCGGCTGGTGATTGAAGCCAGTTCGAGGCAGTTCGGCAGTCGGGGAACGGGGTAGGACTTCGTCAAGTGCCGGGGGCTCGTACCTGCCCGCGCCCGGCCGCGGCGATCCCGTCGGCGGCGAGCGGGGGACTTGTGACGAAGTCCATGGAGTGGGGGTGTTTGCCCATGTGGCGCCGGTTCATCCGGGCATGCGACGCGCCGACCGCGAACGTTGACCCCGCCCTGACCGACACCTACCGTGCTGCTTGAACGCCCGTGACGAATTCCGTCAAACCTCCTTGACGGAGCGTCCCGGGATGAAACGGAGCCGGAGGTCCGCGTGGCGGTGAGCAGCGGCGAGGGCAAGGCGGCCCATGACAGGCGGGCCGCGTCTCAGCAGGCCGGCGAGCAAGGGCTGCTGTTCGACGACCCGCCCGCCCCTGCCCCGGCATCGCTGGAGCACGTCGGCTACCGCGGCCCGATGGCCTGCTCGGCCGCCGGCATCACCTACCGCCAGCTCGACTACTGGGCCCGCACCAAGCTGGTCGAGCCCAGCGTCCGGCCGGCCCACGGGTCGGGCAGCCAGCGGCTCTACAGCTTCACCGACATCCTCGTGCTCAAGGTCGTCAAGCGCCTGCTCGACACGGGCGTCTCGCTGCAGCAGATCCGCGCGGCGGTCTCCCACCTGCGCGACCGCGGCGTTCACGACCTGGCCCGGATCACGCTCATGAGCGACGGGGTGAGCGTCTACGAGTGCACCTCGCCCGACGAGGTGGTCGACCTCTTGCAGGGCGGACAGGGCGTGTTCGGCATCGCGCTGGGCCGCGTCTGGCAGGAGGTCGAGGGCACGCTCGCCGACCTGCCCGCCGAACGGGCGCACACCGGCGACCCCGACCCCGGCACCGGCGGCGCGACCGAGGGCGATCGGGCCTCCGACGAGCTGGCCCGCCGCCGATCCGCCCGCAAGACGGGCTGAACCGCGGCTAGATCGCCTCCTTGCGCTGCAGATACGCGAACGCCGCCCAGCCGGGCAGCACCGGCAGCCAGAAGGTGAGCATCCGGAACAACAGCACCGCCGAGGTCGCGGTGCCGGCCGGGAGCCCCCCGACGGTCAGTCCCAGGGTCAGCGCGCCCTCGACCGCGCCTAGGCCGCCGGGCGTGGGCGCCGCGGAGCCGAGCGCGTTCCCGGTGAGGAAGATGATCACGACCGTGGTCCAGCCGATGGAGCCGCCGAAGGCCCGGATCGAGGCCTCCAGGCAGACGACGAAGGACGCGGTCAGCAGCAGCGTGCCGCCGAGGCCGGTGAGCAGCTTGCGTGGCGTTTGGAGGACGTCGAGCAGCCGGGGGACGACCCCGGAGAAAAGGCTCCGCAGCCGGCGGACGACCAGCCGGCGGGCGGGCGGCACGGTGGTCACGGCGGCGGCGGCCACCGCGAGCGCCAGCAAGACGACCACGACCGTACGCGAGGGCGTGAGCGACTCGGCCTGGCCGTAGCCGGTGCCGAAGCCGAACAGGATCAGCAGCATGACGTGCGTGATCAGGCCGGTGAGCTGGGAGGCCCCGACGCTGGCGACGGCCTGGCCCGGCCGGACCCCCTCCCGTTGCAGGTAACGCGTGTTGACCGCCACCACGGTCACCGCGGCCGGCGCTGCCAGCTTGATGAACGACCCGGCGAGCTGGACGAGCACGGTTTTGATCATGGGGAGCCGCTCCGGCACGAACCCGATGATCATCATCGCGGCGGCGAGGTAGGTCGTGCCGGCGGCCACCAGCCCGATGCCCGCCCACCACCAGTCCGCCTCGCGGATCAGCAGCCGCAGGTCGGCGTTGCTGAGCTGGGAGAGCAGGATGTACCCCGCCGCGGTGCCGGCGACGATGCTGACCACGGTGCGCGGGCGGAACCGTTCCAGCCGGACCGGCTCGGCCTCGATCTCCGGGCGCAGCCGCAGGATCTGGTCCCGGATGCGGGGGAGCAGGTCGCGCTCACGGCGAAGCGCGGCCCGGGTCCCGCGCGACAGCGCCACCTTCTGCAGCAGCGGCACGGCGGCGGCGAGCTGATCGGCGCCGAGCACGTCCGCCGCGGTCGCGACCGAGCGCTCCGGGCCGACCCGCAGGGCCAGCGTGGTGAGCAGCTGCGCGAGGTCCAGGCGGCGCACCAGGTCGCTGGCGGCGATCTCCCCGCTGCGCAGGTCGACGAGATAGGGCCGCCCGTCCTGGCCGACCAGGATGCTGCCCGCCTCCAGATGCCGGTGCGCCAGCCGATGGGCGTCCAGCTGCCTGAGCTGGCGCCAGATCGCGGTGAGCAGCTCGTCGGTGATCTGCTTGCGGGGCAGTTCGCCCAGCGGCACCCCCGGCACGTCCTCGAAGGCGAGCAACGCGGCGTCGGTCCCCACCTCCGAGGTCGCGATCAGCCGCGGCGTGCCGACCCCGGCCGCGGTGACCGCGTACGACATCAGCGACTCCTGCTCCAGCGAGCGGCGCAGCGACCGCACGGGCCGGCGCGGGCCGCTGCGCAGCCGCACCCGTCGCCACATGCGGTAGAAGACCCCGGAGGTCTGCTGGTCGCGGTCCAGCACGGTGACGCTGAGCCGGGCGGCACCGTCCCGCGGGCCGCCGCCGGCGAGCTCGACGGTGTAGCGGCGGCTCTCCTCCGGGCCGTCGGGCACCCTGGCCGCCCCGCACGGCTCCATCCCGAGCCGGCGCAGCACGGCGATCACGGCCGTGCCGGCCGGGCGCGGGTTGGGGGTGCCGACCACGTACAGCGTGCCGTAGCCGATGGCCCGCCCGATGAAATAGGTGACGGCGAGCGCCAGCGGCGAGGCGTAACCGGCGGCCAGCGCGGCCAGCGCCGCGAGGGCGATCACCGTCCAGGTCACGGCCTGCCAGCGGGGCCGGCCGCCGAGCCGCACGGCCGTCACGTACGCGATCACCGGCGTGAGGTCGGTGTGCAGCGGATCGGGCACAGCGCCGCCCGACCTGCGGGTCCAGGCGAGGTATTCGACCAGCCCGCTCGGCCCGGACGCCACCCAGGAGTCGAGCGCCAGCGTGACGCCGAGCGCGATCACCGCGGCGAGGAGGCCGACGGCGACGCGCAGGCCGTCGCGCCGGATCAGCCGCTCGATCGCGAACGCCACGGGCACGGCCAGCAGCCCGAACGTCGACACCAGGTTCGCCAGCGCGAGCAGAAAATGGGGCGTCTGCGCGGTGCCATGGGTGATGTCGGACTGGATCCCGGTCGTGGTCTGCCGGGCGATGCTCGGCAGCAGCAGCACGAGGCCGAGCGCCGCCAGCGAGGCCGACAGCCGGATCGCGTCGCCGCGGCGGCGGATGCGGCGCGGCAGGGACGGCTCGTCGACCGGCACGACCGCACCGCCGGCCTCGCCGCCCGGGTCGGCGCGGCCGGCCTGGCCGGCGTTCCGCCGGCCGAGAGTCTCGGGCCGGTTGCCGGCATGCTCGCCGGACCGCCCGTCGGCGTTTTTGTCGATCTTCTTGTCGGCCTTGGCCGCCTTCCCCGTCCGCGTCGCCCGCACCTCCCCCGATGATGACGCACGATCATGGGACAGCCCACATCAAACTAGGGGACAACCTTCCCATTTCGCGCTATTTCCGCACTAGCCGTCTCGGTGCCATCGCGGTCCAAAGCGGCGGGCGCGGCGGGCGTGGCAGGCCGGGGCGGCTCCGGTACAGTGGAGAAGATCGTAGACATGCCGTCGACCCAGTGCGGGAGAGTCTCCACGCAGCCGGCGTGGGGCGCCGAAGGGGCAACTCCTCCCCGGAACCTCTCAGGCAAAAGGACCGCACAGGCGAGGCGCCTCTGGAAAGCAGGGCCGCGTTCCGGCGCGGTCCTCGCCGACGGTGAAAACGGCGGGTGACCCACCCGCGGTGAAACTCTCAGGCGCAGACGACAGAGGGGGAGACCGGTCATCGGGCGCGGTGCGCCCGCCCGGTGCCCACCTGAGCAACCATCGGCCCAGGAGGCTCCCCACCATGACGACGTTCGCCGATCGCCACATCGGACCATCCGCCGCCGAGTTCGCCCGCATGCTCGACGCCGTCGGCTTCTCCACCGCCGACGAGCTGATCGACGCGGCGGTGCCCGCGGCCATCCGGACCGAGCGGCCGCTCGACCTGCCGCCCGCGCTCAGCGAGACCGCGGCGCTGGCGCGGCTGCGCGAGCTGGCCGCCGCGAATCAGGTCCGCACCTCCATGATCGGCCTGGGCTACTACGGCACGGTCACCCCGGCCGTCATCGCGCGCAACGTGCTGGAAAACCCCGGCTGGTACACCGCGTACACGCCGTACCAGCCGGAGATCTCCCAGGGCAGGCTGGAGGCGCTGCTCAACTTCCAGACGGTGGTCGGCGACCTGACGGGGCTGGCCGTGGCGGGCGCGTCGATGCTCGACGAGGGCACCGCCGCGGCCGAGGCGATGGCCCTCGCGCACCGCGTCACCAAGGGCGCCGGCGCCTTCCTGGTCGACGCGGACGTGCTGCCGCAGACGATCGCCGTGGTACGGACCAGGGCGGTGCCCATGGGCCTGGACGTCGTCGTCGCCGATCTTCGCGACGGGCTCCCGGACGGGGACTTCTTCGGCGTGCTGCTGCAATACCCCGGAACGTCGGGGGCGGTCGCCGACCTCGCGCCCTTGGCCGCCGCCGCGCACGAGCGCGGCGCCCAGGTCGTCGTGGCCGCCGACCTGCTCGCGTTGACGCTGCTCGAGCCGCCGGGCGAGTTCGGCGCCGACATCGCCGTGGGCTCGGCCCAGCGGTTCGGCGTGCCCTACGGCTTCGGCGGCCCGCACGCCGGCTACCTGGCGGTGCGCGACGGCCTGGAGCGGCAACTGCCCGGCCGGCTGGTCGGCGTCTCGGTCGACGCCGACAACGCGCCCGCCTACCGGCTCGCCCTGCAGACCCGCGAGCAGCACATCCGCCGCGAAAAGGCCACCAGCAACATCTGCACGGCGCAGGTGCTGCTCGCGGTGATGGCGAGCATGTACGCGGTCTACCACGGCCCGGACGGCCTGACCGCGATCGCCGAGCGCGTGCACGGCCACGCGGCGCGGCTCGCCGCCGGTCTGGCGGCCGGCGGCGTCGAGGTGGTGCACCGGTCGTTCTTCGACACGGTGCTGGCGCACGTGCCCGGACGGGCCGCCGAGGTGGTGCGCCGGGCGGGGGAGCTCGGTGTCAACCTGCGCGAGGTCGACGCCGACCACGTGGGCGTCGCCTGCGACGAGACGACCACCGACCGGCATGTCGGGCTGGTGCTGGAGGCATTCGGGGTCGCGTCCGCCGCGGCCGGAGCCGAGGAAGCCGACGCTGGGGGCGGGTCGGGCGACGCGGCGGGCGGCTTCCTGCCCGCGGCGCTGCGCCGCGACGACGAGTTCCTCACCCACCCGGTCTTCCACACGTACCGGTCGGAGACCGCGATGCTGCGCTACCTGCGCGCGCTGCAGGACAAGGACATCGCGCTCGACCGCTCGATGATCCCGCTCGGCTCCTGCACGATGAAGCTCAACGCGACCACCGAGATGGAGCCGATCACCTGGCCGGAGTTCGCCCAGATCCATCCGTTCGCGCCGCTGGAGCAGGCGCGCGGCTACCTCGAGCTGATCGCCGAGCTGGAGGAGTGGCTGGCCGAGCTCACCGGTTATGCGAAGGTGTCGGTGCAGCCCAACGCCGGCTCGCAGGGCGAGCTGGCCGGGCTGCTGGCCGTACGGGCCTACCACGACAGCCGCGGCGAGGCCGAGCGCGACGTCTGCCTCATCCCCTCCTCCGCGCACGGCACGAACGCGGCCAGCGCGGCCATGGCCGGCATGCGGGTGGTCGTCGTCAAGTGCGACGAGCGGGGCAACATCGACCTCGATGACCTGCACGCCAAGATCGACAAGCACGGGGCGCGGCTCGCCGCGATCATGGTCACCTATCCGTCCACGCACGGCGTGTACGAGGAGACCATCACCGAGGTGTGCCGGGCGGTCCACGAGGCGGGCGGCCAGGTCTACGTCGACGGCGCCAACCTCAACGCGCTGCTCGGGCTGGCCAGGCTCGCCGAGTTCGGCGCGGACGTCTCCCACCTCAACCTGCACAAGACGTTCTGCATCCCGCACGGCGGCGGCGGTCCCGGCGTCGGCCCGGTGGGGGTGCGGGAACACCTGGCTCCGTTCCTGCCCAACCATCCGGGCCGGACCGAGGCGGGCCCCCGCACCGGCGTCGGCCCGATCTCGGCCGCGCCGTGGGGGTCGGCGGGCATCTTGCCGATCTCCTGGGCGTACATCGCGATGATGGGGGCCGACGGGCTGCGCAAGGCCACCGAGGTCGCGGTGCTGGCGGCCAACTACGTGGCGGGCCGGCTCGCCCCGCACTACCCGGTCCTCTACACCGGGCGCGGCGGCCTCGTCGCGCACGAGTGCATCGTCGACCTGCGCAAGATCACCAAGGAGACCGGGATCACCGCCGAGGACGTGGCCAAGCGGCTCATCGACTACGGCCTGCACGCGCCGACCCTGTCGTTCCCGGTGGCCGGCACGTTGATGATCGAGCCGACAGAGAGCGAGGACCTCGGGGAGCTCGACCGGTTCTGCACGGCGATGATCGCCATTCGGCGCGAGATCGAGCGGGTGGCGAACGGCGAGTACGACAAGACCGACAATCCGCTGAAGAACGCGCCGCACACCGCCGCGTCGCTGCTCGTCCCCGACTGGAAGCACTCCTACACGCGCGAGGACGCCGCCTATCCCGTCGCCTCGCTGCGCGAGGGCAAGTACTGGCCGCCGGTGCGCAGGATCGACCAGGCCTACGGCGACCGCCACCTCGTGTGCGCCTGCCCGCCGCCCGAGGCCTTCGAGGACTGAGCGTTCGCCTCCGCCCGGTCAGGCGGCGATGTCGCGCTCGGCGATGACCTTGGTGATGCGGACCCGGACGAGGAGCTCGCCCGGCACGGCGTTGCGGGCGCCGTACTCCTCGGCCCGGTCCGCGCCCATGTAGCGGCCGCCGAGGATCGTGGCCCATTTCTTCAGCTCGGCGAGGTCCTCCGACAGCCTCGCCTCGCCGTGGACGATGACGAAGGAATAGGGCGGCTCCTGATCGTCGACGCAGATCGCCAGGCGCGGATCGCGGCGCAGCGCCGCCGCCTTGACGCTGGCCGAGCCGGTGGTGAACACCACGTCGTCGCCGTCGAGCACGAACCAGATGGGCGTGACGTGGGCGGCGCCGTCGGCCCGGACGACGGCCGCCTTCCCGGTCCGGGTCCCGGCGGAGACGAACTCGCGCCATTGCGTCTCGGTCATCTTCATCGGCCTCACCCTCCTCGCCCGACAGCGATCATCGCATGATCACGAGGGGGGGTGCGCACCCGATACGGTGCGGGGGTGGAGCTCTCGACGGTGGCGGGGATCGCGCGGATCACCGTGGACGACGTGCCCGATCCGCGGTTTCTGCTGGTCCTGACGCACAGCTCCAACGGAGGTGTGGCGGCGCCCGACCTGCTGGCCGTACGGGACGCGGCGCTGGATCTCGGCGGCGCGGTGGCCAGGGTGCTCCAGCCGTTCCGGGTCGCCGGGCGGCGGGCGCCCGGCCCGGCCGCGACCCAGGACGCCGCGTGGCTCGAGGTGATCGCCGCGCTGCGGCGCCGCTACGGCGACGTGCCGCTGATCCAAGGCGGCCGCAGCAACGGCGCGCGGGTCGCCTGCCGCACCGCGCGGGCGGCCGGCGCGCGCGCCGTGATCGCGCTCGCCTTTCCGCTGCGCCCGCCGCGCCGGCCGGACCGGACCCGGGCGCCGGAACTACGCGGCGCCGGCGTGCCGGTCCTCGTGGTCAACGGGCGGCGAGACCCGTTCGGCGTGCCGGACGCCGCCGACGCGACGTGCGTCCACGTGCTGGAGCGGGAAGGGCATGACCTGTCACGGTTCCCCGCCGCCATCGGCGAGGTGGCCGCCGAATGGCTGCGGCGCCAGATCACGTGAGCGTCGGTCGCGAATCGTTCGCGCCGGGCGGCGCGGGCCGGATCGGCCAGGCCCTGACCCCCGTGGAGATCCCCCCAACGAACTAGCCCCTACACCGGGGCCGGCACCGCGGCGGCTACGCGGCGGTGTGCGCCGGCAGGTCCGTGGGGCGATGCGGTGCGATGATTCCCCCGTTGGGAAGCAGCTCGCCGGTGTCCTCGAAGAGTACGACGCCGTTGCACAGCAGGCTCCACCCCTGCTCGGGGTGGCATGCGATCGTGCGGGCGGCGTCGCGGTCGGCCGCGTCAGGCGGCGGACAAGGCGGCTGGTGCGGGCACATTCTCGTGCCTCCGGTCTCAACTGCGCTGGATGTGTGCTGTGTCACTTCGGACGCCTCTCAGTGTGCTGAGGTTCGTCGCTCAGCGACATAGCCCGTTGGGACGGTTGTGGGTGTGACACCTTCGTACCCCTGGACTGTGACCCCGTTCACTTCTGTTGTATCGCTCCAAGGTTCCCGCGCGTGTCATAACGGACAGAGAACGACACGCCGACCAAGTGACAACGGACCCGCATGCTCGCGTATGCCCCGACATCGGGGTTCTCGCGGCGGCCCGCGTTGATGTTCATGATCTGACGTTGTTTCAGGTGGTTCTCCGGCATCGCCCCCCTAGGATGTGGCAGGGGTCCCGAGGGGAGGGAACCATGCGCGTGGCGCTGTTCATCACGTGTTTCAACGACGCGCTGTTCCCCGGCACCGGCAAGGCCGTCGTGACGCTGCTGGAGCGACTCGGCCACGAGGTGACCTTCGATCCCGCCCAGACGTGTTGCGGTCAGCTGCACTGGACGACCGGGTACCATCGCGAGGCCGCCGGTCTCGCCCGCCGCTTCGCCGAGGTCTGCGAACGCCTGCTTTCTGAAAACGATCTTGTTGTCACGCCGTCGGCGTCCTGCGCCGCGATGATCCGGCAGTCCTACCACCGGCTGCTGCCCGACCTCGCCCCCGCCGCGGCGGCCGGCGACGGACACCCGGCGTCCGGCTGGCGCGACAACGTCTATGAGCTGTCGGAGTTCCTCGTCGAGGTCCTCGGCGTCACCGACGTCGGCGCGCACTTTCCCCACCGGGTCACCTACCAGCCGACGTGCCACGCGCTGCGCGCGCTGCGGGTGGGCGACCGGCCGCGCCGGCTGCTGGCGGCGGTGCGGGGCATCGACCTCGTCGAGTTGCCCGCCGCCGAGGAGTGCTGCGGATTCGGCGGGACGTTCGCGATGAAGAACGCGGACGTCTCGGTCGCGATCGTCGCCGACAAAATCCGACATATCCGCACAACGGCCGCCGACGTGGTCTGCGCCGTCGACAACGCCTGCCTCACCCATATCGGCGGCGCGCTGTCGCGCCTGCGCAGCGGCGTCCGCGTCATGCACCTCGCCGAGATCCTCGCGGAGACCTCATGAACGGCATGAACGGTCAGTCGCAGGGGCCGGCCGGGGAGTGGCCGGCGGCCATCCGGACGGCGGCGGCCGGCACGCCGGCGGCCGCGGCGAGGTTCTCGGTCGCGGCGCGGGAGGCGCTGGGCGACCCGCGACTGCGGCGCGACCTGCGCACCGCGACGACGGAGATCCGGCGGCGGCGGGCCGCGGCGACCGGCGAGGTGGACGACTGGGAGCACCTGCGCGCGGCGGGCCAGGCGATCAAGGACCACACGCTGCTCAACCTCGACACCTACCTGGAGGAGGTCGACCGGTCGGTGACCGAGGCCGGCGCCACCGTGCACTGGGCCAGGAACGCGGCCGAGGCCCGCGACATCGTCATCGGCCTCGTCGCGGCCACCGGCCAGACCGAGGCCGTCACGATGAGGTCGGCGGCCGGTGCCGAGATCGGCCTGGGCGAGGCGCTCGGCGCCGCGGGAATCCGGGTGCACGGAACCGAGTCGGCCGAGCTCATCGAACGTCTGGAGCGCGACCGGCCGGCGGCGGGCGCGGCGCCGGCGGGCGACGGCGCCGGCGAGCTCGCCGCGGCGGCCAGGTCCTCCCTGAGCGCGCTGTTCCAGACCGCCAAGGTCGGCCTTTCCGGGGCCAACTTCATCGTCGCCGACACCGGCACCGTGGTGGTGGTCGAGTCCGAGGGCAACGGCCGGATGTGCGGCACGTTGCCCCAGACGCTGATCACGGTGGCCGGCATCGAGAAGATCGTGCCGACCTGGGCGGACCTCGAGGTGTTCTTGCAGCTGCTGCCGCGGGCGGGCGCGGGGGAGCGGATGACGCCCTACGTCTCGTCCTGGACCGGCGTGACGGCCGGCGACGGACCCGGTGAGTTCCACCTCGTGCTGCTCGACAACGGCCGTACCAACGCGCTCGCCGACGAGGTCGGCCGGGCGGCGCTGCGCTGCATCCGGTGCTCGGCGTGCCTCGACGTGTGCCCGGTCTACGAGCGGACCGGCGCGGGCCCCTACGGGCCGGTGTATCCCGGGCCGATCGGCGCGATCTTGACGCCGCAGCTGCGCGGCGTGGAGCGCCCGCTGGAGGCGTCGCTGCCGTACGCCTCCACGCTGTGCGGGGCGTGCGCCGACGTGTGCCCGGTGCGGATCGACATTCCCGAGATCTTGGTGCGGCTGCGCGGCCAGGTGATCGAGTCGCGCCGCCGCCGGCCGGTGCCCACCCCGGAGATGGCGATGATGCGCAGCGCCGCCTGGGCGCTGGGCGACGCGGGTCGCTACGAGACCACGCTGCGGCAGACCGCGCGTTGGGCGAGGCTGCTGGCCCGCGGCGGGCGGATCCGGCGGCTGCCGGGGTTGCTGGGCAAGTGGACCGACGCCCGCGACCTGCCGGCGCCGCCCGGGCAGACCTTCCGCGCCTGGTGGCGGGCCCGCGCCGCCGCCGCCGCGCGAGTGCCCCGCCGGCCCGGACCGCCCCCGCGCGCGCCGGGGTGAGCGCCGATGAGCGACGCGAAGCGGGAGATCTTGCACCGGGTGCGGGCCGCGCTGGGCGAGGCGCGCGGCACCCAGGTGAAGATTCCGCGCGACTACCACTATCGGCTCGTCGGCGCGGACGTCGCGACCCGGGCGGACGTGGTGGCGCTGTTCAGCGAACGGCTGGCCGACTCGCTCGCCACCGTCCGCCACGTCGGCGCCGATGAGCTGGGCACCGCGGTCGCGGCGGCGCTGTGGGGCGCCGGGGTGCGGCGGCTGGTCGTCCCCGCTGACCTGCCGTACGGATGGCTGGCCGAGCTCGACGGGGTCCAGATCTGCGCCGACTCGGCGGCGGCCGGCGTCGACGCGCTCACCGAAGCCGCCGGCGTCGTGACGGGCTGTGCGGTGGCGATCGCGCAGACCTGCACGATCGTGCTGGACGGCGGGCGGGCGCAGGGCCGCCGGGCCCTCACCCTGCTTCCCGGCTATCACCTGTGCGTGGTGCACGCCGACCAGATCGTCGGATCGGTGCCGGAGGCGATCGAGCGGCTCGACCCGTACCGCCCGCTCACCTGGATCAGCGGTGCGCCGGCGGCCGCCCGGCTCGAGCCGGGCCGGACGGAGGGGGTCAGGCACGGGCCGCGTGTGCTCGACGTGCTCGTCGTCGACGAGGCCGCTCCGGTCAGGGCAGGGTGAGCAGGCCGGCGAGGACGACGTCGAGGCCGGCGGCGAAGCGACGGTCCCAGTCGACGGCCTCCGCGGGGTCGTCGGGGCGCCCGGCCGCGTTGGCGCGCGCCTCCAGGGCCGCGTGCCCGATGACGTAGCCGAGGAGGGTGTGCGCCCCGGTGGCCGCGGCGGCGTCGAGGAAGCCGGCCATCCGCAGCACCTCGCGCAGCGACGCGGCCGTCTCGGCCAGCGCGGCCGGGTTGCGCCGGGTCATCAGCAGCGGGAGCACGCCGGCGTGCTCGAGCAGCCGCGCCCGATAGGCGGTGCCCCAGGTCCGCAGGTGCGCGCGCCAGTCGCGGGCGCTCGCCCTCGCCCGGCCGGCGGCCGGGATGCGGGCGGCCGGCAGCGCGGCCACGTGCATGACCAGCCCGTCGAGGAGCTCTTCCTTGCCGCGGGGGAGGTGGTGATAGATCGCCATGGCCTCGACCTGGAGGGCGTCGCCGAGGCGGCGCATGGTGAGCCGGCCGAGCCCCTGACCGTCGACGATGTGCAGGGCGGTGTCGATGATGCGCGCACGGGTCAGCGGTTCGCGGAGCTGCGTCATGATCCAACCTTACTACGTAAAGGCGCCCGGCCGGAGCGTCATCGAGCCGCCGTGTCGCGAATCGATCCCATCCCCGAACCCGGTCCCCGGACCGCCCGGACCGCCGCGTATCCTTACCGGGGGATCGGACCGCGCCGAGACAAGACAGGACAAGGGGATCGTCGTCATGAGGCTGCTGCGCCGCCGGGTGAGCCAGGACATCGAAGAGCGCCTCGCCGCCGACCGGCGGCTCGCCGCGCGCTACGACGACCTGCTGGCCAGGGTCGGCACGGCGGACCGGGCGCTGCGCCAGGCCGAGACCGAGGGCCGGCCGATCCCGGGGACGCACGCGCTGGTGGTCGCGCTCGACAGGGCGCTGACCGAGGCGCTGCAGGCCGCCGAGGCGGCCGAGCGGGCGGCGATGGGCCCGGCGACCTATCCGCCGGCAGACGGCTCGGCGCAGGACGTCCGCGCCGCGGAGATCGCCCGCCGCAAGGCGCGGGCGACGTCTGCGGTCCGGCCCTGGAGCGACGAGGTCGACCGGCTGCGCACGGCGCGCGAAAAGCACCGGCTCAGCTACCGGGTGGGCCGGCATCTCACCGCCCCGTCCTGAACCGTCCCAGCCCGTCCCGACCCACTCCAGACGGCCCGCCGGCCGTGCGCGCCGGCGGTGGCCGCGGTCGCCATTGCACCGCGATGACCCTCAGCAGGGTGGACACGAAGCCGAAGATCGGCTGCCGGGACCGGCCGACTCTGAGAATCTACCGACTCGGGAAACGCGAGCGCAGGGGGCATACGTGGATCGCACGCCGCCGGAACGTGACCGGGTACTCGAGTCCTACCTCGACGGGGTCGCGGCCGTCCGGACGCTGGCCGAGCGGTGTTCCGAGTCTGACTGGCTGTTGGTCACCCCGTGCCCCGACTGGCGGGTCGTCGACCTCGCCGGACACCTGCGCTGCGTCGCGGAGAACTACCTGGAGTACCTCCAGGACGCGCCCGACAGCAGGCTGGCCCGGTTGTTCGCCCAAGACGCCGCCTCGGCGGTGCTGATCCGTCAGCAGGCCAGGCAGAACGCCGCCGAGCTCGCGGTGCTGCCGCCCGAGCCGGGACCGGAACGGATCTTGGCGTTCACGGTGTCGGCCGGGGCGTACGCGGATCTGCTGCCCGACGCGTGGGACCGCACCTACCTGATCTACCGCGGCACCAAGTACACCGCCGGCGACCACGCGGGCGCGGCCTGCCTGGAATGGCATCTGCACGCCTGGGACCTCGCCCGCGCCCTGGACGTGGACTACCGGCCGGCCGACCCCGACGTCCTCGTCGCGGCCTGGCACTGGGGCGTTCCGCATCTGCCGCTCCAGCGGGGCGACCCGTGGGCCGCCGTGCTCCGCTCGTCGGGGCGCTCGCCCGGCTGGTCCCGCGACCGCCCGGCCAGGCGCGGCGCGGCGGGGCTCACTCCACGGTGACGCTCTTGGCGAGGTTGCGGGGCTTGTCCACGTCGTGCCCGAGCTCCACGGCGGCGTGGTAGGCGAGGATCTGCAGCGGGATCGTCAGCAGAATCGGGTCCAGCTCTGGCTGGTTCTTCGGCACCACGATCACGTCGTCCGCGTCCTGCTCCACCACCTCGGCGCGGTGCGCGATCGCCAGCACGCGGCCGCGCCTGGCGCGCACCTGGCCGAGCGTGGACAGGTTCTTGTCCAGCAGTTCGTCGTCCGGCACGACGGCCACGGTCGGCAGGCCGGGGTCCACGAGCGCCAGCGGACCGTGCTTGAGCTCGCTCGCCTGGTAGGCCTCGGCGTGCACATAGGAGATCTCCTTGAGCTTTTGCGCGCCCTCGCGGGCGACCGGGTAGCCGCGCACCCGGCCGACGAAGAACATCCCCCGGTAGCGGGCGAGGTCGCGGGCGAGCGCGGCGATGTGATCTTCCTGGGCGAGGATCTCCTCGATCTGGTCGGGCAGCGCGCGCAGCCCGTCGGCGACGCGCCGCCCATCGGCGGGCGACAGGTCGTGGATCCGGCCGAGGTGCAAGGCGATCAGCGCGAGCACGACAGCGGTGGAGGTGAACGCCTTGGTGGAGGCCACGGACACCTCCGGCCCGGCGTGCAGGTAGACCCCGCCGTCGCACTCGCGCGCGATCGCGCTGCCGACCGCGTTGACCACGCCGAGCACCCGGCCGCCCTTGCGGCGCAGCTCCTGGACGGCCGCCAGCGTGTCGTAGGTCTCCCCGGACTGGCTCACCGCGATGTACAGCGTGTCGTGCTCCACCACCGGGTCGCGGTAGCGGAACTCCGAGGCGGGCTCGGCGTCCGCCGGGATGCGCGCGAGCTCCTCGATCAGCTGGGCGCCCATCATGCCCGCGTAGTAGGCCGAACCGCAGCCGATGATCTTCACGCGCCGGAACGCGCGGGCCTCCCGCGCGTCGAGGTTGAGCCCGCCGAGATGCGCGGTGTGAAAACGCGTGTCGAGACGTCCCGACAGCGCCCGGCGGACGGCCGCCGGCTGTTCGTGGATCTCCTTTTGCAGGAAGTGGTCGTAGGCGCCCGCGTCGTACTGCCCGGGCTCCCAGTCGATCACCGACGGGCTCTTGGCGGTCGCCCGGGCGTCGAGCGTCGACGTCCGGAACCCGCCCGCCTCGACGGTGGCCAGCTCACCGTCGTCGAGGTGCACCACCTGGCGGGTGTAGCGGACCAGCGCGGACAGGTCGGAGGCGACGAACATCTCCCGCTCGCCGATGCCGAGCACCACCGGGCTGCCGTTGCGGGCCACGACGAGGCGATCCGGGCGGCGCGCGTCGATCACGGCGATGCCGTACGTGCCGACCACCGACGTGAGGGCCTGCCGCACCGCGCCTTCCAGGTCGGCCGGGCGGCGGCCGCGAGAGGCGGCCGAGGGTTCTTCCGGCCGGGGGGCTTCGCCGTCCAATGCTCGCGCGATCAGGTGGGCGAGCACCTCGGTGTCGGTGGCGGAGGCGAACTCGACGCCCGCGGCGGCGAGCTTGGCGCGCAGCTCGTCGGCGTTTTCGATGATGCCGTTGTGGACGACGGCCACCGGGCCGGACACGTGCGGGTGGGCGTTGACGTCGCTCGGCTCGCCGTGGGTGGCCCATCGGGTGTGCCCGATCGCCGGGCTGCCCTTGAACCGTGCCGGCAGGTCGGCGGCGAGCTGCGCGACGCGGCCCTTGACCTTGCGGAGGCGCAGCTCGCCGGAGCGGCCGACGACGGCGACGCCGGCGGAGTCGTAGCCGCGGTACTCCAGGCGCGCGAGTCCTTCGAGCATGATGGGGACGGCGTCGCGCGGCCCGATGTAGGCGACGATTCCACACACGGTATCCTCCTGGCGTCGTGTCGCTGAGCGGTGCGCGGGTGATCGACGGCACGGTCGCGTGCCGCCTCGTCACGTGAGCGTGACGGCGCGGGCGGCCATCACCCGTACACGATGCGACGGAGCTGGCGTAGTGAGAGTTCGGGCGGTGCCACGCGCCGGGCGGGCAACTCGGCGGCGATCCGCCGGAAGATCTCGTCGTTGGTGAGGCCGCGGCCCTTCAGCTCCGCGTGCCTGCGGCGCACGTAGGCGTCCGCCGGCTCCGCGAAATAGGTCAGTACGTCGTCGACGACGCGCGCCGCCTCGCCCAGGCTGAGCGAGGTGGTGCGGGTGAGGTGATCGACGAGGTCGCCATGAGGCGGGGGACGGGACGTGGCCACGGCCCCCGATCGTGCTCGCCCCAGGGCCCGGAATGCAAGAATCCTGCCCGGAATCGGGCAAGCCGCGCGGTGATCATCTTTCGGCGCCCGGGGAGGCATGAGGTTATTTCATTCCTGTGAAAAATATGTGGCGCTATGGCGGATGTCGCGGTGACAATCGAGCGATCGAGCGGTGTCCGCTCGCGCATAACGGAGGGAGGTGCCCTCGTGCTCCTCACCCTCGCGGCCATTGCCGTCGTCGCCTTCTTCGTCGGGACGCGCATCGAACGCGCCCGCGAGGCCCATTCGAATTTCCAGAGCTACAAAAGGCGGGTGGCCTCGATGCGCGGCGTCCGGCTAAGGGAGACGAGCCGGGCGGTCATCGGCGTGCTCGCCCTTGTTCTGCTGCTGAACGTCGTCATTCATCTGGCCGGCTGACGCGGCGCGCACCGCGCGCGCCACGCGGTGCGCGCCGACGGAAAAGACCGGCGCGGGCGGAAAGGCGCCCGATCAGACGCCGGCCAGCTTTCTGGGTGAGGTACGCAGATAGACGAACCACGTGACGACGAAACACAACGCGTAAAAGGCGATGAACGAAACGTACGCGGCGTTCCCCGTCTGGTAGGTGAGGAATGACTGGCGGAACGCCATGTTCACCAGCACGCCGCCGAACGCGCCGACCGCTCCGGCGATGCCGATGAGCGCGCCCGCCAGCCGCCGCGCCTCGTGCTCGGCCGCCACCGGGTCACCGCCGTCCGCCACCCCGAGCTGCGCCTTCGCCCGGAAGATCGCGGGAATCATCTTGTACGTCGAGCCGTTGCCGACGCCGCTGAAGATGAACAGCAAAATGAATCCGGTGATGAACAGCGGCAGCGACTTTTGCATCGAGGCCGTCAACACCACCGCCGCCCCGGCCGCCATCGCGACGAAATTCCAGAACGTCACCTTGGCGCCGCCCACCTTGTCGGCGGCCCAGCCGCCGACCGGGCGGATCAGCGAGCCGAGCAGCGGGCCGAGGAACGTCAGGTAGGCCGCCTTGATCGGCGTGTCGAACTCCTCGGTGAACTGCACCTGCAGCACCTGGCCGAAGGCGAACCCGAAGCCGATGAACGATCCGAACGTGCCGATGTAGAGCAGCGACATGATCCAGGTGTGCGGGTCCCCGCTCACGTCGCGCATCGCCCGTTTGTCGTTGTTCATGTGCGACAGGTTGTCCATGTACAGCGCGGCGCCGAGCGCGGCCAACACGATGAACGGGATGTACAAGGCCGCGACCAGCCGAGGATGGCCCGTGCCCGCGGTGGCCAAGATGAGCAGGCCCACGACCTGCACCACCGCCACGCCGAGGTTGCCGCCGCCGGCGTTGACGCCGAGCGCCCAGCCTTTGAGCCGCTGGGGATAGAACGCGTTGATGTTCGCCATCGAGGAGGCGAAGTTGCCGCCGCCCACTCCGCCGACCGCGGCGGCGATGAGGAGGGTGGTGTAGGAGACCCCGGGTTGGAGCACGACCGCGACGAGGCCGCACGGCAGCAGGAGCAGTGACGCGCTGATGATGGTCCAGTTGCGTCCGCCGAACCGCGCGACCGCGAACGTGTAGGGCAGCCGCAACGCGCTCCCGACCAGCGCCGGGACCGCGGTGAGCAGGAACTTTCCGGCCGGGTCGATGCCGTAGGCCGGGCCCATGAACAGCACGAGCACCGACCACAGCGTCCACACCGAAAATCCGATGTGTTCGGAGAAGATGGAAAAGACGAGGTTGCGGCGGGCGACCCTGGCTCCGCCTCGCGCCCAGAAGTCCGGGTCGTCGGGACGCCAGTCGTCGATCCAGCGGCCGCGCAGCCTGGTGATCGGATGGCCCCGGCCCCGTTCTCGGGTGTCGACTCCTATGGCCAATGTGACTCCTCGTGTTCGACGGATCGCGATGACGGTAGGAGCCGGGGATTACTCGGGCGTGTGTTATCTGAATCGGTCGTGCTAATTCGGCTGCACCGCGGCGAACCCCCGGTGTGAGGGATCGGTGCGGCTGCCGGCGGCCGAGGTGAACGGGCCGGGTCACCCGGAGGGGGCTACCACGCCGGCTCCTTGCCGTCCTCAAGGTAGGCGACGGGGCCGCCGGCGGCCGCGCGCAGGCAGGGTCCGAGCCGTCGTTCGTTAAGTGGCGGCAAGAACCCCGTGACGTCGTCCGGGGCGCGCAGGGCGTAGTCGGACAGTTCGTCGGCGGGCAGCCGGATCTCGCGCACCTGCTCGCCGGTGATGCGCCCGAAGAAGACGAAGACGTTGACCGCGTCGGCGTCGCCGTGGGGCGGCACCCAGTCGACGCCGACGAGGCCGTCGAGGGCGGGCACGAGGCCGAGCTCTTCGCCGCACTCGCGCAGGCAGGCCGTCAGCGGCGACTCGCCGGCCTCGATGACTCCGCCGGGGAGGACCCAGCCCTCCTTGTAGGTCGGCTTGACCAGCAGGACACGTCCCCCCTCGTCGAGGAGCAGAGCCGCCGCGGCCCCCCTGGTGCGGGGCAAGGAGGCATAGAACGCGCTGTCCGCCATGCCTCAGACCCTAGTGGCCCGGCCGGCGGTGCGGCCGGAATCCCGCCTCGCCGGACGCGGCGCGGTGAGGCTCATTTAACACGGCGGTGACGGCCGGGACCCGGCCGGTTAACGGCCCCTGCACACGATCGAGCCATGTCCAGCGGCACCCCGACGCACTGTCCCTACTGCGCGCTGCAGTGCGGCATGGTCGTGGGCGGCGACCCGGTCCGCATCGCGCCGCGCGCCGACATCCCGGCCGGCGCCGGCGGCCTGTGCCAGAAGGGCTGGACGGCGGCGGACCTGCTGACCGCCGCCGACCGGCTGACCACGCCGCTGATGCGGGCGCATCGCGGCGCGCCGCTGGAGCCGTGCACGTGGGACGCGGCGCTGGACCGGATCGCCGCCGAGATCGAACGGCTGCGGGCGGCGCACGGACCGGACGCGGTGGCGGTGTTCGGCGGCGGCGGGCTCACCAACGAAAAGGCCTATCAGCTCGGCAAGTTCGCCCGCGTCGGGCTGCGCACCGCCAACATCGACTACAACGGCCGCTTTTGCATGTCGTCCGCGGCGGCCGCGCTGAACCGCGCGTTCGGGATGGACCGCGGGCTGCCGGTGCCGATCACCGACCTGGAGACCGCCGACGCCATCCTGCTTGTCGGCGGCAACGTGGCCGAGACGATGCCGCCGTTCCTGCGGCACCTGGTCGCCCAGCGCGCGGCCGGCGGGCAGCTCATCGTCATCGACCCGCGCGCGACTCCGACGGCGCGCCGCGCCGACCTGCACCTGCAGCCCACGCCCGGCACCGATCTGGCCTTGGCCAACGGGTTGCTGCACATCGCGATCAGCGAGGGTCTGATCGACGAGGCCTACGTCGCCGAACGCACCCGCGGCTTCGAGGCCGTACGGACGACGGTGAACGCCTACTGGCCCGACCGGGTCGAACGGATCACCGGCGTACCCGTGCCGCACCTGCGCCGGGCGGTGTGGCTGCTGGCGGGCGCGACGGGCGAGATGAGAAGCCGCGGCATCGACCACACCGCCCTGATTCTGACCGCCCGGGGCGCCGAGCAGCACGCCGACGGCACCGATACGGTCACCGCGTACATCAACCTGGCGCTGGCGCTCGGCCTGCCGGGCCGGCCCGGCTCCGGCTATGGCTGCCTGACGGGGCAGGGCAACGGCCAGGGCGGACGAGAGCACGGGCAAAAGGCCGACCAGCTCCCCGGCTACCGCAAGATCGACGATCCGGCGGCGCGGGCGCACGTCGCGGCGGTGTGGGGCGTCGAGCCCGCCGACCTGCCGGGTCCCGGCCGGTCGGCCTATGAGCTGCTGCTCTCGCTCGGCACCGCCGCCGGGCCCAAGGCGCTGCTGCTGTTCGGCTCCAACCCGGTCGTGTCCGCGCCGCACGCCGCCGCCGTCGAGGAGCGGCTCGACGCGCTGGAGTTCCTCGTCGTCGCCGACTTCGTGCCGTCGGAGACCGCGCGCCGCGCCGACGTCGTGCTGCCCACCACGCAGTGGGCGGAGGAGTCGGGGACGATCACGAACCTCGAAGGCAGGGTGCTGCGGCGTGAGCGGGCCGTATCGCCGCCGCCGGACGTCCGCGGCGACCTGGCCGTGCTGGCGGCGCTCGCCGACCGACTGAACGCGCCGGGCAAGTGGAGCGGCGATCCGGTCGAGGTGTTCGACGAGCTGCGCCGGGCCAGCGCGGGCGGGATCGCCGACTACTCCGGCATCACCTACGAGCGGATCGCCGCCGAGGGCGGCGTGTTCTGGCCGTGCCCGGACGCGGAGCACCCCGGCACGCCGCGGCCTTTCCTCGACCGGTTCGCGACCGCGGACGGCCGGGCCAGGTTCACGGCGGTCGAGCACCGCGGCGCGGTCGAGGACGTCTGCGCCGACTACCCGGTCTACCTGACCACGGGCCGGGTGCTGGCGCACTACCAAAGCGGCGCGCAGACCCGGCGGGTGGACCGGCTCAACGCCGCCGCGCCCGAGCCGTTCGTCGAGCTGCACCCCGACCTCGCGGAGCGGCTCGGCATCGCGGCCGGGACGCTGGTGCGGGTGATCAGCCGGCGCGGCACGGCGACGGTGCGGGCCCGGCCGACCGAGACCATCCGGCCCGACACCGTCTTCGTCCCTTTCCACTGGGCCGGCGCCGGCCGGGCCAACCTGCTCACCAACCCGGCGCTCGACCCGCTGTCGCGGATGCCGGAGTTCAAGGTGTGCGCGGTGCGGCTCGAGGCGGTCTGAGGTCGCGCGGAATCAGGCGAGACGACGTACCACGACGACGACGACGAATGAATCGGCCGAGAAGCGAACTGGCGGGAGAGCGAGGACACAGTGAGCGAGCACGACGCGCGCGGCGTGGCACCGGCCGGGCGGGGGCGCGCCGCCCAGCGGATCGTCGTGGCGGGCAACGGGATGGCCGGTTCGCGGTTCGTCACCGAGATGCGCGCCCGCGACCCCCATGCCTCGATCACGGTCTTCGGCGAGGAGGCGCGCCAGCCCTACAACCGCGTGCTGCTGTCGAGCGTGCTGGCGGGCACCGCGCAGCCGCATCAGATCGGCCTCGTGGACCCGTCGTGGTACGCCGAGCACGACATCGACGCGCGCCTCGGCGTCGCCATCACCAAGATCGACCGGGCCGACGGGGCGGTCGTCGCCGCGGACGGGACGATCACCCCCTACGACACGCTCGTGCTGGCGACGGGCAGCGCGCCCATCGTGCCGCCCATCCCGGGCACGGAGGGCGGGTTGCCGCACGGGGCGGTCGCCTTCCGCACGCTCGACGACTGCGCGGACATCCTGCGGGCGGCCAGGCCCGGCGGGCACGCCGTGGTGATCGGCGGCGGCCTGCTCGGCATCGAGGCCGCCCGCGGGTTGGCGGGCCGCGGGCTGTCGGTGACGGTGCTGCACCTGATGGGGCATCTCATGGAGCGCCAGCTCGACGCCGAGGCCGGGAAGGTGCTGGCGCGCACCCTCGCCGGGCTGGGCATCCGGGTACGGCTGGCGGTGCGCGTCGCCGCACTGTCCACCCGGCGGGACCCAGGCGGCGACCGGGTCGTCGGCGTCGAGTTGGCCCACGAGGACCGGGCCGCGGAGCTGCTGCCCGCCGACGTGGTGGTGCTGGCCTGCGGGGTGCGCCCCGAGGTCGGGCTGGCCCGCGCCGCGGGCCTGGCCGTCGAGCGCGGCATCGTGGTCGACGAGGCGCTGCGGTCGGTCACCGATCCCGCGATCCGGGCGATCGGGGAGTGCGCGCAGTACGGCGACGTGGTGTACGGCCTGGTCGCCCCGGCCTGGGAGCAGGCGACGGTGCTGGCCGATCTGCTGAGCGGCAGCCGGCCGGCCGCCCGCTACACCGGGTCGCGGCAGATCACGCGGCTGAAGGCGGCCAGCGTCGACCTCGCCACCATGGGGGAGACCCATCACGGCTCGCACGACGAGGACGTCGAGGTCATGCAGTTCGCCGACGCCGCGCGCGGCACCTACAAGAAGGTCGTCATCCGCGAGGACCGCGTCATCGGCGCGATCCTGCTCGGCGAGACGAGCACGGCCGGCACGCTCACCCAGCTCTACGACCGGGCGGCGCCGCTGCCGGCCGACCGCCTCGCGCTGATGTTCCACGGGCTGACGGCGGCGCCGGCGGCCGACTCACCGGTTCGGATGCCCGACGCGGCCGAGGTGTGCAACTGCAACAGCGTCACCAAGGGCCAGATCAGGGCCTGCTGGGAGGACGGCGCCCGGACGGTGGAGGAGGTGACGTCCCGGACCCGCGCCACGACCGGCTGCGGCACCTGCGCGGACGCCGTCGCCGGCATCGTCCGGTGGCTGGCCGACCAGTCACCGGTGTGATCACAAGGCGCCCGCCAACCTGATCGCGACGAGCACGCCGGTCACGGCGAGCAGCGCGGTCACCAGATCGCGCAGCAGCGCGTCGGGCGGCCGCAGCCGCCGCATGCCCCAGATGCCGATGGCGGCGCCGGCCGCGGTGGCCGCCCCGAGAACGGCGGTGAGGCCCAGGTCGGGCCGGGCACGCGCCAGGTGGCCGAGCGCCCCGGCCGGGGTCACCACCACCTGGATCACCTGCCCGACCACGATCACTCGCCAGGTCGGCAGCCGGAGCGCGATCAGGATCGGGGTGAGCAGCACCGGCCCGCTGGTGCCGGTGACGGCCGACCCGAAGCCGACGACGAGCCCGATCGCGGCCGCGCTCGGCGCACCGAGGTCGGCCCGGCCGGCCCGGCCGCCCCGGGCGGCCTGGTCGCCCGTGGCGGCGGTGTTGCCGGGCCGCGGTCCGCGCGCCCGGGTGAGGGTCCACAGCGCGGAGGCCAGACAACAGCCGGACAGCGCGGCCAAGATGACCGCCGCGGGGATCCGGCCGCTGAGCCAGCCGCCGGCGAACGCACCCGGCAGCAGGCCGGCGGCGAGGTTCCGGGTGAGGACACGCGGGACCGCGTCGTCGCGCAGGTGCAGCGCGGCGCTGACCACGCCGGTGAGGGTGAAGGCGATCAGGCTGATCGCGGTCGCCTGATGCGGCTCGACCTCGCCGATGAGGATGAGCGCCGGCGCGAGGAAGACGCCGCCGATCCCGACCGCTCCGATCGTGACGCCCACCAGCAGCGCCGCCACGACGAGCAGGCTCGTCGCGGTCATGGAGATCGTCATCGGCGCGGTCGGGATCGGGGGCCTCCGTGGCCGCCGCCTGTCACCCGGACGACCGCGGCCCGTCGTGGGGGGTAACCACGATATTCCCCGTGACAGGCGAAAGTTGACGGGGCGGGAGCTCAGGCGCCGGGGGCGGCGAAGACGCGGACGCCGCCGACGTAGGTCTGCCGCACCCGGATGCCGTACAGCTCGGCGGCCGGCACCGTGAACGGGTCGCGGTCGACGACGATCAGGTCGGCCAGCTTGCCCGGCTCGATCGAGCCGGTCGCGTGGTCGAGGTGGTTCACGCGCGCCGAACCGATCGTGTACGCCGCCAGCGCGGCGCGCAGGCCGAGCGCCTGCGCGGGCAGCAGCGGGCCGGCCGCCGGGGTGCCAGCGCCGGGCGGGGCGATCCGGTTGACGGCGACGTGGATGCCGCGCCAGGGGTCGGCGCTGCTCACCGCCCAGTCGCTGCCCGCGGCGAGCGCGGCGCCGGCCGCGCGCAGCGCCTCGAACGGGTACTGCCAGGACGCGCGCTCGGGCCCGAGGAACGGGATGGTCAGCTCGTCCATTTGCCGGGTGTGCGCCGCCCACAGCGCCTGGATGTTCGCCGTCACCCCGAGCGCGCCGAAGCGCGGCACGTCGCCGGGGCGCACGAGCTGCAGGTGGGCGATGTGGTGCCGGTTGTCGTCCGGCCGGTGCCCGCCGGGCGGCACGGCCGTGGAACCGGCGGCGCGGTGGGCGCGGGCGGTCTCGAACGCGTCCAGCGCCTCCCGGACGGCCCGGTCGCCGATGGCGTGGACGCGCACCTGGAACCCGTGCGCGTCCAGGGCGGTCACGTAGCGGCGCAGCTCGGCCGGATCGATGTGGGACAGCCCGGTGCCGCCGGTGGGGTGTCCGTGCCCGTCGAGATAGGGCTCGGTCACCGCGGCGGTGAAGTTCTCCGCGACGCCGTCCTGCATGATTTTCACGCTGGTGGCCCGGAAGCGGCCGGCGGCGCCCGCCTCGCGCAGGCTGCGCTCGCGGCGGGCCAGCAGCGCCGGCAGCTGATCGAGACCGCCGTCGCGCCGCCACCACAGCGCGCCGACCACCCGGGCGGTGAGCCGGCCCGACCGCGCCGCCTCGAGGTAGGCGTCGTAGGGGTCGGGGTAGCCGAGGTACGGGCCGACGATCGCGTCCTGCCAGCCGGTGACGCCGAGCGCGTGCAGATGTTCCTGTGCGAGCAGCAGCCCCTCGAGCCGGTCCCGCGGGGTGGACGCCGGCGCGTGCCGGCCGACCATGAGCGCGGCGCCCTCGTGCAGGGTGCCTTGGGGCGTCCCGCCGGCGTCGCGTTCGATCCGCCCGTCGGGCGGGTCGGGCGTGCCTGCGTCCACCCCGGCCACGGCGAGGGCGCGCGAGTTGACCCACGCGCCGTGCCCGTCACGGTTGGTGAGGTAGACCGGGCGGTCCGGCACCACGGCGTCGAGGAGCCGCCGGTCGGGCGTGCCGCCGGGAAACCACGCCATCGACCATCCGGTGCCGGTGATCCAGGTTCGCTCGGGGTGGGCGGCGGCATACGCGGCGACCCGGGCGAGCGCGTCGTCCGCTCCGGTCGCGGCCGCCAGGTCGCAGGTCAGCATGGCCAGGCCGGCGAAGACCGGGTGGACGTGCGCGTCGTGGAATCCGGGCAGCAGCGCGCCGCCGCGCAGGTCGACGACCTCGGTGCGCGGCCCGATGAGCTCGGCGGCGGCGTGACCAACGGCGACGATCCCGCCGCCCCGGACGGCGGCGGCCGTGGCGGGCGCGCGGTGCCCGGCGCCGGCCCTGACCACCCCGCCGACGAACGCCAGATCGGCGTCAATCATGGGACGTGTTCATGTTCGACCCGGCCACGACGGTGCGCCGCCGGTCGTGAGGTTCTTTTAACACGGGGGTGACAAAGGAGACCCAGTTGCGAAACGCCCCCTGCTGAATATCGGGCGCATGGGAGTCGGACCTGCCACTGCCGCATGCAAGAGGCTCGTCGTCGTCGGCCACGGGCCGGCCGGGCATCGGCTCGTCGAGGCGCTGCGCCAACGCGATTCGGACGGCTCATGGCAGGTGACGATACTCGGCGAGGAGCCGCGGTCCGCCTACGACCGGGTCGCGCTCACGTCCTATCTCACCGAGGGCGCCGAGCTCGGCTACCCCGCACACGACTCCGCGGTGACGGTGCGTCACGGCGACCCGGTCGTGTCCATCGACCGCGCTGGACGCGCCGTGACGACCGCGGCGGGCCGCGTCGTCCCCTACGACACGCTGGTGCTGGCGACCGGCTCGGCGCCGTTCGTGCCGCCGGTGCCCGGCCACGACCTGCCCGGCGTCTTCGTCTACCGCACCATCGACGACCTCGACGCGTTGCGCGCGCACTGCGCCGACCGCACGCGCCGCGCCCGGCTTCAGGGCAGGACCGCCGGCGGCGCGGTGGTCGGCGGCGGCCTGCTCGGCCTGGAGGGGGCACGCGCCCTGCAGGGCCTCGGCCTCGACACCCACGTGATCGAGGTGGCGCCCAGGCTGATGCCGCGCCAGCTCGACGAGGGCGGCGGCGCGATGCTGCGCCGGCACATCGAGAGCCTCGGCCTGCACGTCCACGCCGGCATCCCGCTGGCCGGCCTGGCCCCCCGTGCCGGGGCGGCCACCGGCGAGGTGGGGCTGGTGCGGCTGGCCGACGACTCGGTGCTCGACGTCGACGTCGTCGTCTTCTCCGCCGGCATCCGCCCCCGCGACCAGCTGGCCAGGGACTGCGGCCTGCCGGTCGGAGAGCGCGGCGGCATCGTCGTCGACGAGACCTGCCGCACCGGCGACCCGGCGATCTTCGCGGTGGGGGAGTGCGCGCTCGTGCACGGCCAGGTCTACGGGCTGGTCGGGCCGTGCTTTTCGATGGCGGAGGTGGTCGCCGACCAGCTGCTCGCCGCCGCGGCCGGCACCGCGAGCGCGGCGACGTTCGGCGGCGCCGACATGTCGACCAAGCTGAAGCTGATGGGCGTCGACGTCGCCAGCTTCGGCGACCCGTTCGCCGGTGAGCGCGCGGCGAACGGCACCGGGGCCGGGACCGGGGACGGGCAGGGCCCCGGGCCCGGCGGGGCGCTGGACGTGACCTACACCGACCCAGTCGCCGGCATCTACAAAAAGCTCGTCGTCAGCGACGACGCCAGGACGCTGCTCGGGGGCGTCCTGGTCGGCGACGCGGAGGCCTATCCCACGCTGCGCGCCTACGTCGGGGCGGAGTTGCCGGGGCCGCCCGACCAGCTGCTGTTCGCGGGCAGGGAACCGGCGGCCGGCGAGCTGCCCGGCGCCACCACCATCTGCAGCTGCAACAACGTCGACGCCGACACCATCCGGTGCGTCATCAGGGACGAGCGGCTGTCCGACGTACCGTCGATCAAGACCGGGACCAACGCCGGCACCGGGTGCGGCAGCTGCGTGCCGCTGCTGAAAAAGCTCCTCGACGCCGAGCTGACCGCCGCCGGCGTAGAGGTCAGCAGAGCGCTGTGCGAGCATTTCGACTTCAGCCGCGCCGAGCTGTTCGACATCGTCGCCGTGCGCGGCATCACCACGTTCACTCAGCTGATCGCCGAGCACGGGCGGGGCAGGGGCTGTGACATCTGCCGGCCCGCCGTCGCCTCGATCCTGGCCAGCCTGGCCAGCATGGAGGGCCGCGGCGAGCACATCTTGGAGGGCGAGCAGGCCGCACTCCAAGACACCAACGACCACTTCCTGGCCAACCTGCAAAAGAACGGCACGTACTCGGTGGTGCCCCGGGTGCCGGGCGGTGAGATCACCCCGGAGAAGCTGATCGTGATCGGCGAGGTGGCGCGCGAGTTCGGCCTCTACACGAAGATCACCGGGGCGCAGCGCATCGACATGTTCGGGGCCCGCGTCGAGCAGCTCCCCGCGATCTGGAAGCGGCTGGTGGACGCGGGCTTTGAGTCCGGGCACGCCTACGGCAAGGCGCTGCGGACGGTGAAATCGTGCGTGGGATCCACCTGGTGCCGCTACGGTGTGCAGGACTCGGTGGGCATGGCGATCCGCCTGGAGCTGCGCTACCGGGGGCTGCGCTCGCCGCACAAGCTCAAGTCCGCCGTGTCGGGCTGCGCCAGGGAGTGCGCCGAGGCGCGCGGCAAGGACTTCGGCGTCATCGCGACAGAAAAGGGCTGGAACCTCTACCTGTGCGGCAACGGGGGGATGCGACCGCGGCACGCCGATCTGTTCGCCACCGACCTCGACGACGAGACGCTGATCCGCTACATCGACCGCTTCTTGATGTTCTACATCCGTACCGCCGATCGGCTGCAGCGGACCGCGCCGTGGCTGGAGAACATCGACGGCGGCATGGACTACCTCCGCGAGGTGATCATCGAGGACCGGCTCGGCATCTGCGCCGAGCTCGACGCCGCCATGGACCGCCACGTCGCCGCCTACGCGGACGAGTGGCGCGCGGCCATCGAAGACCCCGACAAGTTGCGGCGGTTCGTGTCGTTCGTCAACGCGCCGGACACCCCGGACCCGAGCATCGCCTTCGAGCCGGAACGAGACCAGATCAAACCGGTCCTGGTGGCCGGTCCAGAGCTGGAGGTGGTGAGCCGGTGACGGCCAAAGTGACCCAGGTGACGCAGGTGTCCGGTGGGGCTCGCGTGACGCCGGCGGCGTCGACGTGGGTCGACGTCTGCGCCTATGACGACCTGATCCCCGAACGCGGTGTGGCGGCCCTCGTGCACGGCGAGCAGGTGGCCGTCTTCCGCACCTACGAGGGGGACCTTTACGCCCTGTCCCACCGCGATCCCTTCAGCGGGGCCTACGTGCTGGCGCGCGGGCTGCTGGGCACCCGCGGGGGCGTCCCGACGGTGGCCTCGCCGATGTACAAGCAGGTCTTCGACCTGCGCACCGGGCGGTGCCTGGACGACCCCGGGCAGGTGGTCCCCGCGTTCCGGATCCGGCGCACCCCGGCGGGGCGCGTGGAGGTCGCCATCGACGGCCCCGCCGCGGAGGTGACCGGGCCGTGATCAAGGCGCCGACCGAAGACGAGCCCCTGTCGGGGTTCGCGATCGGCGTGACCGCCGCCCGCCGCCACGAAGAGCTGGCCGCGCTGCTCGAACGGCGCGGCGCCCGGGTGGTGCTGGCGCCCGCGATCCGGCTGGTGCCGCTCGCCGACGACGCCGCGCTGCTGCACGTCACCAAGGAATGCGTGACCGAGCCGCTCGACTACGCGGTCGTCACCACCGGCATCGGGTTCCGGGCCTGGCTGGAGACGGCCGACGGCTGGGGCCTGCACGATGATCTCGTCGAGAGCCTGCGGGAGGTGCGCATCCTCGCCCGCGGACCCAAGGCGCGCGGCGCGATCAGGCGGGCGGGCCTGGTCGAGGAGTGGTCGCCGGAGTCCGAGAGCTGCGAGGAGGTGCTCCAGCACCTCTTGAAGCATGACCTGATGGGGCGGCGCATCGCCGTCCAGCTGTACGGCGAGCCGCTGCCCGACTTCACCGAGGCGCTGCGGCTGGCCGGCGCCGACGTGATCGAGATCCCGGTGTACCGCTGGTCCCGGACGGAGGATTCGACGCCGCTGCGCCGCCTGGTCGGACAGGCCGTGGCCGGCACGGTCGACGCGATCGCCTTCACCAGCGCGCCCGCGGTCGCCGCGACCCTCGCCGTGGCCGCCGAGGACGGCCTCGAAGGCGCGCTGGTCGAGGCGTTGCGCACGCACGTCGTGGCGGCGTGCGTCGGGCCGGTGACGGCACAGGCCCTGGTCGCCCGCGGCGTGCCGACCGTTCAGCCGGAGCGGGCCAGGATCGGCGCGCTGGTGCGGGCGATCATCTCCGACCTGCCGCGCCGCCGGGCCCGCCGGATCAAGGTGCGCGGGCACGCGCTGGAGTTGCGCGGCCACGCCGTCGTCCTGGACGGGCAGCTGCGTCCCATCGCGCCGGCCCCGATGGCGATCTTGCGGGCGCTGGCGCGGCGGCCCGGGCACGTCGTCTCGCGCGGCGAGCTGTGCACCGTGCTGCCCAGCCGGATGCTGCCGGCCGGATCGATGCCGATCCGCGACACCCGCCCGCAGGCCGACGAGCACGCGGTCGAGATGGCGGTGGCGCGGCTGCGCCGCGGCCTGGGCCGCAGCGGCATCGTCGAGACCGTCGTCAAGCGCGGGTACCGGCTCGCCTGCGATCCGGCCGCGGCACGCGTCGAGAGCGCGTGACGTGTCCGGACCTGTGCTGATCGCCGTGGCGCACGGCACGCGCGATCCGGCCGGGCCGGCGACGGTGCGGGCGCTGTTGGACCGGGTCCGGGCGCTGCGCCCGTGGCTGCCCGTGGCCGAGGCGTACGCGGAGATCTCGGCGCCGCCGCTGGACGAGGTGCTGGCGGACACGCCCGGCCCGGCCGTCGTGGTGCCGCTCATCTTGGCGCGCGGCTATCACGCGCAGACCGACATCCCCGAACGGGCCGCCCGGCGCGGCGGGCGCGGCGGACGCCGCGTCCCGGGCGCGGAGACGGTGACCGCCCGGCCGCTGGGGCCGCACGCGCTGCTCGCGGCGGCGCTGGCGGATCGGCTCGGCCCGGCCAGGCACGCCGACGCGGTGGTGCTCGGGGCCGCCGGGTCCGCGCGGCCGACCGGGGTGATCGACGCGCGCGTCGCGGCCCGTCTGCTGTCCCGCCGGTTGCGGCGGCCGGTGCCGTACGGGTTCGTGGCCGCCGGGGCCCCGGCGCTGCCCGACGTGGTCGCCGATCTGCGCCGACGCGGCGCGCGGCGCGTCGCCGTGGCGTCCTACCTGCTGGCGCCCGGGTACTTCCACGAGCGGATGCTCCGCTCGGGGGCCGATGAGGTGAGCCCGCCGGTCGGGGCGCATCACGCGGTGGCCGGGCTGATCTTGCGGCGCTTCGACGAGGCGTCGATCCGGGCCCGCGCGCTCGCCGGCTGACCCGGATTCGCAGGAGATTTTCGGCTTTGGCCTGTCCTTTCCAGGGGGTTTGAGGCTGTTTGCGTAGTGAGCCCTACGCTGAGCGTGAGGTCGCACGAGGGGAGCGGATCATGCCTCAGATGACGTCGTACGAGCCGGGGACCCCCAGCTGGGTGGATCTGTCGACGCCGAACCTGAAGGAGGCGGAGGTCTTCTACGGGGATCTGTTCGGCTGGGAGGCGCACGCCGCGCCGGGCCCGGAGGCGGGCGGCTATACGTTCTTCACGCTCGGCGGGGGCGGCGGTCTGGAGATCGCCGGGGCGATGCCGCTGAGCGGCGATGACCAGCCTTCAGCCTGGACGACCTATGTCAGCGTGCGCGACGTGGACGAGACGGCGCGGGCCGCGCAGGCCGCCGGGGGACAGGTGCTCGTGGCCCCCGTCGACGTCATGGGGCAGGGCCGGATGGCGGTCTTCGCCGACCCCCAGGGCGCGGTCATCGCCGCCTGGCAGCCGATGGCCTTCCAGGGCGCGGCCCTGATCGACGAGGTGAACACCTACTGCTGGAGCGAACTGGCCAGCCGCGACATCGAGGCCGCCAAGGCGTTCTATCCCAAGGTGTTCGGCTGGCAGCCCGACACCCGCGCCTTCGGCACCTCCTCCTACACCGAGTGGCACGCCGACGGCCGGTCGGTCGCCGGCATGGTGCAGATGGACGACCAGTGGCCGGAGGACGTGCCGGCGCACTGGGCGGTCTACTTCGCGGTCACCGACTGCGACGCGGTCGCGGCCAGGACGGTCGAGCTCGGCGGCTCGATCGCGTGGCCGCCGACCGACATCCCGGTCGGCCGGTTCGCCGTGCTGGACGACCCGATGGACGCGCACTTCTCCGTCATCCGGCTCACCGAGTCCGGGGCCGGTTGAGCGGAGCGCCCGCGGCGGTCAGGCGGGTCGCGCCGGGCCGCCCCGGGCCGCGGCGTCCGCGCTCGCGGTGGGCTCCGCCGGGGGCTCGGCGGGCGCCGCGAACCGCGCGGGCCCGGCGTCGCGCGCGTCGTCGGCGTCCGCCGCGGCGAAACGCGGGTCGTGGTGGGCGAGCACGCGCAGCAGGAGCGTCTGCAGCTGCTCGCGTTCGATCGCGGTCAGCGGCGCCAGCAACGCCTCGTTCAGCCGCACCCCGCGGCCCCGGCGCTCGTGCAGCGCGAGGCGGCCGGCCTCGGTGAGCTGCAGGGCGTAGCGGCGCCGGTCGCGGGTGTCGCGCTCGCGGACGACGTAGCGCATCTCCTCCAGCGCGTCGATCACGCTCACCAGATCACCGGGATCGAAGCGCAGCAGCTCGCTCACCTCGCGCTGCGACATGGGCCCGCGGTCGGCCAGGCAGGCCAGCACGGCGGTGTGCGGCAGCCGCAGGTGCTCATCGGGGAACAGCTCCATGGCCGTGCGGCGGGCCGCCCTGATCAGCTCGAACATGAGGTAGCTCGGCAGTCGCAGAAAGGGGTCGGCCGGGCCCACATCGGGCGGCGGCAGCGGCCGGAACGGCCGCCGGGGCGAGTCCGTGGCCATCGCGAGTCGCCATCTCCCTTCGGCGCTTGACCTTTTCCGTAGGATACACCTACCGTTGGGCTGCCCAATTAATCCGCTTTTGGAGGCGCTTGATGTCGATGGGGGACAGCGCCGGCGATGCCCGCGCCTCGCGCCGGCCGGACTCCGCCGTGGTCGTCGCGGGGCTCACCAAACGATTCGGGGATGTCGAGGCCGTCCGGGGCATCGACTTCACGGTCGCGAGCGGCGAGGTCTTCGGCTTTCTCGGCCCCAATGGCGCCGGCAAGTCTACGACGATCAACATGCTGTGCACGCTGATGACGCCGACCTCCGGCAGCGCGCGGGTCGCGGGCCACGACGTGATCCGCGAGCGCGACGAGGTGCGCCGCAACATCGGCCTGGTCTTCCAGGACCCGACGCTTGACGGGTATCTCACCGGCGAGCAGAACCTCCGCTTCCACGCCGAACTGTACGGCGTGCCCAAGACCGTGGTGGCCGGCCGGATGCGGCAGGTGCTCGAGATGGTCGGGCTGTGGGATCGCCGCGGCGATCGCGTCCTGGCCTACTCCGGCGGCATGAAGCGGCGGCTGGAGATCGCCCGGGGCCTGCTGCACTCGCCGCGCGTGCTGTTCCTGGACGAGCCGACCGTCGGCCTCGACCCGCAGACCCGCAAGTCGATCTGGGACTACATCCAGCAGCTCAGGCACAACGAAGACATCACGATCTTCATGACGACGCACTACATGGAGGAGGCCGAGTACTGCGACCGGATCGCGATCATCGATTCGGGCCGGATCGTCGCGCTGGACACCCCGCAGGAGCTGAAGGCCAGCGTGGGCAAGGACCGCGTGCAGATCGAGACCGCCGACGACGCGGCCGCCATCTCCGCGCTGAAGGAGACGTTCGACGTCGAGGCCGCCGTCCACGACGGGGCCGTCACGTTCTCGGTGCCCTCCGGCGAGGAGTTCGTGCCGCGGCTGTTCGCCCGGCTGGGCGTGCCGATCAAGTCCGTCAGCGTGTCGCGGCCCTCGCTCGACGATGTCTTCATGTCCTACACGGGCACCACGATCCGTGACGCCGAGGGCTCGGCCAACGACTGGATGCGGATGGCGTTCCGCACGAGGAGGTAGGGATGGGGACCTCGGCGATCACCGGCGACGTCGTCCGGGTGCGGGTGCCCGAACGCAGCGTCAGACACGACCTGCGGGCCGTGAAGATCGTCTTGCATCGTGAGCTGCTGCGGTTCTGGCACGACCGGATGCGCATGATCGCGGGCCTGCTCCAGCCGGTGCTGTGGCTGCTGGTGATGGGCACCGGCCTGTCCAGCCTCATGCGCAGCGGCAGCGGCGGCGACGTCGATCTGAAGACCTTCATCTTCCCCGGCGTCTGCGCGATGTCGGTCATGTTCACCGCGATGTTCGCGGCCGGCTCGATCGTCTGGGACCGGGAGTTCGGGTTCTTGCGCGAGATGCTCGTCGCGCCGGTGAGCCGCGGCGCGATCGTCATCGGCAAGTGCGTCGGCGGCGCGTTCGTGGCCACCTGCCAGGGCGTGGTCATCGTGGCGCTGGCCGGGCTCGCCGGCGTGCCATACGACCCGGCGCTGCTGCTCACGCTGATCGGCGAGATGTTCCTCGGCGCGTTCGCGCTCACCGGCTTCGGCGTGATGATGGCGGCGCGGATCAAGAGCATGCAGTCGTTCTTCGCGGTCATGCAGATGGCGATGATGCCGATGATGTTCCTGTCCGGCGCGCTGTACCCGCTGTCCGGCCTGCCCTCGTGGCTGTCGGTGCTGACCAGGCTCAACCCGCTCACCTACGCGGTCGACCCGATGCGGCACGCCGTCTTCTCCCACCTCGACCTCTCGCCGGCCCTGGCCAAGGCGTTCAACCCCGGCGTCACCTGGAACGGCTGGCAGGTGCCGGTGCAGCTCGAGGTGCTCATGGTGGTGGCCATGGGCCTGGGCCTGCTCGGGGTGGCGATCCTCGAGTTCCGCGGCGGCGAGTAGGGGCGAGTAGGGGAGAGCGGCTCAGACGGCGAAGTCGAGCAGCGGCCGGGCGTTGCTCGGGTGGCGCAGCTTGGACAGGGACTCCTTCTCCAGCTGCCGGATCCGCTCCCGGGTCAGGCCCATGTGCTTGCCGATCTCGTCGAGGGTGCGCGGCGTCCCGTCGTAGAGCCCGAAGCGCATCGCCATGATCTTCGACTCGCGGGGCGAGAGCACGTCGAGCGCACGGCGCAGCTGGTCGGCCATGATCTGGCGGTCGACCAGCTCGGCCGCCTCGGGGCTGTCGGTGTCCTCGATGAGGTCGCCGATGCGGGTGTCGCCGTCCTCGCCGATCGTGGAGTCGAGGCTGATCGGCTGACGGCTGGTGCGCAGCAGCTCCAGGACCTGCTCGGGGCTCTTGTCGAGCTCGACGGCCAGCTCCTCGGGCGTCGGCTCACGGCCGAGCCGCTGGTGCATGTCGCGCTCGACCCGGCTCAGCTTGCTGAGCATCTCCAGCACGTGCACCGGGAGCCGGATCGTGCGGGCCGAGTCGGCGAAGCCGCGCTGGATCGCCTGCCTGATCCACCACATCGCATAGGTGGAGAACTTGTATCCCTTGGCGTAGTCGAACTTCTCCACGGCGCGGATCAGGCCGAGGTTGCCCTCCTGCACCACGTCGAGCAGCGACAGGCCGCGGTCGGAGTACTTCTTGGCGACCGACACGACGAGCCGCAGGTTCGCCTCGAGCATGTGCGCCTTGGCGCGGCGGCCGTCCTCGGCGATCCACTCCAGTTCCTCGCGGTGGGTGCGGCTGAGCCGTTTGGCGGTCTCGAGCTTGTGCTCGGCGTACAGCCCGGCCTCGATGCGCTTGGCCAGGTCGACCTCCTGCTCGGCCGTGAGCAGCTGGCGGCGGCCGATCGACTTGAGGTAGGTGTGCACCGAGTCGCCCATGACCGTGGTGTGGTCATCGAGATCGACGTCGCCTTCGGCCTCGTCGGGGTCGATCAGGTCGGTCTCGTCGACCTCGAGGACGTCGGCGAGGGCGCCGGCGGCCCCGTCAACCGGCAGCGGCGCGCCGGACGGAACAGGGTCCTCCTGGTCGGTGGCCACCCGCACTCCGGCCTCGGACAGATCGCGCAGGATGGAGCGGCCTTGTGCGGGCGTGATCCCCGCTTTGCCGAACGCGCGGCGGATCTCGTCGAGCGAGAGGCGCCCTTGGGTGCGGCCACGTTCGAGAAGCTCCTCGAGCGGCAGCGGATGCGACTCCTGCGGAGAAGTCACTGCGGCGGCTTGCGGCATGAGGACACCTCCCTCCCTTCCGGTGTGAGAGCGGCACAAGACGATGTACATGCCAAAAAGGTGCGCACTATCGGAAACGCCGTCCTACGCCGTGGTTGTTCCCGGCCAGCGCAGATCATTCAAGCGTGGAGCGATTCCGCGGCGACCAACTCCACCTCGAAACCGTGGGCGTCTTCGAGATAGGCGGCGTAGTGCTCCGGCCCGCCCGCATAGGGGTGTCGCTCAGGAAACAACAGGCGCCACCCGTGGCGCGCGGCGTCACTCACGATCGCGTCAAGGGCCGCTCTTGACCCTACATGGAAGGCCAGGTGGTTCAGGCCGGGGCGCAACCGATCGTGCGGTTCGCGCCGCATGGCGGGGGATTCCTCCAGAACGACGTAGGCGGAGCCGAGCCGCCAGCTACGGCCGTGCTCCCAGTGCTGGAACGGGGAATAGCCCAGTCGCTCGAAGAGCCAGCCCCAGGTGGAGACGGCCACGGTGAGGTCGGGCACCCACAGCTCGACATGATGAACGGCGCCATGCACGGGCAATGATCCTATTGAGAATCATGAACCTTACTACGTAAAGGCGGGCGGTTGTTAAATCCGTCACATTCACGTTCTCAGCCCGCGTATCTCAGACCCCACTCATCAACGACAACAGGCGCTTCGAGCGCCGCCGAAGCGAAGCCGGGCGATCGTCAGCCGCCGGCGCGCAGCCGTGCCCGGTCGGGCTTGCCCGAGGGTAGGAGCGGGATCGCCTCGGCGAACTCCAGCTGGCGCGGGGCGGCGCAGGCGGGCAGCCGGTCGCGCACCCAGGCGCGCAGGTCGGCCAGCAGATCATCGGCCGCGGGGGCGGGGCCGGCCGGCACCACGACGGCGACGACGCGCTGGCCCCATTCGGGGTCCGCGCGCCCCACGACGGCGATGTCCTTGATCGCGGGGTGGGCCGCCAGCACCCGTTCGACCATGCCGGGTACGACCTTCTCGCCGCCGGTGTTGATCACATCGTCGGCGCGCCCGAGCACGCGCAGGACCCCGTTCTCGAGGCTTCCGAGGTCGCTGGTGACGAACCAGCCGTCGCGCACCGCGGCCGCGGTCAGGTCGGGCCGCAGCCGGTAGCCCGACAGCAGCACCGGGCCGGCGAGGCGGATCAGGCCGTCCGCTCCGACGTCGGCGAAGACGCCGTCGAGCGGCACCCCGTCGTACACGCAGCCGCCGCAGGTCTCGCTCATGCCGTAGGTGGTCACGACCGGGGCGCCGGCCGACCGGGCGGCGTCGATCAGCTCGGGCGCGGCCGCCGCGCCGCCCAGCAGGATCGTCTCGACGTGGTTCAGGCCGGCCCCGGCGTCGATGAGCCGGCGGAGCTGGGCGGGCACCAGCGCGATGTGCTGGACGGCGCCGCGACGGACGGCGGCCGCCACCGCCTCGACGTCGAAGCGCTCGTGGATGATCGGCTCGGTGCCGGCCACCAGCGATCGGACCAGGACCTGGATGCCCGCGATGTGGCTGGTCGGCAGGCAGCACAGCCATCGATCGCCGGGCCGGGCGCCCAGCCGCCGCAGCGTCGCGGCCGCCGAGAAGCGCAGCGCGGCCGCGGACAGCTCGACGATCTTGGGGGCGCCGGTCGACCCCGAGGTCGCGATCAGCACGGCCGCCTCACCGGCCTCACCCGCCGCCGCGTCGGTCGCGTCGGCGGGGTCGGCCGGGCCCGGCGCGCCCGGTCGGCCCCGGTACGGGCGTTCGCCGTCGGCGGTGACCACCGCGGCCGGGCGCAGCGCGGCCAGCATGGCCTCCAGCGCGGGCGCCGGCAGGCCTGGCGACAGCGGGCAGATCGCCGGGCCGCCGTCCAGCGCGCGCGCCAGCGCGGCGTACAGCCGCCGTCCCGGCGGCAGCACGACGGCGTGCACAGGGCGTTCCATCTCAGACGCCAGCCTAGGGGGTGTGTCGGCGACCCCGACGATCGGCGGGCGGCCGCGGGGCGCTTGAATGGACGAGGCCCCGAGCACGGACGGCGGGAACCGGAGGAGTAGGCGCGACATGGTCTCTGAGCTGTTCGATCCGGACGCGTGGAAGGCGGTCGAGGGCGTTCCGGGTCCCCCGTTCACCGACATCACTTATCACCGCGCGGTGGACCACGGGACGGTGCGGATCGCGTTCGACCGGCCGGAGGTGCGCAACGCGTTTCGGCCCGGCACGGTCGACGAGCTCTACCGCGCCTTCGACCACGCCCGGCTCACCGCGGACGTCGGCTGCGTGCTGCTGACCGGCAACGGCCCGTCCCCCAAGGACGGCGGCTGGGCCTTTTGCTCCGGCGGCGACCAGCGGATCCGCGGCGCGGACGGCTACAAGTACGCCGCCGGCGAGACCGCCGACACCATCGACCCCGCCCGGGCGGGCCGGCTGCACATCCTGGAGGTGCAGCGGCTGATCCGGTTCATGGGCAAGGTGGTGATCTGCGTCGTGCCCGGGTGGGCCGCCGGCGGCGGGCACAGCCTGCACGTCGTGTGCGACCTGACGCTCGCCAGCCGCGAGCACGCCCGCTTCAAGCAGACGGACGCCGACGTGGCGAGCTTCGACGGCGGCTTCGGCTCGGCGTACCTGGCCCGGCAGGTGGGGCAGAAGTTCGCCCGCGAGATCTTCTTCTTGGGGGAGACCTACGACGCGGCGGCGGCCCATCGGATGGGCATGGTCAACGCCGTGGTGCCGCACGCCGAGCTGGAGCAGGTCGCGCTGGAGTGGGCCCGCAAGATCAACGCCAAGAGCCCCACGGCGCAGCGGATGTTGAAATTCGCCTTCAACCTCGTCGACGACGGTCTCGTCGGCCAGCAGGTGTTCGCCGGGGAGGCCACCCGGCTGGCCTACGGGACCGCGGAGGCCGCCGAAGGCAGGGACGCGTTCCTGGAAAAGCGCGCCCCGGACTGGTCGCCCTACCCCTGGTATTAATGCATGGGACGTGACAGACAGGGGGACGACGGCGTGCGGGTCTACTCCATCCCGATGCGGACGCGTTTTCGCGGCGTCACGAGCCGCGAGGGGGTCCTCATCCGCGGTCCGGCCGGCTGGGGCGAGTTCTCCCCGTTCGCCGAGTACGAGGCCAAGGAGTGCGCCCGCTGGCTGGCCGCCGCCCGCGAGGCCGCCTACGACGGCTGGCCGCCGCCGCGCCGCGACCGGATCGCGGTGAACGCGACGATCCCCGCGGTCCCGCCGGATCGGGCGCACGCGCTGACGCGGGCCTCCGGCTGCCGCACCGCCAAGGTGAAGGTGGCCGAGCGGGGACAGCGCGACGACGACGATCTGGCCAGGGTCGAGGCCGTCCGCGACGCGCTCGGCCCCGCCGGCCGGCTGCGCGTCGATGTCAACGGGGCGTGGGACGTCGACCACGCCGTCACCATGATCAACGCACTGAGCCGGTTCGATCTGGAGTACGTCGAGCAGCCGTGCGCCACGCTCGGCGAGCTGGCGCGGGTGCGCCGCCGCGTGGCGGTTCCGGTCGCGGCGGACGAGTCGATCCGCCGGGCCGAGGACCCCTTGCGGGTGCGCGCGGCGGAGGCGGCCGACGTGGCGGTGTTGAAGGTCCAGCCGCTCGGCGGGGTGCGGGCGGCGCTGCGGGTGGCCGAGGCGTGCGGGCTCCCCGTGGTCGTCTCCAGCGCCGTCGAGACCTCCGTGGGACTGGCCGCGGGTCTCGCGCTGGCCGCCGCGCTTCCCGAACTGCCCTACGCGTGCGGGCTCGGCACGTTGTCGCTGCTGGAGGGCGACGTGGTGGCCGATCCGCTGACCCCGGCCGACGGCGTGATCGAGGTGCGGCGGCCGCGGCTGGACGAGGCGGCGCTGGCGCCTTACGAGGTGAGCGCCAGCCCCGTCGGCGCGGCGTGGCGCCGACGGGTGGCCGACGCGCAGGCGTTGATGGACGCGCCGCCGGTGCTCGGGGTGATCCGGTGAACCCCGCGACCGCGCTGGCGACGGTGCTCGTCGACGAGCTGGTGCGGGCGGGCATGTCCGACGCCGTGCTGGCGCCGGGGTCGCGTTCGGCGCCGCTGGCGCTGGCGCTGCACGAGGCGATGTCGCGGCAGCGGGTCCGGCTGCATGTGCGCGTCGATGAGCGGTCGGCGGCGTTCTTGGCGCTCGGCCTCGCCAAGCGCTCGGGCCGCGGCGTCGCGGTCGTGTGCACGTCGGGCACCGCGGCGGCCAACTTCCACCCGGCGGTGATCGAGGCGCACGAGGCGGGCGTGCCGCTGATCGTGCTCACCGCCGACCGGCCGCCGGAGCTGCGCGGGACAGGCGCGAACCAGACCATCGACCAGATCAAGCTGTACGGGTCGGCGGTGCGCTGGCAGTGCGAGGTCGGCGCGCCGGAGGAACGGCCGGGCATGGTCGCGTACTGGCGTTCGCTGGCCAGCCGGGCGTGGGCCGCCGCCCGCGAGCCCGACCCCGGCCCGGTCCACCTCAACGTGGCCTTCCGCGAGCCGCTGGTGCCCGTGGCCGGAGAGCCGGCGTGGTGTGAGCCGCTGGACGGCGACCTGACCGGGGCGTGGACGAAGGTGCGGGCGGCCACGCCCGGCTCGGTCCTGCACGTGCCGCCGACGCGGCGCGGCGTGCTCGTCGTCGGCGACGGCGCGGCGAACGTCAAGCGCTATGTCGCCGCGGCGTCGATGGCCGGATGGCCGGTGCTGTCGGAGCCGACCGGCAACGCCCGCTACGGCGACCACGCGCTGTCGTCCTACCACTTCCTGCTCGGGGTGCCGGAGTTCGTGGAGCGCCATCCGCCGGAGGTGGTGGTCACGCTCGGCAAGCCGGGGTTGTCGCGGCCGCTGCTGTCGTTCCTGCGCCGCGCCGGCGAGCACATTGTGGTGGCCCCGGCGTTGGCGCGCTGGCCGGACCCGGTCCGGTCGGCGACGCAGGTGGCGCAGGAGGTCGAGATCCCGGTGGTGGCCGGCGACGACGCCTGGCTCAAGTCCTGGCGGGCCGCCGACGACGCGGCGACCGCGGCGATCGACGCCGTGCTCGACGCGACCGATGAGGTGTCCGAGCCGCGGCTGGCCCGTGACCTGGTGGCCGCGCTGCCGGGCACGGCGCTGCTGCTGGTGGCCTCAAGCATGCCGATCCGCGACGTCGACCAGGTGATGCGGCCGCGCCGCGGGGTGCGGATCATCGGCAACCGGGGGGCCAGCGGCATCGACGGCTTGATCTCGACCGCGATGGGCGCCGCGCTGGCGCACCCGGGCCCGTCGTACGCGCTGCTCGGCGATCTTGCGTTCCTGCACGACCAAAACGGGCTGGTGCTGGGGCCGGCCGAGGCCCGGCCCGACCTGGCGATGGTGGTGGTCAACAACGCCGGGGGCGGGATCTTTTCGCTGCTGCCGCAGGCGGGGCTGCCCGGTCCGTTCGAGCGGGTCTTCGGCACCCCGCACGAGGTCGACCTCGCCTACGTCGCGGCGGCGAACGGCCTGCCGTTCACGCGGCTGGAGACGATGAGCGAGTTGCCCAAGGCGCTCGCGGGGGAGGGGCCGCGCATCGTGGAGGCCCGCACCGGCCGCGACGCCAACGCGGCCCTGCACCGGCGGCTGCGCGAGGCCGCGCACGCCGCGGTCCGCGCCGTGCTCGACGCGGGTATCGGCGGGTGACGGCGGGTTACGGCGATGGACGAACAGACCTTTCACACGCGGCGGCTGTCGTTCGGCGGCGTCGCCGGCAGCTATGACCGGGTCCGGCCGTCCTACCCGGAGGCGGCGGTGCGCTGGATCGTCGGCGACGCGCCGGTGCGGGTGCTGGATCTCGGTGCCGGCACGGGGCTGCTGTCCCGGGTCCTGCTCGGCCTGGGGCACGAGGTGATCGCGGTCGAGCCCGATCCGCGGATGCGGGCGCGCTGCGCCGACGCGACTCCGGACGCGACGGTGCTGGCGGGGTCGGCCGAGGCGATCCCGCTGCCGGACGGCTCGGTGGACGGCGTGGTCGCGGGGCAGTCCTACCACTGGTTCGCCGGCACGGCCGCGCACGCCGAGATCGCGCGGGTGCTGCGGCCCGGCGGGGTCTTCGGGCCACTGTGGAACCTGCGCGACGAGTCGGTCGAGTGGGTGGCCAGGCTGTCGGCGCTGGTGTCGCGTGAGGACGGCAGCGCGCATCAGGGGCCGCTGGCGGCCGACGCGTTCGGCGGCGCCTTCGGGCCGGTCGACGGCGCGGTGTTCCGGCACGCGCGGCGGCACACGATCGAGTCGCTGGTGGAGCTGGTGCGGTCCCGCTCGTACGTGCTGACCGCCCCGTCGGCCCGCCGCGAGCAGATCGAGGCGGGCGTCCGGGCGCTGGCGGCCGAGCTGCCCGAGCCGTTCGACCTGCCGTACGTCACGCGGGCCTACCGGGCCCGGCTCGCCCGCCGGCCGCGGGCGAGGGCGAGGGCGAAGGAACAGCGCTGACAACCCGCATCGCAGCACGATCGCACTAGGAGGGCCGGTCATGGATCTGCAACGAGCTCGCGACTTCCTGCGCGCGCACCACCGCGCGGTGATGGCGACCTACAGCCCGAGCGGACGGCTGCAGCTGTCCCCGGTGACCACGGGCATCGACGACGCCGGCCGCGCGATCGTCAGCACCCGCGAGACCTCGGTGAAGGTACGGAACCTGCGCGCGGATCCGCGTGTGTCGCTGTGCGTGATGACCGACGCCTTCTTCGGCGAGTGGGTGCGGGTCGACGGCGAGGCGACGGTCGTGCACCTGCCGGAGGCGATGGAGCCGCTCGTCGACTACTACCGCAGGCTCGTCGGCGAGCATCCGGACTGGGCCGACTACCGGGCCGCGATGGAGCGGGAGCGGCGCGTCCTGGTGCGGGTGACGTTGACCGCCGCCGGGCCGGACGTCAGCGGGTAGGGCGCCGCCCGGGGCCGTGTGTCACGGCCCCGGGCACGACGCCCGTCACCAGCGGGCGTGCACGAGCGGCCGGATCAGCTCGTCGTAGGTGGCCCGTACCCCCTCATGGGCGTCGGGCGGCAGCGGCGGCAGGCCGGCGGCGGCCGCGTTGGTCCGCGCCTGCGCGGGGTTGCGGGCGCCGGGGATGACGACGCTCACCTCGGGCTGGTCGAGGATCCAGCGCAGCGCGAACTGGGCCGTGGTGAACCCGTCGGGGACGTGGGCGGCCAGCCGGCGCACGGCCTCCAGGCCGGTGCCGAAGTCGACGCCGGAGAAGGTCTCGCCGACGTCGAAGGCCTCGCCGTGCCGGTTGAAGGTGCGGTGGTCGTCGGCGCCGAAGCGGGTGGTCTCGTCGTAGGCGCCCGACAGCAGGCCGCTGGCGAGCGGCACCCGCGCGATGATGCCCACGCCCGCCGCCCGCGCCGCCGGCAGCACCTCTTCGAGCGGCTTGAGCCGGAAGGCGTTGAGGATGATCTGCACGGTGGCCACGCCGGGGCGGGCGATCGCGGTCAGCGCCTCCGCGCAGGTCTCGACGCTGACACCGTAGGCGGCGACGCGGCCTTCGACGACGAGCGTGTCGAGCGCGTCGTAGACGGCGTCGGTGGCGTACACGGCGGGCGGCGGGCAGTGCAGCTGCACGAGGTCGAGGGTGTCCACGCCGAGGTTGGAACGTGAGCGGTCGGTCCAGGCGCGGAAGTTGTCGAGGGTGTACAGCGCCGGGTCGAGCGGCGCCCGGCGGCCCATCTTGGTGGCGACGGTGAGCCCGCCCGCGTCGGGACGGTCGCGCAGCAGCCGGCCGATGATGCGTTCGCTGCGGCCGTCGCCGTACACGTCGGCGGTGTCGATGAAGGTGACGCCGGCGTCGATGGCGGCGGTCAGCGTGGCAAGCGCCTCGGCCTCACCGACCTCGCCCCAGTCGGCGCCGAGCTGCCAGGCACCGAGACCCACCACGCCGACACGGCGGCCCGTTCGTCCGAGAATGCGCTCTTCCATGGTGTCGACCCTATTGATCGCGTCGCCGTCGTGCCGACTGGCCGCATATGGCCACCCGGACGAATTGTCGCGCGGGGCACGAAGTGTGAGGTTTTCGGGGGATATCAGGAGGTGCGTTGATGCTGCGGCGGTCCATGGCGTTGTCCTTTGTGCTCGCGGTCTCGCTGATCCTTGCCGTGCTGTCCCCCGTACGCGCGGGCGCGCGGGCGGCGGCGATCGGGGAGGAATGCGAAGAAGAGGAGGTCAAGGCCGCGAAGGCCGCCTCGACGCGGCTGTTGGAAGACGAGGAGCCCGAGCTGTGCGGCCCGCTCGCCCCCGGGGAGTGGAAGGTGCTGCAGGACACCTCGGGCGGGATCGGGCTGCCCGCACGCGCCCTGGTCGACGCCGGCGCGCAGGCCGACCGGATCCCGGCGATCGGCCGGTGGACGTCGGAGGGCCCGACCAACATCGGCGGTCGTGTCACCGGCGTCGCCGTCGACCCCGCGCACGCCGACACCGTCTTCCTCACCGCGGCCAGCGGCGGGGTGTGGAAGAGCACCGACGCGGCGACGACGTTCCGCTCCGTGTGGCCCGACCGGTTCCCGCAGGCGACCGGCGCGATCGCCGCGACCCCCGACGGCACGATCTACGTCGGGACCGGCGAGGCCAACCCCGGCGGCGGGTCGCTGACCTATGAGGGCAACGGCGTCTACCGGTCCACCGACGGCGGCCGCACCTGGCACAACCTCGGGCTGACCAACTCGGCCACGATCGGACGGATCGCCGTCGACCCCTCCGACCCGCGGCGGATCTTCGTGGCGGCCACCGGATCGCTGTTCCGTCCCGGCGGCGACAAGGGCGTGTACCTGACGACCAACGGCGGCCGCACCTGGCGGCGCGTGCTCGCCGGCGCCAACGAGTGGACCGGCGCCGTCGACCTCGCCATCGCGCCCGACCGGCCCGCGACGGTGTACGCGTCGATGTGGGAGCGGCAGCGCACGCCGAGCCTGCGCCGCTACGGCGGGCCCGGCTCGGGGATCTACCGGTCCACCGACGGCGGCGCGCACTGGCAACGGCTGGAGAACGTCACCGCGTTGACGCCGGGCGACACCACGGGCCTCCGGCCCGACGACAGCTTCAGCCGCAGCGGTGTGGCCGCGGGCCCGGGCGGCCGCGTCTACGTCCGTACCGCGACGTGGGGAGACTTCGGCGACGAGAAGGGCTTTTACGTCTCCGACGACGGCGGGGAGTCCTTCGCCACCGGCGGCCGGCACCGCGCGGCGCTCGGCTGGTGGGGCGGCGAGGTGTGGGTCGACCCCGCCGACCGCGACCACGTGTTCGTGCCCGGACAGTTCCTGCGCGAGTCGGTCGACGGCGGCAAGACCTGGACCAACAACGCCGGCACGCACGTCGACCATCACGCGATCGCCTGGGACCCGAACGTGCCGGGCCGGGTGTACGAGGGCAACGACGGCGGCATCTACCGCTCCGACGCGGGCGGCGCCACCAACACCTGGGTGAAGGCGACCAACGAGCCCTGGACGCAGTTCTACAGCGTGGCCGCCAGCGCACAGGACCCGTCCCGGATGACCGGCGGCACCCAGGACAACGGGTCCAACCGCACGTGGGGCGGTGAGCGCTGGAACTCCTTCAACGGCGGAGACGGTGAGGCCAACCTCATCGACCCGGCCGACCAGAACCGTCTCTACAGCTGCTCGCAGTTCGGCAACTGCGCGCGCTCCCTCGACGGCGGCGAGACCCTCGAGGATCTCAGCGTGCCGGCGACCGAAGACGACAGGTTCGGCTGGTTCAGCCCGGTGGAGTTCTCCACCGGCGACACCGGCGTGGTGTATCTGGGCGGGTCGCGGCTGTTCCGTTCGGCGGACGGGCTGACGTTCACGCCGATCAGCCCGGACCTGACCGGCGGGCCCGGCGACGACCCGATCTACCCGTTCGGCACGCTGACCAGCGTGTGGGCACGCGGCGACCAGATCATCGCCGGCACCGACGACGGCCGCGTGCAGGTCAGCCGCGACCTGGGCGCGTCCTGGTCGCCGGTGCTCACCGGCCGGCCGTGGGTCACCCGCGTCAAGGGCGACCCCGCCCACCCGGACCGCGCCTACGTCACACTGTCGGGCTATCGCGCCGGCACCGGCGACGGGCACGTGCTGACCACGGCGGACGGCGGGCGCACCTGGCGGGACATCACCGGCAACCTGCCGCGGGCGCCGGTCAACGACGTGATCGTGGGGCCGTTCGGCGTGCTGTTCGTCGCCACCGACGCCGGCGTCTTCGCCGGGATCGGCGGCCGCTGGCTGCGGCTGGGCACGTTGCCGCTGGCCTCCGTCACCGACATCGAGCTGACCGCGGGCAGGCTGTTCGCCGCCACCTTCGGCCGCGGCATCTACAGCATGCCGCTGACCGCGTCGCTCACCGGCAGGCTCGCCCGCCAGGGGTGAGCCCCCCGTCGGCGGCCCACAGCAACCGCCGATCTTGATGCGAGAGTTCCATCACCACGCGCGATGCGACGCTCACATCAAGATCGGCGGGGTGGGGGGGAGACGAGCCGCCCGCGCAGGGCGGCGGTGTCCGCGTCGCTCCAGCCGTGCTGGGTCAGCCAGCCGAGCGGGCCGCCGTAGCGCTCGTCCACCGTGGCCAGGAACTTCTCCATGGTGTAGGCGTGCGGCAGGTGGCTGTCGGCGGGCCGGGAGTCGAGGTCGGCCGCGTAGGTGGTGCTGGCCCGCAGCCGGGCCAGCACCTGGTTGAGCCGCTCGCCCGTCGCGACGTAGTCGGCGACCACGGCCTCCCGCGTGACGCCGGCGACCTCGAGCGCGAGCGCGCACACCACCCCGGTACGGTCCTTGCCCGCCGCGCAGTGCACGATCGAGGCGCCGTCCTCGTGCGCCATCACCCGCAGCGCGGCGACGATCGAGTCGGGCCGGTCGGCGAGATAGGCGAGGTAGTGCCCGACCGACCGCTCGGCCTCCGGTCCGCTGTCTTGGCGGGCCTGCCAGGGCAGCACGGCGTCAAGGTCGACCGCCGGCCGCTCGGAGGGCTCGCGGGGCTCGGAGGGCTCGGGCGCGCGGTCGGCCTCCACATCGGTGAACACGCCGCCCTCGGTGAACAGCGACAGATGGTGGACGCGCACCTCGGCGACGCGGGTCAGCGGGCCCGGCCCTTCGAGCGACACCTCGGGGTCGCTGCGCAGGTCGATGACGTGGCGTACGCCCAGCCCGGTGACGAGCCGGGCGACGTCGCCCGGCGTGAGTTCCTGCAGGTTGTCGGCCCGCAGCACCAGGCCGGGCCGGGTCGCCCCGCCGTCGTTGGTGGGCAGCCCGCCAAGGTCTCGTACGTTGACGGCTCCGTCGAGGTCGATCCAGCGCATGCTCCGACCATATCCGCGGCTCTCGGGCGCTTTTCCCCGCCTCCCGGCCGCCCCGGGGCTCAGCCTTCGAGCGCGTACTGCATGACGCGGAACTTGGCCTGGGCCTCGGCCAGTTCGGCATCGGGCATCGAGTCGGCCACGATGCCGCAGCCGGCGAACAGCCGCGCCCGCGGCCCGTCGATCTCGGCGCAGCGCAGCGCGATGCCCCACTCGCCGTCGCCGCGGGCGTCCACCCAGCCGACCGGGCCGGCGTAGCGGCCCCGGTCCATCACCTCCAGCTCGCGGATCAGGTCCATCGCGACGTCGGTGGGCGTGCCGCACACCGCGGGCGTCGGGTGCAGGGCGGCGACGACGTCGAAGACCGACCGCCGCCGCTCGAGCCGGCCGTGCACCGGCGTGGCGAGGTGGATGACGTTGGCGAGGGTGAACAGCTCAGGCTCGGCGGGCATGTCGAGCTCGGTGCACAGCGGGGCGAGCGCCCCGTGGACCATCTCGGTGGCGTAGGCGTGCTCCTCGCGGTCCTTCGCGGAGGCGAACAGCGCGGCGCCCCTGGCCGCGTCGTCGGCCGGGCTGGTGCCGCGCGCGGTGGTGCCGGCGAGGACCAGGGAGTCGACGCGGTCGCCGGCGCGGCGTACGAGCAACTCGGGGGTGGCGCCGACCAGCCCCGCGCAGGCGAAGGTGTAGCAGGCGGGGAAGCGGGCGGCGAGGCGGCCCAGCAGCACCCGCGTGTCGATGGGCCGGTCGGCGTAGGCCCGCAGGTCGCGGGCGAGCACGGCCTTGCCGAGCCGGCCTTCGCGGATGCGTTCCACGGCGGCGGTCACGGCCCGCTGCCACTGCGGCGCGGTCAGCGTCCCGTCGCTCCAGCTGATCCGCGAGGGCGGTTGCGGCGGCCGCAGCAGTGTCAGCGGGTCGGCGGCGGTGCCGATCGTGGTCAGCCAGGCGCGCCCGCCGCGGCGCCCCAGCACGGCCTCGGGGACGATGAGCACCGAGTCGCTGGACTTGGGGTCGAAGCTGAACGAGCCGAAGGCCACCGGGCCGGACCCGGGCAGCCGGACCTGGTCGTCGACGTCCGCCGCGCCGAACAGCTCGCCGAGCCACTGGCCGGCGCGGGCGAAGCGGTCCTCCGCGCCGGGCACGACGATGCGGGCGGCCTCGCCCCAGCCCACGATGCCCTCGCCGCCGCGCACCCAGGCCAGCGCCGACGGATGGGGGAGCCTGGCCAGCAGGTCGACCGGGTCGGCGACAGGGGTCGATCGGACGATGAGCCGGTCCCTGGCATCCACGGCGGGCCTCACGATCGCCACTCTACGGGAGAGTTGAACTTGTTCAAACGGCCGGGGGACTAATGGGAGGCGACATAGATCACGTCCGGCTCGCCGCGCACCGCTGCGACGGCGTGGACCTCGACCTCGGCGAAGCGGGCGCGCAGCCGCACCGCGAAGTCGGGCGCTGCGCCGGCGCTCCAGACCGCCAGCGCGCCGCCGGGGGCCAGCCGATCGGCGAGCATGGCGAGGCCGTCGTGCCCGTACAGGCCGGCGTTGCGGTCGGTGACCGTCCAGTGTGGGCCGTTGTCGATGTCGAGGCAGATCACGTCGAAGCGCGCCCGGGCTGCGGGCAGCCAGTCGAGCAGGTCGGCGCGGGTCACGGTGACGCGCGGATCGTCGAGCGCGTCCGCCGAGTAGGACCGCAGGTGCGTGCGGTGCCAGCCGATGACGGCCGGCTCGAGCTCGACAACGGTGATCGCGGCGCCGGCGGGGGCGTGCGCCGCCGCCTCGGCCAGGGAGAACCCGACGCCGAGCCCGCCGATCAGCACGCGGACCGGCGCTGCGGCGCGGGCCAGCGCGGCGCGCACCAGCAGCCGCTCGGACCGACCGCCGCGGGTGTCCATGAGGAAGACGCCGTTGCTGATGATCTCGTAGTCGCCGCCGGCGCGGCGGAGCACCAGTTCGCCGCCCGCCATCCCGGCGGCGCGGTCGACGACCACGGGCGGTCCGGGTTCGCCGCGCGCGCCGTAGGCACGGTGGGGGTGGCAGGTGTCGTACGCCGACGGGCCCATGGCGCTCCACCTTAACCGGCGCGCCCGCGGCGCCACCGGTTGCCTCGGCGACGGCGACGTTCCCGGCGGCCTGCGTCGGTCTAGGGTGACACCATGACAAACCTCCCCGAAGGTATCGACCCTCGGGATCTGCGTGCCTCCGACCATGACCGCGATCGGGTCGCGGAGGTGCTGCGGCACGCGGCGGGGGACGGGCGGTTGACGCTCGATGAGCTCGAAGAGCGGCTGAGCGCGGTGTATGCCGCCAAGACCTATGGCGACCTGGAGCCGATCACCAGGGACCTGCCGATCGGCGCGCCGCCTGCCGCCGCCCCGGCCACGGCGCCGGACGCGCCTTTCGCCGGCCGCATCGGCGGCCGGCCCACCTCCAGCATCGCCATCGGGATCATGGGCGGGTTCACCCGCCGCGGCGGCTGGACGGTGCCGCCGGTGTTCACCGCGGTCGCCTTCTGGGGCGGCGGCGAGATCGATCTGCGGGAGGCGCGCTTCGCCGAGCGGGAGGTGACGATCCGGGTGTTCGCGGTGATGGGCGGCGTGAATGTGATCGTCCCCGAGCACACCGAGGTCGTCGTCCGGGGCATCGGGATCATGGGCGGGTTCGACGATCGGGCGAGCGGGGCCGGCGAGGCCGGGGCGCCGCGCATCGTGGTGACGGGGGTGGCGTTTTGGGGCGGCGTCGGGGTCGTGCGCAAGCCGACGCGCGGCGAACTGCGGCGGCGCAAGCAGGAGTTGAGGGAGGAACGGCGGCGGCTCGAGCGTGGCGATGACGCCTGACCGTGCCTGACCGTGCTTGAAGGCCTGACCGTGCCTGCCGCGCCTGTCGCGGCTGAGCCCGGCGGCCTGGCACCCGCCGGTTTCCTCGACCGGGACGCCTCGCCGCGACCCCGGCACGCTCATGGCGACGGATCACTTCTGCGCGGACTCGATGACGGCCGCGCGGCCGGCTGACGACGGGGCGACGGGGGTGGCCACGGGCCCGCCGCGGCACGCGGGAAGACATCTTTGCGGAGTCGCGTTGCCGTGTAACGATGTAATCATTTGGAGGTGTCGATGGTCCCCGAGCCGCGTGACTCCTCGGGCGCCGCGCCCCTGGACGCGTACTCCCAAGTCGTGTCGTCTGTCGCCCGCGAGCTGACCCCGCGCGTGGCGAGCCTGCGCGTGCGGCAGCGTGGCCGCGAGGGGTCGGGCTCGGCGGTGGCCTTCACCGCCGACGGTTTCCTGCTCACCAACGCCCACGTCGTCGGGTCCGCCCGGGAGGGCACGGCGTCGTTCTCCGACGGCACCACGACGCCGTTCCGCGTCATCGGCACCGACCCGTTGTCGGACCTTGCCGTGGTCCGCGCGGACGGTCCCACCCCGGCGCCGGCCCTCCTGGGCGACAGCGACGGCCTCGTCGTTGGGCAACTCGTGGTCGCCGTCGGCAACCCGCTGGGGTTGGCCGGTTCGGTCACGGCCGGGGTGGTCAGCGCGCTGGGCCGGTCGTTGCCCGCCCGCAGCGGCAGGGCCATGCGGGTGATCGAGGACGTCATCCAGACCGACGCCGCGCTCAACCCGGGCAACTCCGGCGGTGCGCTGGCCGACGCGCACAGCCGGGTGGTGGGCATCAACACCGCGGTGGCCGGGATCGGCCTCGGCCTGGCGGTGCCGATCAACACCACGACGCGCCGCATCATCGGCGCCCTGATGCGCGACGGCCGGGTCCGCCGCGCCTTCCTCGGCCTGGTCACCAACCCGGTGCCGGTGCCGGCCGCCCTGCGCGAGCGCACGGGTCAGCGGGAGGCGTTGCGCGTGGCCGAGGTCGTGCCGGACAGCCCCGCCGACCGGGCCGGGCTGCGCCGCGGCGACCTGGTGCTCACCGCCGCCGGGATGCCGGTCAGCGAGGCGCAGAGCCTGCAACGTCTGATGTTCGCCGACGCGATCGGCCGGCCGCTGCAGATCACCGTGCTGCGCAACGGCGCCATGGTCGACGTGATCGCCGAGCCGGTGGAGCTCACCACCGAGCCGCGCTGAGCCGCGCTCAGCCGCCGAACCTCCTGCGCGCGCTCGCGGGCCGTCGCTTCAGCGGGCGTTGTGGAAGATCACGCCGAGTACGTACCGCCGGCCGCTGTGGACGGTGCTGACGCCGTGTTTCATGACGACGCGCTTGTAACCGCGCGCGGCCGGCACCGGCCGATCGCGGACGGGGAAGATCACGCCTTGGCCGCGGCCGGGCCGCACGACGACGGGGCGCGACTGCGCCCGCGGCCGCTGCTCGACGAAGACGCTCTCGCCCCCGGTGAAGTCGACGTCGGGGGTGCTGAGCATGATGGCGACCTGCAGCGGGAACGTGATGTCGCCGTAGACGTCTTGGTGCAGGCAGTTGTAGCCGCCGGGGCCGTAGCGCAGCAGCAGCGGGGTGGGCCGGTGCTGCCCGGCGGCGGCGCACACGGCGAGCAGTTGCCCGAGCCGTTCGGGGAAGGCCGGCCCGGGGCCGGGCGCCCCGAACGGCCCGCCGCGGCCGCCGAGCCGTTCGGCCCACCGGTTGGCCAGCCGGGCCAGCGGCGGGTACAGGCGGGTCCGCAGCTCGCCCACCACCGGAACCAGCGGGTCGCGGAAGTAACGGTAGCTGCCCTCGCCGAACGCGTGCCGGGCCATGACGACGGTGCCGCGGAACAGTTCGTCGCGGTCGAAGCCGGCGATCAGATCGGCGCACTCGCCGGGAGACAGCAGCGGCGGGGTCAGCGCCACACCGGACCGCTCCAGCTGCTTTTCGGCCTCCTCCCAGTTGAGCAGGTCGTCGCCGAGCCGAACATCCATGGTGTCTCCCGTCGAAGCTGTGCCGCCGGTCGTCGTGCGCGGGCGAGGCGGCACGGGCCGCCTCCCTTACGCCCAACACCGCCGGGCGCCCCGAGGTTGCGTCGCGATGGACGCGCCCGGGGGTGGCCGTACCCCGGGCGGCGTTCGGTGCGTCGGGTCAGACGATGGTGAGCTGCTCGGGGTGCGGCGGGTGGGGCCGGCCGCCCGGATCTGGCGGCGCCGGAACCGGAGCCGGGCGCCGGTGGTCGCCGCGGTCGCGGCGATCGATCCCGTAGGCGGCGGCCAGCTCGCGGACCTGCCGGCTGATGCGCTCCTGGACGTCTTTGGGGGCGTAGGCGCCCCGCCCGTACAGCCGCTGGTAGGGCCGCACCAGCTCGGGGTGGTGGGCGCGCAGCCAGCGAAAAAACCACTCGCGCGCCCCGGGCCGCAAGTGCAAAGTGATCGCGGAGACGGAGGTCGCGCCGGCCGCCGCGATCTGCCGCACCGCCGCGTCGAGCTGCGCGGGGGAGTCGGACAGGTAGGGCAGCACCGGGCCCATCAGCACGCCGCAGCGGATGCCGTGCTCGTTGAGCGTCGCGCACACCTCGAGGCGCTTGCGCGGGCTCGGGGTGCCCGGCTCCACCTGCCGCCACAGGTCGGGATCGACAGAACCGACCGACACCGCGGTGCTCACCTCGGTGCGTTCGGCCGCCTCGGCGAGCAGCGGCAGGTCGCGCAGGATCAGCGACCCCTTGGTGAGGATGGAAAACGGGTTGCCGGCGTCGCGCAGCGCGGCCAAGATGCCGGGCATCAGCCGGTAGCGCCCCTCGGCCCGCTGGTAGACGTCGACGTTGGTGCCCATCGCGATGTGCTCGCCCGTCCACTTCGGCGCGGCCAGCTCACGGCGCACCAGGTCGGGCGCGTTGACCTTGACCACGATCTTGGAGTCGAAGTCGTGGCCGGCGTCGAAGTCGAGATATTCGTGGGTCCGGCGCGCGAAGCAGTAGACACACGCGTGCGTGCAGCCCCGGTAGGGGTTGATGGTCCATTGGAAGGGCAGCCGCGCAGCCGCCGGGACCTTGTTGATGATCGACCTGGCGTGGATCTCGTAGCAGGTGACGCCGCGGAAGCCGGGGGTGTCGAAGGTGCGGGTCACGGCCCGGCGCTCGATGAGCGGCGCGCCCGGCCGGTCGCCGGCCTCGTCGAGCCGCAGGCTGTCCCAGCGCATGCCCACCCCTCTCTCAGAACGGTTCGACCATAGAACGCACGTTCGATGATTGCAACGTCGGATCCACGCGGACCTGCGCGTTTCGTTCGCACCACCCCCGGGCGTAGGTAACAATGGCCGCCATGTGGCGGCGATGGGGGAGCGGCACGGGCCCGCGGTTCGCGATGGGGCCGGGGGCCGCCCGGCGGGCCGGGTTCGCCCTGACCGCCGCGGCGACGGCCGCGGCGCTGTCGGCGGCGTGCGTGCCGGCGCTCAGCGGCACCGGCGACCGCGACGCGGCTCCGCCCGCGGGCGAGTGCCGCACGGTCCGGGCGCCGGACGGCTCGACCGGCCGGCAGCTGCGCGGCATGTGGATCGCCACCGTCGCCGGCATCGACTGGCCCTCCGACGCCCGTCGGTCGGCGGCCCGCAAGCAGGCCGACTTCCGGCGGCTGCTCGACACCGCGACTGCGCTGCGCCTCAACGCGGTCGTCGTGCAGATCAGGCCGACCGCCGACGCCTTCTACCCCTCGCCGTACGAGCCGTGGTCGCAGTGGATCACCGGCCGGCAGGGCAAGAACCCCGGCTACGACGTCCTCGGCCACATGGTGCGCGAGGCGCACGCCCGCGGCCTGGAGTTCCACGCCTGGTTCAACCCCTACCGGGTGAGCCGGCAGCGCGACCTCAAGCGGCTCGCCGCCACCAACCCGGCTCGCCGCAACCCCGGCTGGGTGCGCCGCTACGGCACCGGCCTGTGGTACGACCCGGGTCTGCCCCAGGTGCGCGACCTGGTCAGCAAGGTCGTCCTCGACGTGGTGCGCAAGTACGACGTCGACGCCGTGCACTTCGACGACTACTTCTACCCCTATCCCGAGTCCCGCGACTTCCCCGACAAGGCCACCTACCGCGCTTACGGCAAAGGCTTCAAGAGCAAGGCCGCCTGGCGGCGCCACAACGTCAACGTGATGGTCCGGCGGGTGTCGGGTGAGGTGCACCGTGCCAAGCCGTGGGTGCGGTTCGGGATCAGCCCGTTCGGGGTGTGGCGCAACGCCGCCACCGACCGGGCCGGCTCGGCCACCCGCGCGCTGCAAAGCTACGACGACATCTACGCCGACTCGCGGCTGTGGGTGCGGCGCGATTGGGTCGACTACATCGTCCCGCAGCTGTACTGGCCGATCGGCGACCGGCGGGCCGCCTACCGGACGTTGACCGCCTGGTGGTCGCGGCAGGTCCGCGGCACCGACGTCCAGCTGCACATCGGGCACGGCGCCTACCGCGTCGGCGAGCCCGGGCCCTGGCGCGAGGCCGGCGAGCTGTCCCGGCAGCTCGATGTGAACAAACGGCATCCCCAGGTGCGCGGCGACGTCTTCTTCAGCGCCCGCGACCTGGCGGCCGACCGGCGCGGGTTCGCCCGCCGCCTCGCCGCCGGCCATTACGCGCGCCCCGCGCTGGTCCCCGTGGCTCCGCGCCGGGCGACGGGCCGGCCGCCCGCGCCGCCTGCCAAGGTGACCGCGACCGCGCCGCCCGGCAAGGCGGTCACGGTGCGCTGGCGCCCCTCCGGCGCGGCGCGGTACGCGGTGTACCGGGTCGAGGGAAAGCAGCCCGGCTGCGCCCGGATCGACCCGCGCACGCTGGTCACCACGGCCGGCGGCGCCGCGGTTCTCGACCGCGGCGCACGGCCCGGCGCGACCTACACCTACTACGTGACGGCGCTCGACCGTGCGCACCGCGAGAGCCGCCCGGCGCGCGGAGCGACGATTACCGCATCACAGGGATAGGGATCTTCATCCAGGGGGAAGAAGTAGGTCAAGCATGACCCCCGGAGGTGCGATATGGCGCTCTCGATGGAGGAGCAGCGGATCCTCACCGAGATCGCATCTGGGCTCAGCGAGGATGATCCGGCACTGGCGCGCCGGCTGGCGCGCTTCGGCCGCGTTCGCCGTCGGCGCCACGGCCGCGACAGCCGCGACAGCCGAGCCCGGCTGGTGGTGGCCGTCGCGCTCGCGGCCGTCGTGGTCGCCGCGGCGGTCGCGGTGACGGTCGTCCTCACCGCGACCTAGCGCGGCCCGCGCGCCGCCCGCCGGGTGGCGGGTGGCGGCGGCGTTCAGCCGGCGGCGCGCAGGAAGGTGCCCGCCAGCGGCGCGGCCACATCGCCGCCGATGCCGCCGCCTTCGACGATCACGGCGAACGCGAGGTCGCCGCGGTAGCCGATGAACCACGCGTGCGTCGGCGGCTTGGCGCCGGTGCCGTACTCGGCCGTCCCGGTCTTGCCGGCGGTGCCGGCGGGCAGGCGGGCGGTCGCCGCGGTTCCCGAGGTCACCACGGCGGCCATCATCGCCCGCAGGTTCGCGTCGACGGCCGGGTTCAACGCGATCGCCTTGGGCTGCCCCGGCACGGCCGGTGAGACGACGAGCCGGGGCGGCAGCCACCGGCCCGCCTTGACCGCGGCGGCCACCGCGGCCATGCTCAGCGGGGTCGCCGACACGCGCGCCTGCCCGAACGAGGCCGCGGCGAACTCCACCAGGTCGCCGGGGCCGGGGAAGGACGAACGCGCCGCCGGCACCCCGGGCCGAAGCGGGGTGTTGAAGCCGAACTGCCGCGCCGCCGAGGTCAGTTGCTGTTTGGTGAGCCGTTGGGTGGCCTGCGTCGCGAACGCGGTGTTGCACGACTTGGCGAACGCCGTGCGGAAGTCGATCTCGCCGAACGCCTCGCCCTCGAAGTTGTGCACCTCGCGGCCGCCGATGTTCGCGGTCTTGGCGCACGGCACCCGGCCCGCGGGGGACAGCCCGTCGGCCAGCAGCGCCGCCGCCGTGATCACCTTGAACGTCGAGCCGGGCGGGTAGTGCCCGAGCAGCGCGCGGCTGAACCCGCCCGGCTGGTTGGCGACGGCGAGGATCTGCCCCGTGGAGGCGCGGATGGCCACCAGCGAGGCGGGCTTGCCCTGGCTGGTGATCGCCCGCGCCGCGGCGGCCTGGACCCGCGGGTCCAGGCTGGTGCGGACGGTGCCGCCCGCCCGGCCGGGGATCGTGTGGAGGGCAGCGACGGGCCGGCCGGCCTGGTCGACGACCTCGATCGCGGTGGTCGGGGTGCCGGCGAGGCGCCGCTCCATCTCCTGCTGGATGCCGCCGTGCCCGACCTTGTCGCCCTTCTTGTACGGCGAGCCGAGGCGTTTGAGGTCGGCGGCGGTGGCGGGGCCGACCAGCCCGGCGAGCTGCTGCACCGACCCGGACACGCCGGGCACGTCGATGCGGGAGCCGTCGGCGGCCAAGATGGCGCCGCGTTTCGGCCAGCTCGTCTTGATGGCCAGCCGCTGCCCCTCCCGCAGCCGCGGGTGGATCGCGGCGGCGGTCCAGGCCACGCGCCAGCGGCGGTCGTGCTTGGCCAGGTTCAGCGCGCCTTCGTAGGTCCAGGTGCCGACGCCCTTGAGCGTGAGGGTCGCGGTGTAGGGGGCGTGGCCGCCGCGGACCGCGCCGAGCCGGAAGCCGGCCTTGGTGACGCCGAGCCCGGTGCGCATGGCGCCGAGCCGGCCGGCCAGGTCGGGCGAGGGGGGCACGGTGAGCGCCGCCATCGCCGCGTAGTCGTTCTTCTCCCATGCGGCCAGGAAGGCGGCCGCGGTCGCGCGCGGGCTGCCCTTCGTACGCAATAGAACGTAGGTGATGGTGCCCGCGACGATCCCGGCGAGCGCCAGGCAGGACACCAGGATCACCGTCGCGCGTCGGGTCACGTTCATCCCCCTCGCGGTTCACCCCGATTTCGCAGTAATCGTGGCACGAGTCGGGGCACTTCATGGGCGGGATCGGCGACAACACGCCCGTCGCGGGCCGGGTGCCGCCCCCAAACGCGACCGTCCCGGGCGGGCCGTGGCCCGCCCGGGACGTGACGCCTGGGCCGGTGTGGTGGTCGCCTCACGGCGAAAGGCACAACGCGGCTCCTGCCCTGGTCGGGCGCGGTCTGAGACCGGCCCGGTCAAGCGGTATTCCGCGAAGGCAATAGGTGCGGCCCGGGGGACACATGCCACACCGGCACCAACCAGCCTAACGGCAATGAGGGGGTGCCTATTCCCCGCCCTCCCGGGCCGGGGTGTCGCGCCGCCCGGCCGGGGCGGCGGCGCCCCCTCGCCGGGTCCGCCATTGGCCCCGGATGGTTCCCGTTGGTTCGCGTGATGGTCATGTGTTCCCCAGGCGTGGGCTGCGGGCCGCTCCCATCGGGCAGCATGCTCGGTGAGGAGGAGCGCCTGGCGTCGGGAGCGGGATCCCAGGCCGCCGGCCGGCGCGAGTACTGAGCGTGGCGGTGAGCGGGTTCGACCCGGACGGGTGGACGCCGTGCGTGGGGGAGACCCTCGCGTGCTGGGATCTGCGCGTCGAGTCGCGGGCGGCCGCGGCCCCCCGGGCGCTGACCCGCACCACCTTGCGCCGCTGGCGGATCGACGATGACGAGGGCGCCGCCGACATCATCCTCATGGTGGACGAGCTGGTCAGCAACGCCGTCGTGCACGGGCACGGCCCGGTCCGGCTGCGGCTGTCGATCAGCGGTCCGCGGATACGCGGCGAGGTCACCGACGCCAGCCCGGCGCTGCCCGAGCCGGGCCGCCCGGACCACGACTCCGAGACGGGCCGCGGCCTGCTGCTGGTGACCGCGCTCGCCGACGAGTTCGGCGTCATGCCGGGCGGCTACGGCAAGATCGTTTGGTTCACGCACGTGCTGGCCGCGCCGCGGGAGCGCGAACAACGCAGGCAGGCATGACGCGCCGCGGCGTCCTCACGTGCGCAGCGGGCACCGCGTGACCAGACGCCCGCCGGACTCCGCGCCGGCCTCGCCATCGAGGTCATCCGCGTCGCCTGGGTCGTTTGGGTCGCCGGCGTCGTTTGGGTCGCCGGCCGGCCGGTCCAGGTGCCATTCCACGTGGGACAGCGGGCTCCACCAGCCCGCCAGCAGGTCGGCGAGCGGGCGGCTGCCGCCGGGCAGGCCGGGTTCGGGCACCGGTGCGTGCCACAGCTCCCGAGGGCAGCCGGCGGCCCAGCGGGCGGCCCCGGCGAGCACCTCGTCGAGATCGCGGACGAGTTCGCCGAGCGGCCGCGGCGCCATCGCCTCCTGGATCATCCGTTCGCGCGCGAGGTAGCCGAGCGCGTCGTCGAACCGCCGCGGGAAGTCGGGCCGGCACCCGTCGAAGACCATGTCCCGGCCGGTCGCCACGGCCCGGACGGCGGCGACCTGCCAGCGGGTCCACTCGGCGAGGTGGCCGATAACCGTGTGCAGCCGCGGCTGGGGTGCGGCCGTGACGTCGGTGAGGCGTTGCCGTACGTGGTGGATGCGGTCGAGGGTCCAGCCGCGGGCGCGCGACGGGCCGCCGCCGGTGCCGTGGCCGGCCGGGGCGGGCGGCGTCCGGACGCGCAGCGCGGCGATCAGGTCGTCGACGTCGTGCGCGCTCGCCTCGCCGTCGGTGAGGTAGGCGGCGACGATCCGGTCGACGCGGAACTGCCGTGCGGCGTCGCGCAGCCGACACCAGCCGACAAGGTAGTCGCCGTAGGGCGCGAGGACGAGGCCGTGCGCCTCGACGTCGCGGCGGGTCCGCTCGCCGGCCTGGTCGATGTAGGCGATCCGGACGACTCTGCGCTCGCGGACCGCCTCGGTGAGGATGTCGAGCACGCCGCCGGCCGACACCGCGACCGGCGCGGCCCGCTCGCCCGCCGGCCCCGGCCGGACGGCGTAACCGCCCGACTCATCGCGCCGGACCGGAAGGCCGCCGCGGGCCAGAGCCGCGATGTCTCGCTGGACGGTTCGTTCACTGACCGCCAGCCGTTCGGCGAGGGCCCGCGCCCGCAGCGACCCCGGAGCCGCGGCCCGCAGTTCGGCGGCGAGGACGAGCAACCGTTCGTCGCGGGTCACGATTCCATCTTTACTCTGCCTTTACCGTGCGGGCCGGAGCAACACGGACTCTCGCCCGAAAAGGCCGCCGCCTTCGGCAGAGGGCGGGCAGGTCCGTCAGCGGGCGGCGAACGGGGCCGCGGCCGCCGCCTCGCCCGCGGGCACGGCGACGGGCCGGTCCGCCGCCACCGCCCGCTGGGCGATGAACGCGCCGGCGAGCACGATCAACCCGCCCATGATCTGCACGGCGGCCAGCTGCTCGCCGAGGATCAGCCAGGCGAACATGGTCGCGGCGACCGCCTCGGGGTAGGAGACGGCCGCGGCCACCGGCGCCGGCAGCCGCCGCACCACCAGCACGCTCGTCACGTACGCGACGACCGTGCTCACCACGATGATCCAGGCGGCGATCAGCCAGGCCGGCGCCGGCCGCCCGGCGAACATCACGTCGGCCGGCAGCAGGTCCCAGGGCAGCGACCAGGGGGCGGCCAGTGGCGTGAGCACGGCGGCGCCCACGACGAACCCGGCGCTGGTGAGCACGAGCGGGTCGGTGTCGGCGGTCATCCGCTTGGCGATCAGGAAGTAGGCGGCCTGCGATGCCGCCGCGCCGAACCCGGCGAGCAATCCGATCCCGTCGAGGCGCAGCCCCGCCCACACTTGCACGACGCAGGCCACACCGGTGAGCGCGACGGCGACGCCGGTCGCCGCCGACCGTGCCACCGGAACGTGGCGGACGAAGCGCAGCCAGGCGACGACCAGGACGGGGCCGGTGTATTCGAGCAGGATCGCCACCCCCACCGGAAGGCGCGCGGCAGCCACGAAGTAGCAGGCCTGGCAACCCGCGACGCCGGTGACGCCGAAGATCACCAGCAGCGGCAGGCCGCGGCGGCCCGCGGCGCGAAACCCCGCGGTGCCGCGCAGGGCGAGCGTCACCGGCACCAGGACGAGGGCGGCGCCGGCGACGCGCAGCCACACCGCCTGGAGCGGACTGAGGCCGGCGTGGATGAGCGCCTTGGCGAACGGCCCCGAGCTGCCGAAACACACCGATGACAGCAGCGCGAGACCCAGCGCCGCCGATTTCGCCCGCGTGGTCAGGTGCTGGTCGCCCACCGGTGGTCTCCCCCCGTCGCCCGCGCCGCGTTCGCCCGAAACATGATAATGAGTATTTGTCGGCTACGCTCCTTACATTCTGGCGTTCGCGTAGCGGACTACCATTCGCTGAGTGAACTGGCAGGCAGGTCCCCCGGCGGGCGGGTCGACGGGAGACCTTTTCGCCCAGACCGAGGCCGCGGTCCGCGCGCTCGTCGCCGCCCCCTGGTGGCGGAGCGCGCCCCCGGCACAGCGCGCGGACGTCGTCACCTCGCACATGCTCGCCGGCGCCGGGGAATGGTGGCTGTACGGCGCGTGGGGCCGCTGGTACCGCAGCGGCCTGGACGGCAGCTGGCATCCCTGCCCGGCCCCGGTCGACCCCGCCGCGCGCCGCACGGTCGGCATAGCCCCGCGCGGCGCGGGGAACCCGCCGGTGCCGCCCCAGCTGATTCCGGCCGGACCCGACCTGGCCGCGGGCCGGGTCACCCCGACCGGGTTCCTTTCGGGCCCGCCGCGGACCGCCGTCGTCGCCCGCGTCCAGCAGGCCCTGATCACCGCGCTGTCGGTCAACCCCGCCCAGTTCGCGCTGCACGACCCGGTGTTCGCGGCCGGCACGCCCAGCACCGTCGCCGCGGCGTGGGGGGCGCTGCTGTGGTGCGCCGGCTCGCCGGTCGCCCTGGCCGAGCATCCGCTGATCGAGCTGATCGCGCCGTACCTGACCATCCCGCGCGCCGAGCTGCGATGGATGACCGCCCCCGACCTGACCCACCTGGCCGGGTACTACTGCGAGCGGCTGGGCGCGGGCGACGCCGTCGGCGCCGCGCACGTCGTACGGGTCATCGCCGAGATCGCCGCGGCGCTGCGCACCGACCCGGCGTTCCGGCCCGGCGCGCACGCGCTGGACGCGATCGCGGCCGCCACCACCCAGATGATCCGCCTCGACATGGGCGGCGTCCGGTTCGGCGTCGCCGCCGTCGCCGAGCAGTGGCGCCGCCGCTGCCCGCCCGAGTTCGCCCCGGCCGTCATGCGCGAGGCCGCGCCCGGTGAGTTCTTCCGGCTCGCGCTCTACGACCTGGAGGAGACGGTCGGCGCGCTCTATCGCGACGAGGCCGGCCCGGCGCCGGCGGCTCCCCCCACGCCCACCGCGATCCGGCACGCGGCCATGGCGCTGCTGGCCGCCGACATGCGGGCGGCCCCGGCGGCGGCGATCGCCGCCGTCGTCCCATGGCTGGACCCCGACAGCGCCCGCACCCTGCAGGCGGTCGCCGCCCATCCTCAGCATCCGCTGCGGCGGCTGTGGCCCCACGACGGCCGGCTGCCCGGCGCGCTGCGGGCCGCGGATCCCGCGCACGGGGAGGGCGCGGAGCGCGATTCGGCCGCGCGGCGCACCGCGCGGCTGGAGGCGCTGCTGGCCGGCACGTACGCGCTGGACCTGGCATGGTGCCGGCTCGCCCAGCTGGCGCCGCCCGCCTCCGGGTTCGCCGTGCCGGCCGCGGCGGCGGCCGAACTGCGCGGCGCGGCCGCCGCCGCGCCGAAACGCACCGGGGAGATGACGGCCTGGCAGATCATCGAGGCGGCCCGCGCGCACCTGGCCGCCGGCCGCGTCCCGCCGTCCCCGCCCGCGTCGCCCGCCCCACCGGTCGCCGAGGCCGGCGAGCCCGAGCCCGAGGGCGATGCGGTGGGGGAGGCGGGGGAGGTGGGGCGGCCCGCTGCCGAGCCGCCGGCCCCGCCATCCGTCGAACCCGCGGCGCCGCCTGACCCGACCGCCGCCGATGCGCCCCCCGAGCCCGCCCCGGCCGCCCCGGCCGCCGCGGATGAGACGGCGGCGGACGACGTGGCCGAGCCGTTCCGGCCGGTGGCCGACGCGATCGACCCGCCCGTGGGCCCGCCGGTGCCCGGACCGCCGCCGCCCGACCCGGCGGCGCTCGGCGTCCCGCACGTCGTGGAGGCCTACGGCATCCGGTTCCTGTGCGGGCTCGACGACGTCGAACGGTTGCTCACCGAGCTGCGCCGCCGCGGGCAATGGGCGCGGCGGCTGCGCGACCAGGAGGTGTCGAGCGCGTCGGCCCCGGGCCTGGTGCTGGTCGGGGCGCCCTCGAGCGGGCAGCGGCGGCTCGCCCGCATGGTCGGCCGGGCGCTCGCCGACGTCGGCATCGGCGACGGCGATCTGCGCCGCGTCGACGCGGCCGAGCTGCGCGAGCGCGGGCCCGGCGAGGTGCGCGCGGTGTTGGACGAGCACGCCGGTCACACCGTGCTCCTCGACGGGCTCGACGCCCTCGTCTTCGACGAGGAGGCCGGGTCGGCCTTCGCGGCCGCTCTCTACCGGGCCCGGGTCGAAGGGGTCAGCCAGACCACGCTGATCGCGACCTGCCCGGCCGAACGGGCGGGCCGGCTGTCGGAGGCCCATCCCGAGCTCGTGTCCGACCTGCGCATCGTCCGCCTGCCCGATCTGAGTGATCCGGCCGCGCGGGTGGCGTTGCTGGAGCTGCTGGCGCGCGAGCGGCGGCTCGACCTGTTCCCGGACGCGTGGGAGGTCGCCCGCCGCGACCTGGGCAGGATGCGGGGCCGCGGCCGGCTCGCCGGCGCCCGCCTGGTCGAGACCTACCTGGACCGGGCGGCGACCCGGCACCTGGGGCAGGCCGCCGACACCCAGGACGTCTACTCCGGCGACGACGCGGAGGCGTTGACCCTTGTGCCCTCCGACTTCGAGGGGGTGGCCGAGGAGCTCGAACCGTCGCTGCGCGACCTCGAGGACGTCGACACCTACCTGGCCGAGCTGCGCTCCCTGGCCGGCCTGCGGCCGGTCAAAGACGCGGTCGAACGCATCGTCGCCGAGGCGCGGGTGGCCGCGGCCCGCCGCCGGGCCGGGCTGCCGGTCGGCGAGCAACGCCGCCACCTGGGCTTCGCCGGCGATGCGGGGACCGGCAAGACGACGGTGGCCCGGCTGATCGGCAAGCTCTTCGCGGTGATCGGGCCACTGGAGTCGGGCCATCTGGTCGAATGCGCCGCCGCGGACCTGACCGCGGCCGACGAGGTCGCCGACCTGGTCAAGGCCAAGGTGAGCGAGGCGATGGGCGGAGTGCTCGTGCTCGAACAGGAGCTCACCCCGGGCGAAACGGCCGCCGCCGCCACGACCGCCATGACCACTGTCGCCGCCGAGCTGACGGCGTTGATGGACGATCGCCGCGACGAGTTCATCGTGATCGTCACCGGCGGCCGCGACGAACTCCCCGGTTTTCTCGACGCCGTCCCGAGCCTTCGCGACCGGCTCGCCGAAGTGATCGTCTTTCCCGACCCGGGCGACGACGACCTCGTCGAGATCTTCCGCCGCCACGCCGACGAGCAGCGCTATGTCCTGGAGGACGCGCTGGTGGCGGCGCTGCCCGAGCGGATGGCCGCGTTGCGGGCCGCCCCCGGATACGCGGGAGGCCACTCGGTGCGCCGGCTGTTCGACGAGGTCGTCGCCCGCCAGTCGGTGCGGATCGTCCGCGCCGGCGCCACCATGTCGGCCGATCACCTCACCCTGCTGACCGCCGCCGACCTGCCCGCCTGACCTGGGCCTCGGCCGTGTCGGTGCGCGCCCAAACGTGCTGGTGAAGCTAGCTTGCAGGCATGCCAGAGGCGTCCGAGGAGCCGGTGACCGGCGGGCAGCAGATGCCGCCGTGGCTGTTGCGGGCGTTCGTGCTCGCGGCGGCCACCGTGGTGGTGTTCGCCGGCGGGCTGTGGCTGCTCGGGCGGCTGCGCGGCCTGCTGGTGCTGGTGACCGTCGCGCTGTTCGTGGCGCTGGCCATCGAGCCGGCGGTCAACCGGCTCGCCGCCCGCGGCTGGCGGCGCGGCACCGCGACCGGGCTGATGTTCGTGCTTCTCGGGCTGCTCACCGTGGGCTTCGCCGGCGCGCTCGGATCGCTGCTGGCCGGCCAGACCAGCACCATCGTCAACGAGTTCCCCCACTACGTCGACTCGCTCATCCGGTGGGTCAACTCCACGTTCCACACCCATCTGTCGCAGCGCACCATCTTCAACCGGCTGCCCAGCCTCATGGATCAACTCGGCCGGCATCTGTCCGGCCTGGCCGGCAACGCGCTGGGTCTCGGCGCCACCGCGCTGGGCGTGGTGTTCCAGGCGCTCGGCGTGGTGCTGTTCACGTTCTACCTGTCCGCGGACGGGCCCAAGATCCGGCGCGGGGTGTGCGCGCTGTTGCCGCCGCACCGCCAGCGCGACGTCCTCCGGGCCTGGGAGATCGCGATCGACAAGACCGGCGGCTACATCTATTCCCGGGCGCTGCTGGCACTGATCTCCGCCATCGCGCACTACATCGCGATGCGGGCGCTCGGCGTGCCCAACGCGCTGACCTTGGCGTTGTGGGTCGGGGTGGTCTCGCAGTTCATCCCGGCCGTCGGCACCTACCTGGCGGGCGCGGTGCCGGTCTTGGTGGCGCTCGCGGTCAGCCCGGCCACCGCGCTGTGGATGGTCGTGTTCATCGTCGCCTACCAGCAGCTGGAGAACTACCTGCTCCAGCCGCGGATCACCGCCAAGACGCTCGACATGCACCCGGCGGTGGCGTTCGGCACGGTGCTCGCCGGCGCCGCGATCTTGGGGCCGGTGGGCGCGCTGCTCGCGGTGCCTGCCGCCGCCAGCGTGCAGGCCTTCGCGAGCGCCTACATCCGCCGCTACGACGTCGAGGAACATCCGCTCACCCTCGCCCCCCGGCGCCCCCGGCCGCTGTGGACGCGCCTGTGGGCCCTGCTGCGATCGCGGTGGCGGCGGTGAGCCGGTCGAGCGCCGGGGGGCGCCTGGGGTCTTGGATGGGTGCATGACGATCCAAGTGGCGGTCTGCGGACCGCACGAGTGCGGCGAGGAGCTGCGCGGGCTCGCGTTCGAGACCGGGCGGCTGCTCGCCTCGCGGGAGGCCGTGGTGGTGTGCGGCGGGTACGGCGGGGTCATGGCGGCGACGGCCGAGGGAGCCCGCTCCGCCGGCGGCACGGTGGTGGGCATCTTGTCCGGCGGCGACCGCGAGCACGCCGGCCCGCACCTGTCCATCGTGATCCCCACCGGCCTCGGGCAGGCGCGCAACGCCGTCATCGTCAACTCCGGCGACGCCGTCATCGTGATCGGCGGGTCGTGGGGCACCCTGTCCGAGCTCGCGTTCGCCATGCGCGGCGGACGGGTCCCCGTCGTCCAGCTCGGCGGCTGGCAGATCCGCGACGCCGCGGGCCGGCCGCTGCCCGGCCTGTGGCGGGCCCGAACGCCCGAGGAGGCGCTCGAGCTGACCGGCCTGTGGTAGTGACCGGCCGCGCTCAGCGAGCGGAGAACCCGCCGTCGACGAAGACGGCCTGACCGGTCACGTACGCGGCCGCGGGGGAGGCCAGGAACACCGCCGCGCCCGCGAAGTCGTCCGGCAGCCCGTTGCGGCCGACCATGGTCCGGGCGGCCAGCGCTTCGACCATCTGGGGGTCGGCCGCCACCGCGGCCGTCAGCGGAGTGATCACGAACCCGGGGATGAGCGCGTTACAGCACACCCCGCGTCCCGACCACGCCTCGGCCTGCGATCGCGCCAGCGCGACGACGCCGGCCTTCGACGCGCCGTACCCGCCGCTGTTGTTGAACGCGCGGAACGCCTGCTGGGAGCCGACATGGATGATGCGGCCCCAGCCGCGTCCGGCCATCGCGGGCCCGTACCGCTGCCCGAGCAGAAACGGCGCGTCCAGGTTGACCGCCATCGTCTGGTCCCAGTGTTCGACCGACAGCTCGGCCAGCGGCGGACGCAGGTTGAGCCCGGCCGAGGTCACCAGGATGTCCGGCTCGCCGAACGGCTCGGCCGCCGCCTCGGCCGCCCGCGCCACGGCCGCACGGTCACCGAGATCGGCGCACACGTAGGCGGCTCGGCCGCCGCGGTCGACCAGCTCCGCCGCCGTCTCGGCGAGCTCCGGTTCGCGGCGGGCGACGACGACCACCGCCGCGCCGGCGCCGCCGAGCGCCAGGGCGATGCCGCGGCCGATGCCGGAGCTGCCTCCGGTGACGACGGCGACGCGGCCGTGCAAGGAGAACAGCCGATCGAGATAGGCGGTCACGTCCGCCGATCGTAGCGCCGCCGGGTTCGGGCACAATCGGCTGGCATGACGGACCAAGACGAACCGGTGGAGCGGCTGCGGACGCTGTGCCTGGCCCTGCCGGAGACCACCGAGCGGCTCAGCCACGGGGAGCCGACGTGGTTCGTACGGGGCAAGAAGACCTTCGTGATGTACGCCGACCATCACCATGACGACCGGCTCGGGTTTTGGTGCGCGGCTCCGCCCGGCGCCCAGGAGGCGCTCGTCGCCGCGGCGCCCGAGCGGTTCTTCGTGCCTCCCTACGTCGGCCACCGCGGCTGGCTCGGTGTGCGGCTGGACGTCGAAGTGGACTGGGCCGAGGTCGCCGAACTGGTCGAAGACGCCTACCGTGCCGTGGCGCCAAGGCGGCTGATCGCCCAGCTCGACGCCGGTCCGCCCTAGAACGGAACGATTCGTTCCGATGCTAGGTTGACGGTATGGACGGATCGACCACCGCCCCGATGAGCGGGCGGAAGGCGCAGGCCGCGCGCAACGACCGGCTCATCGTGGACGCGGCCCGGGCGGTGTTCGTCGCCGACCCGACCGCGCCGATCGCCGCCGTGGCCGAGCGGGCGGGGGTCGGCATCAGCGCGCTGTATCGCCGCTACCCCAGCAAGGAAGAGCTGCTGCGCAGGCTGTGCTCGGACGGGCTCCGCCGCTACATCGCCGCGGCGGAGGCGATGCTCGCCGACGACGGCGATCCATGGGAGGCGTTCGCGCGCTTCATGCGGACGCTCGTGGACGCCGACAGCACCTCGCTGACCCGGCGGCTGGCCGGCACGTTCACCCCGACCGAAGACCTCTACCGCGACGCGGCGACCGCCCAGGAACTCAACGAACAGATCTTCGCGCGCCTCCGGACGGCCGGTGTCGTCCGCCCCGACCTCGACGTCAACGACATCGGCCTGATCCTCGAGCAGCTGGCCGGCATCCACCTCGGCGACAAGCGCCGCACCAACCGGCTGCGGCACCGGTATCTGGCGCTGTATCTCGACGCCGTGCGCCGGCCGGGGGAGACGCCGCTGCCGGGGCCGCCGCCCACCTGGAGCGAGCTCGCCGAACGCTGGGACACCTGAGCGCCGCCGCGGCACATCGTCAGTAACGGCTCTCCTGTGGGCCGTCGCGGCATCGAACCGCGGCGGAACGGTCAGCCCGCCGGCGTCTCGGCGCGGCCGTCGCGCGGGCGCTCGTCGAGCCTGGCGGCGCGCAGCTCGGCGGTGACCGCGCGTTCGCGCTGGGCGTCGGCGTCGGCGCGGGCGGCGTCCCGCTCGCGTTCGAGCGCGGCCGCCCGCGCCTGCTCCGAACGCAGCGCCAGCCGCGTTTCCGCGAGCTCGCCGCGCAGTGCGTCGGCCGCGTCGAGGGCCGCGGCCGCCTCGGCGCGGGCCCGCTCGGCATCGGCGGCGGCGACGTCGCGGGCGGCGATGGCCGTGGTCCGGGCGGTCTCGGCCGTCTCGGCCCGCAGGTCGGACTGGCGGCGCGCCTCGGCCGCCGCCTCCGCCCGGGCCTCCGCGGCCGCGCGGGCCCGATCTGCCTGGGTGGCCGCCGTCCGGGCGTCGGCCGCCTCGGCGCGGGCCCGCTCCGCTTCCCGTGCGGCAGCGGCCGCCGTCCGCCCGGCCTCCGCCGCGGTCTGGCGTGCGGCGGCGGCCTCCTCGGCCGCCGCGGCTGCCTGTGCCTCGGCCGCGGCGAGCGCGCCGCGCGCCTCCTCGACCAGGCGTGCCGCCTCGGCCCGTGACTCCTCGATGGCCCGCGCCGCCTCCGTTCGCACGACCTGTTCCGCTTGGCGGGCCCGTGCCTCGATCTGTGCGGTCTGCGCCCGGGCCGCCTCGGCGGCCGCGAGTGCCTCGGCGCGGTCACGTTCGGCGTCGCGCGCCCGGTCCAGCGCGGCCGCGGCCCGCTCTCGCGCGTCGCGGGCCTCCCGCTCCGCCCGTACGGCCCGGTCGCTCGCCTCGGCTCGTTCCGCCAGCGCGGCCGCCACCTGGGTCTGCGCCTCGGCCCGCGCCGCGGTGATCCGGGCCTCGACGCCGCGCGGGGACAGCTCGCTGTCCAGTGCCGCGGCCAGCGGCGCGATCGCCGCGGCGAGACCTTGTTCCATCCGCTCATACAGGTCCTCGGCCTTGGCGAGCGCGCCCTCCAGGCCCGGCCGGGAGCGCCGCAGCTCGCGGTCGCGTTTGGCGCGGGTCTGGCAGTCACCGTCGGGGCAGTACTCCCGCGGCCGGCCCCGCCCCGCCTTGGCGGCCAGCGGCCGCCCGCAGTAGCGGCACGGCCGGCCGTCGGGGGAGTCGGGGGAGATCTGGGAGTCGTCAGGTGCGGCGGTGTCGTCGGAGGTGGTCACGCCGGCATCCTAGCTATTTCTGTTTTCTATTTCTGGAAATCAATATGGTCCAGAAAACGTGTCGAGATAACCAGCGAGAACAACACTTCTCGCAAGCTATCCGCGCTAGAGTCGGGGCGTGCTGGTCCCTCGTACGACGCTCGCGCCCGGCTCGATCCTCGATGTCTGGCGGGCCGGCCCGCCCGCGTCCTATGACCCCGAGCGCTGCCCCTATCGGGTCTATCTCGACACGCTCGACAGCGCCCACTCGCGGCGGACGATGCGCGGCTGCCTGGACCGGATCGCCCGGCTGGTGCATCCGGCCGCCACCACGGGCGCCGGCCGGCCGTGGTGGCAGCTGCGCTACGAGCACACCGTGCGGATCCGCACCCTGCTGCGCGAAGGCGCCGCCGCGGGCGGCCCGCCGCCCTCGCCCGCCACGGTCAACAAGCACCTGGTCGCGCTGCGCCGGGTGCTGCGCGAGTGCTGGCGGCTCGGCCTGATGAGCGCCGACGACTACGAGCGGGCGGCCGACCTGCGCTCGGTCGAGGCCGTCCGGCTGCCGCGCGGCCACCACGTCCCCGCCGAGGCGCTCGGCGCGGCGCTGGCCGGCTGCGCCGCCGACACCTCACCGGCAGGCCGCCGCGACGGCGCGCTGCTGGCCGTCCTCTACACGACGGGCGCCCGCCGCGCCGAGATCGCCGCCCTGGCCCTCGCCGACTACGACCCGGCCGAGCGATCCCTGCGGGTTCGCGGCAAGGGCGACAAGCAGCGCACCGTGTATGTGACGCCGCAGGCCGCCGCCCGGCTCGACGACTGGATCACGGTGCGCGGCCGTACGCCGGGCGCGCTGTTCCCGCCCATCAACAAGGGCGGCCGCTGCGGCCGGCGCACCGTGGCGGGCCGGACCGAGCTCGCGCACCCGACCGGGCAGGCGATCGCCGCCATCGTCGCGCGTCGGCTCGCCGCGGCGGGAGCGCTCGGCCACACTCCGCACGACTTCCGGCGCACCTTCATCGGCGACCTGCTGGACGCCGGCGTCGACCTGGCCACCGCCCAGCATCTTGTGGGGCACGTGTCGCCGGCGACCACCGCACGCTATGACCGGCGTCCCGACCGGCGCCGCCGCGAGGCCGTCGACCGGCTTCGCCTGCCGTCCCCGCCGTGAATCCGCTGCATGGCCGCGACGCCGTCTGCGGCAGGGTCGACCGGCAGGGCAACGCGGTGGGTCAGGCGTGGGCGCCGACGGTCACGGGGCCGATGGTCAAGGTGGGGGAGCCGCCCATGATCACGCCGAGCCGCTCGACCTCGAGGTCGAGGGCGCGGCGGCGGGACGCGGAGAGCGGGGTGAGGGGCTCGACGGTGACCTCGATCCGGCGGCCGGTGCCGCGCTGGTGCCAGACCCCCGCGACCGTGCCGTCGACGAGCAGCACGGGGAAGTTGCCGGCCTGACCGGACGGGACACGCGCGCGCTCGGTGGCAGGCCCCGGAAACAGCAGCCCACGAGGATGACAGCCCACGATGTAGGCGTCGAAGTAGGGCAGCAGCCGCACCCCGGCCGGCTCCTCGGCGGGGTCGGTCTCGCCCGCCGCCTGCCAGGCGAGTGTGTCGCCGAGCTCCACCGGCCGCAACTCGTCGCCGAGGGCGTCGAACAGGCCCGCGGCCCACCGCAGCGGCGCCGCCAGCCACTGCGCGAAATACTCCGGGGCGGCCGGACCGAACGCGTATAGGTAACGCCGCAGCAGCTCGAGGACCGCGGTGTCCGCGGCGGCGGGGGAGAACCCGGGCAGCCGGCGACGCGGATTGGTGTAGGTGACCTTGCGGCCCCGGTTGGGCCCGAAGCACAGCACGCCGCGGTGCGCCGCGATGGTGGTGGCCTGCCGCCAGCGCGGCCACATCTGCTGAAACGCCGGCATGACCCGGTCGCCGGCCCACGGGCCGGCGCGCTCGACGACCGCGTCGGTGAGCTCGTCGACGGTCAGCTCGGCGCCGTCCAGCGCGTCGGCGATCGCGTCGACGACCTGCTCGGTCTGCTCGGGCGTCAGCCGCGCGTGCTCAGGGAAGGGACTCGGCGGGCGCGGCACGGCGGCCAGCGCGCCGGTCCACAGCGGAAGGTCTCGGGCCGCGAGCAGATGCACCGTGCCGCGCGGCCCGTACGTCTTGATCAGGCTGCGCTCCTCCCACAAGGCACGGCGGACGTCGGCGCGGGTGGCACCGGCGATCCGCAACGCGATCGACACCTCGGCCGCCGACAGCACCTGGGCGTGCGCGCCGCACACCACCGAGGCGATGTCGGCGGGCCCGGCGGCGGTCGTCGGGGTGGCCAGCGCGTGCCGCTCCAGCCGCCGTGCGCACACCTGTGCCCACGACAGCCGTGCCGCTTCGGTGCTCACCGAAGGTCACCGTCCCTCCACGGGTGGGGGGCACCCCCGTGCGCTCAGGCTAAACCGCGCGGCGAACATTTCCATATCGGGAAGCGGCGTTGAACCCCCCAGGACGTGATCGCGTATCACCAGGCGTCGCCCTGCGCAGGCGACAGGGAGAATACGGTCCGGACGGCTTCGCGCTGGTCCTGGCTGACGGCCACGTGGGGCTGTCCGGATCGTCCCCTCCTCATCGCGGCGGACCGGGCACCGGGCGCGGCAGGGGACAATAGTGCCCATGGGTGATCGTAAGCCGCTCGAGTGCTGGTTGTCCGACATGGACGGCGTCTTGGTCCACGAGGGCCGGCCGGTGCCCGGCGCCGAGGAGTTCATCGGCCGCCTCACCGCCTCCGGCAAACGGTTCCTCGTGCTGACCAACAACTCGATCTACACCCCGCGCGACCTCGCCGCCCGGCTGCGCGCGGCGGGGCTGCGCGTGCCGATCGAGGCGATCTGGACCTCCGCGCTGGCCACCGCCCAGTTCCTCGCCGACCAGCGGCCGGAAGGGTCGGCGTATGTGATCGGGGAGGCCGGTCTGACCACCGCGCTCCACGAGATCGGCTATGTGCTCACCGACCTCAACCCCGACTATGTGGTGCTCGGCGAGACCCGCACCTACAGCTTCTCCCAGATCACGCAGGCCATCCGGCTGATCGAAAACGGCGCCCGGTTCATCGCGACCAACCCGGACGCGGTCGGCCCGTCACATGAGGGCTCGCTGCCCGCCTGCGGCGCCGTCGCCGCCATGATCACCAAGGCGACGCGGGTCGAGCCGTACTTCATCGGCAAGCCCAACCCGCTGATGATGCGCACCGCGCTGAACACCGTCGAGGGCCACAGCGAGACCACGGCGATGATCGGCGACCGGATGGACACCGACATCGTCGCCGGCATGGAGGCCGGCCTCTACACGATCTTGGTGCTCACCGGCATCACCAAGGAGGCCGACATCGACCGGTACTCCTACCGGCCCTCCAAGGTCGTCGGCTCCATCGCCGAGGTCGTCGACATGGTCGACATGGGCGGCGTGTGATCCGCGTCCCGCCGCCGTCCCGGCGGCGTCAGCGCGGGTGCGCCCGCAGCCACGCCAGCACCTCGGCCGCGTGCCGATCCGGCGGGAAGACCGGGTAGAAGACGTGCTCGACGGCGCCGTCCGCGATCACCAAAGTGAGCCGCCGCAGCAGCGTCATCCCCGCCGCCTCGAACGTCGGCAGGCCGAGCGCGGCGGTCAGCCGCAGGTCGGCGTCCGACAGCAACGGGAACGGCAGGCCCAGCCGCTCCGCCGCCTCCCGTTGATAGCCGGTGTCCTGGGTGGACACCCCGGCCACCGCCGCGCCGGCCGCGCCCAGGTCGGCGGAGTGATCGCGGAACCCGCACGATTCGGGCGTGCAGCCGCGCGCTCCCGGGATCTCGTCCCAGCCGTCGGGCAGCGGCTCGCCCGGCCGGCCCGTACGCGGGTAGGCGTACAGCACCAGCCGTGACAATCCCCGCGGCACGCGATCGACCCGCATCACCCCGCCCTGGGTGGAGGCCAGCTCGATGCCGGGCATCTCCCGTCCCGGCAGGTGGTCCGCCGCGCCGTCGTCGACCGGTACGGGCAGCTCAGCCGGCAGGTCCCGCGGGTTGTCGCGCATCGGCCCATCCTCGTCGTCGTCGTTCACGTGGGGCAGGGGTGGTGGTGCGTGTCACAGGCGCAGCGGCTTGATCGGCGCCCCGATCAGCGTCGGGTCGGCGCGCCAGTCGACGCCCGGAACGTCGATGTACAGCTCGATCTCGTTGCCGTCGGGGTCGGCGATGTAGAGGCTGTGGGTGACGGTGTGGTCGCTGGCGCCCAAGATGGGTGCGCCGGCCCGCTCCACCTTGGCCAGCGCCTCGCGCAGCTCCTCGTCGCTGTCGCCGACCTTCAGGCCGAAATGATAGAGGCCGACCCGCCGGCCTTCCGGCTGCGCCGCGGCGTCCGGCCCGACCTCGATCAGCAGCAGCTCGTGGTGGGTGCGCCCGGACGGCGCGGAGAACGCCGCGACAGGCGATCGCCGCTCCGTCCGCTCCTCGGCGCCGGGCAGGATCTGCCGCCACCCCAGCACATCGCGGTAGAAGCGGACCGACCGCTCGATGTCGCGTACGTACAGGACGATGTGCCCGAGTTCCTTGATCTCCACGCCGTACGCTCCTCGCCTGCCGCGCCCCTGAACGGCATTTACTCAAATTCTCAACTAAATCCTATGTCGTGGGCGTTCGGCCATGAAGACCCGCGGGCGGTGCTCAGCCGGGGTAGGGACAACCTCAGGGGCCAGTCGGAGTCTTCCCCTCCGTGCGGTGCTCGATCGGAAATTCCCCCCGCACGCGCACGCGCGGCTGCTTGGTCGGCTCCAGCACCGCGACCCGCACGGCCAGCAGCCGCAGGATCTCGGTCTGCGCGGCCAGGTCGTCAGCGGCGGCGGCCAGCCCGCGTCGCATCTGCTCCGCGACCCGCTCGGCCGCCTCGGCTCGCTGGCTGTGGTCGGCCAGCTGAGCCCGCGCGGTTACCAGCGTCCGTTCGCGCTCGCGCAGGTCGGCAAGGTCCGCCTCGATCGCATCAACAGCCGCTCGCACGGCGTCGGCGGGCAGCCCGGCCTTGGCGTAGTCGGTGACGGTGGTGACGAGCGCGGCCTCCAGCTTGGCGGCCTCCCGCCGGACGTTGGCAAGCTCGGTGAGGTGGTCCGGCCGGTCCACGTCGGGCGGGTCGCCAAGGTACGTGGCCACCAGCGCCGTCAGCCGTTCCGGCTCGCCCAGCAGGTCGGCAAGCTCGGACCACACCCGGGTCTCCAGCTCGTCGGCGCGCAGCAGCAGGCACGCGCAACGCGGTTCGCCGCTGGCCGTCCACCGATGGTTGCGGCACTGGTAGATCCGGGTCTCGGTGCGTGCTCGGGTGAACCCGCCGTAGGTCTCGCCGCACGGCGACAGCATGCGCTTGTTGCCGAGCGGGTACGACCGTCGTTGGCCCAAGCGCGGCCGACCCTCCGAACGGGTCGCCTCCTGCAACGCGGCCCAGCGCTCGGGCGTGAGCACCGCCTGTTCGAGCTTGACCACGATCGGCTCGCCCCAGTCGCCGCTGGCCCGACGCGAGCCACCCCACACCACCTCGCCCTTGAGGCTGGAATTGGCCAGCACGTCCCGCAGGGTGTCCGGATGCCAGGGGTTGCCGTTGCGCTGGCGATAACCCTGCTGGTTGAGTCGGACGGCCGCTGACGGCCTGCGCAGCCCTTCGTCCACGATCCAGGAGGTGACCAGCCGCACCATCGCGGCCTCGGCCTCGTCCAGCACCAGCCGCGCGCTCCGGCCGCTGCCTTCGACCTTGTAGCCGTAGCCGGGACCTCCGCCCGACCAGCCACCCCGCCTGACCTTGGCCCGCTGGCCCAACGCGCCCTGCTCGACGATCATGTCGCGGTCATACTCGGCGAACCCCAGCATCTGAGTTCGCCAGAGCCGCCCCTCCTTGGTGGTGGTGTCCACGTCGAACTCGACCACGCCGAGCGACACGCCGAGCTCCTCCAGCGCGTACGACACGTTAAGGCCGTTGCGCGCACTCCGGGCGAAGCGCTTCCAGTTCAGCACGACCACCACGCCGAACGTGCTCGCCTGAGCGTCGGCCATCAGCCGGTTCCACTCGGGCCGTTCCCGCTTGGTCCCGCTGACGCCTTCGTCCTTGTAAACCTTGACGACCGTCCAGCCCTTGCGCTCGGCGAACTCGCGGCACCTGCGCTCCTGCTCCTCGATCGAGGTCGTACCCTCGGCGGCCTGCTCCTCGGTCGAGACCCGGCAATAGACCGCCGCGCGGAATCCGTTGTGTGGTTCGTCGGTCCTCACCTTTGAAATCTCCCTATTGTGACGAGAGCCCGCCCCCCTCAGCTGCTTTGAGGGGGACGGGCCGCTTTGCTGGGTCCGGCGGGTTGAGGCTTCAGTTCGGCAGCGCTTCGAGCCACTCTCGGACCGGCCGCATCGCGCGGGTCCTGGGGTGTCGCTGCTCGGCCAGGTCGTACAGCTCGTGCACCTCGGCCATCAGGTTCGGCTCTAGGTGCTCAACGGGTAGCTGCCTGATCGCCGTCATGATGGTGTCGGCCGCGCCGTCGAGCTGCTCGGCGTTGATCCGCACTCGCGCGATGTCGAACCGGGCCTGAGTGCGTCGGTGGGTGGCTTCGGCCGGGTAGCCCTGCAATGACGCCTGAGCGTGCCGCTCCGCCTGCTGCGCCAACTCGGGGAAGGTGGCCAGGGCACAGGCCGCCGTGCCGTGCGCGATTGGCGCGCTCCACAGGTCCAGCCGGGGCGACTCGCCTGCGTCGGTCGCGAACGCTACGGCCTGCTCGGCGTGGCGCAACGCGGCTTGAGCTCGGCCCTGTCGTCCGGCGATCCGGGCAAGCATTCCTTGGGCCATGCCTTCCATCTGGGTGGAGCTGGCGCGTCTGGCGGCAAGGGCCGCGTTGATGTTGGCCTCCTTCGTACCCTTGCTGTCCCAGTACAGCTCGGCGTTCGCGGCTCTGGCGTGCGCCAGTTCGATCAGGCTCGGGGCGTCGCCCAGCCGGGCGTAGCTGTGGGCGAGCTGGAACCAACGCCGACCGCTGGTCGGGTCGGTCAGCGTGATCGCGTTCGCACCCGCCAAGATGGCGGTCTTGGCCTTGAGCGCGTACACGTCCACTCGGGCCGACCGGTGGAACTGGTCGAGGTTGGCCCACAGCGCCAGCAACGCGGGCTGAGTCTGGATCGCGGGCTGCATCAGCAGGTGGAAGTTGATCGCCTCCACTTCGCGAGTGAAACGGTCCTTCTCGTCTGCGGTGGTGCCCTGCTCGCCTTCCAGCCGCACGTACGGGGTCGCCGCACCGAGCAGCGGCATGGCCAGGGCAACGCCTGCCATCCTCAGGGCTTTGGTGAGTACGGCTCTTCGGTCGTCCATGCTCTTAGCGTCGGTCGCTCTCGGGAATATGTCCACGTCCCGACCTCCAATATCGGTTTGTCCCGTCCGGGTCTGTGTAAGGGTGGTGAGCTGAGCGTAATCCTGTTCCCTGTCGGGAACTGGCCTGGTGGGAAACTTCCGCTCCGCGAGGCCACCGGCTGAGCGGCGGCTGTGCCTGCCGTGCCTCACGATGGCCTCTCCCCGGTCTCCGGAGGGGTCTCGGAACGTCTCTCGTGGGTGGGTGCGGCCTGAGTGCCGGGTGCGGCCTGCGAGCCTTTCGGAGGGGCTCCCGTGGCCTCCGGTGATATCGCGTCCAGCAGCATCGCCCTTACGCGTTCGCGGCCTCCGGCTCGTTCAATTGCCTCTTCGAGTTCGGGGGGAATCACGATGATGTCCATCGCGGCCTGATAGGCGTCCTTGAACGACACATCCTCCGGTCCCAGGAGTGGGGCATCCCAGGACGAACAGTCAGACAGCATCGCCGCCCCCAGGCGGTGAAGTTCCCTGCGGGTTTGCAGGTTGTCAGGGTCCAGCGTTCCCGCTTCGTGCTCGGCTCTGAGTTTCAAGGTCAGTTCGAGGGGAGTGGGTTCGGGCATCGGGGTTTCCTTTCGTGGGAGTCGGGTTGTGCGGTCCGGTTTACCTGGCGTTTGGCGGGTTTGCTCGACCCGGTTGCCGGGCTGACCTGGGGCGTTTGGTTACCGGCAGATAAAGGCGGCGGTTTCGTCCGGGTCCGGCCCTGATCAGCGGGATGCGGCTTTATTACGAGCGGATAACGACGCCGTTTTGTGATTTGCGTCACAGGTCACGGCCTGAGCCACCACCTCCCGGCCACGAAGTCGCAGGGCGGCAACGTTCGGTTGAGGAGGTGGACGGGGTCGATGTGTCCACGGGCCGTCGCCAAGGCGACCGCGTGCGTGATGTTGTACGCGCCGAGCTTGCGGACGGCGGTCTCTTTGGCACGGCGCAGCGTGCGCGGGCTGATGTCGTAGGCGTGACCCGCTGCCTGTTCGGTCAGGCCGATGGCCACCGCCGTGAGCGCGGCGACCTCGCGCGGGTCAAGGGTGACGTAGTCGGGCGCGACGGTGTGCAGCACGGTCACCACCCGCTTTCCTGAGCGATACCGAGCTTGACGAGCAGCACCAGCAGGGCCACCAGCGTCGCGACGGCAAGGACGATCGAGCCGCACCCGCCAAACTGAGCGCGGGCAGGCTGGTCGGGCTTCACTTCGTGGGCCTCCTTCGAGCACGCCGCGAGGGACGGCGCCTGGTCGGCTGACCGTCCCTCGCGGCGGGTGTGGCTTGGGGTCACGGGTTGGCGACCGCTCGCGGCTTGCGGGTGCGGGGGGTGCGCTTGGCGGGCTGAGCGGCCTTGGTCGCGGGCTTGGGAGCGCGGCCCTTGGCCTGGGCGACCTTGCCCGTGGGCGCGACCTTCGGCTGGGCATCCGCCTTGGCGGCCTGCTTGGTGGTGGCCAGCTCGACCGACCTGCGGACCTTGGCGACCAGCAGCTCTGACCCGTCGCTGCGCTTGACGGCCTCGGCGATCGCGTCGGCTGGGGTCAGCGTCCCGGCAACGACCTCGTTGCGCAGACGGCCGACCATCCGGGCGTCGTGACCCGGGGCGAACAGCCGCTTGGTCTGAGCCGGGCAGCCGTTGGAGCACGAGCAGTCGCGCGTGACGGGCTTGGTGGGGGTGGTGTTCGTGGCCATTTCGCGGCCTCCCTTTCGTGGGTTTGGTTTGAACGGACCGGGCGGCGGCCAGCTGAGCGGACGCTGGCCACCACCCCGCGCGTTCAACTCCGCTGGCAGCGCCACTCGTAGTCGGTGACGTCGGGTGTCGAGCTGCGCGGCTGAGCGTCCCAGCACGAGGTCGCAGACGGCGGGTCGGTGGCGGGTCGCCCGGCAGCCGACGCGAAGGGCAGCTGGCCGACCGAGCAGACGACGGCGGTCAGGCCACCGGCCAGCACAGGCCACAGCCGACGCGCGGTCACCGCGCACCGTCCTCGGCGTCCGCGTCGCGGAACGGGTGGCGCGGCTCGGCCGCGTAAGGTCCGTACGCGTGCTGCCACTCAGCGTCTTCGAGGTCGGCCGCTTCGCCTTCCCAGCCACACACCGCGCACAGCCAGGTGCCGGGGCGTCCGCTGTCGGGGTCGTCGTCGCCCTCGGGCTTCAGGTCGCCCACCGGCCAGGCCAGCCAGGTGCCCGGCTCCAGGCCCAGGTCGGCTTGCACCTTCGCCGTGTCGTCGTCCAGGTCGGCGTCGGCCGCCCACTCGGGCTCCTGCCCTGCGTCGTACTCGACGGCGACCCACCAGGCGGCCAGGTCGCCGTGCCGGTCGGTCGTGGACCACACCGCGCGGGCGGTGCCTGTCGCGTCCTGCGGGTCGACGACCCGGCTGCCCACGAGGGGCCACTCCGGCGCCTTTTCCGTGCCTTTTCCGCTCACTTTCCTGTCCCCTTTCCTGCGGCCCGGGAACGCCCCCCGGTGCTGGTTCCCAGTCAACCAGTGGCAATTATTTTCCAACAATTTGTCCGTGCGGTTAGGCCGCAAGGCACGGCGGTAAGTGCCGCGTTTCTTCTCGGTTAGTGCGCTTTCCGCGCCTTTCCCGGTGCCGTTTTTCCCGCTTTCCACGCGGCGTTCGTTTCCGCGTCTTTTCCCGCGCGGGTCCCGGTTGGTGGCGAGGTCGCCGCAGGCGGTCACGGCGGGAAACCGGCAGGCAGTCACGCCCCGTAACAGGGGGGTGGGGGGACCCAAAGGGGGGGTAACTCCGCGAAACCGGCGGCAGGCAGCGGCGACCCCGCAGGGCCTCGCTTTTCGAGGATTTAACAAAATGGCCGGGGGTATCCCCCCAGCGGCGCGGGAAATAGGTCTCGGAAGCTCTCGGAGGTATCCCGGAACGTTCAGGAGGGCCAGACCCCCACTCGGATACCCCCCGAGGTCGCCGAAACATTCCCGTGACCCGGTCAGAGGTCGTTTTAGTAATGCGCTTTGCGGGGTCGGCGCGGCCCTTCACGGCGCGTGATGGGAGGCCATTCGGGGCCTGGTTTCGGACAGTGACGGCCGCCTTCGTTCAATCTTTCCGGCCGATCACGACGAGTAGCCGCCGGCCGTTCTCAACGTTGCGTTACAGCGAGACCCCCGAACCCGCTCCCACGACAGGCTCGGGGGTCCGCTCCGGTGGCTTCACGGCCGGTCCCGAATCCGACCACCACCGGGCCAGGGGAGCTAAGGAGGACCCTGGACTTTGGGGGGTGGCTCGTTACTCCTGCTGGGAGGTCTCGGCGTCGATCAGTGCGCGGTCTCGCTGGCGCTCGATCCGGCCGAGGTCGGCCCTGGCCAGCTGGAGCCGCTCGCACGCCACCGCCTCGGCCTTCACGGCGTCGGCGTGCTCGGCCTCCAGCCGCCTGCGCTCAAGCAGCAGCTCGGGCAACGGCTCGTAGAACCCGTCCGACCTCAGCCGGTATTGCTGGCGGTCGCCGCGTAGCCCGACCAGCGCCTGGTGCGCCTCGATCATGGTCCGTTGGGCCTCGGTCCAGGCGACCAGCGCCACGTCTACCTTCGCCTCGGCCTCGGCGATCTTGTCGGCGAACCGCTCGTTGACCTTGCGCTGCGTGCGGGTCGGCTCGAACTGCGGGACCGGCGAGACCAGCACCGACGCGGCCCCCAGCTCGGCCAGCTCGGCAGTGGTGAACCCGGTGTGGACCTTGTCGCCCCAGCCGCGCGCGACCGCCCGCTGCCTGACGCATTGCCCACACGCCCCGTACGGCAGGTGCGGGCAGTTCTCGACCTTGGTTTCGCCGCTACTCCGTAGCTGCTTGTTCTCACTCGGGGTTCGCATGGTTCTCCTCGGCCTGGTCGGCCTCCGCGCGGAACTGGTCGGCCAGCTGGCGCAGCCGGTCGGCCATAACCTCGAACTCGTCGGCCATCGCCCTCAGCTCGGCCGCCTCGGTGACCCGCTCCAGGTAGCCGGTGGACTCGTCGCCTTTCACTGGAGCTCCTCGGGCGGCACGCCTGCCTCGATCGCGGCCCTGCGTGCGGCGTTGACGCGGCCGGTCAGCTGGTGTTCGGCGGCCTCCAGCTCGCGGACCCGCTCCAGGGCCTGCTTGGCTTGACCGGCCTCGGGCTCGCGACCTTGGATGGCCCAAACGTTCGCCTGGGCCTCGTGCCAGGTCTGCCGGGCAGCCTCCAGCTCGCGATGACCCGCCAGCCACCCCTCCCGTGCCTGTCGGAACGCCGCTCGGGCGGCCTGAGCAGGTGCGGCGGGCTCCGCTGGTGTCTCCGTGGCCTCTCGTGACGTCTCCGAGGACGTGGGAGCCCCGGGTGGGTATTCGGGTGGGGGTGCGGGCTCCGAGACGTTTCCGGAGGCCTCGGAGAGCTCCGCTCGGCGCTCGTAGTTGGTTACGTTCGGCATTCGGGGCAGCCTTTCCGCTCGATCTTGCGTCGGTGAGGGTTCAGGCCGACCAGGGCGGCGGCCTCGATCAACAGGGCGCGTTCGTCGTCGTCGGCTCCGGCTGACTTCGGGGTCTCGGCGGCCAACATCTCGGTGCGCAGCCCGGCCAGCTCTCGCTCCAGCGGGTCGGCCAGCCACTCGGCGGCCTGGGCGACGTCGAGATCTTTGGCGTACAGGGTGCGGGTTCCGATGCCAGCGCCGAGCAGCACGGGGGAGACCTCGAACACCCGCAGCCGCTTTAGCACCCGCACCCGCCGGTCATCGACGTGTGCGAAGTCGTGGTCCAGGGTGTCGAACCCGTAGCTGTACTGAATGAGGGGTGGCGGGTCGGCAAGGTCGAACCGAATCGCCTCGTAGGTGTCGCGGGCGGCCTGCACCTTGAGGTTGAAGCGCAGATCCGCCCTGGCCTGGTCGCCGTCCTCGTACACGAACGCCTTGCCCAGCGGAATGAACCCCGGGCTGTGAGTCGCGTGGTTGTGCTGGCCAAGGATCGCCACCTGCCGCCCGAATGCGCCGCGCGGCGTCAGGTCGCCGTGGCGATCCACCACCCCCAGCGTCGCGAACACGGCCGTCACGCGGCCCTTGCCCTCATCCGTCGCCCTGGCCATCAGACCACCAACGCGCCGACGCTGTAGGTGATCGAGTCGGCGTCCGCATGGGCTACCGAGATGCGGAAGGTGGAGGGCAGCACCTCGTTCGCGACCGCGTTCGCCGACGCGACCAGCCCAGGTCCTACCCTGAGGGTCTGAGGCGTCGCGCCCGTGACGGCCACCAGCTGCGCGCCGGTCAACACGGTCCAGGTCTTGCCGGACGCCCGGTCCACCCCAAGCACGGACACGGTGATTCCCGGGGTCGCCGTGATGGCCGTCACGTCCACCACCAGCGTCAGGAACCGATGGCCGGAGGTCTGGTACTCGTGCGTGTCGGGAGCGACGGTCCGCGCGACCGGCGGCAGCACCTCGAACGCGTTACTGGTCACGAACCCGTGAAGTTGGTTTGGCACTTCACTCCTCCTCGCGTCGCCGGTCGGCCTCGTCCAGCACCTGCGCCCGGCTGAGGTGCCACTTGCCGTCGACCTTCACGGCGTCGAACTCGCCGCGCCGCGCTCGCTTGCCCATCCACACCCGGCCGACGCCCAGCACCTCGGCCGCCTCGGGGACACCGATCCGGCCTGGCTCCTTCGAGCGAAGCACGGCGGCCCGCGTCCGCGATTTCGCCGTTTTCATCCGGGCTCGGTCGCTGATCTCCTCCAGGCAGTCGAGCATGGTCAGCAGCTCGTCCCGCTGGGTTACGTTCATCCGGTCGAAGGCTCCGCGCCGAGCCAGCGGGCGCATCGTCTGCACGATCAGCCACGCCTCGCTTGGGGTGACCACTCCTCCGCCCTCCGGCAACCTCATCGCCACGGGCTCCTCCTCCGGGAGTTCGGCAGTTCGGTTCGCCCCCACTCCGTGGGGGGGCGAGCGAACCGAACCACTGCGGTTCGGCCCACCGAACCACCGAACCGAACCGCTCCATGGCCGGTCAGAGGGGGTGCGGCGACATGGACCGAACCACGACCGAACCGCCGATTACGGGGCTCTACCGAACCGCTACGGGGAGTATTCACAGCGCCTCCCATAGCCCGCCGTCCAGCTGCCGGACTTTGGGCTTGTCGCTGTTTGCCGAGTGGTACAGCGACGTGTACAGCGTCTTCGCCTTGATGCCGGTCAGCCGTTCGAGGTCTTGCTTGTTGAGCGGTCCTCGCTCTCGCAACTGCATCAGAGCGGCGCCGAGGGTCGAGCCCGCGCTCAGCTTCTCCTTGTCGTCGTCGGAGATCGGCGCGGTCCAGTTGCCCGGCCGGAGTCTGATCGACCCGTCGTCGCCGCACTCGACCCGGACGCGGCGTTTAAAGCCCTCGCCGACCTCGCCGTACCGGTCCTTTCGGACCGTCAGCACGAACTCGCCGCTGTGTCCCTTGGCGAACGACTTCCCCTTCGGCACGCTGAGGGTGATCAGCATGTCGGTTCCGGCCTTCTTGTCGCTGCTGCCTCGTGGGCGGTGGCCGGTCTCGGAGTTGTTGCCGGTGTGGTCGATGAAATAGACCAGGCCGCCCTGCTCGACGATCGGATCGGCCGATCGGTTGATGAACCGCCGGACCTGACCGGCCTTGTCCTCGTCTAGTCCGGCCTCCATCATCAGCGGAGCCACGGCGTCGTACATCAGCACCGAGGCGCCGTCGCGCTGCATCTTCCGGGCGATGGTCTTGCCGTGGCGGGTGAGGTCCGCGACCCCTCCGCCCAGATACTGGTAGTACTTGAACTTGCTGATCTCCTCTGGCGTCGCGCCGAGAGCCTCCAACATCGCCCTGGTGTTGCGCGGTCCCATCTCGCATTCGTAAATGGCAACGGTTCGCCCGGCCTCGCGGACGTGGGCCACCAACAGCAGCCAGCGAACCTTCAGGGTCTTGCCGCCCCCAGGTTCACCGGCGATCCACACCTTGCCCTTGTCGTAGGCCGTCCCGGTCGGGTCCATTCCTGGGCTATCCTCGGGCTCGACCTCCGCTAGATCGATCGTCTCGAACTCCTCGACGTCCCCTTCCAGTTGGTCCAGGTGATCCTGGAAGTCGCGTTCGGCCAGCCTGCGCGCTTGCAGGCGGGTCACCTGCTCGCGGTATTCGGAGGTTCCACGGATGTAGGCGTCTGACTTGAATGTCTCCCGCGATTCGCGGAACTCGGCGTTCAGCGTGACGTGGACCCGGTGGAGCAGGAAATTCACCTCGGCCTGGTACGAGTCCTCCCCTTGCTCCCTCTTGAGGCGCCGCACGGCCGGGTCCTCGCGCAGCGCTTGGACGATGTGGCCGTCCAAGCCACCAGCCTTGGCGATGTTCACGGCCAGCGCCTGCATCCGCTCCACGGGGTCGGAGGCTCGCACCTTCCCCACGGCGCGCTGAAGCTTGGGCTCGTCGTCGAGCCGCAGACACTCCGGCAGCGGCTGATCGAGCAGCGCGTCGAACTCTTCGCTGGTCATCCAGCCGTAGGGTTTCTCGGGGGTTCCCCAGGCCGTCACGCGCCTCCCCTTCGTTGGGGGTGCCCGTGGCAGCGTTTGTATTTCATGCCCGAGCCGCAGGGACACGGCTCATTACGGCTCGCGAGGGTCACCACCTCTGTGTTCCTCAGTGCCGCTGCTTTGTCGGCGACCTCCGTGGCCTTGGAGTCGCCGAGCAGGATTGTCAGTTGTCGGCGGGTCCGCTCGGGGTCCGGGTCGGGATTGGGTACGAGCAAGGTCCACTCGTCGGACACGACGGCGGTCAGCGCCCACTCTTCCTTGAAGTGTTCGCGCGGGTCGTCATCGGGTGAAGCCATCAACGTCCCGAAGGTGCAGTCCACGCACGTCAGGTAGCTTGCCCGCTCGCAGGCGCAGACGTAGCCAACTAGGTCGCCGCCGCACTCCTCGTCATGCCGGTCGTTTCTGTGCTGGTTGACCTCGTCGGACAGGGGGGTGGGTAGCTCGGGCATTCAGGCCGCCTCCCTCGGTTGGTCGGCGGAGCCGAGCTCGAACAGGAGCCGCGCGAGTCGGCGGGCTCGGTCGGGGTCGTTGGCGGTGGTCAGCTCCAGGTCGTCGGCGTGGTCGCGGTCACTGGGCATCGGCCGACCCCTCGCCCTCGGGGAGCGTTAGGAAGTCCTCGATCCGACATTCCAGTGCGAGTGCCAGCAGCGCGGCCCGTTCGAGCGAGGGAATGCCCGACCCTGGCGTCCGGCGTGGGGCGCGCTCGTAACCAATGATGGTGGCGCGGCTGAGACCCGTCTTGAGTGCCAGCCCCTGCTGACTAAGCCCAGCTCCCTCGCGCTTGGCCTGTAGGGCCTTCGGGTTCCAGAGCCCGACCATCTTGGGGTCGATTGGCGCGATATCGGCGACGCGGTAGTCAAAGGGGTGGTGCGTGTAGGACACGGAGGAGCCCTCCAAGCAACTTGCACTTGAAAGGCTTTCGGGCCGGAGGTCCCGACCTGCCTGGTCCGAGCTTCAGGGGCTCTCTTGGATCGCCCATGCGATCCGGTTCGGTACCAGGGGAGCATGCCGCTGAATGCCAGCGCAAGCCCCCGTGACCAGCGGCCACACAACGGCTCACGCGGCCAGCTCGAAGGGGACCCTGAGGGCAGGCGTCACGATCAGGGGGAAGACCGGGGGAAACCCCGATGGCGCTCGACGCCCGCCCCTCGCACGCTTGAGATATGTCGTATACACCTGAAGTACCGAGCCGCCAGGAGTCGCTGTGGATCGCGACGGCGGCCGCGTCGCAGGGCCCCTGGGGGCTCGCCGCCGCGGGCGGCGCCGTCATCGGCGGCGTCCAACTGGGCGCCGAACTGCTCGGCGGGCACCTGACGGTGGCCGGGCCGATCGCCTCCGGCCTGATCGTCTTCCTCCTCATCGGATCGGTCGGCGCGCTGCTCGGCAAGGACCGCGACCGGGCCCGCGACTGGGCGCACCGCCACCCCTGGCGATTCGCCATCGCCCCCGCGATCGCCGCCGCGGCCGTCGACCTGCCGGTCAAGCTCGTCCTCAGCTCCGCCGGGTTGGTCGGGGCCACCGCCGACGCCATGTGGGCCGCGCTGAGCGTCTTCGTCATCGTCGGCCTCGTCGGCATGGTGGTCGGCGCCGTACGCCGCGGCTCTTGACGCCCCAGCCACCGTCCGGCCCCCGCCATGCCGGCGACGGGCCGCCGAGGGCTCGGCTCGGCGCGTCAGCGGGCGCCCGCCGGGCGGAGCCCGTCGAAGATGATCGTGAGGGTGCGCTCGCGCAGCCTCGCGTCCCACCCGGCGCGCATGGCGGCCTGACAGGTGCCCGTGAGCAGCGCCAAGACCTCCGGAAGCGCCGCGTCGGGGCGTACGGTGCCGGCCCGCCGGGCCCCGTCGAGCAGCGCGCCGACCGCCCGCCGCAACGCTTGGGTCGGCTCGGCCCGCTCCAGGGCGATGCCCTCCTGATCCACCAGGTCCATCACGGTCCGCTTCGCGGCCGCCTGCTCGACCATCCAGCCGAAGAACGTGAAGAACCCGGTGGCCGGATCGCCCTCGTCGACGAGGGCGTCGGCCAGCGCGCAGACCCGCTCCAACCGCGCCTCCATGATCGCCATGAGCAGGTCCTTCTTGGTGGGGAAGTGCCGGAAGACTGTGCCGACCCCCACGCCCGCGGCGCGGGCGATCTCCTCGGTGGACGCCGCGGCCCCCTTGGCCGCGAAGGCGGCCTCGGCGGCGTCGAGCACCCGGACCCGGTTGCGCCGCGCGTCGGCACGCAGCGGCCGACCGCCCGCCGCACCCGCACCGCCCGCGGCCGCTTTCGCCATCACAGATCTCCCGTCGCGCCCCGCCGGCCGCATTGACATCCGGAGTGATCACTCCGATTCTAGGGGCACCGCCGACCTAAGGGGTGCGCATGGCCGGTCCAGCCCGCCCGCGCGAGGTGTTCGAGCGCCTGATCACCGGCATCACCGCCAACGCCTGGGACGACCTGCCCGGCCTGTACGCCGAGGACGCGGTGGTCGAGCACCCTTACGCGCTGCCGGAGCCATCGCGGCTGGAGGGACGTGAGGCGATCCGGCGCCACTTCGCCGGCGCCGCGAAGGGGCCTTTCGAGCTGCGGGCGCGCGACATCGTCGTCTACGAGACCCCGGACCCTGAAGTGATCATCGGCGAGTACGTCTACGACGGGCGGGTCACCAGCACCGGCCGCACGTTCACCACGGCGAACATACAGGTCCTGCGCGTCCGCGACGGGCTCATCCTGGCCTCCCGCGACTACCACCACCACGCCGCGCTGGCCCAGGTGGCCGCCGATGCGCCCGGGCGCGCGTCCGGCCCCGGATGAAGCGCGGACGATCCCGGCACCGACACTCCTCGCGAAGCCGGTCGGTGCCATCCCGCGCGGGCCGGACGACGCGGGCCGCATCGGCAAACCTCGGCACGTTCGGCCGGGGACCAGGGGGGACCGAGCGGTCAGCCGGCGGCCTCGCCCTCGCCCGGCACGCCGTCCACATGCTCCAGCAGCACCCGGGCCTCGGCCCGCAGCGACTCGGCCCGCTCCGGCGCCCCCGCCGCGTCATAGTCACGTGCGGCGGCCTCGCGCGCCGCCGCCTCGGCCCGCACGATCCGCTCCACGTCGGCCTCGGTCAGCGCACGCCGCTCCAACTCGGCGGCGCCCACGCCGACGGGGCTGTGCTCGATGGCCTTGGCCTCCCCGGCCGCGGCCGGCACCTCGACCGCCTCGGCGTTGTCGATCGCCGCGAGCGCCGAACGCATAACGCCGACCGTGAGCCGATCACGTGACCTCATCGCCGCGAGCAAGGCGGCACGCAACCGCTGCCGCAGCGGCGAACCGGGGACGGACTGTGCGGGAACCCGACCGACGGACATGCCGCGACCCTACCCCGGCGAGACGCCCCGGCCGTCCGGCCGTTCAGGCCGTTCGGGTCGTTCGACAGCGCCCACCCCTCACCTTCGGCAGTACTCGCGCACAGCGGTCGCCGGTAGCGTCGATCCGGTGAACACCCCGCCCCGGCGCACCACCGTCACCGTCAAGGACGTCGTGCTGTGGGCGCTGCTGTCCCTTCCGGTCTTGGCGGGGACGTTCGCCGGGGGGCCCACGGGCAACTCCCTATGGGCGCAGGCCGTGGGGCTCGTGGTGCTCGGCGGCGCGGTCGCGGCCGGCCGCCGCTACCCGCTCGCCGCGCTGCTGCTCGGCGGCGCGCTGATCGCTCCGGTCGCCGTCGGGGAGCTGCACGGCTTCTTCAGCTTCGGGCTGCCGGTGCTGAGCTACCTCGCGGGCCGCCGGATGGACCGCGTCAGGCCCGCGCTGTGGGCGTTCGCCGCGACCTTCGCCGTCGGATCGCCCATCGTCCTCATCGGCGGGTTCGACGTCATGGCCTGGTTCGCGCTGGCCCTGTGGCTGGTGCTGCTCGGCGTGCTGCCCTGGCTGGTCGGCCGCTACTGGCGGCAATACCAAGAGCTCGTCCACGCCGGCTGGGAACGCGCCGAGCGACTCGAACGCGAACAGCACATCCTGGCCGAACAGACCAGACTGCGCGAACGCGCCCGGATCGCCCAGGACATGCACGACTCGCTGGGGCACGAGCTGTCGCTCATCGCCCTGCGCGCCGGCGCCCTGCAGGTGGCACCCGACCTCGCCGACCACCACCGCAAGGCCGCCCGCGAGCTGCGCGCCAGCGCCGCCGACGCCATCGACCGGCTCCGGGAGATCATCGGGGTGCTGCGGGTCGACGGCGAGCCGGCTCCGACCGAGCCGGTGGGGGAGAGCGTCACCGACCTCGCCCACCGCGCAGCCGCCTCCGGCATGCGGATCGAGGTGCGCCGCACCGGCGCGGCCGGGCAACTCGCCCCCATGGTCGACCGCGCCGTCTACCGGGTGGTGCAAGAGTCGCTGACCAACGCCGCCAAGCACGCACCGGGCGCCGCGGTCACCGTCGAGCTGGCACACCACGACACCGAGACCGTGGTCACCGTCACCAACCAGCCGCCGCCCGCGCCCGCTCCCTCGCCCGAGCCGCCGCCGGGCAACGGCCGCCGCGACGACCCGGGCGACCCCCAGGCCAACGGCCAGGGCAGATACGGTCTCACCGGGCTGCGCGAACGGGTACGGCTGGCCGGCGGGACGCTGCGCGCCGGGGCGACGGACGCGGGCGGCTTCGAGGTGCGCGCCCGGCTGCCCCACACCGCCGCCGCGGCCGCACCCGACGACCACCCGGCCGCCGGCCCCGGCCGTACCGAGTCCGCCGACCAGCTGGCCCGGGCCCAGCAGCGCGTACGGCGCGGCCTCATCGCCGCGGTCGCGACGACCGCCGGCCTGATCGCCTGCCTGGGCGCCGTGATGGCCGGCTACTACGTGTACATGACGGCCAACTCCGTGCTCGCACCCGACCAGTACCAACGCCTGCGGATCGGCCAAGACCGCGCGCAAGTGGAAGCCGTGCTGCCCAAAGAGGAGCTGCTCGGGGGAGCGGCGCGCGGCGACCCGCCCATCCCCGCGGGCGCCACCTGCCGCTACTACCGGCCCGACGCCAACCTGCTCGCCCTGGGCACCGTGTACCGGCTGTGCTTCGCCGGCGACCGGCTCGTCGCCAAGGACGCCATCTCCACCACGACCAGGACGGAGAACACGCGGTGATACGGGTGCTGCTGGCCGACGACGAGGGCATGATCCGCGCCGGCGTCCGCGCGATCCTGGCCGCCGACCCCCGCATCGAGGTCGTCGCCGAAGCCGCGGACGGACGGGAGGCGATCGAGCTGGCCCGCCGGCACCGCCCCGACGTCGCGCTGCTCGACATCAGGATGCCCCGGCTCGACGGGCTCGCGGCGACCGGCGAGATCCTGCGCGCCGTCCCCGGCATCGCCGTGCTCATCTTGACCACCTTCTCCGAGGACACCTACATCGCCCAGGCGCTCGGCGACGGCGCCAGCGGCTTCCTGCTCAAGTCCGGCGACCCCGAAGAGCTGCTCACCGGCGTACGGGCCGTGGCCGGCGGCGCCGCCTACCTGTCGCCGAAGGTCGCCAAACGAGTCATCGACGAGCTCGGCCCCGGACGCATGTCGCGTGCCGCGACCGCCCGCGACCAGGTCGACGCGCTCACCCCACGCGAACGCGACGTGCTCGCCCTGCTCGGCGCCGGCCTGTCCAACGCCGAGATCGCCCGCCGCCTGCACCTGGTCGAAGGCACCGTCAAGGCCTACGTGAGCACCATCTTGACCCGGCTCGACGTACGCAACCGCGTGCAGGCGGCGATCATCGCCTACGAGGCCGGACTGGTCGAACAGACCAACTGAACAACGACTGAACAAACGACTGATCAACGGCAGAGCGGGCCGGCGAGCGCGTCGCGCTCACCCCGGGGGACCGGCGGCCGCCCCCGGCGCCGCCCCCGCGCGTACCGGGCCACCTCCGCCAACCCCGACACGAAGACCGCCAGCCCTAGACCGGCCAGCAGCCCCTTCAGCGGCTCCTCCTCGAAGGCCATCCCGCCCACATAGCCGACGGACGCCGAGTAGATCGCCCAGCTCACCGCCGCCAGCGCGTCGAAGCCGGCGAACGCGCGCCCCGGATAACCCACCGCGCCCATCGTCACCGTGACCGCAGTCCGCCCGCCCGGGACGTACCTGGCCACCACCAAGATCAGCCCGCCGCGCCCGCCCAGCACCCGCCGTGCCCACGCGAACGCCCGACGCCGCCGCCCCCTGGCACCCCCCGCCAACCGCCCGCCGGCGGTCCGGCCCGCGAGAAAGGAAACATGATCACCGGCGAACGCGCCGGCCGCGGCGACCGCCATCACCAGCACCAGGTTCGGCTCGCCCCCGGCCGCGAACACCCCCGCGGTGATCACCAGGCTCTCGCTCGGCACCACGGGAAAGAACCCGTCGATCAACGCCAACGCGAACAGCGCCCCATAGACCCACGGGGAGCCCATCAAGTCCCGGACGGCGTCCACGATCGTCTCAGTCATGCGTCCCCGAATCCGTGTCGGCAGTGGTGGCCGTTTCCGGCTGAACACCAACGACCGTAGGAATCCGGGGGGCCCCGGCTCAGCGCCCGATCGGCACCGCCCGACCCTGACCTTCGTCAGTACCCGGCCGCCGCCCCACGCCGGGCCGGCTCCTTGACCCCCACGGCGAGGAACAGACAGCCGAGATACACATCGGTCACCGAGAACTCGGCCAAACCGGCCCGCATGGCGCCGTGAATCGCCTCCCACGGGCGGCGCGCGATCCACTCATCCGTCCCGGCGAACGGCCGCACCAAAGCCCGCGCCAGCCAGCGCGGCGGACCCGACGGCAGGTTGGTGTCCAGCACCGCCCACCGGCCGCCCGGAGCCAGCGCCGCGCACCCGTGCGCGATGACCTCGGCGCACTCGGGCACCAGCGACAGGGCGAACGTCGACAAGATCGCGTTCACCCCCGCGGGAAACCGGAACCGCGCGGCATCGCCCTGGACCACGGTCACGTTGCGCCAACCGTGAGCGTCCACCCGGCGCCGGGCCCGCGCCACCATCGCGTCGGTCAGATCGACGCCGACGATCCGGCCGCCGGGACCGATCGCCGCCTGAAGGAGCGGGAAGTTCAACCCGGTGCCGCACCCGACCTCGGCCACGGTGTCGCCGGGACGCAGTCGCAGCGCCTCGACGGCCCGGCGGCGCAGCGTCCGCTGCCGCACCCCGAGCAGGTAGTAGAGCTCGGCGGTGAGGTCGTAACGAGGGGCGCTGCGGCGATAGACGGCGACAACGCGCGCACGCGCGCGATCGTGCTCGCCCATGCCACCGCCCGGCACCGGCGCCTCCGAACGCCCCTCCATACTCACAAGATTCCCCGGCTCGGCGAACCCGATCCGCGCCGCACCGGCCGGCCGGGCGAGGCGGGGGAGGCGGGGGAGCGCCGCCACGGCTTCCCGCGGCCTGGGGGTCAGGGCCGCCGCGGGAAGCCGTCGAGCGCCCTGCGGTCAACACCGGCTTCGTTCAGGACGGCGGCGGCGACGCCGCGGCCGACGCCGACCAATCCGGCGAGCAGGTGGTCGCAGCCAATGCCCGCGGAGCCCTGCCGAGCCGCCGCCTCCTCGGCGATCGCCATCGCCTTGCGGGAGTAGGGGGTGAACGCGATCCGTTCCGCGGCCTGCGACGCTCCCATGCTCAACCGGGCCTCCAGCGTGCGGCGCAGGTCGCCGACGGAAACGTGGAGGGCCTCCAGGAGGCGGGTGGCGTCGTTATCGTCGCCGATGAGACCCCACAGCAGGTGCTCGGTGCCGATGTAGTTGTTGCGGTGCCGGACGGCGACCTGCTTCACCCGTGTCATCGCCTGGCGGAGCTCCTCGGTGAACTCCTCGGGCGAGTAGCGCCTGTGCGGTGCCAGGAAGCGCTGCTGGGCCGCCTGCCTCGTGACCCCCAGGACCGACCCGATTTCGGTCCAGCTGTGGCCGTGCATCCTGCAGTGCTCGACGTAGTCCTCGACCAGGTCGTCGGCGAGGGCCTGGAGTTCACCGGCCAGCCGCGCCGCCACCGCGAGCAACGCCGGCCAGTTGGGCTGGTCCGGCTCCCCGCCGTGAGCGTTGCCCGCCGCGTCGCAGGTCCGGTCCACTTCGGCGATGAGGTCGTCCAAATCCGGAAGCGCCATGACGCAAGTTTCGGTTGACAATCCATAAATTGTCAACCGAAACTTGCCTTCCTTGAGGCCGGGGGAGCCGGCCGTCAGCTCGAGCCCTTGCGACCCACGAGATGAAAGATGCGGCTGAGCCGGCGGTAGGGGTCCCGCCGGCTCGCCTCGAGCTCGACCGCGGCCGCCGCCGCCAGCTGCTCTGAATCGCTGGGATCCACCGCGGCCCCGGCGAAATCGAGCCAGTCGACGAACAGCCACACCCCGTACCAGCGCCGCGGCTCCACGCCGCGGTCTCGCAGGAGACCGCCGAGCTCCTCCACCGTGTCGGCTCGAGCCGGCATCCCCAGCACCCCGATCTCGCTCCTGGCGTCGAACGACGCCAACGCGTCCTCCCACCGCCGTTCCAGGGCCGGGCGCACCGCGCTCGCCGCGGCGTTGCCCGCCATGATCGAGACGATGCCGCCGGCGGCGGCGCACCGGCACAATTGATCGACCAACGGCTCCGGCCGCTCCAGGTACCCGAGCACGCCGTGACACAACACGGCGGCGAAGCGCCGGCCGCTCACCGCCTCGTCGGCGTTCTCGCCGTCGGCCTCCACCAGCGTCACCCGCCGCCGGACCTCACCGGGCAGCCCCCGAAGTCGCTGCGCGGCCTTGTCCAGCATCGCGGGCGACGGGTCGAGCAACGTCACCTCATAGCCGGCCTGCGCCAGCGGAAACGACTGATGCCCCGCCCCGCCGCCGACATCGAGCACAGGCGCCGGCGGCGCCGGCAAATGCTCCAGCAACTGCCGGTGCATCACATAGGTGCGCACGCGCCCCTTCACCGAGGCGTACGCCTCATCGGCGAAGTGGTCGGCCAAGCCCGCCCAGATGTCATCGCCCACCACCTCACCATATGAGTGCGTAGTTGATCAGAAGGAACCGCTAGGAGCGGGTCACCTCATCGAGGGGGACCGCGGGATCGACGAGCTTGTCGCGATCCACGGGGGACTCGGACTGGATGAGCGCTCCCAGCCGGTCGGTGACGTCCCAGATGTTGACGTTCATCGCGGCGATGACCGTGTCGTGGTCGCCCTGGTGCCGCAGCCAGAACGCGATGAACTCCCGGCCCGCCAAGTCACCCCGGACGACGACGTCGTCGTTCTGGCCGGGCGGGACGTAGCCGGTGTATTCCATGCCCAGGTCGTACTGGTCGGTGAAGAAATAGGGCAGCCGGTCGTAGACGGCGGGGCGGCCGAGCATGCCGCGAGCCGCGACGGCGGGCTGGTTGAGGGCGTTGGCCCAGTGTTCGACGCGAATGTGCCTTCCCAGCAGGGGGTGGTAGGCGCCGGCGACGTCTCCCACGGCGAAGATGTCGGGATCACTGGTGCGCAGATCGGCGGCGGTCTCGATTCCGTTGCCGACGACCAGTCCGGCCGCGGCGGCCAGGTCCGTGTTGGGAATGGCGCCGATGCCGGCCACCACGGCGTCGGCGTCGACGTGGGTGCCGTCCTCCAGCCGCACGCCGGTCGCGGTGACCTCGGTGAGGCGGGCGCCGAGCCGCAGATCGACGCCGTGATCGCGGTGCAGGTCCGCGAAGACCGCACCGATCTTCGGGCCGAGAGTGCCCCACAGCGGCTGCCGCTGATTCTCGATCACGGTGACCTCGACATCGGCGGCGCGCGCCGCGGCCGCCGTTTCCAGGCCGATCCAGCCGCCGCCGATGACGACGATCCGGTTGGCGGCGGCCAGCGTTCCGCCCAGACGCTCACTGTCGTCGACGGTCCGCAGGTACAGCACGGTGTCGCGGTCATGCCCCGGGACGGTCAGGCGGCGCGGGGTGGCACCGGTGGCCAGCAGCAGCTTGTCGTAGCCGACCTTGGCGCCATCGGACAGACTGACCTCGCGAGCGGCCCGGTCGATGCCGGTGACCGTGATACCGCGGCGCAGGTCGATCTCGTTGTCGCGATACCAGGCCGCGTCGTGCACAAAAATCTTGTCGCGTTCGGACGTGCCCAGCAGATAGTCCTTCGACAGCGGAGGCCGCTCATAGGGCAGGTGCGGTTCCGCGCCGATCACGACGATTCGGCCGTCGAACCCTTCGGCGCGCAGCGCCTCGGCGGCCTTGGCCGCGGCCAGGCCCCCTCCGGCGATCACAAATGTGGCGGGTGCCGACATCATCACTCTCCGTTGACTCGGTTGAAGACGTACGTGGGAAATGTGTTCTGACCGGGCACGGACTAGCCGTTGACCCCGGCCACGGCGAAGAACTCCGCCCGCGAACGCGCATCGTCGCGGAGCAGTCCTTGCAACGCCGAGGTCACCGTCCGGGACCCGGTGGCGCGCACGCCGCGCAGCGACATGCACAGGTGCTCGGCCTCGATCACGACACCGACGCCCCTGGGGGCGAGATGCCGCTGCAGCCAGTCGGCCACCTGTTTGGTCAGCCGTTCCTGCACCTGCAGATCCCGGGCGAACAGCTCAACGACGCGGGCCGCCTTCGACAGCCCGAGGATGCGCTCGCCGGGCAGGTAGCCCACGTGCGCCACCCCCTGGAACGGCAGCAGGTGATGTTCGCACAGCGACTGCACCGGAATACCCCTCGCGACGACCAACTCGTCATACCCCTCCTCGTTGGGAAAGGTCGTCAAGTTGAACTCGCGCGGCGCCAGCAACTCGGCATAGGCGTGCGCGACCCGCCTGGGCGTGTCGGCCAGATGCTCGCCGGCCGGATCCCGCCCGAGGGCGATCAGCAGGTCGGCCACCGCGCGTTCCGCCGCGTCCAGATCAACGCCGCGGCGCTCCTGGACCACCCGCAGGTGCCGCTCGGTCTCAGAGGCGGGCGCCGGGCGGGACCATTGCGTCGCCGGCCCGGTCATGCCGGCCGTCCACGGTGGGCGGGCGCGTACCGCGCCGCCAGCCGGGCGAGCGCCACAGCGGCGACGAACAGACCGAAGTCGCGCAGCGCGACATCGTAGAAGCCGGGAATCGTCAGCAGGTTGACGATGATCCCGGCCAGCCAGGCGGCGACGAGCAGGCCGCCGAACCGCGGCGCCGCGGCCACCACAAGGCCCGCCACGATCTCCACCACCCCCACGGCGTACATCGCCTGCTGCGCCGTGCCCGGCACGATCCCGTCGATCCACGGGGCGAGGTACTGCGGCCAATCGGCCAGCAGGTTGGCGAACTTGTCGAGCCCGAACAGCACGGGCGCCACCGTGAACACGGTCCGCAGAACGAAAAACGCCTGGTAAGCGGGGTCTGACCACAGCACCCGGCTGGTCGGCTCGGCGGGGGACACCTGAGTCTTCACGACTTCTCCTTCTATCGATGACTTGAGTTAACATTAGAAGGTGTCCCGGATTTAGTCAACGGAAGTGAATTTTAGAATGGGCGAGGCCGAGGGAACCTGGCTGGCGGACGTCTCCGCCGTCGCGGCGCTGCACGAACCGACCCGGCGCCGTCTGTATGAGTTCGTGGTACGCCAGCCCGCGCCGGTGAGCCGAGACCAGGCCGCCGACGCGGTGCGGGCGCCGCGCCCCACGGTCGCGTTCCACCTCGACAAACTGGTGGCCGAAGGACTGCTCGAAGTCGTCTACGAAAGGCGCACCGGCCGCACCGGCCCCGGCGCCGGGCGCCCGTCGAAGCTGTACCGGCGCGCGGCCCAGCAGATCACGGTCTCGCTACCGGACCGGCGCTACGAACTGGCCGCCCGCCTGCTCGCCGACACCGTCCACGAGGCGCAAAGCACCGGCGAATCACCCCGCGCCGTACTCGACCAACGCGCCCGCGAACTGGGCCGCCAGCTTGGCCGGGAACTGGGCGGGCAAGCCCACACCGACCTCATGGGGGCGCTGGAAACCTTCGGATTCGAGCCACGCGCGACAGGGGACACGATCGTCCTCGGCAACTGCCCCTTCCACAGCCTGGCGCGCCGCCACACCGAACTGGTGTGCGGAATGAACCTGTGCCTCCTCGACGGCATGCTCGACGGGCTCGCCGCGACAGACGTCACCGCCCGCCTCGAACCGGGCCCCGGACACTGCTGCGTCCGTTTCCACCCGGCCCCAGATGTCCCGTCTCCCTGAATCGGCTTGTCGCTCGGGACTGTGACCCGATCACTCCGATACGGGCAGGCACTCGGCGAGCAGGTCGACGATGTCGCGCCAGGCCCGCCGCGCGTGCCGTGGGTGATAGCCGACGCCGGAAACCACGGCATGGTCGACCGGCGGGTGGTGGAAGGCGTGCAAGGCGCCGCCATAGACCACGAGGCGCCAATCGACGCCCGCGGCCTGCATCTCGGCCGTGAACGCGTCCCGCTGCGCGGGCGGCATGATCGGGTCTTCGGACCCGACCCCAGCCCACACCGGGCAGCGAATGCGCGCCGCCTCGCCCGGTCGGCCCGTGGTCACCGCGTTGACTGTCCCGATCGCACGCAGGTCGACGCCGTCGCGCCCGAGTTCCAGCGCGACCGCACCCCCGGTGCCGTAACCGATAGCGGCGATCCGGTCGGGGTCGACCCGCGGTTCGGCACGCAACACCTCAAGCGCCGCGTGGCCCATGCCCCGCAGCCGGTCGGGGTCGGCAAGCAGCGGCATGCAACGGGCCAGCATCTCCTCGGGGTCACCCAAATAGCGCCCGCCGTGGAGGTCGAAGGCCAGCGCCACGTATCCCAGGTCAGCCAGGGCATCGGCCCGGCGGCGCTCGACGTCGCTGAGCCCCACCCCCTCAGGCCCGATCAGGACCGCGGGCCGGCGATCGACACCGGCGGGGAGCGCGAGGTGTCCGATCATCGTTAGACCGTCGGCCGGGTAGTCGACCGTACGCGTTGTGACCGTCGTCATGAGACTGGACTGTAGTGATCACCAGCGCGGTTGTGGCGGGTGTTCACCGCCGGCAGACGGTCCTTGCCGCGCGGTCCGTTCGTCGATGGTCGATAATGTACATTATGTTAAGTTAGGCCGGTTTGGGGGGAAGTGGGCGGCCGCGGGTGCGTGCGTCTCGTCGGTGCGGCCACGGGTTGCGGCGGCAGCCGCCCAGCGACTTGGTCTGCTGCGCCATGACCGGCGCCGGCCGGCCCCGGCCGGGACATGACTGATGGCCGTGGCCGAGGCCGTGCCCGACCTCGTGGCTGATGACGTACTCGCGGTAGGAGGCGAGGTCCCGGCCGTAGCTGGCGGCGCCCCTTTCCCCACCGCAACGCGTTGATGATCGCCCGCGGGCGATGCCAGCACGACAGTTGCCCGCCGGTGTCCAGCGGCAGGCAGCCGCGGCTGGACAGCGCCGGGCTCGACAGCGACACCCGCAGCCGCACCGGCTCGTGGTCGGTGCGGGCGAACCGCATCCGCCCGCCGCTCCCCCAGCCCCGCGGATCGTTGAGAATCCGGTGCACCGCAGCGGCGAACTCACGGCCGCGGAACGGCAGGCCCCGCTCCACCTCCACCAGGTAGCGGACCACCACGCCCCGCCTGCCCCGCGGCGCCGCCGCCGTGCCGCGGACGACGGAGTAGCGCCCGCTCGCCGCCCAGGGCACCCGTACGCGGGGCGGCTGGCGGCGCCCGCCGACGACGAGCGCCGACCGCCGCGGCGGCGGTGAGGAACGCACGGCCGTTGCCGTTGCCGACGCCGCGGACGCGGCCGGGGTCGCCGGCCACACCGCCGGCCGCCGCGGCGCGGGATCGCGAGCGATGACCACGGCGACGGCCGCGATGGCGGCGCACGCCACCAGCACCGCCCAACGGCCGGCCCTCGACGGCCGGCCCCGACGCTCCCCCATCAGCCCCCCGATCGGCAGCGGCGACCATGATCGTAAACGCGGGGGCGGGTCGGGCCTGGTCGCCACGCCCTTCCCCTCTCCCCCGTTCCCCCACAGTGATCATGGGATGGTCGCCGGGAGGCAAACACGCGGGAATCACCGAATCCCTCAGCGCCGGCGGGCCGTACGTCTAAAGGGAAGGGTGCTGAGTGGCCGCCGCGCCGGCGACGCTCGGGCGGCACCTCGCGGTCCGGCGGGTCGCCCCTCCTCCGCCGGGTGGTGGCGCCGCCTGCCCCCGCGCCGGCCCTGCCGGGTCATTCAGCACCCCTCTCCCGGCCGGGCGGAGGAGCTTGACTTCGAGCGCGCTCTAACCAGGAGGCTTGGGGACGAACATCCACCGCCGAAGGGATCAGACCTCCATGCGTTCACGTACGCTCGGTCACGACCTCGAGGTCTCCGAGCTCGGGCTCGGCTGCATGGGCATGAGCGAGTTCTACGGCACGCCCGACGATGACACCGAGTCCATCGCCACCATCCACCGCGCCCTGGACCTGGGCATCACGTTCTTCGACACCGCCGACATGTACGGCCCGTTCACCAACGAGGAACTGGTCGGCCGGGCGCTGGCCGGGCGACGTGACCAGGTGGTGCTCGCCACCAAGTTCGGGAACGAGCGTCGCCCCGACGGCACCCGCGTGGGCATCAACGGCCGCCCCGACTACGTCAAGAAGGCGTGCGACGCCTCGCTGCGCCGCCTCGGCGTCGACCACATCGACCTGTACTACCAGCATCGGGTGGACCCGACGGTGCCGATCGAGGAGACCTGGGGGGCGCTGGCCGAGCTGGTGCGCGCCGGCAAGGTCCGCCGTCTCGGCATCTCCGAAGCGGCGCCGGCCACGGTACGGCGTGCGCACGCCGTGCATCCGGTGACCGCGGGGCAGTACGAGTACTCGCTGTTCACGCGCGTCCCCGAAGGCGAGCTGCTGGAGACGTTCCGCGAGCTGGGCATCGGCCTGGTCGCCTACAGCCCGCTCGGCCGCGGGTTCCTGACCGGCGCGATCACCGACGCCGGCCAACTCGACGCCGGCGACTTCCGCCGCGCCAACCCCCGCTTCCAGGGCGAGAACTTCGACCGCAACCTCGCGCTCGTCGCCGCCGTCCGAGAGCTCGCGGACGCCAAGGGCGTCACCGCGGCGCAGCTCGCGCTCGCGTGGCTGCTGGCGCAGGGCCCGGACATCGTGCCCATCCCCGGCACCAAGCGCCGCGCCTACCTGGAGCAGAACGTGGCGGCCGTCGGCATCGAGCTGACCGGCGACGACCTGGCCGCCCTGGAGAAGGCCGCGCCGCCCGGGTCGGTGGCCGGCGAGCGCTACCCGCCGGAGGCGATGCGCACCGTCGGCCACTGACTACGCCACCATGGGTTTATCCGATCATCGACCACGGCGGGCCCAGGGTGGCCCGCTCGCGCCGCGGGTGTACCGGGTCTCGTTTGGGAAAGTAGGCGAACCATGAGCAACCTCCCCCATGTCATGTTGAACAACGATGTTTCGATGCCGCAGCTTGGCTTCGGCGTCTTCCAGGTGCCCGACGCCGAAACCGAGCCCGCGGTGGCGGTCGCGCTCGAAGCCGGTTACCGCAGCATCGACACCGCCCGGATCTACGGCAACGAGGAGGGCACCGGCCGGGCGCTGAAGGCCAGCGGCCTCCCGCGCGAGGAGCTGTTCGTCACCACGAAGCTGTGGAACGCCGATCACGGCTACGACTCCACGCTGCGGGCCTGCGAGGCGAGCCTGGCCCGGCTCGGCCTGGACTACCTCGATCTGTACCTGATCCATTGGCCGGTGCCGAGCCAGGACCGCTACCTCGACACCTGGCGGGCCTTCGAGCGGCTCTACGCCGAGGGCCGGGTCCGGGCGATCGGCACGTCCAACTTCCTGCCCGAACACCTCACCCGGGTCATGGACGCCTTCGAGGTGGTGCCCGCGGTCAACCAGATCGAGCTGCACCCCTACCTCGCCCAGGCCGAGCTGCGGGCCTTCGACGCCGAGCACGGCATCGCCACCGAGGCGTGGTCGCCGATCGGCCAGGGCAAGGGGCTGCTCGACGACCCGGCGCTCGCGCCGATCGCCGCCAAGCACGGCAAGACGCCCGCGCAGGTGGTGATCCGCTGGCATCTGCAGCTGGGCAACGTGGTGATCCCCAAGTCGGTGACGCCGGCGCGGATCGTGGAGAACATCGACGTCTTCGACTTCGAGCTCGACGCCGACGACCTCGCCGCCATCGCCGCGCTCGACTGCGGCAAGCGCTACGGCCCCGACCCGGCCACCTTCGACATCACGTGACGACCCGCACGACCCCGCCCTGGCTCCCGGCGGCGGGCCGGGAGCCAGGGCGGGGCACAGGCGGCGGGCGCGGCCGTTCCGCGGGCGCGGCCCGCGCGCCTCAGGAGTCGTCGTGGCTGACCCACCCGAAGGTGCGTTCCACCGCCTTCTTCCACTCCCTGAAGCCGCGCTCGCGGGTGTCCGCGTCCATCTGCGGCTCCCATTCGGCGGCCTTGTGCCAGTGGGCGCGCAGCTCCTCGATGCTTTCCCAGTAGCCGACGGCGAGCCCGGCCGCGTAGGCGGCGCCCAGTGCGGTCGTCTCGGCGATCATCGGCCGGACGACCGGGACGCCGAGCACGTCGGCCTGATGTTGCATCAGCAGGTTGTTGGCGGTCATGCCGCCGTCGACCTTCAGCGAGTTGAGGGTCACTCCGGAGTCGGCGTTCATCGCGTCCACGATCTCGCGGCTTTGCCACGAGGTCGCCTCCAGCACCGCGCGGGCGATGTGCCCCTTGTTGACGTAGCGGGTCAACCCGACGATCACGCCGCGGGCGTCGCTGCGCCAGTACGGTGCGAACAGGCCGGAGAACGCCGGCACGAAGTAGCAGCCGCCGTTGTCGTCGACCGTCGCGGCGAGGGTCTCGATCTCGCCCGATGAGGAGATCAGGCCCAGGTTGTCGCGCACCCACTGCACGAGCGCGCCGGTGATGGCGATGGCGCCTTCCAGCGCGTACACGGTCGGCTGGTCGCCGATCTTGTAGCCGGCGGTGGTGAGCAGCCCGCTCTTGGAGAAGATCGGTTCGGTTCCGGTGTTGAGCAGCAGGAAGCTGCCCGTCCCGTAGGTGTTCTTGGCGTCCCCGATGTCATAGCAGCACTGGCCGAACAGCGCCGCCTGCTGGTCGCCGAGGGCCGAGGCCACCGGGACGCCCTCGAGCACCCCGCGGCAGGTGCCGTAGGCCTCCGCCGAGGAGCGGATCTCGGGCAGCATCGCCGCCGGCACCTCCATGGCGGACAGGATCGACTCGTCCCACTGCCCGGTGCGCAGGTTCATCAGCATGGTCCTGCTGGCGTTGGTGACGTCGGTGGCGTGCACGCCGCCGTCGGGGCCGCCGGTGAGCTTCCAGATCAGCCAGGTGTCGATGGTGCCGAACTTGATGTCGCCGCGTTCGGCGCGCTCGCGCAGCCCCTCGACGTTGTCGAGCAGCCAGCGCGCCTTCGGCCCGGAAAAGTAGGTCGCCAGCGGCAGCCCGCAGCGTTCGGCGAAGCGGTACTGCCCGGCGTCTCCGGCCAGCGCGTGGCACAGCTGGTCGGTGCGGGTGTCCTGCCAGACGATCGCGTTGTGCACGGGTTCGCCGGTGGTGCCGTCCCACAGCACGGTGGTCTCGCGCTGGTTGGTGATGCCGACCGCCGCGAGCTGGGAGCGGTCGATGTCGCCCTTCGCGAGCGCTCCCTCGATGACGTGCACGACGCTGTCCCAGATGGCCATCGGGTCGTGCTCGACCCATCCGGGCCGCGGGAAGATCTGTTCGAACTCCTCCTGCGCGTCGGCGACGATGCGGCCTTCGTGGTCGAAGATGATGCAGCGGCTCGAGGTCGTCCCCTGGTCGATCGCGGCGACGTACTGCTGTTGCGGTTCAGTCACGGTTGCCCCCTCGCTAGGTCTTTGACCGTATTACGGGATTAGCGCGATTTGTCGTAAACGGCGTCAGAGCGCGGCCTTACCGACAAGCGCCGCCAGCAGCCCGCCGACGATCGGTCCGGCGACCGGAACCCACGAATAGGCCCAGTCCGAGCCGGCCTTGTTGGGGATCGGCAGGAGCGTGTAGGAGATGCGTGGCCCGAGGTCTCGGGCCGGGTTGATGGCGTATCCCGTGGGCCCGCCCAGGCACAGGCCGATGCCGACCACCAGCAACGCCACCAACAGCACGCCGGTCCCGGAGGCCGCGATGGAGGTGGCGATGGGCTCGCCCGACGTGGCGCCGTTGGCGGGCAGCTTGCTGGGCCCGGTGGCGATGATGAACAGCACCAGTACGAACGTGCCGATGACCTCGGTCACGAAGTTCTGCGCGTAGTTGCGGATCTCGGGGATCGTGGAGAAGATCCCGAGCGTCGGCTCTTCGGCGGCGCGGAAATGCCCCACATAGGCGGCCCAGCACAACGCCGCGCCGACGATGCCGCCGAGCAGCTGCGCCACCAGGCGCAGCGGCACCTGGTCCCAGCCCTCCCCGGTGAACGCCGCCAGTCCCAGCGTCACCGCGGGGTTGATGTGGCCGCCGGACAGGTTGAGGGCGGTGTAGGCGCCGGCCAAGACGGCGAAACCCCACCCGAACGTGATGACGATCCATCCGCTCGCGAACGCCTTGGACCTGGGCAGCAGCACCGCGGCGACGACGCCGTTGCCCATGAGCAACAAGATCGCGGTGCCGATGAACTCACCGACGAAGATGGCGGCGTTTGAACCAGGGGTCATCCAGGGGCCTCCGTTCACTTCGCTGTGGTCGGCGCCCGCGCCTGCCGCCTCCCCCGTTTCCACCTGGCCGATCGAAGGCACCGCTGGTGAGCCGTTCGACAGAATCGACGGAAATTATTCGACAATGCCGTACGTGCCCTGGATTGTTAGCCGCTGATCGTTGCGCAGTCAACCCTGCCGCCGGGAAAACGGGCGACGGAAAAGCCTCACATAAGGTGAGCTTTGCTGTCCTATTGGACAACCCCGATCGGCCGCCTGGCCAGGCGTCGGAATCGGGCCGGCCAACCCCCGGTGGTGGCCCGCCAGGCGCCGGTGCCGACAACGGGCCGCTGAACCCCTTCGTCCGGGGCAGGATCGATCTGGATCGGCTCCGCGGGGACCGGGAGGGGATCCTGCGGGTGCCCGCCTCCATCTGCTCCGGCACCGTCCCGCGCGTACGACGTGGTGACCCTGCCGCACCGCGGCGGGCCCCCACCGCGCTCGGCGAGTGTTTAGCCGCCCACGGCCGGATCATCAGCAGCCCGCACCGCCGCGACATCGAGCACATCCGCCTGGCTCGTCGGTGATCAGATGCGGCCGGCCCCGGCCGGGGCTCATCCGACGGACCCTCCAGCCGGCCGGTCACGAACCCCACAACAGTAGGCGGGCTTGTTGAGGATATTTGTGCGGTGTGCGAGATAACGATCCTGATCGGATCGCCGGCTTCTGCGAAATCGACGTTGTAGTCGGACGATGCTATATCGAGTCGGCTAAGCCTGTCAGCGGAGAAGTAACTGTTCACTTCCGTCATTACGCGGCCATTTGACGCGTACCAGCGGATGACGAGCGACTGGCAACAGTGGCGCTCGAGATGGCGCGCAGTGTCAACAGCGTGGCGCTGAAGATCAAGGACATTCCTGGCGTCGAACCGCAGACTCTACGAGGGCCGCGCAACAGCGCTGGTTCAACCAAGACAGGAAGAGAAGGTCCTCGTGAGAATTCTCCGGAAGGCTCTGGCCGTCACCACCGCAGGGCTCCTTGGTGTCGGCATAGTAGCGGTCACCACCCCGCCGGCGTTCGCCGCACCGGGAGACCTCGCCCCGAGCTGCATTTCGCGCACGCTGAAGACTTTCAACGTGGTTACACTGACCAGCAATTGTGCGTATGGTTATCACATCCGTGTGATCTGGGACTTGGCGCCGGACAGCGATTGCTTCTGGTTGGGCAGCGGCCAGACGGTTACCAAGGCCAACTACCAGTCACCGCTCGTCACATACGGAAAGACCGTGCTCTGCTAGGCAGCGCTACGGGAGGGGGCCCGTGCGGGTTACGCAGGGCCCTCTCTGCGCGGGTCAAACCTCACGGGGGACGTTACTCAGCCGGAATCCTACTGCTGTTTCGATGCTCTTGCGGCGTGCGACCGTATGCTCTCCGGAAAGCCCTGCTGAAGTGCGCAGGATCAGTGAAGCCCCAACTGCGGGCGATCGCACTGATTGGTCGTGCCGTCAAGGCCGGGTCCACTAGATCGCGGTGACAACGGCGAAGACGTTGCTCACGCACCCACGCGGCCACCGTGGTCCCTTCGGATCGAAGGTATCGATGCAAGGATCGGACCGAGATGCTGTTGGCCGCGGCGATCATTTCTGGGTCGAGGTTCGAGTTGGCAAGGTTCCGTTCGATGAATGCGTAAATCTGTACGAGTACCGCTCGCTGGTGAGTCTCGAGCGGTATGTACGTGTGGGAATCCAGACTGCCGGCAATATGTGTGGCGAGCAGATCCGTCAGCGTCATTCCCAGGCGTGGAAGATCCGCTGGACTGTATTGCGCAGGGTTCGCGACAATCCGCAGCACGAAATCCCGAAGGAGTGCGCCGATTCCCGCATAGGCAGGGAATCCTGACAGACGTGCGATCTTCTCCACCGGGAACGGAAACAGGTTATATGGAAATGTTGCCACGATTCCTGAGAGTGTAGTGACGTTAGCCCCGATGTGCATTTCCCAGGGGTACGATGTGCCGTATAGCGCGAAGTCTGTCGAGCGGAGCGGAAGATCCGTGTGACTTTGGCTGACGGCGAGGTTGCCACGCGTCGGCAGCACGAGCTGCAGAACCTCAGGGTCGTACTGGCGAATCATCTTTGGCGTCCTGCGCCCCTGACAAGGAGATGCCGTCAGTACCGAAACAGCAACATTTCCCAAGAGGATAGCGCTGGCATCCGCATCAAACCGTTCTGGATCTCTGGGATTTATTTCAACCGGGCCTAGCGCTCGGACAACTTGAGCCCGCCAAGCCTCGAGGCGCTCGGCAGCTTCCGCCTTCTTGTTTGCGTCGCCCATTATCTGCACTTACCTTGATAGACCTATACCTTCATTGAACCGCCCCCGGGTCCTTTGGCGGCCTCCCTTCTTGCGCGGCAGCTGTTCTCGTATCTGGCCGGCGGAATGTTCCACCGCGGAATGATGAACCAGATCATCCGGCCGTTTATTCCACGCCCAGATCCATCTTCGACGCGTCCGGCGAAAGACCCGTGTCGTCACCGAGTGCGCGGCCCGCCAACCGACGATGCTCCGGAAGAAAACGTCGATGACGAACGGGGCCGCGACGGCGCCCTCGATGTCGGCGGGGTCGGCGATACTGTGCGCGTGGAGTACGTGTCCAGAGTGCCGCGACCGCCGCTGGACGGCCTGATCGACGACCTTTACTACCTGGAGGGGGCGCCGCCGTACGCCCGGCTGACGCTGCCGCCGATGCCGGCGGCGTTGCTCATCGTCAACCTCGGGGCGCCGTTCCGGATCCGCGCCGGCACCGACATCGAGACAGCCGAATACCCCGACGGCTGCGTGGTCACCATGCCCACCCGCGCGTTGGAGTTCGGCTATCCGCTCCGAACCCGGTCCGTCGGCGTGCACTTCAAGCCGTGGGGGCTGGCGCCGTTCCTGCCGATGCCCGCGGCCGAGCTGTGTGACCGGCCGGTGACGGTAGAGCAGGTTTGGGGTCGGCCCGCCATTGCTGAGCTACGAGACCGGCTGGCCACGGCGGACGGACCGCATGAGATGCTGACGCTGCTCGAGGAGGAGCTGATGCGACGGCTGTGCGAGACCGCCGGGCTGGGGCTGGTCCGCCACACGAGCGGCGTCATCACGGCGGCCGGCGGGGTGGTGGCGATCGGCGACCTGAGCGTGGCAGCCGGTGTCAGCAGCACTCATCTGGCACAGCGGTTCAAGGAGCTCATCGGCGTCACGCCAAAGCGGCTGGCCCGCACCTACCGCTTCACCGCGACCGTGTTCGCGATCAACCCCGCCGGACCGATCGACTGGGCCGACCTCGCCGCCAGCGCGGGCTACTTCGACCAGGCCCATTTCGGCCACGAGTTCCGGGCGTTCACCGGGCTCACGCCGACCCGATACGTCGAAGCCCGGCGGCGGTTCCTGCGCGAACATCCCGGCCACGCGCTGGACGGCTGGCCGCTGCCGGCCGATTGATTTCTTACAAGAGCGCGAGCTCACGGCACGCCACCATGGGCGCACCCCAAGCAGAGGAGAGCCCCATGGGCAAGGTGGTCATGTACGCCTCGGTGTCGGTGGACGGTTTCGTCGCGGACGACAACGACCAGCCCGGACCGCTGTTCGACTGGTTGTCCAGCGGTGACGTCCCGCTGGACGAGAGCGGCGCGGTGAAGGTGTCGCAGACCTCCTACGACTACACCCGGGCGTACTGGGACCAGGTCGGAGTCACGATCGTCGGCCGCCACGTCTTCGACCTGACCGACGGCTGGGGCGGCAAGCCTCCGTCCGGTATCGACCACGTGGTCGTCGTGTCGCACCGGCCGATGCCCGAGGGCTGGGACCCCGAGGCGCCGTTTCACTTCGTCGACGGCGTCGAGGCAGCCGTGGCCAAGGCGCAGGAGCTTGCGGGTGACCGCCTGGTCGAGGTCGCCGCCGGCGACGTCGGCGGCCAGGTGCTTGCCGCGGGCCTGATCGACGAGGTGCGCATGGATGTCGTACCCGTCGTGTTCGGGTCCGGCAAGCGCTACTTCGGGTCGGTCCACGCGCAGCACCTGCTGGAAGATCCTGACGTGGTGATCCAGGGCGACCGGGTGCTTCACCTGCGCTATCGGGTGCGCGAAGAAGTCCGCTAGCGCGGGGCCGATGGCGTCCGCCGGTCCCCGCTCACGGCAGCCGCGCGAACCATGCCAGCGACGCGCCGCCGGCGGCCAGCGCGAACAACAGGGCGATCCCGGAAAAGCGCGCCGCCACCTCGCGGTGCTCGGTGCGGAACCCCAGCGAGCTGCCGATGTGCCGGTAGACCTCCGACAGCTCCGAGCCGTCCGCCGCCTCGTACGCCTTGCCGTTGGTCTGCTCGGCCAGCGTGCGCAGCGCCTCCTTGTTCACATCGACCGGCGTGATCTCGCCGTCGATCTCGACCGTGCCGTACGGGGTGCCGAACGCGATCGTCGACACCGGCACCTTGGACGACACGGCTCCCTGGATCGCCTCCGGCACCGAACGGCCCGTCGTGTTGTCGCCATCGGACAACAACACGACATGGGCGGGCGGCGGATCCGGCCGCGGCGCCCCCGCGCCGCCGCTCGCACCGGCGCCCGGCCCGCCATTGGTGGCGTCGAAGGAGCGGATGGCCTGCAGCGAGGTGAACACCGCCTCGCCGATCGCGGTGCGCTTGTCCAGCTGCAACTGGTCGATCGACGCGATCGCCGCCTCCCGGTCGGCCGACGGCGCCGCGATGACGTTGGCGCTGCCGGCGAAGCCGACGACGCCGACGTTGAACCGCAACGGAAGGTTCTGGATGAACGTCTTGGCCGCCGACTTGGCCGCGTCGAACCTGGTCGGCGGGACGTCGGTCGCCTTCATCGACAAGGACACGTCGATCGCCACCATGATCGTGGCGCGGTCGCGGGGCACCTTCACCGACGACGCCGGCCGCGCCCACCCCACGATCATGACGATGATCGCGATGAGGAACAGCACCGCGGCGACGTGCCGCCGCCACCCGGGGTGCTTCGGCGCGACCTGAGCCAGCAGGTCGAGGTTGGTGAACCGCAGCGTGTACTGCCTGCGCCGCAGCTGCAACAACACATAGACCGCCAGCACCAACGGCACCAGCGCCAGCAGCCAGAGCCTGGCGGGCGACAAGAACGTCATATCCGCACTCCCTGCGGCCGCCCGGCGACGCGGCGCTGGCGCAGCGCGAACCTGGCCACGTCGCTCACCCAGTCACGGTCGGTGCGCAACACCAGATGCGGCACCGCGCACCGGCGCAGCGCGTCCCTGATGCGGGCTCGCTGTGCGGCGGCGGCCTGCGCGTAGGCGGCCTGCACCCGGCGCGACAGCACGATCTCGCGTACGACGCCGGTCTCGGGGTCTTCCATCTGCACCAGCCCCACGTCGGGCAGCTCCAGCTCGCGCGGATCGACGATCTCGACCGCGAGGACCTGGTGGCGGGCGGCGAGCCGGCGCATGGGCCGCTCCCAGCGCGGCGCCGTCGCGTGCCCGTCGTCGGGGTCGATGAAGTCAGAGATGATCACGCGCAGCCCGCGCCTGGTCTGCCCGCGGGCCAGCCCGGTGAGCGCGTCGGCCAGCTCGGGCCGCTCGGGGCCGGGCGCCCGCCGGGCCCGCGTCGCGGCGCCGTCGCCCCATGCCTCGCCCGATCCCGCGGGGCCCCGGCCGCCCCAGCGGTCGCGGTGGCCGTTCAGCCCGGCCCCGCCGAACCCGCGGACGCCGCCGCCCGCTCCGGGCGCTCTCGCGGATCGGGCCGCGCCAGGCACGACCGTGGTGCGCTCGGTGTCGAGGATCGACTGGAGCATGGCGTACAGCGCCGCCTTGCCGGTCCGCGCGGGGATCCGCCGGACCGCGCCCTGATGCATGAGGTAGGCCCCGAAGCGGTCGCCCAGCCGCGCGGTGAGGAACCCCACCGCGGCCAGCGCCGCGACGGCCAGATCGCGCTTTTCCATGGCGGCGGTGCCGAAGTCCATGCTCGCCGACAGGTCGACCAGCGCCCACGCCTCGAGCTCGCGGTCGGCGATCAGATCCCGCACGTGCGGCGTGGTGGTACGGGCCGTCACCGCCCAGTCCATGTGCCGCACGTCGTCCTCGCCCGGCTGGTAGACCCTCGCCTCGGCGAGCTCGGTGCCCGGCCCCGGCAACAGCCCGATGTGCTCGCCGTTCAACAGCCCTTCCAGCCGGCGGGACACGATGAGCTCCAGACGGCGCAGCTGTCGTTCCGGCACGAGCTGCGCCAGCTTGTGATGCTGTCGCGATCGAGGCATCAGGTCCCCGCCAGCGGCGGCACCGGCTCGTTCTTCCACACCACCCGCGGGGGCGGGATGGCCGTCAGCAGCTGGTCGACGATCTCCACGGTGTCCACGCCGTCGGCCAGCGCGTCGAAGCTCAGCACGATGCGGTGGGACATCACCTCGCGGGCGACGTCGCGTACGTCCTCGGGCAGCACGTAGTCGCGGCCGCGCAGCAACGCCAGCGCGCGGGCCGAGGCGACCAGTCCCAGGGTGGCGCGGGGGCTGGCGCCGATGTCGATCACCTCGCGCAGCTCCCCCACCCGGTACCCGGCGGGGTCGCGGGTGGCCATGACGAGCCGGACGATGTAGTCGGCCACGAGCTCGTGGACCGACACCTCCTCCGCCGCCCGCTGCAAGATCATCAGCTGGTCGGGGTCGAGGATCTGGGTGGCCACCGGCGGGTCGACGCTCATCCGTCGCAGGATCTGCAGCTCGTCGTGCGCCCCCGGGTAGGTCACGTTGACCTTCATCAAGAACCGGTCGCGCTGCGCCTCGGGCAGCGGGTACACGCCTTCGGACTCGATGGGGTTCTGGGTGGCGATGACGACGAACGGCTTGGGCAGCGCGAAGGTCTTCCCCGCGATCGAGACCTGGCGTTCGGCCATGACCTCCAGCAGCGCCGACTGCACCTTGGCGGGCGCCCGGTTGATCTCATCGGCGAGCACGAAATTCGCGAAAATCGGACCGAGCTCGACGTCGAACTGCTCGGTCGAGGGGTGATAGATGCGGGTGCCGACGATGTCCGACGGCACCAGGTCGGGCGTGAACTGCAGCCGGGTGAACGACCCGCCCACCACCCGCGCCAGCGTGCCCACCGCCAGCGTCTTGGCCACGCCCGGCACGCCTTCGAGCAGGCAGTGCCCCTTGGCCAGCAGAGCGACCACGATCCGCTCGACCATGTGTTCTTGACCGACGATGACCTTCTTCACCTCGGCCACTGTCTGCTGAAGCAAAGCGGCCGCTTGGTCGATGTCATGGGCGGTGACGGTCATCAAACCCCCTGGGCGGTCGGTCTGCCCTTCGACCATATGCGATAGGCCCGGGCCGGCTCCGGCCACATCGCCTCTAGGACATCAGGCGCCCCCGCCGCGGCACGCCCGAAAATCCGCGCGGACGCTTGTGAGCAGGGGCTTGTAGGGTGACAGACATGTCGCGGTCGCTGCCCACCCAGGACCCCTCCCGCCTGGGACCGTTCCAGCTGACCGGCCGGCAGGCCGAGACCCCCGCCGGCATCGTCTACCGCGGCGTCGACCCGCACGGACGTCAGATCAGCCTGGCCGTGCTCAACCAGGGCGCCGCTGCCGACGCGGCCGCGCGCGACCGGTTCCGGGCCGCCATCCTCGCCGAGCCGCTCTACACCGACCCGCCCGCGGGCACCGCGGCGATCGTCGGCGCCGAGCCCGCGGGGGCCACGCCCTGGGTGGCGACGCTGCACGAGCCGGGCGCGCGCGGAGCCGAGCGGTTCCTGGCCGCGGTGCTGCTGGAGGGCCGCCCGCGGCCGGCGACCCGCCGCCGCGGCCCGCTGTTCCAGCCCCATTGGCTCGGCTCCCGTGACCCCGCGCTGACCCCGCTCGGGCCCCGGCGCGACCCTGGCCGCGAACGCGGCATCGTCACCACGATCATGATGGTGGCCGCGCTGCTGGTCCTCGTGGCGTTGACGCTGTTGCTGCTGTTCGCCTGCCAGCCGATGGAGCCGACGCCGCCGCCCTCCCCCAGTCCGGTGTCGCCGACCCCATCGCAGTCGACCCAGGCGCCGAGCCCCAGCCCCTCGCCGCGGTCGCCGACTCCCTCCCGCACCCGGTCGGGGTCGCCTTCGCCCTCCGAGAGCGGCAGCGCCGACGAGGCGGGCCCCGGCGGCGACGCCTGACCCCAACGCCCCAACGCCCCAACGCTCCCCGCCGAACCCGTCACCGAACCCGCTTCGACCACCACCCCCGACGAGACCCCCAGCGGACCCGAGGAAGCCATGCCGCACACCCTGATCGCCTTCGTGGGCGCCGCCGTCGTCGTCGCCATGGTTCCCGGGCCCAGCACAGTGATGATCATGCGCGAGGCGGCCCGCTCGGGCCGGCGCGCCGGGGCCGCCACGATCCTCGGCAACGAGACCGGCGTGCTCGCGTGGGGGCTGGCCGCCGCGTTCGGGCTCTCCGCGCTGCTGATCGCCTCCCAGGTCGCCTACGACGCCATGCGCGTCATCGGCGCGGGCGTCCTGATCTACTTCGGGGCCAAGTCGCTGTGGCAGGTGAGGAAGGGCGCCTCCCCCGCCGCCGCGGGCCAGGCGCCTCCCGGCGGGTCGCTGTGGCGATCGTTTCGGATCGGCGTCGTCACCAACGCCGCCAACCCCAAGGCGGGCGTGTTCGCCGTATCGTTCCTGCCGCAGTTCGTCCCCGACGGCGCCCCGATCTTGGCCACCCTCGTGCTGTTCTCGGTGACCTGGGCGCTGATCGACACGATCTGGTATCTCGGCGTCGTCTGGATGATCACCAAGGCCAAGCGCGTCATCGAAAGGCCGGACGTGCGCCGCCGGCTCGAACAGGTCTCCGGCGTCATCCTCGTCGGCCTCGGCATCCGCCTCGCCGCCGAGGCCCGCTGAGAGCCCGAGAGCCTGAGAGCCCACCACGGGGCGCGTACGGCGTCTGCTCGCGCGTGCCGTTTGCTAGGTTCGGCCCCCGTGGGAGAGCACTACTTCGCGCCAGGCCCGGACACCGTCAGCCGTCCCGGCGTCGTCGACCTCGTGCTCCCCGACCTGCACCTGCGGCTGGAGACCGACCGCGGCATGTTCTCCCCCGGCCGCGTCGACCCCGGCACCAGGATCCTGCTGGAGACCGTCCCCGCTCCCCCGCCCACCGGCGACCTGCTCGACCTCGGCTGCGGGTACGGCCCCATCGCGCTGACGATGGCGCGCCGGGCGCCCGGCGCGATGGTGTACGGGGTGGACGTCAACCGCCGTGCGCTGGAGGCGGCTGGGCGGAACGCCACAGCCGCCCGCCTTTACAATGTAAAGTTCAACCTGCCGGAGGAGATCGATCCGGCGCTGCGCTTCGCCGCACTGTGGTCCAACCCCCCGATCCGCATCGGCAAGGCCGCCCTACACGACCTGCTGCGCACCTGGCTGGACCGTCTTGCCCCCGGCGGCATGGCCCACCTCGTCGTGCAAAAGCACCTCGGTTCGGACTCCCTGCAGCGCTGGCTGGTCGCCGAAGGATGGCCCACCGAGCGGATCGCCGCCCGTTCGGCCTACCGCGTCCTGGCCGTCACCGCCCGTACCGCCCCGCCCGCGGCCTCGCCGGGGGACGCCGCCGCCCCATGATCGCCGGCGGTACGCGCCAGGGGTGGTACGGTCGGCCGACGTGGAAGCGATGGGCGACGGCACCGACCACGAGCCGGGCGGCGGCGGAGCCCGCAGGCAGCTGCGGCCGACCGACGTCAAGCGGCTCAACCGCGGCTGGCGGCGCCGCACCGAGGCCCGCGTCGCGCTGCTCGTCGAATCGGTGACCCAGCCGTTCAACGTCGGCTCGATCGTGCGGACGGCGGCCGCGTTCGGCGTGGAACGGCTCTGGCTGGCCGGCAACGCCGCCTCCCCCACCCATCAGGCCGCCCGCAAGACGGCGCTGGGCACCGAGCGGCTCGTCCCCTGGGAGCACGCGGGCACCGCGGCCGACGCCGCGCTGGCGGCCCACGCGGCGGGGTTCCGGATCGTCGCGCTGGAGCTGACGGGCGACGCCGTGCCGCTGCACGAGGCGCCGCTGGAGGGCGACGTGTGCCTGGCCGTCGGCGGCGAGGACCACGGCTGCTCCCCCGCGCTGCTGGCGGCGGCCGACGCCGTCGCCTACATCCCGCAGGTCGGGCGGGTGGGGTCGCTGAACGTCGCGGTGGCGGCGGCGGTGGCGCTGGCCGAGACCCGACGCCGCGAATGGGCCGCCGCGGGGTCCTCGCGGCCCGCGGGGCGCCGAGGACGCTGAGGACGCTGAGGGCGGGTCAGCCGGTCCTGGTGGCCATGTAGGTGGCGAACTCCTGCAGCGAGATGCGGTCGTCGGCCGAGGCGTCGGCGGCACGCACGATCTGCTGGGCCTGCTCCTGCGTGACCTCCTCCCCCAGCGCGGTGAAGAGCCGCACCAGCTCGGCCGCGGAGATGAGGCCGTCGTCGTCGCTGTCGATCAGCTCGAACGTCGCCTTGTATTCGGTCACATCGGCCACTGTCGACGCCTTCCGTCACAGAATCTCGAAGCCACAGCACCGTACACCCGGTATCACCTGATTCGCGGCGAAAAGCCGCGATCCTGCTCGCCGCGGGCGCGACCCGGTTCGCGACGCGGCGAGGCGGCGGGTCATACTCGCCTACGTGCCGCACGCATATGAGTTCCTGGACCATCCGGGGATCATCGCCTTCGCCCATCGCGGCGGGGCCTACGCCGGGCTGGAGAACTCCATGCCCGCCTTCCAGCACGCCATCGACCTGGGGTACCGCTACCTGGAGACCGACGTCAACGCCACCGCCGACGGGGTCGCGCTCGCCTTCCACGACCGTACGCTGGACCGGGTCACCGACCGCGTCGGGCGCATCGCGCGGCTGCCCTACGCCGAGGTCGCCCGGGCCCGCATCGGCGGCAGCGAGCCGATCCCCACTTTGGAGGACGTGCTGGGCAGCTGGCCGCAGGCGAGGGTCAACATCGACGTCAAGGACGAGCCGGCCATCGCCCCGCTGCTCACCGCGCTGCACCGCACCCAGGCGTGGCGCCGGATCTGCCTGACCTCGTTCTCCACCCGCCGGCTGGCCCAGGTGCGCACCCGGATCCGGCTGTTCACCGACGTCGAGGTGTGCACCGCGCTCGGCCCGCGGGGCGTCATGGCGCTGCGCGCCAAGTCCTACGGCGGGCCGCTGGACAGGCTGGTCCGCCTGGCCTCGACCGGCGTGGCCTGCGCGCAGGTGCCGTACGCGGTGGGGCGCACCCCGTTCGTCACCCGCGCGTTCATCGACCGGGCGCACGAACTCGGGCTGCAGGTGCACGCCTGGACCGTCAACGACCACGTGGAGATGATCCGGCTGCTCGACCTCGGCGTCGACGGGGTGATGACCGACGACATCGAGGGACTGCGCGACATCTTGATCTCGCGGGGACAGTGGGCGCCGCTCGCCGCCACCGAGCCGGCGGCCGAGCAGGCGCGCGAGCCGATCGGCGAGTCGGCGCGCGGGCCGCGGCCCCGACGGTGGTCGATGCGCTGACCCCACCGGGAGGCCCGCGCCGCGCCGGTCCGCCCCGCCCTGGTCGGCCGACGGATTTTGAGTCGCGGATTTTCAGTCGCGGAAGCCGGGCCGCCGGGGCGGGCCGCTCGGCCCGCCGGGCCCGGGCGGGCGGTATTCGGCGGCGATGCGCAACGGCTCGGGGCGCGTGGGCCGGCCGCCCTCGGCCACCGGCGCCGGGCCGGCGCCGGTGAGGTCGAACCGGCGCGCACGCAGGCTCTCCAGGAGTTCCAGGTCTTCGGCCGAGATCAGCGCGGCCATCACCTTGCCGCGGCGGGTGAGCGCGACCGGCTCACCGGTGTAGGCGACCCGGTTGACCAGGTCGGCGAACTCGGCCCGTGCCTGTGTCACCGTCACGTCCACGGCGTTCAGCATATAGCGAACTCCCCTCCGCTCCCCTGGCTCGCTCCTCGGACCCAGCGTACGCTCTCAACTGTACGAAACGTACATCTTGTACAGTTGATCTTCAGGAGGAGCCATGTTCGTGCCCCGCCGGCACGCGGTCCCGCCCCACTCGGAGCCCGCTCCCTTCCCTCACCCCGAGCCTTCCCCCTTCCCCCACCGGGACCCTCAGCCGCCCACGCGGCAGCCTCGTCCCGAGACCTACTTCGCGCGGACGCACGCCCGGGTGACCGAGCAGTCGACCGGCCAGATCCTGCAGGACCAGCTCTTCCAGCGGCTGCTCGGCGAGCGCATCGTGTTCATCGGGCAGGAGATCGACGACAACCTCGCCAACCGGGTGTGCGCCCAACTGCTGCTGCTCTCGGCCGAGGACGGCCGGCGCGACATCCAGATCTACATCAACTCCCCCGGCGGGGTCGTCGACGCCGGCATGGCGATCTACGACATCATGCACTACCTGCCCAACGACATCACGACCGTCGCCCTCGGACTCGCGGCGTCCATGGGCCAGTCGCTGCTGTGCGCCGGCACGCCGGGCAAGCGCTACGCGCTGCGGCACGCCCGCGTGATGATGCACCAGCCGTCGGGCGGCATCGGGGGCACCGCCTCCGACATCCGCATCCAGGCCGAACAATCGCTCTACCTCAAGCGGGTCCTCGCCGAGCGGACCGCCTTCCACACCGGACAGCCGCTCGAACGCATCGAGGCCGACGCCGACCGCGACCGCTGGTTCACCGCGCAGGAGGCCAAGGCCTACGGCTTCGTCGACCACGTCATCGACCACGCCGAGCAGGTGGGCGCATGAGCTTCCGGTCGACGCGAACCGCGGCGGAGGGCCGCTACGTCGTCCCGTCGTTCATCGAACGGACCTCCTACGGGGTCAAGGAGATGGACCCCTACAACAAGCTGTTCGAAGACCGGATCGTCTTCCTCGGCGTGCCCATCGACGACACCTCGGCCAACGACGTCATCGCCCAGCTCATCGCGCTCGAAGGGCAAGACCCCGACCGCGCGATCAGCATCTACATCAACTCCCCGGGGGGCTCGCTCACCTCGATGATGGCGATCTACGACACGATGGAGTTCATCAGGCCGGAGATCGAGACGACCTGTGTGGGCCAGGCGGCCAGCGCCGCGGCGATCCTGCTCGCCGCCGGCGCGCCCGGTAAGCGGGCCGCGCTGCCGTCCGCCCGCGTGCTGTTGCACCAGCCGTCCATCGAGGGCGGCCGCGGCGACTCCTCCGACCTGGAGATCCACGCGCGCGAGATCCTGCGGCTGCGGGCGGCCATGGAACAGATCTTGGCCAGGCACACCGGCCGCACCGAAGAGCAGATCCGCGCCGACATCGAACGCGACAGGTACCTGACCGCCGCCGAGGCGCGAGACTACGGGCTCATCGACGAGATCATCACCAGCCGGAAATGACATGGCGCCGTGCGCGCCCGAGCCCGGACGCGAAAGGGCCGTCCGCGGTCACGGAGCGCCACGAAAACAGAAGGGTTGGAGCACGCGTCAGGTGGGAATCTCGTGACGGTACCGAGCGTTGTTACCCACATAACGCAAGCCGTCAGGGGAGGCACGTGACGATGGCCGAGCGCGCACTTCGCGGCACCCGACTCGGAGCGACCAGCTACGAGAACGATCGCAACACCGATCTGGCCCCGCGCCAGGAGGTCGATTACACCTGCCCGAAGGGCCACCGGTTCACCGTGACGCTCGCCGCCGAGGCCGAGGTCCCGATGACCTGGGAGTGCCGCAACTGCGGAGTGACGGCGCTGCGGGTCGACGGCGAGATGCCCCAGCCCAAGAAGGGCAAGGCGGCTCGCACCCATTGGGACATGCTCATGGAGCGCCGCACCGTCGAAGACCTCGAAGAGGTCCTCGCCGAGCGGCTGGCGTTGCTGCGCGCCCAGCGGCGCAAAACCGCCTGAGCGGCGCCCACCGCGGCGTGCCCCACCTGGCGCGACGGCCACAGACCCTCGCCGAGCCCGTGTCACCTTTCCGGTGACGCGGGCTCGAGCGTTTTCATCGGTGGCCGGATCCGGCCGCAGGGGGCCGCTGCGGATTCGGTTCCGCCCCTGGGGCGGCCACGCCGCCGGGGACGGCTCTGAGAGAGCTGGTCGGCGGTCACGTGTCCCAGGCAGCACCAAGGGCCAGCAGGCGGTCGCGGTATTCGATGTCTCGCACCCATCCCTCGGGCCAGGCGTCGGCGCCGTGGTACGCGCCGGCGAAGGCCCCGGCCAAAGCGGCGATGGAGTCGGAGTCGCCTGAGGAGTACGCCGCTCGCCGGACCACCGCCTGTGGGTCCTCGGGCAGGAGCAGGAAGCAGTACAGGCCGGTCGCGAACGCCTCCTCGGCGATCCAGCCCTCGCCGGCGGCCAGGCACGGGTCGATCTCCGGGTCGGCAGCGGCCAGCGCGGCCTCCAGACGGTCCAGCACGGCCAGGCATTCGTCCCAGCCGCGGGCGGTGAATGACGCCCGGTCGGGGTCGTGTGCGTGCTCGGCCAGATCTCCCAGCCAATCGGCGCGGTAGATGGAGCGGGTCTGATGGGCGTACTCGCGTAGCAAGGGCAGCAGTTCGGCAGGGCCGGTGCCCTGTGTCAGCAGCCAGATGGTGTGAGCGGTCAGGTCGCTGGCCGCCAGCGCGGTCGGGTGGCCGTGCGTGAGAGCGGACTGCAACTGGGCGGCGCCCGAGCGCTGCCGCCCGTCCAGCCCGGGGATGAGCCCTACCGGCGCGACCCGCATATTCGCCCCGCAGCCCTTGGAGCCGACCTCACTCGCCGCCTGCCAGGCACCGCCACGGCTCAGAGCCTCGCACGCCCGCAGGCAGGTCATCCCCGGCGCGCGGTTGTTCTCCGGCGAGTCCCACCACTGAATGAAGCGTTCACGGACCGGGGGCTCCATCCGGTCCGCCGTCAGCGGGCCGGCCGCCAGCGCTTCGATCAGCCCCTCGCCCAGTGCCAGGGTCATCTGCGTGTCATCGGTGACATACGCCCGCCCCGACGACAAGGGCAACGGCATCGTGCGCCAGGGGCCGCATTTGGCGGCGATCTGCGCGATGTCGTTGAACTCCGTCGGGAAGCCCATGGCATCCCCGATCGCCAGGCCCAGCAAAGCCCCCGTCGCCGCCCGCCTCACGTGTCCCTCACTCCCTGATCGGCCCCTGGCGGACAGTCTCACCGCCCGCGGGAACCCGGCCGTTGCCTGCCCGGAACGATTCCTGCCGCTTTGCTCTACGCCGCTTGGAAGGGTATCGAAGGCGACCGCGGTGAGTTCGGGGTCGAAGGCCCTGGGCCGTAGCCCGGAGCACGTCGGTGGCGTAGACGCCGAACCGGGCGATGTGCTCGTGATGTAGGGCGACGGCTGGGCGCCGTCAGGGCTGGGCCGACTCGGCGTCGTCGCGGACGACCTGGCCGCGGATGACCGGCCCGGTGCCGCCCGAGTCGCCCCCCGCTCCGGCCCCGGGATAGGGCGGGCCATGCGCGCCGTCCGGGCCGGCGGGGGGATACATCTGGCTCATCCGGCGCCGCGAAATCCGTACCCGCCGACCCACGTAGGCCGCCAGGAGGCGCCGTACCACCGGACGCGTGAACGGCAGCACGAAAAGGAAGCCGACCGCGTCGGTGACGAACCCCGGGGTGAGCAGCAGCGTCCCGCCCACCAGCACCAGCGCGGCGTCGGACAGTTCGCGGTCGGGCAGCCGGCCGCCGCGGAAGGTCTCGGTCAGCGCCCGCCACGCCCGCCGCCCTTCGCGGCGGACGATCCACGCGCCCAGCAGGCTCTCGGCGAGCAGCAGGCCCACCGTCGGCCAGCCGCCGATGATCTGCCCGACCTGGATGATCACATAGATCTCGAGCACCGGGACGACCAGGAAACCGAGGAACAGCGCGAGCGGCAGCATGGATCCCATCATCATGTGCGAAACGGAGTGGTACGTAGGTCTTCGCCTATGTCTATGGTCAACGCCGCGGCGGCCCGGATCGTTTCCCGTTCCGCCCCGGTTTCCGGCTGGTTCGCGGCGGTCAGTGCCGGAGCCGCGACAGCCGCCGGGTGAGGCCCCACACGGTGACCCGCCACATCGCCTCGGCGACGACGGCGCGGTTCATCTTGCTGGCGCCGTGTGTGCGCTCCACGAACGTGATCGGCACCTCGACCACCCGCAGCCCCAGCCGCAGCGCGCGCAACGCCAGATCGACCTGGAAGCAGTAGCCGCGCGAGTGGACGTCGTCGAGGCCGATCTTCTCCAGCGTGGCGGCGCGGAACGCGCGGAACCCGGCGGTGGCGTCGCGCAACGGGATGCCCAACACGATCCGGGCGTAGATGTTGCTGCCGCGCGAGAGCACCTCGCGCGACCGCGGCCAGTTCACGACCTCGCCGCCGCGGACCCAGCGCGCCCCGATCACCAGGTCGGCCTCGCGCAGCGCCCCGAGCAACCGGCCCAGCTCCTCGGGCTGATGGGATCCGTCGGCGTCCATCTCGACGACGACGTCGTAGCCGTGCTCGAGCGCCCAGCGGAAACCGGCGATGTAGGCGGCGCCGAGGCCTTCTTTGCCGACGCGGTGCAAGACCTTGACGTGCGGGTCGGCGGCGGCCAGCCGGTCGGCGACCTCGCCCGTCCCGTCGGGGCTGGAGTCGTCGACGACCAGCACGTCGGCGTCGGGGGTGGTCGCGCGGATCCGCCCGACGATGGGTTCGAGGTTCTCGCGTTCGTTGTAGGTCGGGACGACGACCAGCACGCGGCCGAGGCCGAAGGGACCGGTCACCGCTCCTCCCCTCCGTCGTCGCCGGTCGCGGCGGTTCGGCGCGCGGCCCGGGCCCGGCCGGCCGCGATCCCCACAGCCGCGACGCCCACGAGCGCGATCAGCCACTCCGGCGCCGCGCCGAGATGATCAGCCAGGGTACGCGACGTACGGGCCGGGACGCGCGCGACGCGAACATAGGGCGCGAACTCGCCCGACCGGTCGACGACCGTCCCGTCGGGGCCGATCACCGCGGTGATCCCGCTGGTCGCGGCGACGAGCACGGAACGTCCGTGTTCGACCGCGCGCAGCCGCGACATGGCGACCTGCTGCCAGGGCAGGCTCGTATGCCCGTAGGTGGCGTTGTTGGTCTGCACCACCAGCAGTTGCGCGGCCGACACGTCGCGCACGATGCCGTCGTAGGCCACCTCGAAGCAGATCACGTCGCCGACGCTCACCGGACCGAGGCGCAGCACGCCCGGCCGCTTGCCCGGCAGGTAGTCGTTGGGGATCCGTTCGAACCTGGTGATCAGCTTGGTCAGCAGGTCGCGCATCGGAAGGTACTCGCCGAAGGGCACCGGGTGCCGCTTGGTGTAGTACTCCCCCGGCCCGGTGCGGGGGTCCCAGACGATGCCGCGGTTTTCCACGTGGACGCCGTCGCTCGCGTCGATGACCGCGCCGACGAGCACGGGCACGCCGACGTCGCGGACCGCGGCGTCGATGGTCTGCCGCGCGTCCTGATCGGTGTAGGGATCGAGGTCGCTGGCGTTCTCCGGCCAGATGACCAGGTCGGGGCGCGCCGTCTGGCCGGCGCGGATCCGCGCGGCGAGGTCGTGGGTGGCGCGGGCGTGGTTGTTCAGCACGGCCTTGCGCTGGCCGAGGAAGTCGAGGCCGAGCCGGGGCACGTTGCCCTGGACGACGGCGACGGTGACGGCCTTGCCGCCCGCGGGTGTGGGGATGACCGGGCCCGCCGCGCAGATCAGCGCCGCTGCGGCGGCCGCCACGCCCACCGCCGTCCACCGCCTGAGCGCGCCGGGCGGGCGCACCCCGATCGCCCGCAGCGCCGCGTAGGCGAGCAGCCCGCCGGTGAGCGCGGTCACGAAGGTGACCAGGGGCGCGCCGCCCAGCGCGGCGTAGGGGGTGAGCGGCGAGGAGGTCTGGCTGAAGGCCAGCCGCGCCCAGGGGAACCCGCCGAGCGGCGCCCGCCCCCGCACGAGCTCCTCGGCGACCCACAGCGCGGCACACCACAGCGGCCAGCCGCGCAGCCGGGTCGCCACCGCGATCCCCGCGCCGAGCGGGACCATGTACAGCGCTTGGAACAGGCTGAGGATGATCCAGCCGTCGGGGCCGATCTTGATGATGCCGAAGAGAGTGGCGAGGAAGAACGGCAGCCCGAACGCGAGGCCGAGCCAGGCGCCGGTGCGGGCCCGGACGCCCCGGACGGCGAGGGTGAACCCGGCGACGCCGATCGGCGCGAACGGCCACAGGCCCGCGGTCGTGGGGTGCCCGGAGAGCAGCAGCGACAGCCGGTCCGGCGGGAAGGCCAAGAACACCAGCAGCGCGCTCGCGACCGCCACGGCCGCCCGCGCCGCCCCCGTGGCCCACCACGGCCGGCGACGGTCGCGCCGGCCGGGGGGCCGGGCGTCGCGCGCCGGGGCCTCGCCGTCCGTCGCCGCCCCGGCCCGGGCCTGGGCCTCAGAGGTGGTCCGCGCCTGCGACGCGGCCTGGGACACGCTCTCGCCCGCCACCCTCGCTCCTCACCGTCGGCCGCGGCCCCGCCGGCGTCCCGTCCGGCCGCGGGCCTGTCTCGCTGGTCGGAACGCTACCCGGCCGGGGCCGTCCACGACGAAACATGCGGGTGAGCGGCGAAGGTGATGAGCCGGCCGCCAGGTGCGTCCGGCGGCGGCGGGCGCGTGTCGTGCCGGCGCGTGTCGCGCGGTGGGCGCCGGTGGGCGCATCTCCGTGGGCCGGCCACCGGCGCGTCCGATCGTCTCAACTCCGCGCCTGGGTGGACGATCGGCGAGCGTCGAGGCCGGCGCGCCACGGAGGTGCGTGCTCGGGTGGACGCGGAGGGGCCCGGACATCCCTCGGGCCGGATCCGTCCCACAGGCGGTGAGAACGGTGATCCGTTGTCTACTGGATGTCCGACCCCTTTCCGGGTCCAACCCCCCGCCCGGCCGGGGCCTGTAGGCCTCGAGCGCCGCACACGGCCGCTGCGTCTGGCTCCTGGCGCAGCGTCCGGTGGCGTAAGGCCGGCCGACCGGTGAGTCCTCTGCGGACTTCGAGCCAACCTACCGAGTCCGGGTTCGCTGTTGTCAACCGGGCCGTACTCTGCGCGGACTCGCTCTTGTCCCTGCTCAACGCCACATCGCGGAGCGCGTAAAACTGGGTTGCGGACGGGTCACGGCACCACGATCGTGCCGACGGCGGTGACCGCGACGATCGGCTCGTCGAGCACCTCGGCCGCCGACTCGCCCCTGTCGGTCCGGGCCCGGCACACCACGCGCGCCTCGAATGCCATCACGCGGCTGCGCCGGCCCCGGCGGGTGAGCGTCGCGGTCACCTCCACGACGTCGCCGGCCCGGACCGGGGCGCGGAACTGCACCTCGGAGTAGGAGGCGAACAACCCCTCGTCGCCGTCGGAGCGGATGCTCACCTCGGTGGCCACGTCGCCGAACAGTCCGAGCACGTAGGCGCCGTCCACGAGGTTCCCGCCGTAATGGGCGTGGGCGTAGGGCACGTAGCGCCGATGCGTGACGGTCAGCCCCTCGCGCTCCTCCCGCTTTTCCCCCGGGGTCAACGCGTCGCTCATCGCGTCATTCGTCGCGTCGTTCACCGCGTCGTTCGCTGCGCTCATTCGGCGGCCTCCGGGAGCAGGGCGTGGACGAGGTAGCTGGCCACCTCGGCGGGGGTGGTGCCCCTGCCGAAGATCCGGTCGACGCCCAGCTCGTCGGGGCGCACGGTGTCGAAGCGCGGGCCGCCGACCACGAGCAGCGGCCGGCGCGGCCGCCCGGCGGCCGGATCTGGGTCGCCGGAGTAGGCGTCGTGGAAGGCCGCCGCCATCTGCTTGGCGTTGTGCAGGTGCGCGTTTCGCTGGGTGACGACCTGGGACACCAGGACGGCGTCGGCGTGCTCCGCCCTGGCGCGGGCGACGAGCTCGTCGACGGCGACCTGGGCGCCCATGTTGACGACCTGGATCTCGCGGTAGTACTCCAGGCCCTTCTCGCCGGCGAAGCCCTTCACGTTGAGGATCGCGTCGATGCCCACGGTGTGGGCGTCGGTGCCGATGCAGGCGCCGACCACGACGAGCCGCCGGGACAGCGCCGTGCGGATCGCGAGGTTGACCTCCTTGGCGGTCAGCAGCGGGTACTCCCGCCCCTCCGGCGCCGGGATCGCGGCGTAGTCGATAAGGTGGTTGGCCCGGCCGTAGACGATGAAGAACGTGAAGTCGGGGCCCATCGCCTTGGCGTGCACGACGCTGGCGGGCTCCAGGCCCATCTTGCCGGCCAGCCGCAGCGCGGCCGCCTCGGCGCGCTTGCCCGCCGGCACCGGCAGGCTGAACGACAGCTGCACCATGCCGTCGCCGGTGGTGTCGCCGTAGGGCCGGATGACCTGTCCGGCCGCGGCCGGATCGGTCGGCGCGGACGGGCCGGCGGCGGGCGCGGCGCCGGTGTCGATGGTCATGCGGGCACCTCCTCGGTGTCGCTCGGGTCTCCGGCGGCGCCGCCCCGGACGGCGTGCGGGTCCTCCGACTCCAAGATGTCGATGGCGGGGTTGAGGTAGCCGTCGGCGCAGCGGACCACGCCGTCGAGGCCCTTGCCGCCGTCCGGCGGCCGCTTCGTCACCCCGAAGGTGCCCTCGGCGATCGCGGTCAGCAGCGAGTCCGCGCAGATGCGCTCGAGCAGTTCGACGGACTCCGCCAGCACCCGCCGAGCGCGTTCGACGATCAGCCCGCCGGGGCGGGGGACGAAGTCTTCGGCCAGGTGTCCGCACGCGTCCCGGACGTAACGGATGTTCTCCAGGGCCAGGTCGCGGTCGGACAGCCACGGCGTGTGGATGCCCTCGGTCATCATCCCGATCAAGATGATCGACTGGCCGGTCAGCACGCCGGCCAGGTTGAAGAAGGCGTCGAGCAGGTACCCGGCGAAGATGTTGCCGGTCATGTGCTTGGTCGGCGGCATGTACTTCAGCGGCGCGTTCGGGAACAGCTCCCGCACCAGCTGGGCGTGGGCCAGCTCGAGCCGGAAGGAATCGGGGATCGCCGGGTTGATCTCGAAGGCGTGCCCCAGGCCGAGCTGCCGGTCGGCCAGCCCCGCCTCCCTGCCGAACCGCTCGTTGAGCAGCTGGCTGACGATCACGGTGTGCGCGGCGTCGACCGCGTCGGCCGTGGTCAGGTAGTTGTCTTCGCCGGTGTTGATGGTGATGCCGGCGCGCGCGTGGATCTGCCGGGAAAACCGCTGGTCGATGAACGTCCGCCGGGGGTTGATGTCGCGGAAGATGATCCCGTACATGCAGTCGTTGAGCATCATGTCGAGGCGTTCGAGCCCCGCCAGCGTGGCGATCTCCGGCATGCACAGGCCGGAGGCGTAGTTGGTCAGCCGGACATAACGACCCAGCTCGCGTGAGACGTCGTCGAGCGCCGAGCGCATCAGCCGGAAGTTCTCCCGGGTGGCGTAGGTGCCGGCGTAGCCTTCCCGGGTGGCGCCCTCGGGCACGTAGTCGAGCAGCGACTGGCCGGTGGAGCGGATCACGGCGATGACGTCGGCGCCCTCCCTGGCGGCCGCCTGGGCCTGCGGGATGTCCTCGTAGATGTCGCCGGTCGCGACGATCAGGTAGATCCACGGCTGGGCCGGGTCGCCGACCTCGCGCAGCAGCCGGTCCCGCTCGGCGCGCCGCGCGTCGATCCGCGCGATGCCCGCGCGGGCCGCCCTGTGCGCCGCCTGCCCGGCCGCCGCGGCGGCCGCGCCGGCCGGAATCCGGAAGGTCACCTCGCCGCGGGCCGCGGCCGCGGCGAGCGCCGCCAGGTCGCGATGCGGCCCGGCGCCCAGCGCGTCCCAGACGGGCAGCGCCACGCCGTGCTCTAGGCCGACCTGGTCGGCGACGGCGTCGACGAGCCTGTTCGCCCACGGGATGCCTTCGCCGTCGGCGCCGCTCAGCCCGGCCAGCCGTAGCAGCGCCCGCTCCACCGAGACCGTGGTGTGCGCACGGGCCAGCTCGATGATCGGCTCGGCGGCGCGCGCGGCGAGCAGCCGCGCCTTCCGCACGACCACGGGATCGAGATCGAGCTTTCCCGTGGCGGTCCTGTCGCTCATATCTGTCGTGCCCGTCGTGCCCGTCATGCCGTCTCCAGCCGCGCGGTGGTCGTGGTCCGTTCCTCGAAGAGCCCCCGCACACCGGGCTCGGTGCGCAGCAGGTCGAGGGCCATGGCGGCGTGTCCGGGTAGGTACCCGTTCCCGATCAACATCGTCACATCGGCGGCCAGTCCCTCGGCGCCGAGCGCGGCCGCGGGGAACGACGTCGCCATCGAAAAGAAGATCACCGTGCCGCCGTGGGCGGTGGCCAGGATCGCGCCGTGCTCGCAGCCGGGCACGTCCACGCACACCACGGTGATGTCGGCGGGTCCCCCGGCGGCCCCGACCGCCGCGCTCAGCGCGATCGGGTCGCGGGCGTCGGCCCGCACGACGTGGTCGGCGAGCCCGGCGCGCGCCAGCCGGCCGGCCTCCTCGGCGGTGGGCACGACGCCGATGGTGCGGCGGGCGCCGGCGCGGCGGGCGGCGGCCAGCGCCAGCGATCCGCTCTTGCCCGCGCCGCCGAGCACGGCGACGACGGGAGCGTCGTAGGACCGGGCGACGCGCCGGGTCAGGGCGGGCGCGCCGCACACGTCCATGACGGCCAGGGCCAGCTCGGTGGGCAGATCGTCGGGCAGCACCGCCGCGACGGACCTGGCGAACAAGATCGCGTGTCCGTCCGCCGGGATCTGCTCGCCGCGCCCGTCCCAGCGCGCCAGCCCGTCGGTGATGGCCAGCGGCGTCAAGGTCAACGAGACCAGCGTGGCCACCCGGTCGCCGGGGGCCAGGCCGAGCGGCGAGTCCCCGCCGACCTCCTCGACGGTGCCGATGAGCATGCCCCCCGAGCCGGTGACCGGGTTGTGCATCTTGCCGCGCGCCGCCACGATCGCGAGCACCTCCTCGCGGATCGCCGCGGGGTCGCCGGCGTGCTTGTCGCACAGCTGGCGGTAGGAGGCGGCGTCGAGGCCCAGCCGCTCGACGCGCAGCCGCACCTCGTCGGCGCGGATCGCCGGGTCGGGGTCCAGCCGGTCGGCGGCCTGCGGCAGCACTCCGGCGGGGGCCAGGACCCGGTGCGTCCCGATGGGTGAGGAGGCGCCGCCGTTGCTCCGCCGGGGCGCCGGCCCGGGTTGATCGATCATCGCGCCGCCCGCTCCTCGTCGTGGTGTTCGTGGTGTTCGTGGTCGTCGTGGTGCTGTCCGGTGATGTTCCCCGTGGGATCCGTGCTGGCTCCGAAACCGATGTGACATGTAAGTTCTTCAGGGTAATAGTAGTTATGCAGGAATTCTTACAGCTTGGGGCTCCAATGACCACAGACGTTCGCGCTTTGGCCGTCACCACCGAGGTCGCTGATCAGCCGTACTCCTACCGGCGCCGGCCGCTGGCCGAGCCCGACTGGCGGCGCTTTCCCGGCTGGGCCGACGTCTCACGGGAGGAGTGGGAGTCCGCTCAGTGGCAGCGGGCGCACTGCGTGAAGAACGTCCGGCAGCTTCGTCAGGTGATGGGCGATCTGCTCAGCGACGCCTGCTACGCCGACCTCGAACGCGATCAGGCCGAGCGCGCGACCATGTCGATGCTGATCCCGCCCCAGATGATCAACACGATGGTGCCGGCGGGGGCGGGCACCACCGCGGCGTTCACCGCGGAGTTCTACGCCGACCCGGTGCGGCGCTACATGATCCCCTTGTTCAGCGACCGGCGCGCCGACTGGCCCTCCCACCCGCACGCGACCCGCGACTCGCTGCACGAGGCCGAGATGTGGGCGGTGGAGGGGCTCACCCACCGCTACCCCACCAAGGTGCTCGCCGAGGTGCTGCCGACCTGCCCGCAGTACTGCGGCCACTGCACCCGCATGGACCTCGTCGGCACGTCGACGCCGCAGATCGACAAGCACAGGTTCGGCCTCAAACAGCCCGACCGGCTCGCCGCCATGCTCGACTACCTGCGCCGCTCCCCCGGCGTCAGGGACGTCGTCGTCTCCGGCGGCGACGTGGCGAACCTGCCCTGGCCGCGCCTGGAGAGCTTCGTCTCCGCTCTGCTCGACATCGACAACATCCGCGACATCCGGCTCGCCAGCAAGGCCCTCATGGGGCTGCCCCAGCACTGGCTGCAAGACGAGGTCCGCGCCGGCATGGAACGGCTGGCGACCAAGGCGCGGGAGCGCGGCGCGCAGATCGCCATCCACACGCACGTCAACGCCGCCCAGTCGGTCACCCCGCTGGTGGCGCGGGCGACCCGCGCCATGCTGGACACCGGCATCAGGGACGTCCGCAACCAGGGCGTGCTGATGCGCGGCGTCAACGACAGCGCCGAGGCCATCCTCGACCTGTGCTTCGCGCTGCTCGACGAGGCCGGCATCCTGCCCTACTACTTCTATATGTGCGACATGATCCCGGGCAGCGAGCACTGGCGGCTGGCGGTGTGGGAGGCCCAGGCGCTCCAGCACGGGATCATGGGCTACCTGCCGGGCTTCGCCACGCCGCGCATCGTCTGCGACGTCCCCTACGTCGGCAAGCGCTGGGTGCACCAGCTCGCCGAGTACGACCGCGAACGCGGCATCTCCTATTGGACGAAGAACTACCGCACCGGCATCGAGTCCGGCGACCCGCAGGCGCTCAACCGCCGCTATGAGTACTACGACCCCATCTACACCCTCCCCGAGGAGGGCCGGCGGTGGTGGCGCACCCACGGCTGAGCGCGCACCCGCCCGGGCCGGGTCGCCGAACCGGTCGTAGGCTCGGTGGGATGGAGCCTTCCGCGGGGGACGTGCGCGGCCGGTTCCCGATCGGGGCGGCGGCGACGATCGGCGAGCTCGAGGCCGATCCGCACCCGCTGCTGGCGCGGCTGCGGGCGAGCGAGCCCGTCTCGTGGCTGCCCGCGCTCGACGGCTGGCTGGTCACCCGGCGCGACCTCGCGCTCGCCGCGCTGCGCGACGCCGCGACCTTCACGGTCGACGATCCCCGCTTTTCCACCGCCCAGGTCATCGGCCCGAGCATGCTCTCCCTCGACGGCGCGGAGCACGCCCGGCACCGCGACCCGTTCGCCCGCGCGTTCCGGCCCGCCGCCACCCGGGCGCGCTTCGCGGCGTTCGTGGCGGCCGAGGTCGACCGCCTGGTCGGCGCGCTGCGCCCGCGCGGCGCCGCCGAGCTGCGCGGCGAGCTGGCCGGGCCGCTCGCCGTCGCCGTCATCGCACACGCGCTCGGCCTGCGCGCCGTCGATCCCCCCACCGTGCGGTCGTGGTACGAGGCGTTCGTCGCCACCATCTCCGACATCACGGCGGGCCGGCCCGGGGAGCACGCCACCGCGGCCGCCGCCGGAGGCGCCGGGAAGAGCGCCGGGGAGGCGGCCCATGAGCGCGCGTACGCGCGGCTGCGCGCGAGCGTCGAGGCCGCCATCCGCGAGGGCGGCGCCGCCGAACCCGCCGAACCCGCCGAACCCGCCGGCGCCGACCCGCTGCTCGTGGCCGCCGCCCGCGAGCTGCCCCCCGCCGACGTGGTGGCGAACGCCGCCGTGCTCATGTTCGGCGGGATCGACACCACCGAAGGCATGATCACCAACGCGGTCCTGCACCTGCTCGACCACCCCGGCCAGCTCGCGCTGGTCCGGGCCGAGCCGGCGCTGGTGGCGGAGGCGATCGAAGAGTCGCTGCGGCTGGAGCCGTCGGCGTCGGTGGTGGACCGCTACGCCACCCGTGACATCGAGCTCGGCGGCGCCCCGATCCGCGCCGGCGACCTGGTCCGGGTCTCCCTCGCCGCCGCGGGCCGCGACCCCGCGGCCTTCCCCGACCCCGACCGCTTCGACGTGCGGCGCGCCGGCCTCGGCAAGCAGCTGGCCTTCGCCCACGGCCCGCACTTTTGCTTCGGCGCCCCGCTGGCCCGCCTGGAGACGCACGCGGTGCTCACCGCGCTGCTGCACCGGCTGCCGGGGCTGCGCGCCGACCCCGCCCGCCGGCATCCGCCGCGCGGGCTCGTCTTCCGCAAACCGGCCGCGCTCTACGTCCGGTGGAACGCCGGTTCAGCAGGGGTTTCAGCCGGCCGCTGACGCCTGCTGGACACCGGCTCGTCGGATCTGAATACTCCAAATATGGACGGACAGCCCGCATACCCGGTGCGGGCATCCGACGGTGAGCGCGACCGCGTGCTCCGCGCCCTCAGCGACCGGGTCGCCGAGGGCCGCATGTCGACCGACACGTTCGAGCGGCGCGTTGACCAGGTGCTGCGCGCCCGCAGCCGCACCGAGCTCAACGACATCATGCACGACCTGCCGCCGCGCGGCCGGCTCGTCGCCGCGCTGACCGGCGTCGTGGCGTCGGTCTCCGCCGCGACCGCGCAGCTCGCCGCGGCGTGGCGGACGCCGCGGCTGCCGCGGTTCGTGCTGCCGCCCGCCGAGCTGACCCGCATCCTCATCGGGCGGGCGCCCGGCTGCCACTTCGTGCTCACCGACCTGACCGTCTCGCGCTTCCACGCCGAGCTGTACCGGTCCGAGGCCGGCGACAGCTGGCTGATCTCCGACCTCGGGTCGATGAACGGCACCCGCGTCAACGGCTGGCGGCTGACGGGCCCGGCGCCGCTGCGCCCCGGCGACCAGGTCGGGTTCGGCAACGTGACGTTCGTCGTGGCCGCCCCGGCCCGCTCGTGATGCATCGCCCGCCCGCCCACCTGACCAACCTCGACCTCAACCTGCTCGTCGCGCTGCGCGAGCTGATCAGGGAGCGCAACGTCACGCGGGCCGCCGAACGCATCGGCGTGACCCAGCCGGCGGCCAGCGCCGCCCTCGCCCGGCTGCGCCGGCACTTCGACGATGAGTTGCTCACCCGCGCCAAGGACGGCCGCGGCGGGCGCGGCGGCTATGAGCTGACCCCGCTCGCCGCGCTGCTGGCCGAGCAGGTCGAGGAGCTGTGCGCGGCGGCCGAACGGCTGTTCGCGACGGGCACCGACTTCGACCCCGCCACGTCGGGCCGCGAGTTCACCTTGCTGATGGCCGACTACACCATCGCGGTCATGGGCGAGCGGCTGTCACAACGACTCGAGGCCACGGCGCCGCGGATCAAGCTGCACGTCAAGCTGGTCCGGGAGTCGCTGGCGGCCGGCCTCGCCGACACGATCCGGTCGATCGACGGCATCGTGGCCCCGCCGGTCAACCTGCTGCGCGCCTCCGGCATCAGGTCGGCCGGGCTCTTCCGCGACCGGTGGGTGCTGGTGGTCTCGGCCAAGAACCAGTTGCTCGACACCGAGGCCCCCGGCGTGGACGACCTCGCCCGCCTCGACTGGGTGGCACCGTTCCACCCCAATCATCCCTATCCATCCGCGGCGCCCATCACGCGGCAGCTGGCGCTGCTGGGCATCCGGCCCCGGCTCGCCGTCCGGGTGGAGAGCTATCAGGCCGTCCCCCAGTTCGTCGCCGGCACCGACCGGATCGCGCTCATGCAGGAGCGGCTCGTCGCGCAGCTGACCGATCGGCTCGGCCTCAAGGCGCTGGAGCCGCCGATCGAGCTGGAGCCGATCATCGAGACGCTGTGGTGGCACGAAGACCACGACCATGATCCGGCGCACGCGTGGCTGCGGGGTCTGATCATCGAGGCGGCGCGGAGCCTACAGGCCCGATAACGGCGGGCTTCGCGGCGACACGCCTCAAGAGTGCCATAAATGGCATTTATGGCAGATAGCACGTTTCTCTATTTCCCGGGGCGATAACGCAGTTCGTAACATGCCCGCAACGTCCCTGTACACGCGGCTTTCCGGGGCGTTGGGAGACCATCAAGGAGGGTCATGCCGCATCCGCTCACGGAGCTGAAGGTCGAGACCGTCATCAAGCCGCCCGGCGGCACTCCCACTCATGAGATCAACGCGGACGTGTGCGTGGTCGGCGCCGGGATCGCCGGGACGTCCGCGGCGATCGAAGCGGCGCGGCTGGGCCGCGACGTCGTGCTGGTGGACGCGCTGCCCGTCCTCGGCGGCCAGATGGTCAACTCGCTGATCGGGTTGTTCGCCGGCGTCTTCGGCAACGCCCCCGAGTACCGGCAGCTCACCCACGGCATCTTCGATGAGATCTTCGCCGACCTCGACGCGCTCGGCCCCGGCCATCTGCACTTCACCAAGCACCACACCTGCATCGTGCACTTCGATGAGGTCGCGCTCGGCCGGTGGGTCGAAAAGAAGGTCCGTGAGCTGGGCATCCGCGTCGTGCTCGGCGCCGTCATCCAGCGGGTCGAGGTCGCAGACGGCCGGGTCCGCACGGTCACGCTGGCCACGCGCTACGGCGACGTCACCATCGCCGCGACCGGCTTCATCGACTCATCCGGCGACGCGGCGCTCGCCTGGGAGGCCGGCCTGCCCTGCTGGCTGCCGGAGCGGACGATCTACGGCTCGCAGCAGGCCATCATCGAGTTCGTCGACGAAGAGCACACGCCCGACCGGGAGGAGATGGCCGCGCGCCTGGCCGCGCGCCACCGCGAGTACGGCCTGACCCGCCAGGACGGGCTGGCGTTCTTCTTCCCCGGCCGCGGCACCGCCGTGCTGAACATGACCCACATCGAGGCGCCGCTCGATCCCGTGGAGGCCTCCGACGCGCAGATCGACGGGCGCACCCAAGCCGACCGGGCGCTGGAGTTCCTGCGCGCGGAGTACCCGAAGGCGTTCGGGAACGCCCGCATGCGCGGCTACGGCTTCCCCGGGCGCCGGCAGACCCGCTGGATCAAGGCGCGGCACCAGTTGACCGCCGATGAGGTGCGGGCGGGCACCAAGTTCGACGACGCGGTCGCGCGCACCGCCTGGCCGATCGAATTGCACGATCGCGTCACCGGATACGTGTGGGAGACTTTCGACGCCGATCATGTGCATTATGTCCCGTTGCGCTCGATGACCCCGCCCGACGTGCACAATCTCCTCGCCGCCGGCCGCTGCGTCGACGGCGACCCCGCCGCGCTGTCGAGCGTACGGGTCATGGGACCGTGCGCGGCGATGGGCGCCGGCGCGGCGCACGCACTCGACCTGGCCGGCACCGGCAGCGTCCACGACATCGACCTCGCGAAGCTGCGGGAGCGACTGCGCCCGAACCTCGAGGACTGAAACGGGAGCGAGCCGAGCCGGAATCAGCAGGGCCGACACACGGCCCGATTGACATAGCCCGAGGAGGAAGACAGATGGGGAGAAACAGGTGGACGGGGGATGACATCGGGGACCGATCGCCCATGAGCCGGCGGTCGTTCCTGGGAACCGCGGCGGGAGGGGTGGCCGGGACGCTCGCCGTCAGCGGCGCGTCGGGCTTCCTGCTCGCCGGCTGCGGCAAGGATGACGCGAAGGCGGGCGGCTCGAACAGCCTCGACAGCGTCACCTTCCTGACCATCATCCCGCTCAACCTCGGATTCATCTCCGAAATCCTCGGCGACGTCAACGGCCGCTTCAAACAGCAGGGCCTCAACGTCAAGATCCAGTCCACGCGCGGCTCGGCGCAGGCGCTGCAGTCGATCCTGCAGGGCAGCGCGCTCACCACCCGCGCCGGCGCCATCGAGACGGTGCTCCACAACGCCAAGGCGGGCGCGCCGCTCGTCAACATCGGAATGCAGTGGCGCAAGTCGCCGCTCGGCTTCATCTCCGCGCCCGACCAGCCCATCCGCCAGCCCGCCGACCTGCGCGGCAAGAAGATCGGCATCCCGTCCAAGGGCGGCACCAGCGAGATCACCTTCAACCTCATGCTCGCCAACGAGGGCATCCCGCTCGACAGCGTGCAGCGGCAGGTCACCGGGTTCTCCGTGGGCACCTACGACCTCGTCCAAAAGGGCCGGATCGACGGCTATGTGATCGGCTCGGTCGAGACCGTGCTGTTCCCGCTGCAGCGGCCAGAAGCCGTGATGATCGACCCGTCGAGGTGGGTCGAGGAGGGTCAGTGCTACCTCACCTCGCGGCGGCAGCTCGACGAAAAGCGCGACCAGCTGCAGGCGTACATGAACGTCGTCAAGGCGACGATGCAGGACGTCTTGAACGACAAAGACAAGAAGTACATGACGATCATCCAGGCGCTTCGCAAGAAGTACGACTTCGAGGAGCTCAAGGACGACAAGGTCGCCCAGGGCGTGATCGAGGGGCAGGTGAAGGCCTGGTCCTACGGCGGAGCGCAGCCCGACCTCAAGACCTCGCCGGAGAGCTGGCGGAAGGTCTACGACGAGCTCATCAACGCCAAGCTCGTCGAGCCGGGAAAGAACCCACAGGAGTGGTTCACCAACGAACTCGTAGCCAAGACCTGACCAGGTGATTTGATGAGAAAGTCCACGACGGTCGGCGAGTCCCAGGACGGCATCGAGGTGGCGAGCGGCAGCGTCGCGGGCGGCGGCCCGCCGTCGGGCGAGCAGTTCATCACCGCCGACCACCTCACCATGCGCTACACCACTCGCCGGGCGTCGACCGTGGCGCTCGACGACGTCAACTTCTCGGTGGCGCGCCGTGAGTTCGTCTCCGTGATCGGCCAGTCGGGGTGCGGCAAGACGACGCTGTTGCGGATCTTGGCGGGCCTGATCCGGCCGACCGACGGCACCGTCCAGATCGACGGGAAGCGGCTGTGGCAGGGCACCCGGCGCGACGACCAGGCGCTGCGCCTGCTCGGGCTGGTCTTCCAGGACGCCCACCTGTTCCCGTGGTACACGGTGGAGGACAACATCGGGCTCCCGCTGCGGCTGCGCGGCGCGAGCAGGCGGGAGTGGCGGGCCAAGGCCCACGAGCTCGCCGAGCTGGTCCAGCTCAAGGGCTTCGAACGGGCCTACCCGCGTGAGCTGTCGGGCGGCATGCGCCAGCGGGTGGCGATCGCCCGGGCGCTCAGCTACAACCCCGAGATCCTGCTCATGGACGAGCCGTTCGGCGCGCTCGACGCGATGACCCGCGACCGGATGAACCTCGAACTGCAGTCGATCGCCGAGGCGACCGGCGCGACCGTCGTGTTCGTCACCCACTCGATCACCGAGGCGGTGTTCATGTCCGACCGGGTCGTGCTGTTGTCGGCGCGCCCCGGGCGGCTGCGCTCGATCACCCCGATCGAGATCGACCGGCCGCGCGACCTCGAGCTGCAAAGCGACCCGGTGTTCCAGAACACCGTCCGGGAGCTGCGGCATCAACTCTACGAAGACGAGGAGCGCACCCCATGACCGCCACGCAGACGATGCCCCGCGCGTCCGCCAAGGCGGGCCGCGCCTCGGCCGGCGAGCTGCTGCGCGGCCGGCTGCTGCCCTGGATCAGCACGCCGATCCTGCTCGTCGGGGTGATCGCGGGCTGGAAGCTCATCATCGCGATCTTCGACATCTCCCCCTACGTGCTGCCCCAGCCCGAGGAGGTCGGCGCCGGCATGGTGGACGTGGTGAAGTCCAAGGACTTCCCCACCCACCTGCGGGTGACCATGCTGGAGACGCTCATCGGGTTCGGCATCGCGCTGGCGACCGGGGTGGGCATGGGCGCGATCTTGGGCCGCGTCCACTGGCTGGAGCGGGCGCTGCGGCCCCTCGTCGTGGCCTCGCAGGTGGTGCCGAAGGTCGCCTTGGTCCCGCTGTTCATCGTGTGGTTCGGCTTCGGCATCACCTCCAAGATCGTGATCGTGGCGATCCTGGCGTTCTTCCCGATCATGCTGAACACGCTGCTGGGCGTGCGGTCGGTCGAGCCCGGCCATCGCGACGTGATGCGCAGCCTCAACGCGGGAAAGTGGGCGACCTTCTGGCGGCTCGACTACCACAGCACGATGCCCTACGTCTTCGCCGGAATGGAGATCGGCATCGTGTTCGCCATCATCGGCGCGGTGGTCGGCGAGTACCTCGGCGGCAACCAGGGGCTCGGCTACATGGTCGTGGTCAGCCTGAACAACCTCAACGCCCAGCAGCTGTTCGCGGTGATCGTGATCCTCACCCTCATCGGGTTCGCCCTGTTCCTCGCGGTCCTCGGGCTCAAGCGGCTGTTCATCCCCTGGCACGAGTCGGTCGCCGGATCCGACACCTCGACGACCTGAGCCGATCCACCTGAGCCGATCCACTGAGCCGATCCACTGAGGAGGCCTGCCCGCGGTGCGGCTGTCGGACGAAGAAAAAGCCATGCTCGACGGCGCGGAAGGTCCGGCGGTCGCGGCCGCGATGGACCTGCTGGTGCGCTACGGCGAGGCGCTGGACTGCGAGCGGCTGTGCGACGTGCGCAACGTCGCCGGCACGATGACCCAGCCCTCGCCGGCCAAGGCCAAGCTGGTCGAGGAGGGAGGCTGGCACAAGGCCTACGCGGTCATCAACCTCGACTGCGACGACGACATCGAGATCCCCGACATGCGGGTGCCCACCTGCCAGCTGCAGCAGGGTTTCGGCCCCGACGCCGTCGGCGTCGTCCCCTACCCCGAGCGGATGGTCGAGTTGCAAAGCGACGCCGAGGCGTTCTACGGGCGCCGCGGCGTGAACATCCTGGCGACCTGCACGCCCTACCAGGTCGGCAACATCCCCGTCCGCGGCGAGCACTGCGCGTGGATGGAGTCCTCGGCGGTGGTGTACGCCAACTCCGTGCTCGGCGCCCGCACCAACTGCGAGGGGACCGCCTCCACCGGGGCGGCCTCGCTGACCGGCAAGATCCCGTGCTGGGGCAACCACCACGAAGACAACCGGCGCGGCACGCACCTCGTCGATGTGCGCACCCCCGTCGCCGACCCGATGGACTGGGGGATGCTCGGCTACTTCGTCGGCAGGCTGGTGGAAGAGGAGCGGCCCGTCGTCGTCGGCGACATCGCCCGCCCCGACCTGCTCGAGCTCAAGCACTTCGGCGCCGCCGCCGCCTCCTCCGGCGGCGTCGAGATGTACCACATCCCGGGCATCACGCCGGAGGCGCCGACCGTGGCGGCGGCGTTCGGTCCCGCCCCGATCCCCGAGGCGATCCCCTACGGCCCGGCCGAGCGGCGGCGCGTGTACGAGGACCTCAACTCCCAGGGCACCGGCGAGGACGTCGACTTCGTGCTGCTCGGCTGCCCGCACGCCTCGCTCGACCAGGTGCGCCGGGCGGCGGCCCTGCTGGAGGGCCGTCGTCTCGCGAGCGGCACCGCGCTGTGGATGATGGTGCCGCGCGCGCTCAAGGCGATGGCCGACCGCAGCGGCTACACCGAGGTCATCGAACGGTCCGGGGCGCGCGTGCTGGGCGATTCGTGCCCGGCGATGTCCCGGGCCGCGCCCGCCGGCACCCGCGTGTTCGCGACGGATTCGGCGAAACAGGCGCACTACCTGCCGGCCATCCTCGGCATCGAGGCGTGGTTCGGCTCGCTCGACGACTGCGTCGACGCCGCCCTGACCGGCCGCTGGCACGGAGCCCTCACATGAGCGCCCTGGAGACACCGATCATCCTGCGCGGACGGACGGTCGTGCCCGGGGTCGCCGCGGGCGAGGCGCTGGTCTCCCACGAGACGATCTCCGGCTGGGGCGGCATCGACCCGGCCAAGGGCGTCATCATCGAGCCGCGCCACGAACTGTACGGGGTGTCGTTCGCCGGCAAGGTCCTCGTCTTTCCCGGGGCCAAGGGCTCGTCGGGCTGGTCGGGGTTCTTCCAGACCACCCGGCTGAACGGCTGCGCCCCGCTCGCCATGATCTTCACCAAGATGACCACCAAGGTGGCGCTCGGCGCCGTGGTCACCCGCGTTCCCGCGGTCACCGGCCTCGACCGGGACCCGGTCGAGGTCATCGCCACCGGCGACTGGGTCCGCGTCGACGCCGACCGCGGCATCGTCGAGATCAAACTCGGGGGTGGCCCGCTCCGCCCGCCCGTCGAACCTGGAGGAGACGCCTGAATGGACAGGGTGCGGCTGCGCAGCAACTTCGAGGTCGGCTCGCCACTGTGGGCGATGCGCCGCACCCATTGGAAGGCGCTCGGCCTGTCCGACGAGGACATGGAGAAACCGAAGATCGCGGTCGTCAACAGCTCCTCTGAGCTGGCGATCTGCTTCAGCCACCTCGACCAGGTCGCGGCGACCGTCAAGCGGGCGGTGCGCGACGCCGGCGGGCTGCCGTTCGAGATCCGCACCACCGCGCCGAGCGATTTCATCATCTGCGCCGGCCGCGGCGGCGGCTACATCCTGCCCTCCCGCGACCTGATCGTGAACGACATCGAGGTCGCGGTCGAGGGCGCGGTGCTCGACGGCATGATCTGCCTGACGTCGTGCGACAAGACCCCGCCGGGCCACATGATGGCCGCCGCCCGCCTCGACATCCCCACCATCTTGGTGATCTGCGGCTACCAGCCCAGCGGGACCTACAAGGGCCGGCACGTCGACGTCGAGGAGGTATTCTTGCACTCCTCGGGCGTGACGCGCGGCACGGTCACCCACGAGGACCTGGTCGGCATGAGCGACAACGCGGTCCGCGGTCCCGGCGTCTGCTCGGGGATGGGCACCGCCAACTCGATGCACGTCGTCGCGGAGGCCCTCGGCATGAGCCTGCCCGGCAGCGCCCCGGTGCTGGCCAACAGCCCGAAGATGACCGACTTCGCCGAGCGCTCGGGCGCGCGCATCGTCGAGATGGTGCTGGAGGACCTGCGGCCCCGGCGGATCCTCACGCCCGGCGCCTTCCGCAACGCGGTCGCCGCCGTGCTGGCCGTCAGCGGCTCCATCAACACCGTCAAGCACCTGCAGGCGATCGCCACCGAAGGCGACGTGCCCGTCGATGTGTTCGCGCTGTTCGAGGAGCTGTCGCACGCCGTGCCGATGCTCACCGCAGTACGCCCCAACGGGGAGACCTCGATCGAGGCGTTCGAGGCGGCCGGCGGCGCCCGGGCGATCATGAAACGGCTGGAGGACCTGCTGGACCGCGACGCGCTGACCGTCACGGGACGCACGGCCGGCGAGAACCTCGCCGGCGTCGAGGTCGGCGACGCGGAGGCGATCCGGCCCATCGACCGGCCGGTCTCGGCCGAGGCGCCGATCGTCATCGTGCGCGGCTCGCTCGCACCCGACAGCGGCATCGTGAAGATCGGGGCACGCGAACCCGGCCGCCGCACCTCCTTCACCGGGCCTGCCGTCGTCTACGACAACACGGCCGACGCCACCGCCGCCATCAACGACGACCGGCTCAAGTCCGGAGACGTTCTCGTCCTGCGCGGCAACGGGCTCAAGGGCGGCCCGGGCATGGCCGGCTCGGTCTCCCGCGTGGTGTTCACGCTGTACGCGGCCGGGCTGGAAAACGACGTCGCCGTGGTGTCGGACGGGCAGCTGTCCGGCCTGGTCAACAAGGGCCTCGTGGTGGGCGAGGTGTCGCCGGAGGCGGCCGTCGGCGGTCCCCTGGCGCTGGTGCGCGACGGCGACCTGATCTCCATCGACCTCGACCGGCGGGCGCTCGACCTGCTCGTGCCGGACGCCGAGCTCGCCGCCCGCCGCGAGGCACACGGCGACCCGTCGCCGGCGCCGTCATCGGGCTACCTGGCGATCTACCGGAGGGCCGTGCAGCCCATGTCGACCGGCGCCGTCCTCGGCCGCGACACCTGACGACCGGCGGCGGCGCAACGGATCAGGGCTTTTTGCCCACGCCGCCGAAGTTGTCCACATCGGCGGGCAGAGCGAACGGGCTGGGGTCAGGCCGCCACTGCGGCACCGACACCACCCCGGGATCGACCAGCTCCAGCCCCGCGAAAAACCCGGCGATCTGTTCGGGCGTGCGCAGGATGTACGGCGGCTCGGCCGAGGCGTTCCACACCTGCATCGCCTCGTCGAGCGCCCGGCCGCCGAAGACGTTGGTGCCGTCGGCGATCACCAGGTAGCTGCCCGAGGGCACCGCGTCGAGCAGCCGCCGCACGATCGACCTGGCCGTGTCGTAGGGGGCGATATGCCCGAGGATGCCGAGCATGCTGATCGCGACCGGCCGGGTGAAGTCGAGCGTCTTGCCGGCGCCCCGGACGATCGCCGCCGTGTCGCGCAGGTCGGCGTCGACATAGTCGGTCACCCCCTCGGGCCGGCTGGTGAGCAGGGCGCGGGCGTGCATGAGGACCAGCGGGTCGTTGTCGACGTAGACGATGCGCGCATCGGGCGCCGCCCGCTGGGCGATCTCATGGGTGTTGTCCACGGTCGGCAGGCCGGTCCCGATGTCGAGGAACTGGCGGATCCCCGCCTCGCCGGCCAGGTAGCGGACCGACCTGGCAAGGAAGTAGCGCTGGGCGCGGGCGAGATCGACGATCGGCGGGTACAGCCGGCTGAACTGATCGGCGACCTCGCGGTCGATCGGATAGTTGTCCTTGCCGCCGAGCCAGTAGTTCCAGATCCGGGCGGACTGCGGCACGCTGTCGTCGACGCCCTCGGGCGGCTGGTCACCCGAGGGGCGGGGGGAGGATTCGTCGGTCACGGATGGCTCTTCTCTGCCGTCCGACGCGGACGACGCGAACGGACTCGGTCTCGATCGGACAAAGCCTAGCTCCGGTCACCACAAGTCAACGAAGGTTCACCGGAGGCCGTATACCGGCTGGTAACGCTGGTGCCGGGCACGGCGAACCGCCAAGAGGCAGGGTAATGTGTGGGGGCGAAGGGTGGGGCGCCGGTGCGGTCGAAGGGGACATGCATGGACGCGATTCGAGCTACTGGGAATCCACACGACCGTCTCGCCGCCGAAGCCCGGCCCGGGCCCACGGCGGCCCGGATGCTGGTGGGCATCCGGTTGCGCCGGCTGCGCGAGGGGGCCGGCGTCACCCGCGAGGCCGCCGCCGACGAGATCCGCAGCTCCGACTCCAAGATCAGCCGCCTCGAGCTGGGCCGCACCGGTTTCAAACGGCGCGACGTGGCCGACCTGCTCACCCTCTACGGCGTCACCGACGAAGGCGAGCGCCAGGCGCTGCTGGAGCTTGCCCAGCAGGCCAACAAGCCGGGCTGGTGGCAGCGCTACGACGAGGTCGTCCCCAGCTGGTTCGAGTCCTACCTCGGGCTCGAGCAGGCCGCATCGGTCATCCGCAACTACGCGGTGCAGTTCGTCCCCGACCTGCTGCAGACCGAAGAGTACGCCCGGGCGGCGCTGCGGCTGTGCCACCCCGATGACGACTCCACCCGGCTCGGCCGGCGCGTCGCCCTGCGGATGGGCCGCCAGCAGATCCTGCACCGGCCCAACCCGCCCAAGGTATGGGCCGTCATCGACGAGACCGCGCTGCGCCGCCCGATCGGCAGCCGCGCCACCATGCGCCTGCAGCTCGGCCACCTCATCGACATCGCCGAGCTGCCCCACGTCAGCGTCCAGGTGCTGCCGTTCAGCACCGGCGGGCATCCCGCGGCCGGCGGGGCCATCGCCTTCCTGCGCTTCGCCGCGGGCGACCTGCCCGACATCGTCTATCTCGAACAGCTCATCACCGCCGTCTACTTCGACAAACCGGATGCGGTCGCGCCCTACTGGCGCATCCTGAACCACCTCGGCATGCAGGCCGAACAGCCGCACGCCACCACGCGGATCCTGCACCGCATCCGCGCCGAGATCTGACCCGACGGCGCGCCGCGCCGCCTGGGTTCCCTTCGGGGGCCGGCCCCCGAAACGGCCCCGATGACCATCGCACCACGAACCCCGCACATTCCCCGCACCACGGCGCACAGGTCCGGCACAGGGTCCGCCGGCGTCGGCCCACCGGCGGGCCCCGCGCAGCCCCCGGGCAGGCTCAGGACGCGGAGCGGGAGCGGCGCAGCGGCCGCCTGACAGGTGCGGCGCTCGCCTGCCGCGGCTCGGAAGCCTCCGCCGGCGGGCGGCGGATGTCCGCGCGGGTCTCGAGCATCGATCGGTCCGGACCGCCCCACGTCTTGGCCGGCGAGCCCGGCTCTCCGGCCTCCTCGGCCGGTCCCGGCCGGCCCGCCCGCGCGGCCAGCCGCGTCTCTCGCGCCAGGGCCCCTCTCGAACGGGGCGGCCCGGCGGGCAGCGGCGAGCGCCGCGGCGGGGCCGGCGCCGCGGCGGCCGGCCCGACGGCGGCCGGCGGCTCGGCCGGCGGCTCGGCGGAAGTTCCGGCAGGCGACTCAGCGGGCGGCGCGGCAGGCCCGTGCCCATCGTCGGTCCGCCACCACTCTCGCGGACCCGGCAGCGGCCGCTCGTCCGGCTCGTCGCGCGTCTCCTCCCGCGGCGGCCCGGCAGGCTCCGGCCGGGTCCGCAACCGGGCGGCGGCCTTGGCCAGCGCGCGCTCACCGACCAGCCACGACAGCTCCAGGCCGAAGCAGTCGAGCTTGTCCGCGTCGGTCAGGTCATCGCGCGCCAGCAGGTCGGCGGCCAGCTCGCCCAGGCGCTGCGCCTCGGCCAGGTCGAAGCGCGGCAACGCGTGACAGGCCAGCTGCGCGAGCGCCGCGTGGTCGCGGGCGAACGACAGCCCCTCCAGCTCGTTGCCCGACAGCCGGCTCAGCGCCCGCTTGCGCGCCATCGCGGCGTCCACGATCTTCAGCACGCCGTGCAGCAGCGAGATCGGCCCCGTGTTGATGCCGCGGTCTTGGGCGAGGGTGAACGACGTGCGCATCAGGGCCGCCGAGCCGAGCCCCGCGGTCACCACCTGGACGACGTAGAGGCTGACCAGGGGCGCGGAGTCGGGCAGCCCGAACTGAAACCCCGTCGCGTCGATGGCCACCAGCGCGATCAGCGCCGCCACGGCGTTGACGAAGACGTACATCAGGCCGGACGGCGAGAGCACGGCCTGACCTGGCCGGTCGCGGTAGCACGCGACCAGTTCCGCGCCGCCGATGAGCCCGCCGAGCATCGCGGCGCACAACAAGTTGACGATCATGTGGTCTCCCCCCCGAAGCCGGCGAACGCCGGGTCGCGCTCAGCCGGCGTCGCCGCCCGCGCGGTGGCCGCGGCGAGGAACACCAGGAGCCACTCGGTGGGACCCGCGGCGCAGCCGGCACGCGCGCGCGGCGGGTTGTCCCGTGCCTGGAGGAACGCCAGCAGCCACTCGGCGGGGCCGGAGGCGTCGCCGCGGCGAAGTCGCGAAGCCATGCGGACACGATCGCGCGGACCGGCGGGAAAATCGACTTCCGCGCCGAGGTAAACGACATCGTCGCAGCCCAGCGGGCATGTGACGGCCCTGAAGGCGAGTCCCCACCGTACCGGCCCATTCCCGAGCAGAGCGTCGCGTATTCTCCGGACTGTGCTGATGGGATTCGCGATACCCGTGACGGGATCTTGGGCCACGCCCGCCAATCAGGTCGCCGTCGCGCGGCGCGCCGAAGAACGCGGTTACCACTCCGTCTGGACGCTGCAGCGGCTGGTCAACCCGGCGGCCTCGTCCGATGAGACCTACCGCAACGCCGCCGACCCGCTGATCACGCTGGCCTACCTGGCGGGACAGACCAGCCGGGTGCGGCTGGGCGTGGCCGTGCTCAACATGCCGTTCTTTTCTCCCGCGCTGCTGGCCAAGCAGGCCACCACGCTCGACCATGTCTCCGCGGGACGGCTCGACCTGGGGCTCGGCATCGGGTGGATGCCCGAGGAGTACACCGCCGTGGGGGTGCCCTACGAGCGCCGCGGCGCCCGCGCCGAGGACTTCCTGGCCGCGCTCGACGCGTTGTGGTCGCGAGATGTGGCCGACTACAAGGGCGCCTTTTATGAGCTGCCCTCCGTACGGCTCGATCCCCAGCCGGTGCAGCGGCCGCGGCCCCCGATCCTGCTGGGCGGGCTTTCCGGGCCGGCGCTGCGCCGGGCCGGGCGGCTGGCCGACGGCTGGGTCAGCTCCAGCCGCGCCGACCCGGCCACGCTGGGCACGTCGATCGACGTCGTCAAGGCCGCGGCGGCCGAGGCCGGCCGCGATCCCGGGGCGCTGCGCTTCGTGTGCCGCGGCGTGGTCCGGCCCCGCGCGGGCGCCGCCGAGCGGCGTCCGCTGACCGGCACCTACGAGCAGATCCGCGCCGACCTCGACGACCTGGCGGCGCAGGGGGTCACCGAGTTCTTCGTCGACCTCAACTTCGACCCCGAGATCAGCGGCCTGCGCGTGGACCCGGGCCAGGCGCTGGAGCGGGCCCTGGAGGTCCTCGACGCGCTCGCCCCTTGACCGGCGACCGGCCCCCATCGGTCAGATCTTGGGCGGGCGGCCCTCGTAGGGGGTGGACAGCACGACCGTGGTGCGCGTCGCCACGTTGGCGGCGGCGCGGATCTGCTGGAGCAGTTCCTCCAGCGCGCCGGGCGAGGCCACCCGCACCTTGAGGATGTAGCTCTCCTCCCCCGCCACCGAATGGCACGCCTCGATCGCGTCGAGGTGGGCCAGCCGGTCCGGCGCGTCGTCGGGCGCCGCGGGGTCGATCGGTTTGATCGACACGAACGCCGTCAACGGCAGGCCGATCTCGTCCAGATCGAGGCGCGCGGTGAAACCCTGGACAACGCCGCGCTTTTGCAGGCGGCGCACGCGCTGGTGGACGGCGGAGACAGACAGCCCGGTCGCCTTGGCCAGGTCGGTGAAACTCATCCTGCCGTCGTCGGCCAGCAGCGCGATTATTCGCCGATCGAGCTCTTCCACAAGGGAAAACCTAACGTGTGCGGGCCGGTGGCCCACAGCTTCCGCGCACGATGAGCTCGGTCGGCAACACCACGGGACGCCCCCCTTCCCTGCGGGCCCGGTCACCGGCCCGGTTCGGGTCGCGCAGCAGCAGCTCACAGGCGCGGTAGCCCATGTCGCGCGCGGGCCGGGCGACCGCGGTGAGCGGCGGATCGCACAGCTCCGCCCACGCCACGTCGCCGATCATCGCGATCGACACGTCGGCAGGCACCCGCAGGTCGAACTCCCTGGCCACCAGGACGGCCGCCTCGCCGAGCAGATGGCTGCCGGCCAGCACGGCGGTCAGGTCGGAGCGGCGCTGGAACAGGCTCGCGGCCGCGGCGTAGGCGCTGTCGCGGCTCGACCGCGCCCGCACCAGCAGGCCGCTGTCGGGCGTCACCGCGAGGTCGCGCAGCGTCTCGGTGAACGCGTCGGCGCGCAGCCGCCCGGTCGGGGTCGCGGCCGGGCCGCCCAGGAAGCCGATGCGCCGGTGGCCGAGCCCGACCAGATACTCCACCGCCGAGCGGACGCCGGCTCGGTCGTCGGCGAGCACAGCGGGCGCCCCCACCGCGTCGGCGCCGCGGGTGGCGTGATCCACGAACGCGACGGACAGCCCGACCCGGCGGGCCGTGGCCCAGTGCGGGGCGTCCCCGCGGGTCGGCAGCGCGATGATGCCGTCGACCCGCTGCTCGACGAGCCGGTCCACGATCTCCGCCTCGCGGGCGGGGTCGTCGCGGGACGCATCGATGATCACGTGCTCGGCGAGCGAGCCCGCGCACTCCAGCACGCCCGCCACCAGCTCCGCGCAGAAAGGATCGGTGACGTCGGGGACCAGCAGGCCGATGGCGCCGGTGCGTTGCAGCTTGAGGCTGCGCCCGAGCGCGCTCGGCCGGTAGTCGAGCTCGCGGGCGGCGGCCAGCACCCGTTCCCGTGTGCGCGGGCTGACCGACCCTGAGCCCGACAGCACCCGCGAGACGGTCGCGACGCCGACGCCCGCCGCCGCGGCGACGTCCTTGATGGTGATCGAGCGGGCCGTCACCGGCGCCACCTCCCCATCGCGCGGCCGATTGGCTCATAGCGTATATGGAAACGTTTCCAACTCCAAGCTCGGAAGATGCGCCGTCGCGCCGGGGTGACCAGGGCGTTCGGCGTTCGTCGCTTCCACAGCGAATGCGCTGGTCGGCGCCATTCCGGCGGTCGGGGCCTTGACAGATCTTTGAACCACCTGATGAAGTCGGTTGGAAACGTATTCACTGCGGCCGCGGCCGGCGGTGACGGCGGAGCATTAGGCGGAGGCCCCCGATGGCACAGATCGTGCTGGACAACGTCGACAAGGTCTATCCCGGTGGCGTGCGCGCCGTGGACGGGCTCACCCTCGAGATCAAGGACGGCGAGTTCATGGTGCTCGTCGGCCCGTCCGGGTGCGGCAAGTCGACGGCGCTGCGGATGATCGCCGGCCTGGAGGACATCACGGCCGGCACCATTTCGATCGGCGACCGCGTGGTCAACGACCTGGCCCCCAAGGACCGCGACATCGCCATGGTCTTCCAGAACTACGCGCTCTACCCGCACATGACGGTCGAGCAGAACCTCGCCTTCGGCCTGCAGCTGCGCGGCACCCCCAAGCCCGAGATCAAAAAGCGCGTCGCCGAGGCGGCCAAGATGCTGGGCCTCGACCAGTTCCTCAAGCGCAAGCCGGCGGCGCTGTCGGGCGGCCAGCGCCAGCGCGTCGCGATGGGCCGCGCCATCGTCCGCGAGCCCCGTGCGTACCTGATGGACGAGCCGTTGTCCAACCTCGACGCCAAGCTGCGGGTCTCGATGCGGGCCAGCCTCAACCAGCTGCACGACCGCCTCGGCGTCACCACGGTGTACGTCACGCACGACCAGATCGAGGCCATGACGCTGGGCCACCGCGTCTGCGTGCTGCGCGAGGGCCGGCTGCAGCAGGTCGACACCCCTCAGCACTTGTTCGACAACCCCGTCAACCTGTTCGTCGCCGGGTTCATCGGCTCCCCCGCGATGAACTTCGTCACCGCCGAGCTGGTCCGCGACGGCGGCCCGCACGTCGCGTTCGCCGGCGAGAAGCTGCCCGTGCCGGATGACATCTTCGTCAGCAAGAACGGGCTCGACGGCTACTTCGGCCGCAAGGTCATCGTCGGCGTCCGCCCCTCCGACTTCGAAGACGCCGCGCACGCCAACGCCCGCTGGGCGCGGATCCCGGTGCACACCAGCGTCACCGAAGAGCTCGGCAGCGAGATCAACGTCATCTTCACGATCGACGCCCCGCCGGTCGTGCACAAGGACACCACCGACCTCGCCCAGGACGCCACCGAGGGCGAGGATGAGGCCGCGATCCCGCTCGCCGAGAACAAGGCGCTGTGGACCGCCCGCGTCAACGCGCGCTCCCACGTCCGTCCCGGCCAGGACATCGAGCTGGCCGTCGACACCAACAACCTGCACTTCTTCGACCCCGACAGCGGCGTCGCCATCGGCCACGCCGCCGCCCACACCGTGGCGCCGGCCGGCGCGGCCGGCGCCTAACCGAGCGCCTCCCCGCCGCGGGCTACCGGCAGTCCGCGGCGGGGAGGAACCACGCCGTCCACAGTCACGCACAACCCGCCCACAGCGTTATCCACAGCCTGTGGGCAACGACGCGCGCCTCGGCGGCCGAGGCGCCGCGGGATGCGGGAGGCCGGGCCGCGCGGTCCATCACTTGACCGAGCCGGCCATCACGCCCTGGACGAAGTAGCGCTGGAAGGCGAAGAACACGATCAGCGGCACGATCAACGACAGGAACGCCCCGGGCGCGATGACGCCGATGTTCGAGCCGAACTGCCTGACCTGTTGCTGAATCGCCATGGTCAGCGGCTGGGAGTCGCGGTTGGCGAAGATCAGCGCGACCAGCAGGTCGTTCCAGACCCACAGGAACTGGAAGATCGTCAGCGACGCGATCGCCGGGCCGCCCAACGGCATGATCACCCGTATGAAGATCGTCCACTCGGTGCCGCCGTCCATCCGGGCCGCCTCGAGCAGGTCCCGCGGGATCCCGGCGAAGTAGTTCCGCAGCAAGAAGATCGCGAACGGCAGGCCGAACGCGGTGTGGAACAAGATGACGCCCGGGATCGTCCCGAAGATCCCCACGTCGCCGAACAGCTTGGCCACCGGGATGAACCCCACCTGAACCGGCACGACCAGCAGGCCGATGACGACGAGGAACAGCCAGTCGCGGCCGGGGAACTCGATCCAGGCGAAGGCGTAGGCGGCCAGCGCGGCGACCACCACGACCAGGATCGTGGTCGGCACCGTGATGAGCACCGTGTTGACGAACGCCGAGGTGATCGTGTCGTTGTCGAGCAGCTCGCTGTAGTTGCTGAAGGTGAGCTGCGCGGGCGCGGTGAAGACCTTCCACCAGCCGCCCCCGGAGTTGTCGGTCTCCGAGCGCAGCGAGGCGATGAACAGGCCGAAGGTCGGCACCAGCCAAAACAGCGCGATGACGATCAGGCCCGCCTGCACGACGCCGCCGCCGACCCGGTTCAAGATCCGCGACGCGACGCCGCGGCGCGGCGCGCCGCCGACGCCTTCGAGCCGCCTGCCGGGGGGCGCGGTCACGGTATTGGTCGCTGTGTCGCTCACGGCTAGCTCACCCCTGCTCCTGGCGGAACCGCCGGATGTTGAACGCCATCGCGGGCAACACGAGCAGGAACAACACGGCGGCGATCGCGCTGCCGAGCCCCTGGTCGTTGCCGCCGCCGAAGGACATCAGGTAGAACTGCAAGGCCAGCACGTTGGCGTCTTGCTGGGTCGAGCCCGGCGCGATGATGTACACCAGGTCGAAGATCTTCAACACGTTGATGATCAACGTGACGAGGACCACCACGATCACCGGCGCCAGCAGCGGCATGGTCACCCGCCAGAACACCTGGAGCTCGGTGGCGCCGTCGACGCGCGCCGCCTCCAGGGCGTCGCGCGGGATGGCGGCGAGCCCGGCGCCGATCAACACCATCGCGAACCCGGCCCACATCCAGATGTACGCCCCGATGATCGCGGGCGTGACGAGGCTCGGGCCCAGCCAGTCGATGCCGTTGAACGGCGCGGCGAAATTACTCTCCGGTAGTCGCAGCTGGTACGAGCCGGCCGGCAGGGACGAGAACTCGAAGCCGCCGTCCTTGCCCGTCGTGGCGGTGCCGGCCACCCGCCCGCCGGACACGGCCTCCACCTTGATCCCGGACAGCGCCTTTTCGTTCGGGTCCGGCCGGTTCTGCGTGCCGCCGCCGCCGGGGGCGAAGTCGACCCACACCGTGCCGGTGATCGCGCCGGGCTTGCCGGCGGCCGGCCGGACCGCCGCGAGCTTCTTTTGCGTCTCGGTGTTGACGGCCACCAGCGGCACCAGGGCCGACTGGCCCGGCTGCACCGGCTGCCTGGTGATGAAGCCCTTGCCCTGCTCCGTCAACGGGCCGTTCGGCCGTGGATGCGCGCCCGGGTAGCCCTCGGCGGGCTTGAAGACGTCGTGCGCCCCCACCACCACCGCGTTGAGCACGCCCCGTTCGGGCGCCCGGTCGTACACGAGCGTGAAGATCACACCGGCGGCGAGCATCGAGATCGCCATCGGCATGAACACGATCAGCTTGAAGGCCGCGGCCCATCGGATCCGCTCGGTCACCACGGCGAAGATGAGCCCGAGCGCGGTGATCAAGGTGGGGGCGAACACCACCCAGATGACATTGTTCTTGATCGCCGTGAACATCGGCGAGTGCGTGGCCAAGATGACGTACGCGGCCACGTCGGCCAACGGCAGGAAGAGCAACCCGATCCGCAGCGCGGTCGAGCGCCGGATCGAGCCGGTGACCACGCCCAGCGTCAGCACGATCGCGGTCAGGACCGTGATGATCAGGACGATCCCGATCGCCGCGCTGTCGCTCCAGCCGAACGTCACCGAGTCGGTGAACATCGAGACGTAGTTGTCCAGGCCAATGAAGCGGGAGCCGTCCGCGTCGTACAGGCTCCGCCAGATCGTGTACAGGATCGGGTAGAGCACGAGCAGGCCGAGCAGCACGATCGCGGGGAACAGGAAGCCGGCCGACAGCCAGGGCGGCGGACCCAGCCGCCCGCTTTCCGCCTTGGGGGTCGCGGGCGGCCGGGTTCCCACAGTCTCTGTACTCATCGTCTCGCCGTCACTCGGGGGCGGGCCGGCGTCACTTGAAGGCCTTGGCGGCGTCGGCCTCCAGCTTCTTGGCCGCGCCGTCGACGTCGGACGGGTTCTTCAGGAAGTTCTGCAGGTCCGCCCATTCGCCCTGGCCCTTGGTGCCGCCGAACGCCGCGGGCGCGAGGTCGGACATGTCGAACCGGAAGTTGTCGCCGGCCTCGATCACCGACTTGGCGATGCCCCGCTGGATCTCATCGGGGTAGACCGCCATGTCGAGGGACTTGTTGGGCGAGGTGAACCCGCCCTGCTCGGCCCACACCTTGGCGGCCTCCGGCGTCGCGAGGTAGGCCACCAGCGCCTTGGCCCCCGGCGTGTCCTTCATCATGACGGCGGCGTCGCCGCCGCCCACCACCGGCGCCTGCTGCCCGACGGCCGGGAACGGGAAGAACTTCGCGTCGGTGCCGACCTTGGACTTGGTCTGCTCGGAGATGACGCCCGGCACGAAGTCGCCCTCGTAGACCATGGCGGCCTTGGGCGGGTCGCCGAACGCCTGGGTGACCGACGTCGGCATGTCCATCTGCAGGGCGCCGCCGGTGCCGCCGGCGATGTAGTTCGGCTTGCCCCACAACTCGGCGAGCGTCTTGAGCGCGTTCTTCACCGACGGGTCGGTCCACGGGATCTCGTGCTTGGACAGCTGGTCGTACTTGTCGGTGCCGGCTTGAGAGACATAGACGTTCTCGAACCAGTCGGTGAGCGTCCAGCCGTCGCCGCCGGCGATCGCGATCGGGGTGGTACCCGAGTCGGAGATGGTGCCCGCGGCCTTGACGAAGTCGGCCCAGGTGGCCGGCGGCTGGGCGATGCCGGCGTCGCTGAAGGCCTGCGGGCGGTACCACACGGTCGACTTGTTGGCGACCTTGAAGTAGACGCCGTACGCCTTGCCGTCGGCCGAGCCGAGCTCCTGCCAGATGTTCGCGTAGTTCTGTTGCAGCCCCTGCTGGGCCTCGGCCGGCAGCGGCTTGATCCAGCCCTTCTGGGCGAACTGCACCAGCACGCCCTGCTGGGCGAGGAGCGCCACGTCGGGCGGGGCGCCGCCGGAGACCTTGGAGCCGAGGAAGGTGCTCTGGTTGTCGCCGGTCGGCGTGTACTTCACGCTCGCGCCGGTCTGCTTGGCGAAGGCGTCCAGCACCTTCTGGAACTTCTTTTGCTCCTGCCCGGTCCAGACGGCGGCGACCTCGACCGTCTGGCCCTTGAGGGCCTGGCCGCCACTTTGACCCGATGAGGGCTCCGTGCCGTCGTCACCGCCACCGCACCCGGCGGCGGCTAGAAGCAGGCCCGCCACCACGGCGGCCGTCCTCGTCGGCAGACGCCATGTGCTGCGCATCACTATCCCTTCTGCGCGTCCCAGATGGCCGCGCCGGTTTCCAGATCGAAGAAGTGCAGCCGCCCGGTGTCGACGTGAACCTTCACCGGGTTGCCGACCTTGACGTTGGTACGCGGGCTGAACCGCCCGACCAGTACGGTCTGCGGGGCGTCCAGGCCGCCCAGCACGTCGGTGCCCGCGTCGCGGGCGAGTTCCTTGGTGTCTTCGGTGACGACCTGCGACGCCTCGACGGAAAAGTGCACGAGGACGTCGGATCCCATCGCCTCGACCAGATCGGCGGAGGAGGTGAGATGCGCGCCGTCTCGCGTCGCCACCAGCTCGGCGTCCTCCATGTCCTCGGGGCGGATGCCCACGACGACGTCGCGGCCCAGGTAGCCGCGCAGCCCCGGCCGCAGCTGGAACACCTCGCCGGACAGCGCCAGCGTCTGGCCGCCCACCTCCAGCCGCGGTTCCTCTGCGGTGCCGGCGAGCGTGCCCTGCAGCAGGTTCATCGCGGGCGAGCCGATGAATCCGGCCACGAACAGGTTCGCCGGGCGATCGTACAACTCCTGCGGCGGCGCGACCTGCTGCAGCTCGCCCTTCTTGATCACGGCGACCCGGTCGCCGAGCGTCATCGCCTCGGTCTGGTCGTGGGTGACGTAGATGGTGGTGACGCCGAGGTCGCGCTGGATGCGGGCGATCTCGGCCCGCATCTGCACCCGCAGCTTCGCGTCGAGGTTGGACAGCGGCTCGTCCATGAGGAACGCCTGCGGCTCACGCACGATCGCCCGGCCCATCGCCACCCGCTGCCGCTGACCGCCGGACAGGTTGCGCGGCTTGCGGTCGAGGTGGTCGCTCAGCCCGAGGATCTCGGCGACGTCCTCGACCTTCTTGCGGATCTGGTCCTTGGGCGTCTTGCGCAGCGACAGGCCGAACCCGATGTTGTCGCGGACCGACAGGTGCGGATAGAGCGCGTAGCTCTGGAACACCATGGCCACGTCGCGGTCGCGGGACGGGATCCGGTTCACCACCCGCTCCCCGATGCGGACCTCCCCTTCGGAGATCTCCTCGAGGCCGGCCACCATCCGCAGCGCGGTGGTCTTGCCGCAACCGGACGGGCCCACCAGGACCAGAAACTCCCCATCGGCGATGTCGAGGTTGAGGTCGTTCACCGCGCGCGTGCCGTCGGGATAGACCTTCCCCACACCGTCCAGGACGACCTCCGCCACGACGTCTCCTGTCTGTAGTGCCGATTCAGCCCCCAGGTGGACGAACCACAAAGCCAGCCTCGAGAGCGCTTAAACGTCGTACCTCCGTACGTTGCCGCGCCGCAACATTCCTAGCCGTTCTGCAAAGTTCGTGAAGAGATCGTTACGTAGAGGGGATGCCTTTCCGCACGTCGGCGGCCACTTCGGCCCAGTTCCGACCCATCTGGGGGCAATCCCGAAACCCGTCCGCGACGGGGGATTTGGGCGGTCGCCGGCCGGTGGTCAGCCGCGGTCGCGCGGGCCGCCGCCGGCCAGCCGCCGCCCGATGACGAGACGCTGAATCTGGTTGGTGCCCTCGACGATCTGCAACACCTTCGCCTCGCGCATGTACCGCTCGACCGGAAAGTCGGTCACGTAGCCGTAGCCGCCGAGCACCTGGACCGCGTCGGTCGTCACCCGCATCGCCATGTCGCTGGCGAACAGCTTGGCCATGGCCGCCTCCGTGCCGTACGGCCGGCCCGCGTCGCGCCGCCGCGCCGCCGACAGGTACAACGCCCGCGCCGCCGCCACGCCCGTCGCCATGTCGGCCAGCAGGAAGCGCATGCCCTGGAAGTCGGCGACCGGCCGACCGAACTGCCGGCGCTGCCCCGCGTAGCCGACCGCCGCGTCGAGCGCGGCCTGGGCGAGCCCGACCGCGCAGGCGGCGATGCCGAGCCGGCCGCCGTCGAGCGCGGCCAGCGCCATGCGAAAGCCCTCGCCCTCGCCGCCGACCAGGTGGCCGGCGGGCACGGCCGCGCCGTCGAAGGCGATCTGCGCGGTGGTCGAGGCGCGCATGCCCATCTTGTTCTCCGCGGGCGCCGCCCGCACCCCGGCGGTCGCGGCGGGCACGTGGAAGCAGGAGATGCCGCGGGCCCCCGTCGTCTCGGCCCCGCCGTCTCCCCCCGGCCCGGCTCCGGCCCCTGTCCGGGCGAACACGGTGTAGTAGTCGGCCACCCCGCCGTGGGTGATCCAGGCCTTGGTGCCGCTGATCTGGTAGCCGTCGTCGCGCCTGACTGCCTTGGTGACCAGGGCGCCCGCGTCGGAGCCCGAGCCCGGCTCCGACAGGCAGTACGCGCCGAGCAGTTCGCCGCCCGTCATCTCCGGCAGCAGCCGGGCGCGCTGGTCGGCCGAGCCGTACGCGGCGATCGGGAAGCACGACAGGGTGTGCACGCTGACGCCGAGCCCGACCGCGAGCCAGCCGGCCGCCAGTTCTTCGATCACCTGCAGGTAGACCTCGTACGGCTGGCCGCCGCCGCCGTACTCCTCCGGGTAGGGCAGGCCGAGCAGGCCGGCCCGGCCGAGCGTGGTGAACACCTCGCGCGGAAACCGCCCGGCCTCCTCGGCGGCCGCCGCCCGCGGCGCCACCTCCGCGGCCACGAGGTCTCGGGTGAGACCGATCAGGTCGGCGGCCTCCGGCGTCGCCAGTTCCCGTTCGACAGTGCTCATTGCCTCGCTCAGTGGTCGATGACCCGCAGGGCCCGGTCGACGTTGTTCAGCGACTCGTGGCCGTCCTCGGTGCACACCACGATGTCCTCGATGCGGGCGCCGTGCGGCCCCGGATAGATGCCCGGCTCGATCGAAAAGGCCATGCCGGGCGCGAGCGGCTCGGCGTTGCCGGCGACGATGTAGGGGTCTTCGTGGGTCTCCAGGCCGATGCCGTGCCCGGTGCGATGGACGAAGTACTCGCCGTAGCCGGCGTCGGCGATCGGCTCGCGGGCCGCGGCGTCCACCGAATCGGGGGTCACGCCCGGCCTGACCGCGTCGCGCGCCGCCTGCTGGGCCGCGCGCAGCACCTCGTAATAGGCGAGGAAGTTCGCCGGAGGCCGCCCGACGGCGTACGTACGGGTCTCGTCGGAGCAGTAGCCGCTCGGCATCGCGCCGCCGATGTCGACGACCACGACGTCGCCGGACTCGATAACCCTGTCGGACACCTCGTGATGCGGGCTCGCGGCGTTGGGCCCCGAGCCGACGATCACGAAGTCGACCGTGACGTGGCCTTCGGCGATCATCGCGGCGGCGATGTCGCGGCCCACCTCGCGTTCGGTGCGGCCGGGCCGGAGCAGCCCGGGCACCGCCTGGTGCACGCGGTCGATCGCCGCGCCGGCCACGCGCAGCGCCTCGACCTCCGCCGGGCTCTTGCGCATCCGCAGGCCGCGCAGCACCGTGCCGGCGGGGACCTGCTCGGCCGCCGGCAGCACGGCGCGGAACCGCAGCGCCATCACCGCCCACATCCGGTCGGCCACGCCCACCCGGCGCGGCGGGCCGGGGAGTCTGCCCGCCACCAGCGCGAACGGGTCGTCGGTCTCGTCCCAGGCCACCATCTCCACGCCGAGGCGACCCGCCGGGGAGGCCTGCGCGGCGGGCAGTTCCAGCCGCGGGACGACGAGGAACGGATCGCTTGCCGCGGGCACCACGAGACAGGTCAGCCGTTCGAGTTGGGTGGCGTCGTATCCGGTGACGTAACGCAAGTCAGGACCGGGAGTCAAAAACAGCGCCCCGAGACCGGCTTCGGCGGTAGCCTCCTGTACACGGGCGAGGCGCTCGGGCGGGTACAACTCCGTTGTCAGATCCGTGCTCACGCCCGCCAATGTAGTGGCCGGGCCGGCCGGCGGCACCCACCGGCCCGCCTCCGTCGCGCACATCCGCCCCCGCCCCCCGACGCGTTTCGAGCACAAATGACTCAAGAGCGGCCCAACGGCACTACAGAGAGCATCGTTTCGATCGCTCAGGGCGATCATGTCAGCGTGGTCAGGGACGAGGCGCTCGCGCTGGTCCCGTTCATCGAACGGCTTCGCAACGAGCTGATGAGCCTGCGCCGCTGGATCCCAGCCCAGCTGGTCATCGAGCAGGCCAAGGGGCTGCTGGCCGAGCGCCACGGCTGCGGCATCGACGAGGCCCACGCGCATCTGCTGGAGCTGGCCGCCGACTCCGGCGCCGATCCCGCGGTCACGGCCGCGGCCCTGCTGATCGCCGTGCGGCCGCCCGGGCCCGGCGACGATGCCGGCCGGGGCGACGATCCCGGCGACGCGGACCACTCCGGTCGCGTCCACGATGCCGGCGCCGGCGACCGGCCGGACGACGACGACGGCGAGTTCACCTGCCTGGCCGCTCGCCTCGGCCAGGCACAGCGGCTGGGCAACCTGGGATGGAGCGAGTGGGACCTGGTGACAGGCGCGGCGCGCTGGTCGGACCAGCTGTATGTCATCTTCGACAGCGACCCCTCGGCTCCCCCGGCCGATCTCGACACCTTCCTCACCTGGGTGATCCCCGAGGACCTGCCCATCGTCAGACACCTGTTGCGACGGCTGTTCAGCCGCGGTCAACCGGTCGACACCGAGTTCCGGATCCGGCGGGGCCGCCGCGACGGGCCCGCGGGCGGCGGCCGGCGCCGAGACGACACACGGCACCTGCGCGTGGTGGCCGAGCCGGTGCTCGACGCGTTCGGCCAGCCGGTGCGGGTGCGCTGCGTCTTCCAGGACGTCACCCACCGGCGCCGGGCCGAGCGGTCGCTGGCGGCCTCGCGGCGGCAGGTGGAGCGCCAGCGCCGGGTCATCGAAGAAGAACGCCACATCGTCGTCGAGCTCCAGCGGGCGATCTTGCCGCTGCCGCGCGGCATCGTGCGCAAGCCCGGGCTCGAGGCCGCCGTGCGCTACCTGCCCGCCGGCAACTCCGCCCGGGTCGGCGGCGACTGGTACGAGGCGACCTCGATCGACGACGCCGAGGTGTTCTTGGCCATCGGCGACGTGTCCGGGCACGGCATGTCCGCGGTCGCGGCCATGGCGCGGCTGCGCAACGCGCTCAGCGGCCTGGCCTTCACCGGAGCCGCCCCCGACGCGCTGCTCGGCTGGCTCAACAGGCTCGTGCTGCACTGGCCGCCGGTGCTGACCGCGACCGCGCTGACCGGCCGCTTCGACCCCGGCACCCGCACCCTCACCTGGGCGCAGGCCGGGCATCTGCCGCCCGTCCTCGTCCGCGACGGCCGGCCGCGGCTGCTCGCCGTGCCCGAGGGCGTACTGCTCGGCGCGTGCCTCCACCCGGTGTTCGCCACCCGCACCACGCGCCTCGCCCCGGGCGATCTCCTCATGCTCTACACCGACGGGCTCATCGAACGGCGCGACCGCGACATCGACGAGGGGTTCGGCCTGCTGCTCGACGCGCTCGCCGGCCGCGCCGCCGGCGAGCCCGATCAGATCATCGACCACGTCCTCGCCGCGCTCGGCGCCGCCAATCCCATCGACGACACCTGTCTCCTCGTCTGCCGGATCCACTGACGCCCGCGGCCGGCGCATCGCGCGTGGTGAGGGCGTGGTGCCGTGGCACCATAGGCGGATGCCCGGACTGATGTTGCTCGATACGCCGTCGCTGTACTTCCGCGCGTTCTTCGGCGTGCCCGAGACGGTGACCGCGCCCGACGGCACTCCGGTCAACGCGGTGCGAGGGCTGCTCGACATGATCGCCGTGCTGGTGCAGACCCGTTCGCCCGAGCGGCTCGTCTGCACCATGGACGCCGACTGGCGGCCGGCCTTCCGCGTGGCCGCCCTCCCGTCCTACAAGGCGCATCGGGTGGCCGACGACGGCGGCGACCAGACCCCCGATCCGCTGGAGCGCCAGCTCCCGATCATCGACGCGGTGCTGGACGCGTTCGGGCTGGCCAAGGTCGGCGTGCCCGGCTACGAGGCCGACGACGTGATCGGCACCCTCGCCACCCGGGCGGTGGCCGAGGCCAGCGGGCCGGTCGACATCGTCACCGGCGACCGCGACCTGTTCCAGCTGGTCGACGAGCACGGCCCGGTGCAGGTGCTCTACACCGCCCGCGGCATCAGGAACCTTCAGGTCATGGGCGAAAAGGAGGTCGCGGCCAAGTACGGCATCCCGGGTCGCGGCTACGCCGACTTCGCCACGCTGCGCGGCGACCCGAGCGACGGGCTGCCGGGCGTCCCCGGCGTCGGCGACAAGACCGCCGCGACGCTGGTCTCGCGCTTCGGGTCGATCCAGGGCATCCTCGACGCCCTCGACGAGGGCCGGACCGACGGCTTCCCCGCGGGCAGTCGGCTCAAGCTGGAGGCCGCCCGCGACTATCTGGCCGCGGCCCAGGCGGTCGTACGGGTAGTGACCAACATCACAGTGCCCGAGCATGATGACCGGTTGCCAAGCGCGCCGCGCGACCCAGAGGCGCTGGTCGGCCTCGCCGACCAGTACAACCTCGACGGGCCGACCAACCGCCTGCTCGCCGCGCTCGCCCGCTGACCCGGAGCCCTCCGCGTCACGCGACACGCTTTTGTGTCACGCGACACAGACGTGCGATGCCGAGTGGCGCAGCATTCCCCTCGGCGGCGACGTTTCCTCGAAGGGAGCGAGGACACGCGTCACCAGGAGGGTGCCATGACCACGATCGCCAGCCCCCGGGCCCTCCCCCACAAGGGCACACCCGCGCCCGAGGCCATCTCCACAACGGCGGACGTCATCGAGCTTGTGCAGCGGTCCAACCACGCCACCGCGTTCGCGGGGTGGACGGTGACCACCATCGCGATGGGCCTGGTCCTGCAGGCCGGCACGCTCCGCTCGGTCGAGTCCTTCACGGTCACGCTGGTGCTCATCGGCCTGCTCTTCCCGGTCCTCGCCGCGGCGGCGCGGACCGGCCTCCTGCTGGCGGACGCGGGTCGCGCGGCGTCGGTCGTCGGCGGCGTAAGCGAGCCCACGGGGGCCGCCGCCGGCGCTGTCGACGCCGCGGATGCCGGCGGCCGGCTCGAGGCCACCGCCGAAGTGCCGCGTAGCGCCGTAAAAGCCGCGAGTGCCGTAAAAGCCGCGGGTGCTGCTGAATACGACGCGGCGGTACGACACGCCCAGGACCGATTGTGGTCAGCGATCACGTCCGCGCGGACCAGGGAGACGCTCGCCCGACGTGCTCTTGTCTGGGCCTACGGCTCTGGCGCCGCTTTCCTCACGTGGAGTCTCGCGGTGGTCCTGCTGGCGAGCCGATAGGGGGGCGTGTGACGGAGCCGGCACCTATGGCACTGGGCTTACCGCCCCACTCCCCCCTGCCAGGGTGCCGGCTCTTGCCAACCGGTCCCAACGTTCGTTGGACTGAAGGTAGGCAAACCCCGGACCCACCTCTGAATAAGAGGGCTGACCGAAACGGACCCCCTGTGCACGAGAGGATCACCGGCGGCTTCTGGAAAGAGCTCGACGAGGCCGAGCGGGTCACCCTGCGTGATGCCGCACGCCCTCGGACGTATCTGGCCGGGATGCACCTCTGCTACGAAGGGGACCCTTCCGACCACGTCATCATCATCGAAAACGGCTGGGCCAAGGTCACCTCGACCACCGAGGACGGCCATGAGGTGGTGCACGCGATCCGCGGCCCCGGCGACCTCGTCGGCGAAAGCGCCGTGCTCGGGCACCGGCCACGCTCGGCGACCATCACCGCGCTGGAGTCGCTGCGGGCGCTGGTGCTGTCGGCCAGCCGCTTCACGGCCTTCCTCGACGAGCACCCGCGGGTGTGGCGGATGGTCAGCGGCACCCTGGTGCGCCGCAACGACGACGACGTACGGCGGCTGCGCGCCAAGGCCTCGGCCGACGGCGGCCAGCGCCTCGCCATGCTGCTACTCGAACTCGCCGAACAGTACGGCACCAGCGTCCCGACCGGAGGCGTGGTGATCCAGCCGCCGCTGTCGCAGTCGGAGCTGGCCAGCTGGGTCGACTCCTCACGCGAGACCGTGGCCCGCGCGCTGAAGATCTGGCGGGCCCGCGGGCTCGTCGACACCGCCCGTCGCAAGATCACCGTGCTGGACGCGGGGGGGTTGCGGGCCTTCGCCGACGGCCAGCAGGTCAACGGCGACGGCCGGCGTGGCGGGGACATACGAGACGACTGAAACGGGGGCCGAGGTGAACGACGATCGGGAGGGGCCGCCCCGGCCTCCGGTCCGGCGCGTCTCCGGTCCGCACCGCGCCCAGCACTGCGTGCTGTTCGCCGTGGACGTCGCCGGCTTCACCGACAAGCGGCGCGACGACGAGGTGCAGCTGGCGATCCGCGCGGCGCTGTACGACCTGCTCATCGAGGCCTTCAACGACGCGCACCTGCCGTGGGACGAGTGCCTGCACGAAGACCGCGGCGACGGCATCCTCGTCATCGTCCCGGCCAAGATGCCCTCGGCCACCGTCGTCGACCCGCTGCTCGACCACATCCGCGCCGCGCTGCGCCGCCACAACCGCCTGGCGAGCGACGCGGCCGCGATCAGGCTGCGCGCCGCCGTCCACATCGGCGAGGTGCACAGCGACGCCCACGGTCTGGCCGGAGTCGCGGTCAACCACCTGTTCCGGTTGCTCGACGCCCCGGTGCTCAAACACATGCTCGCCGCCGCCCGCGCCGACGTGGCGCTCATCGCCTCCGACTACTTCTACGAGAGCGTGCTGCGACACGGTCCCGGCATGATCGACCCGGCCGCGTACCGGCCGGTGACGGTCGAGGTCAAGCGCACGCAGGCGCGCGGCTGGGTCCATCTGCCGGGCGCCCCGCTCGCCCCGGCCGACCGTGCCGGGGTGTCGGCGACCGCGCCGGAGGAGATCGATCGAAGCGGCGGCTACGGCGCCGGGACGCGGCCGGCGCCGGCGCCGTACGCGGCCCCGCCCCCGGCACAGGGCTTCGTCTTCCTCGGCCCGACGACCATCCACGGCGACGCCGTCGCCGGAGACAAGATCGTCAATGCGAAGGACGCGGACGAGCCCCCGAGGTGACGCGTTCCCGTGCCGCCTCGGGGGCTCGCCTTTACGTTGTAGATTATCTTCTGTAACGACGGTAGCCGGCCCGGCTCCGCCAGTTCACCCCCGCTCCCACGCCGGCCATGTGCAGCGCGAGAAAGAGCAGGCCCAGCAGCATGAGCGTGATGTTGTTGAAGGCGTCGGACGAGACATCGGCCAGGTCGAACAGCAACGCGATCACGAAGACTATGGCGGCGACGACGGCCAGCATGGGTGACCTCCGGTCGAGTATGTGCGGTACACATATGGATGTAAGTGGACGCGCTGGAACTTGCCTCGACGTCCCACCCCAAACCAGTCCCCCATTTACGGTCCGTCCCTTACACCGCAGAAGACCCGAAAACGGTCACGAACTGTGATGACGGGCGGACGGCGGTAGGCCGGTCAGCCGACCGACGAGTAGGCGACCACGCCGCGGCGCATGGCGTCCATCGCCTCCCTGGCGGTCTCGGCGAGCCCGTCGGGGCCGGGCGAGGCGTCGGCGATCTGGCCGAGCAGGTCGAGGAGCTGCTTGACCGCGCGGACGAAGTCGCCCGCGGTCAGGTCGGTCTCCCCCAGCACGTCCTCGAGCCGATGGCCGCGGGCCCAGCGGTAGGCGGCCCACGCGAACCCCAGGTCGGGCTCGCGCAGGAACGACACCCTGTTGTCCTTCTCGATCCCGTCGAGCTCGCCCCACAGCCGCACCATCGCGGCGAGCGCGTCCTGTGGCCGGCCCGGCGGGGTGCGCGGCGGAGCCGCGTCATCGGGCTGGCGTGACTCGTACACCAGCGCCGACACGCAGGCCGCCAGTTCGGCGGGCGACAACCGCGCCCACAGCCCGGCGCGCATGCACTCGGCGGTGAGCAGGTCGAGCTCTGAGTAGATCCGCGCCAGCCGCCGCCCCTCCTCGGTCACGGTGTCGCCGTGGAGGTAGCCCAGCTGCACCAGGACGGCGCGGACCCGGTCGAAGGTGCGGGCGATCACCTGGGAGCGACTTTCCACCTGGCGCCGCAGCCCCGCCGTCTCGCGCTCCAGCCGGAAGTACCGCTCGGCCCACCGGGCATGGTCCTCGCGGTCCGGGCAGCCGTGGCAGGGGTGGCGCCGCAGGGCGGTCCGCAACCTGGCGATCTCGGTCTCCGTGTCCGAGGCGCCGGCCCCCCACTCGCCGGTCCGTCCCGCCACCCGGGAGACCGGTCCGTCGCCGATCTTGTTGCGCAGCGTCGACGCCAGGTCACGGCGGTGCTGCGGGGACCGGGGGCTGAACCACTGCGGGATGCGCACCCGTTCGATGGGCTCGACCGGCGTCGGGAAGTCCAGCACCGAAAGCCGCTTGACCTGCCGGTTGATGGTCAGCACCAACGGCGCGGGGCCGTCCGACCGGCGCGCGAGACCGGCGTCGAGCACCACGGCGATCCCGGCTCGGCGCCCGCCCGGCACCAAGATCACGTCGCCGCGGCGCAGGCGCTCCAGCGACCGCGCCGCGGCGGCCCGTCGCAGCGAGGACCGTTCGCGCGCCAGGTCGGCCTCGCGGTCCGACAGCTCCCGGCGCAGCCGGGCGTACTCCATGAAATCGCCCAGGTGGCACTCGGCCGCCTCGGCGTAGCCGCTGAGTCCCTCTTCGTTCTTGTGCACCTGGCGGGCCAGACCCACCACCGCGCGGTCCGCCTGGAACTGGGCGAACGACTCCTCCAGCAACGTGCGCGCCCGTTCCGCGCCGACCGCCCCCACCAGGTTGACCGCCATGTTGTACGACGGCCGGAAGCTGGAGTTGAGGGGGTAGGTACGGGTGCTGGCCAGCCCGGCGACCCCGCCGGGGTCGACGCCGGGCGCCCAGACCACCACCGCGTGTCCTTCGACGTCGATGCCGCGCCGCCCGGCCCGGCCGGTCAGCTGGGTGTACTCCCCCGGCGTCAGGTCGGCGTGCGTCTCGCCGTTCCACTTGTCGAGCCGCTCGATCACCACGGTGCGGGCCGGCATGTTGATGCCGAGCGCCAGCGTCTCGGTCGCGAACACCGCCTTGATCAGGCCGCGGGTGAACAATTCCTCCACGACCTCCTTGAAGGTGGGCAGCATGCCGGCGTGATGGGCGGCCACCCCCCGCTCCAGGCCGTCGAGCCATTCCCGGTAGCCGAGAATCCGCAGGTCCTCCTCGGCGATCTCGGCGGTCCGCACCTCGGCGTGCGCCCTGATCTCCTCGGCCTCCTCCTTCGAGGTCAGCCGCAGCCCGGCGTACAGGCACTGCGCGACCGCGGCGTCGCAGCCCGCGCGGCTGAAGATGAAGGTGATCGCGGGCAGCAGCCCCGCCCGGTCGAGGCGCTCGATGACGTCGGGCCTGGCCGGCGGGCGGTAACGGACCGGGCGCCGTTCGCGCCGCCGGCCGTTGCGCCGGGTGTTGTTGATCTTCATGCGCCGGACGTCGTCGAGCGCGATCCGGCGCAGCTCGGGGTTGACCTTCGGCCGGTCGTCATCGCGGCCCGTGTCCACGAACAGGTCGTACAGGCGGGTGCCGACGAGCATGTGCTGCAGCAGCGGCACCGGCCGGTGCTCGTCGACGATCACCTGGGTGTCGCCCCTGACGGCCTGCAGCCACTCGCCGAACTCCTCGGCGTTGCTGACGGTCGCCGACAGCGCCGCCACCCGCACCGACTCGGGCAGGTGGATGATGACCTCCTCCCACACCGCGCCGCGGAACCGGTCGGCCAGGTAGTGGACCTCGTCCATGACGACGTAGGCGAGGCCGGCGAGGGTCGGCGAGCCCGCGTACAGCATGTTGCGCAGCACCTCGGTGGTCATCACCACGATCGGCGCCTCGCCGTTGACGCTGTTGTCGCCGGTCAGCAGGCCGACCTTGCCCGGGCCGTAGCGGCTCACCAGGTCGGCGTACTTCTGGTTGGACAGCGCCTTGATCGGCGTGGTGTAGAAGCACTTGCGCCGACCGGCGAGCGCGAGGTGCACGGCGAACTCCCCGACCACGGTCTTGCCCGAGCCGGTGGGGGCGGCGACCAGCACGCCGTCGCCGTCTTCGAGCGCCCGGCAGGCCGCGATCTGGAAGGGATCCAGCTCGAAGTCGTACAGGCCGCGAAAGTCCATCAGCGCGGGCCCGTTGCCGTCGCTGCGGCGACGGTGCGCGGCGTAGCGCTGGGCGGGCGTGATGTCAGGGGAGCTCATGGAATCGAGACTACGTTTCGGCGCGGACCGATTCCCACTCGACCGCCTCGGCGAGCCGGCCCCCGGCCCTGGCCCTAGGAGCGGTCGCCGCCTTCACGGTCGAGCTCGGCGTCGATCTCCTCGAGGTCGAGCGGGGCGGCCTCGTCGTCGGACAGCCCGGCGTACGGGTCGGGCCGGCGGGCCTTCCTGCGGTCGTTGAAGAACGCGAGCACCGCCGCGACCTCGAACAGCAGCAGGGTGGGCAGGGCCAGCGCCATCATCGTGAACGGATCGCCGCTGGGGGTGGCGACCGCGGCGAACACGAAGACCCCGAAGACGATCATCCGCTGCGACTTCTTGATCCGCGCGAACGTCAGCACGCCGGCCAGGTTGAGGACCAAGACGAACAGCGGCAGCTCGAACGTCAGCCCGAACACCAGCAGCATCGCCAGCACGTATCCGAGATACCTGTCGACCGTGATGAGGGCGGACACGTCTTCGGGGACGAAGCCCAGGAAGATCGACAACCCCTTGTCGACGGTCAGGTAGGCAAGGGCCACGCCGACGAAGAACAGCGGGACCGAGGCGCCGAGGAACGTGTAGGTCCAGCGCCGCTCCCGGTGGTAGAGCCCGGGGGCCACGAAGGCCCACAGCTGGAAGAGCCAGATCGGCGCGGACACGACGATGCCGATGATGAACGCGATCTTCAGCTTGAGGAAGAACGCCCCGAAGATCCCGTTGATGACGAGCGTGCACTTGTCGTCGATCACGTGGGACTGCGGCAGCGAACAGTAGGGCTGCTTGAGGAACTCCCACACCGGATCGAAGAAGATCCAGCCGATGATCGTGCCGACGAGCAACGCGAGGATGGACTTGATCAGCCGGTTCCTGAGCTCACGGAGGTGGCCCATGAGCGGCATCCGGCCCTCGGGATTGGCCCGCCGGCTGGTCGTCAGCTTCATCACCTAGGGTTACCGCGTTGGTCGGAGTGGTGGAAAGGGGTTCGGCTCAGCTGTTGCGGCGGGCGCGCTCCGCATCCGACAGCGGCACGCCGTTGAGCGTGGTGCCGTCGTCGCCCTTGCTCGCCTCCTTGTCCAGCCGCGAGGCCTCCGCCCGCAGCCGGGCCGCCCGGTCCTGCAACTCCTTGGCCTGCGCGCTCTGGGGGGTCTGCGCGCCCTTGGCGTCCTGTGGCCCCTTCGCGCCCGCGCCGGCCTGGGTGGTTTGACTCTGCTGGGCCGACCGGCCTTCGTCGTCATCGTCGCCGTGCAGACCCTTGGTCTCGGCCTTGAGGATGCGCATTGACTTGCCGAGCGACCGCGCCAGGGTCGGCAGCTTGGCCGAACCGAACAAAATGACGATGACGAGCAGAATGATCAGCCACTCGCCGGCACCGAGATTAGGCATGGCAATCCTCTTCAGCAGGTGTCACTCACGACGATCGTACGCCGTGTGGGGCGGTTTGTGGTTCACGGTTTTCCCTGCAGAGTACGCAGTTCGTCCCGCAGTGCCCGGCGTTCGGGCGCCAGCCGCCGCCAGGTGCGGTCGACCTCACCTCCGAGGGCACGGACGGCGAGGAACACTTTGACCGCGCATACAGTGAGCACGACGAGACCGGCAAAGGTCAAGCCCACCCACGCGTAGAGCCACGACACCCCGCCACCGTAGCGAACTCGGGAGCCGGCCGGACGGCGGCGCCGGCGCCGGACGGGCCCGCGCCGCCGGCCCGCCGCGCGAAGTTCACGAGCCGTACAGGGCGAGCGCCCGCTCGGCGTCGCCGCGCACGGCCGTGGCCAGCTCCGGCGGCCCCACGACCCGCCCCAGGTCGCCCAGCCGCAGCGCCAGCCCGCGAACCCAGCGGGTGTCGCGGGTGCGCAGCACGATCCGCAGCCGGCCCTCACCCAGCTCCTCGACGCTCTCGCACGGGTAGTGGTCGGCGACCCAGCGGCCCGCGGGGGTGAGCTCCATGGTGACCCGGATGTCGTCGGGCGATGGCCGGAACAGCCCCGCGTCCACGTCCACCGGCTCGGCGTCGTCGGGCACCTCGGCGGCCACCGCCAAGATCGCCAGGTCGATGACGCGGTCGAGGCGGAACAACCGCACCGCCTCGGCGCGCCGGCACCAGCCCTCCAGATAGGCCTCGCCCTCGACGAACAGCAGCCGCATCGGGTCGACGTCGCGTTCGGTGTTCTCGTCGCGGCCCGGCACGTAGTAGGTCAGGTGCAGCCGGCGCCCGCGGGCCAGCGCGTCCTGGACACGGGTCAGCACGCCGGGGCGGGCGTGCACCTCCACCGCCAGCCGGCTGCTGATCGCGCCCGCGGCGCCCGCCGCGTTCTCCAGCTTGGCGATGACCCTGCTCAACGCGTCGCGGTCGCGCAGATCGGGGATCTGCGTGAGCATGCGCAGCGCGACCAGCAGCGCGCTCGCCTCGTCGACCCCGAGTCGCAGCGGCCGGGCGATCGACTCGGCCTCGGTCACGGTGATCTCGCCGCCCTCGTAGGACAGGTCGATCGGGCAGTACGGGTCGGGCGCGCGCAGCTCGACGCACCACAGCATGTTGAGGTCGTCGATCAGCTGCTTTTCGGTGACGCCGAAGGCGGCGGCCGCCTCGGCCAGGCTCACCGAGCGGCGGCTCACGACGTACGGGACCAGGGCCAGCAGCCTGGCCAGCCGGTCGGTCGACGTCGTCGTCATGTCAGCACGGCCTTGAGCTGGTGGATGACGGCCTCGCGCAGGTCGGGCGGGTCGATCACCATCACGTCGTCGGCGAACCGGGCAAGGTAGGGGGCGAACCAGTCGACCTCGGTGAAGGTCAGCTCGGCGGAGTCCCAGTCGTCGTCGTGGCGGGTCACCCCGCGGGCCCAGCGGCGCACGCCGTGCGCCCGGCCGGCGCGCAGCCGGACCGCCGCCACCCGCGGCTCGGCCGGCGGCTCGTCCCGGTCGAAGGCCAGGGCCCGCACGTCGACCCCCTCGGGCACCACCACCGTGCCGGGCGCGCCGTCGACCACGACGTCGCCGATCATCCGGCTGAGCCGGAAGACGCGCACCCCGTCGCGGTCGGTGTCGTGCCCGACGACGTACCAGCGGCCGCGGCGGCTCACCACCCCCCACGGCTCCAGATGCCGCCGCTGCGGCGCGCTGCGGCCCACGCCCTGGTAGTCGAAGGCGACCGGCCGGCGGTCGCGCACGGCCTGCCACAGCACCGGGAAGGCCTGCTCGTCGGTGTCGACCCGCGGCTCGATGCCCATGATCCCCGGGAGGCCGGCCATGGCGTCGGTGTCGATGCCCGCGGCGCGCAGCTTGAGCAGCGCCCCCGAGGCGGCCTCGGCGAGGCTGGCCCGCTGCCAAACCCGGGCGGCCAGGCCGAGCACCGCGGCCTCGTCGGGGGTCAGATGCAACTCGGGCAGCTCATAGGCCTGGCGCGGAATCCGGTAACCGGCCTCGTCGCCGGCCGACAGACCGGTCTCGAGCGGGATGCCGAGCTCGCGGAGCTCCTCCTTGTCGCGCTCGAACATCCGCTTGAACGCCTCGTCGCCGGGCGGGTAACCGGGGACGGCGTGCCTGATCTGCTCGGCGGTCAGGTAATGCCCCGTCGCGAGCAGGCAGACCACCAGGTTGAGCAGCCGCTCGGTCTTACGCCGCGACATCGCCACCACCTCTTCCGCCCGACGCTACCCTCGCCATGTGATCCGATGGCGCAAAGGCACGGTGGAATCGATCGTCCGTGAGTGGCCGGGGGCGGTCGAGCTCGAAGTCTCGATCGATGGGGGGGCCGCGGCGAGCCGCGGTCTGCGTGCCCTGGCCTACCCGGCGCTGGTCGGCCGACCGGAACCAGGAGACACTGTACTGCTCAACACCACCGCGCTGGACCTTGGCCTGGGCACCGGCGGGTACGCCATGGTGATCGCGGTGCCCGACCGGCTGCCGCCCGATCCGGCCGGGCCGGGGCACCTCGTCAAGGCCCGCTACACGCCGCTGCAGGCGACCGTGCTCGGCGCCGACGAGCAGGGCTCGCCGCACCACGAGACGCTGCGCGACGCCGACTCGCTGGCCGGGCTGCCGGTGATCGTGGCGGACCTGCACTCGGCGGTGCCGCCGATTCTGGCCGGTCTGCTCGCCGACCGGCCCGCGGCCCGGGTGGTGTACGTCATGCCCGACGGCGGCACGCTGCCCGGGTGGTTCTCCATGTCCGCCGCCCGGCTGAAGGACGCGGGCGCGCTGGCCGCCACGGTCACCGTCGGACAGGCGTTCGGCGGCGACCTGGAGGCCGTCACCGTGCACACCGGGCTGCTGGCCGCCCGGCTCGTCCTCGGCGCCGACGCGGTCGTCGTCGCCCAAGGCCCGGGCAATCTCGGCACCGGCACCCGCTGGGGGTTCTCCGGGGTCGCGGCGGGCGAGGCGGTCAACGCGGCGGCGGTGCTGGCGGGGCGCCCGGTGGCGGCGCTACGGGTGAGCGAGGGCGACGCGCGCGAGCGCCATCAGGGGGTCTCCCACCACAGCCTGACCGCCTACGGGCGGGTCGCGCTGACCCGCGCCCAGGTGGTCGTACCCGACCTGCCGGGGCCGTTCGGCGCTCGGGTGAGCGAGCAGGCCGCGCCGCTGGCCGAACGGCACGAGCTCGTCCGGGTCGGCGTCGACGGGCTCGCCGACGCGCTGCGGGCGGCTGAGAAGGAGTGGGGGGTGCGACTGTCCACCATGGGCCGGCGGCTGGACGAGGACCTCGCCTACTTTCTCGCCGCCGCCGCGGCCGGGCGCCACGCCGCCACCCTCGTCTCCGCGTGATCCGATCCGCCACGCGGAGCCCGCGCTCAGCGGACGCGGACGGAGACGACCGCGGCCCCGCCGCCTGAGCCGGAAGTGAGCCGCAGTCGCCACGGGCCGGCGACGGGCAGCGGCGGCCAGTCGAGCCGGTAACGACCGGTGCCGACGCGGGTGAACCTGACGGGCAGCGGGCCGACGCCGATGACCGGCTGCGTCCACGCCGCCCGCGGCCCCGCCAGGTCGCGCGGGCGGCCGCCGGAGAGGAAGGTCAGGTCGGCCTGGTCCACGCCGCGCAGCGTGCGGGGCAGCCGCATCCGCAGCACGCCGGTGCCGGCGTCCCCGCCCGCGTCGAACCGCGCGGCGGCGGTCGCGGGCCGGGCCGCCCGGGCCAAGGCGGCGGGCTCGACCTCGGCCAGGGCCGTGCTCAGCGCGAGGACGAGCGCGACGAGGACGGTTCCGGCCGCCGCGATCGGGCGCGGCGCGCCGCCCGGCGCGCCGGGGCCGGCGGGGGCGCGCAGCCCGCGGCGAATCCAGACGGACAGCGCCAGCGCCCCGCCGAGCAGGACGATCTTGATGGCCAGCAGCCGTCCGTAGGTCGTCGTCGCCGGCGCCGCGGCGCCGCCCAGCGCGTGCCACTCCAGATAGCCGCCGGAGATGATGATCAAGGCGACGCAGGCGGCGGTGAGCCGGCCGAACCGGCGCGCCAGGACCGGTGGGACCAGGGCGGTCGAGGTCACCGTCGTCGCCGGCTTCGCGGAGGTCGCCACGCCTCCGGCGGCGCCGCCCGCGGCGGCCGGGGGTTCCGGCGGTTCCGGGGGTTCCGGGGGCGGCTCCGATCGCCGCCGGCGCGAAGCCGCGAGCACGCCCGGCGCGGTCGGCACCGCGACCAGGGCGCCCAGCCAGGTCGCGGTCGCCAGCACCTGGACGACCCCGGCGAGCAGCCCCGGCGCACCCGCCGTGGCGGCGTCGCTCACCGCCGCCCAGGTGAGGGCGAGGCCCCCGGCGGCGACCACGCCGGTCGCGGCGAACCGCACCCGCCGGCGCGGGTCCCGGCCCGGCGGGCGGCGGGCGGCCCAGGCCAGCAGCGCGGCCGCCCCGCCGAGCAGGATCAGCCGCACGGCCAGCGCCCGGCCGTAGTGGGAGTGCAGGGTCTGGCCGAGCAGGTCGCGGTCGGCCGCGCGTTCGAGCCCGGCCCCGGCCGCGTACGGCCCGCGCAGCGCCACCAGCGTCACGGTGGCGACCGCGAGGACCGTCCAGCCGGCCATGACGAGGTGCCGCGGTCGCGGGGACCGCTCCGGCGCCGGCCCTCCGTAGCGGCCCAGCACCACTCCCCCGGCCAGCAGCGTCAGCCCGGCGAGGGCGGCGAAGGCGGCCAGGCCGTACGCGCCGGCCACCACGGGCGCGGGGCCGGTCGCCGAGATCCGGGCCGCCGCGGGCGCGGCGCCGATCCCGAAGGTGAACGAGCCGCGCGCGGGGCGCGCGTCGGCGGAGACCACGTGCCAGGCGACGGTGTAGGTGCCCTGCCGGGTCACGGCGACGACCCCGGGCAGCGGGACCGCCACCACCTCGGGCCGGGGGCGGCGGACCGTTCCCGGGTCGACCCGGTCGCCGCCGGGGCCGACCACGGCCGCGCCGTCCCCGACGACCTCGACGGGTTCGCTGAAGGTGAGCAGGACCTCCGGCGGCGCGGTCGTCACCACGGCGCCGCGGGCCGGGGTGGCGGCGACCAGGAACGCGCTCGCGGCCGCCGGGCGCGCCGTGGCGAGCAGGCCGAGCGCGCCGAGCAGCGCGGCCAGCGCGGCGGCCGCGACGAGCCGGCCGGACCACCGCGTACGCGGCCGGTCAGCCATGCCCGTGCTCGCCATGCCCGTGCTCGCCGTGGCCGGGCGCGGCCGGCGGGGCGGCCGGCGCGGTCACCGGGGCGTCGGCCGATATCGGCGCCGAGCGGGCGAAGACAAAGGTGAGATGCACCAGGTCTCCCGGCCGCAGCCGCCGCGTCGGCTGCATGATCATGATGTGCCGACCGCCGGCGGTCAGCGCGACCGTGCGGTGCGCGGGCAGCGCCACCGTGTCCACCATGGTCATGTGACCGCCGGTGCCCTGGTGCGTCATCACGATGGTCGACACGTCGGTCCGTACGCCGATCAGCGTGTCGGGCGCGCCGCCCGCGTTGCGCAGCGTGGCGAACGCCATGACCTCGTCGGCGGAGCCGGGCGCTGGGACGTACGCCCGGCTCACGCTCAGCCGCGGCCGCTCGCCCCCGGCGGACGCGGCCGAGCCGGTCCCCGCGGCGAGCAGGACCGCCCCGGTACCGAACGCCACCGAGCCAGCGACGACGAACACGGACCACGGGTGCCTGATCATGACGGGGTCATCATGCCCCGGCGTTCGCGGCGGGCGGCAGTGACGGGCCCGGCCGGGCGCGGTGGCCGGGTGGGCTACCTGCCCATTCAGCCGAGCGCCGGATCGCGGCGAGGTGAAATTTTCACGGGAGGCGGCGATGCGTCGGGGTCGTAGAAGTCGCGGAAGGTGAAGGCGCGCGGCGACGGGCCGTCGGCGCGCAGCAGGCGCAGCCGCTCGACGGCCTCGTCGACGGACGGGATGTGCCCGGCCGGGATCCACCACAGCACCAGGTGCGCTCCGCCGGGTCGGTGGAACCACTCGCGGCGGCGTCGCATCACGTCGAGGTGACCGCTGCGGTAGGCGAAGTCCCACAGCGCCTGCCGCGACTCCCACACCGAGAAGTTGACCACCACGTCGTCGCCGCAGGGGCGCACCGAGGTGGCGTCGTCCCCGTCGGCGCCGATCAGTCGCCACACGAAGCCCGGCGAGCGGTCGGCGAGCGCGTTGATCGGCTCGAGCAGCGCGACGAAATCCGCCATCCGCGGATCGTCGAGGGGAAGTCGCTGGGTGGCGACGTTGAACTGGGCGAGGTGCCGACCGCTCATGGGCCCAGCAGATCAGCTCCGGTGAATCTATGTCAAGTTCTATTGTTTTTAGATTCGCCGACGGGCGGGTGGGGCGCCGCGCGGCCGCCGGCCGCCTCGACGACGGCACAGCACCGATCGGGCCGGGCGTCCATGCGGGCGCGCAGCCCGGTCGTGCCCGCGAGCAGGCCTTCGATGAGCGCGACGTTCATGCCGCACACCAGCGGCGGGAACCGGTCGGAAAGCGCGCGGAACGGGCAGTTGCGCATCCGCAGCACCGGACCCCCGGCCGCCTCCTCGCGCTCCTCCAGGTACGGCTCATACCCCCGCGCGCGCAGCAGGGCGGCCACCTCGTCGAGCCCGGGCCGGCGGGGCAGCGCGGCGCCGAGTTCGCGGCCGTACCGCGCCGCGGCCTCCTGCGCCTCCCGGTCCAGCCCGGCCGCCTCGGCCGCCTCGGCCAGCAGCCCGGCGGGCGTACGGTAGTCGCGCGGCGGGATCGAGACCGCGTGCTCGCCCGGCGCGGGCCGGTACAGTTTCGCGGGGCGGCCGGCGCCCGGGCCCGTCCGCTCGGTGAGCCGCCGGAACACCGCGTCGAGCAGCCCCGCGTCGACGAGCTTGTCGAGGTGAAAGGCCGCCAGGGTGCGCTGCGCCCCGACGGCCGCCGCGGCCTCGTTCCTGCTCACCTCGTGGTCCTGGGCGGCCACGTACTCATACAGCCGCCGTCGCATGGGGTCCTGCAGCGCCGCGACGGCCTCGATTCCGCTCACGAACGCATTCTAAGAACAACAGCTCTCGTCATTAGAGCGACGCAACGGCGTCGGGGGCACCACGCGAAGCCGCGGCCACGCGGGCGGGGTCGTCAGTGGGCGCCGAGGATGTCGACGATGAACACCAGCGTGTCGTTTCCCTTGATCCCGACCTGCCGCAGCCCCTTCTTGCCGTACGCCCAGGCGGGCGGCACCACGAGCAGCACCCGGCTGCCGACCCGCTGCCCCACGAGCCCCTGGTCCCAGCCCTTGACGACCTGGCCGGTGCCGATGGTCGTGGAGTACACCCGACCGGTCCGCCAGGAGGATTCGAAGACCCTGCCGCCGCGCCACAGCAGCCCCGCGTACTGCAGGGCGAGCACCTGACCGCGCTTGACCTCCGGGCCGCCGCCTTGGATCACCGTGTCGACCCGAAGCTTCGCCGGCGGCGTCCCGGCCGGGATCGTCACGTTGGGGACGCCGGGCGCCGTCGAGACCCGCGGCAGCCGCCGATCACGCTGCGGGCGGGCCGTGCCGTGCGCGGACGCGGTCTTCGGATAGCTGCCCACCACGTCCAGCACATAGACCAGGGTGTCGCTCCCGCCGATGCGCAGCGCCGGGTAGCCGTTGGCGCCGTAGCCCTCCTTCGGCGGCACGACGGTCACCACCCGGGAGCCGACCCGCCGGCCGTCGAGCGCCTTCTCCAGTCCCGGCACCAGCGACCCGCTCGGGAACGCACCGGGGTGGCCGCTGCCGTAGCTGCTGGCGAGCAGGTGATTGGACGTCGCGTTCCATGTGTAGCCGACGTAGTCGCAGATGATCAGATCGCCGCGGCGCACCTCGGTGCCGGTGCCCTCGATCGAGGTCTTGATCTCCAGCTTGCCGGTGGGCGCCTTGTCCGGGATCGTCACCCTCGGCTGCCTGCCGTACGCCCCGGACACGCGCACGCCGCTGTCGTCCCCGCCGCTGCACGCGGCGAGCAGCGCGGCGAGCGGAACCGAGGCGGTGGCCAACAGCCAGGCGAACCGATGGGCCGGACGACGCATCGCGATCCTTCAGCGAGACAGCGGGGTGCCCACCCTATCGCGTCGTCACCACGCGAAAGCGCGCCGTCAGCGCTCCCCGCGACAGGCGGCTACATCCCGGCGATCAGCTTGTCGACTCGCTCGTCGACGGCCCGGAACGGGTCCTTGCACAGCACGGTGCGCTGCGCCTGGTCGTTCAGCTTCAGGTGCACCCAGTCGACGGTGAAGTCGCGGCGCTTTTCCTGCGCCTTGCGGATGAACTCGCCGCGCAGCCTGGCCCTGGTGGTCTGCGGCGGCACCGACTTGGCCTCGAAGATGTCCAGATCGCGCGCCACCCGCTCCACCGAACCGCGCTTCTCGAGCAGGTAATACAGCCCCCGGCCGCGGTGGACGTCGTGGTAAGCCAGGTCGAGCTGGGCCACCCGCGGCGAGCTCAGCGGCAGATCGTACTTGCGCCGATAGCGCTCGATGAGCTGAAACTTCGTCACCCAGTCGATCTCACGGGACACCAGATCGAGATCCTGGGTCTCCACCGCGCGCAGCGTCCGCTCCCACAGGGACAGCACACGGCTGACGGTCAGGTCGGTGCCGCGCCGGTCGATGAAGTCGCGCGCCTTGGTGAAGTACTCCTTTTGGATCTCCAGCGAGCTGGCCTCGCGGCCGTTGGCCAGCCGCACCTTGCGGCGACCGGTCATGTCGTGGCTGACCTCGCGGATCGCCCGGATCGGGTTCTCCAGGGTCAGATCACGCATCACCACACCCGCCTCGACCATCCGCAGCACCAGATCGGTCGCGCCGACCTTCAGCAGCGTCGTGGCCTCACTCATGTTCGAATCGCCGACGATCACGTGCAACCGCCGGAACCGCTCGGCGTCGGCATGCGGCTCATCGCGCGTATTGATGATCGGACGCGACCGGGTCGTCGCCGACGACACACCCTCCCAGATGTGCTCGGCCCGCTGCGACACGCAATAAACCGCGCCCCGCGGCGTCTGCAACACCTTCCCCGCCCCGCAGATGATCTGCCGGGTGACGAGGAAGGGGATGAGCACGTCGGCGAGGCGCCCGAACTCGCCGTGCCGTCCGACCAGGTAGTTCTCGTGGCAGCCGTAGGAGTTGCCGGCCGAGTCGGTGTTGTTCTTGAACAGGTAGATGTCGCCCGCGATGCCTTCCTCACGCAGCCGCCGCTCGGCGTCGACCAGCAGGCCCTCGAGGATCCGCTCCCCCGCCTTGTCGTGCACGACGAGGTCGACGACGCTGTCGCATTCGGGCGTCGCGTACTCCGGATGGCTGCCGACGTCGAGGTAGAGCCGCGCCCCGTTGCGCAGGAACACGTTGCTGCTGCGCCCCCACGACACCACCCGCCGGAACAGGTAACGGGCCACCTCATCGGGCGACAACCGCCGCTGCCCGCGGAAGGTGCAGGTGACGCCGTACTCGTTCTCCAGCCCGAAGATGCGCCTATCCACACCGTGAGCCTATGCGGCCCGGCCCTCGGTTGGCATCTTCTGATGACCTTGACACGGCCGAGGCCGCCGAGCCGTCGCCTTTACGTTGTAGATCCGTTAGGTGACTCATCGGCCGGGCCGGTGCCGCCGTCGGTCTCGCCGCCCTTGTCGCTCTCGCCGGCCTGGTCACCCTTGTCGGCTGCGCCGCCGCCCGCGCCGTCGCCGTCGCCCTCGCCCTCGCCGCCGGCCGCGGCGGCCTCGGCCAGCAGTTGCTCGATCCGCGCCGGCGGGAGCCTGCGGAAGAGCCGATGCTCGCGCGTGCGGTCCAGCACCGCCGCCTCCAGCGCCGTGGCCTCCAGGTGCCGGTCGGAGTCCTGCTGCTCGAGCGCGTGCACCGCGGCGCGCAGCGCCGCGGCCAGCGTCATGCCGTCGCTGTAGGCGTCCTTCAGCGCCGCCGCCACGGCCTCGGCCTGACCGCCCATCGCGACGTAACCATGCTCGTCGGCCACCGAGCCGTCGAAGGTCAGCCGGTACATCTGGTCGGTCGCCGCGCCCTCGCCCGCCTCGGCGACGACCAACTCCACCTCGTACGGCTTGATCGACTCGGTGAAGATGGTGCCGAGCGTCTGGGCGTAGGCGTTGGCCAGCCCCCGCGCGGTCACGTCGGCCCGGTCGTATTGGTAACCGGTCACGTCGGCGTAGCGGACCCCGGCCAGCCGCAGGTTCTCGAACTCGTTGTACTTGCCGACCGCGGCGAAGCCGATGCGGTCGTAGATCTCACTGATCTTGTGCAGGGCCCGGGACGGGTTGTCGGCGACGAACAAGATGCCATCGTCGTACTGCAGCACGACCACGCTGCGTCCGCGCGCGATCCCCTTGCGCGCGTAGTCTGCCTTGTCCTTGGCCTGCTGCTCGGGCGCCACGTAGAACGGCATGGACATTCTCGGTCGATCCTTTCTATCGCAGCTATCTATCGCAGCGGTGCCGGGGGCCCGTCCGGCGCATCGAACCGCGCGTCGACGACGGACTGTGCCAGCGCGCCGACCTCGTCGTCCGGCAGCCGCCGGAACCCGTCAGCGGTCACCGAGGCGATCACCGGGAAGATCCGGCGGGTCAGGTCGGGCCCGCCGGTCGCCGAGTCGTCGTCGGCCGCGTCGTACAGCGCCTGCACGCAGACCAGCGCCGCGTCGGAAGGCGACAGCCCCGCACGCCACAGCTTCTTCAGCGCTCCGCGCGCGAACACCGAGCCCGACCCGATCGAGTGGAAGTCGTGCTCTTCGTACCTGCCCCCGGCGGCGTCGTAGCTGAAGATCCGGCCGCCGTCGCGCTCGTCGTCGTAGCCGGCGAACATCGGCACCACGATCAGGCCCTGCATCGCCATGGGGAGGTTGCCGCGGATCATGGTGGCCAGCTGGTTGGCCTTGCCCTCGAGCGACAGCGTCCGGCCCTCCATCTTCTCGTAGTGCTCCAGCTGCACCTGGAAGAGCCGGACCAGCTCGATGCCGATGCCCGCGGTGCCGGCGATGGCGATCGCCGAGAACTCGTCGGCGCGGAAGACCTTCTCGATGTCCCGCTGGGCGATCACGTTGCCCGCCGTCGCCCGCCGGTCTCCCGCCATGGTGACGCCCCCCGGGAAGGTCACCGCGACGATCGTGGTGCCGTGGCGGAGCTCTTCCCCGCCGATCGCGGCCGCCGGCACCGTACGCCGGGACGGCAGCAGATCGGGCGAGTACGCCGACAGGAAATCCGTGAACGACGATCCCGGGCTCATGAACGCCCCCGGGAGACGCCCGTGCTGTGCATCATTGGACGCCACGCGAGTCTTCCCTTCACATACGGCACGCGACCCCACTGGCCGTGTCGATGAATGCCGGGCCTCTTAGACCCTACTGTTCATCCGCGGCCCCTCGCAGCGCGCATGATCCCCCTGCCAGTCCGCCCACGGCGAACCCTCAGCCGACCGGCCCCGCGCTCCCCCGCTATCGGCCACCGTGAGCGCCGCGGCGCGCGTGGTGCCGCGCCCCTTGCCGCGCGCGCGGCCGAGCCCGGGAATACCCGGGTCCGCATTCGCTCGGTGACTCCGTGATGTCGATAACAGCCCTGGTCGCGGTCACCGGGACCCTGACCGCGAGCTAAGCCGGGAGTTTCATCGGTCTCGAAGAACTGGTCGCCTCCGGAAACTCGCCTCACCAGGCGACAGCCGGGGTCTATCCGTCATTGCCCGCCCTTTTGAACGTAGGAACGGACAAACTCCTCGGCGTTCTCTTCGAGCACCTCATCGATTTCGTCAAGGATGGCGTCGACGTCGTCGGACAGTTTTTCCTGACGCTCTTGGACATCTTCACTGGGCGCGGCCTGGGTCTCCTCGACCTCTTCGGTGCGCCGAGTGGTGTGCCGCTGACCGCCGGTGTCCTTCGTGGCCATATCGACCCTCCTGTCGTGCCGAGGCCTTGACTCTACCGTTGCCCACCGACAACGAGCGCATGCCTCAACCTGTTCCGCTCGACGCCGGCCGGTGTCCAGCCCGGTCCGTTCACCGGGTTATCGCCGGTACCTCCCGCTGCGAAACGGGTCAAATTGGTCACCGCTCTCCCCCTCGCCCGGTACTCCCAGGTGGCGGACCGGGCGGATAGTGATGCTATCCAATAGTCCGCAGGCGAGAAGAAGTCGTGGGAGACCGGCTGAGCGGGCCGCTGCGGGGTCACCCGTCCCCGGTGAGGGTGGCGACCAGGTCCGCGGCCGTACGGCAGCGGTCGAGCAGCTCACCCACGTGCTGACGGGTGCCTCGCAGCGGCTCCAGGGTGGGCACACGCTGGAGGGACTCCCGTCCGGGGATGTCGAAGATCACAGAATCCCAAGACGCGGCCGCCACGGAGTCGGCGTACTGCCGCAGGCACCGGCCGCGGAAGTAGGCGCGGGTGTCTTCCGGCGGCTCCTCGATGGCCTGCACGATCTCGTCGTCGGAGATGATCCGCTCCATGCGGCCGCGGGCCAGCAGCCGGTTGTACAGGCCGCGCTCGGGCCGGATGTCGCTGTATTGCAGGTCGACCAGCTGCAGCCGCGGATGCGACCACTCCAGGCCGTCCCGGGTGCGGTAGCCCTCGAGCAGTTCCAGCTTCGCGACCCAGTCGAGCTCGCGGGACAGCTGCATGGGGTCCTCGTTCAGCCGGTGCAGCACCGACTCCCAGCGCTCCAGCACGTCTCTGGTCATCTCGTCGGCGGCGGAGCCGTAACGGTCCTCGACGTACTTGCGGCACTGCTCGTAGTACTCCATCTGCAACTGCACGGCGGTCATCTTCCTGCCGTCACGCAGCGTGAGCAGATGCTTGCACGACGGGTCGTGCGAGACCGAGCGCAGCGTCGCCACGGGCATGTCGACGGACAGGTCGACGGTGAGGAAGCCGTCCTCGATCATCGCGAGCACGAGCGCCGTGGTGCCGAGCTTGAGGTAGGTCGACACCTCGCTCATGTTCGCGTCGCCGATGATGACGTGCAGCCGGCGGTACTTCTCCGGGTCGGCGTGCGGCTCGTCGCGGGTGTTGATGATCGGCCGCTTCAGGGTGGTCTCCAGGCCGACCTCGACCTCGAAGAAGTCGGCGCGCTGGCTGATCTGGAAACCCTCGCCGCGGCCGTCGACGCCGATGCCGACCCGGCCGGCGCCGCACACCACCTGCCGCGAGACGAAGAAGGGGGTGAGGTGCCGGACGATCTCCGCGAACGGCGTCTCCCGCTTCATCAGGTAGTTCTCGTGGCAGCCGTAGGAGGCGCCCTTGTTGTCGGTGTTGTTCTTGTAGAGCTGGATCGGCTGGGTGCCGGGGACGGTGGCGGCACGGCGCGCGGCGTCGGCCATCACGCGTTCGCCCGCCTTGTCCCAGATAACCGAGTCTCGGGGGTTGGTGCACTCCGGAGTTGAGTACTCAGGATGGGCGTGATCCACGTACAGCCTGGCCCCGTTGGTCAAGATCACGTTGGCCAGGCCGAGGTCCTCGTCGGTCAGCTGGCTCGGATCGGCCACCTCACGGGCCAGGTCGAAGCCCCGGGCGTCGCGGAGCGGATTTTCCTCCTCGAAGTCCCACCGCGCCCTTCTGGCCCGTGCCGCGGAGGCCGCCAGATACGCGTTGACGACCTGCGAGGAGGTCACCATCGCGTTGGCCCCGGGCTGACCGGGCACGGAGATCCCGTACTCGGTCTCGGTTCCCATCACCCGCCGAACACTCATACGGGGAGCCTAATGCGCTTTGCGCCATGCCCCGAGAGGCAGGGCTGGATCGTGACCGGATTAGGCACGGGTCAGCACCGACCGGATCTCATGCGCCTCACCTGTCTCCACGGCTTCGAACGGCATCACGGTGGAAGGGAACACGACGCGGCGGCCACAGGAGTGCGGCCGCCGCGTCGCCGGCGAGCTACAGATATTGGCCGGTGTTGGCGACCGTGTCGATCGACCGGCCGGCCTCGGTGCCCTGCTTGCCGGAGACGAGCGTACGGATGTAGACGATCCGCTCGCCCTTCTTGCCGGAGATGCGGGCCCAGTCGTCGGGGTTGGTGGTGTTGGGCAGGTCCTCGTTCTCACTGAACTCGTCGACGCAGGCGGACAGCAGGTGCGCGACCCTCAGCCCCTTCTGCCCGCTGTCGAGGAAGTCCTTGATCGCCATCTTCTTCGCCCGGGCGACGATGTTCTCGATCATCGCGCCGGAGTTGAAGTCCTTGAAGTACAGGACTTCCTTGTCGCCGTTGGCGTAGGTGACCTCGAGGAAGCGGTTCTCTTCGGTCTCGCTGTACATCCGCTCGACGACCCGCTGGATCATCGCGTCCACGGTGGCGTCCCGGGAGCCGCCGTGCTCCTTCATGTCCTCCTCGTGCAGCGGGAGGCCGGTGAGGATGTACTTGGAGAAGATGTCCTTCGCCGCCTCGGCGTCGGGCCGCTCGATCTTGATCTTCACGTCGAGCCTGCCGGGCCGCAGGATCGCCGGGTCGATCATGTCTTCCCGGTTGGACGCGCCGATGACGATGACGTTCTCGAGGCCCTCGACGCCGTCGATCTCCGACAGCAGCTGCGGCACGATCGTGTTTTCGACGTCGGAGGAGACGCCGGACCCGCGGGTGCGGAACACGGAGTCCATCTCGTCGAAGAACACGATGACCGGAGTGCCCTCGGAGGCCTTCTCGCGCGCCCGCTGGAAGACCAGGCGGATGTGCCGCTCGGTCTCGCCGACGTACTTGTTGAGCAGCTCGGGGCCCTTGATGTTGAGGAAGAAGCTCTTGCCCTCCTGACCGGTCTTCTCCGCCACCTGCTTGGCGAGGGAGTTCGCCACGGCCTTGGCGATGAGCGTCTTGCCGCAGCCGGGCGGACCGTAGAGCAGTACGCCCTTGGGGGGCCGCAGATGGTGCTCTCGGAACAGCTCGGCATGCAGGTACGGCAGCTCCACCGCGTCGCGGATCTGCTCGATCTGCGGGCCCAGGCCGCCGATGTCGTGGTAGGAGATGTCCGGCACCTCCTCCAGGACGAGCTCTTCGACCTCGGCCTTGTGGATCTTTTCGTACGCGTAGCCGGAGCGCGGCTCCAGCATCAGCGAGTCGCCGGCCCGCAGCGACTCGCCGCGCAGCGGCTCGGCGAGCTTGACGACGCGCTCCTCGTCGGCGCGCGCGATCACGAGGGCGCGCTCGCCGTCGTCGAAGACCTCTTTGAGCATGACGACTTCGCCCTGCTCTTCGTATTGGAGGGCCTCGACCACGTTGAGCGCCTCGTTGAGCATGACCTCTTGGCCACGCTTGAGCTCGTCGATCTCGACGCTCGGGCTCACCGTCACCCGCAGCTTGCGGCCGCCGGTGAAGATGTCGACCGTTCCATCGTCGCGCGCGTCGAGGAAGATGCCGAAGCCGGACGGCGGCTGGGCCAGCCGGTCGACCTCCTCCTTGAGCGCGATGATCTGTTCGCGCGCCTCCTTGAGTGTCGCCACGAGCCGTTCGTTCTGGCCCGTCACCGCGGCCAGATTCGCCTGCGCCTCGTGGAGACGCTCCTCAAGTACACGCACCTGTCGGGGGGACTCCGCGAGCTTGCGGCGCAGCACGGCGACCTCCTCCTCTAGGAAGGAGACCTGCGTTTGGAGGTCACGAACCTCCTTATCGTGCTGCGCCCTGCGCGCACCTGCATCGTCACGAGCGGCCACGCCCCGTCACCTCCTTAGAGAGAGACGACGACCTATTGAGACCCTACCTATCTCAAGCGGTTCCGTAACCTGCCTATTAGGTGCCCGTGTCGTGTCGAATGGATCAGTCATGACGACCAAGTTGGGTCAAGACGGCGCACATCGGACGGCACAGGTCACGAAAAACGCGGAATGCGTCGCTCGTAACCAGCGAAGATGCGCGATCAAGCGTTCACGCCTCCAGATGCGAATATCGCCGTCGAGATACCGAGCCCGGTGTTCCGCTTGGTGTGGGTGTGGGCAGCGCCATACTCGGCGGGTGGGCGGGGTTTGCGCCGATCTGACCCGACAGGCTCGACGTCGTACGCCCAGCTCAGGCGGCCCGCGGCGCGGCCGGGTCGCGGCGATTCGCGGGTGCCGTCACTCCGCCGCGTCTGCCGGATAGGCGCCCTTCGCCGGCCGGCGGCGGCGCTGCGGCGGGCGGACGCCGTCGGCCAGCCGGCGTGCGGTGACCAGGAAACCCGTGTGCCCCACCATGCGGTGGTCGGGGCGTACGGCGAGTCCCTCGACGTGCCAGGACCGCACCAGCGTCTCGAACGCGTGCGGCTCGGCGAAGGCGCCGTGCTCGCGCAGCGCCTCGACGACCCTCGACAGCTGGGTCGTCGTGGCCACATAGGCGCAGATCAGGCCGCCCGGGACGAGCGCCTTGGCGACGGTTTCGAGACACTCCCATGGCGCGAGCATGTCCAGCACGGCCCGGTCGACGCCGGCGTCGTCCAGGCTTGCCTCGGCGAGATCGCCGATGGTCAGCCGCCATGCGGGGTGCGGACCGCCGTAGAAGCGTTCGACGTTGGCCCGCGCGACCTCGGCGAAGTCGGGTCTGCGCTCGTAGGAGTCGACCAGCCCCTCCGTCCCGACGACGCGCAGCAGCCAGCAGGTCAGCGCGCCGGAGCCGGCGCCGGCCTCGACGACGCGGGCGCCGGGGAACACGTCGGCCATGGTCAGGATCTGCCCGGCGTCCTTGGGGTAGACCACCGCGGCGCCACGCGGCATGCGCAGGGCATAGTCGGCGAGCAGCGGACGGAAGGCGAGGTATTCGGTGCCGCCCGAGGCGCGCAGCACGATGCCCTCGGGGCGGCCGATGATCTCGTCGTGGGCGACGGCTCCCTTGTGGCTGTGAAAGTGCCCGCCCGGCCGCAGCGTGATCGTGTTGACCCTGCCCTTGGGGTCGGTGAGCTGCACCTGGTCGCCTGCCCTGAAGGGTCCGCGCGGCCGCGTCGGCCGGGCGTCGGCCCGATCGGCCGCGGCGTTTCCGGCGCTTTCCACAGCGCGCGCCTGCCTCGTCACGTAGTCACTCGTTTCTCGTTAGGTCGCGCCGTCCGCCGGCGGGCCGGCCCGGTGCCGCGGTCAGGCCCCGGCGAACGCGCGGTCGACGTCGGTTACGGACAGTACGCCGTACACCTGACCGCTCGGCTCGACGAGAAGGTATTCGGTCGCCGGGGCGCGCCGCATCGCGATGATCAGATCCTCGCCCGAAAGGTCGGCGTCGAGGGACAGCTCGGGCTCGAGCGATCGGGACAGGTCGCCCACCTCGACCCACGGACGGCGGCTTTCGGGCGTCGCGAGCACCGCCTGCTCGTTGACGAGGCCGGTCGGGCGGCCCTCGTGGTCGACGATGACGAGGGCGCCGGCGCCCTCCTCGTTGGCCCGGCGGATCGCCTCGGCCAGCGGCAGGTTCGCGGTGACCTGGGTGGCCCGCCTGGCGAGCCGGCGCGCCTGCAGCATCGGGATCCGGTCGCGCAGCCGTTCGGCCCTGATGGCGGCGCTCGCCCCCATCCAGATGAACGACGCGATCAGCGCGGCCCACACGATCGACAGCCAGCCGTCGGCGTCGGTCGACGTCTCGGCGGAGGTGCCGTACGTCGCCGCCAGGGCACCCATGATCAGGACGCCGACGGCCACGGCGCGGCCCACCCACCCCGCGACGAACGTGCCCGTCCGGGTGCGGCCGCTGACCTTCCACACGGCCGCCCGGATCATCCGGCCGCCGTCGAGCGGCAGCCCGGGCAGCAGGTTGAAGATGGCCACCACGAGGTTGGCGAAGGTGAGCGCCTCGACCAGCAGCTCGGCGACGGACGACAGCGGGATCAGCAGGTAGGTGAGGTAGCCCGCGCCCGCCAGCACCGCGGACAGCGCCGGCCCGGCGAAGGCGATCAGGAACTCGCGCCCGGGCGTGCGGGGCTCTCGCTCGATCTCCGAGACGCCGCCGAGGATGTGCAAGGTGATCGCGCGGACCGGCAGCCCGAACATGCGGGCCACCACCGAGTGGCTCAGCTCGTGCACGAGCACGGAGGCGTACAGCAGCACGGCGTAGGTGAACGCGACCAGGTAGCTGAAGGGCGGGTCGACCCGGGTGGAGGCCGGGCCTTCGAACATGAACGTGATCACGATGGCGACCAGGAACCATGTCGGTGAGATGTAGACGGGAATGCCGAACGGCCGGCCCATCAGCAACCCTGGTCGCGCGCGGCCCTCATCGCGCCGCTGCCCGCTGTCTGCCACGCCTTGATGCTACGTGCCGAACGGGCCGAAGCTGAGTCGGCGGGCCCGTATCGGCCCGGAGAGCAGGCGGCGGCATGCCGGATTTTGTGGGCGTCGTGGCCTACGCTGTTGGGACATGACGACCACCGAGGCGACGGACACCCACCACGATGACCAGGCCACGGTGATCGGCACGCTTTCGCCATCTCGCGCGGGCGATTTCATGACCTGCCCGTTGCTCTACCGTTTCCGGGTCATCGACCGCATCCCCGAGCGACCGGCCCCGGCCGCGGTGCGCGGCACGCTCGTGCACGCGGTGCTCGAACGGCTCTTCGACCTTCCCGCGGCCCAGCGCACGGCGACCGCCGCCCGCGCGCTGCTCGACCCGCAGTGGGAGCGCCTGCTCGCCGAAACCCCCGAGCTGGCCGCGATGTTCGCCGCCGACGGGGTGGATCAGGGCGAGTGGCTGGCGCAGGCGGCCAGGCTGCTCGAGTGCTACTTCACCTTGGAAGATCCGCGGCGTCTCGAGCCGGCCGAGCGCGAGCTGTACGTCGAGACGGTGCTCGCGTCCGGGCTGCGGCTGCGAGGCTACATCGACCGGCTCGACGTCGCCCCGGGCGGCGAGGTCAGGGTGGTCGACTACAAGACCGGCACGGCGCCGCGGGCGGAGTTCGAGCGGCGCGCGCTGTTCCAGATGAAGTTCTACGCGCTGGTGCTGTGGCGGCTGCGCGGCACGGTGCCGCGGCAGCTGCAACTGGTCTACCTGGGCAACGGCGAGCTGCTGCGCTACACCCCCGACGAGGCCGACCTGCGCGCCACCGAGCGCATGGTCGAGGCGCTGTGGCGGGCGATCGAGCGGGCGATGCGCACCGGCGAGTGGCGGCATCGGCCGAGCCGCATCTGCGAGTGGTGCGACCACCAGCGGCGCTGTCCGGAGTTCGGCGGCACCCCGCCGCCGCTGCCGGACGTCACCGACCCCGGCGAGCCCCCCGACGCCCCGCTGACCGCCCGCGCCCTCGCCGACGACGTCTGACCGAGACGATCCAGGCCGTCCGCGGCGGCCTACGGCGCCCGCCGGGGCGAACGAAGGTTTCCTCCCTAGGGATGAGGTCGTTCTCCGCGTCTGGGAGGGGAAGGTGACCTGCCGGGACACCGTACGGTGAGGGGGTGTCACCTGCGTTCCCCGACAGCCTCCGCACCTGGCTGCGCGACCACCCGGCCGTGCGCGACGGCGTCCTCAGCCTCGCGCTGCTCGCCGTCGGGCTCCCCCAGTTGTTCTTGCAGCGGCTCGACCCCGAAATGGCACAGCACTACCACCGGCCCGACGCGCTGAACGCCGCCATCGTGGCGGCGATGGTGGCGAGCCTGGTGCTGCGGCGCAGAGCGCCCATGTCGGTGCTGGCCGGCATGTTCGTCGGCGAGGCCGCGCTCAGCGCGCTCGACTACGCGCCGTCGGCCGCCGATGTGATCGCCTTCCTCATCGCGGTCTACAGCGTCGCGGCGCATCGGCCGCTCGCGCGCAGCGCCATCGGCGGCGTCGCCGCCGTGGTCGCGTTCACCGCGCTCATCTTCAGCTATCCGGTCAACGTCAACCTGGTCGAGTACGTCACCAACATGGCGTTGCTCATCGGTGTGTGGTGGCTGGGCCGGGGGCTGCGGCTGCGGCGCGCCTATCTGGCCGAGCTGGAGGATCGCGCGCAACGGCTGGAGCGGCTCAGGGAGGGCGACGCGCGTACGGCCCGGGTCGAGGAGCGGGCGCGCATCGCCAGGGAACTGCACGACGTGGTGGCGCATCACGTCAGCGTCATGACGGTGCAGGCGGGGGCGGCGCGGCGCATCCTCGACCGCGACCCGGAAAGCGCCAGAGAGGCGATGAGCACCATCGAGGGGCTGGGCCGCACCGCGCTCAGCGAGATGCGGCGCATCGTGGGCGTGCTGCGCACCGAGCGCGACCCCGTGCACGCGGGCCGGGAGCTGGCCCCCCAGCCCGGCCTGCACGATATCGGCGGCCTCATCGACCGGGTGCGGGAGACCGGGCTGATGGTCCAGCTGTGGATCGAGGGCGAGCCCCGTACGCTGTCCCCGGGCGTCGATCTGGCGGTCTACCGCCTCGTCCAGGAGGCGCTGACCAACACGCTCAAACACGCCGGGCCGCAGGCACGGGCGTGGGTGCGCATCCACTATGCCGGCCAGGGAGTGAACGTGGAGATCGAAGACGATGGACGTGGCGCCGCCGCCGGTCTCCCGGGCAACGGCGACAGCGCCGGGCATGGGCTGGTCGGCATGCGCGAACGCGTGTCGCTGTATGGCGGCGAGCTGCGCATCGGGCCGCGCTCCGGCGGCGGCTTCGAGGTCCGCGCGCGGTTCCCGCTCGATGCCTAGTCCATGGCGGTCCTGGCGGAGCGAAACAGATGACCCGATGAGCGGGCCGGGCGAAGGAGCGGAGCGAGTCGTGCGAGCCGAGCGATGAGCGCGGTGCGGGTGCTGCTGGTCGACGACCAGCCGTTGCTGCGGACGGGCTTTCGGCTGATCTTGGAGGCCGAGACCGACATCGCCGTGGTCGGCGAGGCCGGCGACGGGGGGCGCGCGGTCGAGCTGACGCGGTCGCTGCTGCCCGACGTGGTGCTCATGGACATCCGGATGCCCGGCATGGACGGCATCGAGGCGACGCGGCAGATCGTGCGGGAGGGCGCCGCCTCGCACGATCCGCGGGTCCTCATCCTCACCACGTTCGATCTCGACGAGTACATCGTCGAGGCGGTGCGGGCGGGCGCGAGCGGCTTCCTGCTGAAGGACTCGCCGCCGGAGGACCTGGTGGCCGCGATCCGCATCGTGGCGGCCGGCGACGCGATCGTGGCGCCGAGCGTGACCCGGCGGCTGCTCGACCGGTTCGCCAGCCGGCTGCCGGCCGTGCGGGAGTCCGCGCCCCCGCCCGGCCTCGGCACGCTCACCGAGCGGGAGCGCGAGGTGCTGCGGCACGTGGCGCGCGGGCTGTCGAACGCCGAGATCGCCGCCGAGCTGGTGGTGAGCGAGACGACGGTGAAGACCCACGTGGGCAACGTGCTGGCCAAGCTGGGGCTTCGCGACCGGGTGCAGGCCGTCGTCTACGCCTACGAGACGGGGCTGAGCCGGCCCGGCGAGGGCTGAGCCGGCCCGGCGTGCCGCTACTCCTTCAGGCGGAGGTGCGGCGGGACGCTCCTGCGCGAGGGGGATCGCCGATTCCGTCCCGCCGGTCGATCCTCGCCGGAGCCGGTGCTCATAGCGTTGTGGGTAAGAGGTCGCGGCCGGGCGCGGCCGCGTCCCGCGGCGTGCGTGTCGTGCGCCCGCCTCATGCGCCCATGTCGTGCGTCCCAAGGCCAGTGCTCCCCCGACTGCGACAGGAGTCCCACGTGACCAGCAACGTCCCGATCACCGACGACAGCCGGCTCGACGCGGGGGCCGCCGTACTCGCGGCACGGGCCGAGGACGTGGTGAAGGAGTACGGCTCGGGCGCGGCGCGGGTGACCGCGCTGGCCGGGGTCTCGGTGGGCATGCCCAAGGGCCGGTTCACGGCGGTCATGGGACCCTCCGGGTCCGGCAAGTCCACGCTCATGCACTGCATGGCCGGGCTCGACTCGGTCACCGGCGGGCGCGTGTTCATCGGCGAGACCGACCTGTCCCGTCTCGACGACAAGCGCCTGACCCGGCTGCGCCGCGACCATGTCGGGTTCGTGTTCCAGACCTTCAACCTGGTGCCCACGCTGACCGCGGGCGAGAACATCACGTTGCCGATCGACATCGCCGGCCGCCGGCCCGACCAGGCGTGGGTCGACCACGTCATCGACACGGTCGGGCTGCGCGACCGGCTCACCCACCGGCCCGGCCAGTTGTCCGGCGGGCAGCAGCAGCGCGTCGCCTGCGCCCGCGCGCTGGCCGCCAAGCCCCAGATCGTCTTCGCCGACGAGCCGACCGGCAACCTCGACTCGCGCGCCGGCGCCGAGGTGCTGTCATTCCTGCGCAACTCCGTCAAGGAGATGGGCCAGACCGTCGTCATGGTCACCCACGACCCGGGCGCCGCCGCCTACGCCGACCACGTCGTGTTCTTGTCCGACGGCCGCGTCGTCGACCAGATGCCCGACCCCACCGCCGAGAAGGTCCTCGAGCGCATGAAGGGCTTCGACCTGCCGGAGGTCATGGCCCGATGATGGCCAAGGTCACGTTGCGCAACCTCGCCGCGCACAAACTGCGCCTGGGGCTCACCGCGATCGCGGTGATCCTCGGCGTCGCCTTTGTCGCCGGCACGCTCATCTTCACCGACACGATGTCGCGCCAGTTCGACGACATCTTCTCCCGGGTCGGCAAGGGGGTCGCGGTCGACGTGCGGGCCAGGCAGGTGGTCGACGGCGGCGACGAGCAGTCCGGCGCCGCGCAACCGGTGCCCGCCGCGGTGCTGGAAACCGTGCGCCGGGTCGAGGGGGTGCGCGATCCCGTCGGCCACGTCTTCGGCTACGCCGCCGTCATCGGCCGCGACGGCAAGGTCGTCGCCACCCAGGGGCCGCCGCAGATGGGGATCAACTGGGTAAGCGGCGGCGGCTACCAGATGACGAGCGGACGGGCGCCGCGCGGGCCGGCCGAGGTCGCGATCGACGAGAACACCGCCAAGAAGGCCGGCTACCGGATCGGCGACGAGGCCGGAATCGTGGTTCAGGGCCCGGCGCGGCGGATGCGGGTGGTCGGCATCGTCGGCACCGGCAACCTAATGGGCGCCGGCCTCACCGCCTTCGACACCGCGACGGCCCAGCACCTGCTCCTGCGGCCCGGCTACTACAGCCACATCGCGATGGGCTCCACCGGACCGGGCGAAGACGAGTTGCGGGCGCGGGTGGCCGGGGTGCTGCCGGGCAACCTCGAGGCGATCACCGGCACCACGATGCGGGCGGACGCCAAGAGCGACGTCGCACAGATCATGTCGTTCTTCCGGACGTTCCTGCTGGTCTTCGCGCTGATCTCGATCTTCGTCGGGGCGTTCATCATCTTCAACACGTTCACCATGCTGGTCGCCCAGCGCACCAGGGAACTGGCCCTGCTGCGCGCGGTGGGCGCGGCGCGCCCGCAGGTCACCCGGGCGGTCATCGGCGAGGCGATCGCGGTCGGCGTGGTCGGCTCGACGCTGGGACTCGCGTTCGGGGCCGGCATCGCGCTGCTGTTGCGTCAGGTCATGTTCGGCGGCTCGGGTGACGCGCCGAGCGGTCTCGTCTTCACCGCGACGCCGGTGATCTGGTCGTACGTGGTCGGCGTCGTCGTGACCGTGGTGGCCGCCTACGTCCCCGCGCGGCGCGCGGCGATGATCCCGCCGGTGGCGGCCATGCGCGACGACGTGGCGCTGCCGCGGCGCTCGCTGCGGATGAGGTTCGGCGCCGGCGGCGTGCTGACGGCCGCCGGGGCGGCGACGATGGGGCTGGGCCTGGCCGGCGCGCTCGGCGGGAGTCCGATGGTCGCGATCGGCGCCGGCGCCTTCCTGGTCTTCCTCGGCGTCGCCATGCTCGCCCCGGTCATCAGCCGGCCCGTGGTGCGGGTGCTGAGCGCGCCGTATCCGCGGTTGTTCAAGACGCCGGGGCGGCTGGCGCGGCGCAACGCGCTGCGCAATCCGCGCCGCACCGCCGCGACGGCCTCGGCGTTGATGATCGGCCTGGCCCTGATCACCACCGTGAACGTGCTCGGCGCCTCGATGTCCGCGTCCATCGACAAGGCGGTGGACCGGCAGTTCGGCGCCGACTACGTGGTCGCCGCCCAGACGGAGGCCGGCTTCGGCCGGGACGTGGTCGACGCGGTCGCCGCCACCGCCGGCGTCGAGCGGGCCACGGCTTACTACACGGGCGAGGCCAACATCGGCGGCAAGCGCGCCGCGTACGTCTCCGGCGATGTGGCGGGCCTGGCGTCCGGAGCGCGGCTGAAGATGGTCGCCGGCGGCACCGACCTCGGCACGGACGGGATGCTCGTGAGCGAGGACGTGGCGAAGGCCCGCCACTGGGTCCCGGGCTCGACCGCCTTCGCCGAGTTCCCGGACGGAGCGCGGCAGCGGCTGCGGATCGCCGGCGTGTACGCCGCGAACGAGCTGCTCGGCCCGCGGGTGCTGGCGCTGCCCGCCTACCAGGCGCACACCTCGCGGCAGCTCGCCCGGCTGGTGCTGGTGACCGCCCAGCGGCCGGACGCCGCGGCGAAGGCGGCGATCGAGCGGTCGCTGCGCGATTATCCGACTCTCACGGTGCGCGACCAGGCCGGCGTGAAGCGGGAGGCCCGGCGGCAGATCGACCAATTCGTCACGTTTCTTACGATCCTGCTGACCATGTCGGTCATCATCGCGGCGGTCGGCGTCATCAACACGCTGGCCCTGTCGGTGATCGAACGGACCAGGGAGATCGGCCTGCTGCGGGCGGTCGGCACCAGTCGTCGCCAGCTGCGCAGGATGATCCGGCTGGAGTCGGTCGTGATCGCCGTGTTCGGCGCGCTGCTCGGCGTCGGCATCGGCGTGTCCTTCGGGGCGGCCATCCAGCGGGGGCTGGCCGGCGAGGGCCTCGACGTGCTGGCCGTCCCCGTCGGCACGCTCGTGATCTACGTCGTGCTCGGCGGGCTGATCGGGGTGCTGGCGGCGCTGTGGCCCGCCTGGCGCGCCGGGCGGATGGACGTGCTGACCGCCATCGCCACCGAGTGACGCGACCGCGGGCGGTCAGTCCTCGCGTTCGGCCGCCAGCCGCCGCGCGCGGTCGGTCATCTCGGGGTCGTGCAGATGGCAGGCGACCTCGACCCCGCCGGCCGCCACCAGCCCCGGGTCGACGCCGTCGAAGAACTCCGTGACGACGTGGCCGGCGCCGTCGGCGCGGACCGCGCGCACCCCCCGCCACAGCGGCTCCGCCGGATCGGCCCGGCGCACCGTGGCGAGCAGCGCGGCCACGTCCTCGGGCGTCTTGCCGCCGCCCGGCCGCACGACCACCCGCCCGGTCTGCCCGTCCAGGGCCGGCAGATCGCCCACGGTCGCCGCCTCGGCGAGGAACTCCTCCTCGGGCAGCTCGGTCCAGCGCTGCTCGAGCAGCGCCCGCAGGTCGCGGCCCTCCCAGCCGCAGACCTCGAACGCCGCGGGGCAGCGCGGATGGAAGGAGCATCCGCCGGGCCGGACGGCGGCGTCGGGCACCTCGCCCCTGGGCACGTCCCGCGGCAGGCTCTTGCGCGGATCCGGCTCGGGCACCGCTGCGAGCAGCGAACGCGTGTAGGGGTGCTTGGGGTCGGCGAAGATCTCTTCGGTCGGGCCGATCTCGACGATCCGGCCGAGGTACATGATCGCCACCCGGTCGCAGAAGAACTTCGCGGTGCCGAGGTCGTGGGTGATGTAGACGTAGGTGAGCCCGAGCTGCCGCTTCAGGTCGAGCATCAGCTCCAGGATCTTCGCCCGTACGCTCATGTCGAGCATCGACACCGGCTCGTCGGCGACGATGAGCTTCGGGTCGAGGATCGTCGCGCGCGCCAGCACGGCGCGTTGCTTCTGCCCGCCGGACAGGTCGCCGGGGAACTTGCCGAGGAACCGCTCGACGGGCGCCAGGCCGACCCGTTCGAGCGCCGCGGACACCTGCTCGCGCCGGGCGGCGTCGTCGGCCGCGAGGCCGTGGATCTGCAGCGGGTGGCCGACGGCCCGCTCGAGGTCCATCGAGGGGTTGAGCGAGGCGTGCGGGTCTTGGAAGACCATCTGCAGCTCGCGGCGCAGCGGCCGGAGCCGACGCTCGGCGAGCCCGACCAGTTCGCGGCCCTCGTAGCGGATGCTGCCGGAAGTCGGCGGGACGAGCCCGAGCAGCGCGCGGCCCAGCGTGGTCTTGCCGCTGCCGGACTCGCCCACCAGGCCGAGCACCTCGCCGCGCCGGAGCCCGAACGACACGCCGTCGACCGCTCGAACCGAGCCGCGGTCGCGTCCGGCGAACCGATCGAACCAGCCGCCGCGCAGCGCGAATTGGACGTGCAGGTCGCGGACGTCGAGCAGGACCTCGCCGCCGGCCGCCTCGGCCACGGCGCCGCCCGTCTCAGGCTTCGTCGGCAACGCTGATCGCCTCCCTCTCCAGCGGCTCCTCGCCGCCGGCCGGAACCTTGTCGTGCGGCCCGTGCAGCCAGCACAGCACCCGGCGGTCGCCGGCCGTGCGCACCTCGATCGGGTCCACGTCCGCGCAGACTCGCATCGCCTGCGGACAGCGCGGATGGAACCGGCAGGCCGCGGGCGGCTCCACCAGGTCGGGTGGCGCGCCGGGGATGTAGTGCAGGCCGGTCGTCGACAGCGAGATCGTCGAGCGCAGCAGCTCGCGCGTGTAGGGGTGCTGGGGATCGGCGAACACGTCCCGCGCGTCGCCCAGCTCGACGATCTTTCCGGCGTACATGACGGCGACCCGGTCGCAGGTCTCGGCCACGATGCCGAGGTTGTGGGTGATGAGCAGCATCGAGGTGTCGAACTCGGTGCGCAGGTTCGCCAGCAGCCGGAGGATCTGCGCCTCCACGAGCACGTCGAGCGCGGTCGTCGGCTCGTCGGCGACCACGAACGCCGGCCGCAGCACCAACGCCAGCGCGATCATGATGCGCTGCCGCATGCCGCCGGAGAACTCGTGGGGGAAGTTGTCCACGCGGCTGGGCGGGATGCCCACGTGCCGCAGCGCCTCGATCGTGCGCTCGCGGATCTGGCGCTTGGGCAGGCCGGGGTGATGCGCCTTGAGCGCCTCCGCGAAGTGCTGGCTGATCTTCATGAGCGGGTTGAGCCTGGTCATCGGCTCCTGGAAGATCAGTCCGAGCTCGGGTCCGCGCAGCGCGTGCAGTTCCTTGCGCGACATGGCTACGAGGTCTCGATCCTTGAAGCGGATCTCGCCGCCGACCGCGGCGCCCTCCGGCAACAGGCCGAGCAGCGCCCGGCCCAGCGTGGACTTGCCGCAGCCGGACTCGCCGACGAGACCGAGCACCTCGCCGGGCCGCAGCTCGAAGCTCACCTCGTCGACCGCGCGCACCGGCCCGCGCGCGGTGCCGTACCAGACGCGCAGGTCGCGTACGTCGAGCAGGGTCCCGGACGAGCGGGCGGCCGGACGGTCGCTCATCGGGGGCTCCCCCCGTCCGGGTCGCCGCCGCGGGCGTCGCGGGCCGCGCCGCCGACCTCGACGGGCGGCTCCAGCGCGCGCTGCGGCAAGATGACCTTGCGGAACCGGCGCCGGCGCAGCGTCGGGTTGTACACGTCGTTGAGCCCCTCTCCGACCAGGGTCAGTCCGGTGACGGCGAACACGATCGCCAGCCCCGGGTACAGCGCGGTCCACCAGATGCCGGCCCCCGCGTCCGCCACGGCGCGCTGCAGGTCGTACCCCCACTCGGCCGCGTCGGTCGGCTGGATGCCGTAGCCGAGGAAGCCGAGCCCGGCGAGCGTGGCGATGGCGTCGGCGGCGTTGAGCGTCGCGATGACGGGCACGCTTTGCACCACGTTCGCGAAGATGTACTTCGTGATGACGGTGCGCGGGCGCGCGCCGATGGCCCTTGCCGCCTCCACGTACGTCGCCTCGCGTGCGCTCAGCGTGCTGCTGCGCACCACGCGGAAGTACTGCGGGATGTAGACGACGGTGATCGCGAGCGCCGCGGTCGCCACGCCGCCGCCGAGGACGTTCGACAAAAGGAACGCCGCGACGATCGCGAGCAGCAGGTACGGGAACGCGAACAGCGCGTCCATGATCAGCACCAGCACGCGGTCCAGCCAGCGCCCGAAGTAACCGGACAGCAGGCCCAGCGGAACCCCGATGACCAGCGAGAACACCACCGCCAGCAGCATCACCTCCAGCGCCGTCCGCGAACCCCAGATCACCCGGGAGAGCACGTCGAGCGAGAGCACCGTGGTGCCCCAGGGGTGTTGATCGGACGGCGCGCCCTGCTTGGGGAAGGTCTGCCCGCCGTCTTGGTACTCCGCGAAGCCGTACGGCGCGATCCACGGCGCGAAGACCGCGAGCACCACGAACGCCAGGGTGATGGCGATGCCAGCCCAGAGCATCCACTTGGCCAGCCCGCGCGCGTCGGCGACCGGGGCGAACAGCCTGCGCAGCCCGCCGCGCAGGCCGCGGCGCGACGTGGCCGCGGTCCCGTCCGGCACCGCGGGCTCGGGTGTCAATGTCGTCTGGGTCATCAGTACCGTACTCTCGGGTCGACCAGGGCGTTCACGAAGTCGATCAGCAGGCTGATCACCACCACGGCGAGCGCGAAGACGGTGATGATCCCCTGGACGGCCGCGTAGTCGCGGCCGTTGAGATAGGAGATGAGCTGGCTGCCGAGGCCGGGCCAGTTGAAGGTGTTCTCGGTGAGCACGGCGCCGCCGAGCAGCAGCGCCGCCTGCAGGCCCATCACGGTGATCACCGGCACCAGCGCGTTGCGGAACGCGTGCTGCACGACGACCTTCCGTTCGCCGACGCCGCGCGCCCGGGCCGCCTCGATGTAGTCGCCCTGCAGGGTCTGCGCGACGTTGACCCGCACCAACCGGATGAACACGCCGCACACCAGCAGCCCGAGCGCCACCGCCGGCAGGATCAGGTGTTTGATCACGTCCCAGAACGCGTAGCTGTCGCCGGACAGCAGCGCGTCGACGGCGAGGATATGGGTCTTCGTCGGCACCGTGGCCTGCACGATCGCCGAGGCCTGGCCGGAGGAGGGCAGCAGGCCGAGCCGCTGGGAGACGAACAGCTGTAGCAACAGCCCCACAAAGAAGACGGGCGCGGCGTAGGTGACGATGCCGAACAGCCGGAGGACGACGTCGATGACGCGGTCGCGGTAGCGTCCGGCGATCAGCCCGAGGGGCAGCCCGAGCCCCACGGCGAGGATCAGCGCGGCGATGCTCAGCTCAAGGGTGGCGCCGCCGTTGTCGACGATGATCTCTCGGACCGGCCGGTTGTCGGTGATCGTGCGGCCGAAGTTGAACGTGACGACGTCGCGCAGATAGTCGACGTACTGGATGATCAACGGCCGGTCCAGGCCGAGTATGTGCCGCCGGGCCTCCAGATCGGCCTGGGAGAGCCGGCCGCCGAGCGAGGCGGTCACCGGGTCGCCGGGCGCCACGCGCATCAGCAGGAACACCATGGTCAGCAAGATCCAGACCATGGGGATCACGAGGACGAGCCGGGTGAGGACATAGGTCCGAAGCGAGCCGGAATGCCGCGCCATGGGTCTTAGTTTCCTCCGGACTACGTATGGGCGTCTTCCCCCGGATTCGAGGGCTTCCATCCTCCGTCCACGGAAGAGCACCGGCGGCGCGCTGCGACGGCGGGCCCGTCTCGCGGGCCCACAGGTCCCAGCCGTCGTGCCGCCGGTGCCCTATCCGCGACGGATCAGGTCGTCACTTCTTGTCGATCACGTAGAACCGGAAGGTGAAGGAGGGGTCGAACGTCGTCTCGACGCCGGTGACACCGCTCCGCACCGCGGCCACCTGCTTGCCCTGCCACAGGGGCAGGACCGGCACGTCCTCGGCCGTGGTCTTCTGGATCTGCTCGAAGGCCGGGATCCGCTTTTGCAGATCGGTCTCCGCCTGCTCCTGCGCGATCTGCTTGTCGGTCGCCGAGTTGTCGTAGTTCTGGTTGAAGAACCCGCCCTTGACCAGGAACGGCGACAGGTAGTTGTCCGGGTCCGGGTAGTCGGGGAACCAGCCGAGCTGGAAGACCTGGAAGACCTGCTTGTCGTACTGCTCCTGGTACTGCTCCCACTCGGTGTTCTTCAGCGTGACCGAGAACACGCCGCTGGCGTCCAGCGTCCGCTTGATCTGGTTGAGCTCGTCGGCGGTCGCCGGGCCGTAGTGCGTGGGCGAGTACCACATCGTGATCGGCACCGGAGTCTGCAGCCCCGCCTGCTGGATCAGCGCCTTCGCCTTGGCCGGGTCGGGCGTGCCGTAGCGGTCCTTGAACGCGTCCGTGTGCCCGTCGAGGCCCTGCGGCACCAGCGAGTACAGCGGCTGCACCGTGCCGTTGTAGACGTTGGCGGCGATGTCGTCACGGTTGATCACCTGGGCCAGCGCCTGGCGGACCTCCTTCTTGTCGAAGGGGGCCTTCTTGACGTTGAAGACGAGGTAGCGGATCTCGGTGCCGTTGCCGGACACCACGCTGACGCCCTTGTTGGACGCGCCCTCCAGCGCCTTGAACTCGGTCGGCGACAGGTTGCGGTAGGCGACGTCCACCTCGCCCTGCTCGACCGCCAGCTTGAGCGCCGACGACTGCTGGTAGTACCGGACGATCACGTTGGGCACCTTGGGCTTGGTGTCGCCGGCGTAGTTCGGGTTGGCCTCGAACACCGCCTGCTGGCCCTTTTGGAACCTGGTCAGCTTGTACGGGCCGGAGCCGACGACCTTGGAGTCCTCGAGCTTCTTGTCGGCCGGGAAGACCGTGTGGTCGACGATGCCCGACGCGGCGTAGGTGAGTTTCACCGGCCACGTCGCGTCCGGCGCCTTCAACTTGAAGATCACTGTCTTCGGGTCGGGGGCCTCGACGGTCGCGGCCGGGTCGGCCTTGCCGCCCTCGCCCGCGGTGCCGTAGATCGCCGACGCCGTTCCGTTCGGGTCGTTGATCTTGATCAACCGGTCATAGGAGAACTTCACGTCCTCCGAGGTGAGCGGGTTGCCGTTGGAGAACTTCAGCCCGTCCTTCATCGTGCACCGAAACGTCTTGGGGTCGGTGAACTCACACGATTGGGCCGCGTCCGGGACCGGCTTGTTGCCGCCCGGCGGGATCTTCATCAGCAGCTGGAAGATGTTGTACTGGATCGTCGATGAGGGCAAGTCGTACGAACCGGCCGGGTCGACCGTGGTGACGCCGGAGTCCGTGGTGCCGATGACGAGTGCTTTCTTGGCGGACCCGCCGCCGCCCCCCTCCGCGCCATCGCCGCCGCCACACCCGGCGGCGGTCAGCATGAGCGCGCTCGCGACGGCGACGAACCCCGTCGCTTTCCTGCGTCGTTGCATGTCTCACCTCAAGATCATCAGGCCGACGATCAGCCAACACTTCGGGTGACCATAGGAAATGACAGCCGCAGCTCAGCGGCGAGGCGATCCCGATGAGATAACGATTCATCTGCGTTTGGGCCGGTAAAAGGGTCAATGTCCGGGCAGGCGTCACCATGACGGGCCTTGCCGGTCAGCCGGAACGCGTCGGCTCGGTCACCCGGAACGCGTCAGCTGATGCCGCGCCGCTTGAGGATTTCCTCGATGTCGCCCAAGTCGTCGCCCAGGCCCGACGCGTCGGGCCTGCTCTGCTCGATGGCGCCCTTGCTCTCCCGGCCCCCCTTGGCGGCCTTGGGAGACCGCGCCGCCTTCGAGCCGCCCCCGCCCTGCCCGCCGCCGCCGCGGCGCAGCATCACCCCGGACACCACGTACAGCAGGACGGCCAGGCCCACCACGACCACGCCGGCCCACTTGCTCGGGCTGAGCGCCAGGTCGGCGAGGAACTCGGTGGTGCCGGTGAGGTAGGCGCCCATCGGCACCAGCGACCACGCGGCGCCGCGCATCCCCGAGGCGGCGCCGCGGCGCCGGTAGACGCCATAGCTGCCCACCATGCCGAGCACCGTCACGCCGAGGCTGATCGCGAAAAGGAGAAAGTCGCTCATGTCGTGCTCCCCGCTGTGGCGCCCAGGTCGACTCGCGGCCCCTGTCCTTCCATCGTCGCACGCCGCGTTCCCCGCGCCACTCCTCCGGGGGAACGGTCCTCGCTACTTCCCCGGCATGACCGGCCCCCCGGCATGACCGGCCCCTGGCATGGCCGGCGGGCGTCACGTGTTGAAGTACTTGGCCTCGGGATGGTGGGCGACGAGGGCGTCGGTGGCCTGCTCGGGAACCAGCTGGAATTCCTCGGACAAGGTGACGCCGACGCGCTCGGGCCGCAGCAGGCGCACGACCTTGGCCCGGTCCTCGAGGTTGGGGCAGGCCGGGTAGCCGAAGGAGTAGCGGGCGCCGCGGTAGCCGAGGCGGAAGAAGTCGTCGAGGTCGTCGGGATCGTCGGTGCCGAACCCGATCTCCGACCGGATGCGGGTGTGCCAGTACTCCGCGAGTGCCTCCGTGAGCTGGACCGACAGGCCGTGCAGCTCGAGGTAGTCGCGGTAGGCGTTGGCGGCGAACAGCTCGGCGGTGGCCTCGCTGACCTTGGACCCGACCGTGGCGAGCTGGAAGGCCACCACGTCGATCTCGCCGGACTCGCGCGGCCGGAAGAAGTCGGACAGGCACAGGTGCCGATCGCGGCGCTGCCGGGGGAAGGTGAAGCGCTCCCGCTCGGCGCCGTCGTCGTCGAGGACGACCAGGTCGTCGCCCTCGCTGACGCAGGGGAAGTAGCCGTAGACGACCGCGGCCTCGATCAGCCCGTCGGTCTGCACGCGGTCGAGCCACATGCGCAGCCGCGGGCGGCCCTCGGTCTCGGCCAGCTCCTCGTACGAGGGGCCGTCCTTGCCGCGCGCCGGCTTGAGCCCCCACTGCCCCATGAAGGTGGCGCGTTCGTCGAGGAAGGCGGTGTAGTCGGCGAGCGGGATGCCCTTGACGACGCGGTCTCCCCAAAACGGCGGCGCGGGCACCTTGTTGTCGGTGGCGACGTCGGAGCGCGCCGGCATGTCCTCCGGCTCGGTGACGTTCAGCTTGGCGCCGCCGCGCACCTTCCGCTCGCGCAGCGGCGGCAGCTGCGCGCCCGCCTCGCCGCGCTTGACGGCCATGAACGCGTCCATGAGCCGCAGCCCCTCGAACGCGTCGCGTGCGTAGCGGACCTCGCCCTCGTACAGCGCGGCGAGGTCCTGCTCGACGTAGGCGCGGGTCAGCGCGGCGCCGCCGAGCAGCACCGGCCACCGGCCGGCCAGCCCCCGGGAGTTCAGCTCCTCGAGGTTCTCCTTCATGATCACTGTCGACTTGACCAGGAGGCCCGACATGCCGATCACGTCGGCGCGCTGCTCATCGGCGGCGTCGAGGATCGCCGACACCGGCTGCTTGATGCCGAGGTTGACCACGTCATAGCCGTTGTTGGACAAGATGATGTCGACGAGGTTCTTTCCGATGTCGTGCACGTCGCCCTTGACGGTGGCCAGCACGATGCGGCCCTTGCCGGAGTCCTCGGTCTTTTCCATGTGCGGTTCGAGGTGGGCGACGGCGGTCTTCATGACCTCGGCCGACTGCAGGACGAACGGCAGCTGCATCTGCCCGGAGCCGAACAGGTCGCCGACGACCTTCATGCCGTCGAGCAGCACGTCGTTGACGATCTCCAGAGCGGGCCGCTCGGCGAGGGCCTCGTCGAGGTCGGCCCGCAGGCCGTCCATCTCCCCGTCGATGATGCGCTGCTTGAGCCGCTCCCACAGCGGCAACGCCGCCAGCTCGGCGGCCCGGGCGGACGCCGCTGCCTTAGGGTCCACGCCCTCGAACAGCTCCATGAACCGCTGCAGCGGGTCGTACGCCTCCTGGCCGTCGGACGCCTGGCGGCGCCTGTCATAGACCATGTCGAGGGCGACCTGGCGCTGCTCATCGGGAATGCGGGCCATCGGCAAGATCTTCGAAGCGTGCACGATGGCCGAGTCGAGCCCGGCGTTGACGCACTCGTTGAGGAAGACCGAGTTGAGGACGATCCGCGCCGCCGGGTTGAGGCCGAAGCTGATGTTGGAGATCCCGAGCGTGGTCTGCACGGCGGGGTAGCGACGCTTGATCTCGCGGATCGCCTCGATCGTCTCGAGGCCGTCGCGGCGCGTCTCCTCCTGGCCGGTGGAGATCGGGAAGGTGAGCGTGTCGATGACGATGTCCTCGACGAGCATGCCGTGGTTGCGGGTGAGGTCCTCGATGAGGCGGGTGGCGACCTTGACCTTCCACTCGGCCGTGCGGGCCTGGCCGTCCTCGTCGATGGTCAGCGCGATCACCGCGGCCCCGTGCTCCTTGACCACCGGCATCAGCCGCGCGATGCGAGAGTCGGGTCCGTCGCCGTCCTCGTAGTTGACCGAGTTGATCAGCGCCCGCCCGCCGAACATCTCCAGTCCGGCCTGGATGACGGCGGGCTCGGTGGAGTCGAGCACGATCGGCAGCGTCGAGGCGGTGGCGAACCGGAACGCCAGTTCCTTCATGTCGGCCACGCCGTCGCGGCCGACATAGTCAACGCACAGGTCGAGCAGGTGCGCGCCGTCCCTGGCCTGGTCGCGTGCGATCTTGACGCAGTCGTCCCAGCGCTCCTCGAGCATGGACTCGCGGAACTTCTTCGAGCCGTTGGCGTTGGTCCGCTCGCCGATGGCCAGGAAGGACGTGTCCTGCCGGAACGGCACGTGCTGGTAGAGCGATGCGGCGCCCGGCTCCGGGCGGGGCCTGCGCGGGGCGAGCGGGCGGCCGTGCACGCGCTCGACGACCTGCCGCATGTGCTCGGGCGTGGTGCCGCAGCAGCCGCCGACGAGGGCGAGGCCGAAGTCGCGGGTGAAGTGGTCGTGGGCGTCGGCGAGCTCCCCCGGGGTCAGCGGGTAGTACGCCCCGTCGGCGGTCAGCTGGGGCAGCCCGGCGTTCGGCATGCAGGACAGCCCGATGCGCGCATGCCGGGACAGGTAGCGCAGGTGCTCGCTCATCTCCGCCGGCCCGGTGGCGCAGTTGAGCCCGATCAGATCGAGCTCGAGCGGCTCCAGGGCGGTCAGCGCCGCGCCGATCTCCGAGCCGAGCAGCATCGCGCCGTTCTGCTCGATCGTGACCTGGCCGATGACCACGGTGTCGGCCTGCGCGGCGGCGATGGCCCGCTGCACCCCGATGATCGCGGCCTTGGCCTGCAGCAGGTCCTGGCAGGTCTCGACGAGGATGGCGTGCACGCCGCCGGCGAGCAGACCGGTCGCGGTGCGCTGGTAGGCGTCGCGCAACGTGGCGAAGGAGACATGCCCGAGCGTCGGCAGCTTGGTGCCGGGCCCGACCGAGCCGATCACCCAGCGCGGCCGCTGCGGCGTGGACGCCGCGGCGGCCACCTCGCTCGCGATGCGGGCGCCGGCCTCCGCCAGCTCCTCGATGCGCTCGGTGATGTCGTACTCGCCGAGGTTGCCCAAGTTCGCGCCGAAGGTGTTCGTCTCGATGCAGTCGACCCCGGACTCGATGTAGGCCTCGTGCACCGCCCGGACGATGTCGGGACGGGTCAGGTTGAGGATCTCGTTGCAGCCCTCGTGGCCCTCGAAGTCGTCGAGCGTGGGCCCGGCGGCCTGGAGCATCGTCCCCATCGCGCCGTCGGCGACCACGACGCGTTCTTTCAGGGCCGCACGCAGGGTGCGCGGACTCACGGGCTCGCTCATGACAGCGCCTCAGGCTCGCTCATGACAATCCACTGTATCGGCGGGCGGCGAGGGTTTTCCCTCGGGCGCGGGCCGCGGGCGGCACGTGGGCGGATTACGTGCGTAGAACGTGAGATTTGCGAGGGACGTCACGTGAGTAACGGAACGCATACGGAGACGGATGGGGACACAGGGCGCTAGCGTTCAGTGTGCAACTACTCATCGGTAAGGAGCGACCGTGAGCGCGTACCGAACGATTCTCGTGGGCACAGACGGCTCGTCCTCCTCGTTCCGCGCGGTCGACGCGGCGGCGCGGCTGGCGCACGCCACGGGGGCCACGCTGGTGCTGGCCTGTGCCTTCCATCCGATGCCCGCCAAGGAGCGGCTCAGCGCGGCCGACCGGCTCGGCGACCTGGCGTACAAGGTGGAGGGCTCGACCCCCGCCGACGACGCGCTGCGCGCCGCCCGGGAACGGGCCGTGGCCGCCGGGGCCACCGACATCGACGAGGAGGCCGTCGAGGGGGACGCCGTGGACGTCCTCGCCACGCTGGCCCGCCGGCGGCCGGCCGATCTCGTGGTGGTCGGCAACCGCGGGCTCAACAGCCTGGCCGGGCGGATCTTGGGCTCGGTCCCGGCCAACCTGTCGCATCGCGCCCCGTGCGACGTGCTCATCGTGCACACGACGGACGGCAAATGAGTCGCCGCGATCGACGTTACGGAGCGGCGTCCCGCCCGATACGTCTGTAGAGCGGGCCGATGGGTACGGGGCTGTACAGGACGTAGGCTGGCAGAGCGGGCATTGGCCAACGACCGGCCGCCGCGCGGCGGCCGCGGGACGGGAGGTGTGCATGATCGAGCTCGAGATCGTGCCCGAACTCGTTGACCCGGTCGTGGTCGCGGCATTCGAGGGGTGGAACGACGCGGGCGAGGCCGCCAGCGGCGTCATCGAGCACCTCGAGGCGGCATGGGACGGCACGCCGATCGCCGAGCTCGATCCCGAGGACTACTACGACTTCCAGGTCACCCGTCCCATGGTGGAGCTCACCGACGGCGAGACCCGCCAGATCATCTGGCCGACCACGCGCGTCTCCGTCGCCCGGCTGCCCGACTCAGGCCGCGACGTCGTGCTGGTCCGCGGCATCGAGCCCAACATGCGCTGGCGGTCGTTCTGCCGCGAGCTGGTGGGGCTGATGCTGGAGCTCGACGTGCGCACGGTGGTGCTGCTCGGCGCGCTGCTCGCCGACGCGCCGCACACCCGGCCGGTACCGGTCACCGGCGCCTCCTCCGACAACGGCCTGACCCGCGCGCTGCACCTCGAGCCGGCCCGCTACGAGGGACCGACCGGCATATTGGGCGTGCTGCAGGACTCGTGCGGCAAGGCCGGGCTGCCGACCGTGTCGCTGTGGGCCTCGATCCCGCACTACGTGGCCCAGCCGCCCTCCCCGAAGGCCACGCTCGCGCTGCTGCACCGCGTTGAGGACGTGCTCGACGTGACCGTGCCGCTCGGCGAGCTGCCCGAGCAGGCGCGCGCCTGGGAGAACGGCGTCAACGAGCTGGCCGAGCAGGACACCGAGGTCGCCGACTACGTCCGTGCGCTCGAGGAGCAAAAGGACGCGGCGGACCTGCCGGAGGCCAGCGGCGACGCCATCGCGCGCGAGTTCGAGCGCTACCTGCGCCGCCGCGACGGCGACCCGCCCGAGTAGCCGCGCCGCCGCGGGATCAGCCTCTGCGGTCGCCGTCCGCGGACGTCTTGACCCAGATGAAGATCAGTGCCGCGATGAGCCCACCGGGCAACATCAACACGAACAGCTCCATACCGAGATCCATGGAACGCCACCTACCCTCGGCCGGGCGCTCATCACCCGATGTGGGACATCTCGCCCAATCTCACAATGCCACGCCGAGCAGCGCGTCGACGATGGCGCGGACCCGGCCGGGCGCCCGCTCGTCGAGCCCGCCGGCGGCCGTGGCCCGCTCGGCGTGCTCGGCCCACCTGTCGACGGCCACCAGCGCGGCCGGGGCGTTCAGGTCGTCCGCGAGATGCCGCCTCACCTCGTCGAGCAGCGGTTCGGCCGGAGGCCCCGCCGACAGCCGCACCGCCTGCCGCCAGCGGTCCAGCCGGCGCACCGCCCGGTCGAGGTCGGCCGCGGTCCACTCCCAGTCCGTCCGGTAGCGGTGCCCGAGCAGGGCGAGCCTGATCGCCATCGGATCGACGCCCTCCGCCCGCAGCCGCGACACGAAGACGAGGTTGCCGCGCGACTTCGACATCTTCTCGCCGTCCCAGCCCACCATTCCCGCGTGCACGTACGCCTTGGCGTGCGGTTGCTCGCCGGTGGCGACCTGGGCGTGCGATGCGCCCATCTCGTGGTGCGGGAAGGCCAGGTCGGAGCCGCCGCCCTCGACGTCGAACCCCATGCCGAGATGACGCAGCGAGATCGCGGCGCACTCGACGTGCCAGCCCGGCCGGCCAGGGCCGAACGGCGAGTCCCACGCCGGCTCGCCGGGCCGCGCGGCGAGCCAGAGCAGCGCGTCGAGCGGGTCCTTCTTGCCGGGCCGGCCGGGGTCGCCGCCGCGCTCGGCGAACAACGGCAGCATCTGTTCACGAGTCAGGCCGCTGACCTGACCGAACCGCGAATCGGCGCTGATCGGGAAGTAGATGTCGCCGTCGACGTCGTAGGCGGCGCCGTGCGCGCGCAACGCCTCGATCATCTCGATGATCAGCGGGATGGCCTCGACCGCGCCGACGAACTCGTCCGGCGGCAGCACCCGCAGCTCGGTCATGTCCTCTCGGAACAGCGCGACCTCGCGCTCGGCCAGCGCTTCCCAGTCCTCCCCCGTCTGGACGGCGCGTTCGAGCAATGGATCGTCGACGTCGGTGACGTTCTGGACGTACCTCACCCGGTGCCCCGCGTCGCGCCAGATCCGGTTGATCAGATCGAAGGCGAGGTAGGTCGCCGCGTGACCCAGGTGGGTGGCGTCGTAGGGCGTGATGCCGCAGACGTACATCCGCGCGGTCGGGCCCGGCCGGGTGGGCCGCAGCGCGCGCGCCGCGGTGTCGTGGACGTGCAGTTGCGGGGCCGTGGTGGCCAATCCCAGGTCGGACAGTCTGGGCACGGCGGGAGCGGGCCACGATCGCATAACAGCAGCCTATCTGTGGGGTGCGGGGCCGACGTGTCGCGTGCTAGCGGACATCGGTGGGCTCGACGATGGTGTGCCACGCCGGTGCGGCGCCGGGGTCGGGGGAGAAATCGAAGCGGGCGCCGTCTCGGGTCAGCGCCACGAGACTGATGGACGTGGTGCCCCAGATCCGCCCGTCGCCGAAGTCGCGGCGGACGACCAGCGCCCGCGGGTCGGTGCGGTCCAGGCCGTCGCCGGCGGCCAGCGGCAGCCACTCCCCCCAGGCCCGCGCCGGCGGTCCCGGACCGGGCTGTGGCCGCGCGACGGCCGCGAACCGGCGCCGGAAGTGGGCCACCCGCGCGGACATCTCCGCGCTCCCCGGCTGTCCGTCGTCGAGATCCGACCCCTCCAGGCCGCTGTTGACGATCAGATGCAGGCCGGGGCCGAGCGACCGCTCCGTCAGGTCGTCGCCGTCCCAGCTCCACAGCCGCACGGCGTCCGGCTCGGCCGCCAGGAGATGGAACGGGTCGTACGCGGTGAGGTCGAGGTCGGCCGGCCTGGCCTCGCCGGCGCGGCCCGCGGCCGCGCGCAGCGGCAGGTCGCCGCGGGAGACGCGGAACCGCTCGGGCGCCATCTTGCCGCGGCCGTTCAACACGGTGGCCACCCGCGGCGCGCCGGGGTCGACGGCCAGCCAGGTACCGCCCGCCTGAGCGTCGCGGCCGCCGATCAGCGCGGGGCGGTCGGGCCAGTGGCGGCCCGGCGGCTGCCACGCCCGGGCGACGAACTCGTCGCGCACACCGGCGAGCAACACCGGGAACGGGGAGGCGGGGGCGAAGCTGATGACCGCCGTGCACATGCCGACATTTCAACATCCAGTCGGGCCGGTGGCGCGCGGCGGGGTCCCTCACAGCGGCGGCCAGGGGATGGCCGGCCACTCGTCGGAGGGATAGGGGTGGATGCGGTGTTTGAGCATGAGGTCGATCCGTCGCCGGGTCGCCTCGACCTCCTCCGCCGTGAGCAGGCTGCCGAGGTAGGGGCCCAGCGGGTCGCCGTCGATCGCCGCCCGCACCCGCCGCAGGGCCTCCACGGCGTCGTCGAGCAGCCCTTCGCCGCGCCACTGCCACAGCACCGTGCGCAGCTTGTAGTCGGTGGAAAAGCACACCCCGTGGTCGCAGCCGTAGACGTGCCCGTCACCGGTCGGCAGCAGGTGGCCGATCTTGCGGTCGGCGTTGTTGACCACGGCGTCGAAGACGGCCATCCGCCGGATCGCGGGGTCGTCGGCGCGAGACAGCGCCACGATGTCGGTCTCGGGGTCGGCGTCGATCCACAACTGGACCATGCCGGGGCCGTACGGGCCGTCGCGGTGGACGGTCGGCGGCACGATGCGCCACCCCATCGCCTCCGAGACCGCGTACGCGGCGACCTCGCGGTCGGCCAGCGTGCCATCGGGAAAGTCCCACAGCGGGCGCTCGCCGGAGACCGGCTTGTACACGCAGCCGGCGCGGAGCCCGTCCAGCTCGACCGAGCAGTACAGGGTCGCGTTGGACGCCGCGACCAGCCGCCCCTCCACCGAGAGCCGCCCGTGCCTGAGCAGATGCAGTGCGGTGCCGAGATCGGCGGGGTCGACCGCGCCGGCGGGGTGGTCGAAGCCGTAGGCGTCCGGGGAGGGTCGCGTCATGGCACCAGTGTCCAGCGGTCCGGGGGTCTCAGCCAGCCCGCCCGCCGGGCGGGACAGCCCGGCACCGCGGCGGCGCCGGGACGGCGGCTTGGCATTTCACGTGAGATGTCCGTTCTGACGTGGACAAACGTGACCGGTCGGGTCGAGTGGCAGTCCGCACAGCGGGCAGGGCGGGCGGCCGGCGGCCACGACCCGTAGCGCGCGCTCCGCGAAGGCCCGCGCCTGACCGGCGGTGATCCGCACCCGCAGCACGGAGATGACCGGCTCGTCCGCGCCGATCTCGGTCTCTTCCTCGTCTTCGGTGACCTCTTGTGCCTCGATGATCACGCGCTCGTCCTCGGGGTCCCAGGCCAGCGCCATGGTGCCCACGCGGAACTCCTCCTCGACCGGCTGATCGAGCGGCTCGGTGTCGTCGAGATCGGCGGGCGCCACCGCGGGTACGCTCGCCTCGCCGCCGCTGCGCCGCAAGACCTCGTCGAGGAGTTCGCCCAGGCGCTCGGCGAGCAGCGTGACCTGGAACTTCTCCAGGCCCACGCTCGTCACCCGCCGACCGTCGCGTGCCTGCAGGAAGAACGCGCGTTCGCCGGGTTGCCCGACGGCGCCTGCGACGAACCTGTCAGGCATGTCGTACGAGATGACCGGCATACGAAGACCTTACGCGCCGCCGCCGACCGGTGCGTCACCGTCTCCCCCGGTGTGGCGGCTTCCCGTTCGGTCCGCACCGCCGGCGGCGTCGGCGCCGGTCGCGGCGTCCTTTTCGTCACCGGCCGCGGCCTCGGGCGGCGGCGGCAGCAGACCGTCGACGCCGCCGCCGATGTCGTTCACCCTGACCACGAACGGGCGCAGCCCGGTGTACCGGACCGCGCTGAGCGAGGCGGGGGCGGCCTGGATGCGCTGGAATTGGTCCAGATGCAGTCCGAGCGCGTCGGCGAGGATCGCCTTGATGATGTCGCCGTGGCTGCAGACGAGATAGACCGCGTCGTCGCCCAGCCGGCCGTTCCAGTCGCGCACGGCGCTGACCGCGCGGTGCTGGGCCGCCGGCATGCTCTCGCCCTCCGCGCCGGGAAACCGCACGGCGCTCGGATGGGCCTGGACGACCGGCCACAGCGGGTCCTTCGCGAGCGTCTCGAGCTTCTCCCCCGTCCAGTCGCCGTAGCGCACCTCGCCGAAGCGCTCGTCGACGTGGCTCGGCGTGCCGTTCCGGCCCGACAAGATTATCTCTGCCGTCTCGCGGCAGCGTTCGAGCGGGCTGGAGACCACGGCGGTCAGCGGCAGGTCGCGCAACCGGGCCGCGAGCGCGGCGACCTGGGTGCGGCCGCGGTCGTCGAGGTGCACGCCCGGCGTCCACCCGGCCAGCACAGGACCGGTCAACGCGGTCAACCCGTGGCGAACCAGCAGAACCATCGTCACCCACCGCACTCTATGCGCCGCGGGACGACGATGCGGACCCGGGCACCGTCAGGAGTCGGCCGGGTCGGAGACATCGTCGAGCGCGTCGCGGATCTCCTGCGGCAGCGTGACGTCGTCGGCCCGCAGGATGTCGTGGAGCTGACCGGCGGTCCGGGCGCCGACGATGGGCGCGGCCACGCCCGGCCGGTCGCGCACCCAGCTGAGCGCGACGGCCAGCGGCGAGACCCCGAGCCCGTCCCCCGCCGTGGCGACCGACTCGACGATCTGCCTGCACCGGTCGCCGAGATAGGGGCGGACGAACTCGGCGAGGTGCGGGGTCGCGGCGCGCGAGTCGGCGGGGATCCCGGTGCGGTACTTGCCGGTCAGCACGCCGCGGCCGAGCGGCGACCAGGGCAACAGGCCGACGCCCGCGTCCAGCGCCGCGGGCACCACCTCCCGCTCGATGTCGCGGCACAGCAGCGAGTACTCCGCCTGGGCGGCCACCACCGGCGCCCGGCCCGGCCAGGCGCGTTGCCAGGCCGCCGCCTTGGCCAACTGCCAGCCCGCGTAGTCGCCCACGCCCACGTAGCGGCAGCGGCCGGAGGCCACCGCCTCATCCAGCGCCGACAGCGTCTCCTCGAGCGGCGTTCCAGGGTCGAAGGCGTGCACCTGCCACAGGTCGACGTGGTCCACGCCGAGCCGGGCCAGCGAGTCGTCCAGGGCGCCCAGCAGGTGCCGGCGGGAGGCGTCGTAGCGACCGCCCTTCGTGATCCCCGACTTCGCGGCGATCACGATGTCGGCGCGGGGGACGGCGCCGCGCAGCAGCCGTCCGAGCACGCGCTCGCCGGCGCCGTCCGCGTACACGCCCGCGGTGTCGACGAGCGTCCCGCCGGCGTCGACGAAGGCGGCGAGCATACCGGCCGCCTCCGTCTCGTCGGTGTCCGTTCCCCAGGTGAGGGTGCCGAGGCCGAGCCGCGACACGGACAGGCCGCTGTGCCCCAGCCGACGCTGCTCCATCAGTCCTCCTCGCGAGGGACCACCGGCCTGGCCGCCGGCGAACGCCGCCGCGCTGTGCCGTGCGGCCGCGCTCTGCTCTTTGGTTCGTTCGGACGGAGGGCTTTGTTCGGGCCGGGACGCGGTACGAAGGCGGAGGGTACCGGGCGGCGCAGCGCCGCCCAGGCACCGCCCCTGGAGTGTCGCGCGACGCCGCGTCCGGCGCGCCGTGATCCGCGCGTCCGCGCATCGGTCGAGGACGCTAGGCTTCCCCAGTTCACTACCGGCCGACGCCGCCGACGTTCTCGAGGAGGAGACCGCCCCCGTGGACTTCCTGCAAGCGACCGTCTTGGGGATCGTGCAGGGCCTCACCGAGTTCCTGCCCATCTCGAGCTCCGCGCACCTGCTGATCGTGCCGAGGCTGCTGGGGTGGGCCGATCCCGGCGCGGCGTTCACGGCGGTCATCCAGCTCGGCACGATGGCCGCGGTGCTCATCTACTTTCGGCAGGACATCGTGCGCGTCACCTGGACGTGGTTGCGCAGCCTCACCGACAAGGGGCTGCGCGCCGATCTCGACGCGCGGATGGGCTGGTACATCATCTGGGGGACGGTGCCGGTCAGCGTGTGCGGCCTGGCGTTCAACAACCAGATCGAAGGGCCGGCCCGCAACCTGTGGATCAACGCGAGCATGCTCATCGCGATGGGGCTGCTGCTGATGGTCGCCGAGTGGTACGGCAGGCAAAAACGCGAGGTCGCGGACCTGAACCTGCGCGACGGGCTCATCATCGGCGGCTTTCAGGCGCTGTCGCTGATCCCCGGGTCGTCGCGGTCGGGCTCCACCATCACCGGCGGCCTGTTCCTCGGTTACACGCGCGAGGCGGCCGCCCGCTACTCCTTCTTGCTGTCGGTCCCCGCCGTCGTGCTGTCGGGCCTGTTCGAGCTCCGCAAGATCGGTGAGCCGGGCGCGGGCGGCGTGCCGCTCACCGGCACGGTGGTGGCCACCGTCGTGTCGTTCATCGTCGGGTACGCCTCGATCGCCTGGCTGCTGCGCTTCTTGGTCCGGCACTCGATGCTGTTGTTCGTGTACTACCGGGTCGCGATCGGCGGCATCCTGCTCGGCCTCCTCGCCGCGGGCGCCATCGCCGCGACGTAACCGCCCCGACCGCCGCCCACCGCGGGCGACGCCCGGGGCGAGGGCGGCGCGGCGGGCTCAGGCGCCGACCGCGTGCACACCGCCGTCGACGTGGACGATCTCTCCCGTGGTCGCGGGGAACCAGTCGGACAGCAACGCGACGCAGGCGCGCGCGGCCGGCTCGGGGTCGGCGACGTCCCAGCCGAGGGGGGCCAGCTCGGGCCACCGGGTGGTGAACTGCTCGAAGCCCGGGATGCTCTTGGCGGCCATCGTCTTCAGCGGCCCGGCGGCGACGAGGTTGACCCGCACGCCCTCGGCGCCGAGGTAGCGCGCCAGGTAGCGCGAGCACGACTCCAGGCCCGCCTTGGCCACGCCCATCCAGTCGTAGACCGGCCAGGCCTTGGTCGCGTCGAAGTCGAGGCCGACCACCGACCCGCCGCCCTTGAGCAGCGACCGGCACGCCATGGTGAGCGATTTGAGCGAGTAGGCCGAGATGTGCATCGCGGTCGCGACGTCGTCCCACGTCGTGTCGAGGAAGTTGCCGCCGAGCGCGGTCTGCGGCGCGAAGCCGATCGCGTGCACCACGCCGTCGAGGCCGTCGACGTGCTCGCCGACCCGCTCGGCCAGCGACGCCAGCTGGTCGTCGTCGGTGACGTCGAGCTCGAGCACCGGCGGCGGACCGCCGTCGGGGCCGGGCGGCAGGCGTTTGGCGATCCGCTCGACCAGGCTCATCCGGCCGAAACCGCTCACGATGACCGTGGCGCCCTCCTGCCGGGCGATCTTGGCGACGTGAAAGCCGATGGAGGCGTCGGTGAGCACGCCGGTGACCAGGACGCGCTTGCCGTCGAGGATGCCCATTCAGTGTCCCATTCCCAGGCCGCCGTCGACCGGGATGACGGCGCCGGTGATGTAGGCGGCGTCATCACTGGCCATGAACCGCACGACCTTCGCGATCTCTGTCGGGTCGGCGATGCGACCCAGCGGGATCTGCTTTTTGATCTCGGCCTGCCGCTCTTCGCTCAGCGCCGCCGTCATGTCGGTGTCCACGAAGCCGGGCGCGATGACGTTCGCCGTGATGCCGCGCGAACCGAGCTCGCGGGCGATCGAACGGGCCAGCCCGACGAGACCGGCCTTGGACGCCGCGTAGTTCGCCTGGCCGCCCGAGCCGAGCAGCCCGACCACGGAGGAGATGAAGATGATGCGTCCGCTGCGCATGCGCATCATGCCCTTGACCGCCCGCTTGGCGACCCGGAACGCGCCGGTGAGGTTGGTGTCGACCACCGTGCTGAAGTCGTCTTCGCTCATCAGGGCGACCAGCGTGTCCTTGGTCATGCCGGCGTTGGCGACGAGCACCTCGACCGGTCCCTGCTCCGCCTCGATCTTCGCCAGGGCCGCGTCGACGTCCGTCCACTTGGTGACATCGCAGCGCACCGCGAACAGGCCCTCGGGCGGCTCGCCGGAGCGGTAGGTCACGGCCACGGCGTCGCCGCCCGCGGCGAGCTCGCGGGCGATCGCGAGACCGATGCCGCGGTTGCCGCCGGTGACGAGGACGGAGCGGCTCATGTGTCACACCTCCCAGCTGTGCCGATGGCACGCCACGCTATCGGGCTACCCGCCGGTATCGCCCGCATGTCCCCGCCAATCCAGGACGGCCCGCTTTGTAGAACACGGTAGGTTGCGACCGTGCGAGAGATCGATTCGTCCTTCACCGGCCTGCCGCTGCGCACGCTCGCCGACGCCGCGCTCACCCGGGCCCGCGAGCTGGGCGCCGAACACGCGGACTTCCGGCTCGAGCGGATCCGAAGTCAGACCCTCCGGCTGCACGACGCCGCTTTGGAGACGGCCTACGACGCCGACGTCGTCGGCCTCGCGGTCCGCGTCGTCAAGGACGGTACGTGGGGGTTCGCGGCCGGCATCGACCTGACCCCCGAGACCGCCGCCGGAGTGGCCGAGCAGGCGATCGAGGTCGCGGGCGTCGCCGCCGCGGTCAACAGGGAGCGCATCGAGCTGGCTTCCGAGCCCGTCCACGGCGAGCGCACCTGGGTCTCCTCCTATGAGGTCGACCCCTTCGACGTGCCGACCGGCGACAAGGTCGCGCTGCTCACCGACTGGAGCAGGCGGCTGCTCGGCGACGACCGCGTGGATCACGTCGACGCCTCGCTGTTCCAGGTGAAGGAGAACAAGTTCTACGCCGACGCGGCGGGCACGGTCACCACGCAGCAGCGGGTGCGGCTGCACCCGGCGGTCAACGCCGTCGGGATCTCTGACGGCGCCTTCGACACGATGCGCACGCTGGCCCCGCCGGTGGGCCGCGGGTACGAATACCTGACCGGCACCGGCTGGGACTGGGACGCCGAACTCGCCGAGATCCCGGCGCTGCTCGCCGAGAAGCTGGCCGCCCCGTCGGTCGAGGCAGGCTCGTACGACCTGGTGATCGGCCCGTCCAACCTGTGGCTGACCATCCACGAGTCGATCGGCCACGCCACCGAGCTGGACCGGGCGCTGGGCTACGAGGCGGCCTACGCGGGCACCTCGTTCGCCACGCCCGACAAGCTCGGCACGCTGCGGTACGGGTCGCCGGTCATGAACGTCACCGGCGACCGGACGGCCGAACACGGGCTCGCCACGATCGGCTACGACGACGAGGGCGTCGAGGCGCAGTCGTGGGACATCGTCTCCGGCGGCCTGTTCGTCGGCTACCAGCTGGACCGGCGCATCGCCCGGCTCACCGGCCTGTCGCCGGGCGGAGACGGCGGCTCCGGCGCCCGGTCCAACGGCTGCGCGTTCGCCGACTCGCCGTCCAGCATGCCGTTGCAGCGGATGGCGAACGTGTCGCTGCGGCCCGACCCCGACGGCCCCTCGACCGAGGAGCTGATCGCCGGGGTCGACCGCGGGATCTACATCCTGGGCGACAAGAGCTGGTCGATCGACATGCAGCGCTACAACTTCCAGTTCACCGGGCAGCGGTTCTACCGCATCGAGCGCGGCCGGCTGGCCGGCCAGCTGCGCGACGTGGCGTACCAGGCCACCACCACCGATTTCTGGAACTCGATGGAGGCCGTGGGCGGCCCGCAGACCTACGTTCTCGGCGGCGCCTTCAACTGCGGCAAGGGACAGCCGGGCCAGGTCGCCCCGGTCAGTCACGGCTGCCCCGCCGCCCTGTTCCGCGGCGTCAACGTCCTCAACGCGCTCAAGGAGGCGGGCAAATGACCGGGCCGCGGACGACGGCGCCACAGGAGACGGTGGAGCGGGCGCTGGCGCTGTCGCGGGCCGATGACTGCGTCGTCATCGCGACCGAGTCCAGCGACGCCAACCTGCGCTGGGCGGGCAACACGCTGACCACCAACGGCGTCACCCGGTCGCGGCGGCTCACCGTGATCGCGCTGCACGGCAAGGGCGGCGGCGTCGCCGCGGGCGTCGTGTCCAGGTCGGGGGTCGAACCCGCCCAGGTCGAGGAGGTCGTCCGGGCCGCCGAGCAGGTCGCGGCCGACAGCGACCCGGCCGAGGACGCGATGCCGCTCGTCGCCGACACCGCCGCCGGCGACTGGGGCGCCCCGCCGGCCGAGACCGGGATCGGGGTCTTCTCCGGATTCGCCCCCGCGCTGGGCGAGGCGTTCGCCGCGGCCGCCGCGGGCGGACGGAAGCTGTACGGCTTCGCGCACCACGCGATGACCTCGACGTTCGTCGGGTCGTCCGCGGGGCTGCGGCTGCGCCACGACCAGCCCACCGGCAAGGTCGAGATCAACGCCAAGGCGGGCGACCTGTCCAGCTCGGCGTGGGCCGGGGTGAGCACCTCTGACTTCCGCGACGTGGACGTGCCCGGGCTGAGCGAAGAGCTGACCCGCCGCCTGGAGTGGGGCAGGCGACGCGTCGACCTGCCCGCCGGCCGCTACGAGACGCTGCTGCCGCCGGCAGCGGTCGCCGACCTGATGACCTACATGTACTGGACGGCGGGCGCCCGCGACGCCCACGACGGCCACACGGTCTTCAGCCGGGCCGGCGGCGGCACCCGGGTGGGCGAGCAACTGGCCGATCTGCCGGTCCGGATCTACAGCGACCCCGCCGCGGCGGGCCTGGAGTGCGCGCCGTTCGTGATCGCGCCGGCCTCGGGCCGCAATTCCTCCGTCTTCGACAACGGGCTGCCGCTCGGCGCCACGGACTGGATCACCGACGGCCGGCTGGCCGCGTTGCTGCAGACCCGCCAGTCCGCCGGCCTGACCGGCCTGCCGGTCACCCCGGCGATCGACAACCTCCTCATGGCGGGGCCGGACGACGCGCCCTCGCTCGAGGAGATGGTCGCCCGCACCGGCCGCGGGCTGCTGCTCACCTGCCTGTGGTACATCCGCGAGGTGGACCCCCAGTCGCTGCTGCTGACCGGGCTCACCCGCGACGGCGTCTATCTCGTCGAGGGCGGCGAGGTGGTCGGCGAGGTGAACAACTTCAGGTTCAACGAGAGCCCGGTCGGCATCTTGTCGCGGCTGGCCGAAGTCGGCCGCGCCGAAAAGGTGCTCGGCAGGGAGTGGTCGGACTACTTCACGCGGACGGCGATGCCGCCGCTGCGGGTGCCCGACTTCAACATGTCAACGGTCAGCCAGGCGTCCTGAGGCCCCCGCGCCCGGCACGCCCGGGCGCGGGGCGGGAACCCACACCCGGAACGCCCGGGAACGCCCGGGAACGCCCGCGCCGCGGCCCCTGGCGCCCCTGTGGCGGCCCTGTGGCCGCCCTCCGGCGCCGGGGGGCGGCCCGAGGTCTTCTCGGGCCCGCGCGGAGCGTCCCCGGCGTCTTGGGCGTCCTGAACGTCCCGGGCGCGTTCCCGGCCGATCCGCGCGGCGACGCGTCAGGCGTCCTCGAGGCGGAAGCCGACCTTCAGACCGACCTGGTAGTGGGCCACTTCGCCATCGACGATCTGACCGCGGACCTCGGTGATTTCGAACCAATCGAGATGCCTGAGCGTCTCTGCCGCCCGCCTGATGCCGTTGCGCACGGCGGTGTCGACGCTTTCGGGCGAGGTGCCGACAATCTCCGTCACGCGATATGTCCGGTCCGTCACGGCTCTCCCTCCAGATCCAAAGGAATTCAGCGTAACGTGGCCGATGTGAGGGTCATTTCGCGAGGTCAGCGCAAGAGCCCGGTCTACCGGGTGACGGATGCGCCCCGGCCCATGTCGGAGGACATCAGGTACCGCCAGCGGCGATACCTGATCTCCATGGGCGTCCGCACCGCCTGCCTGCTGACGGCGATCTTCCTGGCCGGGCGGGGTCCGGTCTGGCTGATCGGCATCATGATCGCCGCCGCGGTCGTGCTGCCGTACATCAGCGTCGTCTTCGCCAATGGCGGGCGCGAGCCGGACGACACGCCTCGGCTCGAATCCTCTTCCGAACCACCCGCGGGAAGCGTGCCACCCGCCCCACACGTCGATGCCGACACGCATGGGACGAGCCACAAGCGGGTTTCCGGACACCCTTGGCAGATCGGCTCGTGACAATCTCTTGACTAACCTACGGGGGTTTCGGTGTACGATTTATACCGGCGCTCTGGTCCCCCGTCGGAGCGCCCGTGCCGGTGTTCCGGGCCCCCGTCGGAACACCGATGATGCGGCGCCGGGTGGATTGCCCCCGTATCCACCCGGCGTCGCCTTCTCTTTGGGACCCCCTCTCACCTGGCCGGTCATGGCGATGACCTGTCCGTGAGCCGCGCCCGGCGCGGTGGATCGTCCCGTCCCCTCGGCCGTTCGCCGCCGCCGGCGACCGCCCGGCCACTCCCATCCACGCCCCATCCACGCCCCATCCACGCCCCCGCCACCGCCCGCCGGGCCCGAACCCGCGGCGCCGCCGTATGTCCTCCGGGCCACTGATGTATGTCTTCCGCCCGCTCGATTCGCGGCGCGTCCGCCGCGCACCCGTCTCCACGCGCCGCGGGGACGGCTCGTCCCGCCCCGCGGCCGGCCATGGACGCCTGTCCGAATACTCCATCAATCTGAATTGATGTATTGTTCCGCGGGTGGGTACACGCACACGGCACGCGCCACCGCCGTTCGCGCGGATGGCGGCCGATCCGCTGCGGTGGCGGCTGCTGCGCGAGCTCGCGCGCAGCGACCGGCGCGTGCGGGAGCTGGTGGCGCTGGTCGGCCAGCCGCAAAACCTCGTCTCCTACCACCTGGGGCGGCTGCGCGCGAGCGGGCTGGTGGCGGCTCGGCGCAGCAGCTTCGACGGCCGCGACACCTACTACCATCTCGATCTTTCGCGCTGCGCCCAGTCGCTGGCGGCCGCGGGCGCCGCCCTGCATCCGGCCCTGCGTCCCGGGGGGCGCCTCGACCCCGCGTCCCCGCCCGCGCCCCCGCTCTCGGGGACCGGCCCGGCTCCGTACACCGTGCTGTTTCTGTGCACCGGCAACAGCGCCCGATCACAGGCGGCCGAGGCGTTCGTCCGGGCCCGCTCCGGCGGCCGGATCGAGGCCTTCAGCGCGGGCACGCACCCCAAACCGCTGCACCCCGACACGGTGCGGGTGATGGCGGCGCGCGGCATAGACCTGACGGGGCACCGGCCCAAGCATCTCAGCGTGTTCGCCCAGCGGCGTTTCAGCTATGTGATCACCTTGTGCGACCGGGCCAGGGAGGCCTCCCCCGCCTTTCCCGGCCGGCCCACCCACATCCACTGGAGCCTTCCCGACCCCGCCGCCTCCCCCGGCGACGACGGCTATCCCCGGTTCGAGTCGATGGCGGCCGAGCTCGAGACCCGCATCGGGTTCTGGCAGGCCACCGTGGGCGCGGACCCCGCGCACACGCACACGGATCTCGTGGCAGACACAGACGACCCATCGGACGAGGAGGAAGTGTGATGACCAGCCCACAGGACATGGTCAACGTTCGCTACATGGTCGACGACGTGCAGGCGGCCGTCGACTTCTACACCGGCCATCTCGGCTTCGCGCTGTGCTCCAGCGCGGCGCCGGCGTTCGCCGACGTGACCCGCGGCAACCTGCGCCTGCTGCTGGCCGGGCCGAAGAGCTCGGCCGGCCGGCCGATGCCCGACGGGCGCACGCCCGAGCCGGGCGGGTGGAATCGGATCCACCTCATCGTCCCCGACCTCACCGCGGAGGTCGCCCGGCTGCGCGCCGACGGCGTGCCCTTCCGCAACGACATCGTCACCGGCCCAGGCGGCAAACAGATCCTGGTCGAAGACCCCGCCGGCAACGTGGTCGAGCTGTTCGAACCCGCCGCCTCCCCGCCCGCCCGCTGAGACCCGGCGAGACCCGGCGATTTCGGCGACCGCCGCGATCTTGCCGCGTGCGCGTCAATGCCGCACGCATCCGCAGTTGAACAGGCGCCGAGTTTTACGGCCGACATCGGCCACGGCGCCATACTGCAATGTGCGCACATAAATGCTTACGATGTGACCGGCTTGGCTTGATCCTTTGCTGTCTTTATAAAACAGGTCTAAGAGCCGGCCCGGTGCCCCCACGAAGGGATAATTCCCCATGTTAAGCTTTATGCGCGCACGAAGTCTCAATTTCCGAAAGTTGGCTGTCGCATTTTGCGCGATCGTGTCGCTCAGCCTGCTCGCGGTTCCGGCGGCGGCCGTCCCAAAGGACGAGCCGCCGCCGGTTTTCGATCTCGACAACGGCAATGCCGTGGCCCAGGTGGTCTTCCCCGCACTTCAGCAGGCCCAGGGCGCGACGATATCCGCAGACGGCTCCGACGTCACGCTCATCGTCGACCACGCCATGCTCCTGGAACTCGCCTGGTTCGACGCCATCGCACCGTTCCACGCCAAGGCGGTCGGCATCTTCTCCAATCTCGGCCGCCGGCCCTCGAGCGAGAACACCAACCGGAACAAGAACACCGCCGTCATTTATGCGTCCTATCGCATCTTGAACAAGCTCATTCCGGAGTTCTCGGCCGAGTGGCGCACCATGGTGAAATCCGCCGGCCTCGATCCCGACGACGGACAGGAGAACACCGATACCGCGATCGGTCTCGGCAACCTCGCCGCCCGCCGCGCGCTCGAAGCGCGGAACAAGGACGGCATGAACAGGTTCGGCGACGAGGGGGGCGCCCGGTACAACGCGCAGCCCTACGCGGACTACACCGGTTACGTTCCGGTGAATACCGCTTACGCGCTTCGCAATCCGTCGCGGTGGCAGCCGAATATCCTTTCCAACAAGAACGGCATCTTCACGGTGCAGCAGTTCGCCACCCCGCAGATGCGGCTCAACAAGCCGATCACCTATGACGACCCGAGCCGATTCGAGCTCGCCCCGCCGCGCGACAGCGACCATCGCCGCCTCGCCGCCTACCGGCGTCAGGCCGATGAGGTCCTCGCGGCCTCGGCCGGGTTGACCGACGCCCAAAAGATGACCGCCGAGATGTTCAACGACAAGTTCCTGTCCATCGGCTTCGCCGCCACCGGCACGGCGATCGGGCAAAAGGGCCTGGACATCGAGCAGACGGTGCACTTCGTCGCCACCATCGAGATCGCCATCTTCGACGTCACCATCGCGGTGTGGCATCAAAAGGCGCGTTACGACGCGGTACGGCCGTTCAGCGCGATCCGCTACCTGTACGGCGACAAGCGGCTGCGCGCCTGGGGCGGACCGGGCAAGGGCACGGTCGACGACATCACCGGCAAGGAGTGGCGCGGCTACCTCAACACCGCCAACCATCCCGAGTACCCCTCGGGGTCGGCCGGACTCTGCCAGGCCTACGCGCAGGCGGCGCGACGCTTCTTCGGCACCGACGCGATCCAGATCGCGGTGCCCTTCCCGGCCGGTTCGTCGCGGGTCGAACCAGGGGTCACGCCGGCGCGCGACCTCACGTTGAGCTGGAGCACGTGGACCGATTTCGCCCGCGACTGCGGCATGAGCAGGCTCTGGGGCGGGGTGCACTTCCGGGCCTCGATCGAGTCGATGAACGGCTTCGCCCCCCAGTTCGGCGAACGCGCCCACGTCTTCGTCCAGCGGAAGCTCAACGGCGACCGGTGATCCGCGCGGCGGGGCCGTCGTGTCGCCCGATCCCCGCGGCGACCGGCGGCCCCACACGCGTCCGCCCGCCGCTACCAGGGCCACCACTGGCGGACCGACAGCTGACGCCACCAGCACCCTGGCCCCATCCCGGCCGCCGGTCGGCCGCCGCGCGCCGGCGCGCCGCCCCGTGCGTCGCGCCCGTAGGCCCGCCTGCTCCGTTGCCCGTGCCCCGGACCGTGTCCAGGCCCGTGCCCGGGACCGGGACCGTGCCGCCCCTGGTGCGGGACGATCGCGGCGAGGTCGAGCCCGCCGCCGCGCGGCGCGCCTCGGGCGGCGGGGGCCGCGACGGGCTCGCCGAGCACCAGCACCAGGTCGTCGGACAGCGCCCCGCAGGTGTGGTCGAACACCAGGCCGAGCAGCTTGGCGAGCGCCTCGCTGAGCGGTCTCGCGGAGAGCGCGGCGCGCACCCGATCGTCGAGGGCGAACATCTCACCGCCGGGATCGCGCGCCTCGATCAGGCCGTCGGTGTAGAACAGCAGCCGCTCGTCCGGCCGCAGCCGGGCCCGGTGCACGACCGGGGCCGGCCCCAGGCCGAGCGGCGGCGTCGACGCGGGCGGGGCGAGCGGCTCGATGCGGCGGCCGACCCGCAGCGGCGGGTGGTGACCGCAGTTGACCAGACGCACCTCGCCGGGCACGAACTCGGCGATGACGACCGTGACGAAGTCCTCGGGGCCGAGCCCGTGGCTGATCCTGCGGTCGAGCTCGCCGGCGAGCCGGACGAGATCCACGTCGGTCGCGGCCAGCTCGCGAAAGCTCGACAGCGTGTCGGCGGCGAGCCGGACGCCTTCCAGCCCCCGGCCCTTGACGTCGCCGACGATCAGCCGCAGGCCGGTCGGCGCCGGCACGGTGGCGTAGAAGTCGCCGCCGATCGGCGTCCCGTCGCCGGCGGACTGGTAGTGGGCGGCGAAGGCCATGCCGCCGATGGCCGACGGGATCGGGTGCAAGATGGCGCGATGCGCCACCTCCGCGACCTGCGTCATCCGGGCGAGCGCGTGGCCCTCCACGTCCCTGGCGCGCGCGATCAGCACCGCGATCGCGCCGCCGGCGAGCACGAGCGCCGTGCGCAGCACGTCGTCGACGGTGCCCACCGTGCCGTCCGCGAGCCCGGCTCCCGGCGCCAGCGCGCCGGCCAGGACCGCGAGGACCGCGGTGCGCCGGGCGCCCAGGCGTACGACGCCCAGCAACGGCCCGACGATCAGCAAGGTGGCGATCGAGCACCCGGGAAGCACCGCGTCACCCGCGGCGACGGCAGCCTCGAGCAGGAACGCCAAGGTAAGCCACCCTCGGCTGGAGCGCATCAGCCCTCCGCATGCGATCAGATGGTGTGGCGTTCCCGTGCGCCCCAAGTAGTCATCGTCTCACTTACGGTGACGTCTTATGGTGACTTTGGGCAAACCCCGGACCGTCACCCGGTGCGCATCGCCCGCAGCGACTCCTTGAGCGAGCCCAGCGTGGCGAAGACCGCGGTCGGCTCATATCCGCAGTGCGCCATGCAGTTGGCGCAGCGCGGGTCGTTGCCCCTGCCGTAACTGTCCCAGTCGGTGTCGTCGAGGAGCTCCTGGTAGGTCTTGGCATAGCCGTCCGACATCAGGTAGCAGGGCTTTTGCCAGCCGAACAGCGAGTACGACGGGATCGCCCACGCCGTGCACGGGAAGTCGACCTTGCCCTCGAGGAAGTCCAGGAACAGCGGGGAGTGGTTGAGCCGCCAGCGCTTGCGGTTGCCGTTCGCGAACGCCTTGCGGAACAGCTCTCTGGTCTCCTGCACGCCGAGGAAGTGCTCTTGGTCGGGCGCCTTCTCGTAGGCGTAGGCCGGCGAGATCATCATCTCGTCGACCTTCAGGTCGTCGTTGAGGTAGTTCATGATGTCGATGACGCTTTGCGGGCTGTCGGTGTTGAAGAAGGTCGTGTTCGTCGTGACCCGGAAGCCGCGCCGCTGGCACTCGCGCACGGCGGCGACCGCCTCCTCGAACACCCCCTCCTTGCACACCGACGCGTCGTGCCGCTCCTGCAGGCCGTCGAGGTGGACGACCCAGGCGAAGTACGGCGACGGCTCGAACTGATCGATCTTGCGCGGGATCAGCAGCGCGTTCGTGCACAAGAAGACGAACTTCTTGCGCTTGGTGAGCTCCTTGACGATCTCGCCGATCTGCGGGTGCATGAGCGGCTCGCCGCCGGCGATCGACACCATCGGCGCCCCGCACTCCTCGATCGCGGCGACGGCCTGCTCGACCGGCATCCGTTGCTTGAGGACGCTCGCCGGGTGCTGGATCTTTCCGCAGCCCGCGCACGCGAGGTTGCAGGCGAACAGCGGCTCCAGCTCCACGATCAGGGGAAACTTCTCCCGGCGGCGCAGGAGCTTTTGGCGCAGGATGTAGCCACCGATACGCAGCTGCTGGCGCAGGGGCATCGTCATCGTGGTCGCCCTTCCTTCGTGATCATCGTGCGCCGGCCTCGAGATAGCGGCCCAGCGCGCTCATTGGGAAGACCAGCCTGTACAAGTGGTAGTTGATGTAGAAGTCGCCGGGGAAGCCCGTGCCGGTGAAGTGCGGTTCGTCCCAGGTGCCGTCCCGGCGCTGATGCTCGACCAGCCAGCCGACGCCGCGCTCGACCGCCTTGGACGGCTCCGCGCCGGCCGCGCCGCCCTCACCCGCGGCGAGCAGCCCGATGAGCGCCCAGGCGGTCTGCGACGCCGTGGACTCGCCCCGGCCGATCCATGCGGGGTCGTCGTAGGACCGCAGGTCCTCGCCCCAGCCGCCGTCGTCGTTCTGCCGCTCCTCCAGCCAGGCGACGGCCCGCCTGATCGTCGGCTTCTCCGGCCGTACGCCCGCCGCGATCAGCGCCGGGAGCACCGCCCCGGTCCCGTAGACGTGGTTGGCGCCCCACCGCCCGAACCATGACCCGTCGGCCTCCTGTGCCTTGAGCAGCCAGACGACGGCCCGCCGGACGACGTCGGAGTCGGCCTGCCCCTCGTGGGCCAGCGCCTCGACGACGTGCGCCGTGACATCGGCCGACGGCGGGTCGATCACCGCGCCGAAGTCGCAGAACGGCAGCCTGGTGCACAGCTCGCGGGTGTTGTCGGCGTCGAAGGCCCCGAAACCGCCGTCGCGCGAGACCATCCCGGCCATCCACCGCACCCCGCGGTCGATGGCCGCGGCGGACCCCGGCCGCGGCGTCCGCCGCAGCGCCAAGACCGCCTCGGCGGTGTCGTCGACATCGGGATAGCCGTCGTTGTCGAACTCGAACGCCCACCCTCCTGGGGCCAGCCCCGGCCGGCGTACGGCCCAGTCGCCCGGCCCCTTGACCTCCTCGGCGAGCACCCAGTCGGCGGCCTTGGCCAGCGCCGGGTGGTCGCCGGGCAGCCCCGCGTCGGTGAGCGCGATGATCGCCAGCACGGTGTCCCACACCGGCGACTGGCAGGCCTCGAGCCGGCGACCTCGCTCGTCGCGGATGGTGAACCGGTCGAGGCCCTCGAGGCCGCGCCGCATGATCGGGTGGTCGAGGTCGTAGCCGACCAGGTTGAGGGCCATCAGAGAGTAGACCCACGGCGGCTGGATGCCGCCCCAGCAGCCGTCGCGCTCCTGGCGGGCGATGATCCAGTCGGTCGCCCGGCGCAGCGCGGCCCGGCGCGCCGCGCGCAGCGGCCGGCGTTCGTAGCCGTGCAGCACCCGGTCGAGTCCGGAGAACACGCCCTCCCAGCTGAGCGGCCGGTGCCGCGGCGCCGGCCGCCGGCCGACGCGCAGCTCGGGCAGATCGAACGGCAGCCGCCGGACCGGCCGCAGCGAGCCGATGATCGTCAGCGGGACGATCGTCTGCCGCGCCCAGCACGCCCAGTCGTAGACGTTCAGCGGGAACCACGACGGCAGGTACATCAGCTCCGGTGGCATGACCGGCAGGTCGTCCCATGACCACTGGCCGAACAACGCCAGCCAGATGCGGGTGAACACGCGGCTCGCCTCGATGCCGCCCTGGTCGCGGATGTAGGCGGCGGCACGGCGCAGGTGCGCCGCGTCCGCCGGGTCGCCGGCCAGCCGCAGCGCCACGTACGCCTCGATCGTGGTCGACAGGTCGGCGGGCCCGCCGTAGAAGTTGGCCCACGTGCCGTCGGACCGCTGCTGCGACCGGATCCACTCCGCGGCGGCCGCGGTGTCGCGCTCGTCGCGGATGCCAAGGAACTGCCGCAGCAGCAGATCCTCCGCGTCCATCGTCACGTTGGTCTCGAGCTCGCCCTTCCACCAGCCCTGCGGGGACTGCAGGGACAGCAGGTGCTCGCGGGCGGCGGCGAGCGCGGTCTCGGCCGTACGGATTCCGGGCGTCGTCATCACCGGTCCCTACCGATCCCGAGCGGTCACGAAGTGGGTGAGGCCGAGGAACTCCTCGCGCACCGCGTCGGGCATCTCGGCGCTCTTGAGCCGGTCGGTCGCCTTGACCAGCCGGCGCTCGGCCTCGTCCTCCGCCCAGTCGCGGCCGCCGGCCTCCTCGACGAGCCTGGCCGCCAGCCGCAGGTCGTCCTCGGTGAGCGGTTCGGGCTGGAAGATCAGCTCGGACAGCCGCGCCGATGCGTCGGCGCCGGCCGTCAGCGCGGCCACGACCGGCAGCGACTTCTTGCGGGAGCGCAGGTCGGACAGCACCGGCTTGCCGGTGACCTCCGGGCTGCCCCAGATGCCGAGCAGGTCGTCGATGAGCTGGAAGGCCAGGCCGAGCTGGACGCCGAAGTCGGTCAACGCGGTCACCAGGTCGGCGGGCGCCTCGGCGAGCATGGCTCCGACCGAGCACGAGCAGGCCAGCAGCGAGGCGGTCTTGTCGCCCGACATCGACAGGCATTCGTCGAGCGTGACGTCCCGGCGCTCTTCGAACTCCAGGTCGAGCGACTGCCCGGCGATGAGCCGCTGCGCGGCCGCGGTGAGCCCGCGCGCCGCCCAGTAGCCCCCCCGCGTCCCCTGGTCGAGCAGCACCTCCACGGCGAGGGTGAGCAGGGCGTCGCCGCCGAGGATGGCGGCCGAGGAGCCGAACAGCGTCCACGCCGCGGGCCGGTGCCTGCGGGTCCGGTCGCCGTCCATGATGTCGTCGTGGAGCAGCGAGAACGCGTGGACCAGTTCGACCGCGGCGGCGCCGGGCACGCCGGTCTCGGCCGGCGCTCCGGCGGCGCGCGCCGACAGCAGCGCGAGCGCCGGGCGCAGCGCCTTGCCGCCGCCGTCGGCGGGGCTTCCGTCGAACTCGATCCAGCCCATGTGGTAGGCGGCGAGCCGGCGCATCTGGGGGTTGAGCCGGTCGACCGCCTCCCGCAGGGTCGGTTCGACCAGCGCCCTGACGACGGAGAGCGAGGATGGCGCGACCGCGGTCATCGGATCCGCCCCCCGTCTACGTCGGCGGCGGCCGAGACGCGGGCCAGCCGGGCCGCGTTGAGTCCGCTTCGCACGGCTCCCTCCATGGTGTCGGGCCAGCCCGTGTCGGTCCACGCGCCGGCGAGGAAGAGCCCGGGCAGCCTCGTCGCCGCGGCAGGCCGCAGCGCACCGCTGCCCGGAATCTGACGGAATGTGGCCCGCCGTTCCCTGGTCACGAAGAAGTCCGTGATCCGCGCCTGCCGCGCGGCGGGGAAGAGGCGTTCCAGGGCCGGGACGAACGCGGCCCGAATCTTCTCGGTGGGCGTGTCGATCCACTCGTCCGCGGCCGACACCGACGACGCGAGGTACTGCCCACGGCCCTGCCCGGCGACCCGGGTGCGGTCGAAGACCCACTGCACCGGCGAGTCCACCGCCGCGGCGAACGGCAGGTCCATGACGGTGCGGTCGTAGACCGCGTGCACGTTCACGATCGGGCTGGAACCCAGGCCGCGCCACCGCTCCCGGCCGGGCGCCGCCCGCTCGGGGACGAGGTCGGCCGCGACCTCGTGCGGCACCGCCACGATCACCACGTCGGCCGGCACCCGCGACCCGTCCACGATGAGGTCGAAGCCCGCTCCCCCGGGCCCATCGCGGTCAGGGTCGCTGCGCGGCTCGATGGCCTCCACCTTGGACTTGAGGTGCACGGTGCCGATGAGGCGGGCCGCGGCCTCGCCGTGCAACTCGCCGAGCGGCACGTCGGGCACGCCGATGTCGGCGGCGTCGTGCCGGCCGAGCAGCGCGGTCTGGCAGACCATCGCGGCCGGTCCCAGTACCGCCTCGTCGACCCCGATATTGAGCGCCGCCACGACGAACAGCTCCCACAGCGCGCGCCGCGCCCAGTCGCGCTGGCCGTGCGCCGCCAGCCAGTCCCCGAGGCGCTCCCCGTCGCGCGCGGTGTCGACGCCCCGCAGCGCCAGCGACGCCCGGACGGCGCGGAGCCGGTCGGCGGGCGTGAGCAGGTCGTAGCGCGCCAGCGCCGGCAACAGGTGCAGCGGGCCGGGCAGGGCCGCGCGGCGCAGCCGCGCCCGGCGCCCGTCGGGCGCCAGCACGGTCACGTCGAAGCGGTCCTGGATCCGGGTCTTGTCCGCCACGCCGAGCCGGTCGAGCAGCCCGCGGTAGGCGGTGCAGCACCGCAGGAAGACGTGCTGGCCGTTGTCCACGATCAGATCGCCGCGCTGGAAGGAGCAGGTGGCGCCGCCCAGCCGGGGCCGCGACTCGAAGAGCGTGACCTCGGCCCCGGCCTCGCGCAGCGCCAGGGCGGCGGTGATGCCCGCCAGCCCCCCGCCGACGATCACCGCGCGGACGCCCCGCCCGGCGCCCGGGTCGCTCATCGCCCGGCTCCGGTGAGGGCGCGCACGGCCACGATGGCCTTCTCCCACGGCGGCAGGGACATCCGGGTGGTCACGGCCGTCAGCGGGTCGGCCGCGATGCGTTCCAGGAGCCGCCGGTAGATGCCCGACATCGCGCCCGTGCAGGCGGCGCTGCGCCGATCGAGCATGGGCAGCAGCCGCAGCCCGCGCAGGTACCATTCGCGGGCCCGGTCGGCCTCGAAGCGCACCAGCGCGCCGACGCGGTCAGGCGGGTCGGATTCGAGGTCCAGCACGCACTCGAAACGTTCCAAGTCCTCGGCGGGCAGGTAGATGCGGCCGCTTTGCCGGTCCTCTTTGATGTCGCGCAGGATGTTGGTGAGCTGGAGCGCGACGCCGAGCGCGTCGGCCAGCGGCGCCGCCGCCGCCATGTCGTCGGCGCCGAAGATGCCCAGCGACAGCCGCCCTATCGAGCCGGCCACGTTGCGGCAGTAGCGCACGAGGTCGTCGATGGTCTTGTAGGAGTTGCCGCGTACGTCGGCCTCGCAGCCGTCGATCAGCTCGGCGAAGGCGTCCAGCGGGATCGGGTAGCGCAGGGCGGCGTCGGCCAGCGCGATGAGCACGGGATCGCCGGAGGCGTCCGGCGCCGCGGCGGCGAGCCGGTCGAGCTGGCGGCGCGTGTCGGCGAGCTGGGCGAGCCGCAGCTCGGTGGGCCCGTCGCCGTCGCCGATGTCGTCGACGCGCCGGGCGAAGGCGTACACGGCGCTCAGCGCATGCCGTTTGGGCGGCGGAAGCAGGCGGATGCCATAGGAGAAGTTGCGGGCCCGGGTACGGACGATGTGCTCGCAGTGCTGATACGCGGCGGGCGTCTCCAACCGGTTCACCTCTCTTTCGTCAAGATGCGGAGCCATTCGCGGACGAGTCGGGGCTTCCCGGGACGGAGCCGGCGGCCGAGGACGTCATAGCGGCCTCGTTCGAGCGCCGCCACGGTCGCCCGCCCGCCCGCCGCATAGCCGGCGACTGCGATCTTGGCGAACCCGGTCAGGCCGGCGATCAGCGGAATCCCCCCGTTGAGCAGCTGCGACGCGCGAGTGACCTCGAGCGCCACCACGCCGCGCAACCGCGTCGGCGTGATCGTTTCTTTGATGTCCGTCTCGTCACAGCCAAAACGACGAAGATCGTCTCCGGGCAGGTAGACGCGCCCTCGCTCGTAGTCCTCCCCGACGTCCTGGCAGTGCTCGATGATCTGCAACGCGCTGCAGATCTTGTCGGACAGGCGGACGCGTTCGGCGGTCGCCGCGCCGAAGACGTGCAGCACGATCTGCCCGACCGGGTTGGCGGACAGCTCGCAGTACGCCATGAGATCGGCGAAGGTGGCATAGCGCGTGACCACCTGGTCTTGCCGGTTGGCCGCGACCAGCCGCCGGAACGGCTCGATGGGGATGGCGCAGGAGGCGACGGTGGGGGCCAGCGCCCGCAGCACCGGAAGCCGCGGCGTGGCGCCGGAGTCGATGCGGTCGAGGTCGGCGTCCACCTCGTCGAGCAGCCTCATGCGCTCCGGTTGCGGCGCGTCGTCGCCGATGTCGTCGACGAGCCTGGCATAGCAGTACACGGCGAGCAGGTGCCGGCGGTACCGCGCGGGCAGCACCCGCGCCGCCACGGGGAAGTTCTCCAGCCCAGCCTTCTCTGCTATGACGTCCGACACATCCCCTCCTCCTGCCACGCCCATTTCATCGTGCCGCGATATACAGAGCCTGTCATGACCGGAAAGGGCCGGTGAGAATGCTTGATGTCGCGCTACGATATTTGGTATTATTCGCCCGCTATTAACGCGGTCGGATCCGCCCTCAGCTCTGCAGCGGTGGCGCTACGGCGCGGAGCTCAGAAAGATAGGGCGTGACCAGCTCACTGAGGCGGATCTCTGTCATGTGCAGCATGGTAAGCGCCTTGAGCCGCCGCTCCCCGAGCCGGGTGAGACGGATGCGCACGATCCGCCCGTCGCACGGATCCGGCCAGCGTTCGACCAGCCCGGCGCCCTCGGCCCGGTCGATGAGCTCGACCGCGCTGTGATGGCGCAGCACGAGGATCTCCGCGATTTCCCCGATCGTCGGCGGCAACTCCTTGGGGTGACCTTTGATCGTGACCAGCAGTTGATGCTGGACCGGGGTCAGCCCCGCGGCCCTGGCCTCCTGCTCCCGCCAGCGCAGGAACCGGTGCAGCAGCGTCCGGAACTCCAGGAGATCCGCGAACTCCTGACGCGTGAGTCCGTCCGCCCTATCGCCCAATGGTCCAATTCCTCCCACCCGCCTGTAGTCAGGATAGATGGCCATGGGTGGGCGCAGCGTACCTTCCGGCCGGTGGATACGCACGAGGTTGCCGGGATTGGCCACCGGTGGCGAGTCGCGGGGCTCCGGCGTTACTCGAACGTCGCCCGGTCATCAATCGAACATCGGCCGGGCGCCGCCCGCACCACCATTTCGTGACCGATCCTTTATCGTTCAATCGTTTTTGGCCGCGGACCCGTCGCGGGGACGCGGAACCGCCGCAATTCAGGCGCCGCGCCGCCGGCCACCGGTTTCGCCACGGTAGGCCGGATGCCGGACGGCCGGGATAAGGCGACCGGCGACGGGGCAAGGGTCGCACTATGACCGAACGGGACGCGCGCGTCCGCGCCGAGGTGGACGCCGTGGTCGTCGGCGCCGGGCCCAACGGGCTGACGGCCGCGGTCACGCTGGCCCGGGCCGGCCTTTCCGTCCACGTGTACGAGGCCGCGGCGAGCGTGGGCGGCGGGGCCACCACGGCGGAGCTGACGCTGCCCGGCTTTCGGCATGACGTCTGCTCGGCGGTCCATCCGCTGGGCGCCGGCTCGCCCGCGCTGCGCGCGATGCCGCTGGACAAGCACGGCCTGACCTGGGTGCAGCCGCCGCTTCCGCTCGCCCATCCGCTCGCCGACGGCACGGCCGCGACGCTCAGCCGCTCCGTCGAGGAGACCGCCGCCTCCCTCGGCCCCGACGGCGAGCGGTACCGCCGGCTGGTGCGGCCGTTCATCGGGCGGTGGGACACGCTGGCCGCCGACGTGCTGCGCGCGCCGCTCGCCGGTCCGCCGCGCGACCCGCTGCTGCTGGCCCGCTTCGGCGTCCGGGCCGCTCCGCCCGCCGCGCTGCTGGCCAGGCTGTTTCGCGGCGAGCCCGCGCGCGGGCTGCTGGCCGGGCTGGCCGCGCATGCCATGGCGCCGCTCGGCTCGCCCGCCACCGGCGGCATCGCGCTGTTGTTCGCGCTCGCCGCGCACGAGGTCGGCTGGCCGTTCCCCCGCGGCGGCGCGCAGGCGCTGAGCGACGCGCTGGCCGGCTACCTGGGCGCGCTCGGCGGCCGCATCGAGACCGGGCGCCTCATCCGCGACCTCGGCGAACTGCCGTCCGCGCGGATCTATCTCCTCGACGTCATGCCCGAACGGCTGGCGGCCATCGCCGGATCCAGGCTGCCGGCCAGGTACGCGGCCAGGCTGCGCCGCTACCGGCACGGGCCGGCGGCGTTCAAGGTCGACTACGCGCTGTCCGGGCCGGTGCCGTGGGCGGCCGAGGCGTGCGCCCGCGCCGGCACGGTCCACCTCGGGCCGGCGTACGCCGACATCGACGCCTCGCTGCGCGGCCCGCGGCGCGGGCGGGCGCCGCGCGACCCGTTCCTCATCGTCTCCCAGCCCAGCGTGTACGACTCGGCGCGGGTGGCCGGCGACGGGCAGGTGCTGTGGGCTTACGGGCACGTCCCGAACGGCTGGCGCGGGGATCTCACCGAGGCCATCGAGCGCCGGCTGGAACGCTTCGCCCCCGGCTTCGGCGAGCGGGTCCTGGCCCGCCGCGCGGCCGGCCCGGCCGAGCTCGAGCACCGCAACCCGAACAACGTGGGGGGCGACATCGCGGGCGGTCGCTGTGACGGGCTGCGGCTGGTGTTCCGGCCCACGGCGGCCCCCGTCCCGTACGCGACGCCGAACCGGGCGATCTACCTGTGCTCGTCGGCCACTCCCCCGGGGCCGGGCGTCCACGGCATGTGCGGCCGGCACGCGGCGCTGGTCGCGCTGCGCCGGGTCTTCCCCGCCGCCGCGGCGGCCTTGACGGCGGCGGAGGGCGGGTAACCGGGATGGAGTGGCTGGCGGCGCCCGGCGACTGGCTCGGCAGGCTGATGTTCCAGCGCGGGCTGGCCGCGATCTACCTGGTCGCCTTCCTGGCCGCGGCCAACCAGTCCCGCGCCCTGATCGGCGAGCGCGGGCTGACCCCGGTGCCGGACTACCTGCGCCGGGTGTCGTTTCGCCAGGCACCCAGCATCTTCCACCTGCACTATTCCGACCGTTTGTGCGTAGCGGTCGCCTGGACCGGCGCCGCGCTGTCGGCCGCCGTCGCGGCCGGGCTGGCCGACGTGGTACCGCTCTGGGCCGCGATGGCGCTGTGGGCCGTGCTGTGGGCGCTTTATCTGTCGATCGTCAATGTGGGGCAGATCTGGTACGGCTTCGGTTGGGAGTCGTTGTTGTGCGAGGCCGGCGTGCTGGCCGTCTTCCTCGGCAACGCCGGCACCGCGCCGCCCGTGCTGGGGATGTGGCTGTTGCGCTGGCTGCTGTTCCGGCTGGAGTTCGGCGCCGGGCTGATCAAGCTGCGCGGCGACCGGTGCTGGCGCGACCTGACCTGCCTGTACCACCACCACGAGACGCAGCCGATGCCCGGGCCGCTGAGCTGGTACTTCCACCGGCTGCCGGGCCCGCTGCACAAGGTGGAGGTCGCGGCCAGCCACGTCACCCAGCTCGTCGTGCCGTTCGGCCTGTTCGCGCCGCAGCCGTACGCGAGCGTGGCGGCCGCGATCATCATCGTCACCCAGCTGTGGCTGATCGTGTCGGGGAACTTCTCCTGGCTGAACTGGCTCACCGTCGTCTTGGCCGCCTCGGCGCTGTCGTGGCCGGGGGCGCCGCGGCCGGCGGACCTCGCCGCGCCGCCGGTGTGGTACGGCGCGATGGTCGTGGCGCTGACGGTCACGGTCGCCGGGCTCAGCTACTGGCCGGTCCGCAACCTGGTGTCGCGGACCCAGCGCATGAACGCCAGCTTCAACCCGTTCCATCTGGTCAACACCTACGGGGCGTTCGGCGCCGTCACCAAGGCCCGCCACGAGGTGATCGTCGAGGGCACCGACGAGCCGGAGATCCGGCCGGACACCGTGTGGCGGGAATACGGCTTCAAGGGCAAGCCCGGCGACCCGCGCCGCCGCCCGCGCCAGGTCGCGCCCTACCATCTGCGGCTCGACTGGCTCATGTGGTTCGCGAGCCTGTCGCCGGCGTACGCCCGGGCATGGCTCGTGCCGTTCGCCCGCAAGCTGCTCGAAGGCGACCGGGCGACCCTGCGGCTGCTGGGCCGCAATCCCTTCCCCGGCGCCCCGCCCACCTTCGTGCGCGCCCGGCTCCGCGGCTACCGCTTCACCACCTGGGCGGAACGCCGGGCGACCGGAGCGTGGTGGCAACGCGGTCCGGCCGAGGAGTACCTCGCGCCGCTGCGCCTGGAGCCCGCCGCCCCGGCGCGGCGGGCGGACGCCGAGTAAACGCGCTCTGCCGGGTCAGGCCCCGGGCAGCCGCCGCGCCAGGTCGATCAGATCGGTCGCGGCGACATCGGCGATGTCCGGGGCGGGCCGCGCGGTGCCGCCGGGACCCCATTCGGCCGGCCGCGACACGTACGCGGTGCGCAGCCCGGCCGCGGCGGCGCCGGCCAGGTCCTCCGGGTGGCAGGCGACGAGCATCACCTGGTCCGGCGGCAGCTCGAGCAGCCGCGCGGCGGTGAGGTACACGCTCGGGTCGGGCTTGTAGGTGCCGGCGAGCTCGGCGGAGATGATCACGTCGAACCGCATGCCGCCGTGCCGGGCCAGGTCCACCAGCATCCGCATGTGGCCGTTGGACAACGTGCCGGTGATGAAGCGGGCGCCGAGGCCGGCGAGCCCCGCGACGGTGTCGGGCCAGGGCTCGAGCCGGTGCCATTCGGCGACCAGCCGTTCCCGGTCGGGCGCGGCCAGGTCCAGGTCGAGCTCCGCCAGCACGTCGGCGAGGGTTCCGCGATGGAGCTCGTCGAAGTTGCACCATGACCGGGCGCCGGACCGGACGGTGTCCATCGCCGGCCGGTATCGGCGGCGCCATGAGGTGGCGAGCCGATCGCCGTCGACGGGCACGGACCGCTCGGCGCCGATGCGCTCGGCCAGCCGCTTGATGGGGGTGTACCAGTCGACGAGCGTGCCGAACACGTCGAAGACCAATGCCTGCGCGGCGACCATGATGGATCACTCCGTTTCGCGTCCGGGTCCAGACTCTATCGGCGCTGATCCGCGTCGGCTCGCCCCGATCCGGGTGCTCGCGGGCATGGCCGCGCCCGGGCGGGGTAGGGCCGCCCGTGCATGATCGCAGTGGAGACGGAAAGGAGCGCTCCCTTCATGGCGCACAAGGCACGCGAGGTGATGACACCCGCGCCCGTCGCGCTGCCGGCGGACACGCCGCTGACCGAGGCGGCCGTACGAATGCGCGACCAGGGCATCGGCACCGTGCTGGTCTACCAGGACGGCAGGCTGTGCGGGGTTGTCACCGATCGTGACATCGTCGTGCGGGCGATCGCGGCGGACAGGAGCCCGGCGTTGACCACGCTGGGCGCCATCTGCAGCGACCGGCTCGTCACGATCGGCCCGGACGAGACGACGGGTACAGCGGTCAAGCTGATGCGCGACCACGCCATCCGGCGGATTCCCGTCGTCGAGGACGGGCAGGCCATCGGGATCTTGTCGCTCGGCGACCTGGCCCTCGAGCGAGACGACAGGTCCGCGCTGGCCGACGTCAGCGCCGCGCCGCCGAACGTCTGAATCCGGCCGACGCAGAACAGGCCGAGCATGACCGGGCGTCGGCCTCGGCCGGCATCAGCGAGTGCATCGCGGACTTCCGCGCGCCCGCGGTGGTCTCGATACGGGTCCGCCGATGGCGGCGCCAGTCCGGCAGGCCCGCGCCCAGCGGCATCACCACGCGCTTCATCGGGTTTCCCTCCTATGTGCCGGGTAGTCCACCGGCGTGGTCTCGACACGTCTTGAACCCGTGACCGTGGTGTTCACCTGGGATGTCGCCAAGGGCCGTGAGGCCGAGTTCGAGCGGTGGGCGCACGGCGTCACCGCCGAGGCGTCCCGCTTCCCCGGCCATCTCGGCGCCACCTGGCTGCGCCCCGAGGGGAAGGACCGCCGCTACCACACGGTGCTGCGGTTCTCCGACGGCGCGCGGCTGTCCGCGTGGCTCGAGTCGCCCGAGCGGGCGCGGTGGATCGACCGACTCGACGGCCTCGCGGAGGAGGACCGGACGCATACGACGGGCATGGAGACGTGGTTCAGCCTGCCCGACCGCTCGGTGTCGGCGCCTCCGCGCTGGAAGATGGCCCTGGTCACCTTCGCCGGTGTCTACCCGCTGAGCCTGGTCCTGCAGGTGACCGCGGTCCCGGTGGCCGAGAGCTGGCCGCTGCCGGTGCGATCCGCCGTGTTCCCCATCGCGCTGGTGCCGCTGCTCACGTACGTGGTCATGCCGGCCCTGAGCCGGCTGTTGCGGCGCTGGCTCTACAACGGTCAGTGAGGGCCCGCTCATCCGGCCGGTTCGAGTACGACCTTGGTCCATCCGGGCTCCGCGCGGTCGAACGCCTCGTAGGCCTCCATCGCCGACGGCAGCGGCTCTTGCTGGGTGAGGATCGTGGTCGGGTCGGCCGTGCCCGCGGCGATCCGGCCGAGCAGCCCCGGCACGTACCGGCGGTGGTTGCAGTTGCCGGCCTGGATGGTCAGGTTGCGGTTCAGCGCGACGCCGAGCGGGAAGCTCATGTGCTGCGGCGGGTAGACGCCGACGATGCCGATCGTCCCCGCCTTGGCCACCATCTCGACCGCCCAGCGCAGTGCCTGGCTGGGGGCGTCGCCCGGTGCCCACCGCGACCCTTGGATGTTGGTCCGCGGGGCCGCCTCCGCGCGTTCGCGCTCGAACGCCTCGGCGGTGGCTTCGGGGATGCCGTGCGCGGCCGGGCCCCCGGTGGGCCGCTGGGCGTCGACGCCCACCGCCTCGATCACCCGGTCGGCGCCGATGCCGCCGGTGAGCTCCTCCACCACCTTGACGGGGTCCTCGGCGTTGAAGTCGATGGTCTCCGCGTTCTGCAGCCGCGCGGTCTCCAGCCGGTCGGCGTTGCCGTCGACGATGAGCACGCGGCCGGCCCCCTGGAGGCGGGCCGACAGCACCGCGAGCTGCCCGACCGGACCGGCGCCGAGCACCACCACGACGTCGCCGTCGCCGACCTCGGCGAGCCGGGCGCCGAACCACGCCGTCGGGAAGATGTCGCTGACCATCAGCGCCTGCTCGTCGCTCACGCCGGGCGGGATCGGGACCAGGTTGGTGTGCGCGAACGGCACCCGGGCGTACTCGGCCTGCAGCCCGTCGAAGGGGCCCGTCGACTCCGGCCCGCCGTAGAAGGCGGTCCCGGCGTCGCGGCCGTTCGGGTTGGCCATGTCGCATTGGGCGTAGTAGCCGGCGCGGCAGTAGACGCAGCGTCCGCAGGCGATCGTGGACGGGATGACGACCCGGTCGCCGACGGAGAAGTTCCGGACCTCGGGCCCCAGCGCCTCGACGGTGCCGACGGCCTCGTGGCCCAAGATCGTGCCCGGTCGCATCCCCGGCATCGAACCCCGCACGAAGTGCAGGTCGGTGCCGCAGATCGCGCTGGCGGTGATCCGCACGATCGCGTCCGTCGGCTCGCCCAAGGTGGGATCGGGCACGTCGTCCAGGCTGATGTTCCCCACGCCGTGCCAGACAACGGCCTTCATCGCGCAAAACCCCTTTCCGCGGATCCGTCTTCCCCGGACGGACCCTGTGAGGACGACTGGACGCTCCCCCTTCCCGTCACAGACCGTTCGACACCTGCGATGACTCCTCCGGCGCGAAGGACGCAGACCTTGAACATGTGTTTTGTCGCGTTTTGCCTGGGCACTGGGCGGGGGTTAGGGATGCAGAACGGAGGAAGTCATGTCTCCCGGAATCATCGCCTTGATCGTCGTCGTGATCATCGCTCTGGTGGTCGCGGCGCTCGCCTTCGCCCGGCCGCAGCTGCGGCGGCAACGCCTGCGAATGCGGTTCGGTCCCGAATATGACCATGCCGTACGGGCGCACCACAGTCACGAAGAGGCCGAACGCGAGCTGCTGGCCCGCGAGGAGCGCCACCGCAAGCTGAACCCGCGGCCGCTCGCCCCGGAGGCGCGCGAGCGCTACCGCGCCGAGTGGACGGCCATTCAGGAACGCTTCGTGGACGACCCGCGCGCCGCCACCGGCGAGGCCGAACGGCTGATCGCCTCGATCATGACCGACCAGGGATACCCGGACGAGGGCCACGAGCAGCGGCTCGCGGACCTCTCCGTCGGCCGCACCCGCGCGGTCGGCCACTACCGACACGCCCGCGAGATCGGTTCCCGGGCCGCCGCCGACGGCGCGTCGACCGAGGACCTCAGGCAGGCCCTGATGCACTACCGCGCCGTGTTCGACGATCTGCTCGACGGCCGCTCCGGCAACCGCTCCGGCAACGGGTCCGGCGGCCGGCAGGCCGGCCGGTGGGGCGCCCGCGGCCGCGCCGCGGACACGGACACGGACGAGACCAGGAACGAAACGGTAGGGGGCCGATGATGTCGACCGACCAGCACGGCGGCCCGGCCCGCCAGTGGCCCGGCCCGCCGCCCGCCGCGGAACGCAAGGCCGCCGAGGTGGAAGACGACTTCGCCCGCGACGACGCGAAGACCGCGCCGGACGCCGATACCTCAGACGTGCCGGCGACGCTGCTCGAGCCGGACCACACCGAGGAGTTCCGGCGGCGCTGGGACGCCATCAAGGCGTCGTTCGTCGACGACCCGCAAGAGGCCGTCCGGCGCGCCGAGCGGCTCGCGGAAGAGGTCGTCACCGAGGTCGCGCGCACGGTGGACGCCCGCCGACGCGACCTGATCGAGCGTCGCGAAGGCATCGGCGACCAGGACGACAAGAGCCGTACGGAGCGGCTGCGGGTCGTGCTGCACGGCTACCGCGGCGTCCTGGACCCCGTGCTGCGGCGGTGACCAGATCCGGCTGGTTTGACGCGCGTCCTGCGGGCACTACAAGGGCGGCCGACAGAAAAGGAGACTCGCGATGGCTGTTCTCATCGCTGTTCTGTTGCTCGCGCTCATTCTTGGCGGTCTCGGATTCGCCGTGAAGGCGCTATGGATCGTGGCGCTCATCGTGTTGGTGCTGTGGCTGCTCGGATTCGTGTTCCGGAGCGGCGGCACCGTGGGCGGTCCGCGACGGCGCTGGTATCGCTGGTAACCCGGGCCACGAGCACACTGACCGTGCGCGGCGGCCGGTCGCGCACGGTCAGTGCCGTGCCGGGGAAAATTCGCTTCGTAGCGGTGGGATATCAACGCCTTGCCATTCGCGCAGGCGAATGGCCGATGAGGTGAATGACCCGCCGGTCGCCGGGTAGGGCCGGACTCGTCGGAAGGATAAATCGAGTAGCGAGGAGCGAAAAGATGGCCACGAAAGTGCGCGATATCATGACCGGCTCGCCGACCTCGGTATCGCCGGATCTCGACCTCGCCACAGTGGCGCGGACGATGCGCGATGAGGACATCGGCAACGTTCTCGTGGTCGACGGCGACGACCTGCAGGGCGTCGTGACCGACCGCGACCTCGTCGTCCGCGGTCTCGCGAGCGGCCTGGACCCGAGCACCACCAAGGTCGGCGGCATCTGCAGCACCGTGACCGCGACCGTCGGACCCGACGACGACCTCGACAAGGCGGTCCGGCTCATGCGCGATCGCGCCGTTCGCCGGCTGCCCGTCCTCGAGAACGGTCACGCCGTCGGCATCATCTCGCTCGGCGACCTGGCCCTCGAGAAGGACGCCCGCTCGGCGCTGGCGGACATCAGCGCGGCCAGGCCCAATCAGTGAGCCGGCCGCGCCTGTCATACCGACCAGGCCGCGAAAGTGAATGAACTGAACTGAACATCGCGCCGGGCGCACCGCCCGGCCCAGATCGTTCGCGCCGCCGGACCGAGCTTTCGGTCGAGGCGGCGCGTTCCATGGATTGCCGCGATTATGAAGGGTTCTGTCTTCGTCGACCTGACCGGTCGGCGACGCAAGATCGTGTTCGGGGCCGGCGCCACGCTGGGCGTGCTCGCCGTCGGCTACATCGTGGCCCTCGTCGTGGGGCTGCTCGGCGGACCGCAGGCGCCCGGCTGGCCCTTCGACGGGCACGGAAGGGACGAAAGGACTCCCGCGCCCGGCACCGGTCAGGTCGCGCCGACGGCACCAGGGGGACCCGGCGGGGTTTCGGGCGGGTCTCCCGGCGGCGCTCAGGCGCCGCCCGCCGGCGGCGCGCCCGGCGGCGCTCGTGACGCACCGCGCCGCGCGGGCGGCACCGCGACCTCCGGGGCAGCCGGGACGTCCGGCGCCGGGGCGGGGACGACCTCGCCGCCGGCGCCGCCCGCGACATCGCCGGCCACGTCTTCTCCGCCGGCCACGACGCCCACCCCGACGCCGTCGCCGGCGTCGACCGAGCGGGCCGCCCCGCGGACCGGCGGCCAGACCGGCCAGGAGACGGCCCCGTGACGGCGCCCGGCCCACGCCGGCGCCGACGCCGTCCCGCCGCCGCGCAGGTGGAACGGCATCGCGAACCACGGGGCCACTGGGGCGTCGTCGCGCTCTTCCTGGCGGCCGTCGCGGTCGCGCTGTTGCTCAACGGGTTCGCCGAGCACACCGTGGGCGGCGCGCGCACGGCGCCGCCCGACACCGGCTCCGGCGCCGGCTCCGGCCTCAGCGACTCGCGGCCGGTTCTCGACCTGTCCCGCCGGCCGGCGCGGGCGCTGGGGATGCCCGCCCGCACGGTGGCGCTGACCTTCGACGACGGCCCGGACCCGCGCTGGACGCCGCGGGTCCTCGACGTGCTGCGCCGCCATCACGCGCGCGCCACGTTCTTCATGATCGGTTCTCGCGTCGCGGAGCGCCCCGACATCGCGCGGCGGGTGCTGCGCGAAGGGCACGAGATCGGCTCGCACACCTATACCCACGCCGACATCGGCAGCACCGGCCGCTGGCGCGGCAACCTCGAACTCGGGCTGACCCAAAGCGCGATCTCCGGCGCCACCGGGGTGAAGGTGCGGCTGATCCGGCCGCCGTACTCCTCGGTGCCGAGCGCGCTGCAGGGCCGCATCGAACGCTCCGTGCGAACGGCGGGCGACGCACGCTACCTGGTCGTGCTCGCCGACCACGACACCCAGGACTGGGCGCGACCCGGCACCGGACGCGTCCTGGCCGCCGCCACGCCGCGCGGCGGCGCGGGCGCCGTCGTGATGATGCACGACGGCGGCGGCGACCGCACCCAGACGGTCGCGGCCCTGGACATGCTGCTCACCCGGCTGCAGAACCAGGGGTATCGCTTCACCACGGTGACGGGCGGGCTGGGCCTGCCGCGCGGCGACTCCCCCGCGCCGGTCCGCGACCAGGTGACCGGCACCGCGCTCGTCACGTCGCAACGCGTCGCGAACGTGGTCGCTGCCGGCTTGTCCGTGCTGCTGGTGGCGACCGCGGCGCTGATCGCCGTACGCCTGGTCATGCTGCCGGTCTTCGCCGGCGCCCACGCCCGCCGGGCGCGGCGCCGCCGCCGCGTGGCCGTCACCTGGACCGCTCCCGTCTCGATCGTCGTGCCCGCCTACAACGAGGAGGCGGGCATCGCCCCCACGATCCGCTCGCTTGTCAGGACGTCGTACGCCGGTGCGGTGGAGGTCATCGTGGTCGACGACGGCTCCACCGACCGTACGGCCGACGTGGCCGCGGGGCTCGGCCTGCCCAACGTCGTGGTGGTCCGGCGGCAGAACGGCGGCAAGGCGGCCGCGCTCAACACCGGCGTCGCCTATGCCCGAAACGACGTGGTCATCCTGGTGGACGCCGACACGATCTTCGCGCCGGAGACGATCGGGCGGCTCGTCGCCCCGCTGGCCGACCCCGAGGTGGGCGCCGTGGCCGGCAGCCCGCGCGTGGGGAACCGGCGCAAGATGCTGGGCCGCTGGCAGCACCTGGAATACGTCATGGGCTCCAACCTCGACCGTCGCATGTTCGACGTGCTGCGGTGCGTGCCCACGATCCCGGGCGCGATCGGCGCCTTCCGGCGGGAGGCGCTGGCCGCCGTCGGCGGGATCAGCACCGACACGCTGGCGGAGGACACCGACCTCACCATGTCGCTGTGGCGGGCGAACTGGCGGGTTGTCTGCGAGGAGTCGGCGTCGGCCTGGACCGAGGCGCCCGAGTCGCCGGGCCAGTTGTGGCGGCAGCGCTACCGGTGGTGTTACGGGACGCTGCAGGCGATGTGGAAGCACAGGCACGCGCTCGTCGAGCGGGGCCGGCCCGGCCGGTTCGGCCGGCGCGCGCTGACCCACCTGGCGCTGTTCCAGGTGGCGTTGCCGTTGATGTCGCCGGTCATCGACCTGTTCGCCGTCTTCGGCCTGGTCTTTTTGAACCCGCTCCAGGTGGGCGCGGTGTGGCTGGCCTTCCTGGGCGCCCAGGGCCTCGGCGCCGCGTACGCGCTCCGGCTGGCCGGGGAGCCGCTGCGCTACCTGTTGTCGTTGCCGGCCCAGCAGATCCTCTATCGGCAGCTGATGTACCTGGCGGTGATCCAGTCGATCGTCACCGCGCTGCTGGGCACCCATAAGCGCTGGCACGTCAACCGTCGCTTCGGCACGTTCCGCGAGCCTGCCACGGCCGGCGCGGGCGGGCGCGGCGACCCCGAAGGGTAGGGACGCGACCCCGAAGGGTAGGAGCGGCGCGGGTTTCAACCCCGTGGCCTGGGAACGGGGGCAGTGAGAGCCCCAGGTCACGATCACCCAGAAGGGAGTGGGGCACATGCCGAGCCGGCCTGGCCGAGGCCCTGGCGGCGATGCCGCCGACGAGCAGGAGCGGACGGCCGCCGAGCTGTCCGATCGCGCCGCGGAATCCGTCGATCGGCGCTACGACGCGACCAAGGAGATCGACCACGACGAGCGCGCCCGCGCGGGAGCCCGGCGGTCCGGGGACGCCGAGGGGACCGAGACCGAGACGACCGGCGGAGGGCCCGAAACCGACCGGAGCGACGACGATCCCCATAAAAGTGCATAACGTGCACTAGGTCGGTTAGGGGATGAGTCAAGACACGTTGTCAAGAACGGGGAGAAGGATCGAGATGAAGCTTCCAGGACGCGGCGGCGGCTCCGCGGCGACCGACAAGGACCGGCAGCTGGAGCGGGACCGCGTCGACCCGGAGGACAACGCGCTCACCACTGACCAGGGGGTCCGCGTCGACGACACCGACAACTCCCTCAGCGTGGGTGAGCGCGGGCCCACGTTGATGGACGACTTCCACTTCCGGGAGAAGCTCACCCACTTCGACCACGAGCGGATTCCGGAGCGGGTCGTGCACGCGCGCGGCGCCGGGGCGTACGGACGCTTCCAGCTGCTGGAGTCGCTGTCGGACTACACGACGGCGGAGTTCTTGTGCGACACCTCGCTCGAGACGCCGGTGTTCGTGCGCTTCTCGACCGTGGCCGGCTCGCGCGGCTCCGCCGATACGGTACGCGACGTACGCGGGTTCGCCACCAAGTTCTACACCCGGCAGGGCAACTTCGACCTCGTCGGCAACAACATGCCCGTCTTCTTCATTCAGGACGGGATCAAGTTTCCCGACTTCGTGCACGCGGTGAAACCCGAGCCGCCGAACGAGATCCCGCAGGCGTCGTCGGCACATGACACGCTGTGGGACTTCGTGCAGCTGCAGCCCGAGACCATGCACATGATGATGTGGCTGATGTCGGACCGGGCGCTGCCCCGCAGCTACCGCATGATGCAGGGCTTCGGCGTGCACACCTTCCGGCTGGTCAACGCCGAGGGCCGGGGCACCTTCGTGAAGTTCCACTGGAAGCCGAAGCTCGGCACCCACTCCCTCGCCTGGGACGAGACCCAGAAGATCGCCGGCAAGGACCCCGACTTCAACCGCCGGGATCTGTGGGAGGCCATCGAGGAGGGCCATTACCCCGAGTGGGAGCTGTGCGTGCAGCTGGTGCCGGAGGAGGACGAGCACAGGTTCGACTTCGATCTGCTCGATGCCACCAAGCTGATCCCGGAGGAGGAGGTGCCGGCGAGGCCGGTCGGCCGGCTGGTGCTCGACCGCAACCCCGACAACTTCTTCGCCGAGACCGAGCAGGTGGCCTTCCATCTGGGCAACGTCGTGCCCGGCATCGATTTCACCAACGACCCGCTGCTGCAGGCCCGGCTGTTCTCCTACCTGGACACGCAGCTGATCCGGCTCGGCGGGCCGAACTTCTCCCAGCTGCCGGTCAACCGCCCGATCGCCCCGGTGCGCAACCACCACCGCGACGGCTACCACCAGACGACGATCCAGCGCGGCCAGGCCAGCTACCACAAGAACTCGCTGTCGGGCGGCTGCCCGGTGGTGGGCGACGGCCACGCCTACACCCACTACCAGGAACGGGTCGACGGCAACAAGATCCGCAAGCGGTCCGACAGCTTCGCCGACCACTACTCCCAGGCCACGCTGTTCTGGAACAGCATGGCCGGCTGGGAGAAGGCCCACATCGTCGCGGCCTTCCGGTTCGAGCTGGGCAAGGTCGAGCAAAAGCACATCCGGGAGGGCGTCGTGGAGCACCTCAACCACGTCGACCACGACCTGGCCACCAGCGTGGCCGAGGGCATCGGCGTGGTGCCGCCGGAAAAGGCCGCGGGCGACAACCACGGCCGCGGCTCGCCGGCGCTCAGCCAGGCGAACGCCCCGGCCGACACGATCGCCAGCCGTAAGATCGCGATCCTCGCGGCGGACGGCGTGGACGCCGGGGGCGTCGCGGCCGTCGGTGACGCGCTGACCGAAGCGGGCGCGAGCTGTGAGGTGCTCGCGGCGCGCGACGGCACGCTGCAGACCGCGGACGGCGGCCGAATCGAGGTGACCCGCGCGCTGCCCACCGTCGCCTCGGTGCTCTACGACGCCGTGGTGGTGCCCGGCGGGGAACGGGCCGCGATGACGCTGTCCGGCGACGGCGACGTCCTGCACTTCATCGCCGAGGCGTTCAAGCACGGCAAGCCCGTGGGCGCGCTCGGCACCGGCGTGGACCTGCTCCAGGCCGCGCGGCTGACGGCCGTCCCGCCGAACGGCGAGGGAGTCGGCGCCGACCATGGTGTCGTGGTCGCGGCGACCGCCGGGGACCACGGCGAGTTCACCCGGCATCTCATCGACGCGATCGCCCGGCACCGGCACTGGGATCGGGCCGTCGACGCGGTCCCGGCCTGACGTCGACGCGGTAAGGGCCCGGCCCGGGCCGGGCCCTCCGCGTGGCGGGCGCCCGGCGATCACCCGATCGGCCATCCGGTCGGTGATCGCCGGGCGCCGCGCTCAGTCGCCGGAGCCGGAGGCGTCGCCGCCTTCCTCCTCGAGCAGCTTGGCGCGCAGCCGTTGCAGGCTGCGACTGAGCAGCCGGGAGACGTGCATCTGCGAGATGCCGATCTCTTCGCCGATCTGCGACTGGGTCTTGTTGCCGAAGAAGCGCAGCAGCAGGATCTTCCGTTCCCGCTCGGGCAGTTCGTCGATCAGCGGCCGCAGCGCGTGCCCGTCCACCATCAGGTCGAGCTCGGGGTCGGCGGCGCCGACGCTGTCCCCCAGCGACTGGGCGTCGGGCTCGTCGGAGGCGGGCGCGTCGAGGGACACCGGCCGGTAGGAGTCCCAGGCGGCGATCACCTCGACCGTCTCCTCGATGGTCAGGCCCATCTGCTCGGCCAGCTGCGCCGTGGTCGGGGACCGGCCGTGCTTCCTGACGAACTCCTGTACCGCCGGCGTCAGCGCCAGGCTGAGCTCCTGCAGCCGGCGCGGCATGTGCACGCCCCACGTCCGGTCCCGGAAGTGCCGCTTGACCTCACCGGTCATCATCGGCGCGGCATAGGCGATGAAGTTCTCGCCGAGCTCGGGGTCCCATCGGTTGATCGCCTTGACCAGCCCGACGAACGCCGCCTGTTCGATGTCTTCAAGCGGCTCGCCCCGGTGGGAGTAGCGGCGGGCGATGCTTCGCGCCATCGACACGTGCTCGTCGACGATCTGCGATCGTATCCGCTCCCTGCGGGGGTCGTCCTCAGGCAGCTTGGTCATCTCGGCGAGCAGTGCCTCGACCCGGCCTCCCCGGCCGGGTTCCGGCCGGGCCGGTCGTTCCATCGCGGTCGTTGATTCCTTGGGCATGAAGGGGGTTCCTTGGAAGCAGGTACGGTGCTCGGGTCAAACCTCGGTTTGCTCGGCCCGTTCGTGCCGCCTGGCGTCATCGGCGGCCTCGGCCGCCGACGCGTCCAGACGGTCGGGAGACTCGTCCACGGCGTCTTCGAGGCGGTCGCGTATCGCCAGGCGTTCGCGCAGCCCCGTGATGTTGAGGATGCGGACGACGGACGCGCCTGGAGCGAGGAGGATCAGCCGCCCGCCGGCCGACCGTGCCTTCTCATGGTATTCCACCAAAATGGACAAACCGGTCGAGTCGACGAACCTCAGCTCGGTCAAGTCCAGGACCACGCGACCTTTGTTGTCCTCGCACACCGTCCGCAGCCGGTCGCGCAGCCGCGCGGCGCCGGCGAGGTCGAGCTCGCCGCGCAACGCCACCACGGCATGCCGTCCGGCCTGCCGGGTCGAGATCTCCAAAAGTTGCACCAGCACGTCCTTTCCGCGCGCGCGGCGCGAACAGGGGGTCCCCCGGCCCGCTTCCCCTGGTCCACTCTCCGCGATAGAGAGCACTAAACGACGAGCTCACGTTCGATGTCCTCCAGGCTGCGGTTGCGGGTCTCGGGCACCTTCGCGGCGAAGAACACGATTCCGAGCACCGCGAGCCCGGCGTACAGCCAGAACGTCCATGTCCGCCCGATCGCGTCGATGAGCTGCAGGAAGTAATACGACACGACGAAGTTCGCCGCCCAGTTCACGAGGCTGCACAGCGCCATCGCCCGCCCCCGTACGGCGAGCGGGAAGATCTCCGAGATCATCAGCCAGAACACCGGCCCGAGGCCGATGGCGAACGCGGCCATGAACACGATGAGGGCGACGAGCGCCACCCACGGTGCCGTGTCCTGCCAGTCGAGGGCGAAGAACGCGCCGAGCGTGAACAAGGCGACGGCCAGCCCCGCGGTGCCGATGAACAGCAGCGCGCGCCGCCCGACCCGGTCCAGCAGCAAGACCGCCACCACGGTGAAGACCACGTTGGTGATGCCGACGGTGAGCGCCTGAGCGATCGCGTCGTTGGCCCGCAGACCCGTGTAGGTCAAGATGGTGGGCGAGAAGTAGACCACCGTGTTCACCCCGACCGCCTGTTGCACGATGGCCAGGCCGAGGCCGACCACGAGCATCGGCCGCAGCCGCGGCGCGAAAAGGTCGCGGATGCGGGCGCGCCGCTCGCGCGTCACGACGGCCTCGATGTCCGCGAGCTCGGCGTCGGCGTCCTCGCCCCGTCTGGTGTTCGCCAGCACCCGCCGGGCCTCCTCCCGGCGTCCCTGCTGCATCAGCCAGCGCGGGGTGAACGGCACGAACATCATGCTGATCACCAGCACCACGCCGGGAACCGCGCCGATCCCGAGCATCCACCGCCAGCCCGAGTCCACGTTCCGCAGCGCGAAGTCGACGAGATAGGCGACGAGAATGCCGATAGTGATCATCAGCTGGTTGTAGGAGACCGTGCCGCCGCGGATCTTGGGCGGGGTGTGCTCGGCGATGTACATGGGCACCACGGCGGAGGCGGCGCCCACGGCCAGACCGAGCCCGACGCGCGCCGCGACGAGCTGGCCGGAGGTCTGGGCGAACGCCGCGGCGACGGCGCCCACGACGTAGACGAGTCCGGCGGCGAGCAGCGTCCAGCGCCGGCTGATCCGATCTGCCAGCCAGCCGCCCGCTATCGCCCCGGCGACCGCGCCGGCGAGCAGACCGGCCACGATCCAGGACTGGGCGACCGCCCCGGCGTCCAGGTCCTTCTTGATGTAGAGCAGGGCACCGGAGATCACTCCGGTGTCGTAGCCGAACAGCAGCCCGCCGACCGCCGCCAGCATCGAGATCTTCAGCACGAAGGGGTTCTTGACGGCTTCGTCGACGTAGCCTGGCATGCTTTCTCCTCGAGGGTGTGCGCCGGCCGGCCGGTGCGGTCGCGGAGCGGGGCGGGGGGCCACCGCGCCGGGGCGTGGGCGCTAGGACGACTCGCGCAGCCGCGGCAGGATCTCGTCGCGGTAGAAGTCGAAGAAGGCCTGCTGGTCGGGGCCGATCTGGTTGACGTACACCTCGTCGTAGCCGGCGTCGACGTACGAGCGGATCGCGCGCAGGTGCGTTTCGGGATCGGGGCCGCACGGCATCGACTCGGCCACCATGTCCTCGGTGACCAGCTCCGCCAGCTGGGCGAAGTGGCGGGGCAGCGGCAGCAGCTGCGCGGCCTCCCCCGGGATCAGCGCGTTGGGCCACAGCCGGTGGACGGTCTTGACCGCCTGCTCCCGGTCCGGGCCGTAGCACACCTTGACCGCGCCCTGGCTCGGCCGGCCTTCGCCGCCGGAGACGCGGAAGGTGCGGACGAGGTCGGCGTCGGGCATGGTGCACACGAAGCCGTCCGCGACCCGTCCGGCCAGCCGTGCCGCCGCCTCGCCGAACCCCGACATGTAGATCGGCGGCGGCTGGTCCGGCAACGAGTAGACGCGGGCGGTGTCGACGTCGTAATGGTCGCCGCGATGCGTGACGAGCTCGCCCGTCCACAGCCGCCTCATGAGGCCGATCGCCTCTTCGAGCATGTCGAGCCGTTCGGCGGCCGGCGGCCAGCGCGACTCGAGGATGTGCTCGTTCAGCGGCTCCCCGGTGCCGACGCCGAGCCGGAACCGGCCCTCCAGCATGATCTGGGCGGTCGCCGCGGCCTGGGCGATGATCGCCGGATGGATACGCACCAGCGGGCAGGTCACCGCCGTCGTGATCGGCAGCGAGGTGACCTGTGACAACGCGCCGATCACCGTCCAGACGAACGAGCTTTCGCCCTGCTCGTCCAGCCAGGGATGGAAATGATCGGAGATCCACAGGGCGTCGAACCCGGCATCCTCGGCGAGCCGCGCCTGCCGGACCAATTCATTAGGCGAATGCTCCTCGCTGGCGAGAAAGTAGCCGAACCTCGTCACAGCGGACGCCTCCTCAGTAGAACCCTACAAAGGCCCGTACCCGGCGGAAATCCGGCAAACATGTCACCCCGCACGCCGTGGCAATCGCGTTTAGCCGTCGCGTGCGGGGCACTGTCCTGAGGAGCCAAACCCGCTCAGGCCGGAGGGTCCGGCCTGGCAGGAGGTGTCATAGATGCTCGGGACGATTCTCTGGTACATCCTCATCGGCGCCGTCATCGGCGTCGTGGCCCGGCTGCTCGTGCCCGGCCGCAACCCCATCGGCGTCATCTTGACCATCCTCGTCGGCGTCGCCGGCGCCATCGTGGGAGGCGTGATCGCCACCGCCCTCGGGGCCGGTGACATCATCGCCTTCATCTTGGCGGTCGTCATCGCCGCCATCGGCGTCGCGCTGCTGACCGGCGCGCGCGGCGGCCGCTGGGGCGGCGGCTGGCGGAGTCGGCGCCGGGTGATGTGACGGCACGATGACGACCGTGATGACGACCGTGATGACGACATCGTCGATCGGCTGACAGACAAGACGGTCAAAGGAAACGGGACAGGCCCGCGGCGCTCGACGCCGCGGGCCTGTCCTTTCTTTCCCCTTCCCCCGAAGGTTTCGCGGGTGGACCGGGGATCGTCCGGGCCCCGGTCAGTCGGGCTGGAAGACCGCGAGGGCGGCGGGGTGCTTGGTGATGGTCACCGGGGAGGCGACGGTCTTGGTCTCGCCGTCGGTGGCCAGCCACAGTTCGCCGTCGTCGCTCTCGAGCCGGAGCGCGGACGTCCGCCACGCGCGGTAACCCCGTACGACGCGCAGATGACCGAGGAGCAGGCCGGTCACCGCACGCATCTTGCCGCCGCGCGAGCCCGACAGCACGAGCCGGACGTCCAGCCGCCCATCGGCCAGCCGGGACCGCCAGGTGGGCAGCGCGCCCCACGAGTCGTAGCGGCAGTTGCCCACGAACCCGACCCACACCCGGCGCGGGTGGCCGTCGACGGTCACCTTGACCGGTGTCGCGTGCCGCAGCGTGCGGAAGCCGGCGACGGCGAGCGCGGGCCAGGTGCCCATTCGCCGGCGCAGCCGGTCGCGGCGCTGCGCGAGCAGCGTGTAGGCGCCGAACGTGGCCGTGTTGAGGAAGATCCGCTCGGGCTCGCCGCGTTCGATGACCCGGCCGACGTCGACGTGCACCACGCGGCCGGACCGGTAGGCCGTGACCGCGTCGGCCGCCGACTCGATGCCGAGCGCCCGGGCGAAGTGGTCGAGCGTGCCGGCCGGGATGGTGAGCAGCGGCAGTCCGTGCCGCAGCGCCGCCCGGGCCCCCGCGTTGATCGTGCCGTCGCCGCCGGCCACCGCGAGCACCTTGGCCCCCGGCGCGGCCTTGTCGAGTGCCGCGTCCAGGTCGGCGCCGTCCGCCACCTCGACGATGGTCGCCTCGGGCAGCTCGCCGCGCAGCGCGTCGGCGATCGAGGCGGCCCCCGCTGCGTTGGGGTTGACGACGGCCACCAGGCCGGTGCCCACGCTTTCGGGATCGCCCGGCCGCGTGACCGGGACCGCACCAGCGGGCCGGTAGCGGCGCGGCCAGATCACGCGGGTCAGCACGCCCGCGACGGCGCCGAACGCCGCCCCGGCGAGCACGTCGCCGGGATAGTGCGCGCCGGTGTACACACGTGAGATGGCGACGCCGGCCGCCAGGCCGGCCACCGGCAGCGCCACGTAGGCGGGCGCCTCCAGCGCCACCCCGGTCGCGAACGCGGCGGCCGAGGCGGAATGGCCGGACGGGAACGCCGGCGAGGTGGGCAGCCGCCAGCGGATGCGGATCGGCGGGACCAGGTCGACGCGCGGCCTGGCCCGGCGGAACATCTGCTTGCCCACCACGTTGATCAGCGGGCTGGCGATCGCGATCGCGACCGTGCCGCGCAACGCGCCGCGGCGCAGCCGCATCCGGCCGCTGACCGCCATCCCGCCGGCGATGCCCCACCACAAGACCGAGTGATCCGCGGTCTTGGACAGGCGGGGCAGCACACGTTCGAACCCGGGCAGCCGCGCCGCGGCCACGGCGTCGAACAGCATCTGGTCGAACATTCCGACCCGACGCCACCACCGCGGACCGCGGTCGGCCTCCGCTATCTCCTCAGTCAAGCCTGTCATCAGAGCCGGTCATCGAGATGACGGCCCGGAACCTGGTGCGGCTCCGCCACGACGTCGCGCCGCGTGTGAACGTGCGGCGGCGTCTCGTCCGGATGCATGATGTACGCAGGCTCCTCGTCGACCACCTCGGCCATCCGGCTGCGCCGGCGTGGCCTGATGTAGGTGAACGTAATGACCATTCCGACCACGCCGACGCCCATCAGGATCCAGCCGATCATCTGCACGTCGATCCCGGAAACCGAAAACCGCGTCGCGAAAGCAAGGATCGCGCCGATGGCGATGAACGCAAGACTGGCACCGAAACCCATTGCCATGACCTCCCAAGTCTGAATTGGTGGTGCCAACGGTCACGCCCTACCCGCCCAACATCCGAACATGCCGTGTTGGACGATCCGGCAGGCGTTCGTCACGTTTCCGCGGGTAGGCAAACCGCGTGAATCGGTCTACACGTCGCACGGTCATGGTCGCGGGGGCGGCGAACATCGCCATCGCCGTCACCAAGTTGGCCGCCGGAATCGCCGTCGGCTCGGCCGCCATGCTCGCCGAGGCCGCGCACTCGCTGGCCGACACGCTCAACCAGGGCTTCCTGCTGACCTCGCTGCACCGCAGCGATCGCCCCGCGGACCCGGCGCACCCGTTCGGATACGGCAAGGAGCGCTACTTTTGGTCGCTGCTGGCGGCCGTGGGCATCTTCGTCGCCGGCGCCGGGTTCTCGGTGTTCGAAGGCGTGCTGGCCATCGGGCACGGCGGCGAGGCCGGCAGCCCGAACGTCGCCTATCTGGTGCTGGCGGTGGCCTTCGTCGCCGAGGGCTCGGCTCTGTCGCGGGCGGTGTACCAGGTGCGCCGGGAAGCCGCCAGACGCGACCGGTCGATGCGCGAGCAGGTGCGGCGCAGCAGGGACACCACCGTGCGGACGGCGTTGTTCGAGGACGTCACCGCCTTGATCGGGCTGCTCGTCGCGGCCGCCGGGCTGACGTTGCGCGAGCTCACCGGGTCGGCGGTGTGGGACGGCGCGGCGTCCATCGCGATCGGCCTGCTGCTGGTCGCGGTCGCCTACAGCCTCGGCCGCACCAGCATGCACATGCTCATCGGTCAGGCCGCGGAACCGGAGGAACAACGCCTCATCAAGAGGGAGATCGAGGCCACGCCCGGCATCGACCGGGTGCTGGAGCTGCTGACGATGCAGCTTGGTCCCGACGACCTCATCGTCGGGGCGAAGGTCGCCTTCACCGACGACATCAGCGCCGACCACGCCGAGGACCTCGCCGACGACGTCGACCGCAGGCTGCGAGAGCGGCTACCCACCGTCCGGCACGTCTTCCTCGACCCGACGCAGCTGTCGCCCTCGTCGTAAACCTTCGGCCGGCGCCACATTGGGCAGGCGCCGCGGCCAAGCCGACCTGTCGCTTTGTTTGGGTCGTTCTCTCGCGGGGACCCGGCCCCTTATGGGTACCGATAGGGACAACGCCATGCTGGCCGAGCTGGGCCGGCAGCTGCGGGTCGACGCGGTGCGCGCCGCCGGCGCAGCGGGCTCGGGCCACCCCACCTCGTCGATGTCCGCGGCCGACCTGATGGCCGTGCTGATCGCGCGCCACCTGCGCTATGACTTCACCCGCCCCGACGATCCGCGCGGGGATCACCTCATCTTCTCCAAGGGACACGCGTCCCCGCTGTTGTATGCGATCTACAAGGCGGTCGGCGCCATCGACGACGATGAGCTCCTCGGCTTCCGCGGTGAGGGCAGCCGGCTCGAAGGCCATCCCACGCCGCGCCTGCCGTGGGTCGACGTGGCGACGGGCTCGCTGGGGCAGGGGTTGCCCATCGGTGCCGGAGTCGCGATGGCGGGCCGGCGCTTCGATCGGCTCCCCTACCACGTCTGGGTGCTGTGCGGCGACAGCGAGCTGGCCGAGGGGTCGATGTGGGAGGCGTTCGAGTACGCCGGCTACGAGCGGCTCGGCAACCTCACCGCGATCGTCGACGTCAACCGGCTCGGCCAGCGGGGGCCGACCCGGCACGGCTGGAACCTCGACGCCTACGCGCGCCGGATCGCGGCGTTCGGCTGGGATGTCGTGGAGATCGACGGACACGACATCGCGGCCATCGACAAGGCCTGCGCGCACGCCGCCGCCGACCCGATGCGTCCCGTCGCGATCTTGGCCAGGACGCGCAAGGGCCGGGGCGTGACCGCCGTCGAGGACGCCGAGGGCAGGCACGGCAAGCCGCTGCCCGACCTCGACTCCGCCGTCGCCGAGCTCGGCGGCAGGAGCGACATCCGGGTGAGCGTGCGCGAACCGGAGGGCGCGACGCCGGCCCCGCCCCGCTCGGCGCGACCGGGACCGGTGCGGCTGCCGGCGTATGAGCCGCGGTCGTCGATCGCGACCCGAACGGCGTTCGGCGAGGCGCTGACGGCTGTGGGCGCGGCGCGGCCCGACGTGATCGTGCTCGACGGCGAGGTGAGCGACTCCACGCGCACCGGCATGTTCGCCAAGGAGTACCCCGACCGGTTCGTCGAGTGCTACATCGCCGAGCAGCAGATGATCGCCGCCGCCGTCGGGCTGGCGGTGCGCGGGTGGACCCCGTACGCCGCGACGTTCGCCGCCTTCCTGAGCCGGGCGTACGACTTCATTCGGATGGCGGCCATCAGCGGGATCGACCTGAACCTCGCGGGCTCGCACGCCGGTGTGTCGATCGGCCAGGACGGTCCGTCGCAGATGGGCCTGGAGGACATCGCCGCGCTGCGGGCCATCTACGGCAGCACGGTGCTGTATCCGTGCGACGGCAACAGCACCGCCGCGCTGACCGCCGCGATGGCCGGCCACCCCGGGATCAGCTACCTGCGCACCACCCGCGACGACACCGAGGTGCTCTACGCGGCCGAGGAGACGTTCGAGATCGGCGGCAGCAAGATCGTGCGCGGCTCCCCCGATGACGAGGTCGCGATCGTGGCCGCCGGCATCACCGTGCACGAGGCACTGCGGGCCGCCGACAAGCTGATGGGCGACGGCATCGCCGCGCGGGTGATCGACGCCTACTCGATCAAGCCGATCGACGCGGACACCCTGCGGGAGGCCGCGGCCGTCACCCGCCGCGTCATCACCGTCGAAGACCATCGACCGGAGGGCGGCCTCGGCGACGCCGTCCAGTCCGTCATCTGCGGCGCGGACACGCCCGTCCGCGTCACCAGGCTGGCCGTCGGGTCCATGCCCGCCTCCGCCACGCGCGATCAGCAGCTGCGCCAGGCCGGCATCGACGCCGACGCCATCGCCGGCACCGCGCACCGGCTGATCAGCGCATAAAGCCTCCCACAGCGGACAGGCTTACCAAGAGTGACGAGGACTACGGTCCGCGGTCACCCAGGCCGACGATCACACCGCGCCGACGGAGGAGGATCACCATGGCGGACGCACTCGTCCCCGCCTTGCTGCGCGAGGCCGGGCAGACCTATGCCGAAGAGGCCGGCATCAAGCTGAAGGACCAGCCGGCGCCGCTGTTTCGGCTGCTGGTCCTCGCCAACCTGCTGAGCACCCGCATCAACGCATCGATCGCGGTCGCCGCGGCCCGCGAGCTGTTCGCCGCCGGCGGCGGCACGGCCGCCGGCATGACCGGGCTGAGCTGGCAGGACCGGGTCGACGCCCTCGGCCGCGGCCACTACGTGCGCTATGACGAAAGCACCTCGACCCGGCTCGGCCGGATGGCCCAGCAGGTCATCGACGACTATGGCGGCGACCTGCGCAAGCTCGCCAAGCAGGCCGACGGCGACGCGGGCAGGCTGCGCGAGCTGCTGCGGCGCTTTCCCGGCGTCGGCCCGACCGGCGCCGACATCTTCTGCCGCGAGGTCCAGGGGGTCTGGCCCTGGCTGGCGCCCTACCTGGACAAGGTGACCATCGACGGCGCGCGCCGCGTCGGCCTGCCCGTCTCCGCCAAGAGGCTGGCGGACAGGGTCGAGCGCCGCGAACTCGGCCGGTTCGCCGCGGCGCTGACCCGCGTCGCGCGCGACAAGAAGCTCGCCGACAAGGTCACCGCGGCGGCGGCGTAGCCCCGCGGGCACGGACGTTCACGGGCCGGCCGGGAGCCGGCCGCGTGATTGAGTCCGGCCGGTCCGGGTAGCCGTAGCCGGGTACGGGCGGAGCCTCGGGCCCGCCGAACACCGACCAAGCAGGGAGAGCGTTGTGACCGACAGCGATCGGGCCGATGTCGAGCTCCTGTGGCAGGAGTTCCATGAGGCCGTCAACATGACCTCGGAGGAACTGCGCACCTGGCTGCTCACCGACGCCTCCGGAGAAGTCGCCCTGCCGGCCGACCCCGGGATGAAGCTGCCGGAGCTCGGCACGAAGGTGGTCCAGTTGCTGCGCAAGCGCAAGGTGGATCTGGGGCCCGACGACCTCGCCGTGATGGAGCAGGTGGCCGACTACGTGGCCGAGCGCAAGGCGAACCCGCCCGCGGACGGGGAGCGCGACGAGGACTGGCGGCACTCGCTGATGACCGTCGGCCACGACCCGCTCAAACCGAGCTGAGCCGTGGCCGCGGCCATCGGCGACGCGCCATAGCGCGGCGAGGGGTCAGGGCGAGCCGGTCTGCCTGGCTCGCGCGCCCTCGCGTAGCCGTTCCGGGTCGATCTCCCGCTGCGGGTGCCGCTGGAGGTACTCGTCCTCCAGTTGCGTCATGCGGCGGGTGTGCTCGTCGAGCGCCTGATCGGCCGCATGCCGCAGCGCGTCCATGCGGGTCTCGTACAGGTGCCCGAGTTCGCGCATCAGGTCCTCGTCGCTCAGCTCGGCCGGGTCGACGCCGCGGTCGGCTTCCAGACTCATCGGTCGCTCACCTCCATCAGCGGAACAGTTCCTGGGCCTTGGTCTTCAGGCCCTTCTTTACGACGCCCGCACGATCCGGGTCGCCCTTGACGATCGCCGCGGCGGCGTCCTTGAGCTGCTCGAAGTCGGCGTGCGGCGGGATCGGCGGGATGTCGGGGTCGCAGCGGACGTCCAGCACCACCGGCCGGTCGGCCGCCAGCGCCTGCTCCCAGGCCGGCCCGATGTTCTCCGGCGCGTCGACGGTGATGCCCTCCAGGCCGATCGACCGCGCGAACCCGGCGTAGGACACCTCGGGGAGGTTCTGCGACTCCTCGAACTTCGGGGCGCCGCCCATCGCCCGCAGCTCCCACGTGACCTGGTTGAGGTCGTTGTTGTGCAGGACCGCGACGATCAGTCGCGGATCGGCCCAGTCGGGGAAGTAGCGCCGGATGGTGATCAGCTCGGTCAGGCCGTTCATCTGCATCGCGCCGTCGCCGACGAGCGCCACCGCCGGCCGGTCGGGGTGGGCGAACTTCGCGCCGATGGCGTAGGGGACGCCCGACCCCATCGTGGCCAGCGTCCCGGACAGCGAGCCGCGCATGCCGGCCTTGAACTTCAGGTCGCGGGCGTACCAGTTGGCCGCGGAGCCCGAGTCGGCGGCGACGATCGCGTTGTCCGGCAGCCGCGACGACAGCTCCCAGAACAGCAGCATCGGGTTGATCGGGTTGGCCTCGACCTTCGCCTGCCGTTCGACCGTCTCCCACCACTGGGCGACGTTGCCCTCGATCGTCTCCCGCCAGGACCGGTCGTCCTTGCGGCGCAGCCTGGGGATCATGGAACGCAGCGTCTCGGCGGCGTCGCCGACGAGGTTGACCTCGGTCGGGTAGCGCATCCCGACGAGCCGTCCGTCGATGTCGATCTGCACCGCCCTCGCCGCGCCGAAGTCCGGCAGGAACTGGGTGTAGGGGAAGTTCGAGCCGACGATCAGCAGCGTGTCGCAGTCGCGCATCAGCTCATACGACGGACGGGTGCCGAGCAGCCCGATCGCGCCGGTCACGTAGGGCAGGTCGTCCGGGAGCACGTCCTTGCCGAGCAGCGCCTTGGCCACCCCGGCGCCGGTCAGCTCGGCGACCTCCATGACCTCCGAGGCGGCTCCCCGTGCGCCCTGGCCGACGAGGATCGCCACCTTCGACCCGGCGTTCAGCAGGTCCGCCGCCCGGCCGATCTCGGTGTCGGGCGCCCACGTCACGGGCCAGGTGTAGCCGGGCGCCGACGACGGCACGTTCTTGAACGCGTGCGACGGCTCCTCGTACGGCTCCTCCTGCAGGTCCGACGGGATGATCACACAGGTGGGCGCCTGTTCGGACTGCGCGATGCGCAGCGCCCGGTCGATGAGGTTGGGCAGCTGGGCCGGCACCGTCGCCATCTGGACGTACTCGCTCGCCACGTCCTTGAACAGCGAGAGCAGGTCGACCTCCTGCTGGTAGCTGCCGCCCATCGCCGACCGGGCCGTCTGGCCCACGATCGCGACGACGGGCACGTGGTCCAGCTTGGCGTCGTACAAACCGTTGAGCAGGTGGATGGCGCCCGGTCCGCTGGTGGCCAGGCACACGCCCGGCTTGCCGCTGAACTTCGCGTAACCCACGGCTTCGAAGGCGGACATCTCTTCATGCCGGCTCTGGATGAAGCGTGGCTTGTCATCGGCCCGGCCGAGGGCGGCAAGGATCCCGTTGATGCCGTCCCCCGGGTAGCCGAACACTTGTTCCACTCCCCATTCGCGCAGCCGTTCGAGCAGGTAATCGCCGACGGTGCGGGACATCGTCACTCCTTTGTTCGTCTCCACGGCACGGGGTCGTCCCCTGTTGGGCCCCTTCCCCTGGGGTTTGGTTGAAACGTGCCGAGCGGGTACGGCGGCTCTCATGGACGCCTCGTTGAGCTACCGGCTCGCGACGGCCCTGGCCGCCGACGTCGACGGCGAGGTCCGTTTCGACGCGGGCACCCGGGCCGCCTACGCGCACGACGCGTCGAACTACCGGCAGCCGCCTGTCGGCGTGGTGGTCCCGCGGACCGTCGAGGCCGCGGTCGCCGCCGTCGGCGTCTGCCACGCCCACGACGTGCCGGTGCTGTCCCGCGGGGGCGGCACCAGCCTGGCCGGGCAGTGCTGCAACACCGCGATCGTGCTCGACTGGTCCAAACACTGCGGCGGGCTCGTCTCCGTGGACCCGGAACGGCGTCGGGCCGTCGTCGAGCCCGGCGCGGTGCTCGACGACGTGAACGCGGCGCTCGCCGAACACGGCCTGATGGTCGGGCCGCGGCCGTCGACCCACAACGCCTGCACCATCGGCGGGATGATCGGCAACAACTCGTGCGGCGCGTCCGCGCAGGCCTACGGCAAGATGGCCGACTCGGTCGTCCGGCTGGAGGTGCTCACCTACGACGGCGCGCGCTTTTGGGCCGGCGAGACCTCCGCGGAGGACTACGACGAGATCCTCGCCGCCGGGGGCCGGCGGGCGGAGATCTATCGGGAGCTGCGGGAGCTGCGGGACGCGAACCTGGGGCTGATCCGCACCAGGTACCCGGCGATTCCGCGCCGGGTCTCGGGCTACAACCTGGACGCGCTGCTGCCCGAGCACGGCTTCCACGTCGGCCGGGCGCTCACGGGCGCCGAGGGCACGCTGGTCACGGTGCTGCGGGCGGAGATCTCGCTGGTGCCGCGCCCCGCGCACGAATCGCTCGTGGTGCTCGGCTACGAGGACATCGCCGCCGCCGGCGACGCCGTGCCCGCCGTCGCCGAGCACGGGCCCCTCGCGCTCGAAGGGGTCGATCACACGCTCATCGACCTGGCCAGGGTCGAGCATCTGGCCGGCGAGCGGGCGCTGGGCGAGCTGCCCGAGGGTTCGGGCTGGCTGATGGCGCGCTTCGGCGGCGACACCGCTGCGGAGGCGGACGAACGCGCCCACGCGCTGTTGCGCGCGCTGCACCGCTCCGAGTACGAGCCCGCGGTGACCTATCTCGACGACCCGGCCGAGGAGGAGCGGCTATGGCGGGTGCGGGAGGCCGGGCTCGGCGCGACCGCCTACCCGCCGGGCGGCCGCGACACGCACGAGGGGTGGGAGGACGCGGCGGTCCCGCCGGAGCGACTCGGCGACTACCTCCGCGACTTCGCCGATCTGATCGACCGGTTCGGCTACGCCCCCGTGTCGCTGTACGGCCACTTCGGACACGGCTGCGTGCACACCCGGATCCCCTTCGACCTCGGCACCTCCGACGGCGTGCGGACGTACCGGCGGTTCGTCGAGCGGGCGGCCAAGCTGGTCGCGTCATACGGCGGATCGCTGTCGGGCGAACACGGGGACGGTCAGTCCCGGGGCGAGCTGCTGCCGATCATGTTCGGCCACGAGGTCGTCGGGCTGTTCGGCCGGCTCAAAGAAGTCTTCGACCCGGCCGACAAGATGAACCCGGGCAAGGTGGCCGCGCCGCCCCGGGACCGCTCGGGAGTTCATCTCCTCGACAGCCACCTCACGCTGCTCGGCTACCACCCGGACGAGCCGGCGACCCATTTCAGCTACCCCGACGACGACGGGCGGTTCCGGCACGCCGCGGGCCGCTGCGTCGGCATCGGCAAGTGCCGCGCCACATCCGGCGGCGTCATGTGCCCCAGCTACCGCGTCACCCGCGAGGAACGACACACCACGCGCGGCCGGGCCCGGATCTTGATGGAGATGATGCGCGGCGAGGTGATCGAGGACGGCTGGCGGTCGGCGGACGTCCGCGACGCCCTCGACCTGTGCCTGGCCTGCAAGGGCTGCCGCGGCGACTGCCCGGTCCACGTCGACATGGCCACCTACAAGGCGGAGTTCCTCGCCCACCACTATCGGCGTCGGCTCCGGCCGCCGTCTCACTACTCCATGGGCTGGCTCCCGCTGTGGGCCCGCATGGCCTCGATCGCACCAGGCACGCTGAACGCGGTAGTCCACACCCCACCGATTGCCCGCGTCGTCAAGCGTGCCGGAGGCATCGACCCACGGCGGGAGCTTCCTCGTTTCGCGCGCCGGCGCTTCACCGACTGGTTCCGATCCCGCCGGGCCGGCGAGCGAACCGGCGACCGAACCGGCGACCAGGCCGATGCGGCGCGCGGCGGGAACGCGGTGCTGGTGTGGCCGGACACCTTCACCGACAACTTCCATCCCGAAGCGGGCCGCGCCGCCGTCCGCGTGCTGGAGGCCGCCGGATTCGAGGTCGCGGTGCCCCCGGCGCTGTGCTGCGGGTTGACGTGGATCTCCACCGGCCAGCTCGGCGTCGCGAAACGGGTGCTGCGCCGCACCGCCAGGAAGCTGGCGCCGCTGCTGCGCGCGGGCACGCCGGTGATCGGCCTCGAGCCGAGCTGCACTGCGGTACTGCGGGCCGACGCGCCCGAGCTGTTGCCGGACGACGACGACGTACGGCGGCTCGGCGAGCAGACCTACTCGCTGGCCGAGTTCTTGCTCGAACGTGCTCCGGAGGCGGTCACCGCGCCGCCCCCCGGCACGGGACGCACGGCCATCGCACAGCCGCACTGTCACCAGCACGCGATCTGGGGATTCGCCGCCGACGAAGAGCTCCTGCGCCGAGCCGGCGTCGAGGTCGACGTGCTCGACGCCGGCTGCTGCGGACTGGCGGGCAACTTCGGCTTCGAGCGCGGGCACTACGACGTGTCGGTCGGCTGTGCCGAGCTGGGCCTGTGGCCCGCGGTGCGGGAGGCCGATCCGGGTACGGCGATCCTCGCCGACGGCTTCTCCTGCCGTACCCAGATCGCCGCCGGGACGCGGGCGCGGCCGATGCATCTCGCCGAACTGCTCGCCGAGCTCATCTAGCCGGATCCGGTCGCGGTCGCGGTCGGATCTGGCCGGCACCGGCCACGCACGCCCCGTTGGCCGGCCCTCAATCCAGGTGCAGGCTGACGCCCAGCAGGACGAGGAACCACAGGAATATCGCAAGGACCGCGGAGAGCACCCGCTGGAGCAGGTCGACGGTGATGTAGTCGTGCATCCACGCGACGACGATGCCGACGATGACCCAGATCAGCCCGAGCAGGCTGGTGCTTCCACGGACGCGGACCGCCACGACGAGTCTCCTCTCGATCGGTGAACCGTGGCGACGCGTTGCCCCGCACCGCGGCAAAGAAAACTCGGTCGCCTTTTGAGACCCTCCGAAAAGGCTCTGCACAGCGACCTTAAACTCCGGGCCCACGGAGTACCGACCCCCGAGAAGGGGGTGAAGACGAATGGGTCCCTCCTTCGTGGGCACGGGAGTCAATGAGACCCGAAATTTCGATATGAAGGGAGTTCGCGGTTATGACGGTCGTCAAGAGTCCCCTTCCGGACGACGCCCTGAAGATCACCGGCGAGGCCCTGCAAGACGCGCTCGTCGACCTCATCGACCTCACGCTGGTCGCCAAGCAGGTGCATTGGAACCTGACCGGAAGCCACTTCCGCTCCGTCCACCTCCAGCTCGACGAGGTCGTGACCATGGCGCGGAACCACACCGACATCGTGGCCGAGCGGGCGGCGGCCATCGGAGTCAGCCCGGACGGCCGGGCCAAGACCGTCGCGGCCGAGTCCGCGGTGCCGGGCGTCAAGAACGGCTGGATCAAGGACACCGACGGCATCCGGAGCATGACGACGATGCTGCGGGCGATCGTGGCGCGGATGCGTCAGCGCGTCGGCGACACCGCCGAGGCCGACCCGGTGACGCAGGACCTCTTCATCGACGTCGCCAGGGACCTCGAGAAGCAGGCGTGGATGTTCGAGGTTCAGCTCGCCGAAACCCGGTGACCAACGCCTGAACATCAGGTGAGCATCAGGAAGGTGCGTGCATTGTGCCCGGTGCCAATTACTGGCTGATCGTCGGCCCGATCGTCTTCGCGCTCGCCATCGCGATCTGGATCGTGCTGGTGTTGCTGGGCGCGCGGCGCCGGCGCCGGTACGAACGCGTGAGCGAGCAACCCGACCGCGGCGAGGTGGCGGGCGGCCGTATCCACGGCGGCCCGTCGCAGGGCAACCGGCGCGATCGGGCGCCGCGCCACGGGTGACCGGAGGGCCCGGCCGAGACCGGCCCCCTATCGCGACGTCGTAACGACCACCGTCGCGACGCCTCAGCACGTCTTCATCACGTTCATCACGTCAGTTCACAACCGCGACCATCGCCGATCTTGGCCCCGAGGCCCCCCATGAGCGACGACGTCCAGCCCCGTACGATCTCGACCGATGTCCCCGCCCGGCTCGATCGGCTGCCGTGGGCCCGGTGGCACTGGATGATCCTCATCGGACTCGGCTCGGTGTGGATCCTCGACGGCCTCGAGGTCACGATCGTCGGGGCGATCGGGTCGCGGCTGACCGAACGCGGCGGCGGGATCGAGCTGACCGAGTCGCAGGTCGGCATCGCCGCGACCTTCTACGTGGTCGGCGCCTGCCTCGGCGCGGTCGCGCTCGGCTACCTCACCGACCGGTTCGGCCGCCGGCGCCTGTTCCTGATCACGCTCCTGATCTACCTGGTCGCGACCGTGGCCACGGCCTTCGCGCCGAACGCGCTGTGGTTTTGGATCTGCCGGTTCTTCACGGGGGCCGGAATCGGCGGCGAGTACTCGGCGGTGAACTCCGCCGTCGATGAGCTCATCCCCGCCCGCCTGCGGGGCACCGTCGACCTGATCGTCAACGGCTCGTTCTGGCTCGGCACCGCGGTGGGCGCCGCCCTGTCGATCCCCATGCTCGATACCTCGCTGCTGCCGGCGGACATCGGCTGGCGGATCCTGTTCGGCATCGGCGCGCTGCTGGGCATCGGCATCTTGTTCGTCCGGCGGATGGTGCCGGAGAGCCCGCGGTGGCTGTTCATCCACGGCCGGGAACGCGAGGCCGAGGCCGTGGTCGGCGACATCGAGGCGCAGGTCGCCGCACAGACCGGCGCGCGCCTCGACGGGCCCGCCGACAGCATCAGGATCCGCCAGCGTCGCGCGGTGGGCTTCGGCCTTGTCGTCTCGACGATGCTGCGACGGCATGCCCGCCGGTCGGGGCTGGGCCTCGCGCTCTTCATCGGCCAGGCCTTCCTCTACAACGCCGTCTTCTTCACCTACGCGCTGGTGCTGGACACGTTCTTCGACGTGCCGGCGGCCCGGGTGGGCTGGTATCTCATCCCGATCGGGCTCGGGAACTTCCTCGGCCCGTTCCTGTTGAGCCGACTGTTCGACTCGGTCGGCCGACGTGCCATGATCTCCACCAGCTACCTGGGCTCCGGCGCCCTGCTCGTGGTGACCGCGCTGCTTTTCCGCGGCGGCGCGCTCACCGCGACGACCCTGACCGTCTGCTGGGTGGCGGTCTTCTTCCTCGCCTCGGCCGGCGCGAGCGCCGCCTACCTGACCGTGTCGGAGATCTTCCCGCTCGAGATCAGGGCGATGGCGATCGCTGTGTTCTACGCGGTCGGCACCGGGCTCGGCGGGGCCATCGGCCCGCTGCTGTTCGGCCGGCTCATCGAGAGCGGCTCGGCCACCCAGGTGATGTACGGATATCTCCTCGGGGCCGGCTTGATGATGGCGGCCGGCCTGGTGGAAGTGGTCATCGGCGTGGAGGCGGCCGGCCGCTCCCTGGAGGAGATCGCCGCTCCCCTGTCGGCCCTCGAGGCGCCCGCCGCGGCCCGCTGAGCCCCGCCTCTGAGCCCCGCTTCCCTGAGTCCGCTGCTGAGCCCGCTGACGTCAGCGGGCCGCTCCGGCCGCCCCGCGGAGGCGGTCGCGCTGGGGCAGCACGGTGTACTTGGGATCGTCGGCGGAGACCAGACCCGCCTCGAAGATGCCGAACCGGCTGGCCGCGGAACCCGCCAGCAGCGCCGCGCCGGACAGGGCCGACAGCGCCCTGCTGCGCCGGCCCAGCAGCGCACAGCCGAGACCGGCCGCGCTGAGGGTCTCGGCGGCACGCAGCAGCCTGCCGGACCGTCCGGTTTCGTAGGGTTCGCCAACGACGCCGAGCCGCCGCTTCAGCAGCCGTACGGCCGTCAGCTCGGTGGCGGCACCGGCGGCGGCGAACCCGCAGGCCGGTCCGTTCTCGGGCGCTCGGGCGACGAGCAGGCCGAGCCCGCCCGCCGCGGTGGCCGCCGACCCGACGAAGACGAACGGCATCTCCCGGTAGGCCTCGTGCCAGGCCGGCACCGCGGTGTCGCTGATCAACGCCGCCGTGTACGCGGCCACCAGCGGGCCGGTCGCGGCCGCGCCCAGCGTGGCCAACCGCCCCGCCCGGGGCAGCCACCCGGTGACGCTCGAGGCAGCCGCCCCCGCCGCCAGCGGGCCGTACGCGGCCAGCAACCACGAGCCGACGCTCATCGGCGAGCTGGGCTTGACCACGCGCAGCATGTTGAGGAACCGCGCCGGCCGGCCCAGGTCGTGGACGAGCGCGACGGCCGCGAGGCCGAGGGCGCCCGCCGCCCCCACCTTGGCGCCGCGCGCGAGCGTGGGACGGCCCGTGAGGTCCGCCCCGGCGCCGAGCACCGAGGAGGCCCCGGCGAGCCCGCCGAGGAAGAGATAGCCGGCGATGTCGAGGGAGTTCCAAACCGGCCGCTTGATCACCGGCCGCCCATAGTAGGAGGTGAACTCGGCCTTGGGCACCATCGGCCGCTCGCCGCCGCGCCCGCGCCTATGGCGCGCCCGGTGCCGGGACCAGGGCCGGTCGCGGCCCGCCGCGACGCCCGGCAGCGCGTCACGATCCGGTGGGGCCCCGCCCGGCCGGTCGGTCTCGCCCATGCCCATCGCACCTCCAAAGCTTCGTCGTCGTCCTACCCACGGGAAGAGCTTTGCGGGCCGCCGGCCCTACCGCCCGCCCGTGCCCGTGCCGTTCCGCCCGGTCATGCAGGCCACCGCCGCCGCGCCGAGGAGTCCGGCCGCGGCCACGGCGACGCGGCGCCACATGGCGGGCAGGTCGCGGGTGGTCACGACGGGATCGGGCGGCAGCCCGTAGACCTCGGGCTCGTCCAGCAGCAGGAAGAAGGCGCCGGCACCGCCCACGCCGTCGCCCGGGTCGGCGCCGTACAGGCGGGCGTCGTCGACCCCGGCCGCGTGCAGCGTGCGCACCCGTCCGGCGGCGCGCTCGCGAAGCTCGTCGAGCGGGCCGAACTGGATCGAGTCGGTCGGGCAGGCCTGCGCACAGGCCGGCTCCAGGCCGTCGCCGATGCGGTCGTAACACAACGTGCACTTCCACGCCCGGCCGTCGTCCGCGCGCCGGTCGATCACCCCGTACGGGCAGGCCGGGACGCAGTAGCCGCAGCCGTTGCAGATGTCCTCCTGGACGACGACCGTGCCGAACTCGGTGCGAAACAGCGAACCGGTCGGGCAGACGTCGAGGCAGGCCGCGTGCGTGCAGTGCTTGCACACGTCGCTCGACATCAGCCAGCGCAGCTCGCCGGGCCGCCCCGGGCCTTCGTCGGCCTGCGCGGCAAGCTCGAGCACGTCGACGTCGAGGTCGGCGGCGGCGGACGACGCCCCGGGATCGGGGCCGGCGAGCGGACGCCGCTGCTCGACGAACGCGACGTGCCGCCAGGTGGACGCGCCGAGCCCGACGGTGTTGTCGTAGGACATGCCGGTGAGGTCGAGGCCGTCCTCGGGGATGGCGTTCCACTCCTTGCAGGCGACCTCGCACGCCTTGCAGCCGATGCACACCGAGGTGTCGGTGAAAAAACCCATCCGCGGCGGGTGGTCGGAGTAGCCGGACTCACCGGAGGGGTCGACGGCCGGGTCGGCGGCCGGGTCGGCGGCCGGATCGGCGGTGGCGGTCACATCTCCCTCCCCGTCTCGTAGGTGATGCCGGCACGGCGCCGGTAGGCGTCCAGCAACTCCCGCAGCGCCGGCCCGCGCGGGCGGCGCCCCGGCCGGATGTCGCAGGCGAGCGCCTTGACCTCTTGGATGTGGGTGTTGGGATCGAGCGCCATGTGCGCGAGGTCGTTCGCCGAGTCGCCCACGCTGATGCCGTTGCGGCCCCAGTGGTAGGGCAGGCCGATCTGGTGGACCCGCCGTCCGTGCACGGTGATCGGCGTCATCCGCTCGGTGACCAGCACGCGTGCCTCGATGGCGGCGCGGGCGCTGACGATCGTGGCCCAGCCCAGGTGGTCGAGGCCGCGCTCGCGGGCCAGCTCGGGCGAGATCTCGCAGAAGAACTCCGGCTGCAGCTCCGCCAGATACGGCAGCCACCGGGACATCCCGCCCGCGGTGTGGTGCTCGGTGAGCCGGTAGGTGGTGGTGACGTACGGGAACACCTCGGCGCCTGGGGCCTCGCCGCTCGGCTGGAACGGCTCCTTGTCCTCCGGGATCAGCTGCCTGGCCGGGTTGCGCCGTTGCCCGTACAGCGGGTTGTCGAACGGAGACTCCTGCGGCTCGTAGTGCGTCGGCAGGGGGCCGTCGACGAGCCCGGCGGGCGCGTACAGCCACGCCTTGCCGTCGGCCTGCATGATGAACGCGTCGGTGCCGCCGAGCGCGTCCGGTCCCGTGGCGTCGGGCTCCGGGCGGAAGTCGGGCGGCTTGGTGGCCTTGAAGTCGGGGACGTCGGGTCCGACCCATGTGCCCTGGGCGGCGTCCCAGCGAATCAGGGCCTTGCGCTCGCTCCACGGCCGGCCGTCGGGATCGGCGGAGGCGCGGTTGTAGATGATGCGCCGGTTGGCCGGCCAGGCCCACCCCCACTCCAGCGCCACCCAGTCCTGCTCGGCGGCGGGCTTGCGCCGATCGGCCTGGTTGACCCCGTCGGCGTACACGCCGCAGTAGATCCAGCACCCGCACGACGTCGAGCCGTCTCCGTTGAGCTGCTCGTAGGAGCTGAGCGGCGTGCCGTCGGCGGACCGGCCGTTGATCTCGGCAAGCACCGCCTCGGCGTCGGGTTCCCCGTTGTCGCCGACCGTCGGATAGTCCCAGGTCAGATCGAGGACCGGGCGGTCGCGCTCGGCTCCGCGCCCGTCCGCGTCGAGGCCCATCCGGTCGCGGTAGCCCGGATCGCGCAGCTTGTCGCGGATCAGCCGGCCGAGACGGTGGATGAACCACAGGTCGCTGCGCGCGTCGCCGGGCGGCTCCACCGCCTGCGTGCGCCATTGCAGCAGCCGCTGGGTGTTGGTGAAACTGCCCGACTTCTCGGTGTGCGCGGCGGCCGGCAGGAAGAACACCTCGGTGGCGATGTCCTCGGTGCGCAGCTCGCCGGTCTCGATCTCCGGGCCGTCCTGCCACCACGTCGCGCTCTCGATCAGCGAGAAGTCCCTCACCACCAGCCAGTCGAGCGCGGCCATGCCGAGCCGCTGCTGCCGCCCGTTCGCCGAGCCGACCGCGGGGTTCTCCCCCAGCAGGAAGTAGCCCTTGCAGGTGCCGTCGAGCTGCGCGTGCACGGTCTCGTAGGTGCTGTGGCTGCCGGTGAGCCGGGGCAGGTAGTCGAAGCAGAAGTCGTTGTCGGCCGTGGCCGCCTCGCCCCACCACGCCTTGAGCAGGCTGACCAGGTAGGAGCGCATGTTCCCCCAGTAGCCCTTGTCCGCCCCCTCGGCCTTGATGAAGGCGTCGAGGTCCTGGTTCTGGTGGGCGTGCGGCATCGGGATGTAGCCGGGCAGGATGTTGAACAGGGTGGGGATGTCGGTCGAGCCCTGGATGGAGGCGTGGCCGCGCAGCGCGAGGATGCCGCCGCCCGGCCGGCCGATGTTGCCGAGCAGGGCCTGCAGGATCGACGCGGTCCGGATGTACTGCACGCCGATCGTGTGCTGGGTCCAGCCCACAGAGTAGACAAAGGCGGTCGTGCGCTCGCGCCCCGAGTTGGCGGTGACGAGCTCGCAGACCTCGCGGAAGGTCTCCCGCGGGATGCCGCAGATCCGCTCGACCATCTCGGGGGTGTAGCGGGAGAAATGCCGCTTGAGCACCTGAAAGACGCAGCGCGGATGCCGCAGCGTGTCGTCGGTGCGCAGGTCGCCGGACGCGCCGGCGCCGCCGGAGCCGTGCGCCTCCCCGCGGGCCGCCTCCCTCGTGGACGCGCCCCGCCGGGTGCGTTCTTCGTACTCCTGGTCCTGCTCGCCGGTCGGCTGCGAGACGTCCATGCCCTCGTAGCGCCAGCTATGGAAGTCGTAGTGGCGGTACCGCTCGTCGAGCCCGGAGAACACCCCGTCGAGGTCTTCGGTGTCCTGGAAGTCCTCGGAGATGATCGTGGCGGCGTTGGTGTAGGCGAGCACGTACTCCTTGAAGTACTTCTCCTCCTGCAGGACGTAGTTGACGATGCCGCCGAGGAAGGCGATGTCGGAGCCCGCCAGGAGCGGCACGTGCAGATCGGCGAGCGCGCTGGTGCGGGTGAACCGCGGATCGATGTGGACGACCTTGGCGCCGCGCGCCTTCGCGGCCATGACCCACTGGAACCCGACCGGATGGCACTCGGCCATGTTCGAGCCCTCGATCACGATGCAGTCGGAGTTCTGCAGGTCCTGCTGGAAGGTGGTGGCGCCGCCGCGCCCGAAGCTGGTCCCCAGACCGGGGACGGTGGCGGAGTGTCAAATCCGCGCCTGGTTCTCGATCTGGATGGCGCCGAGCGCGGTGAACAGCTTCTTGATGAGGTAGTTCTCCTCATTGTCGAGCGTCGCCCCGCCCAGGCTGGCGAAGCCGAGGGTGCGCCGGACGCGCGGCCCGTCGTCGTCATCCCCGGCCGGATCGTTCCACTCCCAGCGGTCGCGCCGCGCGGCGATCACCCGATCGGCGATCATGTCCATCGCGGTGTCGAGGTCGAGCCGCTCCCACTCCGTCCCGTACGGGCGCCGGTACAGCACGTCGTAGCGGCGCGCCGGCCCGGTGGTCAGCTGCAGGCTGGCCGAGCCCTTGGGGCACAGCCGGCCGCGGGAGATCGGCGAGTCGGGGTCGCCCTCGATCTGCGTGACGGCGCCGTCCTTGACGAAGACGCGCTGGCCGCAGCCGACCGCGCAGTAGGGGCAGACGGACCGAACGACCTTGTCGGCCGCGGCCACCCGGGAGCGCAGTCCGTCGGTGTGCGGACTGCGCGCGGCCGCCCCGCGGCCGCTGGGGTCGGGTCCGGTCAGCTGCCGGTACACCGGCCACGATCGGACCCAGTCGCCGACTCCCATGCGCACACCTCCCGCTCCGGTAACGACGTCATCATGCTGCGGTCATCGCGCGGTCATGCGGTCGGCCAGCGAGCGGCCGCCGCGCGCCGGCCACGTCCGTCCGGACGCCTACCCCCGTACCGGAGGTCCATGCACGACAATCCGCCGGTCGGGATCGATCCGGCGGGTCACGCCCTGGGCGTCGAGGTGTTCGAGCAGCGGGACGGCGACGCGGCGCGTGGTGTCGAGCGCCATCCTGGCGTCGCTGACGGTGAACGGCTGGGGCAGCTCGGCGAGCACGGCGCCGGCAGCGGCGTCGGCGCCGGGGGCCAGCACGACCTGCTCGGCGATCCGCAACAGCAGGCCGGCGCGGGCGGCCGCCGCCAGCGCGGCGTCGGTGAGCCCGAGATCCTTGAGCCGTTCGGCGGCGGGGGCGCGGTAGGGCGCGGCGGACAGCTCGGCCCGGATCTTGTCGACGGCGACGAGCACGTGCCTGGGCAGCCCGGACCCAGGTGCGCTGATCCGTCCCTCCGCCAGCCGGAGGGGCGGCCGGACCAGCGCCTCGACGAGCGCCCGCGCGGGCAGGCCGAGGGAGGTGCGGGCGGCGTCGACGGGGATGGCCGGGTTGAGGGGATGCCGGGCCGCGTGCTCGGCGACCAGCGCGCGCAGCCGCTTGGCCAGCCTCTCCCAGTGGTCCGGGTCGGCGAGCCAGTCGTCGGCCACCGGCTTCGCGTTGGTGGCCACGCCCATCGCGGTGAGCTCGCCGCGGCGCAGCACGCCGTGGCGGCGCAGCAGGTCGGCCGCGGTCGGCGTGCCGGCCGCCAGTTCGCGCGCCCGCGCCGCCGCCGTCCCGCGCCGGGTCAGGTCGGGCGGGCGCACGTCGAGCACGTCGACCCGGACGATGCCGCCGTCGGCGCCGCGCAGCAGCCCGCGGTCGCCGATGCGCAGCGGCAGCGCGCGGCTCAGGGCGAGGCGCGCGATGTCGCCGCCGAGCACGCGCAGCCGGGCGGGCACCGCGGCCGAGCCGATGTGGAAGACCCCTTCCCGCCCGTGGGAGCGGCGCTCGGCCGGGTCCCCTTGCTCTCGTGGTTCGGGCGCGGCCGGGCCGCCGCCGAGCCGTACGTCCAGCGCGTCGGTGGTCAGCCAGGCGCCCGGGGTCAGCAGCGTCATGCCGCGGGTGATCTCGGCACGGGGGACCCCGCGCAGGTTGACCGCGACCCGCGCCGGGGCCGGCGCCTCATCCGCGCTTTCGCGCAGCGTCTGCAGGCCGCGTACCCGCACCCGCGCCGGGTCGTCGGGCCCGGCGAGCACGAGCTCGTCGGCCGACCGCAACGTGCCCGCGGTGAGCGTGCCGGTGACGACCGTCCCGGCGCCGCGGATGGTGAAGGCGCGGTCGATCCACAGCCGGACCGGCGCGGCGGCATCGGGGACGGGCGCCGCGGCAGCGAGGTCGTCGAGGGCGGCGATGAGTTCGGGGATGCCTAGCCCGCTCTGCCCGCTCACCGCCACCTCGGGGATGCCGGCGAGCGTCGTGCGCGCCAGGTGCTCGCGGGCTTCGCGCAGGGCGGGCTCGGGGTCGGCGAGGTCGGCGCGGGTGACGGCGAGCACCCCGTGCCCGACGCCGAGCGCGTCGAGCGCCGCGAGGTGCTCGGCCGACTGCGGCCGCCACCCCTCGTCGGCCGCCACCACGAACAACACGGCGGGCGCGGGACCGGCCCCGGCCAGCATGTTGGTGATGAACCGCTCGTGGCCGGGCACGTCGACGAAGGCCAGCCGCCGCCCCGATGGCAGCGTCGTCCAGGCGAAGCCGAGGTCGATGGTCAGCCCGCGGCGCCGCTCCTCGGCCCAGCGGTCGGGCTCCATCCCCGTCAGCGCCTTGACCAGCGTGGACTTCCCGTGGTTGACGTGGCCGGCGGTGGCGATCACGAACATGTCAGCACCGCCGCGGCGAGCGTGTCGTCTTGATCGGGCGGGACCGTACGCAGGTCGAGCAGCAGCCGGCCGCGCAACACCCGCCCGACCACGGGCGGATCGCCGAGACGCAGCGGCCGGGCGAGCGCTTCGGGCAGCGCGAGCGCGACGCTGGGCAGCTCGTGGCCCGGCGCTCCCCCGCCGCCCACCGCGGCCACGCTGTCCACGACCTCGGCGCCGACGGCCGTCAGCCGCCGCGCCAGCCGCTCCGCCCGATGCCGGAGGGCGGCCGGGTCGGCCCGCAGCGCCCGCAGCACCGGCGGCGCCTCGTCGCGGACGGTGGCCTCGAGCGCCGCCAACGTCAGCTTGTCGACCCGGAACGCCCGGGCCAGCGGATGCCGCCGCAGCAGCGTCACCAGGTCGGCGCGGCCGAAGATGAGACCGGCCTGCGGGCCGCCGAGGAGCTTGTCGCCGCTCGCCGTCACCAGCGCCGCCCCGGCGCGCAACGCCGACGCCGCGTCGGGCTCGTCGGGCAGCAGCGGCTCGGGCGTGAGCAGCCCCGAGCCGATGTCGACCACCACCGGGACGGGCAGCGCGGCCAACTCGGCCACCGGCGCCGCCGCGGTGAAGCCCTCCAGGCGGAAGTTGGAGGGGTGCACCTTGAGCACGAACCCGGTCTCGGCGCCGATCGCCGCGGCGTAGTCGCGGGCGGTGGTCCGGTTGGTGGTGCCGACCTCGCGCAGTCGCGCGCCGGTCGACTGCAGCAGGTCGGGCAGGCGGAATCCGTCGCCGATCTCCACCATCTCGCCGCGGCTGATGATGATCTCCCGGCCGGCGGCCAGCGCGGTCGCGGCCAGCGCCAGCGCTGCCGCGTTGTTGTTGACGACGTGCACGTCCTGCGCGTCGGGCACGGCGGCGGCGAGCACCGCCAGCGCCGTCCGCCCGCGCCGCGCCCGCTCGCCGGTGTCGAGGTCGAACTCCACGTCGGTGGGACCGGCGGCGGCCGACACCGCCGCCGTGGCGGCGCTCGACAACGGCGCCCGGCCGAGGTTGGTGTGAACGATCACCCCGGTGGCGTTGACGACCGGCCGCAACCCGCGGCGGGCGAGCGCCGACACAGTGGCCGCGACCACCTCGTCGGGCGCGATCTCGCCGGTGCGGGCGCGCTCCTGCACGGCCGCCACTATCGTCTTCACCGTCGTCCGGCCGACACCGCGTGCCGCCTCGACGACCTGGGGGTCGTCGAGCACGACGTCGGTGCGCGGAATGCGTCGCCGCGGATCCATCACGCTCATCATTCCACCGCACACCCACTCCTCGCCCCGCCATCACCAACCGGCATGTTCCACGCATCTGCGGGCATCCCACCCCCGCCACCCGGTCCAGGCACAAGTCCGAAGTCAGTACTCCCGGCGCGGCGCGCCGGAGCCAGGCGAGCCTCCCGGTCCGCGCGCCAGCGGCTCGTGGACATGGAAGTGGACATCACCCATGCGCCCCGCCTGCTCGGCGGCGCAACGCCCGCTCCGGCGTCCAATGTCCTCCGCCGCAGGCGGCGGGACTGGCGGGCGCATCGCTTGGATGCGCTCGGCGGAATAGCCTCATTCCGTGGGGCGCACCCCCAACGAGATCCCAGCCCTCGCAACCTGGGTCTTCGCATACCGGATCCTCGACGCGTTTCGAGAGCACACCCAACCCGCGATCCGGCTCCCACGACGACGTCAGCGGCAGCGCGGATCTCTGGCTTGCCGGGTTTCGCAGTTCAAAACGGTCAACCGCACCTGGGTCGCGGGCAGCATGACGGCGGCCTGGCGGCTCTGCTCATACAGGACCACCATCGAATTGGCCTGGCCGAGGTAGAAGTAGTTCCCCGGACGAAGGTCGAGGCCGGACCCGGCCGTGGTCGTTATCGGTTCCACGGTCACCGGCATGGCACGCACCACGAACAGGTTGAAGCCGGCGAACTCCGGCGCCTCGACCCACCGTCCGTTCTTAACCTGCCCGGCGTAGTAGTTGGCCACCTCTTCAAGGCCATTGAACAGCGCGGCGACCGTGACGAGGCAGGCCACCACACCGGCCAGCGTGTTTCGCTGCGAGTGCCGCTCCCATTCGACCGCAGGATGGACAAGGAACACTGCCAGCGCCACGATCGACACCATTACCGCCGGTCCGGGGAGCCGGGTCGCGAACGCAACCGCGCCCACCCCGATCATGACGAGGACCAGCAGGACCCCGGTCCCGGTCAATCGCCTACCGGGCCGTGCCCAGATCCAGCGCTTCAGCCGGATCACCCGGTGCCACTCCAGAAGGAAGATCGCCGTCGCAGTCAACGCCGAGACGACAGTGACCGCGATGATGGCGGTGGCCGCTGTTCCGCCCAGCGTCTTGCCGTACTGGAGCCCGACATCGCCCGGGGACAGTCCGAGCTCCCCGTAGAACTTGTCGTAGGCGACGGTGAGCGCACCGAAGACCACTACGGCAGCCAGAGTCACGGCTCCGGCGATCGCGGTGATGGTCTCCCGGGTCCAGGCCCATGCCTCATCGGCGGGCTGATCCGAACCGCCGCGCGCTGTCATCACGCCAGGATCCCGAAGCACCACCGAATGCGCCACAGCGCGGGCGAGGAGGCACCGACGAAATGATCAGCCGACCTTCTGCCAGTCGTCGCAGCCAGTCGTCTCGAAGCCCTTGTCGGTGCTGCGAATCGTCACCGTCGTGGGACCAGTGGGATTCCCGTTCGCCAGGATCGAGTCAAGGTCGCCCGACAGGTTCCGCAGTCGCGCCCAGTAACAAGGTTCACCCCCGGGGGTGCGGTACGTGCCCGGCTGCACGTCCTGCGGCACGCGGAAGGTGCCATCGCCAGGGATGGACTGCGACGGCTTTGAGGCAGGCCCTACTGTGCTCATGGATTCCTGGGGTGCGGGCGCGCCGGAGTCCGTGTTGTCGCCGTTGCCGGGGGCCAGCATGACCACGCTGACGAGAAGTGCGATGCCGATGCCGATATAGCCCAGCACCAGGCCGGCCACGGCGAGGCCCCGGCCCGCGGCACCGGTCTTCTTGATCTGGGAAAGGGCCACGTGCCCGAAGATCACAGCCAGTACGCTGCCTACCCACCACACCCAGAGGATGCCCAAGATCAAGGAAGCGACGGCGAGGCCGTTCGTCTTCTGCTGACTCGGCGGCGCCCCCGGCGGCGGTCCGTACGGCTGACTTGTCGACATCTTTCCCCCCTTCAAATGGTTCACAGGGGGATATATCAATCATAACGCCCACCGATGGATCGGCTGTGGCACTCGCCGAGGGCTAGATCGACCCCCACAACACCGCTCTCCAGCTCATCGAAACGCATACAGCGAACCGTAGGGCGCCGAGGATCGTCGGAAGTCCGCGCCGAGCAGTCGCTGTCAGCGTCTTCGCAGCTGGGAGCGGGATTATCGGCGGTGGGACTGGTGGCGGAGGCGCACGGGAATCGAACCCGCCGACGACGCTGAGCGCCGTCCACTGGTTTTGAAGACCAGGGAGCCCACCAGGACCCAGGCACCTCCGGTCAGGCAGCTTACTGGAGTCCGCGCCACCCGTTGCGATCGCGGTCGCCGGGGGCCGCATGGACCGTCGATCCGCGGGTACGCGCATGACGAATGGGCGTGCGAGAGGAGAAGCGATGATGTCGCCGGGGCGGCAAGAACGGGTGCTGGCCAATATCGAAAACCGGCTGCGGCGGGAGTCGCCTGATCTCGTCGCCCGCTTCACCGTCTTCGCGCGACTCGTCCAGGACGAGGGTCCGCCGCCGCCCGAATGCCCTGAGTGGAGTTAACCCGTTCCCAGGCTCAGCGCGGTCACGAAGATCTTGCCGTGATCGCAGACGGGGCCGGCCGGCCAGCGGGCGGCAAGCTGCGTCCGCTCGTCGGGCGGGATGACCAGCAGCCGCGCCGGTTGCGGCTCGCACGGCCCGGCTGCGGGCTCGCCTGGCCCGGACGCCACCGTCCAATGGATGCGCGCCCACGCGCTGCCGCCCGGCCGCAGCGTGATGCCGTGCGGCCCGGGGCGGCTCTCGCGGCTCACTGACGTGGGCAGCTTCGCGCCGTCGGCGCCCGTGAGCTGCAGCCCCACGTAGCCGTAGGTACGGCAGGCGGCGGCTGAGGTGTTGGTCAAGACCAACGCCGCGTAGCGGTTGCCGGCCGCCGCGTCCAGCATGCGGACCCGGCCGGCGAGCTGCCCGGTGTGGCAGCGCGCCGGCCGGCCGGCGGCGGCGCTCTCGCCGCTCGCGGGCGACGCGGCGGACGGGACGGCTGAGCCCGGCGCGCTGGGCGCGCTCGAGCCGCCGGCCGGCGGCGATGACGATGACGATGACGATGTCCCGGTCGCCGCGCAGCCAGCGGCGAGCAATCCGGCGACGATGACGACGGTGCCGGTTACATGCATGGTCAACCTCAGACGCGTCCCAGGTCTCACCGGTTCCGCGGGCTCAGTGCGGGGTGCTCTCGTCGACGTAGCGCAAGAGGGCGGCCACGCGGGACTCTGCGTCCAGCCCGTCGGGCGGCGTCACCAGCAGGTCGCCGTCCGTCGCGACGAGGGCGCGGACCAGCGCGGCGTCGGCGCGGTCGGTGGCCGGCTCGGCGACGCCGAGCTCGCTCAGCTCGTCGGGAGAGGTCGCCACGTGCCCAGGCTCCGGCCCGATCCACAGCCGGTCCTCCGCGTCCGCGTTGTCGGCCAGCAGGAGCGTGCCGACCTGGCCGCGGCGCAGGGCGGCGGCCACCGGTCCCAGGCCCTCTGCCTCCCGGCCCCGGTGCGCCCGCTCCTCCTCGAACCGGGCGACGGCGGCCATGACGTGCTCGGCGGCCTTCAGCTCCACGAGACGGCCGATCTCGGCGTCCGCGTGATCCGCCGACTCAGTGGTCTCCGCCGCGCGCTCCAGCAGCGGGGCGGGCAGCTCCTCCATGACGGCGGTACGGGCCCGTACGTCCCCGGCGATCACCACCACCTCGGGGGCGTAGCGCCGGGCCGCCTGCTCGACCTCGCGGCCGACCTTCTTGGCGTTGGACCGCCAGTTCTCCTCGGCCGCCCGTTGGAAGCGGGATTGGTTCCAGTCGCCCGCCGACACCTTCCGCAGCGGATAGTCCGCGTCGCCGCGGACGTCGAAGCCGACCCGGCGCCCGTCGGCGGACACGCCCGACACCTCGGCGCCGGTGCGGTCGACGACCGCGACCAGGTGCGGGACCTGCTCTCCGCGTTGCGCGAGCAGCGGCAGGACGTGCGGCAGCGGCGCCACATGGGCGAACGGCCGGCGCGGGGCGGCCGGCAGCCGCTCGGCCAGCACCACCTCGCCGTGGGCGGCGAAGACGGCCAGACCGCCCGACCAGTGCCGGTCCAGCTCCCGCTCCACCGCGTCCGCCACCGCGCGCCGGGTCTCGGCCGCGATGTCCTGCGCCGCCAGATCCTCGCGCAGGGCGCGCCACCGCAGCTCGGGCGCCTTGGGGACCTCCTCGGTCGTACGCGTCAGGTCGGCGTACAGGGACGCATACGGTCCGGGACGTTCGTACAACGGTCGCAGGAATGAGACATCCATATCTGCCCGCGTACCCTCCGTGGGGCGGGCAAACGCGGCGCGCGGTGCGCGGCGCCGACCGCCTCACACCAGCTCGTGCTCGCGGGCGTAGCTTTCCAGGGAGGAGCGCAGCATTCGCCGGCCGCGGTGCAGGCGTGACATCACCGTACCGATCGGGGTGCCCATGATGTCGGCGATCTCCTTATAAGCAAACCCCTCGACATCGGCCAGATACACCGCGATCCGGAACTCCTCCGGCAGGTCCTGCAACGCCCGCTTCACATCAGAATCCGGCAGATGCTCCAGCGCCTCCGCCTCGGCCGACTTCAACCCACTCGAGGTATGCGACTCCGCCCGCGCCAACTGCCAGTCCTCGACCTCCTCCGTCACCGACTGCCGCGGCTCGCGCTGACGCTTGCGATAGGAGTTGATGAACGTATTGGTCAAGATCCGATACAGCCACGCCTTGAGATTCGTCCCCTCCCGGAACTGA